>JBCDKW010000001.1:0-383866 GCA_038746145.1 Pseudomonadota bacterium
CGACTTACCGTCCTTAAACGCTGTGGACAGTCCGGCGGGGTCTTTCTGGCCTCGTCTGACCGCCCTATCTTTTTGTGGGCGTATTTAACACCCTATTCTAAGATAGGATCAACCTTTCAAAACCTCTACCATAGTCGTGCCCAAACGGGCAGGGCTTGGTGAGACTTTAATTCCGGCCTCTTCCATCGCTGCAATTTTACTTTCCGCATCGCCTTGTCCGCCAGAAACAATCGCGCCGGCATGGCCCATTGTCCGGCCTTTTGGCGCGGTGCGACCAGCGATAAAGCCAACCATCGGCTTCTTGCGGCCCTTCTTGGCTTCATCCATCAGGAATTGCGCGGCTTCTTCTTCCGCAGAGCCGCCAATTTCACCGATCATGATGATCTGCTCGGTCTCATCGTCAGCGAGGAACATTTCCAACACGTCGATAAACTCCGTGCCTTTAACCGGGTCACCACCAATCCCAACAGCTGAGGTCTGGCCAAGGCCCGCGACAGAGGTCTGATAGACCGCTTCATACGTCAGCGTACCGGAACGCGAAACCACACCGACAGAGCCTTTCTTGAAGATTTTGCCCGGCATAATGCCGATCTTACATTGCTCAGGCGTCAACAAACCCGGGCAGTTCGGCCCGATCAGGCGGGAATTGGACTTGTCCAGCTTCGCCTTTACGCGAACCATATCCAGCACTGGAACGCCCTCTGTAATACAAACGATCAGCGGAATTTCCGCGTCGATCGCTTCTTCAATCGCAGCAGCCGCGCCGGCTGGTGGAACATAGATCACACTGGCATCCGCGCCCGTCGCGTTCCGCGCATCAGCCGCGCTTGCATAGATCGGCAGCTCTTTGCCATTGTCAGCGGTCCAGTTCGTGCCCGCTTTTTTCGGGTGCGTGCCCGCAACCATTTGCGTGCCGAAATACTCGAGCGCCTGATTGGTGTGGAAGGATCCGGTTTTCCCGGTCAGGCCCTGAACGATGACCTTAGTGTCTTTATTGATGAGAATGGACATAAGTCTGGCCCCCTCAGGCCTCTACTGGTTCTTTGAATGGGTTAATAGCTTTGACAGACCCATAAGTCTGTCCGTGATTCAGGTCTTCGGTGTACAGAATTGTCGCACCCATACGCTCGGCCGCCGCGATAATAGCGCCATCCCAATACGAGATGTCATAGCGTTCTGAGTTTTGAATACCGCCTTGAACGATATCGGCATCGACTGGCTGGCAGGGTTTACGGGAGAGCAGACCTATCCATTCCTTCGCGCGATCAACAGACAGCGGTTCAGAGCCTTTGCGAACAGCGTTGGTGTAAAATTCAGCAAGCACTTGCCCGGACGTTCCAAACGGTACGGTCAACAAGCCCGTGGCAGTCTGATGCTTTTCGGGATCATCAAATCGACCGTTCGAGGCATACAGTATGATATTGGTATCGAGAAAGACATCTGCATTAGCGATCAAAACGTCGATCTCCTGAATAGGTATCTGCGCGCGATGGCCGCCAGTCACCCATACGCGCTTCGCTTGTATTGGCTAATTTTACTAGAGCTTCAGCAACCTCATCGCGGCTCTGTTCGTCGGCAACGACGCGTTCAAGATAGTCACGCACCATCTCATTAACGCTCGAACGCTTTATAGCCGCCAGCACCCGCGCTTTTTGCAAAAGGTCTTCATCAATCGCGAGGGTGAGGTTCTTTGTTCCCATAAAACTTACTTACACGGATTATGTGTAACACGCAATATGTGCGCTTGGTTAAATCGAAAAGCTGGTAAGCGCGGTCGCAATCAAGGCAGCCATACCCGCGACTGCAGCCCCAAACCCATAAACAACGAGTTGAAATGCACCTAGGACGCCCATGCCGACGGAGACACTTTTAGATTTTACGCCGTGAATAATGGCAAGAAAGGCACCAATGCCAAATGCCGTCAAAATGACCCCGAAGCCAAATTTAAAACCTATCAGATAGATTAGAAACGCCGCAATGAGAGCAGCTGTGACCAAACCTGCGATCACAGCTGCAATAACACGCTGCCAGAGATCCGGTGATGGCTGCTCTGCCAAACCTACCCCTTAACCGCGCCGACGATTTTCTGTGCGGCGTCATCGAGGTCGTCTGCCGGGATGATGTTCATGCCGGAATTGGCGAGGATGTCCTTGCCCTTGTCGACATTTGTTCCCTCAAGGCGCACCACCAGTGGCACAGCCAGAGACGTTTCTTTCGCCGCCTGAATGACGCCTTCCGCGATGACGTCACATTTCATGATCCCGCCAAAGATGTTGACTAGGATCCCCTTCACGTTCGGGTCTTTCATGATGATTTTGAACGCAGCCGCCACTTTTTCAGCATTCGCGCCGCCACCCACGTCACAGAAATTGGCTGGCTCTTCACCATACAGCTTGATGATATCCATCGTCGCCATAGCGAGGCCCGCGCCGTTGACCATGCAGCCAATCGTGCCGTCGAGGGCGATGTAAGCGAGGTCCCATTCGGACGCCTCAATCTCTTTCTCGTCTTCCTCAGTCGTGTCGCGCAGTTCCATAATGTCCGGGTGACGGAATAGAGCGTTGCCATCAAAGCTGACTTTGGCGTCAAGAACACGCAGGTGACCATCATCCATGACGATCAGCGGGTTGATCTCCAGCATCGCCATGTCTTTCTCAGTGAAGGCTTTATACAGGATCGGGAACAGCTTCATGCCGTCTTCGCGCGCCGCGCCTTCCAGCTTAAGCGCATCACACAACTGGCTCGCCGCCGCCTCGGTCACGCCTTCACCCGGTTCAATCGGCAGGGTCAGGATTTTTTCCGGCGTCTCGTGGGCGACTTCCTCAATGTCCATTCCACCTTCAGTCGAGGCCACAAAAGCAGGCTTGCCCGTAGCGCGATCCACCAGCAGAGAGAGATAAAGCTCAGACTCAATGTCCGCACCGTCTTCGATGTAGAGACGGTTGACCTGCTTACCGTCAGCGCCGGTCTGCGCGGTGACAAGGTGATTGCCAAACATTTGCTTGGCGTGGGCAATGGCTTCTTCTTTGGAGAAACCAAGACGAACACCGCCTTTTTCGCCGGCGTCTGCTTCCACGAACTTACCCTTACCGCGGCCACCGGCATGAATCTGGCTTTTCACAACCCAGAGCGGGCCTGGCAGAGAGTTCACCGCGTCTTCAATCTCATCGGCTGACAGGATGGGCGCGCCATTCGCAACAGGCGCACCAAAAGACTTCAGCACAGCCTTGGCTTGGTATTCATGGATATTCATTGAGATAGGACCCTTTCAGACATGGCACGAAGCTGCACCACAATTTCCCTCGTGCAGACATGACTTCGCAGCCGCACAACCGGCGCCGCTTATAGCACTCGCGTTTACTCTGACAACCGCACGAAAGTGTTAGATCGCTCTATTCTGTCCGCGGGTCGATTTCACCCTGCGCAGCAAGCAGCGGAGTCGTCGGGTTCCAGGGCTCCTGAACCGCCTCTGGCGGCTCAGAGCGGATCGCCCGGCGGATCAAAATTGTAAGCGCCAAAGCGAGGCTCATAAGACTTGCCGAAAGGAACAGGCCAGACGGGCCGAGCGGTGTCTGCATCGACAGACCCGAAAGGACCGGACCGAGCACCGATCCCGCCGCCCAGACAAATAAAATGCCCGACATGGCCTGCGCCATTTTGCTCGGTTCCGCCCAGTCAATAATGTGGGCGACTGCGACACCGTAGAATGAAAGAGATCCCGCCCCCCAGATCGCGATCAGGATCAAAACAACAATGTTGGGCAAGAACCCGGCGATCCCCACAACGAGAGCGGCCACTCCTGACACGAGGCACATAATGGCGAGCACAATCCGGCGGTCGAATTTGTCAGAGAGTTTGCCCGCGGGCCACTGACTAATAAGGCCGCCGGTCCAAGCCACGCCTGCTGCAAGCGCACCAATTGCCGTTGGACTGCTCGCCAATCCCTCCAGTTCGCTAACGGCGTAGACCGGCAAAAGCGCAAGCGTGCCCGTATTGATGACTCCGGCCATGAAGCAGCCAAAAACGCCTGAGGGGGCGAGTTTGAAGAGCGCCAAAATGGACAGCGGTTCGCGATCCGGCATCGGCGGTTGATCGCGTCGGGTGAGTGTGATTGGCAGCAGGGCAAAGGCCATGAAAATTGCCCCCCACATGTATGGCTCCGGTGCCGTCACAGCCATTCCGGCAATCACAAACGGCCCCGCGATCAGGGCCACTTTCGCCATCAGATGATAAAAGCCGCTAATCGATCCACGCTTCTCAGGCGGCATGGCAGAGCCGAGCCAAGCCTCAACACTGGAAAACATCAGGGCAATCGCCACCCCCTGCATCAGGCGCAATCCAGACCAGGCCCAGATATTCTGTTCCATAAACATCAGCAGGAAACTGATCGTCATCACCGCACCGCCGGCAGCATGAACGCGAATGTTGCCAAACGTGCGGATCAGTGCGGTCGAAAACCACGCGCCCGCCATAAAGCCAATCGAATTTAGCGCTGCAATTACGCCGACTTCAGCTGTGCCCGCGCCAAATGTATCGAGACCCAGCGGTGTAATGACCCCCAAGACACCGCCTGCAAGCTGCAGAATGGTTACAGCAGCAATCAAAGCAAAGACGTTGCGTAGGTCTCTCATCGGGCGATCTCAAAGCGATATTAGACGGGCAAAAGACACGCCAATGCCCCGAATCCGCTTTGCGCCTGAAATGCGACGAAAACAAGCTGTTTTTCCAAGCTGTGCCTAAATCGCGAACAGCATATTCCACATGATCCGACCGGGCAGAAAGCTGAACAGTCCAGCAATGATTACCCCGCCAAAGAACATGCCTGTCATCGCTTTGCGGTGTTCCTGAACTTTACGCCGTCGCGCCGCTGCAACCGCAAATGGCAGCCCGAGAACCGTCCACGCCGACAGCGCATGAGTCGGGCTATACCATTTACCCATCAGGCCTGTGATGAAAAAGGATGAGACAGCCGTGACCGCCATCGCGGTGACCCACATCCAACCAAGTGTCTTATGATAGCACCTGCCTTTCGGCCCAAACATCAGGACGGTGCCAATCAGAAAGGCCGAGATCGCCCCAGCGACATGCACCTGCACAATCGGGCGCGTATTGATCAGCGGTTCAGCGCTCATCCGAAAGCGCGGGCTGAGCCCTGGATTGCTGGCAAGGATCATCATATAGATCACCGCATAAATCACGCCTGCGATGATCAAGGTCCAGACCCAACCGGGCACGCTTCCAAGACGTGTCCGGGCGGTCTGCTCTTCATGCGTCGTTTGAGCGGCTGTATCTGCCACCGATTAAGCCCAGGTCCCGTGGAAACCGAGCGGCCAAGCATAATCTGCGCGCCAGATGCAGACCGGGCCGTCGCTGATATTCGCAACATCAAAGACACAGATATCGGTCGTTTTAGTTTTCAGATTGATCACTGGACCAACCAGCCAGCTCTCGCGCTCGCTCGTGCGTCCAGGTTTCGGCACAAACAGGAATTCCTCAACCATCCGTGAGCTGCCGAAATCAAAGGTATCGGTTTTGCCTGTCTTCCAATTGTGAACCGAAAGTGCCGTGGCTCCCGGATGAGTTGGCGCTGCTCCCGTCACGAGCGCAGTCAATTCGCGGTCAAGCCCGTGGCGGCGCGGATCAACCTGCGGGAAATCGCCGTCTAGGCCGGTCTCATTGTAAAAGGCATCGCCGGAGCGCGGAATAATGATTTCAGTCAGATTGCTCTGGAATGTGCCGTCACGCTGTGTCCATTCCCCTCTGATTTGTGCCGCACCGCCTTCGGCACCCAGCACAGGCTCCTTATAGAGCGCGGCATCAATGTGAATGCGGCCGTCGCCGTCCTCCCACGCTGCACCGGTATGATAGAAAGCACGCGCAGGTCCTTGCGCCCATCGGCGCTTGGAAAAGTCATCCTTGTCAACGATCAGGAATTGGAAGCCCTCTTCAGGGCGCCATTCAAAGCCCTCAACCACCGGCGGGCGCAGCGCTTCATTGATCCATGGCTGCACCATGATGACCAGATGGCGATCCGTCATCGCCCAGTCGTGAATGTAGGCGGCCTTGCCGATGTCCAGCAGATTGAACTCGCGAAGCTGTCCATCGACACCGATGCGATAGACACCAATCCGACGCCCGGCGATAGCAAGATTCCAGACCGTGCCGTTCGGCTCAACTTTCGGATGCGCCAGAAACGGCATCGCTGCCAGATCATCGCGCCAGACTTTCGGCCCGTTCGTCGCGAGCGTGTCAGCATCCAATGACATTGCAGACCCAGCTTCCCAGAGCGCGAGCAACTCGCCATTCACCATCAGGACAGACGTGTTCGCAGCGTTGACATCATCCGGGCCGGTCACTGGAAATTCAGGGCGACCATGCGTGCCAAACCCAGGCGCGGCAAACATGGAATGCGCCTGTTCAAACTCGCGCTTATGCGTTTTGACAAATTGTCCGCTATGCACCGCCCGGCCTTCGCCAATCGCAACGCGCTGGACCATGCCGTCGCCGTCAAACCAATGGCTGGCATAATCATCTTCACCGTAGAGGAATTGCGCCGGGCCATTGCGATAAAGCGAGCCTGAGAGGCCTTTGGGCGCTTTGCCGTAAACGAGACGCAGATCTTTCGGTGCAAATCCTTCAGCCGGTGCGGTCTGATAGCCGATGTGCCAGTCCGGCATTCCGCTTGAGGTCGATGCTGATCCGGCGGTCAGTCCCAGCCCGACAATCGCAGTGCTGGCAGCTCCGGCAGTGAGGAAGTGGCGGCGGGACAGGGACAAGGACATGGCTTCAATTCCTAAAATTTAGAGTGAGAAAATTTGGCCCCTGCGCCTCTTCTGATGAGAGACTGCAGGGGCGCCGGGAGGAAATCAGTTGATGCTGATGGTTTGGACTGCGCCGTCGGCGGTGACTTCAAACTTGGCGGCATCCCATTTCGCCGGACCGAAGCGGCCTTTGGCATTGTTTGAGAAGGCGTACGGCTCAGTCGGCATACCAAACGGGTTGGTGTTCATCTCACCATCATCGTTCACATCGTGGAACATTTTGATGCCGTAGAAACCGGGGGCGAGCCCTTCGATCGTGACTGTCTCAGTCGCTTCATCGATTGTGACGTTCGCGCCGTTTACGGCTTCGCCTGTTTCATATCCGCTTTCGTCAAAGATACCCATTTGGACAGTGCCTTTGGTTTTCTTGATGTCTTCCAGCGTCACAGTCAGCGTGCTTGCGCTTGCGACAGGGGCGATAAGAGCGGCAGCAATCAGAGCGGCGCTGAGTGTTTTGATCTTGGTCATGGTCATTCTCCGTTATGTGTCTGGTCAGCGGCGTGTTGCCTGCTGTGAGACAAGAGATGACAGACCCATCTGCCCATTTCATCCGCTTCTTCACGAACAGGCTGGAAACCTTCGCGAAATGCGGCCATTGTCGCTCACGAAACGCGAATGAAAGGGCTTTTGCAGCTTGCGGGACGTGATTGACATCCGAAGAATGGGCCGCGATCTGCTCGTATTTGCAGCGATTGGAGCCTTTTTGGCTTTTATTGGTCCATATGAAGCGACCCGGAACCTCTCTTATCCCGTCGCGTGGTTCTACTGGACGGCTATGATCGTGGTTGGTGGAGTATCCGCACTTTCAAGCATTTGGGTCTATCAGAAAATTCTCGATCCCGGTCCTGATTGGGGAATGTTGATCGTTGGCTCACTTTTTTCGGCACTCGGCGTCTGGATGTTCATTGTCGGCATTGATTTCATCTTTAGCGATGGAATACCCATGGCCTACTGGCTACAAACCTATGGGCTGGTCCTCGTCATCTCGATCGCCATCACCTTGGTAACCTACACCGTCGACAAGGCTTTCGCCAAAGACGACGAGCTTGCCGTCTCATCGTCTGATCCAACCGAAACCTTCATGGCGCGCTTGCCCGTGAAATATCGCACAGCGACCCTGCATGCGATTTCATCGGAAGATCATTATCTGCGCGTGCATACCAGTCTCGGTGAAGAACTCATCCTCATGCGCCTCGCCGATGCCGAACGCGAGTTGCGCGGTGCAGACGGCCTGCGCGTGCACCGCTCATGGTGGATCGCCAAGGACGGTATCACGGACGAGCGAAAGGATAGCGGCCGCAGCTTCCTAATCCTGCCCAGCGGCACAGAAGTGCCCGTCTCCCGCTCCTATCGCCCAAAGGCCAAAGAGGCTGGCTTCATAAGCTAATTTAGAGAAAGCGCCCGCGGCCTGGTTCATGTGAGGCGCGCAGCGCCGATACGGAACCCGCTTATCCCCGCTGCGCCGAAGGCGCTCAGCGCGGGATCAATAAAGCTCACCCCCTCCGCCCTTCGGGCACCTCCCCCAAGATTGGGGGAGGAAATCCTGCTCCAGATTGGATTAGGGTCTGAATTTTCCTCCCCCGCTTGCGGGGGAGGTGGGGCGCAAAGCGCCTCGGAGGGGGCGGCTGAGAGATAAACCTTAAGCCTGAAAGTAACTGCTAAAGTTGAACCGTGAACCACCACAAAATCACCCTATTCGAAACATGCATAGCCCATATTCGATCTCAACAGTGTTCCTGTCGGGCGATGATCCCTAATTAGGTCTCATCAGACAAAAAGACGCCGAAATGGCCGCAACGAAAGCAAGACAGATGAACAGCACGCACGTTTTCTCCCGCACCCTGACCGTCATTGCGCTCGGTGCAATCACAGCCACATTCTTCCTGATGGCCTTTGCACCCGCAACTTCACTCTACGCAGGCTAATCCTCAGAGATTGGCCGCAAAGGCATAATCAGTCTTTCACACTCAACTAGATCGTAGACTCAGCCGGATATGATCAATTCCAATGGAGTATTCTTTATGAACTCCATTTCTCGAACAATCAGTCCGTCTTCGCCCGTTTCGCTCACTTGAACTTGATAAACGAGGTCCAGATCCTTGCCCGAAAACTCCCAGGTCACAGTTCTCGGCCCATGCAGAGTTATTTCGGCTCTACCATAGACGGACACATCACCACGATCAGATTTTCGCTGAAGCCAAAGGTCTCGGTTTGAGAAATAGTTCGTCCAAGAATAACATCGGGGTTGAGACCAAGTCTGCGCCTGTACTTTAGCAGTCCCGGAAAAAGCGAGAACCGCTAGGATCGCGGCTGAATATATTCGTCTGATCATCTTACCCCTTAGGCCCGCCCGGCATAACCGGTCGATCCCGCCAACCGCCCATACTGCGCACCCTGTCATACATGACCAGCGCTCCGGCCAGCGAAACATTGATGCAGAATTTCGTCGGGATTTTGATAATATGATCGCATCGCGCTTGCATCGCCTCTGACAGGTTTCCGCGCTCCGGCCCCAGCACATAGGCCGCCATGCGCGGATGCTTGAACTCCGGCAGATCAACAGCGTCGTCAGTCAGCTCCACTCCCACCATCTGACATTCCCGCGGCAGGACAATCTCGTCAATCGACTCCCATTGATAATAGGGAACGGTCTTGAACGTCCGCGATGTATCCGACTTGTAGGCAATTTTCGTGCGATCCTCAGCTTTCACCGAAAATACAAAACTCGCGCCAAACGCGTTCGCGGTCCGCATCAGCGCGCCAAGGTTCATCGGCTTGGAAATTCCTTCGGCCCCGATCGCAAAATAGCCCTTCATTGCCCGCCCCCCAAAACAAAGCGCCAGATCACAACAACAGCCAAGATCAAAACCGGCCCGACAAAGCGCAATTTCACCGCGAGCCGCAACTGCCCAACAGCCTGCGGATACGTCTCCACCAGCCAGCCCTGCACCTGCCCAAGATCGCCCTCGATCGCGGTATCCAAAGCCGTTGCCTGGCTCGCTTGCTTAATCTCGCCAGCCGCCATCTTCGGAAACTTCGCCTGCGCCGCAATCGACAACGCCTTCACGCAAAACCCGCGCAGCTGAACCGTCAGCAGCCAGACAAAAGCGCTCACACTCAGCCCCACAATCAGAAATATAGTCGGGTCCACTTTGGTCATGCTCCGCAGCGTAACATCTTCACAGGCGCGGTTGCCACGGCTAGCAAGGCAACGTCAACAAAGCCCAACAGAACACACCGGAAAGGAAACGCCATGAAAGCCCTGCTCTCAACCACCGTCGGAGGCCCTGAAACGCTGGTTCTGGAAGATGTTCCCGCCGCCACACCGGGCAAAGGCGAAGTCGTGATCGATATCAAAGCCATCGGCGTGAATTTCCCGGACTCGCTCATCATCAAGGACATGTACCAGTTCAAACCCGAGCGCCCGTTCAGCCCGGGTGGCGAGGTCTCCGGCGTTGTCAAAGCTGTCGGTGAGGGCGTGACCAATCTCGCGGTTGGGCAGCGCGTCATCGGCTCATGCGGTTGGGGCGGTATGCGCGAGGAATTGGTTCTGGAGGCCGGGCGCTGCATCCCGATCCCGGATACCATCCCGTTTGATAAAGCCGCAGCCTTCGTCATGACCTACGGCACGTCCTACTACGCCCTGAAAGATCGCGCTGATCCAAAACCGGGTGAAAAACTCCTCGTCCTCGGCGCAGCGGGCGGCGTCGGCATCGCAGCGGTTGAGCTTGGCAAAGCGATGGGGCTGGAAGTCATCGCGGCCGTCTCGACACAAGAAAAACTCGATTTCTGCCTCTCCAAAGGCGCGGACTCCGGATTTGTCTATGAAAAGGGCTCGCTCGATCGCGGCCAGCAAAAAGCGCTCTCCAACCAGATCAAGGAGATCAGTGGCGGTGGCGTCGATATCATCTATGACGCGGTCGGCGGTGACTATGCCGAGCCATCTGTGCGCGCGATGAATTGGGAAGGCCGCTACCTCGTGATTGGCTTCCCGGCAGGCATTCCGGCTATCCCGCTGAACCTGACGCTCTTAAAATCCTGCGACATTCGCGGGGTCTTCTGGGGTGCCGCCGTCGCGCGCGATCCAAAAGGCAATCAGCAGAACCTGATGGAAATGTTCGCCATGATCCAAGAGGGTAAAATCGACCCCCACGTCTCCAAAACCTTCCCGCTCGAGCAAGGCGGCGACGCGATCCAATACCTCATGGACCGCAAGGCGATGGGGAAAGTCGTGGTGACGGTCTAAGATAAATCCAAGCCTAAAGGCTCGGCGTGATAATTTTTGGAGGAAGACCTTATGGAACCGATTGATGTATATTGGTCTTTTCGAAGTCCCTATTCCTATCTCTCAACGCCGGACCTGCAAAAGCTTGCGAAAGACTATGATGTCGAGATCAGCCTGAGAGTGGTCTTCCCGATTGCGATCAGGGCAGCCGAAGCGCTCTTCGATGCCTCCAACCGGAAACCGGCCATGTATATTGTCATGGACTCCGTTCGCCGCGCTGAATTTCTCGGCATGCCCATGCACTTCCCGCCTAGGCCCGACCCCGTGACGCAAAACTACCAGACGATGGAAATCGCGAAGGACCAACCTCTGATTTATCGTCTCGCAAAGCTAGGCGTCGAAGCCCAAAGACGCGGCAAGGGCCTCGATTTCGCGAAGGAAGTGTCTCACCTCGTTTATGGCGGTACTGAAAACTGGGACCAGGGCGATCATCTCGCTACAGCCGCTGCAGCCGCCGGACTTGATCTTGCCAGCATGGACCTCGCCATCGCGGACGGCGATCATCTTGAAGAGATTGAGCGCAATCATGAAGGCTTGGAAAAAGCGGGCCATTGGGGCGTCCCAACCATGGTCGTACGCGGTGAACCCTTCTTCGGGCAGGACCGCATAGAAACGCTTCGCTGGCGGCTGGATAAGTATGGTCTGGCGCGTTGATCGCACACTGGAACCAACCCAGATCCGTAGCTCAGAAAAGCCCGATACTTCAAATCAATGCCTGAACTGCCAGAAGGCGAAACCATCTATCAGCGCCCGACGACCGCTATAGAAGCTCGCGTAATTAAACGCCTGAAAGTCAATCGAGCCCAGCCATTTCGGCATTGATTTTCTGCATTAATAGAATGGCGGACTTGTCAAAGGCGCTGGCCAGAGATTTCCCATTCGTCTCGCACCCAGATGAAGGTTCTGAATTCGCTGTCGCAGATGTTTCATCTGACGCGATAGTGAACGTGAAGGCCTCACCACTCGGCGGCGACACTGTGACGTCTGCACCGATCGCGAACTCCGCGCGTGCGACACCTGTCATATAACTGCGGCGCAACTGCATGATTTTCGGTTGATCAGGTGTAGGCGTAATCTGAATCGAATACGTGCCGCTGTCAGTGCCGTCGAAGACGGTTTCGAAATTTGATTCTGCAATCTGAGCAAACCGGTCCTGAAAATCGCCGCTTGTGGCGCGAGCCGAACACGTGACCCCCATAACCTGCGCTTCAACAAACAGCGCTTCGCTTCCAATGATGTCGAGTTCAAATTGCCCCTCGATTTGGTTGGTCACCCTTTCGAACGTTGGCGATTCTGTTGGGACGTACTTGTCTGAACTGACGGCGCAAGCACCGGTTAAAGAGAGAGCCGATATAAAAGCTAAAGATCGTAACATTTCTGATTGCCCCACGGTTTAGATAATGTCATTCATACGCCTAATTAACCAAAGAGAACAAGGGACGCTTTCTCATGAAAACAGTATCGAAAATCGCCGCTTTCTTCGCTGCGCTCGCCGTGTCTGCGTGTGTCACACCGGTTACAGTTGTTAGCGCGGTCGATACCGACATTCGCGAAACACTCAAACCTGCTGAAACAACAGTCAACTTTGACAGTGAGCTATCTGATTATGAGCGCCTCGATCAGGCACGGCTGGAAACAGCATTGATCGAAGAGTTTACGGAGTCATTGACGGGCGCAGACAACCCTGAGCTTGTTACACTGGTTGATATCTCCATTGACATTCTGGCCTATCGCGAGCCGAACGCTGCTTTGGCGATCCTGATTTCTGACACTGCGCAAATCGTCGGGAATGTCGTTCTAACCGATCCGGAGTCCGGAAGCACAGTTGGGGAATATTATATCGAAGTCATTGAAGGTGCGGGTGGCGTTCTTGGGTTGGCCGCCGCAGACACCAATGAACCGGAATTGGCAAGAGAATTTGTAGAGAAATTCATGGAATTCCTCATGAAGGATGATGTGTAAATCCATCAGGCATTTGTATGCCTGAACTCCCTGAAGTTGAAACCGTTCGCCGGGGCCTGACGCCAGCTATGGAAGGCCGGGTGATTGAACGCCTCACGCTCAATCGCGCTGATCTTCGTTTCCCTTTTCCTGACCGGTTCAAAGAGCGGGTCGAGGGCGCGCGGGTCACGCGGATGGGCCGATACGCGAAATTCCTCATCACCGAACTCGACACGGGCGAAGCGCTCATCATGCATCTCGGCATGACGGGGCGCTTCACGATCAATGCCGATCCGACCGCAGAGTTTCACCATGATCCCGGTACTTATGCCGCCCACGACCATGTCATCTTCACCATGCAGGGTGGCGCGACCGTCACCTATAATGACGTGCGCCGGTTCGGTTTCATGGAGCTTTGGCCCACCGACGACATGCAAAACTATCCCCGCCTGAAAGCAATGGGGCCGGAGCCGCTGTCGAACCGGTTCAATGCCGATTATTTGAGTGAGGCTTTGAGAGGCAAGCACACCCCGATCAAGGCCGCATTGCTTGACCAATCCGTGATCGCAGGCCTCGGCAACATCTACGTCTGCGAAGCGCTCTTCCGCTCGGGCATCAGCCCGCGCCGCAAGGCCAGCACCATTCCCGGCGCACGCGCTGAGCGCCTCGCGCCTGCCATCAACGCGGTCATCGCTGAGGCCATAGAGGCGGGTGGCTCATCCATCTCAGACTTTGCCAGCGCCAGTGGTGACTTGGGCTATTTCCAGCACGGGTTCGCCGTTTACGACCGTACAGGCGAACCCTGCAAAACCTGCGACGGCCAGATCAAACGTATCGTCCAATCCGGCCGTTCCAGTTTCTTCTGTGGCGCTTGTCAGCGCTAGGGCCTTAATTCCCCCAGAGGCGCTGCCACCATTTCTTTTTCTCGGTCTTCGGCGCCACGCCAACGGCAGCGGCTGAATACCCGCCTTCAGCCATCTTGGCCTTGATCTCCTCTAGCTCCCATCCGGTCAGCTTGGCCAGCTCTTTCGCTTCAGTGTCCCAGCGCTCAACCAGTCCTTCGGCATATTCGCCAGCGGCTTCGCACTGGCCATAGTCGCCACGCCACGGATGGCGCAGGACATAACGACCCTGATAATTCTCGCGGTCGCCGGTCACTTGAAACATCAGGTCTTCCGGGAAAGTCTGGCCATCATAGCGTACATGAAGTCGCGTCACAAAAGCATCCACCGGCTGCGGTCCCGGCATAAATCCTGACCCGGGGCGCGGCATCGGCTGAATATCGCCGGGGCCACCCTCATCCAGCCACATCACGCCCAGCTCGCGAAGCTGGCTCGCGCTCAGCGGATTGGCCGCGCACGGGTCACACCAGCTCATATCCCAGGCATATTCCATGAACACGGCTTTGCCGCCGCGCTTCTCTGTCTGGTGGGCAAACATGGCTTTGTAAAAGTCGCCGAACTCATCCTTCACATAGATCGGCACATCCATGTTGGAGGGCAGTTTCACCGTCTGATAGTTCAGCGTCTCCACCCGGCCTTTGCGCGTGATGGCGAAGACGAAAAGCTCCTGCTGGCCCTCAGCGTTCACTGTGCCCAGCCGGATCGGCAGCATGAAATCTTCGTCTTCATAGGCCACTTGGATCGGGCGCAGCATGCTTGATCCATCATGACGCTCAAGGTTCACTTTCGCGACGAAGAATTTCATCCCGCGTTTCAGATAAGCGCCAACAACCTCTTCCGCCCCATCGGGAATGCGATAATTTTCCTGATTGAGCCATGTGATCAGGCCATCACTTTCCTCGGCTGACAGGATCAGAATGTCATACTCACCGACCTCATATTCAGCCTCAATGGTCACGCCGAGGTCTTCGGCTTCCATCATATCCACCATAGGTGCAGGCTCTGGAATTTGAGACGCGGTGACCATGACTTCCCGATATTTGCGCAGGTCACACGGGTTCTCATCAAAATACTCAACCAGACGCGGCGCGGTATACGCATCCAGCTGATCCACCAGAGCCGGATTAGCGACATTGATCTGCTCGCGCTCCGGGATATCGACGACAGGGATCACCATCGCAAACTCACTCGCCTCCCCGCGATAGTCGCTCGCCATTGTCACGACGGTGCGTTCATCATCGCGCACCAGCACGACCTTGGACGCGTCATTGAACAGGTCCGTGTCCGCTTTCGCGACATAAAATCCGCAAAAAGCAGACGCTATAGGCGCACTAAGCGCGAAGGAAGCGAGGCCGAGCGCGCACGCCGACATTAGCCGTTTCAGGGCCATGGGATTTCTCCTTATCTGAAGTCCATTCAAATCGCCGCGCGCGAAACACGCGGTCCAAAACCGGGGTCAGGATGGCGAGCGTTGCCAGCGCCATCAGCGGCGCACCGCGCACATTCGGACCGATCACAAACCAAGCCGCAAGTGCTGCGACACTCATTGCAAAAATAATCCGCCCAACCCGGCTATCCGGCGTTGAGCGCGGATCAGTAATCATGAAAAACGCAAACACGAGCAGAGCGCCGGAGCTCAAATTGTGCAGCGGAATGCTCAGCGGATCACCGAGCCACATCGCTCGCCCAATCATGATCGCGGCAAAACTCACCAGAAAGCCGAGCGCTATGTCCAATCGCTTCGCACTCGATAGTACCAAGGCCGCCAGTGCAAGCGCATATCCGGCCAGAAGCGGTGCCTGTCCCCACTGACCGGGCGAGACCCAAGCTTCGCGCCCAAAAACCAGCATCACCACAACAATTCCGATGCACGCCGGATTGAAAATATGCTTGCCATTAAATCGCACGGCGAATTTCAGTCCCACACCGATCAACCCCGCTGCAAACCACAACCAGGGCGACGTCGCGCGCAACAAGATGGACAAAGACAGTGACGTAATCAGCGCTGATTTCCACTGAAAGCTCGACTTGGTCAGAACCGTCCCAACCGCCTGCGCGACCATCGCGCCAAATACAGCCATGCCGAGATTGATCGGCTTCGCGCCGAAATCACTGGTCAGGAATGAAATCGAAAACAGCCCCGACAGAGCGAGGATCTGCCAGTGTCTGGCATCTCCATCGACGGCGCGAAACGCCTCGATTGCTCTGTTCCTCACTCCCATATTTCAAAAACTGCACACCAAATACGGGCAAATTGGGGCAGCGTTTTGTTATTCTTTGAAATGCGCTATTATAAACCGCAAAAGTAGGGGACGATATGAAAACGCACCTCACATATATCGGCATCGGCGCGATCATCTTACTCACCTCATGCATACACAGGCCTGCGGAACTGGATCAGGAGCCGCAGTGGCGTCTGACGGCAGAACGTGAACCCATTCCAGCGGAGCCTAGGTATAAGCGCCAAGTGTGCACTGAGCAGCGTCTACTGAACGAGATTATAAATGAGTCAGCGGGTTTTGACGATAATATCATCGTCGTTAGCCAATCATACCCTCAGATTAAATGCGCGACAAAAAGAGATGACCTACCATCTTATCCATAGCTCACCGAAAGAATGACAATGAGAAACCAATCCGCACTCTTAGGTATTGCAGCTCTACTATTCGCGACCTCATGCACATCTATACGCACGGTTGAACGCCAATATGTTCCGGCAACATCCGTATCGGATCGGACAAAATGCAGCGAACAGGGCGAATTAAGTGAAATCATAAACGAGTCAGCCGGTTTTGGCGAAGCTCGCGTTATCGTTATGCAGTCATCCTCACGCATCGATTGTTACGATATCGGCTAAATCGCGACACCCTATCCATAGCGTTTTAAGACTGTTTTGCTTAAATGCCTCGCATGAGCGAGCAAGAAACCACCACTTTCGGCTTTGAAACCGTTACGCCGGACGAGAAAGTCGACCGCGTCAAAGGTGTGTTCCGCTCGGTTGCGTCAAAATATGACGTGATGAATGACTTCATGTCGGTCGGCATCCACCGCCTCTGGAAGCATGACACGATGACCCGCCTCAATCCGCAACCGGGCGAGCGTCATCTTGATGTCGCTGGCGGCACCGGCGAACTCGCGCGCTCTTTCCTGCGCCGCGCCGATGCGGTCGGAAAACGCCGTGGGGACAGCCGCGAAGCGACCGCGATCGTCTGCGATATCAACGACGCCATGCTGGAGGCCGGTAAAGCCCGCGATGACACCGCCGAATGGGGTGAGCGCCTGCAATGGGTCTGCGCTGACGGTACTGCGCTACCTTATCCTGACCGTAGCTTCGATGCGCTCACGATCAGCTTCGGGATCCGTAATTTCGCAGATCGTGTCGCGGGCCTAAAAGAGTTCTATCGCGTCCTGAAACCGGGCGGGCGTCTCGCCGTCCTCGAGTTCAGCCAGATGACCGAACCCATGCTGCAAAAGGCCTATGATGCCTACAGCTTCAACGTCATTCCGCGCGTCGGCGGCGTCGTAACCGGCGACAAAGACAGCTATCAATACCTGGTCGAATCCATCCGCCAATTCCCGGATCAGGATGCGTTCAAGGCCGAAGTTGAAAACGCAGGCTTCAAAAATGTCAGCGTGACGAATTTTAGCGGCGGCATCGCCGCGCTTCATTTCGGATGGGCATTTTAAGTTATGACTCGGACCGCCCACTCCCCCTCCCAACCGCCCGCAGAGGCTACCCTTGGGGTGGTTGGGAGGGGGAGTGGGCGGCTCCCGTGTAACGGGAACGGGGTCGTATAAATGTTCAAGGCCCTTGCTGATTATGGCCGCCTCTTGCGGGCAGGGACGGCTCTGGCCCGTCATGATGTGATCCTGCCCGGTGAGTACCACGCGCGCCTGCCATTTCCGGCGAGGCTCGCGGGTAAAACGCTGCGCCTGTTTGGCGGCAAAACCAAAGGCCGTCAGGGCGAGCGCCTCGCCACAGCGCTGGAAAAACTCGGCCCCGCCTATATCAAGCTCGGCCAGTTCCTCGCCACCCGCCCCGATGTCTTCGGGGTTGAGACAACCACCGATCTTTCGCGGCTAAAAGACAAACTTCCACCGTTCAGCATGAAAGACGCCAGCAAAGCGCTGAATGACGAATTCACTGAAACAGAAGCGACCAAACTCTTCCCGGACTTGTCTGAGCCTATCGCGGCCGCATCCCTGGCCCAAGTCCACAAGCTCGACACACTCGATGGTCCAAAGGCTGTCAAAATCCTGCGTCCGGGTGTCGAAACCCTGATCACGAACGAGCTTCGCGCGATGGGTCGTGCGGCCCGCACGGTTGAGCGCGTCAACGCCGAAAGCCGTCGCCTGGAACCGATCAAATTCGTCGAAGCCGTCTCCGACAGCATGATCAAGGAACTCGATCTGCGCATTGAAGCAGGCGGTGCGGACGAAATGCGCGCCTTGAGTCTCAAAGACAGTCATTTCGAAATCCCCGCGGTCGATTGGACCCGCACAGGCAAGCGCGTTCTGACGACCGACTGGGTCGACGGTACACCCATGACCACGCCCGGCGCGTTCGATAGCGCTCATATTCATCGTGAAAGTCTTGCGACTTCCGTCACGCGCGGCTTTCTCAGCCATGCGATCCATCATGGCGTTTTCCATGCTGATATGCACGAAGGCAACATGATCGTCACGCCGGAGGGGAAGATCGCGCTCGTCGATTTCGGCTTGATTGGCCGCATTGGGTTAAATGAACGTCGGTTTCTCGCAGAAATTCTCTGGGGCTTTATCCGCCGAGACTATACTCGCATCGCTGAGGTGCATTTTGAAGCTGGCTACGTCCCAGCGCACAAATCTGTCGGCGACTTTGCTCAGGCTCTGCGCAGTGTTGGCGAACCGATCCACGGTAAAGAGGCGAGCGAAGTCTCAATGGGTCGTCTCTTGCTCCAACTGCTCGATTTCACCCACACGTTCGGCATGCATTTGCGCCCTGAACTGGTCCTTCTGCAAAAGACAATGGTGCAAGTCGAGGGCGTCGCGCGAAACATTGATCCAAACCACGACATCTGGGCGGCTGCTGAGCCTATCGTCAAAGACTGGATCACTAAGAATTTAGGCCCTGCGGGCGCTGGCAAGCTGATCCTCGAAAACGTCAAACAGGTCACTGATCGTTTGAAACGGTTGCCAGACGTGATGGATCAGTATGAGGCCAGCCTGCAAACGCCAATCCCACCCATTCCTCCACGCGAACGCTTCGCGCCTTGGTGGGGTTGGATGGGCTTCGTGATCGCGATGAGTTTTGTCGCGCTGGCCTTCATGTCCGAGCTATCCCCCTGAGCTCAATCGCGCTTATCGAGAATACAATCGGCCAAGCCCTCACCGTCAACCACGCGCATGCGCGCCTGATAAGTCCCCGCTTGTCGCCTTACATACGGCCCCGGTGGATCAAGGCGATAGCGGTTCGGACTGGGTAGGACCGCCGCCATAAGCGCCGCCTCCCGGTCGCTTAGATCCGCCGCAGACTTTCCAAACCGTGCCTGCGCAGCGGCTTCTGCGCCAAAAATCCCGTCGCCCCATTCCGCAACATTCAGATAGACTTCCATCACCCGTTTCTTGCCCCAAAACTCATCAATGAACACCGCCATCCAGGCCTCTCCGGCCTTGCGTGGCAGGCCTCCCCCATTCCAGAAGAAGACATTCTTCGCAGTCTGTTGTGTAATCGTCGATGCGCCCCGCACGCGCCCGGATGCCCGCTCGCTGATCGCTTGGTCCAGCGCCTTGAAATCAAT
Organism: Pseudomonadota bacterium; assembly: GCA_038746145.1. Taxonomy (GTDB): domain Bacteria; phylum Pseudomonadota; class Alphaproteobacteria; order Caulobacterales; family Hyphomonadaceae; genus Henriciella. Next base: position 19,730 of record JBCDKW010000001.1, read on the forward strand.
CCCATTATGCTCGCAAAATCGGCTATCCTCAGCCGCAATCACGGCGCGCACCAGATGCGGCGATATCCGCTCAATCGGTTCCCAGTCCCGCTTGATCGTCTCGCCTTGCAAGGCGCGAATAGCAATATTGGCGGTGCCCGGAACAGGCGCGAAAAACAGGATCAGCGCGTAGACGTGCACGGTAACGAAAAACCCTGCCCCGAATTTGATCGCGATCCAGAGCGCGCGCTTTATGCGGCCACCACTGCCTGATCCTGCCTGAGCCATTCGCCGCGCACATCCTCATCGTCTTCACGGTCCAGTCGACACGCTCTTTCCCGCTCAAAAGCGGCCATATCAAGGCGCGACAGCGCCCAGATCGCTGCGCCACGCACAACGGCGTCTTCATCATCCAGATGCGGCAGGACGCTTCTCTCAATCAGCGAGGTATCCTCAGAATTCCCAATCGCGATCAGAACATTGCGCAGGAATCGATTGCGCCCAATCCGCTTGATCGGTGAGCCAGAAAACACCTCTCTAAACCCGGCATCATCAAGCGCCGCCAACTCATCAAGGTTTGGCGCTTTCAGCTCCGCGCGCGCCCAGAATGCGCTCTCATTTGCGGTCTGCGCGAACTTGTTCCACGGACACACAGACAGGCACTCATCACAGCCATAAATCCGGTTGCCCATCGGTGCACGAAACTCCTCCGGGATCGGGCCCTTATTCTCAATCGTCAGATAAGAGATACAGCGCCGCGCATCGAGCTGAAACGGCGCCGGAAACGCCTTCGTTGGACACGCATCCAGACAAGCCGTGCAAGACCCGCAGCGATTGATGTGTACCTCATCCGGCTCAAGCTCCGCATCGGTCAGCATCACGCCAAGAAACAGCCAAGACCCCAGCTGACGCGAGACCAGATTGGTATGCTTGCCCTGCCAGCCAATTCCAGCCTTCTGCGCCAGTGGCTTTTCCATCAACGGCGCGGTGTCGACAAACACTTTCACCTGCGCACCTGTCTCTTCAACAAATCGACGCGCCAGCGCTTTCAGCCGCTTTTTCAGGATGGTGTGATAGTCCTTACCGCGCGCATAGACAGAGATATTGCCCTTGCTTTTCGCCGCTAAAAGTCCACGCGGGTCCACTTCCGGCCCGTAATTCAGACCCACCAAAATCGCAGATTTCGCGTCCGGCCACATCGCGGTCGGAGCCTTGCGCCGCTCCAGCGTGGTCGCCATCCAGTCCATATCGCCGTGGCGACCGTCCTCGACAAATTCCTCCAGCCGCTCACCGGCCTCCCACGGCTCATCAGCTCTGCAAATCTTGCAGTCATCAAAGCCGACCTCTTCGGCGAGAGATTTAGCGAGCGCGTTCATATCAAAGCAATTACGCGACCGGGCCTAAAAATCCAAGTCAGTATAGTGTTTTGCAGGTTTCGAGCTGCCAACCCTGTCTTCCAATAACGTGCGAAAGCTCGGCCGTGACTTCATCCGGCCATACCAGGCCTTCAGGTCCGGCACAGCCTCCCACAGAACGTCGCCGAAATAGTCATAGCTCGACAGATGCGCGGCCACGCTCAAATCCGCCATCGAAAGCGTGCGCCCGGCGAGGTAAGAGCGCTCACCCGCCAGCGCGTCCAGAAACGTCATCCGGTTCTTCAGCGCGTGTGCGCCTTGTCTCAGCGCCGTGCTGTCCGGTGCACGGTCGCGGCGCACCCATTGGTTCACCCGTTCCGCCAGCAACGTGTTATTGATCCCGGCAAAGCTTTCTTCCGACCATTGCCAGAGACGACGCGCCTCCGCGCGTTCAGGCGCTGGAAATGGCAAGAGGCGCGGGTTCTGCTGCGTCTCTTCAATATATTCACAAATCGCAATCGTGCCGACGCAGGACACCCGCGTCTCGGCATCTGTATCCAAGAGCGCAGGCTGGCTCGCCCCCGGCGCAAGCGCGGACAATTCCAGGTCAGACACCCACGGCGTGATCACAATCCCTTCGGCTGACCAGCCTTTCTCGCCCAGTACAAGGCGGACCGTGCGCGCCAGCGGATCAATCGGCCAATACCACAGCCGTTTCACGTCTGAGCCCCGTCTCGATATGCGAAAAATGCAGCCATCACCCTCTATAAACCGAAAAACACTTAGCCAATCGTTTCTTGTGGTTTCAGATTGAGTGTCGGAAGGGTTTGGCTTAAAGGTGCGACAAACTTGCAATTTGGGAATACCCATGGCCGACACATCCCTTTCCGCGATCTCAGATGCCGATCTCCTCGCCTCGATGCTGGATCAGATGAAAGCGTTTTCAGAGCGCGAACAGGAGGTCGAATTCTCCGATGAAAACCTGGCCGCATTGGCGTCGGATTTCCTCGAATGGGCTCGCCAGAAAGAAACGGCCAGTCTGAGATTGCGCCCGGGTATTGGCGCAAATGGTAGTCCACTCGGAACCCATATTTTAGAAGTGACAGGCCCCGACAGACCCTTCCTTGTCGATTCCCTTTTGGGCGCATGCATAGGTGTTGGCCTTGATGTGCGCGCCCTCTTTCATCCAATTCTTGGTACGGTTCGTGAGACCCGCAGATCCCTTATTCAAATTCATTTACCGCCGCTAACTGAGGCAGAGCAAAAAGACCTTATAGAAGAAGTTGAAGCCACCCTGAAAGACGTCATTGCCGCAACGAGCGACTATCGTGCCATGCAGGAACGGATGCGAGAATCCATCGATCAGATTCGGGGTTGCCCGCACGTGATTGACCATCAACGTGATGAGGCCATCGCCTTCCTGGAATGGCTAAGCAGAGAACATTTCGTCTTCCTCGGCGTGCGCGATTACAGCTTCCACCGTGATGAAAACGGTGAGCTTCTTCCTGAAGAACCGGACATGATCGAAGGCTCCAATCTCGGCCTTTTAAGAGACGAAAACCGCAATGTCCTGAATCGCGGTGCTGAACCGCTCGTGATCAATCGCGATATCGGTGACTTCCTATCTGAGCCTGAGCCGCTCATTTTAGCGAAAGCGACCCTGCGATCACGCGTCCACCGCCGTGTGAATTGCGATTATGTCGGCGTGAAATCCTTTGACAATCAAGGTCGGATCATTGGCGAAACGCGTTATCTCGGCCTCTACACGTCTGAAGCGTATAACAGCTCTGTCAGGGACATCCCGCTGATCAGAAAACGCGTCAATCGCGTGATTGAGGCCTCCGGTGCGCTTAAAGGGACCCATAACGAGAAGGCGCTGTCCAATATTATGGAGAGCTGGCCACGCGACGAACTCTTCCAGATGAAGTCGGAACGGTTGGCCCCGATTATGCTCGGCGCGCTTAACCTGATTGGCCGTCCACGGGTCAAGCTTTTCGTCAGACCGGATCGGTTTGGCCGCTTTGTCAGCGCGGTCGTTTTCGTTCCTCGCGAAGCTTACGACACCAATCTGCGCCAACAGATGACGGAAGCCCTCGAAGATGCCTATCAAGGGCGTCTCGTGGCCTTCCAGCCAAGCTTTGAGGGTCCTGACCTTGTCCGCGTCCTGTTCGAAATCGCGCTTCCTCATGATGCGCCGGAACCGGATATCAAAGCGCTGGAAGTCGATCTGGTCGCTATGTCCCGCACATGGGGAGAACGCTTCCGAACCGCGATTGCCGAACGTGATCTCAGCGCGGAATTACGCGCTGCCGCGCCGCTTTTCCATGGTGCCTTCAATGCAGCCTATCGCGAAATGTTTACGCCCGATGAGGCCCTGCTTGATGTGGAATGTCTGGGCGCGATCAATGCCGACAATCCCGTAAAACTGCGCGCCTATCGACTGGACCGTGATATTGACCAGAATATTCGCGCGAAAATCTATGCGCGTGACGGGTCAATCGCGCTCTCAGACTGTGTGCCTGTCTTTGAACGCATGGGACTCTTCGTCGATTTCGAGACAGGCTATCCGATCAAACCGGGCGGCAAACCTGTGCCCGACGCGCCTGACACATACTGGGTGCATGACCTGCGCATGCGCCGTCAGGATGGTCGCGACATTGATCTTGAAGAGCTGACTGAGGCTTTCGAAGCCGCCTTTGTCGGCATCTGGTCAGGCCTCGCAGAAAATGACGGCTTCAACCAGCTGATCTTCAATGCCGGCCTGAACTGGCGTGAAGCGGCCCTCATGCGCACGCTTTGCGCATACAGACATCAAAGCGGTCTTGATCCGGCCAAAGATACCCAAATTGAAGCGCTGAACACATATCCAAAACTGACGCGCCAACTCGTTGATTTGTTCCACGCCCGCCTCCAACCCGGCGATCAGGATCTGACCGCGCGCAAATCGGACTTGGAAGAGCGTAACAACGCGATCCAGACAGCGCTTGTCGATGTAAAATCCCTCGACCATGACCGCGTTCTGCGCCGCCTCTCTGACCTGATCCCGGCCATTCAGCGCACGAGCTACTATCAGACCCAACCTTCAGGCGCACCGCTGCCCTACATCGCGGTCAAGATTGCCAGCCGCGAGCTGGATGATCTACCGGATCCCAAGCCGTACCGCGAAATCTTCATGTCTTCGCCACTGGTTGACGGCGTGCATTGCCGCTTCGGTCCTGTCGCGCGCGGGGGCCTTCGCTGGTCCGACCGCCGCGATGATTTCCGCACAGAAGTCCTGGGCCTCGTGAAAGCCCAGCAGGTCAAGAACGCGGTCATCGTACCCGTCGGATCCAAAGGCGGATTCTTCCCGAAACAGCTACCCATGAACGGCACCCGCGAAGAGGTCCGCGAAGCCGGCATCGCCGCCTACCGCCAGTTCATCACCAGCCTGCTTTCGATCACAGACAATCTGATCGACGGCGATGTCCAACACCCGACCGACACGGTCATCTGGGACGGTGAAGACCCCTATCTCGTCGTCGCCGCCGATAAGGGCACAGCCACCTTCTCTGACATTGCCAACGAGATCAGCGAAGGCCACGGTTTCTGGCTCGGCGATGCGTTCGCGTCCGGTGGTTCAGCCGGATACGATCACAAGAAAATGGGCATTACAGCCCGCGGCGGCTGGGAAGCCGTCAAACGCCACTTCCGCGAAATCGGCAAGGACATTCAGTCTGAACCGTTCACTGTCATCGGCTGCGGCGACATGAGCGGCGACGTTTTCGGCAACGGCATGCTACTGTCAAAGCAAATCCGTCTGCAGGCTGCCTTCAACCACCTGCACATCTTCATCGACCCCAACCCGCAGGACGTAGAGCGCACATGGCAGGAACGCCAGCGCCTGTTCGACCTGCCGCGCTCTGGCTGGGCCGACTATGATGAAAGCCTGATTTCGCAGGGCGGCGGTATTTTTGAGCGCTCTGCCAAGTCCATCACCCTCACCCCTGAGATCAAAGCGCTCACAGGCCTAAAAGCTGACAGCGTCACCCCAGACGAACTGATCCACGCCCTCTTGAAGGCCGAATGCGAACTCCTCTGGTTCGGCGGTATCGGCACCTATATCAAATCCGGTGACGAGCTTCACACCGATGTTGGCGACCGCGCCAATGACGGCCTGCGCATCAATGGTACTGACCTGAAAGCCAAAGTCATTGGCGAAGGCGCCAATCTCGGCCTCACCCAAGCCGGACGCATCGAGGCCGCTCAGCACGGCGTGCGCCTCAACACCGACGCGATCGACAACTCCGCCGGCGTCGACAGCTCTGACCATGAGGTCAACATCAAAATCCTCTGCACCGAAGCCATCCGCAGAGGCTCGCTTCCGCGCGGCGAACGCAACACGCTGCTCGCCAGCATGACCGATCAGGTCGCCGATAAAGTCCTCGCCCATAATTACGCCCAGACCCGTGCCCTCACACTGGCAGAATCGCGCGCCATGCAGGATCACGAAGCCTTTGAGCGCCTGATGATCCGCCTCGAAAATCGCGGCGTTCTTGATCGCGAGGTCGAAGGCCTCCCGTCTACCTCTGAGATGGAGGACCGACAGGAAGACCGCCAACCGCTCACCCGCCCGGAAATCGCGGTTCTGATGGCATGGACTAAAATCGTCCTGTTCGACGACCTCGTCGCGTCAGAAACCCCGGATGATCCTTACTTCCAGGACACGCTACAGGCCTATTTCCCGGATGCGCTGCACATCTATGATGACGCGATGCAGGCCCATCGTCTGAAGCGCGAGATTATCTCAACCGTGCTGGCGAACCGCATCGTCGACATGGCGGGCCCTGTCTTCTTCCTGCGCATGCGCGAACAGACAGAGGCCAATTCTGCCTTGCTTGTCAAAGCCTTTGAGGCCGCCTCCGGCCTCATCGGCGCACACGATGTGCAAGAACAAATCGACAGCCTCGACAATCAGGTTCCGGCTGAGCGCCAGACCGCCTTGCAAGGCAAATTGGCGTCTGCCGTCGCAGACCTTACCCGCTCTCTGGTGCAGACAGAAAACCTCTCCAGCGTGACCGAGCTGATCTCGACCCTCTCTCCAATGACGCAATCGATAGCCGACAGTTTGCCCGCCAGCCTGCAATCGTTCAAACGTACGCGCTTTGACAGCCTGTCCGATCATCTCGCAAAAGACGGCGTCCCCGAAAGCCTCGCAACAATGCTTGCCAAAGCGGGCCTACTCTCACAGGCGCCACGCCTCGCCATATTGGCCCAGCAAAGCGGCCAAAGCGGCGGCGACGTGTTTGCGGCCTATCAAGGCGTTGGCGATGCTCTCTCGCTCGACAAATTGCGTGCCAAGGCGGCGGATCGCATCTCCGCCATGCCGTATTGGGACCGCCTCGCCACGCGACGCCTTGTCAGTGACATGGAGGTCCAACAGGTCGCTGCAACCCAGTCGGCGCTGTCGTCCGGCGGGATCGGCGATTGGACCGAAACCAACGCCAAATCCGCCAAGGATCTTCGCGCACAGGTCAAAACCTACATTTCCGGCAAGCCGGGCTTCGCCCAATTCGCACTCGCAGGGGATGCTGTGCGTACCTTCATGACCGGCCTCGCAAAGACCTGAAACCGATAAGATGCCGCAAACCCTAAACTTCGACGCCGTAGAAATTGCCTGCGCCCTCGCTGATGCCGCACGCGAGCAGACAATGCCGCATTTTCGCACCGGCTCCGGCATCGAAAACAAGGAATCCGGCGGCGCATACGACCCCGTGACAGAGGGCGACAGAGCCGCAGAACGTGCCATGCGCGCGGTGCTCGAACAGATGCGCCCCCAAGACGGTATCCACGGCGAAGAATACGGGCTTAAAGACGGCACAAGCGGCTGGACCTGGGTTCTCGACCCAATCGATGGCACCCGCGCCTTCGTAGCCGGATTACCAACATGGACCACTCTGATTGGCCTCGTAAACGAAGACAATGACGCGATTGTCGGCGTGATCGATCAACCCGTCCTTGATGAGCGCTATATCGGCTCACCGAACGGCGCGTGGCTGGAAAGCGCGGGAGACCGCACATCCATACATGTCTCTGAGACGACCGATCTCCGCAAAGCGACGATCTCGACAACCGACCCCTTCATTATGACCCCGCCAGAGCAGGGGGCATGGACCCATCTCAGGGCAACGGCGCAGATTGTGCGCTATGGCCTCGACGCATATTCCTATGCCCGTTTAGCAGCCGGAAGCATCGATCTCGTCGCCGAAAGTGGCCTTGCGCCCTATGACGCTGCCGCCCTTATCCCGGTCGTGCGCGGGGCAGGGGGCCTCGCCTGCGATTGGCGCGGCAACCCAGCCAAACCCGGCGGCCAACTCGTCTGCGCCTCCCATCAAGACGTTTTAGACCAAGCCCTAATCTCGCTGCGCAGGTCTGCGGAATAGAGAGCATTCTTTCCATAACGCTCTCCATGGAAGAGCTTGCGCTGACCGTGGAGCGCTGCCCTCGGACTTGATCCGAGGGTCCATCTCCCTCAAATGCCGCCAGAAAAAGAGGCAACTCAGCGCCCCAGTCCCAAACTCCGCCGATCCCAGCGAAAGCTGGGAACCATCTCTGGACCCATCGTCTATGTAGAGAGAGCTAGAGATGGACCCCACGGTCAAGCCGTGGGGAGCGTAAAGGAGAGAGCATGGACATCTCTCAAAACAGCCACTGCCCTGGCCTTCTTCGACTTCATTTGATCCTCCAGCACAATGGGTAACTCAGCGCGCGCCCTTCTCCCGGATGCGGGCTTCGAGGGGTAAAAGATTGATCCAGTGAATCAATCTGCCCGAGAAGGAACGTAGGCGGTCAGCTTAGCTGACGACAAGCGACAGCTTGTCGAGCCGGAGTTGGATGAGGGCGAGAAAAGTGATTAAGCGCGCGAGTATTGAGTTTGTAGCAACCTGTGCTTTTGCCTCTGTCAAAGCACGTCTAAGCTAGATTAAGCGCCCTCACCCAACTCCGGCTCGCCAAGCTATCGCTTGCCGCCAGCTAATGCTGACCGCCTCCGTTCCCTCTCCCGCGTCCGGGAGAGGGAGGCGAAGGTAGCGATACCTGCTCTATCCCCGAAAAATTCCCCACCAACATTGAGAATCCGATAAACTTATCCCCACCCCCAAAACCTAGCGTATACTTCAAGACATCTCCCCTCTGAGAAGGGCCTTTCTAGAGCGGCTGGAAACGAGGGCGAGAGCGGCGGTCTGCGGCTGCTTCGGAACGTTCCGCACGTCCGGAGGGCGGTCACAGTCGGGCAGAGCAATGGGACACCGGTCAGCGATCTGATACGGTTGGGGCGAGAAGCTCCGTAAAACCGACCAAGCCCGGACCTCGAGACAGGCTTCGCCCTGTCAGAGGAAGCAAAAAACACACCGCCGTGGGTGCATCCAGACCGGATGCTAAAGCCTCGCCGAAAGGTAGGCAGTCATGTCGCGTTCGTTCTGGATGCACTCGGCCTCTTTTATCCAGCCTGCTCGCGCAGTCTGGCTCTCAGTGCTGCCCTGAGCGCCTTCGGCGCAGCAGCACGAAGCAGGTTCCGCGCCCTATAGGCGCATGAACCAGGCTGAGGGCTCAGGCGCTCCTGATCGAGAAAGGATGTGCTATATCAGCCCGCGTGGTGAGCGGAGACGAACCACGCGGGCGGGACACGGAGACCAAATTAAACACCGCAGTCCCACGCCCTTCGTCCCTCATCCTGAGCGAAGTCGAAGGACGCTCAGGGTGCGGGACGACGCAAGAGAGGAAAGAGATTTATAGAGAAGCAGCCCTGAGCCCGGTTCATGCGCCCAAAGGGCGCGCAACCCGCTTATCCCCGTTGCGGCGACAGCCGCGCAGAGCGGGGATCAAAACATGACTCTCCCGTGTTGCGAAAAATCCATCCATCCTGTAAGTGCGCACTTTGCGAAATCGGGTGCCGGTCAGAAATCGGTGTCCTGCATAGAAGAGAGACAAGACGATGAAAGCCGAAGGCCATCCAGATTACCATTTCATCACGGTCGTGATGACTGATGGAACCGAATATCAAACCCGTTCAACCTGGGGCAAAGAAGGCGACCGTCTGGTCCTCGATATTGACTCCAGCTCACACCCGGCTTGGACGGGTGACCGCAACGCCAATCTTGATCGCGGCGGCCGTGTCTCTCGCTTTAAGGACAAGTTCAAAGGCTTTATGTAGACCCCTGTTTATAGCTCGTTTCAAAAAGCCCGGCCACTGGTCGGGTTTTTTCATCTCAAAACATCGCTTGACTTATCGTTTTTCAATAAGTAATTGGGGTGGGCGTTCAGGATCAAAGTTTAACCTCTTGCCTTTTAGGAGCTTGAAATGATCCGTATTTTATCCACCGCCGCCATAGCCGCGCTCGCGTTTTCCCCTGTCGCACTGGCTGAAACTAAAACCTACGATGTCAGTAGCTTTACCAAGCTTGATGTCTCTGCCGGTCTGGATGTCGAATTCACGACCGGAGGAGCCTATTCTGTGACTGCTGAGAACCGCAAAGGCGATTTCTCAGACATCGAAGTCTACACGCGTGGTGACACGCTCTATGTCAAACGCCCTCAACGAAGTGGTTGGGGTTGGGGTAAGCGCAAACCTTATTCAGTGACTGTGTCTGCGCCAACAATATCGAGCATTGAAGCTTCCTCTGGCTCAGATGTAACGGGGTCTGGTCTGACGGGCGACAGTATCAATATCGACGTTTCATCAGGAGCCGATGTCACGGTTCGCGATATTCAGGGTGGTACTGTTCGCTTGGAAACCAGCAGTGGCTCAGACCTGACAGCGGCTGGCACTTGCGAAATGGTCCGTGCAGACTCCTCTTCCGGCTCCGATATAAATGCGGGCAAATTGGTTTGCGCAAACGGCCGCGCGGAAGCCTCTAGTGGCTCTGACATTACAGTTCACGTGACGGGTAAAATGACGGCAGACGTGTCCAGCGGTGCTGACGTTAATGTGCGCGGAAACCCAACTGAGACCGAAATTGACAAATCGAGCGGCGGAGACGTGAATATCCGCGGCTAATCGAAGTTGAAATCATCAATCTTGTAGCCCGGATCAGGCCAGCTGAGGTTCATATCCTCAAGCGCGCCACGCACGATCCGGGCGATCATCGCATTCCGGCGCGTGCGACTATCCGCAGGCACAATGTACCAGGGCGCATGCTCGGTTGAGCAGCGCTGAACCGCGGTTTCATAAGCGTCCATGAAGTCAGGCCAGAGCTTGCGATCCTCAAGATCACCGGGATTGAATTTCCAGAGTTTATGGGGCTCCGTCAGACGCTCCCTTAGCCGAATGCCTTGCTCTTCATAGCCGACATTCAGCATGAATTTCAGAACCGTGACACCGTTTTCAGAAAGGTGCTTTTCGAACGCATTGATCTGCTCATAGCGCTGCTCAATCGCCTCGGCAGAGGCAAATTCGCGGACTTTGACGACGAGCACATCCTCATAGTGGGAGCGATCAAAAATGCCGATCCGGCCTTTGCGTGGGACGGCTTGGTGTACGCGCCAGAGATAATCATGCGCCAACTCGATCTTGCTCGGCGCTTTGAAGGCTTTGACCTGCATACCGAGCGGACTCGTATAGGCGAAGACATTGCGGATCACACCGCTTTTGCCGGAGGTGTCCATGCCTTGCAGGACAACCAGAGCAGCTCGGTCACCATTGGCGTAGAGCTTGTCTTGCAGGTCATTGATGACTTTTGCGTCGTCCTTTAGAGATTTTCTCGCGTCGTCTTTATCCGGAAAGAGAGACCGGTCGCCGGTATTGCGATCTGAGAGTTTGAAAGGATCACTTGGGTTCGCAATCAGGGCATTGCGAACTGAGTCTATACTGGGTTCAGTCATGCCTATTTGTCCAATCTATAAATATCGATTCCATACTCACAAATGGTCGTCGTACACTCGAGCATTGAGACGTTGAGATTATAGCTACTCACGAGGGGGACCATGAAAAATTCGAGCATTGGCGTATCCGTCCCGCTAATGTCTTGAGCTTCAATCTCAATTTCATCTGGTGCGGTTAAAACAGCGCTTTCAATCGTCAAACCGAGTCCACTACAGTCAATATCACAGACGCCAATAACGAGATAATTTTGAAATCCGCCTAGCTCTTCAAGGTCAATGTCGACCTCGTCGCCTGCGCCCAGATACCATTGCTTATTGAAGACTTTTACCAGGGAAACACCCCTTTTGCCGGCTTGTTCGCTCACTTGGTTTCCAATATTGGATAACTGGTCCTCGACGCTTTGCGCATTCGCAACGCCTCCAATATCCATAAGGCAAATTGCTGAAAGTACTGCTGCAAGTCTAGACATAATCTGTTCCATTTTTCCCCTCTCTCTAAGACTATCGATCACGCAATTGAAGAAGCTGCAATCTGCGTGCTGTCAAAGTTGGGTAAACAAAAAAAGCCGCACCATGGCAGCGCGGCTTTTGAAAACTGAAACAGACCTCTGTTTAAGAGGAATAGAATTCGACGACCTGGGCCGGTTCCATTTGTACCGGATACGGCACGTCGGAGAGTTCCGGCATGCGCACATAGGTTGCGCTCATCGCTTTTGGGTCGACCTCAATGTATTCCGGCAGGTCACGCTCTGGTGAGCCGAGGGCTTCGAGAACGAGCGCCATGTTGCGGGACTTTTCTTTGATCTGAACGACATCGCCCGGGACGACGCGGTAAGAGGCAATATTGACCTTCTTGCCGTTTACAGTGACGTGGCCGTGGTTCACGAACTGACGTGCAGCGAAAATTGTCGGTACAAATTTCGAGCGGTAAACGAACGCATCGAGGCGGGACTCGAGCAGGCCGATCAAGTTCTCTGCCGTGTTACCCTTACGGCGGGCCGCTTCATCATAGGTGCGGCGGAACTGTTTCTCAGTGATGTCGCCATAGTAGAATTTCAGTTTCTGCTTGGCCATCAGCTGCAAGCCATAGTCAGACGTTTTGCTGCGGCGGTTCGGGCCGTGCTGTCCTGGCTTGTTTGGGCGTTTGTTGACAGGGCTTTTTGGGCGGCCCCAGATGTTCTCACCAACGCGGCGATCAATCTTATACTTCGTCGAGTGACGACGTGACATGGCATCTATCCATTTTTGACGTGGGCTGGTTCGTCCTCTTCACTGGGACAAACGATTACAACGGCAGCACCACACCGACCCGTAGTTAAGCGCTGTCTAGAACAGGACAGAGCGACAAGAGTCAAGCACTTGGCACAGACCCTAATTCATTTGCGGGTCGAGATAGTCCGCCATGATCGTCTTGTCGGCTTTTTCCTGTCGCCATGTATAGATCGCGATACTGATCCACGCCGCATGAAAGGCGAGACCGGACGCAATTGCCATCCAACCTGGAACCGCGCCGATATGCGCGCGATAGACATACTCTTCCAGACTCTGCGCGTCAGCCGGATGGATGGCGATCTTTGCGAAATAGGCGAGGCCCTGAATGCCGAAAATCCAGCCATAATTGCGCCGGATACGTCGCCCGAGGGCACGCAAGGCGCTGATGCGAAATTGGGGATTCTGATAGTCATCGGACAGCGGAGAGCCCTGATCCTGCGGGATTTTTACGCCTTCGCCCTTGAGGATTGGGACGTAGACGGCCAGTTCGAGCAGCCGCGCGCGGAATTTCCAGACCGTAAAATAGCGATAGCGGCGCGCCTCCAGAATCAGGAACATCACGGATAGCAAACCGACCAGGACAATCGGCAGAGGAGAGGAATTCGCCGTGGCGAAACTGACAGATAACGCGATCCCGGTGGAGACAACAGCCCAGTTCGTTGTCATGTCCAGCCGCTGCCGCCAGATGGTCGACCGGTAGATTTCGGCACGATAGAGGTGCGCGAGGGCACCGGCTTCTGCACTGCCGCAAATCGGTTCGATTGGATCAGCTTCAGGATCAGTCATTGAAACATCATAGCACGATCTGATTAATCAGCTATTTGCGCGATCTGAGCGTCACAATATCCGAAGTCTGCAATCAGGCGGAAGCCATCGATGGCCTGATGAATATCACGCGTGTCATCAAGTGGTGTTTCTGTATCGATGCCTGAAATTACGCTAGCGGCATTGTTTGAAAGGCGCGCTTCCCAAAATTTATAATTCAGGCTGTCAGGACGTTTGAGTAATTGTAGAGACTGATCCAAGTGCGCTCTGTCACATCGTAACGCGGCCAATTCTGCGGAGGCATGGGCATAGAGTTGGCGTTCAAAATCATCTGCCTTGCGAGCTATGTCTAATAGAGCCTCATTTAGCCGTTTCGCGTCAGCGGGCGAGGTCTCTAGCCGGCTCACACCGGTGGCGAGCAGGGCGTCCGGCGAGGCATAGCGGAGCGTTCCATTTGGGCGGTGTGCCTCAGCAATGAGCGCATTGACACCACCGCGCTCCAGATAGGGTTGGGCGCGCTGCCAGCCATAATCGTAATTGGACCGCATGCCACCATCTGCAAAAGCCTCAATCAGTTGAAATGCGCGCCCATGTTTTTCTTCGGGCAGCGCGTAGGCGATTTCGGTGAGCGTTTTCACAAGGCGGTCGCGATCCACGTCAGCGCGTTCAGCCTGCGCATAAAATGTCAGAGCAAGACTTATAAAAGCAGCGATTACGACCCTCATGGTGGTAATTATAAGCATGATTTCTGAACCAAGGCTGAGCCGGGTCAACCCGATTGCAGTCGTGTGCATTGCAACAAAAGCTTGGACACGGGCGCAAACACTATAATTTAGGTCGTCGCAGGGGCATGGGCCTCGGAACGGGGCTGAGCATTCATGGCTGATGATAAGAAGCTGAAAAAGAATCTCACGCTGTTTGACGTGTATGCCATTTCAACCGGCGCAATGTTCAGCTCCGGCTTTTTCCTGCTGCCGGGAATTGCCGCGAGTTATACCGGCGACAGTGTTTATCTCGCCTATTTGGTTGCCGGATTTCTGATCCTGCCAGCGATGTTTTGTATGGGGGAATTGTCGACGGCGATGCCGAAGGCGGGGGGGACATACTACTTCCTCGATCGCGCTCTAGGGCCTCTGTTCGGGACGATTGGAGGCTTGGGCTCTTGGGTCGCAGTAATTTTCAAGAGTGCATTCGCGCTTGTCGGGATGGGGGCCTATCTCAGTCTTTATATCGACGTGCCGATTGTTGCTTTGGCTGTGATTTTAACCGTGGTTTTCGGCCTCGTGAATACGTTCGGAGCGAAAGAAACGACGCTTCTGCAGCGGCTGCTGGTTGGCACTTTGGTTGTCATTCTGGCGGCGTTCACAATCCTCGGCCTGTCAGAAACCGGATTGGCGGATAGCTGGCAGCCAAATGCAGGGGACGAAGCGTTCTTCTCTGCAGGCGTGGTCGGGTTCATCTCGACCATTGGACTTGTTTTTGTCTCTTATGCAGGCCTGACAAAAGTGGCGTCTGTGGCGGAGGAAATTCAGAATCCGGATCGAAATATTCCGCTTGGCATGGTACTCTCCCTGATCACGGCGACTGCGATTTATACACTGGGGACGCTGGTCATCATCAATCTTCTGCCGCCGGAAGAGTTGCACGGTAGCCTGACGCCGGTCGCGGATGCGGGTGAGGTTTTTCTCGGTTGGGTGCCCGCTGATCTGGGCATTATTCTGATTGTGGTTGCGGCCATTGCAGCCTTTGCCTCGACGGGTAATGCAGGAATTTTGTCGGCTTCGCGTTATCCGTTCGCGATGGCGAAGGACAAGCTTGTGCCGTTCAGGTTTGCAAAGATTGGACGTTTTGGAACGCCGACTTTTGCGATCATGGTCACCGTCGCGACAATGATTGCCGTGATCCTATTGTTTGACGTGGAGGCGGTCGCGAAGCTGGCCTCTGCCTTTCAACTGCTCCTGTTTGGACTCGTCTGTCTGGCAGTGATTGTGATGCGTGAGAGCCGGATCGCGAGTTATAAACCGGGCTTCAAATCGCCCTTCTATCCCTGGATGCAGGTTGCGGGCATTTTGATCAGTTTCTGGCTGATTGTTGAAATGGGCATTCTCTCCATCGGCTTTACCGGCATGGTCGTGATTGTCTGCGCATTTTGGTATCAGTTCTATGCGTCTGGCAATTTGCAGCGGCGCGGGGCGATTTTTCATATTCACGAGCGCCTCGGGCAGATGCGCTATGAAGGCCTTGAGCGTGAATTGATGACGATCATTCATGACCGGACGCAGGATCAGAATCTATCTTATGAAAACCTCGTCGCGCGCTGCGTTGTGCACAATTATCGCGTTGGGAGCTACTCACGCGACATGCTGGTCGAAGAAGTGAAGAACGTGGCGCATTCTGCCTTTGAGATCGAAAGAGATGATCTGGATGCTGTCTTTTCATCGGGGCCTGCTTCGCTCAATCCGTTGAGTGAGCGCGTTATGCTGGTCTATCGCAGTCATGAAACGATCAAGCGCCCAGAACTCATCGTGTTCCGCTTCAGTGAACAGACAAAAGTCGCGATTGAAGGTTTTGAAGATGTTCACACGATCATGGTTCTGATTTGCCCGCGCACGCCTGCTGGTCTGGATCTACGGTTGGCGGGCCACTTGGCTGAGGTTGTTCAATCCTATGATTTTGATCGGCGCTGGCTGTCGGCGACGAGCGATAAGGATATGAATGAGATCCTGATGCGTGATGATCACTTCCTGCACGCGCCAATCCATGATTTCCCGTATCTGGAGCAGCATGTCGGGGAGCCGCTGTCTGAGTTTGAGCTGCCGGATAGTTGCCTGATTGCGCTGATTGAGCGGGATGGGAATACGATCATCGCAGCGCCGAAAGAGGTGCTGCAACCGGGCGACTATGTTGCGATTATCGGCGAGCCGGAGGATCTTGTTCGCTTGAAGAAAGACGATTTCTAGCCGCGGCCCCGATAGGGCGCGACGCCTGTTTCCGGGACGTATAGGCCTTCTGGAACGTCGCCTGTCTGCCAGAAGACGTCGATGGGGATGCCGCCGCGTGGATACCAATAGCCGCTGATGCGAAGCCAGCGCGGGTTCAATAGATCAGCGATGTCCTTGCCGACGCGCAGCGTGCAGTCTTCGTGAAAGCCGCCATGATTGCGGAAGCTGGTGAGATAAAGCTTGAGCGATTTGCTCTCGACCAGCCAATCTGCGGGCGCATAATCGATGACGAGATGCGCGAAATCCGGTTGGCCTGTCACCGGACATAGCGAGGTAAACTCAGGACAAACAAACCGCGCGAGGTAGAGTGTCTCAGGGTGCGGGTTTGGGACGCGCTCCAATGTGGCTTCGTCCGGCGAAGACGGCGCGCCAATCTGTTTGCCGAGTTGATCCAAGCCTGAATAAATATCTTTCTCTGACATATTCTAAAGCCCCAAGCCAAATGTTGGAATGAGCTCAAACCGGAGCCCCATGTAAAGTGCGTAGCCTGCAAGCAGGATGGCCCCTTCCCATCGCGCGATGCGCTTTCCTGTAAAGGCGAAAAGGCCGAGCAGGAAGACAGAAAGGATGATCGCGCCAATATCCGTCCAAGTAACGAGCGCCCCGGCATACTGCATGGCCTCTACGGCAATCGGCAGATCAAGACTGAAGACGACACCCCCATTCAGAAGACTGAATGGATAAACAATCGCTGAAATTCCGAGAATGCCGAGAATATTAAACACGTTTGAGCCGAGCACATTTCCAAGCGCGACATCCGCATTGCCTTTTCGCGCTGCAATCACGGCTGTGGCCAGTTCAGGCAGGCTGGTTCCGATGGCGACGATTGAGATGCCGATCACGGTTTCAGACACGCCGATTAGTCGGGCGGCTTGAGCGCCGCCGTCGACCAGAAACCGTGCGCCGATAATGACGCCGACAATACCACCGACAGCGAGCAGAAGGGCCAGCCAGATCGGGTCGTCATGATCAAATTCCTCGGCCTCGCCCGCATGCATCTCTGCGGCTGCGCTTGTTTCTCTTCGATCAAGCAGAACCGAGCCAATAAGATAGGCGAGCAGCAATGCTGTCAGGGCTATGCCTGTCACTCTGTTGAAGAGATCGAGATAGACAAGCACCGCAAATAGGATTGTGACGGCCACCATGAAAATGCCGTCGCGTGCGAGCGCTCGCGGTTGAGTTATGATGGGTGTGATAAGCGCCGCTGCGCCGATGACCAGTAAGACATTTGCGACGTTAGAACCGATCACGTTACCGACGGACAGACCCACTGAACCTTGCGACAGAGCTTCGAGGCTCGTCACCAATTCAGGCAGGCTTGTTCCGAACCCGATTAAGGTCAATCCGATAATAAATTCAGATAGGCCGAGCTTTCGGGCGACCCCCACAGACCCGCGCACGAGGGCTTCGCCGCCAATGAATAGCAGGACAAAACCAGCGATGATCAGGACCGCAATCATGCACAAAAACCCTCCGGAAGCGCCACACATATGGCGTACACCGCCCTGAATGCAAAGGGGCGCTTAGCGGTTGTGGATGATCCCGATGGTCAGTTTTCGCTTGCTGCAAGGCCTGCAACGTAGCACATGGCGCGCTCGGGGCTTCGGCTCTGAGATTCGTGGAGTCCAACGTGACAGATCAAACCAAAGCTGACGAGCAAGTTCCGCTGAGCGCTATCGAGCGCCAGTTACCGCTGCCGCTTTGGGAACTTGTGCCAATGGTTGCCGGAATGATGGCACTGAATGCTCTGGCGATCGACATTATGCTGCCGGCGTTGAGTGAGATTTCCAGTTTTTACGATCTGACAAATTCGAATGACCAGCAGCTTGTCATTTTCGCTTACGTCGCAGGATTTGGCGTGCCGCAGCTTGTTTTTGGACCGATTTCAGATCGGTATGGACGCAAGGGCTTGGTTGGCATTTGCCTGGTCGGATACATCATTGCGGGCTTCGCGTGCATGGCGACAAGTGCGTTCTGGATGCTGCTGGTCGTGCGGTTTATTCAAGGCGTGTTTGCTGCCGGTGTGCGGGTCATCGCGGTCTCCATTGTGCGTGATCTGATGGCAGGCAGAGCGATGGCGCGCGTGATGTCGCTTGTGATGACGGTTTTTATGGTCGTGCCAATCATTGCGCCCTTGATCGGGGAGGGTGTGATGCTCATCGCGCCTTGGGAATGGACCTTTGGCGTGCTGGGTCTGGCGGGTTTCGGCATGCTCATCTGGACGCAATTGCGCTTGCCCGAAACGCTGGCGTCTGAAAACCGTCAGCCGCTGAACCCGAGACAAACGGCGAGCGCTTATAAGCAGACCCTAACGACCCGTGTGACCTTCGGCTACATGGCGGCGAGCGGTGTGATTTTTGGAGCTCTGTTTGCCTTCGTTGCCTCCTCAGAGCAGGTTTTCCGGGACACGTTCGGGATGGAGAAGACATTTACGCTCTGGTTTGCGGGGGTTGCCGCGTGCTTGGCTGTGGCGAATTTTACCAATTCGCGCATCGTTGAACGGATCGGAATGCGCCGGATCAGTCATACGGTGATGTTCCTGTTTATTGGCCTCTCGGTTCTATCCGTTGTTTTGATGAGCATGTTTGGCGAAAGCATCTGGATTTTCTATCCGCTGTTCTGCCTGACATTTGCATGTTTCGGGATGATGGGAGCGAATTTTTCCGCGCTCGCGCTTGAGCCGCTGGGTAAGATTGCGGGAACAGCAAGCGCGGCTTACGGCTTTGCGACCAGTACGGTTGCCAGCGGGTTTGGGTATCTGGTCGCAAGTCAGTTTAACGGGTCGGTTATTCCCGTCATGATTGGGTTTATTGGGTTGGGGTTGTTGTCGCTTTGTTTGATCCTTTGGACTGAGAAGGGTGAACTTTTCTCCTCCAGGTAGAATCTGTTTTTATTGCCTAGGCTCGTCTGCTATTGAATGGAGGCGGAGGACGTTAAGATGAGCCAACAGACAAGCGATACGCAAGCAGTTCCAAATTCGGAATTTCGAGGGCGGATCGCAATTTCCGTCATTCTACTATCTTTTGTTGGCATAGCGATCTTACTTATTCTCGCTGTAGGGTTTGCGTCCTATATCCCAGAGGATGATCACGAAGAGAGATTAGACCTTCTAAGATACGTCTATGCCTCTATTATACCGCTCATTGCGACCTGGATGGGCACTGTTTTAGCCTTTTACTTTACGAGTAAAGTTTACGAAAGTTCAGCACAGACAACGACCGATCTTCTGAAGAAAACCGGTATCGTGACGCAGTTACGCACGAAAGATGTGACTGAATTTATGATCAAGAATGACGGGGGATCAATTGTAAAACTCGCCTTACAGAAACCGGGTAAAAAGGACGGCGCAGCTGAAACGAAAATCAGTGCACTCTTCGAGGCGGTGTTTGATAAGGGATATAGCCGGGGCTTCATCACCAACCCGGATGAAAGTATTTTCAAAATTATCCATCGTTCTCATATTGACCGGTATCTGAATAGCGATGCCGCTCATACGAAAGATAACTCCCTCGCTGATTTGTTAGCCGATGAGGATGTTGAAGAGCTTCTAGAGGGGTCGATTGGCTTTCTGCCGATCTCTGCAAATATCGCGGAAGCTAAAACGATGATGGATGGTGCTGAAAATATGAAAGACATTGTGGTGATGACAACGGGTAAGCGTGGTGAGCCCGTAAAAGGTTGGCTGACCGATGTCGAACTTATGAAAGCGCTTGAGACAGTTACAGTTAGTTAGCTCTCACGCCACTCGCCACTTTCGAGGTCGCTGATCGTCCACTCTCCAATCGAATAGCGGATCAGGCGTAAGGTTGGGTGCCCGATATCGGCTGTCATGCGCCGGACCTGTCGATTGCGGCCTTCCTTGATCGTCAGTTCGATCCAGCAGTCGGGCACGGATTTGCGGAACCTGATTGGAGGTGTGCGCGGCCATAGATTGTCCGGTTCATCCATCCATCGCACTTTTGCAGGCGCGGTTCGTCCGTCTCTCAGATCGACACCGCGTCTTAGCGTTTCCAGCGCAGCTTCGTCAGGATAGCCTTCCACCTGTACATAATAGGTCTTGGGTGTTTTGTGTTTTGGATCACTGATCCTGTTCTGTAGACGGCCATTATCGGTCAAGACGAGCAGACCTTCACTGTCCTTATCCAACCGACCGGCTGGATAGACACCCGGAACGTCTATGAAATCTGAAAGGGTCTGGCGTTTGGACGCTTCAACGCCTTTGTCGGTGAATTGTGACAGGACGTTGAAGGGTTTGTTGAACAGGATGATCCGGGTCAAACGGTTTCCAGCCAGCGCGCCTCAACCACATCGACGACGTCATCAATGATCTCTGTGATCATGAAGTCTTTCGGTGTGTAAACGCGCCGCACGCCCATCTGGCGCAGGGCCTGTTCGTCTTCGTAAGGGATGATGCCGCCAACCACGAGTGGGATATTATCAATGCCTTCTCTTTGCATTTCAGCAAGAACATCTCGGACGAGATCCAAGTGGCTTCCCGACAGGATTGAGAGGGCGAGAACGTGCGCATTCGCCTCTTTCGCCTGCGCCACGATTTCAGACGGGGTGAAGCGGATGCCTTCATAGATCACTTTCATACCGCAGGCGCGCGCGCGTGATGCGATCTGTTCTGCGCCGTTTGAATGGCCGTCGAGTCCGGGTTTGCCGAGCACATAGGTCAGTTGTCGGCCTAGTTTTTCAGAAACGGCTTCGACACGGGCTTTGGCTTTTTCGATGTCTTCATCGCCGCCGGTCTCAATGGAGAGGGCCACGCCTGTCGGGCCACGATATTCGCCGAATATTTCGCGGAGTGCTCCGCCCCATTCACCTGTCGTCATGCCAGCTTTCGCGCCAGCGATGCTGGGCTCCATGATGTTTCGGCCATCGCGAGCGGCGGCTTTCAAGTCGTTGAGTGTCGCCTGTACGACGGCTTCATCGCGCTGGGAGCGCCACTTTTTCAGGGCTTCGATCTGCTGGCGCTCTACCATTGGATCGACTGTCTGAATGGCATCATTACCGGCACCGAGCGGGCTGTCTTCGGTCTGGGTGTAGGCATTGACGCCAACGACTTTTAGTTCGCCGCTTTCGATCCCCCTGATCCGATCTATGTGTGATCCGACCAGATTTTCTTTCATATAGCCGACGGCCTCAACCGCACCGCCCATATCATCAATGCGGGAGAGCTCATCGCGCGCCATGTCTTTGAGTTGGCTGGTTTTTCCCTCCACGACGTGACTGCCGTCAAACAGGTCCTCATATTCAAGAAGATCTGTCTCGAAGGCGAGGATTTGCTGCATGCGCAGGGACCATTGCTGATCCCATGGGCGTGGGAGGCCGAGCGCTTCGTTCCAAGCCGGAAGCTGCAGGGCCCGGCAGCGGGCGCGCTTGGACAGCGTCACCGCGAGAGCCTCAATCAGGATTCGGTAGACATTGTTTTCCGGCTGCGGCTCCGTCAGGCCAAGCGAATTGACCTGGACACCATAGCGGAAACGCAGCGCTTTCGGTTCGTGTACGCCGTAGCGCTCTTTGCCAATCTCTTCCCAGAGATCGACGAATGCGCGCATTTTGCAGAGCTCTGTGACGAAGCGGACGCCTGCATTTACGAAGAAGGATATCCGGCCGAAGACGGTCGGGAAATCTTCTTCCGGGACCTGACCGCCTGCTTTGACGGCGTCGAGAACTGCGCACGCTGTTGCTAAGGCATAGGCCAGTTCCTGTTCCGGCGTCGCGCCGGCTTCCTGCAAGTGGTAAGAGCAGACATTCAGCGGATTCCATTTCGGGACCTCAGTGTAGCACCAACTGACCATGTCGCTGATCAGGCGCATGCTGGGTTGCGGCGGGAAGACATAGGTTCCGCGCGAGAGATATTCTTTGATAATATCATTTTGCGTCGTGCCACGCAGCTTTGCCCGATCGTCACCGCGCTCATCAGCGAGCGCGACGTAGAGCGCCAGCAGCCACGCCGCGGGCGCGTTGATCGTCATCGACGTGTTCATTTCTTCCAGTGGAAGTTCAGCGAACAGCGTGCGCATGTCGCCCAAATGGCTGACGGGGACGCCGACTTTGCCGACTTCACCGCGGGCCAAGATGTGGTCGCTGTCATAGGCAGTCTGCGTCGGCAGGTCGAAGGCAATCGACAGGCCGGTTTGACCCTTGGACAGGTTTTTGCGGTAGAGGAGATTGGACTTTTCCGCCGTTGAATGCCCGGCATAGGTTCTGAAAATCCATGGGCGGTCGGGAACGTGTTGAAACGCTGTATCGGCCATTTTTTCCTCCGGGCACTTTTATATTGCAACGCAACATGGCGGAGAGGAACGCTTACGGCAAGGGTAACGTCTGTTAGTCGTTTGCAAGGTCTGTCTTGTTCTGCGTGCAGGGGCAAACCATTATAGGGTCAAAGATAAAGGACCCTGCATGCCTGCCGCTCTTCTTCTGCCTGCGCTCTTGAGGGCATCCGGCCCGCTTGCTTTTATCGTGTCTGCCATGACCGCAGGTGTTCTGAACCAAAGCATCGTGCTGATCCCGCTGCTGGCTGTGGCCGCGACGATCACAACGATCCTGATCCGTAAAGTCAGCCCGTCGCCTGTTTCTGATCTGGCTCAAATGCTCAATCCGGATGCGGCGCAGACGCAGAAGAGTATCTTTGCCGGGTCTGCTCGACGCTTTGGCATAGGGATTGTGGGATATGCCGTCTGTTTTGGCTTTGCGGCGCTAATTGCGGCCCTGTTTCAGGAGACAGAGTTTAATCAGACGCTTGTTCAATCGGATGTCTGGTTTCTTGCGATCCCTGCCGTGATCGCTTTGATAGGAGCGTCCCTGTCTGCGCGCATGGGGGCTAATCAGATGGCCGATATGGCGGGCCAGATGCAGGCCATGTTCGCGCAAATGCAGGCCCAGAATGGCCAGACCGGTCCCTCTGACGATGATGCTTTTACCGTCGAAGGTGAGATTATCGACAAAGATGACGGCTGAATCGAGACCTTCACACACCAAAAAGTGCAGCATGTTTGCAACGCACTGACGTAAAACCATTGTCTAATTGCTGCATTGCACAATTTCTTCTTGCATCAAATGACTGTGCCCGTCACTGTTGTGCGATAGTTTTGGTTGTGAAGACGTCAAAAGGCGCTCGCAATATGACAGGAGGAAGAGATGCCCGACACAATCGGTAAGGTCAGCCGCGAACAAAAAGATATTTACGCTATCGGCGAAATCCCGCCAGAATTTCATGTTCCCAAAATGATGCACGCTTGGGCGATCAGGCGCGAGCGTCACGGACGCCCAGCGACTGCCATGCAGATCGAACAGGTTCCGGTGCCTGAAATTGATTCAGACGAAGTGCTCGTCCTCGTTATGGCGGCAGGGGTCAACTATAATGGCATTTGGGCAGCTCTGGGTGAGCCGATCTCGCCGTTTGACGGGCACAAAGAAGATTATCACATCGCTGGATCGGACGCGTCAGGCATCGTCTGGGCAGTTGGGCGCAAAGTGACCCGCGTAAAGCCCGGTGATGAAGTCGTGATCCACTGTAATCAGGACGATGGCGATGATGAGGAATGTAATGGAGGCGATCCGATGTATTCGCCCAGCCAGCGCATCTGGGGCTATGAAACACCGGACGGCTCTTTCGCGCAATTCTGCCGTGTTCAAGCACGCCAATGCATGCCGCGTCCAAAGCATCTGACATGGGAAGAAAGCGCTTGCTACACGCTGACACTGGCCACCGCTTACCGCATGCTGTTCGGTCACCGTCCGCACATTGTGAAGCCCGGCCAGAACGTCCTCGTTTGGGGCGCATCGGGTGGTTTGGGCAGTTTTGGGGTCCAACTTTGCGCGGTCACAGGGGCGCACGCGATTGGCGTTGTTGGCAGCGACGACAAGAAAGAGTTCGTCCATTCTATGGGTGCAAAAGGCGTTCTGAACCGCAAAGACTTTAATTGCTGGGGCCAGTTGCCGACCGTGAACGGTGAGGGCTTCAACGACTACATGCGCGAGTGCCGTAAATTCGGGAAAGCGATCTGGGAAATCACCGGTCGCAAAGATGTCGATATCGTCTTTGAACACCCCGGCGAGAGCACGTTCCCTGTCTCCGTCTTTCTCGTGAAGCGCGGTGGCATGGTTGTGATCTGTGCCGGTACGACCGGGTTTAACCTGACCATGGATGCACGCTTCCTCTGGATGCGCCAAAAGCGTGTGCAGGGCAGCCACTTTGCGCATTTGAAACAGGCATCAGCGGCGAACCAACTCGTCATCGATCGACGGATTGATCCCTGCATGTCAGAGGTTTTCCCTTGGGCGGAGATTCCTGACGCGCATGAGAAGATGCTGAACAATGAGCACCTTCCAGGGAATATGGCCGTTCTCGTGAACAGTCCGAAACCGGGCCTGCGTACGGTTGAGGATGTGCTTGAGGTTGGGCCGCTACCGGCCTAATTGATCACAGGAACAAAGCTTTCAGGGACCGGCTGAACTTCGGTGATGCCGGTCTCGCTGTTTGGGTCGATCTCGTAAATTGCCAGCGCACGTTCGGCTAAGCCGTCAAATTTGAAGCGGAACAGGCCGTTTAGGCCTGCGAAACCGTCCTGGTCGAGGAGTTCCGAGGGGCTGAGTTCGCCGTCCTGGGATAGCGCCATTGAGAGGGCGGCGGCATCGTAGGCGACGGCGCCCAGCGATGTCGGGGCTTGTCCGTATTGGCGCTGATAGCGGGTTTCGAAATCCTGCATTTCGAAAGCGGGCGCAGATGGGAACCATGCGCCATTCAAACTCGGCTCGCGCCAGATGTTTGGATCATCCCATGTGCCGAGCCCGATTAATTTGATCACGCGTGTGTCCACCCCTTCATAGGCCAGAAGAGGCGCAATCCGGCGCAGACGATTGCCGCGTTCAGGAACAAGAACAGCGACGCGTTCTCCGTTTCTTGCGGCATTCATAACGGTTCTGGCGAAGGAGCGGGCTTCGGTGTCAGGATTGATGGTGGTAGAGAGATAAAACGCGGACGTGATCATACGTCCGCCGGCCTGCATGGCTTCGAATTCGAGGGTGCGCTGCACTTTCTGTCCGAGTTCGCTGTTGGGTCCGAAATAGGCGAAACTTGTATACCCGCGTGCTGCGGCATAGCGTGCAATCGTACGAACTTCTTCCTCCGGCGCGACGGATCCGAGCCACGCACCACCCCCAGCTACGGCGCTGTCATTTGAGAAAGCGATAATCGGCGCGCCTGTACCGCTGAGGCCTTCGCGCATGACGGGGACATTCGCACCGAAGAGCGGTCCAAAGACCATGTCGATCTCTTTTTGTCGGAAACTTTCAGCAATCTCGTTCGTGCGGTCGACGGCGCCGCGTGTGTCTTCCGGGATAATCACGAAATCCTCGCCGGCATGATCAAACAAGGCGAGTTCGATCGAGGCGAGCATGCCCTCGGCCTGCTTGCGGACATTCGCATTGGGGTGACCAAAGGGCAGAGCGACGCCTGCGCGTACAATGTCACGGCCTTCCATAAAGGGCGGGGTATAGGCCTGTATTTCCAGTGTCTCTTCGTCTTCGACCGCGAGGTCTGTGTCTTCGTCGACGATTTCGGGGTCGTCTTGATCTGTCTCGGGGAGCGGATCGACGCGGGGTTGGCCTGTAGAAATTGGACCAACTGGTCCTGCAGGTTGCGTCGCGCACCCGGCGAACCCCAGAAAGGCCGCAAAAAAGAGGCTTGGCGTAAGGCGCCCAAAGCGCGATGTTAGACGCGATGTCATCCGATCAATCCTCTTCGACTCATCTATTAGGCGAACCTAAATCTGAAGGTCAGGCCACGCAACCGCTCGACCCCGGCCTTTATGTTGTTTCCACACCCATCGGCAATCTTCGCGATATTACCTTACGGGCGCTTGATGTGTTGTCATCCGCTGACGAAATTCTGGCCGAGGACACCAGAGTGGCCCGGCGGCTCTTAGATGCGCACGACATTCGCGCCAAAGTCAGCCCCTATCATGACCATAATGGGGCGATGCGACGCCCGGAGATTCTCGAAAAGCTGGAGGCTGGGGCTGCGATTGCTCTGATCAGTGATGCCGGAACGCCGCTTGTGTCTGATCCGGGTTATAAATTGGTGCGCGAGGTCAGCGAAGCGGGACATAAGGTTATCCCGATTCCGGGAGCATCAGCCTTGCTTGCCGGGCTGGTGACGAGTGGGCTGCCAAGTGATCGCTTCATGTTTTGTGGGTTCCTTCCTGCAAAATCGGGGGCACGGAAAGCGGAAGCTTTGTCTCTCGCTGAGGTTCCTGCCTCTCTGATTTTTTATGAAACGGGGCCCCGCCTTGCCGATAGCTTGTCCGATCTCGCCAAAGGTTTGAGCGGTGACCGGGAAGCAGCGGTCGCGCGTGAATTGACTAAGCTGTTTGAAGAAACACTGCGGGGAACGCTGCAATCACTTGCGGATCATTACAGATCAGCACCCAAGCCGAAGGGTGAAATCGTCCTCTTGGTGGGACCGCCCGTTCAGCGTGAAGCCAATCAGGGTGAGGTTGATGAGGCGCTCAAATCTGCGCTCCAAGAGATGCCCGTCAAGCAGGCGGCAAATCAGGTTGCAGAGATGTTCGGCCTCTCGAAACGTGAGGCTTATCAACGCGCACTTGCTCTAAAAGATGGCTAGGCCCGGCCGCCTATCCCGCCAACAGGCAGAGGCGCGGGGTCGACGGGCTGAAATGTTTGCGGCTCTATTTTTGCAGGCGAAATTCTACACAATTCTCGATCGTCGCGTGCGCTTGCCGGTTGGAGAAATAGACCTGATCGCCAAACGTGGATCTGTCCTTGCCTTTGTGGAGGTTAAGCAACGCGCGACCTTGGAAAAGTGTCAGACGGCAGTTTCACTGCAGAGCTGGCGGCGCATCGCCAGTGCAGCTTCAGTCTGGGCCAGCCAGAAAGCCCATCTGGCTGATTGCGATTGGCGCTATGACCTAATAGCCGTGACGCCGCGCGCGCTTCCCAAACATTTCAAAGATTTTTGGCGGCCATAGTCTCGCCTCAACCTCTGCTTAACCAAGCTGGTGAAGAGAACTGAGATGATCACGGAGATGCCTATGCCCCGCCTTTTATCGACAGTCGCGCTGCTTGCTGTCATTCCTTTAGCGGGCGCTTGCGCAACAGCGGTCGTTGGAACCGCCGCAACGGTTGGTGTCAGCGCGGCACAGGAGCGGACGACCGGCGAAGCGATAGATGACGCAACCGTCTCAAATGAGGTGAAGGGTCGTCTGTTGGCCGCGCAGAAGGGTTTTGGTGAGGTCGATGTCGAGGTTGCAGGCGGGCTCGTTCTGCTCTCCGGCCGTGTGATGACGCCGGAACAAAAAGTCGAAGCTGAAAGTATTGCATGGCAGTCGCCCCGCGTGCGTGAAGTTGCCAATGAGATCAGAATTGAGCCGCCAGGCGGCTTTATCGCGAATGCGAGTGATGAGGTGATCAGCACGCGCGTCCGCAGTCGTCTATTTGGATCAAGCAGTGTGAAAGCCCGCAATTTCAATGTCGAAACCTATGGCGGTGTTGTCTATCTCATGGGGATTGCAAGCAGCGCGGATGAGCTGGAAGCTGCGGCGCGTGAGGCTAGCCTTGCGGGTGGGGTTCGTCAGGTCGTTTCATACGTTCGACTGCGGGACGCACGCGGTCAGATTGTGCCTTATCGCCGCGGTGAGGCAAGTGTGCCACGCGATACGGGCGAACTTATGGGTGGCCCGGGGAGCTAAATTTAACGCTTCCAAATCGGGGTGAAGTGCCCCTATAAGCGCGCTCAGGCTACTGCTGTAAGGAGCGCCAATGACCCTGCGTGTCGCGATCCAGACCGATCCCCTTGAAACGGCAAATGTCGAGAGCAACACGACGTTCGCCCTTGCAGAAGCCGGTCAGGCCATTGGAGCAACCCTGTTTGAGTATCAGCCGGAAGACCTGACTTACGATGCGGGACGGATAACGGCTTGGGCGCGTCCGATGCGTGTGCAGCGCATTGCTGGAACGCCCGCGCTGTTTGAAGATCGTGTCCGGATTGATTTGCGCGACGATGTGGATGTGGTCCTGATGCGTCAGGACCCGCCTTTCGATATGGCCTACATTACGGCCTGTCATATCCTTGAATATCTCAAGCCCGACACTCTGGTCGTGAATGATCCGGAGCACGTCCGGTCCGGCCCGGAAAAGCTATATCCACTGGCGCTAACCGAGTTTATGCCGCCGACGCTTATCTCGCGGGATCGCGCAGCCATCACGGCATTTCGAGCAGAGCACAAGGATGTGATCGTGAAGCCGCTTTATGGCTTCGGCGGGGGCGATGTTTTCCATGTCAAACCGGGAGACAATAATTTCGGTCCGCTCATCGATCTGTTTCTTGGGCGCACGCGTGAACCTTTGATTGTGCAGGCATTTCTGCCTGCGGTGGCCGAGGGTGATAAGCGTATCATTCTGATTGATGGTGAGCCGGTCGGTGGCTTTAACCGGGTTCCGCTCGAGGGTCATGCCCGGTCCAATCTGGCGGTTGGGGGAACAGCCGAGCCGAGCGATCTGACTGAGGCTGACATGGCAATCTGCAACGCGATTGGTCCGGATCTAAAGGCGAAAGGACAGGTTCTTGTCGGAATTGACGTGATTGGCGGACGCCTGACCGAGGTCAACAACACCTCACCTACAGGCGTTCAACAAATTCGTGACTTTACAGGTCGCGATCCAGCCGCAATGTTCTGGAATGTTGTGAAAGATAAACTTGCCAACGCTTAAGCGTGTAGACACATAGATGGTATGAATATGAAAGCTTTAACCATTGCCAGCCTCTCTGCACTCGGCCTCGTTGGCGTCGCCTGTTCTGAGTCCGACACACAAACGCCAGAGCCTGCGGCAGAGGTGACCGAACCGGTGATTGAAGCATCGGCACCTGCAGAAGATAGCGAGTTTAATCTCGATCTGTTCGAAGATGATAGCGGGGACAATGGCTTTAATATCGGGTTTGAGGACGATCCGGGCGATGGCCTGAGTGGCTTTGACTTCGGTGATGATGACGGGGCGAGCCTGTTTGAAGACATCCCGGCCATACAAGCGCCACCGACGCTCAGCGAAGACGAAGAACTCGTCGAAGTGCCTGACGTTCCCACGATTGATGAAGACGAGATTATTCGCCTTCCGCAATAAAGTTCTTTATTTGTTCTAATCTCTGTGTTAACCATTCTCCTGATCGAAGGAGAGCAGTTTGGTTTGCAGGGTTGGAACATTTGCTTTTGAAGGCGTTCAGGCAAAGCTCGTCGATGTTCAGGTCCAAATGGTTGGATCCTCCCAACCGTCTTTCCATGTTGTCGGCCTACCGGACAAAGCCGTTGGTGAAAGCCGCGAGCGTGTTCGCGCCGCTTTTTCAGCCATTGGATTAGCGCTTCCTCCCAAACGGATCATTGTGAATTTGGCGCCGGCTGATCTGCCTAAGGAAGGCAGTCACTATGACTTGGCTATCGCGCTCGCAATTATGGCCAGTATGGGCGTTATTCCGCCGGATGCGCTGGATGGACACGCGGCGATTGGTGAACTGTCTTTGGACGGTCGACTGGTGCAGACATTGGGCGTGCTGCCAGCCGCGATGCAGGCGCTCGATCTGGATTTGCGTTTGATTTGTCCTGAGGTTTGCGGGCCGGAAGCGGC
Organism: Pseudomonadota bacterium; assembly: GCA_038746145.1. Taxonomy (GTDB): domain Bacteria; phylum Pseudomonadota; class Alphaproteobacteria; order Caulobacterales; family Hyphomonadaceae; genus Henriciella. The sequence continues at coordinate 49,605 of JBCDKW010000001.1, forward strand.
GTGGGCCGGTGAGGGTAATCTGGCAGCGCCGAACCTGATTAGCCTTATCAATCATTTCTCAGGGCGCGAACCTTTGTCTTGTCCGCCACCGGGCGAACTAACAGATGACGCCGTCTTGCCTGATCTGCGTGATGTAAAGGGGCAGGAAGGCGCGAAACGCGTCCTTGAGATTGCGGCCGCCGGTGGGCACAATTTGCTCTATTGCGGGCCGCCGGGGTCCGGAAAATCCATGCTGGCCAAGCGTTTGCCCGGCATTTTGCCACCATTATCAGCACGGGAATTGCTGGAAGTGTCGCAAATTCAATCCGTAGCGGGGCTGTTGGAGCGGGGGCAATTATCAAGATCGCGGCCGTTCCGGGCGCCCCATCACAGCGCCAGTATGGCAGCCCTTGTCGGTGGTGGCATGAAAGCCCGTCCGGGTGAGGTCAGTCTCGCGCATCATGGTGTCCTATTCCTAGATGAGCTTCCGGAATTTAGCGGGCAGGTTCTCGATAGCCTTCGCCAACCCCTCGAAGATGGTGAAGTTGTTATTTCGCGCGCTAATCGGCATGTGAAATATCCGGCACGGTTCCAACTGATCGCAGCGATGAACCCGTGCCGATGCGGTGGTGGTCCGGGTGATGCAGCGTGTCGCAAAGGGCCTAAATGCGCGCAGACCTATCAGGCGCGTCTTTCAGGTCCTTTCCTTGATCGGATTGATCTCTTCTTTGACACACCTCCTGTCACGGCGATGGATTTGACGTTGCCACCGCCTGCAGAGGGAAGTGCGGAAATGGCAGGGCGTGTTGCTCAGGCCCGTGCGGCACAGACAGAGCGATATGCGGGCCACGAAAGTCCGTCGCGTCGCGCTGTAAATGCTGACGCTGACGCCAATGCGTTGGAGACCTACGCACAACCGGACGATAAGGGTAAAGCGCTGATCGCGGATGCTGCTGAAAAGCTGAACCTTTCGGCGCGGGCTTATCACCGGGTCCTGAAAGTCGCGCGTACAATTGCCGATCTTGATGGTGCCAGCGCTATGCGGCGTTTACACATTGCAGAGGCTCTATCGTATCGTCGTCGCACGCCCGGTGAGACCACAGCGCAGAATGAGCACGCACTGGCTCAATAGGCTTTAAATGCCTGATACGGCTTTAAGCACAGTTTTAACGGGTCTCTGATAGTCAAATTCGGATGAGCAAATCCGATCCCCCGCTTTCCCCGGAACAGGCCTTTCTTGCGACAGCCAGTCACGAGATCCGCACGCCATTAAATGGCATTCTCGGAACCGTGTCGCTGCTCCTGGAAACGGACTTGGATCCCGCTCAGCGCGAATATGCGGACCTTATCCGCACATCCGGCGGGCGCTTGCTTGATATGCTGAATAATATGCTGGATGTCGCACGGCTCGATTCCGGCGAGATGAGCATCGATGTGTCTGAGTTTTCACCGCTTATTCTTGCTCAAGAAGTGGTCGAATTGCTTAGCCCGCGTGCTCATACGAAAGCGCTTGATCTTGCCGTTCGATCCTCAGCCAATGTGCCTGATCTTATCAAAGCGGATGCTGGAAAAGTGCGCCAAATTCTCTTTAACTTGATCGGTAACGCGCTCAAATTCACCGATGTTGGTTCGATTTTGGTCGATTTAGACTACACAGACGGCGCCCTCATCTGTCATGTCCGCGATACTGGGCCTGGAGTGCCCGCTTCCGCAAAAGCCACACTTTTTGAGGCCTTTAGCCAATCGCAAGCCAGTGACGCTGAAAAGGATGGCGGCGTTGGTCTTGGCCTCGCGATCGTGACGCGGCTCCTCAACATATTGAATGGATCCATCGCGCTCGAAAGTGCTGAAACCGGAGGCACGACGTTCACCGCGACCCTGCCGATTGAGGCTGTTTCACCAAGGCGTTCGGCCAGAATTGCTTCTGTGCCGAGGACCATTGGTTTTGTTGGTTTGCCCTCGGCGACGCAATTAAGCGCCGTCGAGACCTTACACGCTGCAGGTCACACTATCGTATCTCTTCCGAAGTCTCAGAAAGGCCCTGAGCATAAGGTCGATCTTATCCTTGCAGATGCAAGTCTGCCTTCGGGAACCATCAAGTCATTCAGTCAAAAAGCCCCTCTCCTCATTATGCTTCGTCCGGAGGATCGCACAGAGTTGCCGCGATTCAGAGAATGGGGCGTATCCGGTTGGTTGTTGCGTCCCTTGCGATCTGGATCACTGCTCGATCGGTTGGAACTCGCGCTTAGCGGTGCTGAAGCGACCGATGATGAGACGGTCGAGACCGGATCTGCACGGATCGTGATCGCCGATGATAACCCAATCAATGCCCTTATTGCTCAGCGAGCGTTGGAGGCCGCAGGGTTTTCGATCACGACGGCGTCGAATGGCCGTGAGGCTCTCGACGTGATTGCCCAAATCAGGCCACATCTTGTGTTCATGGATTTAAGAATGCCGATCATGAATGGATTTGAGGCGATACGTCACTTGCGCGCAGACGGCAGCGATACCCCGATTATCGCGATTTCTGCGGAAATTAATCCTGATATTGAGAAGCGCGCAAAGCTTTGCGGCGCAAATGGCGTTGCTGCAAAACCTCTGGACGCCACGGCCCTGCGGCGCCTCGCATTCGATTGGATCAGCCCTGATGAACAGGTTGATGTTGCATGAGCGAGTTGGCTGCTGAGGCGAAAGCGGAAAAACCGCGCTTTGTCCGAGCCCTCGCAGCCCTGAATGATCGTAGAATGCTCGCCATGCTGCTCTTATCCTTTGCAGCGGGTCTGCCTTATGGCGCAGTTCTTGGGACTTTGAATGCTTGGCTGACGACAGAAGGTATCACGCCGTCCACGATTGGTGTTCTATCCATCATTACGCTCGGATACTCGTTTAAATATCTCTGGGCGCCGGCCTTTCAGACCCCCAAATTTGTTCCGTTTCAACGATTGGGAGCACGGCGTTCATGGCTCTTAATGTTTCAGGTGCCCATGGCGGCATTATTGGCGCTTCTGGCGCTAACAAACCCGGCTGAAAACATTGGCTTTGTCGCATTATTGGCGCTCGTGATTGCGCTGATGTCGGCCACCCATGATATCGTCCTAGACGCATGGCGAATTGAGGTCGCACGTTCCGAAGAAGACAAGGACATTATGGCTGCCCTCTATCAGTTTGGGTACAGGCTTTCCGGCTTTATTACAGGGTTTATTGCACTTCTGCTTGCGGCCCGATTGGGGTGGACAACTGTCTATGTCCTGATTGGTGCGATGATGGCGATTGCAGCAATTGGCACCCTTATCGCGCCAGAACCCGATGAGGATATCAATCGGGATGAGAATCGCCCCTCCTTCTTTAGCGGCATGCCAGCGACACCCCGCAGAATATCGACGGTTATTGTCTCAATCGGTTGGTTGATCGCGGCGTCGATGATCGTCTGGTTTATGACGCAAGCCCTGATTCTGGAAACCAATCCCAGTGCGCGCAATTTCGTCAGAAATCAGGGGCCGATCATTGTTGGCCTGACGGTTCTTATGCCTGCGGTGATTGCCGCGTACTTGCTGTACAATTTTAGACCGGTTGCACAAACAGGGGTCGCCCGAAGCGAAGGGAGCGGTATTTCCAGAGCGCTTTTCCGTGCGATTTTTGATCCGCTACTGGACCTTATTGAGCGTATGCGTTGGGGGGTGATTCTGGTTTTGCTTCTTGCACTGACCTACAGATTTACCGATGCGGTTTGGGGCGCTTTCGCTTACCCGTTTTATCTGGATGATCGCTTTGGAGCGCTCCATCACACGATGGATGACGTTGCGATCGCTTCAAAGTTTTTTGGGGTTCTGATGACGATTGCGGGTGCCGCTTTGGGCGCGGTTGTCATCGCCTTCATTGGACGTATGCCTGTTTTGATCATTGGGGCTGTTTTGGCGGCAGCAACAAATCTTTTATTCGCTGACTTGTCCGCAGGCGGGGCAGGTATGGATGCCTTTCTCGCCTTCACTTATCTGGACGGACCGCTGATCGCCTTTGCGGAATGGGCCGCTGTGATTTCGCCGGATCCGGTCGCACCTGATCAGGGACAACGCATGGCCCGTTTGATGATGGCGATTGCGGGGGAAAATCTCGCAGGCGGTTTCGCGAGCGTTGCGATCGTTGCCTATCTCACATCTGTTGTGAATCCGCGTTTTGCGGCGGTTCAGTACGCGCTTTTGGGATCGCTGACGATGCTTCTGGGGACCCTAGGTCGGGCATGGCTTGGTGAGATGATCGAGGCTGAAGGGTATTATACCGTTTTCATCATTACATTCTGGCTCGGAATGATCGCTGTTGCTCTTTGCATCCTTGAGGCGGTTCGGCGTGCATTTGCGGCACGGGATCAGGAATTAGCCCCCGCCTGATTGCTCTCCAGCATTGCGGCATGCCCGCGTGCGGCATCCGGTGTCAGGGCGAAATCGTTGAGGTCCGGGACGCGCCCGAAGGCGATTTTTGCGCCGGCATAGCCGCCCGGTGGCTCTTTCGTGAGGCCGAGGGAGACGATGCATTCCCCGCTTCGGGCATTGAGTTGATCCATGACATCGGTGAGCGTTTCCCATCGTGCCCGCTTTGAGCGCTGTTCGGCTTGTTCAAACAGATCTTCAGAGGTTTGCCCTTCAGGGTGAATTCCGTGCAGCATGACGGAGACTTTCTTGAAGTGTCGTGCCTTTGTGACCGCGCAGCCCAGATCGAACAGGCGGTTCATTTCTGTGAGGAATGTGTGGTCATCACGGGCGGGGAAAAACCGCGTTTCGCGGCCCCAACGGCGTTTGTCGGGTAGCCCTAGGGAAATGCTTAGAGATTGGGCCGTGTAATGCTCGCGTCGCAATCGCCGTGCTGCCTTAACCGTTAGGAGACGAAGACAATCGCGGGCTTTTTCCGGCGTGCGCCAATCGGCAGACAATATGCGCCCGTGCCCGAACATTCTGCGTTCTGTTTCAGGCCGCGATACAGCATAGCCTCTCAAGGAGGCCCACATCCGCTCGCCTTCCACATTGTTCCAGATTTTACGGGCATGTTTTGGGGATAGGTTCCATAGCTCTTCGACTGTGTTTACGTTGGCGCTTTGTAACCGCCGTTCCATATTCTGTGATATCCCGGGGAGGTCTGTCAGCGACAGATCAAACAGGCGACCGGGCAAATCCTCAGGTCGCAGGATGATCAAGCCATCAGGCTTGTTCATTTCTGCAGCAACTTTGGCGAGAAACTGATTGGGTGCGAGACCTATTGAACAGGTCAGGTATTCGCCGAATTCTTCGCGAAGCGCGGCTTTAATGTCGCGCGCGATTTGCCTGCATCGCTGTCGCTCACGCCCGATCAGTTCGCACTCCATTTCATCCACGGACCAGACTTTCTTGACCGGCACAAACCGGTCGATCACTTTCAGGATACGATGATGCAGTTTCACATAATCATCGTGGCGGGCCATTGGCAGTGCGATGTGCGGACAGAGTTCGCGGGCTTCCTTCACGCTGGTTCCGCGCTTGATGCCATACTTTTTCGCCTCATAGCAGCGGGCAATCAGGCTTGTATGTTCTGAATGCAATGGGATGACCCCGACAGGGCGGTTGGCGAATTGTGGGCGCAGCGTTTTCTCTGCGTTCGCGAAGAATCCGTCAAAGTCGAGATACAGGCTTTCAATATCGGTCGGCTGTCGCATTCCATAACTAGAACAAGACAGGAACAAAATGCAAGTGGTGATTTCTGGCGAGAGTGTTAAAATGGTTAAATAAAAGGGGTGAGAGATGAGTGTTGCGAGTTTTCAGAGCTTTATGGTGATCGGGCTTTTATGCCTGATTGCCGCGATTGTGTTTATGGCCTTTCAGGTCTGGCGCTGGATTGATTTGCAGAAAGACAGCGAGGATCAGAGCCTTGCCGGGATTGGGCATGAACTGCGGTTTAATCTGAACCGTGTGATCACTGAAATCGGGCTTGTTTCGCGCGGAGAAGCGGGCGCGCAGTATGACCTTTTGGAGATTAGCCATCCTCAACTCGACGCGCTCCTATCTCGACCAACTCGCGCGGATCGGCGCACACTCAGTTATATTCGCGGCCTGTATGATGAGCTGAATGCACGTAAGCTGGCGATCCGGGCTGCACTTGCGCAAGCTGCTGATACGACGCGTCCAATACAGGCGACGGCCGACACACTGATCAACGGTCTGGCGACACTGTATCTATGGGAAAAGCAGGGTGGGCGGCCACCGCCGGAAGCGCGCTCGACCCGTAGCTGGTCGGTTCGTGATTGGATGAAGGAACATCAATTTGATACGTATGCTGTGCCGGATATGCATCTGCGCGATCAGGTGGTTGAGCGTCTGCGCGTGTCTGGCATGACCCTGACGCCTAAGCCGCTGACGCATACGGCGCACGAGTATTATTCGAAGCGCTATGACCGTAAAGCTGATCCGAATGCGCCTTTCTGGAAGCGGAAGGACAAAGCCGACGAGATTGAGACAGTCGCTGATCCTGCCGAAGAGGCCATTGCGGCGGAATGACCCTGCAGGATTATATCCGCACGATCCCGGACTATCCCAAGCCGGGTATCCTGTTTCGCGATGTCACCACTTTAATGGCGGATAAAGACGCTTTTGCTGCGGCGATTGAGAGCCTGGCGGAACCCTATACCAACAGCCGGATCAGTCATGTTGCCGGTATTGATGCGCGGGGATTTATTCTCGGTGGAGCCTTGGCGCGGCGACTGGATGCCGGGTTCATTGCGCTGCGTAAGCCTGGAAAGCTCCCTTATGAGACGCTGAGTGAGCGTTATGAGCTCGAGTATGGAACTGACGAACTTCACATGCATGTGGATGCGCTGAAGGCGGGTGACCGCGTCCTGCTTGTTGATGATCTGATTGCGACGGGCGGAACGGCGGGTGCGGGCGCGAGCCTGGTTCAGCGTTCAGGCGCTGACCTGATCGCAGCCACGTTTCTGGTTGATCTGCCTGATCTTGGTGGGTCAGCGCGGTTGCGCGATCAAGGGATCAGCGTCACAATTCTTATCGATTTCCCGGGACATTAGACAGATTTAGGATCTTCCAATGAAAACACATCTGATCACATCCGTTGCAGCCGTCGCTATGCTGAGCTTGCCCGGCTGCACGCAAGACAATGACGCAGCTGAAACCGTGCAGAGCGCCGTTGAGAGTGTGGTGACACCAGAATTAGACGGTCGAGCGATGGCTGCGGAGCTTTTGAACAGTGACTATACAGCACCTGCAAATGCAGATTTTAGCACGGATGCATTTACCGCGCTCGCCTCACAAATTCCGGGCGAAACCAATTTCAGCTTTAGCTCTGTGAGCGAAGGCGAGAATGGAGCAGCAATCGTCAACGACTTCGCCTTTACAGTTATGGTCGACGGGATTGAGCTCGGCATTAAAGCGGAAACGGCGGAATTTTGGGGCTTTGACGGGGATGCTCTAACCGGGCAAATTGAGGGCACGAATCTGGATCAAACGGCTAAATTGGCTGATCGTATTACTCTAACGGGAATAAGCTCTGTTGGTTTTGACGAACTCGGGGAACGCATCGCGAGTGAGTACAATGATGCGCTCGCGACCACAATTGGTCCGAGCGGCGAAATCATCAGCCCTGCCGACATGATGGTGATCCGTGACTATGATATCCGAGCGGAGAAACTCGTTCTGGATGGGCTAACCTTGGATCCCTATGAGGTCACGTTTACTCAGGATGAGGATATCGATCCGGATAATATTGACGGGGTGCACTTGCTGCAGGCTTACGCGGCCATGTCTCGTGCGTTCAGCTTAAACGGCTTTGCACTATCTAACACAGAGTTCGTAATGGATATGGCCGCTGCAGAGCAGGGCATGTCTATTAACATGACGATCCCGGTCACGGTCATGAGCGATTATAAGCGCGGTGACATGGGCTATCTCGCCTATTTCGATAATACGTTCGATATGGACGGTGCATTCCCTGTTGAGGGCGCAGGCTTTGAAGATAGCACTATGAAATTAGACATGGAGGGCGGGGTTAAGACCTATGAAATCTCTGACATCCGTCTCAGCAACGTTTATCGTGCGGTCTCAGATTGGAAAATGCCAGAACATACGGAAACTGATTTCATGAGTTTGGGGCAATGGCGAATCGAAGACTACTCGACTAATATGGGCGACAGAACTGTCTTCAATGCTGATCTTATCGCACTTGATCTCAGAGAGTTTCACTGGCTCTTGCCAACTAAGATCAATCTTGATGTGGACGGGTTTGCCTATGAAATTGGCACTCTTTTCGAAGGCATATTTGAAATGATGCCCGAGGAAGACATGTCGGCTGAAGAGCTTGCCCGAATACAAAACGTCATGAGCGTTTTGGGTGATAATGGTCTGGACTGCCTGTGCGGAGATTTAGAGATCAATGCCGCCTGGAATGAAGAAACGGGTGCGATCCAATATGCCGAAACCGGCAATTTCGCAGATCTTTTCGGTGGCAAGACCGAGTTTGATATGACGATCATAACACCGGCGCAGGCAGCTGCCGCGATCGGTGACGAGATTGATGAGACGGAATTCGAAGAGCAATTTATGGATGTATATGAGTTCCGCTCACTGCTCTGGCAGATCGAGGACACCGGCGGCTTGAATGCGCTTGCAACTGTTGCTCATGAAATCGGAAAAGCTTTCCCGGATGAGCCGAGTATGGCGATGCTGGCCTATAGCGATGCGGAAGCTCTGCGTAATCTGGCCGTCAACGCGGTGCGCGGGTTTGGGCCTTCACTCACCCAGGAAGCCCCGGAAGCGCGCCCGTGGGTCGATGCGGTCGCGAATTGGCTGGAAGGCGGCGGCACATTGACGTTCAAATCCGACCCGCCGGCACCGGTGAATGCGGATCTGATTGAGTCTTATGGTGACGCCGATCCTGAACCCTCCGAAATCATCGAAGTTCTGGGTTTGAGCGTGACGCACACGCCTGCAAACTGAGATAAATCTGTCTCTGACTTGAGCGACACATCAGTGCTTGACCGAAGGGGCTCTCAGCCTCACATCATGGCCTAGATGAAATTGGAGTTTGCATGACCCGTCTCGACGATGAAGCCGAAAACAAACCGATGAGCGAGCCGAACGCGTTCCTTGAGGAAGCGCTGTTTAATGCCCGCACAATCATGCTGACAGGTGGTGTCGATGACAAGCTTGCACGCCGTGTCTGTGAGCGACTTCTGGCTCTGGCATCAGACAGTTCAGACCCAATCCTGTTGGTGATTTCATCGCCGGGTGGACACGTTGAGTCCGGCGATATGATCCACGATATGATCAAGTTTGTGGGCGCGCCTGTAAAAGTGCTCGGCTCAGGCTGGGTCGCATCTGCGGGCGCTCTGATCTATTCGGCGGCGAAGAAAGAAAACCGCTTTGCGCTGCCAAATACACGCTTCCTGCTGCATGAACCGCGCGGCGGCGTCGGAGGTCAGGCCTCAGACGTCGAAATTCAGGTGCGTGAGATCGTGCGTATGCGTGAGCGTCTGAATATGATCTTTGCTGAGGCAACAGGCCAACCGCTTGAAAAGATCAAGGCAGATACAGACCGCGACCACTGGATGAGTGCTGAAGAAGCGGTCGAGTACGGTCTCGTCAGCAAAATCGTCAATCACCACGGCGACATCGCATAATCTACAGCCGCGCTATCAGGGTTACCGTCCTGTAAACACTTTTCGGGCAATTTCTCGCGCATGTAGCGTGTGAGGTTGCCAGAATGTCGAAACGCCTTGTCGAGTTAGCGCGACCCATTCCCCGTGTTCAGTCTGCGCGTGCTTTGCGTGACGTGGTCAAGGCTTTCCAGGCCAAGCCGAACCTGGACTCTGTGCTTGTCGTCTCCGGTTCTGTTTCCCTCGGAATCATATCGCGGGAAACGATTGGGCGTTTGATGCTATCCCAAACCGATCCGTCGCTCCCGCTTTCTGAGCTTCCGAAAAGGCCGATTGTTGAGTTTTCCGGAGACGAACGGATTGCAAAAGTCGCGCTTCAGCTGGCAAAGGCGACCCCGCAAAGTGAGATTATTGTTCCTTTAGACGACGGTCGTCAGGGCTATGTTCCGGCGCGACGACTGTTAAGCGCGCTTGCGGTTGAGAATGCAGCTCGGGCGAAAGCGCTCTCGGCTCTGAACACCAAACCGCAGCAGGCCCCATCTGATGATCTTACGAAAACGAGCCCCTTATTACGCGCCCTGACGCACGAGATCCGCACACCTTTGTCGGGCATGATGGGCCTTGCTGAAGTCTTGAGCGAAAGGCTGGGTGACAGTGAAACCCGTGATCTTGCCCAGATGATTATGGAGTCAGGTCACAATCTCGACCGGGCCTTGAAAAATGCGAATATCATGGTTCAGGAAGATGACGCGGACGCTACCCAGGACAGCGTGACCACGGATCTGGAAACACTGGTCGATGATTTGCGCGAGAATTGGGCGCTTTTGGCGGCGCGACAGAAAACACGGTTTTCGATCGACTTGTCGCCGGATGGCCCTCCCCGTATTAAGTGCAATCAGTCGAAAATCCGCGAAATTATAGATAATCTCATCAATAATGCGCTTCGCTTTACCCGCGCTGGGGACATCCAGATTTCGCTCTCGACACAGCCTATTGCCGATCAACCTTTGCTGACAGTGGCGATTTCGCAAACGGGTCGGCGATTGAGCGGCATGCAGAAGCAAACGATCAGTAAGGCGCTGGAAACCGGTATGATTGGGGGTGATGTCCCAGGTTGGGCCCTCGGTTTGGTCGTGTCTCAGAAGACAGCCCAGAAGCTAGGTGGCACGCTGAGCCAAGCGGATAATCCTAATGGCGGAACGGTGCTGACACTGAGCTTGCCTGTTGAGAGTGCTCAAACTGAAATCCCGCGTCCAAAAGCGGAAGCGCCCATGAAGTCGGGCAGCTTTGATCCCGGAACAGTACTCCTCGTTGAGGATCATGAAGCAAGTGCCATGACGATTATAGATGCGCTTCAGACCGTCGGCTGGGACGTGATTCACGCTCACACGCTGAGTGAAGCCATCCGAATCGCGGACTCCCATTCCCTGCAGGCGATTCTGACCGATCTCAATTTACTGGATGGCAATGGTTTGAGCCTGATTGAACGTGTACGCCAGATTGATGGGGCTAATCAAAACATCCCGATCATAAGTATGACAGCGGAGATCGGAGAACAGAAAGCACAGCTCGCTTTGAATGCGGGCGCCAGTTGGGCGCTGCGAAAACCGGTTGAGGGGCCTAATTTGGTCGCGCTTCTAGCGGATATGATCATGCGCAGTGAAAGCGTGCCTGCTACACCAAGTCGTTTGAGGAAACGGCTAGTGGCTTAGGCCAAGAGCTATCTAGCGGCTAAGCTCGCGCATTGCACCGTCAAGGCCTTCCAGTGTCATTTCGAACATGCGGTCAGGCCCGATCAGTTCGCGGATCAGCTGGATTGACCCGGTATAATCCCATGCCCCTGATTTGACCGGGTTAAGCCATGCGAGGTTAGGGTATTGCTGGACAAAGCGTTGTATCCAGACCCCGCCGGCCTCTTCATTCCAATGTTCGACTGAGCCACCCGAATAAGTGATTTCATAGGGGCTCATTGTGGCATCACCGACGACGATGACTTTGTACTCGCTCGGATATTTGTGCAGCACGTCCCATGTTGGGATCACATCGCTGCGGCGACGTCGATTGTCTTTCCAGAGGCCTTCATAGGGGCAATTGTGGAAGTAGAAATACTCAAGATTTTTGATCTCGGCACGCGCGGCGGAGAAAAGCTCTTCCATCACTTTCACATGCGGGTCCATTGATCCGCCGACATCCATCAATAGCAGGACAGACACCGTATTGCGACGCTCCGGCCGCATCTCGATATCCAGATAGCCTTGTCGTGCGGTGTTTCGGATCGTAGCGTCGAGATCGAGCTCATCAGCTGCCCCGTCGCGTGCCCATTTTCGCAGGCGTTTCATAGCGACTTTGATGTTGCGTGTGCCAAGCTCAACGCTGTCATCGTAATTTTTGAACTCGCGCTTGTCCCAGACTTTGACGGCGCGGCGATGGCGGGATTTTTCCTGTCCGATGCGCACACCTTCAGGGTTGTAGCCATTCGCGCCAAAAGGGGAGGTTCCCCCCGTACCGATCCACTTATTGCCGCCCTCGTGGCGTTTCTTTTGTTCTTCTAGGCGCTTTTGCAGCGTCTCCATCAGCTTTTCAAAGCCGCCCATGGCTTCGATCTCGGCACGTTCCTCATCTGTCAGGAACTTCTCTGTCATCTTGCGCAGCCACTCTTCGGGAAGGTCCTGAGCTTCAACCGCATCGCCCAGCGTATCGAGACCTTTGAAGACGTGGCTGAAGACTTTGTCGAACTTATCGATATTGCGTTCGTCTTTCACCAGAGCCGTGCGTGAGAGATAGTAAAACTCCTCAACGTTACGCCCGATCACTTCTTTATCCATCGCCTCCATGAGGGCGAGATACTCTTTCAGCGTGACCGGCACTTTGGCTTCGCGCAGTTCATTAAAGAAGTTCAGGAACATTGAGGTCTCTCCATTAAGATAGAGATTAGACCGATAAGGCCGTGACGCAAATACTCACCCTGCGTGAGGGGTGTAACCTCTGCTAAGCTGGAGTCCCTAAAACAGAGTCTGCGACAAACATGTTTGTCGCGCGTTCTTGCCCAAATGTGCTCATTTGATTGTGGCCGGGGATGAAGCGGACATCATTCCCAAGCGGCCAGAGCTTCGTCACGATTGAGTCGATCAAATCCTGATGGCTGCTGCGCGGGAAGTCCGTCCGCCCGACTGATCCGGCAAACAGGACGTCACCGACAAAGGCAAACCGTCCGGCCTCGTGATAGAAAATCACATGCCCAGGCGTGTGGCCCGGCGTCTCAAAAACCTGAAAGGTTTCACCGCAGAGGCTGACCGTGTCGCCCTCTTCCAGCCATTGGTCGGGTGCGCAATCACGAACGCCCGGAAGGCCGTACTGCGCGGCTTGTGCCGCAAGTCCTTCCAGCAACCATTCATCGTCGCGGTGTGGCCCGATAATCTTGCAGCCATAATGTTCCGCCAGCTCGCTCGCCCCGCCCGCATGATCAAGATGGCCGTGGGTTAGCCAGATCTCGCTGACATTAACCTCAAACTGCGCTGCGGCGGCTTTCAGTTTCTCAACGTCGCCGCCCGGATCAATGAAGACAGCGTCCTTGGTCTCATTGTGCCACATCAGAGAGCAATTCTGCTGAAACGGGGTCACCGGAATGATCTGAATGGAGAGTTGTGGTTTTCGATCTTGGTCAGTCATTGTCTCTTACAGTCGTGTATAGGTCAGCCGCATCGTGGCCAGATTGTTCAGGATGACGCCGGCGCCGAAATAATAAAGCCCGGCACGCGTCTCAAATCCGATGAAGACCGCCATCTGGCTAATTCCGATCAGAAGGGCCGCCAGAAACACATCGAGCATCGACCATTTGCCGAGAATGTTCAGCAGGTTTGCAAGTTTCGGGCTCGGCTTTGCGCCCTGCCGAAAAATAATGGCGGCCGTCAGGGTCTTCGCGATTGGAAACACAGCAGAGAACAGAATGACGACAAGGCCCAGAAACGGCAATCCGCTCTCAAAAAGGGTCTGCACGATGCCGTAGAGATTGTAATCCGCACCGCCAAAGCCGGTCCAATTTGGTTTCCAGATGGATGGCTGGATCAGGCCGACCACGATGAGTGCCGCTGAAACATAGAGCAGCATCTCCGCCAACACGTCGATGATCGGCGTCGTGTCGTCGCCGACTTTCACTTCGGAAGAGGATTGCGTGTCCATGACACGAATGTGCTGATCCCTGCGACAGCGGTCAATGACTTTCCTGCGTCGGCGGTCTCGGTTAGTGTTTCAAGAGAGGGAGAGAGACATGCGTGGACGTTTTGGGATTATTATTGTCGGGCTGATTGGCCTCGCGATCTATTATTTCTCGAATCAGGAAGTGAACCCGTTCACCGGTGAGAAAGAGTTCAATACGATTTCCATCGAGAACGCGACACAGCTCGGTGCGCAGTCGTATGCTCAAATGCTGAATCAGGAGGCCGGTAATGTCCTCTGTTCCCGCTCCGCTCGCTCTTGCGATGCGGGCAGTCGTGAAGTGGTCGAGACTGTGAATGAGATTGGCGATCGCTTGCGCGTTGCCGCGATTGAATATGAGCGGGAACTGCTCGACGCGGGCTATGATTTTACGCCGGTCGCACGCGAGTTTGACTGGACGTTCAATGTCATTGCGTCTCAGCAACCCAACGCCTTCTGTCTGCCGGGCGGCTATGTTGCGGTCTATACAGGCATTCTTGATGTCACCGGGAATGCCGATGGCCGCGTTGATCTTTCCGATCTGGATGACGTTGACAAGCTTGCCGTCGTTATGGGCCATGAGATTGGCCATGCGCTCGCCCATCATGGCGCGAAGCGGATGAGTAATAGCCAGCTGGCCCAACTCGGAGGGGCCGCTGTCGCCCTCGGTATGGGTGATATGAGCGCGAACCAACAGATGATGGTGCGTCAGGCCTTCGGTATGGCCGCGCAGGGCGGACTAATGGCGTTTTCGCGTGATCACGAGACCCAGGCTGATTGGATAGGTCTACAGCTTTTGATTCGCGCTTGCTACGATCCGCGCGAAGCCCCTGAGCTGTGGGAGCGAATGGGTAAACTCGGTGGGGGGCAACGGCCTCCGGAATGGATGAGCACGCATCCGGCGAGTGAGACCCGCGCAGATAATTTCCGGCAATGGATGCCGGACGCCGTTGCGGAGTATGAGCGCCGCTGCGGGCGTGGCCTTTAAGTCCCAGAAGCGGATTATTTTCCTATTTCGCGGCGCTGATCGAGTGTCTGAAAACGTGTTTCGAAATTCCGCTGGCGGCATGTCTATTCGCGCGCTAAATCATCCCTGAACCCAAATCAGGAGCGCGAAATGGCGAACGGAAACTTCCACGAGTATGAACAGAACGGCCAGACCTATGAGGGGTATCTCTCCATGCCGGCCGGGACACCCAAAGGGCTCGTCCTCGTTGCGCACGCATGGGCCGGACAAACCGATTTTGAGCGCGGCAAAGCCGATTGGCTGGCGAGTCTGGGCTATGCTGGCTTTGCTGTGGATGTCTATGGCAAGGGGCAACGCGGTGAGACTACGGAGGAATGCCAAGCGCTAATGACGCCGCTGGCGGAAAACCGCACAGAGCTCCAGTCGCGTCTCTCGCATGCGCTTGATGTGGCGAAAGCTGCGTCAGGCGTCGATAAAGCCGCAGCCATTGGCTTCTGTTTCGGTGGACTGTCAGTTCTAGACATGGCCCGTACAAATATGGCGGTTGAAGGGGTTGTGTCTTTCCACGGTCTGTTCGGCGCGCCGGGCAACACAGCCGACAAGGTCACGCCGAAAGTCCTTGCTCTTCACGGCTGGGATGACCCGATGGCGACGCCTGATGATGTGATGGCGCTGTCCAAGGAAATGAGCGCGGCGGGTGCGGATTGGACGCTCTATGCCTATGGCGGGACGATGCATGCTTTCACAAATCCTGAGGCGAATAATCCTGATTTCGGTACGGTCTATAGCCAAACGGCTGAGCGCCGTAGCTTTGCTGCCGCAGAGGATTTCCTGAACGAAGTGCTTGGTTAAGCGAGCGCCCCTGCCACCAAATACATGAGCGTCGCAACAGCCCCGGCCACCAGCGCATAGGGTAGCTGCGTGCGAACATGTTCCATGTGATCGCATCCTGCTGCCAGCGACGCGATGATCGTGGTGTCTGAGATGGGTGAGCAATGGTCGCCAAACACGCCACCGCCCATCACGGCAGCGATGGCCAGCGGGACTGGAATGCCTGCGCCAACAGCCAAAGGCACAGCGACCGGGATCAGGATGGCATAGGTTCCCCAGCTGGTGCCTGATGTGAATGAGGTGAAGCCCGCCACCACGAACAGGATTGCAGGGATCGCGAAAGGTGCAGGAACCTGACCCGCCAGCTCGGCGATAAACGGCCCTGTGCCAAGCGCTTTCAGACTGTCGCCCAGAACAAGCGCCAGGAAGATCACGGTCACCGCTGGCAGAAGGTCACCCATGCCTTTGAAGCCGAGATTTACGGCATCGCCCTTTGCCCGCCCGCTCATCGTCAGAAAAACAAATGCTGCGGCGGTCGCCAGTACGACAGACCACAGGATGGCTTGCGAGCCAGAGCCTTTGCGAATGTCACCTTCGCCGGTCCAGATCATGAAGCCGACTGTGCCACCAATCATGATCAGCAACGGGATCGCCATATAAATCGCTCGTGTTGGTGGTTCGGGTGCTTCATTGAAAGCGCCTCCGGAGGCCACAGACACGCTGTCTCGCTCTCCACTTTCAATTGTTCGCATGGGCCCGAACGTTCTGTTCAAACCAATTGTCAGAAACACCAGAGCAAGGGTCAAAATCGGGTAGAAGTTGAGCGTAATCGTTTGCATCAAAATGCTGACCGGATTTTCAGCGCCTGCCGTGTTTAATTGCACTAAGAGATAAGCCCCCCAGCCATTAAACAGGACGAGAATGCTGACCGGCGAACAAGTCGAGTCGATAATATAAGCGAGGCGTTCGCGGCTTATGTTGAGTTTGTCAAAGATCGGGCGGCCGAGAACACCTGTGGTGAGCAGGCTGATATTCGTCTCAACAAAAATCAGAACTCCGCAAATTGCGGTCACTAGGCCTGCCCGCCGCGGCGTTGAGGCGAAGCCGGAATTCTGCAGTTTCTCGACCATTGCACTGATGCCGCCGGATTTCGCCATATAGACGATCAGCGCGCCAATGATCAGGCAGAATAGGATGATACGCGTGTTATACGCGCTCGAGAAAACCCCTGCCGCCCGATCTATGCTGTTCAAAGCGCCCATGGCTGGGTTCATGCTGGCGATGAAGGTTTCCGACATTAAGATGGCGAGCCCCAAAGCCCAGAACACATTGCGTGTCCAAACCGCAATCGCAATCGCGGCGATGGGTGGAAGGATGCTAAGCCATTCCATATGGGGTTAGTTTACGACGTCCGGTGATATGAGCGTACTTGTGCGTGCGGCTTCAGTTTGCCGAAGCAGGCGAAGCATATTCCCGCTCCAAATTTTCTGAATATCTTCTTCGCTATAGCCAGCTGCCAAAAGATCACTCGTAATCCTAGGGATCATTGAGATGTCGCTCATACCATCAACGCCTCCGCCCCCATCGAAGTCGCCACTGATCCCGACATGGTCCGGGCCAACGACGCTGAGGACATGAAACGTGTGCTCCATGAATTTCTCATAGGTGGAGCGGGACCGCGGGTAAGCCGCGTTAATCACGCCGTATTCGGCACTCCAGGCTTGATAGGTCGCTTCATCCATCAAACGTGACGACGATCCGTATTTTTCAGACAGCTCGGCTATAGCAGCTGCGCGTTCTGGATTGGGTGCCAGTTCTTCGAGATAGCCGCCGAAGATATTCATCTGAATGACGCCACCACTTTCAGCAAGTTCAAGCAGGAGTTCGTCATCAATATTGCGGGGATGATCATAAATCGCCTTAGTGCTTGTGTGGGATAGGATGATGGGTGTGGTCGACAACGCGATCATGTCGCGTGTGGCTGCATCACTTGCATGGCTTCCATCGAGCACGATCCCTAGGCGATTGGCTTCGCGGACGAGCTCTTCTCCGAGCGGGCTCAAGCCGTCATACCAAACTTCGCTATCGGTCGAGCTATCGGCAAACTGATTGTTTGAGAAATGTACGGGCCCCAGCATGCGAAGCCCGCCGACATAGAAGGTCTCAAGCATGCTCACATCTTCGCCAAAGGGATAGGCGTTCTCCATGCTTTGGAAGATCGCGATTTTGCCTTTAGCCACGATCCGATCTGCGTCGTCGGCTGTAAAAGCTAGCTCTACTTTGTCGTGATATTTCGCAGCAAGTTCGCGTATTGAAGCCTGGCGCATGATGCCGTTTGTTCGTGCAATCCGGTATCCCTCTTCATCCAAGAGACCCTGACGCGTATAGATCACCCAAAAACCGCCATCCAAGCCCCCTTCAATCATGCGGGGATAGTCAACTTGAGAACCATCCTCTTCCCAGCTTTGACGGTCTGAAAACGTGTAGTCATCGTTGTGAAAGAGCGCTGGCGTATCCAAGTGGCTATCAAAAACCATGATCGAGTTGTGAAAGCCATTAGGGTCAAGCTGGGTCTCTAGCTTTGCAGGCACAGTTTGACTACCTGTTGTTTCGCTAAGCGGCGGTGCACACGCGGTTAGAGCCATCGCTACCATTAGTGTCGAAATAGTACGGTTCATACTTTCCTCCGCGGTTTTCTTATGAGGTAACGAGCTGTGCTTGCAAAGCAAGTCTAACCCTTGGCCTTTCCATGACGAAGGGACGCCCAGCGTTTCAAACGCTCAGCGATTGCGCCTTCCCGGCCTTCGCCTTTTGGCGCGTAAAAGGTCTCGCGGGCCATGCCATCGGGGAAGTAGTTCTGCCCGGAAAAGCCGTGTTCAGTATCGTGATCATAGGCATAGCCCGCGCCATAGCCTTGGTCTTTCATCATCGCTGTCGGGGCATTTAGGATATGCTTTGGCGGCATAAGGGAACCAGTAGACTTCGCGCTCTTCTGTGCGGCTTTCCAAGCCGTGTAGACCGCGTTTGATTTCGGCGCTGTGGCCAAGTGGACGACCGCGTGCGCGAGCGCCAGTTCGCCTTCAGGGCTGCCGAGGCGCTCATAGGTGCGCGCAGCTTCATTCGTGATCATTAAGGCTGTCGGGTCGGCTAGTCCGATATCCTCACTCGCCATGCGGATCAGACGCCGGGCGAGATAGAGCGGGTCCTCGCCGCCTGTAATCATGCGCGCAAACCAGTACAGCGCCGCATCAGGGTCGGAGCCACGGACTGATTTATGCAGGGCAGAGATCAGATTATAGTGTTCCTCGCGATCCTTGTCATAGGCGGGCGCCCGTTTTTGCAGGGCTGTTGTCAGCTGTTCTATGCTAAAAGGGGTATCGCTATCAGCGAGCGTGAAAGCCTGTTCTGCGAGGTTGAGGAGGTAGCGCCCGTCGCCGTCTGCCATATTGACTAAAGCCGCACGAGCGCGGGGCTCCAGCGGGAGCGGTCTACCGACTTGTGCTTCTGCACGCTTTAAAAGTGTCTCCGCGGCCTCAGCCTCAATCCTGTTCAAGACCAACACCTGACAGCGAGACAGAAGAGCGCCGTTCAATTCAAAGCTTGGGTTTTCAGTTGTGGCCCCGACCAGTGTCACCGTGCCCGCCTCGACATGCGGAAGGAAGCCGTCTTGCTGCGCGCGGTTGAAGCGATGAATCTCATCGACAAAAAGCAGAGTTCCTTGCCCCATGGATCGTCTGTTTTGTGCCGCCTCAAAAACAGTGCGGAGCTCTTTGACGCCGGAAAAGATGGCTGAAATGGCTTCGAAGTGCAGGTCTATCTCTGCTGCCAAGAGTCGCGCAATCGTCGTTTTTCCAACGCCCGGCGGCCCCCATAGGATGATCGAGGATAGATGGCCTGTGGCCAGCATCCGGCCAAGCGCGCCCTCTTCGCCTAAAAGATGATCCTGCCCGACAACATCACTGAGTGATTGAGGCCGTAATCGATCTGCTAATGGCCGTGGTGCGGCGTCGGACAGATCAGAAGACGTGAATAAATCGCTCATCCCGAATGCCATAGCCCGGGCCTTTCTGATTGATAAGAGCGAGTGTAGATTAAGTCATGACATCAGACAAGAACACAAAAAGAACAAATTAAAGAGTCACTGTTCCCTGTATCGTGCGACCATTGCGATCAATCTCTATGGCCCAGCGGCCTTGATCACGATCAAGAGCGCTTTCGAGATCATCGAGACTGTTGACACTACGCCCATCGATAGAGCGGATGATATCACCGGGCTGTACAATCCGGCGGGCATAGGCGCGGCGCATGACGCGGGTGACCAGAACACCGGTCTCAAATGGATCGCGACCGAGTTCCTCAGCTAGACGCGGGCTGAGCTCAGCGACTTCAGCGCCCGTGAACGGATGACGGCCCTCGAGCAGGACAAGTTCTGCGTCTGTTGCTCCGGGCGGCGGCGCAAGCGTCACCTCAATGGCTCTTTCGCGGTTTCCCCGCAGAACCGTGAGCGTGGAAACCTCACCGGGGGAGCGGGTTGCCGCAAGGAATTTAAGGCCGCGTTCGTCAAAGACTTCGCGATCATCAATTCTGAGCACGAGATCGCCGCGCCGAAGGCCTGCTTCGTCGCCCGGTCCGCCGTCAAAGACTTCGCTGACAATGACGCCGACTGGACGCTCAAGGCCCTGAGCACGGGCTATGTCATAGGTGACCGATTGGCCTTTAATACCGAGCCATGGGCGCACGATCATGCCTTCATTCACGGCGGCATCGACGACGCGTTTCACCATCTCGGAGGGAATTGCAAAGCCGATTCCGTTTGAGCCGCCTGAGCGCGAGAAGATCGCCGTGTTTACACCGACAAGCTCGCCATTTGTATTGACGAGCGCACCACCGGAATTGCCCGGGTTTACGGCCGCGTCTGTCTGGAGGAAGAAAGCGTAGTCGGAGACACCAACATCCGTGCGCGCTGTCGCGGAAATGATCCCGCTGGTGACGGTCTGCCCGACACCGAATGGATTACCGATGGCCAGAACCAAGTCGCCGACTTCGACGCGGCGCGTGTCCGCATAATCAAGCGCGGGTAGGGGCTCGCCGTCAGTGTCGATCCGCAAGACGGCTAAGTCTGTGCGTTCGTCAGCGAGGATCAGCTCCGCCTCATATTCGCGGCGATCTGAGAGAACCACCAGGAACTCATCAGCGCCTTCGATGACATGATTATTCGTCACGATCACACCGTCATTAGAGAGGATCACGCCTGAGCCGAGCGAGTTCTGGACACGCTCTCCCACGCCGGGACCGGTCCTGAAACGGCGTCCGAAAAAATCCCGCATCACTTGGCTGCGCTGAACAGTTTTAGTCGTATAGACATTGACGACAGCAGGCGCGGCCTCTCGCACTAGCGGGGCGTAGCTCATCTGCACCTGTTCACGCGTCTGCGGAACTTGCTTGTCCGGGATCGACCAGATCTGAGCGTTCGCTTGATAGAGCGGGCTCATCAATAGGATGAGGAGCGCGGCGAGCAGTAGAACAACCGCCGCCAGCACCTTTGAAACGTGTTTTGTCATGATCATGGGATAATTCATGATTATGGCTCTATTCCGGCAGAGAAACGGACGCAATCAGGCGGCGCATGACATTTCAGAGAGACTAGGCCTCTGCGGCCTTGCGATCAGCCAGTGCTTGCAGGTTGCGCTCATGGTCTTCACGGCTGATCCGGTAGAAGCTGATGGCCAATAGCATGAGCATCCAAACCACGAGAAGCGTTGTTGCATAACCCCAGCCTAAGGCTCTTATCGATTCGTTGCTCACCTCGCTGGCTGTCATTCCGGGGACTATTGCGGCAGCTGCCAAGATGAAAGACGCGCTGAAAACGCCAGCCATTTGGGATAGTTTACGCATGAAGCTGATGCCGGCGAAGAAGACCCCTTCCGAGCGTCGTCCGGTCTTCAACTCGCTTTCCTCAACGATGTCGGCAACCATAGAGGTTGCAAGGATCTGATAGGCGATGATCAGTGCGACATCGACCACCGTAACCACGAGTATTGTATTGAAGAGGGCCTCCGTTCCATTCGGGGGCATGAGACCGAGCTGGCGCGCAAAGACCGGCGCAGGAGCAATCGTGAAGGCGAGGACACCAATGATAATCGCCGCGCGTTTCTTCCCGAGTGTCTTACCTGCAATTGGTGCTATCACGAGCGCGACGACAGCAGAGATAAAGACCGCAATCGTCAGGAGACCAATTTGATCAACTGTAAAACCCCAGAAAAAGCTGTTGATATATTGGTTCAGTGTTGCGGAGATTCCTGATGCGATTAGCCCGAACATCGTCGCAATGAAGAGCGCTCTAAATGATGGGTTAGAGACTGTTTCCCATATTTCCCCAATCACTTTGAGAGGTGTCAAAGGCCGACGGGGCGGCGGTTCTTTGAAATTCGGAATTTGATGATGCGTGCCTGCTGATGAAATCAGGATCGCGGTGAAAATCACACAGCCGCCAATGAGTCCATATGTGTTCCATCCCGGTAAGTGAAAGATTCCAGTTGTGTCTGTTTCGCTTGGTTCAAGTAAGACTGCGAAGAGAATGACTTGTACGGTTAAGCCGCCAATCCACGCAAAGAAATATCGGAAGGATATGAGCGATGTTCGGTCATCATAGTCTTGGGACAGTTCAGCAGCGAGTGCTGTATTTGGTACCTCGTACAAAGTGTACATCAACCGGATAAGGATCGTCAGGGTCAGTAACCATGCAAACAAACCTGATGTTTCCATGTTTGTCGGAGGATTCCACAAGAAGAAGTATGCCACTGCGACAGGAATCATAGCGACATACATGAAGGGGTGTCGCCGCCCGAGTTTTGACCTGAGATTATCAGACCAATACCCGACCATGGGATCAGAGATAGCGTCTAGGATGAGGGCGATTCCGAGCGCTGCAGCCACTAAAACGGCCGGGAGCCCCATGATCTGACTGTAAAAAAGCAGGAGGACATAATCGAAACCGTTATTCTTCACACCGCCTGCGGCACCGCCGATGCCATAGGCGATCTTGGTTAGGAGTCCGGGCTGGTGCGTCGCGGTTTCGCTCATGTCTCCTCCGGGAAATCGAGGCAGGTCTCTTTGGTGGACCTGCTCTCGCATAAGTTCAAGCCTCTAGAGCCCCAGAACCATCTTCGACATGATGTTGCGCTGAATCTCGTTTGATCCGGCATAGATCGAGGTCTTGCGATAGTTGAAATAGCTCGGCGCAACAGATGCGGCATAGTCCGGCGTTGGCAGTTCGGCATTTGCACCTGCGCGGGCCACAGCAAATGTGTCTTGCACGAAGGGCGCTGCGTAACCGCCAACGGCCTCAAGTGAGAGTTCTGTGATCGCTTGCTGCGCTTCTGAGCCTGCACATTTCAGCATAGAACTCTCAGGGCCGACCGCCTGACCAGCGGAGAGAGCGGAAAAAATGCGAAGCTCTGTGGCGTTCAGGGCTTCAATCCGCATTTCCATGTCCACAATTTTGCGCTGGAAGTCCGCGTCTTCGAGAAGGGGCTGTCCGTCGGACTGCTCGACGCTGGCGAGCTTTTTCGTTTTGGCAAGGGCGTTTTTTAGACCCGGCGCGTACGCATTGCCGCGTTCGAACTGCAGCAGATATTTCGCATAGGTCCAGCCCTTGTTCTCTTCGCCAACAAGTGCATCAGAGATTTTGACGCGGACATCCTCGAAATAAACTTGGTTGATTTCCTGCTGACCGTCCGTTGGGCCATCCAGTGTTGGAAGTGATCCAACCGAAATGCCCGGCAAATCCATTGGGAAGATGAGGAAGCTGATCCCTTCTTGTGGCTTACCTTCTTTGGAGGTGCGCACGAGGCAGAAGATCCAGTCTGCCCATTGCGCATGCGTGGTCCAGATTTTTGATCCGTTCAAGACGTACTCATCGCCATCGCGGACTGCGCTCATCTGGAGCGAGGCAAGATCGGACCCGGCACCCGGTTCAGAATAACCTTGGCACCACCAGATGGTGGAGTTTTTGATTTTCGGCAGGTGCTCAGCCTTTTGCGCGTCGTTTCCGAACGCCATGATCACGGGTGCAACCATGGATTTGCCCATTGGCGACGTGTTCGGCGTACCTGCAGCGGCCATTTCCATATTAAGGATGTAACGCTCACTTGCGCTAAGACCGGGACCGCCAAATTGTTCCGGCCAATCGACGACGAACCAACCTTTTGAATCCAGGCGGCGCTGCCAGTCCAGCATGCCCTCTTTGTCAAGGTATCCATTCTTTGAGAGCGCGTTTCGACCACGAAGCTCCTCGGTATAGTTTTCAGCGATCCAGTCGCGAACTTCGCTTTGGAATGCGAGATCTTCTTTCGTGAAGGACAAGTCCATTGGAAACTCCTATTCTACGATGTCAAAATATTGAATGTCAGGCGCGCCCGCGAGTAGGGGCCCGAGTTTCGCGCCCGCGGCGGCGAAATAGTCTGTCTTGCCGTGCGCTTTTAGAGCGTCATCGGACGCGTATTCTTCCATAAAGATATACGTGTCGGCGTCTGTTTTTGACTTATAAAGCTGGTAGGTCGTGGTGCCTGGCTCATTGGCTTTGACTTTCGCCATCAAATCCTTGGCGACGGCTTCGAACTCAGCCTCTTTCCCAGCCGCAATTTTCAGCTTTGCAACAACACCGATCATGGTTTCCTCCGATATCTTGTATGTCGTCGTTCAGAGTATGGAAGCTTACGCGCACGGCAAGCCCTTACGCTGCGGTAGTTTTTAATTTCTAGGGCCGTACTTGATGTTCACCCCTTAAACGCTGTCACTTCGATCTCGATCAGCATGGCCTCTTCAATCAGATCTGCAATCACCATCGTTGCGGCAGGGCGAATATCGCCGAGCCATTTTTCCAAGACGGGCGAGAGATGAGGTACGAAATCGCGATTGGTGACCGTATATTGAACCCGTGTAATATCGGTCATTGCGAAGCCTGCGCCCTCAAGCACTGATGATATCGTGGCGAAGCAATTCTCTGCTTGTTCTGCAACATCATCCGGTAAACTCATGTTTGTGTAATCATATCCGGTCACCCCGGACACAAAGCACCAATCGCCCTGCACGACGGCGCGGGAATATCCCATCGTCTTTTCGAAAGGTGATCCTGTTGAGATTAAGCGGCGGTCCGATTTCATTCCGGCTTCCTGTTTTGAGAATTTCCGATAGTCTCCTCAAAAAACGGAACGGAGGAAACCCATGCACGTCACCCTTATCTTATGCAGCGCAGCGCTCGTCATCCTGACACTATTGCTTGCGTTCTGGACCAGTATTCAACGCGGCGCGAGTAAAACGATCGCCTATGGCGCGCCACTCGACCCAACATCGGCTATGGCGAAGGCTCAGCGCGCACACGGCAATAGCGCCGAATATGCAGCGCTTTTTATGGGCCTATTTGTGATCACAGGCTTAGCCTATGCAGGCCGCGATCTTGGTTTGGCTGTGACCAGCCTTGTCATCGCGATAACTGTGTCGCGTTTTTTACATGCACTGGGCTTTCTGACCTGCGCCACGTTGGAGAAGCCGCACGTTTTCAAAGCGATTGGGGCGATTGTAACTTATCTCGGTGGTCTCGCTTTGGCGATCATGGTCATTGTGAAGGTTCACTAGCGTCCGTTCCAGCTCATCCTGAGCGAAGTCGAAGGATGAAGCGGGCCGATGAGTTCAACATAGCACGCGTGGCACATCCCTCGACTTCGCTCAGGATGAGTGCGCATTTACTTCAAATAAACAAGCCCCGCTCAGACGAGCGGGGCTTGTTTATTTGTTTAGTTTGAAAACTTAAGCCGATTGACGGTCATCGTCGTCGTTGACCTCTTCAAAATCAGCATCAACCACATCGTCACCATCTGCAGCCGCGTCAGAGGCTGCATCGGCTTCCGCCGTTTCAGCTTGCTGTGCGCCATAGATCGCTTCGCCGAGCTTCATGGCCGCTGTCATCAGAGCCTGATGCTTCTCGCTGATGGCTGCGGCGTCTTCACCTTCGGCAGCGGTTTTCAGCTCAGCAATGGCATCGCTGATTTCAGTTTTCACCTCCTCGCTGACTTTGTCGCCATGCTCATCAAGCTGCTTCTCAGTCTGATGCGCAAGGGCTTCAGCGTTGTTTTTCGCTTCTACCAGTTCACGACGTTGTTTGTCGGCTTCGGCATTTGCCTCGGCGTCCTTCATCATGTTCTGGATGTCATCATCGGTGAGGCCACCGTCGGCCTGAATGGTGATCTGCTGCTCTTTGTTCGTCGCTTTGTCCTTCGCAGAGACAGAGACGATACCGTTCGCATCAATATCGAAGGTCACTTCAATCTGTGGCAAACCACGCGGGGCAGGGGGGATGCCTTCGAGGTTGAACTGGCCGAGCAGCTTGTTGTCATTCGCCATCTCGCGCTCGCCCTGGAAGACGCGAATGGTCACGGCCGGCTGATTGTCTTCAGCCGTGGAGAAGGTCTGGCTCTTCTTCGTCGGGATCGTGGTGTTGCGATCAATCAGGCGCGTGAAGACACCACCGAGTGTTTCAATACCGAGAGACAGTGGTGTCACGTCGAGGAGGACAACGTCTTTCACGTCCCCTTGCAGGACACCGCCCTGGATTGCCGCACCGAGGGCCACAACTTCGTCCGGGTTCACGCCCTTATGCGGGCCCTTGCCGAAGAATTTTTCAACCGCAGCCTGAACAGCAGGCATGCGCGTCATACCACCGACGAGGACGACATCATCAATGTCGCCTGCAGATTTACCGGCATCAGACAGCGCCTTCTTACACGGATCAATCGTACGCTTGATCAGATCAGAAACGAGGCTTTCCAATTTCGCCCGTGTTAGCTTCGCATAGAAGTTGATCGGCTGGTTCGTCTCTGGATTGATCGAAATGAACGGCATGTTGACGTCATACGACGTTGAACTGGACAGCTCTTTCTTGGCCTTCTCCGCTTCCTCGCGAAGGCGCGCCAGGATCATCTTGTCGCCTTTAATGTCGAGGCCGTGCTCTTTCTTGCACTCATCGGCGAGATAGTCGACGATGCGCAGGTCGAAGTCTTCACCGCCTAGGAATGTGTCACCATTGGTGGAGAGCACCTCAAACACGCCGTCACCGATTTCGAGGATAGAGACGTCGAACGTACCACCGCCAAGGTCGTAAACCGCGATGATCTTGTTCTCGCCCTTATCGAGGCCGTAAGCCAGCGCTGCGGCTGTCGGCTCGTTGATGATGCGGAGGACTTCGAGGCCGGCAATTTTGCCTGCGTCTTTGGTGGCTTGGCGCTGGGCGTCGTTAAAGTAAGCCGGAACCGTAATGACCGCCTGAGAAACGTCGCTGCCGAGATAGGCTTCAGCAGTCTCTTTCATCTTGGTCAGGACGAAGGCTGAAATTTCCTGTGGCGCAAACTCTTTCTCAGGGCCTTTGACCCAAGCGTCGCCATTGGGGCCTTTGACGATGCCAAAGGGCGACAGCTTCATGTCTTTCTTGACGGTCGGATCATCAAATGTGCGCCCAATCAGGCGCTTGATCGCATAAAAGGTAAAATCCGGGTTGGTGACCGCTTGGCGAACCGCTGGCATGCCAATCAGGCGCTCGCCGTCTCTGAATGCGACCACAGACGGTGTGGTCCGTGCGCCTTCGCTGTTTTCGATAACCTTGGCATCTCCGCCATCCATCACGGCCACACATGAGTTCGTGGTGCCGAGGTCAATCCCGATGATTTTTCCCATAGTTTACTCTCTCTTCCTTTAGCCGCCGCCCGGACCTTCGATTGGCCTGCTAGACAGCACCGCTCCGCACGGCTCTTACGAGTGATTAATTGGTGAGATGGTTGGGTGTTTTCAATCCACTCATCCCTTCGCGATCCGATGTGGGATGGGCTTCCCAGCGTTCAAGGGGTCGGTGTGGGATTTGGTGCTTTGGTGTAGAGCGAATAGCGGATAATCCAATAGGATACGAAGGCGGCTAGCATCGCGGGAACGAAGCCAAAGGTATACGCTAACGGTATGAGGACAATGAGTGATGGAAGCGCCTCAGCCCATTGAACAAAAAACGACCAAGAGAAATCCGGTAGCGGATCATCTGGGAAGGCAAACACTTCGAACACAAAAGGTAATGCAAGTGTGTAGATGAGTATGGTTGCTAAAGCCCACATTACTAAGGAGATTGAGAGCTCGCCGGTTGTTATTTCAGCTTTTTTAGTCGCAGCATAACTATGGCGCCGAAAATAGCTGATGGCCAAATGAGCCAGAAATCAACGCTTGGGCCATCCGGAAAAATAAGAGCAAGCAGAAACCAGACAGGGCTAAAAAATGAGGTGACCAACCAAATGACAGGTTTAACCACCTGAAATCGTTTTCTAGGGCTAAGGACAGTCACGAAGCGCCCATATTAGAAAAGCTCTCTTTAATTCGCCGCGCCCGCGCTAACAGCAACCATTGCGGCGCGCAATGTCCGATCTCCGATCCGCCAGCCAGCTTGGAAGAGGCTCGCAATCGTCCCATTCGGGTGCTCGCTCGGAATGTTCGCGACAGCCTGATGCAGGTTTGGATCAAACGCTTCGCCCGGCTCGGCTGCAATCTCGGTTACGCCGTGCCGTGTGAGCACCGTGTGCAGCTCGTTTTGCGTCATTTCGATGCCACCGAGAAGGCCTTTCCCGCCATCGGTCAGCGCTTCACGTTCGGCTTCGGGCAGGGCATGCAGTGCGCGGGACATATTGTCGGAGACGCTTAAGAGATCGAGCGCGAATTTTTCAATCGCGAAGGTCCGCGCCTCCATTTTCTCACGCTCAGAGCGTTTGCGGATGTTCTCCATTTCTGCGAGCGTGCGCAGGAGTTGATCGCGCATCTCTTCTTTTTCGACCTCAAGGGCGAGCAATTGCTGTTCAGGTGTGAGAATTTCGGGTTCAAGCTCCGGTAGGGGTTCGCCGAACTCTTCATCCGGAATCTCAACGTCTTGGTCCGCTTCTGCTGCCTTCGCAGCTTTGTCTGCCGCTTTCGCTTGCTTTAACAGCTCGTCAGCGGCCGCTTTTAGCTCTGCCTTGGTTGCGTCTGCGCCCAGCTCTGTTTTTGTTTCGTCGCTCATCCCTGAACCTCTATTTCACCTCAACCGCGCCGTGCAATCACTTCACCGACCATTCGCGCGGTATAATCCACCATTGGGATCACCCTTGCGTAATTCAGTCGTGTTGGTCCGATCACACCAAGCGCGCCGATAACTTGTCGCTCGGCGTTCATATAGGGAGCTACAATCACGCTTGAACCCGATAACGGAAAAAGACTGTTTTCTGATCCGATAAACAGCCGAACGCCTTCCGCGTCACGCGTCTCATCAAGAATGTCGAGAAGGCCTTTTTGGCGCTCAAGGACATCGAATAGTTGACGGACCCGTTCCATATCTTCGGCCGCCTTAGCATCTTCGAGCAGATTGGCATGGCCGTGCACGATCAGGCTGCGGTCATCGGCTTGCGCGCTGCCTGCCCATTCGGCCAGACCTCGTTCGACCAAATCACTTGCAGCCGCATCCAATTGTGCTTTTCGCGCGGTGATTTCTTTGCGTACATCTGCTGACGCCTCGCGCAGGGTGCGCCCCTTCATACGTGTTGCGAGGTAATTTCCAGCTTCGATCAAAGTTGTTTGCGGTAAACCAGCGGGGACTTTGATCATGCGATTTTCGACATCGCCCGCCTCGGTAACCAGAACGCAGAGCGCTTCTCCGGTCGAAAGGGGAACGAATTCAACATGGCGGACGGGCGCGTCACTTGTGGGTGAAGAGACTAGGCCTGCTCCTCCAGCGAGACCTGACAGGATTGAAGAGGCTTCTTTGAGAACGCCACCGAGGTCTCTGCCGACGCCCCGCAGACGTCCCTCAATTTCACCGCGGTCGGCATCGCCCGGTTCACCAACTTCCAGAAATCCGTCCACGAAGAGGCGCAACCCCGTATCCGTTGGCATGCGTCCCGCCGAGATATGTGGGGCGTTCAATAGCCCCAACTCCGTCAGGTCTGACATGACGTTTCGAATAGAGGCGGCTGAAAGCTGTATCCCGCTTTTGGATAGAGTGCGGGACCCTACGGGCTCCCCGGTTTCCAGATAGGTCTCAACGATGGAGCGGAAAATATCCCGCGACCGCGCATCCATTGACTGCATAAGGGAGACAGGCGTGCTCATGGTCTTTGAATAAGCGCAGCGAAATCGGTTTTCAATTGCCGATCGGCTCACCCGTGACGGGATGGTTCACGCGACTGACGCGGGCTGTGTAAAAGGCTGCGGCCTTTTCCATGTCAGCTTCATAATCACCGGTCGGGATCAGGACGCCGTCAATGCCGCCATATTTGCGCTCATAATCGATGAAGCCGAGCGCAATGGGGACGTTTGCCTTACTGGCGATGTTGTAGAAGCCCGTCTTCCAAGCCTTCACATCCGAGCGCGTCCCCTCCGGTGCAATAACGACAGCCATTTCGTCTGTTTCTGCATAAGCGGCGACAACCTGATCAACCAAATTCGTTGAGCTATGCCGATCAACCGGCAACAGTCCCCACCACTTCATAAGCCAGCCAAAAGGGCCTTGCCCAAGCGTGTGCTTGCCCATCCATCGCACGGGAATGCGGTAATAGAATGCGATGCCCAACATCTGGGTCAGGTCCCAATTCGTTTCATGGGGCGCGGCGATAATGACGAGTTTCTTGTCCGTCGGGGCTTCGCCTAGGACGCGCCAGCCCAGCAGCCGATACAGACCATAGAAAAACAGCCGCGCAATCTCATACATCGCACTACGGCGCGGGCGTTTAGACGCCTTGGCACGGGCTTTCATTTGCTCAATGTCCAAGACGAACTCCATCCCTGATTCGTACCCTCTTAGAGGCAGGAATCAGACGCTGCAATTTGCACTGCAACATATTTAGGGGACGCTTGAGGATCTTCGATCATGTCGCTGGCAATTGAACTGTAAATTGTGCGCCACCATCATCGCAGTTTTGTGCGAAAACTTTGCCCGAATGCGTAGTCACGATTTGCGCCACGATTGACAGTCCAAGGCCGGAATTGTTGCCAAACGCGGCCCCTTCTGGGCGGTCTGTGTAAAACCGGTCAAAGATCTTTTCGAGCTTATCTTCAGGGATACCCGGGCCACTATCTTGGACGAGTATTTCTGCAGTTGTTCGCGCACCGTCACGTCCTTGTTTCAAGGTGACGAGAACTTCGCCATTCTCAGGCGAGAAGGACCGTGCGTTGTCGATCAGATTGCGCAAAACCTGACCCAGTGGGCCATCGCGCCCGCGGACAGACAGACCGGCGTCCATTGTCTCGTCGACAAATCGCACAGTCACACCGCGCTGATGATCCAAGCCTTTATAGGTAGAGACCACATCGCTGACAAAACGGCCAATATCGAGCGTTTCGTTCGGGACACGGGTGATCTCTGCTTCGAGGCGGGAGGCATTTGAAATATCGGTGATCAACCGATCCAGTCGCTGAACATCCTGAGCGATCACTTTTCGGAGCTTCTCGCGCGCGACAGGATCGTCCTGAACGAGTTCCGCCGTCTCAACAGCTGAGCGGATTGAGGTCAGCGGGTTTTTCAACTCATGCGCCACATCAGCAGCAAAGGCCTCATTGGCTTGAATGCGCTCAAACAGGGCGCGTGTCATGTCTTCAACCGAGCGCGCTAGACCGCCGATTTCATCATGGCGTCGGGTGATTTTGGGCTCATCGAAAGTCTGTGCGGATCCGCTGCGAATATCATCTGCTGCGCTGGCAAGCCGTCTCAGCGGTCGCGCAATCGCCAAAGTCAGAAGCGCTGAAGTTGTCAGAGCGACGAGAACAGCGACCGCAATAAATGGGATCAGTGCTGCTCTCTCAGCCCGGATGATCGCGTCTATGTCATTTGACTCCAATGTCAGGACGCCGACGACAGCAGATACGCGCTGGATTGGTACTGACACAGAGATAATTCTTTGACCACGATCATTGAATCGCTGACTGGCGGCTTCCTTGCCAGTGATGGCTTGAACGAATTCCTCCTCAAAACTTTGCGTGCGAACCGCATCGCCACCGCGTTCGGGTAAAATGCCTGAAAAAGCGTCCGTCGCCCATTCCGAGAGGCTGCGCGAGGCCCGCGACATGCTTCCCGGTTCTTGGATGGGAGGCAAATTAGACACGATGACGCGATCGGACAGGACGTAGGAATCTCCCAAAAGTGTCTTATCCGTATTGAAGACCTTGCCGCGCATCGTGACGGGTAGGGACAGGGACGCGAGCGTGTCACGCGCCAACGTGTCGTCCATGCTGGGCTGTGGCTCACCATATGTGGCCGCGTCTGCAATCAGATTGGAAAAGACCTGGGCCTGTCCAACCAGATCCTGCTTCTTGGAGATCACAAAACTGGCGCGCATCTCATTCAAGACCATCGCACCGATGATCAGGATAATAAGCCCTGCCAGATTGGACGCAAAAATAAGCCGGGCAATGCGTGAGCCGAGCAGGCTTGTGCCTGCCTTATACTCCGCTTTTGCTCGGCTCTTTGGCATTGTGGTGCCCGCCGCTAAGTGTCAGCGGCGACTTTCATGCTGTTAATCGCATCAGGATTGCGCGGCGGCTGCCCCTTGGCAAGCTGATCGACCGCATTCATTCCGTCCGTGACCTTGCCCCAAACCGTATATTGTCCATCAAGGTGAGGGGTATCACCAAAACATATAAAAAACTGGCTATTTGCGCTATTTGGATTGTTTGTGCGCGCCATAGAACACGTCCCGCGCACATGTGGCTCGGCATTGAACTCAGCCTGAAGATCGGGCTTCGCTGACCCGCCCATGCCTGTACCATCTGGACAGCCGGTTTGAGCCATAAAGTCATCCAGCACGCGGTGGAAAATGATCCCGTCATAAAAGCCTTCACGTGCCAGTTCTTTGATCCGGGTGACGTGTCCGGGCGCGAGATCTGGGCGCAATTCAATTGTGACAGTGCCTTTGGTCGTATCGAGAATGAGTGTGTTTTCAGCGTCAGCCATGTCTGTTCCTTTTTGACGATGTCTATCTGCCTACCGAATAGGCATTCCACCGTGTCAGGAAAAGGGCGTAGCTGATCTCTTTGTTTGGTATCCGCCCCTCCCCCTGTCCAACTGCCCGCGTAGGGTACTCTTGGGGTGGTTGGGTAGAGCGAGTGGGTGGACCTTGCTCGGAAGAAAAGCGTTAGTTGTTATTATTGCCTGCAACATCATAGAAGAGCGAGAAGTCGATCGGCAGAGCATTTCGGATATATTGCTGAACGAACAGGTTCTGATCGGCTATGCGGGAACGCGGCACATAAACGACATCAAATCGGCGCAGCGGTGTCCATTCGGCAAGACGCGGATCGAAAATACCGGATTTCACGTCGAACACAGCTGTCTTGACGCCACCGCCGGGCATCCGGCGGATGAGGACGACTTCTTTAGGCCGTGCTTCGGTGGTCAGACCACCAGCCATGATGATCGCTTGTAATGGGTCAATTATGCCGGGAAGTTCAAACATGCCCGGACTGCCAACCTCACCCCCAACAAAAATTTGCTGCGAGGATGTACCGGTCAGCAGAACATCGAGGTCAGGGTCTTTCAACTCAGAGGCAAGAGCGGTCCTAAGGGCGATTTTGGTTGTCTCAATATTGCGGCCCATCACACTGACAGGACCCGTAAACGGCATGCGGATGCGTCCATCCGGCCCGACGGTTACTGTCCGGTTTAGCTCAGGGGCCGTGTGCACGATAATTTCGAGCTCGTCGCCCGGTGCCAGCAAGTAACGGTCGTCCCGGCCATCGAGATGCTGCCAGTCCACAGTCGGAAAAACACGCGATTGTTGCGGTTCCGGGCTTCGACATCCAGTCAGGATTACCGCTGCCGCAAGAAGACACACACTCTTTCGCATTCCAGCACAGCTCCGGCTATTAAGGCGTCTGCACAGTCTCTTGATATGCTTAAGGAAGTCTCAAACTCCTTGTGGGAATTACACATGTTGAGTGTGCAGGACACGCGAATGACTGACGTGAGCGATTGGGGGCCGAGCGGGGCCATCGAAGCCGAGCCGGGATATGCTCGCGCGCGCCCGCGCCTGTCTTTCGTGGATCTTATTTTACAGCTTTGGCGGGCGAAATGGCTGATGATCCTCGTCTTTCTGCCGATTTTCATTCTTGGTATTCTGGTGGCGCTTCAGATGCCGAAGACATTTGAGTCAACCTCACGTCTTCTTATTCGTGCGGGCGTTGAGACCTCCGCGGTGACTGTCGGCAATGATAATGCACGCCAAGTCACACCGGATGTTGAACAGGTCGTGCAGGCAGAATTGGAACTGCTCCGCAGCCCGGTTGTCGCGGAGCGGACCCTGTCGCGATTTGATTTGAAACGCCTTTATCCAAAGCTTCAGGAAGGACTGGAAGAAGAATTGGCAAAGTCGCCTGTTGAAGATGAGGAGGCGATCCGGTTTGAATTCGCACAGCAAACGCTTGAGACATTTGAGAAGAGCTTTCGCGCGGGCGCGCCGCCCAAGAATCCTGTGATCAATGTCGCCTTCGAGCACAAAGACCCTCAAATCGCCGCTGAGGTTCTGAACGCGGCAATGGGCGCATATCTCGGGTATCGCTCAGAACTGTTCAGCTCGCGGCCCGTTGATCAATTGACGGCTCAACGTCGACGCTTCGAGGTCGATCTTGTTGAGGCAGAGGACGCCATCCGTGAATTTCTGCGCCGAAATAGAATTGAAGACTATGGCTCTGAGCGTGCAACGGCGCAGGGTCTCTATACGACTTTGTCCGGAGAACTATCCGCAACTCAGTCACGAGCTAGTGCGGTTCAGGGACAGCTTTTGCGGACCCGCGCTCAAATTGCCTCGACAGATCCCGAGCAGGACATTTTCATCGAAGATAATAGCGATCAGACCCTGTTAGACTTGCGCCTTCAACGTGAGGATCTGTTATCGCGTTACACCACTGACAGTCGTGCTGTTCAGGCCATCGACAAGCGTATTGAAGAGGTTGAGGCTTTCCTCGCTGAAAAGGAAGGTCCTCAAGGAACCGTTCGCCGTGGGCCAAATCCAACTTATCAAGCGCTGGAAACCACGCTGAATTCTCTCGAGGCCGAAGCCGAAGCCTTGACCAATCAACAAACCGAGCTGGAGCGTCAATTCGCACGCGTTGAGGCGACGCTCGCGCGTTTCACGCAACTGGAGCCCGAGTGGAACGAACTTCAGCGCAAGCGCCAATCGCTCGAAGACAATGTCCGCCTGCTAACGCGCGCGGAGCAGGAAGAAGGCACGATCAAGAATATCGCTCAGGATGGCACTGACAGTGTTAGCATTCTTGAGCCAGCACGCGTGCCTTTACGCGGGTCCAGCCTGCGGTTTCCGATTGCGGTTCTCGCACTTCTCTTCGCGGGCTTTACAGCGCTTATGATTGGACTATTGCGTGCGCTTACGCGTGATGGGTTCCCGACGCCCAGTGCCCTATCAAAAACAACGGGCTTGCCCGTCCTCGGCGCGGTCGGCCAGCACATGTAGACAAGACCGCGTTAACCAAAGCTGTTTAGCGATTAAATATTATATTGTTTCAGGGCGATGAGCCTATGCGCGATCTTCGCGGTGATCTTGGAAACGTCTGGCGCGCAGCCAGTCGACTGACCTCGTCTGAAGGCGGTGGACGCACGGCTATGTTTGTGTCTGCCCGCGATGGCGAAGGAACGACCAGTGTTGCCGGCTCCATCGCTTTGATGGCCTCGCGTCGCGCCCAGAAACAGGCTTGGCTGGTTGATCTCGATCTACGCCGAAACTCAGCCTTTAAAGCCTTTGAGACAGGATTTGCGAAACATGTCGGGCCGCCAGGACGCGCCTTTGATGCGTCTCTGAGGCGCGAACAGATTTATTCGGTCGTCCCACGTGTGGCGACACGCGGTTCAGATAAGCTGCTCACTGCGCATGAAATTCCGGGGACGCAGCTTTTGGTCACTCGCTTTCGCAATGAGCATCTCAACAGCGGGCAGCGCGTTCAAATCCGCACCCAGCCCAGCTGGTGGAGCGGCCTGCGTGAAATTGCGGATTGGATTGTTGTTGATGCGCCGTCTCTTGAAAGATCACCTGCAGCTTTGGCGGCCGCCAGTCAGATGGACGGTATTTTCATTGTCGTGGAGGCGGATCGTACCAGCGCAGAAGATGTTGTCGCCGCCCGCCGCGAGATTGAGGCGCATGGCGGCCAGGTCATAGGCCTCGTCATGAACCGGGTGGGCAGTGATGCACGCTTCGCAGACCGTTTCTCAGGGTAATCCTGCGCGCAACGCCGCGCGCGCTCAATCCTATCCGAAAGCAGAGCTTATTCTGCTTTTCATTGTGCTGATGATGTTTTCCGAAGGGCTTTTGCCGCGCCTCTTTGATGCGGAGGAAAGCCCAGAAGGATCGCCAATCCTACGCCTAATGTGGCTACCCGTTTACGCGACCACGCTCTGCCTGATCGCTTGGAAAGCCAAAGAGACGGCGCGGACCCTTTTGCGGATGCCATTCATGATCGGGCTAGTCGGGCTGGCGGCGCTCTCTTTCCTCTGGTCGATCGATCCAGCGCTCAGTCAACGCAGGGGTATTGCGATCGTGATGAGTACGTTGGCCGGTATCTGGATTGGGACACGCTACGATTGGCGTACATTGCTGCGTACGCTTGGACTGGTCTGGGTCACCGTCGCGATCATCGGCACGCTGACCGCGCTGTTGAACCCGGCCTTCGGGGTTATGACCGAAATTCATGTCGGGGCCTGGAAGGGGCTTTATTATGAGAAAAACCAGCTCGGCGGGCACATGGCGCGTGCGGCGTTCCTGACAGCCTTCCTCTTCCTCATGGATCGTCAGTGGCGTCCGATATGGGGCGCTGGCGTCGCCGTCAGCACACTGATGGTGATCATGACGACATCCAAAACGTCGCTTCTTGGCCTTTTGCTTGGATTTGGAGTCATCGCGATTGCGCTTTGGATGAAGCGTGGGCGCGTCACAGGCATCACGCTGACATGGCTTGGCACGGTTATCGGTGGAACGGTCATTGGGGCGCTGGTGTTCGCACCCGATGTCGTTTTTGATTTGCTCGGTCGCGATGCAAGCTTGACGGGCCGGACAGATATCTGGGCTGTTCTGGCTCAGGATATCGCAGAGCGACCATGGCTCGGCTATGGCTACGGGTCGTTCTGGATGCTCGACAGTGAGCCGGCCTATTGGCTACGCGAGGTTTTGGAGTGGGAAGCTCCTACAGCGCACAATGGTTGGCTTGAAGTCGCGATCGCGCTCGGCTTAACAGGTCTGGCCTGCCTGATCTTGGACTTCGCGCTCACCGTGTGGCGTGCGGTTAGAGCGTCAATCGATTCCTGGGCGGGAGTATTCGCGCTAGGCGTTTGCACACAATTCATGCTCTTCTCAATTTCTGAGAGCATCGCTCTAATGCAAAACTCACTTGTCTGGCTAACTTATGTGATTGTTGCCGCGAAACTGGCCAATACGCCGGATAGCCTTTTGCCGCTGCGGGGGATCAGGCTTCGTCGGCCTTTGCGGATGTTGACTTCGGACGCGGCGTATAAAGGCTAACATTCGGCGTCGAATTCTTCAGTGACGAGCTGCCGTAAAACTTGAAATCGAGGAACCAGAGCACCTTGGAAAGGCCTCTAATCGCCTTATCGAGTTGAAAGGCCCTGTTTGGGTGACGCGCAATGAAAAGTGCTAACCATGCAAAACCGTGGAGGACGGTTTTGCCCGCGCCAATCGCCATCCATTTCACGATGGTTCCATATCGTCTTTTTGATGAAAGACGCGCGAGCGTTATCGGGGCTTGGCCATAGGAAAAGGCCCGGCGCAGCGTATAGCTGAGATGAATGCGATTGGGCAGAGGATGCTCATTTACAGGCGCATCGGCGGCCCATGCAAAGCTTAGGCCCGCCTCGCGAATGCGCTGAAAAAGCCGATCATCTTCACCGCCAATCTCATTCATGGTCTCATCAAACCACGGCGCGGTGCCGGGGACTTTGGAGAAGTCGATCAGACTGTTCCCGCAGCCATAGGAGTCTTCAATCAGGCCCGTTGCATGACCGGGGTCTCTGGCGAAGAAGGCTTTGAAATACGCGCGGTGCTTTGAAACGCCATCCGGTAATGCGGTTACGACAGGCCCAAACACAACAGGCGCTGGATGCGCCTCACGGACTTTAAGGACCTGCTCCAACCAATCCTTAGGCGCTGTCATGTCATCATCTAAAAAGGCAACAAGATCTGTCCTAACACGTGTCATTGCCGCGTTGCGTGCGTTCGCGACCCCTGCACGCGGCTCATTCACGGCCGTGAAGTGAAGTGAAGACGGACAGTCTTTTCGAAGGGTCTCGATCATCTCATGCGCCGTGCCATCCGGATGGTTGTCCACGATGATCAGATCAAAGCCACCCTGACCGACTAGTGTTTGCGCAAATACGCTCGAGACAGCTCTCTTCAAACCGTCCGGCCGATTGAAGGTTGGGATAACCACAGTGACCGGGGGATACGTCATGGTGCAGCCACCGCGTCAGGTTGGATATGTGAGAAGGCGTTCGATATGGGAAGAACGTGCAGTCCGGCATCCTTGGACAGCTTCACAAGCCGCTCAAGCGCAGCCGGTGTCGTTCCGAACGGACTTGGCTGCGGTCTGACATCATGGGTGAAGATGATCGTCCATCCGCCTTTGCGCGCTGTTTGCTCTATGGCTGCGGTGGCCCGCTCGGTCGTCTTATGGTTCGGGGTAAGCTCAAAAGCGCTCAATTGCATCAGGTCAGAGCCTCTACCATTAATGCCCGGAAGAATACCGCGCGCCGTGGAGACCAGATCCCCAATGGTAGATTTGTTTTTCTGCGTCGTTTCACCATAGGGCCAAGCAAAATGTGAAACGAGCGGTATCCTGTTTAGGGCATTAAGCCCATCAATATTCTGATCTATCTCGTCGCGCACAGTCGCTGAATTGACGCGCGAACAATCAAGGTGGCTGTGTGTATGCAACCCAATTTCATGCCCCATCGATGAGAGCTTTTGCAAATCATCTTCGCCGTACATTTCACCCATAATGTTGGTCTGCTCACGCATGCCCGTACACGCGTAATACGTGCCGAGCGTGTCATGGCGTGCCAGAATATCAGCGCCGTATTGTGCCGCGCTTTTGGGAAAATCATCGAAGGTAAAACTGACAATGCCCTCGGCCGGTGTGTGATCCATAGGCTCGGCTGCCTGCCAATATGTCAGTCGCCTTTTGATCTTCGCGCCAAATGAACGGTCAGGGCTGTATTGAGAGGGGTCAAGCATCGCTCAAACGGCCTCCGCATAAGCTGAGGCACGGTAGAGCTTGAGGGCGTATAAGCGAAGTTTGATCGGCAAAAATCGCCGTTTCGCCGTGACCCCGGCGATTGCTTTCAGCAGTCTGCGCCCCGGTACGCGCGACAAAAACCGTGACGCTTTGTAAAGCGGTGTTTGCTTCAGGGCATCCGGGTGGCGTTCCAGCACGCGCGCAAAGTTCGGGGCTGAACTGCGATATTTCGCCATGAGCGCGTCATCGCTATCGAGCCCCAAATGGGTCGCCGGGTTGTCGATGTGCATGATGGGATATTGCTCCGCGATGCGAAGGCCCCAGTCGACATCTTCCCAGCCCCAGCCTTTGAAGGCATCGTCAAACTGGACGCGTTCCAAAATCTCTTTGTGGACGAGAATGTTCGACGTGAACACATAGCGCCCCGGCTCGTTTGCGCGCACACTGGCAGCAACGCATTCGGATGCGAGGGACTGGGCCGCATGCAGTCGCGTCTCATCGGTTGGATGCGCATGCTTGAGGCTAAACCCACCGGGGATCAGAGACGGAGCTTCGCTGTCTGTCGCCGCTTTCAGATAGCGTGACAGGAAGTCAGGACTATCGGGATGCATATCGGCGTCGAGGAACAGGATCCAATCTGTTTCGGCGAGCGCGATCAGTCTGTTTCGGGCATGCGCGCGCCCCATATTGTCACGTGACGTGATGAGGCGTGCGGGCCCCGGAAAACGCAGGATTTGCTGGGTGAGTATGCGCGTTAAGTCAGCGTTTTGAGAGCCATCATCGAAGATCAGAAGCGTGCATTGATTCGCGTCGTCCAGTCTTATCAGGCTCGCCAGAAGGGCATCCGCACTATCCTTATAAGCGGGCACGCAAATCGTGAGGGTTACTTCGCCCGGCACACCGTTAGAGATAACGCCCTCGCCCATCTCGGTCTCAACAATCGGTGTGGAGATGTCTGGCTCACCCTTCTGAGCGGGCTGTTCATCAACGATCGTCAAAGCGTTTGTCCTACCGGTCACGTTTCGCATCGCCGAGCAGGCACGGCGCTGTCATGATCATGATATATATATCAAACCAGAAGGATGAACGGTTAACGTACTCCATATCGAGGCGAACGCGGTCGCGGACTTCTTGCTTGGTATGGACAGGCCCCCGTGATCCGTTGATCTGGGCCCACCCTGTAATGCCCGGCTTCACGCGGTGGCGGTGTGCATAGTCGCCGACGATCGCCTGAACAGCGGTCTGTTCCGTTGTCATACCCACGGCATGCGGACGGGGACCAACAATCGACATCTCGCCGTTGAGAACATTCAAGAGCTGCGGCAGCTCATCGATGCTTGTCTTGCGGATGAAGCGACCGACTCTCGTGACGCGGGGGTCATCGCGCAAGGTCTGCTGGCTCATCTTTTCGGCTGCACTCGGATCATCGCGCATGGAGCGGAATTTCCAGATGCGAATGATCTGATTGTTGAACCCATGGCGGCGCTGGCGGAAGAAGACCGGGCCTGGGCTTTCAAGTTTGATCGCAATGGCTGTCGCAATCAGGATCGGGCTGAACGCGATCAGCATTCCCAGTGAAAATACGATATCCGCAACGCGCTTGATCGCCGCCCGTCGTGTATCGCGCGGCGTTCCGGAAACATAGGCTGCAGGTGAGCGCGCGATTTCGGCAAGACTTTCTGTCTCCGGATCGAATCCATCGAGATCAAGCAGCAGGACAACGCGCTGCGGAAGAATGCGCAGGCGATCAATAAGATGGCGAACCCGTGCGCGGGCATCAGAGGTAATGGTCACGACAATTCGATCAATCTCTGGCAAGCGATCCCAGTTCAGAAGATCGTCCAATCGACCGAGGAGTGGGGCGCCAGAAATCGACTTCGGGGCGCGTGATAGACGGTCGTCAAAAACTCCGATCACGTTTAATTCGCGCGTCGCTGCATTGCGTTCTATCAGTCGCTGCGCATTCGGGGTCGCACCGACAATGACGACATTCTCACTAAGCCTGCCTGCCCTCGTGAGCGCTCGTATAAAAGCGAGCATGTGAGCGTGCAGGACAATG
The DNA here is from genome assembly GCA_038746145.1 of Pseudomonadota bacterium. Taxonomy (GTDB): domain Bacteria; phylum Pseudomonadota; class Alphaproteobacteria; order Caulobacterales; family Hyphomonadaceae; genus Henriciella. The sequence continues at coordinate 90,561 of JBCDKW010000001.1, forward strand.
ATCGTCATCCATGTCCCCAATATTGCGAAAACCGGATAGCGCGCGCCATAGCCCTGATAAATGCCGTAAGTCGCAAGCCCTAGAACAGCGAGTGGAAGGCCTGAACCATTTGCAACCCTGATCATATGATCGAGCGCGCTACGATTGAAAGCGAAATCATAGGCAGATGAGGTTCGCAGGCCCCATGATGCGGCAACCGGAACCAGAGCGAACGGAATAATCTGGAACACGGTTGCACTGAGAATTGAAAGCCCGCCAAGATTGAGACAGTACCAACTTACAAGGATCGCTGCGGTGATATCAGCAAGCTTCGAGAGCTGGCGTAAATTATCACCCGTGATCGGGAGGCGTTTCTTTCTAAAATGCGCATCAGAAACCGACACATCACTCGTTGCGGCAAGCTGCGCAGAAGCAGCCTCACCGCGCAGAGGTTGCGCATTCGCAGGTTTGAGCCTGTCGGCCATCCAAACTTCCCTTTGTCTCTGCCCTCTATAGGCATGGAAGGGTCAAAAACGCCCGTAAGAGCGTTCCCAAGTTTGATGCAAATTTCGCGCCGGAATGGTAATGAAACAGCAGGGTTTACTGAAGGTTGGCTTGCAAAATGGTGTGATGGGCAAAGAAATAAGGTGTAGATCTTATCTGATCCACGCCTTATTTACTTTGGATTTTTACGGATCGGAAACTACCGGCGTGGCCTGCCATTTGCTTGCGCCTGATCGATAAACTCATCGCACAGGCCGAGCTGATTAGGACCAACAATGATCCTAGTTGGCTCTTGCTGCGAACGCGGTCCGGAGCTTTCTGTGTCAGCACTATCGCCGAGATCACCGACACCAAAAGCTTTTTCGCAAGCAATCAGCGCGCGCTGAAAGCGGAAGAATTCTGCATCGCGGTCATAGGCCTCAGCATAGATTTCGTTTCGGCTTGCATCGCCTTCACCTCGAATTTGTTCTGCTTCGCGGCGGGCTTCGGCGAGAAGAACGGTTCGCTCACGTTCGGCTTCTGCGCGAACAAGTTGCGCGCGCTCATCACCTTCGGCTCGAATTTGCTCGGCTTCCTGATTTCGGGTCGCTTCCATCCGGTTAAAGACCTGAACTGACACGTCCTGTGGTAGGTCTACACGCTTCAGACGCACATCAATGATTTCGATGCCCCGGCCCGCGATCGCAGTCGCTAGAGAGTCACGGATTTCATCCATCAGCTCAGAGCGCTGACCCGAGACGATGTCCTCCGGCAGACGCGTACCAAGCGCGTTACGGATCGCTGTATCGGCAAACCGGGTCAGTTGGCGTTGCGCCTCATCTTGTGTTGTCAAACGGCTGTAGAAGGTAATCGGTTCAGCGATTTGCCAACGCACGAACGCGTCAACGATGAGCTGCTCTTGGTTCGATGCAAAGACCTCAATCTGGTCAACGTCGAGACCGAGATTACGGCGGTCATAATTGACCGTGCTTTGAATGAATGGGATCTTGAATTTTAGGCCCGCTTCATCTTCGCCGGGCTCGTTAAAGGCCGCTTGTGCTGCACCAACTTGCAGCAGGACAACCTGACGGCGCTGGTCAACGATGAAGAAGCTGTTGAGCAGTGCAACGACTGCGACGACGGCAATGATAATGCCAATAATACCAAAGGGTTTCATGCTCTAATTGCCTCCACCACGATTAACACGGTCAAGCGGCAGGTAAGGCACCGCGCCTGACTCATTGTCGAGGATGAGTTTGTCAGTCCGGTTGAGGACTTTTTCCATTGTCTCAAGATACATACGCTCACGCGTTACTTGGGGTGCACGCTGATATTCACGCAGGATCAGTTTGAAGCGATCAGCCTGACCGGTCGCGTCCGCAATCACCTGATCACGATAGGCTTGCGCATCTTGCAGGATTTGCTGCGCCTCACCACGCGCACGCGGGACGATATTGTTTCGGAACTGGATGGCCCGCTGCACTTCACGTTCAGCATCCTGATTAGCATTCACAACGTCAATAAAGGCTGAGCGAACAGGAGCTGGGGCCTGTGAGACCTGAATTTCGACGTTCTCAATTTGAACACCTGCCCCATAGTCGCCCAATAGGGATTGCAATTGTTGACGCACAGTATTCTGAATTTCCGCACGGCCTGTTGTTAGCACTGCATCGAGCGTGGATTTGCCAACAACTTCCCGCATCACGCTTTCAGCGGCCGCTTTTACAAGAGGCGTACCGTTATCGATATTAAGAATGAAGTTCTCTGGATTTTCGCCATCATAGAACCAGAAGACGCGGAACTCGATGTCGACAATATTTTCGTCGCCGGTCAGCATCAGGCTTTCATTGTCATTCGCACCGATCTGCGTTTCTTGTTGGCGCTCAGACGGTAGAATTTCATGTGTTTCAATCGGTGTCGGCAGGTGTACGTGGAAGCCTGGATTGAAGTTCTTCTGATACTGACCAAAACGGAAGACCGCTGCGCGTTCACCTTCGTCGACGATGACGATACCAGTCGCCAGCCATGCAATCAGCGCGACGACACCGAGAAGGATAAATCCACCGGGACCAATGTTTGGCGCTTTTGGCCCGCCGCCACCGCCGCCTTTGCCGCGGCGTGAAAAGCGCTCCTGCATGCGACGCATCTGTTCTTCCAGATCTGGGCCTTGGCCCCCGCCGCCTTGTCCGCCCCCGGACCCGCCTGGGCGATTCCAAGGCGATCCACCATTTCCATTCCCGTTACCACCGCCTGAACCCCAAGGGCTATTATTGCTGGCGGTCGGCTTATTTCCGCCGTCGCTATTGTCGTTCCAGGGCATTGCCCCTCCTTTGCAAGTCTCAGTCAGCTGTTCTGTTGCGTTAGATTTGCCTGCTACATGCGTGCAAACAGCCTTTGCATCAAGGATATGTGACGATGTTTCGGGACCGCAAGGTCACAAAAGCGCTTACGGCGGCCAGAAAGGGCGGTATTCTTATCGCGTATAATGAAAAGAATACCGGCGTCGCATTCAAAGGCTTGAGCCTGAGTGTTGCGGTTTCGCCTGATGCGGGCAAATATTAACGAGACCTGAAATCACATTCGAGGACTATGAGCGGGTATATGGTAGAACAACGACGCCTCGATCTCTTTTCAACGCCGGTCATCAAGGCGGTCTTCCCGGACTATCAAACGGCTAATGTGCGGTTTCTGCAAACCATTGCTGCGAAGCGAGCGGGGGACCCGAAGGGCATTGATCGCTCTAATCAGGGCGGATGGCATTCTGATACAGATATGCTCAATTGGGGCGGTCCCGAAGCCAACCGATTAGCCGAATTTGCGACCAGTCTTTGCGCGCCGCATCTCGCTGATACACATGCAGGCGGAAAGCGAGATTTCCGTTTTGTCTGTGAAATGTGGACGAATACCAATCCTCCAGGGGCACAGAATGCCTATCATTGTCATCCGGGTGCGATCTGGTCTGGCGTTTACTATGTTGATGACGGTGGGCGCGAGGGTCCTGGCGGCGAACTGATGCTGCAAGACCCACGGTTCCCAATGGCGTACATGACGGTCCCCGATCTCGTCATGCGCGACGCTGCTGGTGAGCCGGTGCGCGCATCTTACTCAGTGGCACCAAAACCGGGTGTGTTGGTCATGTTTCCGGGCTGGTTGGGCCATAGTGTCCGTCAGCATAAAGGTCAGCGAGAGCGGGTTTCAATTGCGCTCAATCTGATGTTGCACGCAGCAGGATAAATGATTGAGACATTCAACTCGCACGGGTAAATTTCATCTATTCGGCAAACGCGATCTTTGACTTTTTGTGGGATGGTCTCGCAGGAACAGAGATTGGTTATGCTGAGAACATCGTCACGCACACACACAATGATCTACGCGATCCTGCTATCGATCGTTATCATTTGCTCGACCGTACATCTGTCGAGCTACGTCGCGTCTCAGATTGATCCGAATTACCCGAACAGCCTCGTTTATATGTCCGTTCTGATCTCCAGTATTTTGGCACCTCCGGCATCCCTTACAATGGCGTTCTATTCTAATCAGCTTATACGCTTGCAAGAGAAGCTACGAAAATTGGCAATATCCGACCCCTTGACCGGATTGTACAATCGCCGGGCATTTGAAGCACTCTATGCCCGCGAAATGGCACGGTCTAGACGGACCGGAAAATCAGTGTCGCTGGTTCTCTTCGACATTGATTTCTTCAAAGCGGTGAATGACAAGCACGGCCATGCAGCTGGCGATTTGGCGCTCTGTCATATTGCTGAAATTATTCGCAGCACCGTGCGTTATGGCACGGACGAAACGGCCCGCTGGGGCGGTGAAGAGTTCGTTATGCTCTTTGGTGAAACGCCACATGAGATGGCCGGAAACGCAGCTAATCGGGTGAGACTGGCAATCGAAAAGATGGACCTGACCTGTGCTGATCAAGCTATCCAAATCACGGCAAGCTTCGGCGTGACCGAGTGTTTACCGAATGAAACGCTAATCGACGTTATAACGCGTGCCGACAAATGCTTGCGCTACGCGAAGAAACAAGGCCGCAATACGGTTGTTGTGCATCCGAAGGTAAATACAGTCACTAGGGTCAAAGCCGCTTGAGGACGCGAATTTCGAACGCGTGCTGGTTACGCTCATCCGCTGTGAAAGATGTCGTAAACGTCTCTGAAAATTCGCTTTCATCGAAGTCTGGAAAGTATGCGTCGCCGTCTAACTCAACATCGACTTCGCTGATGTGCAACGTATCGACGAAAGGCAGCGCCGCCTCATACAGTGATGCCCCACCGATAATGAAAATACTCTTTGCGCCCGCTTGCGCTGCGAGGCTTTTCCCGGCTTCCAACGCCGGATCAAGATTCGAATAAACGCGTGCGCCCGGTGCAAGAAAAGCCGTATCGCGTGTCAGAACCAGATTGTCCCGTCCGGGCAAAGGTTTACGCGGCAGACTTTCCCAGGTCTTACGTCCCATAATAATTGGGCAGCCAATCGTCGTTCTTTTAAAGTAGGCGAGATCATCGGATAGCCGCCATGGCAGGTCGCCATCGACCCCAATCACCCCGTTTTTTGAGCGCGCAACGATCATTGCGATATCAATCTTATCAGCCAAACCCTACTCCAAATTTGTAACAGCTTTAGTTTGGTGACATGTAGAGCTTTGCAACCCACGACAAGATCGGACCCGGTTTGGATATTATTGACACTCTCATCGCGATTATGACCAATAACAGGCCGAACCTGCTTCTGCCTGTTTTAATCGGTCTTGCGGGCACACTCGCGATTTTATGGAAAGTCGGCGGGCGGCTTTGGGCCGTCATTTATGTGATGATGATCCCTTTTCTGAACTGGTCGTTTGGCGTCGTGCCGAACATTCAGTTCGTGGGGCCGTGGATGGAAAGTGACGCTGGACTTTTATCTTTTCTATTCCTCGGAGACAAACAGGCCGAAGATAGCCTCCTATTGCACCCTCTGACCATGGTCACAGGGCTCGTTTTTGTGGTTCGCGATTTTGTTCAGAGAGAAATGCGCCAATGGGTTCTGCTTGCGATGGCGCTCGCGCTCGCATGGTCGATGTATTATGCGTGGATTGTCATCGTCATTGCGTCGGGTCTGGCCTTTTTCGTCTCAGAGTTCTTTGACTGGTTGCTCTTCACTTTTACAAAATACCGCCTGTCTCAGAGGATTTTGATTTCAAGCGCTGTGGCAGCGCCCATTGATACAACGATCTTCCTTTATGGCGCTGACATCGCAAAACAGGTCAATGCGATACAAGTTCAGGATGCGGCGGTCGGAACATGGCAGGCTGTTGAGCAGATAAGCCAGATGATATCATTGCTAGGCGTCGATTTGATATCGGTTCCATTCGCCGACGGAAACATGCTGACCTTCCCGAACTGGATCGTCTTCGTCATCGGTAAGATGATTGGTGCGGTGGTTGTGTCTGAGATGATAAAACGCCGCGAGAATGCAGGGCTGACCGATCCTTATGAGAACCAGCCAGCTCAATCTGCGACGGTATAGAGCTTAGAACCCGTTTAGTTTCGCATAGCGATCACGGTGATACGTCGCGCCGCCAAGGAGCGCTTCCTGTACCCGCGCGCGCTTCAGATAAAGCCCGCTATCGTGGTCATCCGTCATCCCGATGCCGCCATGCATCTGCACAGTCTCATTGCTCACGAGATGCAATGTTTCGCACGCCCGCGCTTTGGCGAGGCTCGCGAGTTCAGCAATATCATTGCGGTTGTCATCTACCGCTGACAGTGCGCCACCGATACAGGAGCGCGTCATCTCAAGATCGGTAAACATCTTTGCCGCGCGGTGCTGCAGCGCTTGGAACGAACCGATGAGCTGCCCGAACTGTTTACGGGTTTGCAGATAATCCAGCGTCATCTCAAATGCCGCTTGCGCAGTGCCCAGCATTTCAGCGGCCAGCGCGATACGACCCATGTCCAGAGCTCGCTCCAAGGTCTCCCAAGCCGTATCCGCCGCACCGAGCACATGGGCTTCACCCACACTCACATCATCCAGAGATAGATGCGCCGCGCCATGACTGTCAACGGTGTTGAGGATTTGAACGCTTAAGCCATCCGTGTCACGCGGAACGAGGAACAGGCTAAGCCCATGGCTCTGTCCTGCCTCCCCGAAGGTGCGCGCAACAACAATGAACAGGTCTGCGTGTTGGCCGTCCGTGACATAGCGCTTCGCACCATTCAGCGTGTAGCCTTGGCCGTTCTTTTCAGCCTCTGTCGCCACATTGAGTGGCGCATGGTGGGTGCCTTCATCAAGGGCGAGCGCGACGGTGATTTCTCCTGAGGCAATCTTAGGAAGCCAGTCGGATTTTTGCGCCTCACTGCCCGCCATGTTAATCAGGGAGGCGCCTAGAACAGCAGTCTGTAAAACAGGCGTCGCTGCAATCGTGCGCCCCTGCATCTCCATGATCTGGCCCATAGAGACCATGCCCATGTCGACCCCGCCATGGGCTTCAGGGATCAGTACGCCAAAAAAGCCAAGCTCAGCGAGTTTCTGACGCGCCTCAGCATCAATGCCATTCGCGCCAGCGTCGCGCAGGCCACGAAGCCGTGTCACGGCCAACTCATCACGCGCAAAGGCCTCAGCCGTATCGCGCAGCATTTGCTGGTCTTCAGAAAGAACAAAGCTCATGATCTAATTCCTTAAACATTTGGCGCGTGTTGATGGGCGTGCCGTATCTATATGGCCTTCGCTATCGAAAAGTTGTAAATTGCCCGTCGCAAGCAATTGGAAGCCATCGCCGAATCCACTTTCGGCATCTAGGTATCGGTCTTCCCGGACACGTTTAAGGTTAACTGTTCGCTTCGAGCCATCCCAGAATTCTTGCTTTATCTCAGGCGATGATGTCGATGAATTATTCATGCTAATGTATGCGTTCATGGAGTCATTTGCCGGAGCCATTTTCCAGCACCAGCCTTCACCAAAGGCTATCGGGGCGCAAAAAAGTCCTATAACAGCACTCGCCGAGAAACTAGACGTTTTCACTATTGATGCTCCCGCAGGCCAAGAACGCGCTTTGCGATGACGTTCAAGTTCACCTCACTGGTGCCGCCTTCAATCGAGTTGCCTTTGGAACGCAGCCAGCCGCGGGTGGCTTTCTTAGCGTCGTCTGCAAAGCCATCACCCGACCAGCCGAGGCCTTCTGTGCCAAGCGCCTCGACGATGAGTTCGCACTTGTCCTGATTCATCTTGGCAGCGGCATATTTCAGGATTGAGGCCGTGTGCCCGACTTCTTGCCCGGCCTTGGCTTGCTCGGTTGAGCGTTGCACCGTCATGCCGAACGCTTTTGCAAACATCATGTGATCGGTCATGCGTGCACGTAGGTCCCCGTCAGCCACGCGGCCGGTTTCATCTACACCAACATGCTGTTTCGCATATTCTTGCGGGGTCAGAATGCCTGAACCACCAGTGCCGCCAAAGCCACCCGCGGAAATAGACGAGCGCTCAAACTGCAGAAGACGTTTCGCAATCGTCCACCCAGCATTGAGTTTGCCAACGAGCTGATCCTTCGGAACTTTCACATCGCTAAAAAAGGTCTCACAGAACGGCGACGATCCAGAAATCAGCTTGATCGGACGCGCTTCGACACCCGGCGTTGTCATATCGAAGACGAGGAAGCTGATCCCTTCATGCTTCACGCTGCTATCGGTGCGCACGAGGCAGAAAATCCAGTCCGCCTGATCAGCATAAGAGGTCCAGACTTTCTGGCCATTGATCAGCCAGTGGTCGCCTTTGTCCTCACATTTGGTTTGCAGACCTGCGAGGTCAGAGCCTGCACCAGGCTCTGAATAGCCCTGACACCAGCGCGTTTTGCCCTTCACGATATCCGGAATGAACCGTTTCTTCTGCTCTTCATTGCCGAACTCGAGCAGGGCAGGGCCGAACATCCACAGCCCAAACGAAAACAGTGGCGGACGTGCTTTGATGCGCTTCATTTCCTGTTGCAGGATTTTGGCCTGCGCCCTGTTCAGGCCGCCGCCGCCATATTCGGTTGGCCATTCCGGTGCGGTCCAGCCTTTCTCGCCCATCCGTTCCAGCCAGACTTTGGAGTCCGGGTTCTTGAACGTCTCGCGGCTACCACCCCAGACAACTTCATCGTCTTTCAGCGGGGTGCGCATTGCCTCCGGGCAATTTGCTTCCAGCCAGTCGCGCACCTCGGTGCGGAAGGATTCCAATTCTGAAGGGGCATCAAAAGCCATCTTAAACTCCTCAATATCGAATGTGCCGCTTTCCGGCTCAATTTACGTTTACGTCAACATAACCCCAATGCTTGCCACCCGCCAAGTGTGACGTTGCGACACCAGACTGTTCTGAATTCACGAGGAGCGTTGGCTTAAAACCGACCGAACGGCCCTTTGTCCGGGCCTGTCTCAACGCCGAGTAGATTCATGATGTGAACAACACCGAGAAAGACGGCGAAAACACAGCCAATCATGATGAGGCCCCACGGGAGCTGATGCGGCCTCTGATCCTTTTTGCGCACAGTTCCAAGTTTACTATGAGCAAACACACCGAGCGCAGCAAAGGCTCCCATAACGCTCAGCGTGAGTATCCAGTGAAGCATTCCGGCTCTGCATCCAAACTCGGTTCGTGTGGGGTTTTCGCCCAATAGTGTGGCTTCGTCACCATTTCAGACAAGGCTATCCATGCAGCGATACTGTGTAGCGGCCAGTATAGAGGACGCGTCAAAGCAGCGAATAATCTTGCCCGACGCGGCACACCCGGTGCCAGCGCATCCCCGACCAGAGTGATCAACCATCCTGTGAACAGGAGCGCCCATCCTGCAATGCCGGGCGAAAGCTGCTCAAATAGGATGCCTGCAAAGAGGACTATGAGGAATGGGCCATGTGCCAGAGGGGCCAAAATCGCCCCTGCCAGAGTGAGCTGCATCATCGCGAAATTTGGCCATCCCATCTGCCTTGCCGTTTGACGCGGGCACTTCATCAGAACCAGCCATGTCTGCATAAAGCCTTTGATCCAGCGCGTCCTCTGCGCTTTCCAATCGCGAAAGCTGGTCGGCGCATCCTCTAGGGTTCCAGTCTCAATTGTGCCGATTTGCCAGCGCAATCGTGCAAATCGCAGTCCGAGATCTGCATCCTCGGTGACATTGAAGGCATCCCAGCCCCCAGCCGAGATCAATCTGGCTTTATCAAAGTGATTGCTTGTCCCGCCAATCGGTATGGGTGCTCTGATCGCGGCGAGGGCCGGCAGCAAAAACCGGAATTGGACGGCATATTCGAGGCTCCAATGAGCCGCCAACCAGGCGCGATTGGCGTTGGCCCCGATGAGGGGGGCCTGAAGGCAGGCATAGTCCGATGCCGCATTTCGGAATCTGCGATAGGCCGATTTGAGCTGTTTGGGATGCGGTCTGTCTTCAACGTCAAAAATGCAAACGTAGTCTCCTTTTGCCCGGGCAAGACCATAGTTCAAAGCGCGCGGTTTTGTTCGCGGCAGTCCATCAGGCACTGTGAGAATTCTCGTCCCTCTGGGAAAGTTTGCGCGCAAAGCTGCGGGCAGGGTCGTCGCATCGTCTTCCTCAAGCAGCAGCAAAATATCCAGCTTATCAGCGGGCCAATCAATGGCGTGCATGGCTCGTGCAAGCTGCGCCATCACTGAGGCCTCGTCATAGGCTGCGATCATAACCGTATAGATTGGCAGGTTGATCTCATCGTCGAATACGAACTCGGTCCTCTTAACGCTCGCCGCTAACCCACCAGCAATCAGGGCGGCGCGCCATAGGATCAGGACTGAGAAGATGAGCCAGAAGATCGCAGCAGATGTTGCAAGCAGTAAGCCTGGATAAAACAAACCGGCGATCCCCATCGCCGCACAAAAGAGGCCGGTTGCCTGTTTCTGAGGGCCCGTTAGCCCGCCCGCGCAGGAAAGATAGGGCGGAAGTATTAAAGGCGGGGGTCGCGTGTATTTTTGGTAGGAATACTCGTCTTGATCGTAGTCAAACGCACGCTGAGCCTCGTTTAGTCCCTGCGCGCGAGGTTTAGCGATGTCATCAGCCCGATACGATTGCCCCATTTGTTAACGTATCGAAACAGTTCTACTTCACCACAAGAAACCTTAAGTTGAAAAATAGTTTCGCACGTAAGTGTTACATCAAGACACGCTTTGCCAGCGCTAGCCCGCTTCGCCAGGCATCTTCGATTTTCGATCCACTGCACCAATCACCACAGACCCCTAGTCCGATATCTGCATCGAAATAGTAGAGAGGCGATTTCATCGGCTCGACTTGTGAGTAGCGCCATCGATGCGCGGTTGCGAAAATTGGGCGGGCTGCCCCGACGATTTTTTCAAAAGCTGAAAGAAGTGTCTGGACGACATGCTCTTTGTCATCTTCCAGATGCGTGATGGACCAGTCCGGGCTCGCTTGCAGGACCCATGTTTCCATCTCATGACGGTCCGGCTTCGAACTGTTTCGCGCCGCCCAGGATATCGGGTTGCCCTTAGTTGAGGCCGCATCCCATGCTATATCTAACCGTTCCTCAAATGCAGCCATCACTGTCCAGCATGGCGCTGATCGGATCGCTCGCGCCTCTGCAGCAATTGTTTCGCTGACATCCGCCACCAAGTCGCTGACCTGCTCAGCCGGAACAGCGATCAGAACTTTATCGAATCCGGTTTTGACTTCGCCTGTTTCAAAGAGCAGTTGCCAACCATCACCTTGTGAAACAGTCTGAACCCGCCGGGCCCACTGCACATCAAGGCCGGTTGAAAGATGCCGAATGATCTCATTCATGCCCGGTCTGCCCACGAAAGCGGGTTTTGGTCCGCGCTCAGAAATCCTGCCGTCTTCAGACATCAAAACCATGCGCCCGGTCCAATTCGCCGCAACGCTCGCATCGACCCAGCGTTCCACTTCTTTAGCGAAAGCCTCACTTTCAGGAGAAATATACTGTGCCCCGTGATCAAATCGTACGGTTTGCTCATCGATCTGAGCGCGGCGCGTCGACATACGACCGCCTGGGCCTCGCCCTTTATCATATAGCGTCACGTCAACACCCGCCTCTTGCAGCTGCCGCGCGGCAGTCAGTCCGGCCATACCAGCGCCAATAATTGCTGTGCGCATGCGGTTTCCTTTCGCAACTCGTAAGCTCTCAAACCTCTGAGCTACATCAACAGTGGCGTAAACCAATGACTGGACAACAGTCAAATCTTGTTCTACTTATGTTCCATGACGGGTTTGCACATCATCTGGTTCAAGCGGGATTTGCGGGCGCATGATCATGCTGCTCTGCAATCGGCTATCACGGCATGCGCTGAAAGCGGCGGTCGTGTATTGCCGCTTTATGTCTTTGAACCGGGATATTGGTCGCTGGAGGAACATTCAGGGCGCCAGTTTGAGTTCATTTGTGACAGTTTAAAGGATTTGGACCTCGCTTTGTCTGAACGCGGGACACGTCTTTGCGTACGAAGCGGCGATATGGTTCAGGTTTTGAGCAAGCTTCATGCTGACTATGGGATCAAGACTATCTCCGCGCATGAAGAGACAGGTCTGTTATGGACTTATGACCGTGACCGCGCCGTTTCGGCCTGGTGTCTACGAGCCGGTGTGAGTTTTAAAGAGCTTCCTCAGAATGGGGTCATTCGCGGCCTGAAAGATCGAAACGGTTGGGCCGCGCGATGGCATAAGGTCATGGCGCAGCCGCGCATAAGTGCACCTGACAGGATCGATCCCCACGGAATTGGTGCTGGATCACACCCAGAGCCTCGCGATCTTGGACTGAAAGATGATGTCTGTCCGCAGCGTCAAGCGGGCGGGCGTCGCCACGCCATCGATCTTATGAAATCATTTTATCAGTCGCGCGGGCGCACATACCGGCGCGCAATGTCCAGTCCACTTTCAGCTTTCGAGGCCTGTTCGCGCCTGTCTGCCCATATTGCTTTTGGCACAGTCTCGATGCGCGAAGTCTGGCAGGCTGCGACAGCGGCGAAAGAGCGTCATGAAACGCGCGGTGATCGAACGTTTTCAGCGTCTATGACAAGCTATATCGGACGCCTGCATTGGCATTGTCACTTTATCCAAAAGCTCGAAAACCAGCCTCGTATGGAGCACTTCAATTTGCACCCGGCGTATAATGAGTTGCGCGATGATCCTGATCCGGATGACCCCCGCTTACAGGCTTGGATTGAAGGTCAGACCGGGTTTCCCTTTGTTGATGCCTGTATGCGGGCCCTCAAAGCGGCAGGGTGGCTGAACTTTCGGATGCGCGCGATGGTGATGGCCTTTGCCAGCTATCATCTCTGGATGCACTGGAAGAGACCGGGTGCGCTTCTGGCGTCTAGGTTTACCGATTTTGAGCCGGGCATCCATTATCCTCAGGTTCAGATGCAATCGGGGACAACAGGCATTAACACTGCGCGTATTTATAACCCAGTCAAACAGTCGATGGATCAGGATCCGAATGGAGATTTCATTCGCCAATGGGTGCCTGAGCTTGCGGCACTGCCGACGGACTTCATCCATGCTCCATGGGATGCGCCCGTAACGCTCTTGGAACAGGCTGGGCTCGTATTTGGAGAAACATATCCTGAGCGCATTGTGGACCATATCGAGGCTGCTCGACACGCGCGGGAGAAAATTTACGCACCGCGCCGTCAATCCGGATATCGTAAAACCGCGAATGCGATCCAAAAGAAGCATGGGTCTCGGCGTTCCGGCATGAGCTTTCGCGGGCAACGCTCGACAAAGAGCAGGCGCACCCCATCTTCGAAATCTGAAGCACAGAAACAGCTGCAGTTCGGATTTTGACTTATGCCTCGAAAAAATGGACGTGCGATCGCCAAATCGGATCTCCCGACAAAGGTCTGCCCGGTCTGCAAAAAGCCATTTTCATGGCGAAAAAAGTGGGAAAAGGACTGGGATCAGGTAAAATACTGCTCAAAACGCTGCAAATCCGCCGCCCGCGCTGCGTAATAGTGACCCCGCAAAGCGGCTTTCGCCTCAAATTATTTATCGAAAAACAACAATTTACATATTGAAAAACAATAAGGGATAGCTTACCTGTCTTCTCGTCAGCGAGAGATGAAAACATCCTGCTGATCCCGATTGTCGGGTCTGATAACAATAAGAGAAGGACTTAAAACCAATGTCTGCGCTTTCCTCCCACGCCGCGCCTAATACTCAAAGCCAAGAGCTTCCTGCTTTTGCTCACCCTATGATGTATCCTGAAGAGACCCGTTATGTGGTCGATTATCGCTCAGGAGCTGTAACGCCTAAGAGCCGCCCAAATCTTCTGGTCCGCCGTCGTAAGCGTCTAGCGCGTCGCTCAACCCGCTAGGTCGGGAAAATCCTTGGGCCGCAGAAAATTCTGCAACAGGAAGTGGACGGGCAGGAATGCGCCGTCCTCTTCGCTTTCGTATAGCGCGCAGGCGCCTGTCGGCATTTTGGCCGCAAGCCTCATTGAGGCGCGGTGATCAGCACTTCCGGAGGCGCGCATGATTGAGATGGCCAGATCGTGTATGCCGGGATTATGCCCAATGATCATCAGCGTTCCTATTCCGTCATAGTCGCTGATCGTATCCGCGAGACCTCTCTCTCCGACGAGGTATAGACTGTCATCGTAATCAAAACTGGATTCTGGAAAGCGCTCTGCCATATGGCGTGCGGTTTCACGTGTCCGCCGAGCCGTTGAAACGAGGGCGGCATCAGGTACCCATCCTAGACCCCCAAGCTTGGACGCCATTCGAGCTGCCGCCCTGTGCCCGCTTTTTGTAAGCGCCCGCCCATGGTCGTCTATACCCTCCGTCCAAGGCTCGGTCTTCGCGTGACGCATCAGGATCAGTCGTTTCATTGTCTACACTTATTCAATAGAAAAACTAAACGCCCCTGTCAGGTCACGCCCGTTGGTATACGGTCCCATAAGTCCCATTTCAGGCGGGCAATCAAGCAAAAACCCCATACTTCAGGACGTTAAAATGAGTTTGCTACTCGGTGATACCGCTCCGGACTTCGAGGCTGAAACAACATCAGGACCAATTAAATTCCACGACTGGATCGGCGATCAATGGACGGTCTTCTTCTCACACCCCGCCGACTTTACGCCTGTTTGTACGACTGAGCTCGGCTATACCGCAAAGCTGAAGGATCAACTGGCCGCGCGGAATGCCAAGGCCATCGTGATTTCGGTTGATAGTGTTGAAAACCATTTGAAGTGGATCGGTGACATTGAGGAAACGCAAGGCGCCGCCGTCAACTTCCCGATCATTGGCGATGAGGACAAGACCGTCGCGACGCTTTACAATATGATCCACCCGAACGCGGATCCGAAGGTCACGGTCAGAGCCGTCTATGTCATTGATCCGAATAAAAAGATCCGCGCGTCGATCATCTATCCGCCATCGGCGGGGCGCAACTTTGATGAAATCCTACGCTTGATCGACAGTCTGCAACTCACCGACGGTCACAAGGTTGCAACGCCTGTAAACTGGCAGGATGGCGAGGATGTGATCATTGTCCCGAGTGTGTCCAATGAAGATGCCGACAAGCTGTTCCCGAAAGGCTATACGACTGTGAAGCCATACCTGCGGACAACGCCGCAACCGAATAAAGACTGATTTCACGAACAAAAAGACCGCCCATTTGAGGCGGTCTTTTTTTGTCTTGGCGTGTGCAGCTATAGAATAGCTGCGAATAACATCACGAGCACCTGCACGAAAACGCCTAGGCCTGCCAGCACAACAACCGTTGCAATCCAGGCTGTTCCAAAGCCCATGAATAGACCGACAGCCAGTCCGGCCCCGGCTGTAAGGACCAGAGAAATCATCCAGTTCATATCAATCGACAGAACCAGCACTGAGTGCCCAACAGCCATCATCAAAATAACGGCGCCCCACATGCCGGCTCTCATAAAGCCATCATACATGTTCTTCTGCGGGTCGATGTGCATTTCGCCGCGAACGTACTCTTCTGAAGCCATAAGACCTCTCCAAATCTGACTTTCGCAGGTCATATCGCAGCCCTGTTTTGCGTCAAGCGCATCACACGTCGCACTTGCATATGCGCTGCGCGCGGAAAAATGCTTCCCAAGCGGGCGCGAACGGTTAGGGTCTCTTGAAAGCGTGACACAAGATCACCGCTCGGAGGACACGATGACGAATATTCCCGCGCCTGCAGATGAACCCGCGCTCGCTGAGACAGCCCAAAACGCTTCCAGCGAAACAACAGGCGGTGCGCTAGGCTCGAAAGGGATCGGCTGGGCCATCTTCGAATGGGCGCGAAATCCTTATTACAACGTCGTCGTAATATATGCGTTCACCCCATATTTTACTGCAAGTGTAATAGGTGATCCCGGTTTAGGGCAAACTTTGATCGGCGTAACGATCGCGCTTGCGGGCGTTATCATGGCTATTGTTGCGCCTGTGCTCGGCAGTATTGTTGATAAAGCGGGAGCTAAAAAACCGCTGGTTGCTTTTAGTTTAGGCACCATCATTTTGTGCAGTCTATTACTCGGATTTGTAACGCCTGATCTGCCTGCCGCCGTCCCTATCGGCATGGCCTTACTACTCATAGCCTACTGTGCTTATACAGTCTCAGAATTGATGCATAATGCCATGTTACCTGGGGCCGGACGCACCGAAGCGTTACCAATGATATCCGGCATCGGTCTATCCCTCGGAAACGCTGCAGGCGTGATAGGTCTTGTGTCGATTGTCATCTTCAGCGCAAATCCTCCGTCAGGTCTTGAAACCGCTGATATAGGCCGCCTGTCGGCACCAGCGGTGGGAATTTGGATTCTGGTATTTATCCCATTATTTTTCTGGCTGATGCCTGACGTCTATCGAAAAGGCAGAACGTGGGGTCAGGCTTTCCGAGAGTTTCGCGACCCAGCTAATCGCACAGATGTTTCTGTTTGGATCAAACAGCGCTTCAAAGAAAATCCAAATGTTATGCGTTACCTGATTGGGCGAATGATATATGCCGATGGGATCGCAGCTCTTCTGACGATTGGTGGTGTCTATGTGGGCGGCGTTCTCGGTTGGACTATTCCCCAAATCGCAATCTATGGAATCATCGCGTCCGTTTTTGCTGTTTTTGGCGGAATTTTGGGAGGGTTCCTGGACCGCTTGCTGGGACCAAAACGTGCATTGATCTTGGAACTTTCCATGGCGATTCTAATCGGTATATTCCAAATTTCGGTCACTCAGCAGAATATTCTATTCGGACTCATACCGGCCAGCCATGAAGTGATCTCAATTGGCCCTTTCCGATCGTTGGCTGATGTCGCTTACGTAGCCGCTGTCATCCCCGCGGCAATCTTCTTGGTCGCTGCAATCTCTTCAAGCCGCTATATGCTTTTGCATATTTCACCACCGGATAAGATCGGAGAATTTTTTGGCTTCTACGCGATGTCAGGAAGTGTGACAGTCTGGCTGGGGCCTGGCTCAGTGGCTCTGGCGACATGGCTATCCGGGGGAGATCAGCGTATTGGTTTCACCCCTGTTATTGTGCTTCTGACGCTTGGCCTCTTGATCCTAATGACCGTCAAAGCCGACAAGACCCCAGAGCATATGAAAACGGGGGCTGAATAGCCCCCGCCTTAATTACTGGTTTCGATCAAAACAGATCGCCTTTAAGGCGCGTTATGATTGCAGGTGAACGGTGAGGTCTCGTTCCTGCTGACGAGGTCGACGCGTCTTGGGCGCAGATAAAACCGATCTGTTAGGGTCTGCTTTGTTGTAAACAGACCGCCGATTTTCGACTCGTAGTCATACTCGATCTCTGCGAGGATCACTGACCCGTCTTCCTGGATAATATTGGCCGGCACAGTCAGGACCTGATCGACCGTATATTCGGGCATATTGCAGGCATCACTCCAGTCGACCACGGCATCGCCATCGTCTTCGCGCACGCTTGTCACCCGCATCCGGGCTGCGGTGATATCATTCGGTTGAAAGATCATCCGCGTGGCTTCGAAAATATCGTCGAGATCGTCATTCGTGATCTCCGTCGCACGGGCTGTCAGGTCGCCCAGCGTCGCTGTTGATGTGGTGACTTTACGATCAAGCTGCATCATCAGAGACAGCTCAATACAGCCCGCATACATCAGCAGCATGAGCGGCGCGATCAGGGCGAACTCAACCGCTGAGACACCGTCCTTGGCACGGAAAATACCCCGAACACTGCGAATGTGAAAACGCTTCAGTGTCATTGATCAGTCTCCAAACGGCTCGTTACGGAAGGCGACGGTGGCCTGCAGCAAACGGCGGTCATCGCTCATATTGGACAACGGCGCTGACAGGATCGGCGTGATCAACTCCCACTCGTAAAAGGCGCGCACAACCACGATGTCGTTTGCTTCGCCCATATCGAAGTCAAAATCGCTATCATCGAGGTTTCCGTCTGCATCGAGCACACTTGGGTTCTGCGTGTTCGCGAAACTGCTAAATGTTTTGACATCGAAGCGGAGTTTGACGTCGCAGTCGAGCAGGTCGAAAAGTTCGGCACAGACAGATGTTTTGAACGCAACTTCGTTGAATCCGCTATCCTGCATTTGACCGGTTCGAATACCACGTGCGGCTTCATTGACGCCGTGTTCGAGGACAGATGACATGATGAACAGGACGCAAACTTCGAGAAGGCCGAAAATCAAGAAAAAGAACGGCGTTGCAATCAGGGCAAACTCAACAGCGGCGACACCGCGCTTATCGTCTGCCCATCTCTCTAGCGCTGCTTTTAGGCGCGGTGCGAACATGCCGGGAATTGGTAAATTCATCATCGTCCTCTTGGAACCTAGAATTGTGGTTAGCGTAACTCTGCATGTCCCATACCAAGCCTTGTTTTCCAGTGCCTTTCGCAAATGGATAAAATTGAACAGAGATCACACCTGCGACGTCGCAAAGCCTTTACCTCGCCGCATTTTCATACCATCTCTCACATCAATTCAGGATTGAGGCAGCAATGTCCCACACACAGGTCAGACCCTGGCGACACATTGAACGACGTCCATGCCGTAAAATTATGGTCGGCAATGTCGGCGTTGGCGGTGACGCACCCATCAGTGTCCAGACAATGACAAATACGCCAACCTCTGATGCAGGGGCGACGCTGGATCAGATTCACCGTGCGGCTGAAGCCGGTGCAGACATTGTGCGCGTCTCCTGCCCCGACGTTGAGTCGACGGCGGCGATGAAAGAGATTTGTAGCCAGAGCCCAGTTCCAATCGTCGCAGATATACACTTTCACTATAAACGCGGCATTGAGGCGGCTGAGGCCGGGGCGGCATGTCTGCGGATCAACCCCGGCAATATTGGCAAGGAAGCGCGCGTCAGAGAAGTGGTTTCTGCGGCCGGAAATAATGGCTGCGCAATCCGCATTGGCGTCAATGGCGGCAGCCTTGAGCGTCAGCTTCTCGAACAATATGGTGAGCCGTGTCCCGAAGCGATGGTGCAAAGTGCGCTTCATCATGCGAAAATCCTGCAAGACCTCGACTTTCACGAGTTTAAGATCAGTGTGAAAGCCTCTGACATGTTCATGGCGGTCGCGGCCTATCAGCAACTCGCAGACGCAACAGATGCCCCGCTCCACCTTGGGATTACTGAGGCCGGCGGACGCCGCATCGGTACTGTGAAATCCTCCATTGGTATGGGGAACCTCCTCTGGATGGGCATCGGTGACACGATCCGTGTGTCACTGTCCGATGATCCTGTTGAAGAAGTGCGCGTCGGCTTTGATATGCTGAAATCGCTCGGCCTGCGCACGCGCGGTGTGAATATTATTTCTTGCCCCAGTTGCTCGCGCCAGGGGTTTGATGTGGTCGAGACCGTTAAAACGCTGGAAGAGCGCTTGGCCCACATTTCAGAGCCGATTACGCTCTCAATTATTGGCTGTGTCGTGAACGGGCCTGGCGAAGCCTCGATGACCGATCTCGGCTTCACCGGCGGCAACAAAGAAAGCGGCATGATGTATATTTCCGGCCGTGCCGATCACAAGCTCTCTAATGCTGATATGATCGACAGTATCGTTCAACAGGTTGAAGACAAAGCCGAACGCCTGAGAAAACAGCGCGAGGCTGAAGCAGCCGCTAGCGAAGCTGAGGATTTAATTCCGGCTGAATAGTCTAACGCCACTGTACAATTTCGCACTTTGATTGCTCAATGAGGCTAACAGTAGTTTCATACGATTGTACATCGGGCGCCACACGTCGTATTAGAGCAAGACCGCTTCCTGAAAGTTCTAAGCTCTGTCCATCATAGTCATACCCACGGCCGTCCTTAAGTGGTGCTTGACCGGGGGCGTGCAGCAGAACTTCAGCATCCTCCCCATCCAAATTCGCCACAAAGACATTATTCGTCTGCTCATCGAACACAGATAGTGACCCGTATCTATCCCAACCCGGTGCTGAGATCAGAACAGGCCCTTCACTGACATCAAAGCGACATATCGAATAGGACAGATCCGGCGAGGGCCTAACAATCGTTTGCGCTTGCGGCGTCATGCGCGGTGCGGCGGCCCATTGGTTCAAGGCAAGGCCCTGATCTGCCAAACGTGTCTGCGTCGCGTTCATGATCACTGATGGCACAAGGTACAGTGTTAAAAAATGTCCAGCAATCGCAGCGATAATGAAGAGGCCTAAGGCGATAAGTCTGCGCATTACTCCCCCTCCCCATCGCAGGCGAGACGTATAATTTGCGGCGGTTCTAAAACCGACACCGGATCGTCTAAAAAGTCTGCAGTCGGGCGATAAAGGCGCAGCATGAGATCAAACTCTCCCGCAGCCCGGCTTGAAACCCACGGCAGACTGTCGTCGGCTATCGCGCTTGCGCGAACATTGAACAGCCAAGCCGCATCGCCCCCGAATGCAAATTCGGCCTGCGTTTTATCGAAAGACAACCTGCTATCCGTGTTCATGGGAAGACGGCTTTGCGCATCATAAAGCGTGATTGACCACCATGTCGCGGGTAAGCGGCTCCCTTCCACCCGGTAGATGCAGGCCTCGCGCAAGGGTTCACCGGACTGATCCGTCGCCTTCGTAAAGTAAACCGCTTCTTCTTTTTGCAACGCCAGCAATCCATGCCGGGCAACGCGCGCCCGCACATATGGATTTGCGGTTTCTGAGCCAATCGACCAGTCACTCGCCCAGCCATCAACAACGAGAGTCCCGCCAAGTTTCGGCCCTACGAATAACAAGCCGGCCATAAAGAGCGCGCTTATGGCACCAATCGCCAAGCCTAATATTGAACAGATAAACCAGAGCAGAATCGATTTCATTGAACACCCCTAGTTCGCCATCGCGTTTTCGTGAAGAGATATTTCTTTCCGCGTTCGCACGTGCGCGTTAGACACATCAAAAAAGATTGAGGAAGTTCAAGATGCAAGTCCTGACGTGGATTATACGGTTAATCCTTGCCATGAGTGTGCTCGGTGTCATGGCATCCTGCACAATGCTCGGTCTGAATTATGCGAGCCTCGATATCGATAACAAGCCGGATGCCTCTCCTTCAATCCCGGACCCGTTTGATAGAGCCTTTACTAAGGCAACATTGGAAACGGAACTCTACGGTCCGTGGCCGAAAAATCTCCCGATTTCAGCCGGGGAAAGGCGCATGGTCGATCCAGACTATTTGGACGGACGTGGTACGCTCGAAGAGATCATGCTGACCATCGGTGAAGGCGACGGCGCGCGTACATTCCCGATCGTTCTTGCCGTTCCAAACACAGCCAAACTGGGGCCGGTTCCGGTAATCATCAGCCAGACGTTTTCCGGCAATTGCTCTGTTTTTCCGGACCTGCCCGTCTCGAATACGATTGGAGAACAATGTTCCGGCTCAGGTATGACTGGCGTGGGTGGCTTTATCGCAACACAGATTTTTGGGACTTACATCGCTGAAGCCCCGGTTGAGCGATACTTTGAGGCGGGTTTCGCCTATGCGAGTATGACGGGTAACGGGTTCATCCCTGACAGGAGTGGTGTGGCTCAGCAGGTCATGCAGGCGCTTGGCCCCGCACCCCAACCGACAAGCACATTGATGGGCTGGGCCTATGGCTTCCATGCGGCAGCCGATGTCTTGATGAGCGACACGCGCATTGATGACCAGTCAGTCCTCGCGCTTGGTCACTCGCGGTATGGGAAGGCGGCCCTCGTAGCTGCCGCCTGGTCTGACAATATCCAAGCCGCCATCGCTCATCAGTCCGGGTTTGCAGGCGGATCGTCTTCTCGGTCTGAAACAGGCGAAACGCTCAAGCGCATGGTCAAATCCTACCCGCATTGGGTTCGGCCCGGACTGTCCGCTGACCTGGAAGCCGGGCAGACATTGACCCTTGATCAGCATTTTCTCTTGGCCCTGTCTGCCCCCAAGCCAGTCTTCCTTGGTAACGGGCGCCGCGATGTCTGGTCCGATCCAAACTCCTCTTTCCGCCTTGCTCAGGCCGCAGACAAGGTTCACAAGCAATTGGGCGCTACCGGTTTGACGGCCACAAATATGCGGGCGTTCGATCCCTCAGCAACGCTTTCGTACTGGTTGAGGACCGGGGGGCACAGCGTCGTATCAGAAGACATTGATGCCTTTATCGCCTTCGCCTCCGCGCACTTTATTGGAAGCGATGCCGGAGTCCCTGCTTTGCAAATGGGCGAATAAGGCCATAAGCTTTTCCTATAAGACAAGAGGGAGGGCATAACGCCATGACAAATCTAGAGTTTTTAATGCCGGTTCTCGTACTCGTGCTGTGGACACTGGTCATGTGGATCTGGATGTATGCGACACGTATCCCAGCGATGACAGCCGCCAAAATCGATCCGAACGATGCGCGCCATCCGGGCACTTACTCCGATAAAATTCCGTCAAATGTTCGCGCCGTGGCGGATAATTATAACCACCTGCATGAGCAGCCGACGCTGTTTTATGCCTTGATGATGTTCACAGCCGTGACGGGCGGCGGGACCTACACGATGCTGTACCTCGCGTTCGGCTATGTCGGCCTGCGTGTGCTGCACTCTCTGGTGCAAGTGCTCAGCCCGAATGTCATGCTACGGTTCTTCACCTTTGCGATCAGCACAATCGTTCTAATGGCCATGGCGATTATCGAAGCGCTTCGGGTCTTCCTGTAAGTCGCATTCCGGTTTAGAGGCGGGGCATGGCTACGATCCCACAGTCCCGCCTCGAACAGGTCATTGAGCGCTTTGATGAAGTCGAAGCCCGTATGGGTGCAACAACTGATGGCGATGAAATCGTCGCTCTGTCGCGCGAGCATGCTGAGCTGAAGCCTGTCGTCGAGGCCGCGCGCGACCTGATCTCTATGCGCGAAGGCTTGGTTGAAGCTGAAGCCCTCGCGAAAAGTGACGATGCCGACATGGCCGAACTCGCTCAAGAAGAGGCAACCGACCTTCGCGAGCGCATCTCGGAAGCTGAACAGGCGATGCAGTTGCTTCTGTTGCCCAAAGACGCTGACGATAAAGCCAATATCGTGCTCGAAGTCCGCGCTGGAACAGGTGGCGATGAAGCCGCAATTTTCGCAGGCGATCTCTATCGCATGTATGCGCGTTATGCCTCGCTGCAGAGGTGGAAGATCGAAATCCAAAGTGCGTCTGAGGGTGACGTTGGTGGTTATAAAGAGATCATTGCGAGTGTTGATGGCGACGGCGTTTTCGGCCGGCTGAAATGGGAATCAGGCATTCACCGCGTTCAGCGCGTCCCTGCAACTGAAACGCAAGGCCGCATCCACACGTCCGCGGCCTCTGTCGCTGTTCTGCCAGCGCCGGAAGATGTCGAAATCGAAATCCGGAACGAAGATATCCGTATTGATACGATGCGGGCCTCTGGTTCAGGCGGTCAGCACGTGAACACGACGGACTCGGCTGTCCGGATTACACACCTGCCAACGGGTATTGTCGCAACCAGCTCCGAAAAGTCCCAACACGTGAACCGCGATAAAGCTATGCAGCAGCTCAAGATCCGGCTCTATGAACGTGAAAAGGCGCTTGCGGATGCCGAACGCGCCGAAGCCCGCGCGAGCCAGGTCGGATCGGGTGACCGATCAGAAAAAATCCGCACGTACAATTATCCTGAAAACCGCGTCACAGATCACCGCATTGGTCTGACGCTCTATGCCCTCGATAAGATCATCGCGGGTGACAAGCTTGAAGACGTTGTCGGCGCGCTGATGACCGAAGATCAGGCCCGTCGTCTCGCCGCAATGGAAGACGAAAACGCGTGAGTGACGCGCGACGGGCGGCGGTAGACGCTCTGAAAGCCGCCGGGATCGAAAATGCTCATCGGGAAGCCCGCTGGCTCGCCGACCATGCGATGGAGAGCGGAGAATCTCTTGATGCGCTCATAGAGAGGCGCGTCGCGGGAGAACCACTACAGCACATTATCGGGTCTACGCCATTCCATGCGATTACGCTCAAGACCGACGCCCGCGCACTGATCCCGCGGTCAGACAGCGAAACGATCGTGGATCTCACGCTTGAACTGATCCCCTTCGGCACAAGTTGCACCATCGCGGATCTCGGCGCGGGAACGGGGGCTCTGCTGCTCGCGATCCTACACCAGCGCCCTGATACATCGGGAATAGCCGTTGAGCACTTAGCCGATGCCGCATCCCTTCTTCGCG
Organism: Pseudomonadota bacterium; assembly: GCA_038746145.1. Taxonomy (GTDB): domain Bacteria; phylum Pseudomonadota; class Alphaproteobacteria; order Caulobacterales; family Hyphomonadaceae; genus Henriciella. The sequence goes on from JBCDKW010000001.1 coordinate 114,607, forward strand.
AGAATATCTCTATGCTTAAAATGGGCGAACGTGCCAAATGCGTCCAAGGCTCATGGACCGATTGGGCCGGCTGGGCTCAGTGCGACCTCGTTGTTTCAAACCCGCCCTATATTCAGAGCAACATCATTCCGACTCTCGCCCCCGAAGTGCGCGACCATGATCCGATGGAGGCGCTTGATGGTGGCCCGGACGGCTTAAAGGCCTATCGCGAAATCATAGGCCTCGGCGCGCAACATATGGAATCGGGCGCATGGCTCGTTCTAGAGATCGGATATGATCAGCGCGATACGGTCACTGAATTAGTTGAACAGCACGGCTTTAAGGACCTCGTCCACCGAAAAGACCTTGGCGGCAACGACCGCGCGATCGCGGCTCGAAAGCCCTAATATTCGTAGACCTCGACCGAATCCACACGGATCGTATAGGCCGCATCCGCAAGCTCTGACTCTTGGATTTCAGCAAAAATCGTCCCGTTAATCCAGACGGCTTGGGCCAGATCGCGCAATCGGATCGGATCCTCTGCGATCACGAAGATGGTCTGATTTGGCGGTGGCGGGGGCGCATGAATGCATGCGCCGTAATAAGGCACGAGCAGAAATTCAGTGATCTGCGCGTTCGATCCATACTCAAACGGGACTGTGTAACCCGGAATTCGAATCTTTGTCTCACTCAGTTCAGGCACCGTATTGAACGTCCCGATCTGTACCATGGCATCCGCAGCTGAGCCTTCCACGATCGGGCTGGAATACAGCATCATCATTTGCTGTTGATAAATCTGGGCAAGCCTTTCTTCTTCACCGGGCGGCATAAGCTCTTCCCAACCCAATTCGCGATAGTCGCCGCGATTGCGATTGATCTCGGCCTGACCCGCTGCGGCCAGCCGATTAGAGTCCGATGTTTCTGCATTGCGCTCTGGCTCTGGAATCCGGTCACCATATTGGGTTTCAGCACTCGTGCGTTGCCTCGGTTCAGCAGAAGTCGCGACATCTACCGTCGCCTCGCTCGGCGTTGAATTCGAGTTAGCCGGTTCCCCTCCACAGGCGGCAAGGAACAAGCTGGCTGCAATGACTATTCTTTTCATCATAAGTCGTACTTAAAGCGCTCCCGGTGACTGCGCCACTCAAATTCGCGTCAGTTACACACGTACCGTTAGGCCATCGGAGAGGGATCGGCGCATCGCAGTCAACGCAGGCACAAGTCCCAAGATAAAGGCCGCCAAAGCTACGACGCCAACAGTGATCAAATCTGTCAGACTGGGGCCTGTATTCATTAAGGCAACGCCGTATTGAGATACCATGATCGGTGCCGCGATAAAGATCAGAACCTGCACCAGAAGAACACCGAGAACAGCCCCCATCAGACCCAAAAGAACGGCCTCTGATATCAGCAGGGTAAAGATATGGCCCGGCTGAGCCCCGGTTGCCCGCAGGATCGACATTTCCCTGCGTCTCTCATTCAGGCTTGAGAGAATACTGGTCAAAATCGACACCAGCCCAACTGCAATCACAAACACGGAAATCGCCAGTAGAATGTTCTCAACAGCGCCTATCGTCTCCCATAACTCGGCAAGTGCCTGTCCAGGTATGATCGCCTGAAGCGGTTCGCTGCGGTTTGTGTTGATCGCACGGCGTGTTCGCAGAACGGTCGCGCGGTTTTCAAGACCCACAAAAGCGGCTGTGACCGTCTTTGGAGTCAGATCGAAACTGCGGATCATCTCTTCGCTGATTGTGTCTGCCAGTGGATTGCGCGCCCCCGTCTCCCATCCAACATGGATGGCTGTAATGGCTTCCACGCTGACATGGATCGTACGATCTACGGGGGTCCCGGTCGGGGCGAGAATGCCGACAACTCTAAATGGTCGATTGTCGTGATCGCTTAGGCCACCCCGACCCAAACCATGTGTCAGGATTAGGGGTGTTCCCAGTTCATATCCCAGTTTGCGGGCAACCTCCGCACCGATGACGGCGTCGAACAAGTCTTCGAACCGTTGGCCGCTGCGAAAAGTCAGAGCCTGTTTGCGCCCGTATTTGTAATGCTCAAAATAGGCTTGGCTGGTGCCCATGACGCGGTAGCCGCGATGACTATCCCCTAAAGAGACCGGAACGGCCCAAGCCACATCTGGGCGGGCTTTGAGGTCCTCGAATGCGCCCCAGGAAATTTCCGCTGTGGCATTCCCGATCCGAAACACTGAATAGAGTAGCAGATTGATCTGCCCGGATGGCGCGCCGACCACGAGGTCTGTGCCTGAAATCGTATTATCAAAACTGGCACGCGCGGCCTTGCGCGTTTTGTCCACGCCTAGAAATAGCGCCACAGACAACGCGATCGCAAGCACGGTCAGAAGCGCTGAGACTTTCCTGTTCAGAAGACTTCGCCAGGCCAGAGAGATCATGGACGTCCCCATTATGCGGCTCCAACGCCTGCGCCATTGATCTCAGACAAATCAACGGCACGATCAAATAGGGGGGCAAGTGCGCCATCATGACTGACGAAGAGCATAGCGGCACCGCTCTGCTCAGCTTCTTCGCTCAAGAGTTCGATAAACCGGTCACGTGTGTCGGCATCCAGAGCAGATGTCGGCTCATCCGCGATGATGAGACTGGGCTTACCGATAAGCGCTCTGGCGGCGGCGACCCGTTGTTGTTGTCCAACAGACAGATCTGTTACCCTTCGATTGAGAATATCCTCGCCTTTAAGGCCTAAGCCGCCGAGCAGCCGTTCGGCTTCGGCATCCGCTCCGCCAGCGTCGCGCACGGCCTTCAGGCGTTCCTTTGAGAACCGGCACGGCAATGTCACATTCTGCAAAAGAGACAGATAGGGCACGAGATTGAACATTTGAAAGATCACGCCGAGATGGTCAGCTCTCAACCGATCACGGGCAGGCCCGGTCATGCCGTTTAATGATCCACCCGCAACACTCAGCTGACCTTTCTGCGAGGCTAGAACACCCGCGATCAAGCCTAAAAGGGTCGACTTACCGGAGCCACTTGGTCCGCGCAGGAAAACGCGCTCGCCGGAAGCGATGTTAAATTCATCGATATTTAAAAGAAGGGGCTGGCCTGCCCATGCATAAGCCAACCCCCTGATTTCGACGACCCTATCGGTCAAGACGGACCTCCGTCCAGTCTATTCGAGCGCTAGTCTGTCATCTTCTGCTGTCACGGTTTTCGCTTGTTGTCCTTCGTCAGTCAGAAAGACGAGATCAACACTTTCTAATTTAGGCGTTTCTGCGAAGCTCTTGACCCGCAGAATGCGTAACTCGTCAGGTGTCGCGCATTCAAACGTGTAATTTGCGGCAACAGACCCATGATCCCCGGTGTGCTGGAACATGACTTCGCGACCGTTCACTTCGCACCCTGCTTGCAGGTTCATGCCGAAATGGCGGGCCCAGCGCATAAGACTAGCGCGCACATCCTGTAGCTCTTGGCGTTGCTCGTCAGTTTCAGGTTCGTGCTCAAAACTCGCAAAGTTGGCCAGGGGAGACACATAGGAGACACTCAAAGCTGATCCGTCCAGCGTAACCGCTATTTCAGCTTTTCCATGCTCATGCACTTCGCCGACACCATCATGGTCATGATCATCATGGTCATGGTCGGCGTCTGAAACAGCGCTGTCTTCAGCGTCGGCGTCGCCCGCAGCTTCAGTCACGTCTTCTGCTGTCGTTTCGGTGGTCTCGGCAGCATCCGTGTCTGCACTTTGACCACAAGCGGCAAGACCAAGAATTGTAAGGCTAGCAAGCCCGCTTAGGGCAAGATTTGATTTCAACACAGGATAAACTCCTAATCCTTCGAATTTCTACACAAGTCAGGCAAAAATGAATCGCCCTGCTCATAATGAGATACTATAACAACCCATTACGAGCTATCACCTAGCATGTCGCACATCTCTGCTGTGCCCGCTAGTGGGTCTTTAGGGAGTTTCATAAGAATGTGGGCCATGCTCCAGATGCCGCTGCTTTTCGGTGCAATTGCCGCATCTGTGACCACGCTTGGCCTGTTTCTGGTGTCAAAATACACTGATTGGAGCTTGCGATACGCTTCTCTGTTCGCTTTGGCCGCCGCAGGTATGCTCTGCATTATCAGTTTCATCCATATCATGCCGGAAGCCTATGACATGACATCGCGGGCACCGGCCTGGATTACATTGGGCTTTTTTCTGGGCGTCCTCCTCAACTCAGCGACCACTATCCTGTTCCCAGATCAGCCTGATACCGGACTTCCAAAAGAGGCACTTGCACCCATTATCGCCATCGGAGCACATTCCTTTATTGATGGGATCATCTATTCAGTGACGTTCGCAGCAAGCTTTCAATCCGGACTTCTGGCATCCTTATCCCTGATTTTGCACGAACTTCCGGAAGGGATCATTGCCTACATCATTCTCAAACGATCCGGCGCAACCAATCAGACAGCCTTTCTGTGGGCCTTTTTGGCGGCGGCTGCGACTACGCCCCTCGGTGTCCTTGTGAGTGCGCCAATACTGAGTTTTGTGAGCGCTGAAATATTAGGCGCGCTGTTTGCAATCTCTGCCGGTTTGCTTCTATTCGTTGCGACCGGTCCGTTGCTGGCCCCGCTGCGCGAAAGCCCGTCGGCAAAAGGCATGACAGCGGTTATCGTTGGCGCGGCTGTCGGGCTTAGCGTCACATTGATGCCAATCGCTCATTCGCACGGTCACGGATCGCATGAAGGGCACGATCATGCGCCGGGAGAGCATGATTCAGCTAAGCACGATTTCCGAAACGGCCATGACAAGCGCTAGCGTTCTGACCCGCTGTCTGATCATCTTGTTTCTGGCAGTGGTGCTTAGTGAACCCACAGCATTTGCTCATCCTGAGGATGAGTTCTGCACGTTTGATGGCGGGATGGACCCGGCGCTCTGTAACGCACTGCAAGAGATTGACCGGCCAGCAACGTCATGGACTGGTGATAGTCAGTTCACACAGACCGAAACAATCGACTTTGACAGGCCGCTTCTCGAAACCTTCGGTCTTTATATCGAGATCGGTGTTCGCCACATCTTGCCGACCGGTCTCGATCATATTCTCTTCGTGCTGGCCCTCTTCTTTACGGCCGCAGGGTGGCGTGCGCTCCTGATCCAGATTTCAGCTTTCACTGTTGCACACACGATAACCCTGATGTTGGCCGCGACCGGCACTATTTCCCCACCCGCCAGCATTGTTGAACCGCTCATCGCACTGACGATCGCTTTCGTTGCCTTTGAAAATATCGTGTTTAAAGATATGCAGCGCTGGCGGCCCTTAGTGGTTGTTATTTTCGGTCTGATTCACGGCATGGGCTTTGCCGGATTTTTCGGTTCTCTCGGCCTCCCGCAAGGCCAATTCTGGAGCGCTTTGATCGGGTTTAATATCGGGGTGGAGATCGGTCAGCTGAGCGTTGTTGCGCTCGTTGCGATCCTGCTCTGGCCACTGCGCGCGCGTATAAGTGACATAAAGTATCGCCACTATATCGCTATCCCGGCCTGCGCCTTGATCGGACTTATTGGCGCATTTTGGACGTTTGAGCGGGTTTTCCTCGGCTAGTCCATTTCACGGCATGCGGCTTGCAGCCTACCTGCCATGACCGTTAACGCTTCATTAATCAAAACGCTCGGCCGATGGGCGTTTGCGACCTTCACCTCAGCTGTGACGACCTTTCTTGGCCTTTACGGCGATCCTTTCGCCTTCGGGCAAGAGGCTGATTGTTCTCTGCAAGATGTATCAGCTTGGCAAAGGCTGCTCGATTATCCGGTTGAAGAAGCAACACCTGCCTACGTTTACAGGGTGACGACTGACTTCATCGATCAATGCCCAAATCGCCCAGAAATCAGGCAGGCTCAGACAATCGCGGCCATGGCGGCGGTCAGTGATGATGATGCAGACCGAGCGTTGAGACACTTCGAAGACGCCTTGCCGCTGCAGACATTGAAGTCGCAATTCTATTATATCGCGGCGCTTCTGGCCGATCAGAACTCGAGAGAAGCTTGGAATGTTCGCGATCAGGTGGTTGCAGACTGGGCCGCGAAGCTAAAACGCCATCGCTCTGTCACGCTGGATGAAACAAGCGTTCGGGGCGGAACGGTTTATCGCGTCATGTATAACGCGCTCGACCCTGAAACGCGCAACCGGGTGGCCTTTGTTGCTGTTCCAAGCGGAAAGGGTTGGCCGGCGACAATAACGCTTGGGATTGATCGCCAGTTAAACGCGTTTCATCGCCTGCGGGCTGGCCAAGACGCGCAACCGCTACGCCACATTGATCTGCATCGGTGTACAGGGCGCAAAATGCTGGCCCGCGCAGACGCAAGTGTAAGCCTCACCCAAGTCACAGAAACAGCAGAGATAAGCCTGATGGCCTATCTGGCTAACCCCGATATCGCTTATGGCAAAGACGGAGAGATTATTCCGTGTCTCTGGCCCGGGCGCTTGCTTCCAGGGCCTCCGCGCTAACCGGTTCACCGGCTGCGATCTGGCTGATCGCATCGGCGGCTTCAGCCCCATAGGCATGATGAGGCATATGTCCTCCATCGGGCAGTTTCACGATCTGCAAGCCGTCGACTTGGTGCTTCAGTTTGCCAACATGCAGCGGTGGGCTGATCACGGTGTCCTGCGCTCCTGAAAACACGATAACTGGAACTTTGATTTCAGGATAGCGATCCTGCTGCGCGGCCATTTCCGCTCGCAGGGCATTTACGTCCCTCGCATTCGCGCGGAACTCTTTGGGCCGGAAGAGGAGAGCGATTTCGGACTTTTCATAATATCCATCCGGTGCAGGTTTGGGGAAGAACACACCATTCACCCCGGCCTTGACCTGCGCGGGTCCAACAATCGGAACCAGTTGGCTAAAGATCGGCCCGATCACGGGCGAGCCTGCATACTTATTGTACCAGGCCTCTCCACCGCCGCCCCAATCGTGACTGACAGGGGCCAATAAGACGAGACCCTGCACCCTATCCGGATAATCCAGCGCCAAGCGAAGCGCGACAGCGCCGCCAAATGAGTGGCCAACAATCACGGCCTTTTCATTAGGCGCGAGGGCATCCAGCGCGCCCGCCATTTGTGCGGCCTGAACCTGCAGCGTTTCTGCATCCGCAGGCCGATCGGAATAGCCATGCCCCGGGCGGTCCGCCATCAGCACGCGATGCGTGTCTGATAAGCGAGGGGCCAAAGTGTAATTAAATTCGCTCGCATTGGCCGATGCGCCGTGGATCATCAGAACGACAGGGCCATTGGTTCCAGCCGGGATAACATGCACGTCTGCGCCATTCACCGGAACCAATTGTCCTTCAGGCGGATATTTGGCCTCAACGCGGGAGGTATAGATCGCGCTATGCACACAGGCACTCAGCAGGCCCAGTGCAACAAAGGCCAACAAAATCATGAGCAGTTTCAAACGGGGCGCCCCTCTAATTCCTTTTTCAGGCGGGCCGTTGCCGCATTGGCGCGCTGGAATAGGGGATAAATTTCCAACGCCTTTTCATAGGCCTCTAATGCTTCCTGTTTCGCGCCGAGACTTTCCAGGACAGCGCCAAGGCCGCCCCATGCCCCAAAATGGCGGGGTTCCAGACGCAGCGCTTCATTCACATCACGCAGCGCTTCTGCGTAGTTTTCCTGCGCGAGAAAGATCGTGGCCCGTCGGTTCCAGGCTTCCGCATAATTCGGCTGGATGGCGATCACACGGTCAAAAAGGGCTTGAGCCAGTTCAAGATCGCCTTGGGCCTGCGCATTGACCGCGCGTTCCATGACGAGATCAGCTGCATCAGACCCGCTCTCCATCCAGGCCGCCCAGATATCCAGCGCGGTTGAGTTCGCATCGTCTTCGGTTTCAGCTGACTTCAAATCCTCGAACATTTGATCCGACGGACCGAAATCCGGCGTCGAAACAAAGATCAGTCCGGCAAAGGCAAGCGCTTTCAGCATGATCTAACTATGGCATGGCTTTGTGTCGCGACAAGGGCTTAGATGAGGCCGCGCTTGATCAGATCGGCTTCAAGGGCTTTCGCACCTTTGAAATGATGCGTCTGGAAACCCAGCGCATTCGCAGCGTCTATGTTCTTGAGACTGTCATCGATGAACAACACCTCGGACGGATCAGGGTTCCCCATCCTTTGGAGTGTAATCTCGTAAATCTTTGGGTCCGGCTTCACGACTTTCTCTGCGCCTGAGACGACAACATCACGAAGAATCTTGATTACGGGATACGCGTCAAACGTCTCATCTGCTTTCTCAGCCGGAATATTCGACAGGCCATAAAGCGGAACACGTCGCTCTTCCAAGCGCGCAATCAGCTGCGGTGTTCCCGGCACATAGCCTGCAAACATGTCCAGCCATCTGGTCTTCCAAGCCCTGATCTGGCTTTCATACTGCGGGTATTTGGCGATCAGCGGCGTTGCATTCTTGTCCATGGAGACACCGCGGTCATGCTCGGTGTGCCAGTCCATATTGCAGACATTCGCGGAGAACCATTCGGCCTCGGCCGGATCGTCGAATAAGGTACGGTAAAGCAAAATGGGCCGCCAATCGACGACCACATTTCCGAGATCAAAAAGAACAATACGGGCGCTCATAAGGCGACCCTGTTCATCAAGGCTTTAACCCTGCTTTGCTTTAAAGCGCGGGTCAGTCTTGTTGATGACATAGGTCCGGCCGCGGCGACGCACGACCTTGCAATCACGGTGGCGTGACTTGAGTGCTTTGATCGAGGATTTCACTTTCATGGCTTTGGCCCAGACGTTAGAACTAATTTCCGAAAGTGCGGCACATACAGACCACACTTGTGTGAGTCAACAAAATCGCAGCAGACTGGCTGCAAAGGGGAAAACAGAATGAACGTGATGTCTCTTAATGCGGCTCGTTTTGGGGTTGGCTTGATCGGCTTGGCAGCGATTGTTGCCTCGTGCGCCGCGACGCCCCAGCAGACACCATTTCCAACGACGCCTCCGATTTCGGAACCAAATCCACCATCGCAACCTGCACCGACCGTCCCAAGCATTCCGCCCTTTGCGTCCAGTGGGGACGTCCGAATGGATGCCTGGCGTGATGACTATTCAGCAAGAGCGCTTGCCAGCGGCCGCGATCCCGTAGTCGTTTATGAAACGCTCTCTGAGATTAGACCCCTCGCACTTTATCTCAGTACGGATGCAAAGATTGCGGGCACAGATGTCGCCGATCAAGCAGAATTCGCAAAGCCGATCTGGGACTATGTCGGCACGGCCGTCACATCATCGCGGAAATCGCGCGGGGCACAAAAACTGAATGAACTCGGTTTTGTGTTTGACCAAATCGAAGCCCAATACGGCGTTGATCGTGAGGCACTGACTGCGATCTGGGCGATGGAGACCAATCTCGGCTCTTACATCGGCGACTTCGATGCCGCCAACACATTATCAAACATGGCCGTCGAAGGCCGCCGTAAATCCTTTGCGGAAGGAGAACTTACCGCGCTCATGAAGCTGCAAGAGAAGGGCGAGGTGAACCGCGATCAACTCGTCTCAGGGTGGGCCGGCGCGATGGGGCAAACGCAATTCATGCCCTCAACGTTCCTCGCCTACGCCGTCGATGGAGACGGTGATGGGCGCAAGGACCTCTGGGGCAGCGAAGCCGACGCGCTTGCGTCCGCTGCAAATTATCTCAGCGTGTCCGGGTATCAAAATAATATGCCGTGGGGCATCGAAGTGCTGGCCCCGGCTGATTTTGATTGGTCGCTCGCTGACGGTCAGGATAGACGGCTCAGCACGTGGATCGGGCGCGGGCTATCGCCACTTTCCGGCGGCGGGTTCAATCTCGGCGAGGGCACCTTTGCCGAGCTCTGGTTACCATCAGGCGCGACGGGTCCAAAATACCTGCTGTTCAAGAATTTTGATGTCTTCAAGACCTATAATCGCTCTGACAGCTATGCGCTGTCCGTCGGCCTCCTGACTGACGGCGTCGCGGGTCAAAGCGGGCCGATCACGCCGTGGCCAACGCAGCTCCAGCTCTTGAGCAATCGTGATATCATGGTCTTGCAGTCAAATCTGAACCGCCTCGGTTTCGATGCCGGTCCGGTCGATGGCATTGCGGGGCGCGGTACAAAGGGCGCTCTGCGGCGCTTTCAGGCCGCGAACGGGATCCAACCTGCTGACGGTTTCCCGACCCAACAAGCATTACAGCAGGTTATCGCCGCAGCGGGCTAATCGGCTTCCCCAACGCCCGGCTTGATCGCGAAATACGCAAATGCAGCCATGAAGATCAAAAGCCCGACGCATATCCAGAAGGGCAGGCTGGGATCGACGAATTCATACAGGAACAGGCCGAAGAGCGGCGTGATAATAAACCCTGCGCCATTTGCGGAGATGACCAAGCCTGCAACATTGCCCTGCAATTGAGGAATAACGGCGAGCGATGCACCGCTGGAAAAGCCGGGCCGCGTAAGGCCTTGCCCAATCCCGATGAAAAATTGTGCTAGCACTAATGTCGCAAAATCCTGCGCCGGTATGAGCAGAAGCGCCCCAATCAAAAGCGGGATACATCCTGTGATCATCAAGGTCCGGTTGCGCAATTTCAGTCGCGGAATCAGGACCAGTTGCGACACCATCACAGCCATCGCCCCCATCGCGAAGGCAGGCCCTGTAAATTGCGCGGCTTCTTCATTCGCCACGCCGAGTTTGTCCATCACCGCAAACACAAAGACCTGCGTCAGGATCCCGCTGACGAGCGAGAGGCAGACGGCATACGCCAAGAAGGGCGCAACGCTTTTTGATCGCCAAAGGCCGACTGATCCCGGAATAACCTCCATTTCGGAAGCATCTTGGATCGGTTCACGCTGCTCTGGCAGGAATATGTAAATCATCGCCGACATGGCCGCCGCCAGAACGCATGTGATGATTAGTGGACTTAACAGGCCAAAGGTCGCGACCAGCGCCGCTGCGAAAGCGGGTCCAATAACGGTGCCAAGACTAAAACCTGACGTCACAAAAGCGATTTCCGATTGGCGTTCCTGCGGGCTCGTTCGATCGGCGACATAGGCTTGTGCGGCCGGGCTCGAGCCTGATCCGACAAGACCGAAAACCGTTCTCGACAGGGCCAGGCAGGCAAAGATCGCAAATGGCGCAGTGATCCACTCTGATATGGCCGCCAAAGACGCCATAAACAGAAGCGCCATTGAAACGGCATATCCAGCCAGACCCAGCGCAGCGACCCGTCTACGTCCCCAGCGATTGGACCGCTTCCCCCAAAATGGAGAACTCAGCGACCAGCACAGCGCTGACAGAGAAAAAATCGCCCCGGCCATCCAGTCCGGCAGGCCAAGCTCGCGCGTGAGTGGTGGGATCACCGCTGCGATCAACATCGTATTGCCAGCGCCAATCGCCATCAGCGCGAAGAACAAAATAAAAAACGCGCCCCGCCGATCTGGCTGGGGCGCGCTGTTATCAATGTCATCCTGGCTGGTCATGCCCCGTCAATCCACGGGGCTGCGCCAAAAATCAAGCGAATTTCTAGCCCTGCTGATTTGACTTCGCGGTCGGATAGCAAGCGCCGTCATAGATTTCGAGATCGGTGTCCATCATGGAGCGGTTTGAATAATCAATGCAGGCCTTGCCGTAGTCACGAACAACCTGTGTGGCCTGATCCTGTGCCCATGAATGCGCGCAAGCGGCTTGATCCGGAACCAGACTGTCAGCAGGCGCACCCGGACGGCGGTAGGAATTAATCAGCTGCGTGATGCACTGGCCGTATGTCGCAACATCGCTGCGAAAGAGCTCACGTTGAGATTCCAGCGTTTGAAGCTCTGAGCGGGATTGGATCGTCAAATTGGAAAAATTCGGCGCTCTCAGCGTACCGCATTGTTCTGCTGCGACCTGGATACCTGTCTGTGTCGCCTCAGGCGCACACACACGATATCCCTCAGCAGACGCCATAACCTGAGCTTGGGCAGAGCCAATGAGCGCCCCACTAAAAATGAGCGATGTCAAAACTGTTTTCATCATGAGCTCCTCGGAGTCTTTGATTAACCTATACACAGGGCAACTTAACAACGCCTTATGGCGTGGCGATCTGCCCGTCCAAATTCTTCTTGCAATCGTGATACCTATTGCTTCGGCACCATCGGACTTGGTCACAAACTATCACTCAGAATCCGCCCTTTCAACGTTCTGACAGCGGATTCACCTGCCAGGAGAGGTCAAATTAAGGATTTCTAATCCTGCGTGTGTCATCCCGAAAAGATACGGCGTGCGCATCAGGCGCTGCCTAAGTGCAAAGCGGCTGTCTCGATATGGTACAAATCATCGGACTTATTCTGATATTGCTATTGATCACGGGCGGTCTCGCGCTGAGCGGTGGCCCGGCTATTCTGTCTGCGCTGCCATTTGAGTTGTCTTTGATCCTGGGCGCTGGCATTGCGACGGTCCTGATCGGGAATTCCACATCAACAGCGGTCGCAGCCTTCAAAGGTTTTGCCCAAGTCTTTCGAGGAACGAAGTGGACGGCCAAAGATCACTCTGACCTTCTGATCACGCTGCATGAGTTTATCCGTAGAGCGAAAACAGGCGGCCTCATCGCGATCGAAAACGATATCGAGCAGCCGGAAACCTCTGACCTATTCAATGCAAATTCGGCATTACTGTCTGATGGGCAGGCGACGGCTCTGGTTTGTGATGGCTTTCGTCTGCTAGCGATGGATCCTGCAGCAAAATCCAGATTGCGCCCTCAGCTTGAGGAACAGGTCGCAGCCATTGTTGAAGAAAGACAGCGGGCGAGTTCGGCCTTGCATACACTAGCAGATGCCTTGCCCGCATTAGGGATCGTCGCCGCTGTTCTTGGAATCATCAAGACGATGGGGTTCATTGACTCTGAACCGATGATCCTCGGCGAAATGATTGCCGCCGCCCTACTGGGAACCTTTCTAGGGGTCTTCCTGTCCTACGGCGTTGTCGGACCCATCGCGTCCAGACTCACCCAGATTACGCATGAAGAAGCGCTTTATCTCGATACAATTCAGACCGTGATCTCTGGCCATGCCGAAGGCCTCGCACCACGCACCAATATCGAATTGGCGCGCAATCTTCTCCCTCTATCTTTGCGTCCAACCCTCGCAGAGATTGACAAAGGGATCAGTGAAATCCGCTTTAAGGTGCGAAAAGCCGCCTAATCTCTCAAATTTCACGCTTTCGCTTGAGATAACGGAAAACAGCTTATGGCACTCTGAGCTGCTAAGTAGAGGTAGTACGGATGGCAAATACGGCTGCAGATATCGACCCAACAGCCCGCGAGTGGCTGACTGAGCCCTATAAGACAATTGTAAAAGGGCTAACCGGAATCATCGCGATTGTGGTCGCTTTGAAAGCGATCGTGTATGAGCCGAATGCTGTGCCCATGTTTGCACACGAAGAGCATGCATTCCGAATGCTGGCCTTCGCAGCTTTAACCGTTTGGACGACCCTAACCTTCGGCGTGAAGCGTCGTGGCATAGCGACTGTTACTGTTCTTATCTTCGCAACATTTGTCGAACTGATCCTGATGCCCGCTCGAGGCTTTGAGGTCTACACGATGGCGTCTTCCAATCTCGGCATCGCCATCGCCTATTGTTGCATGCAACTTTATTGGTTGAGCCTGAGAGATCGTCTCAAAACTGAGTAACCGATTTCAGTTCTGGCGTCTCATGATCGTCTATCCTATCATGAGCATCAGACTGTAAATTGGAGGCTCCCCCATGTCGCGTTTTGACGAGCTGATCTCAAAAGTTGACCACTATCAGACCTTGGCAGCTGAAAATTATGCCCGTGTGCGTCGCCTGTCAGAAGAATTGAGGGAAGGCTTGTGCGCTTATATTGGGGCCGGGGACGGCGTCTGTGTCCGGCTCGTACCCCCCGCTGGTCCGTTTGAGCCAAAAGACTATGGCGATAAGGCGTTCTCAGTGCCGCCAAAAGGGTTTCGCCCCCTCGGTCCAATCCTGTTTGGGCTTGCCGTTCGCGTCTCGAAAGGAACCGACTGGATGCGCGTTACGATGGAATGCCAGAAGATCGGGGATACATTCGTTGCCAGAATTACAGGCGGTGAAGAATATCAACTTTCGATCCCGCTAAAGGATAATGACCCGGAACCTTTCTACGATCATATCTACGATCACGTTATGAACTGGTTTGGCGTCCAGATTGAGCGTTATGAAGCTGGCGATTACGGTCAACGGGAAATAGGCTTTGACTTTTCACGCGATGAAGCGAGAGATGAGCTTCTGGCCTAGGGAGGGCCATTAAGGGAGCTTGGGAACACCGGACTTCATGGATTTTACAATTCTTCTCGCAGCTGGCGCGGGCGGTGACGTTATCGTCGCGTGCGCGCTTATTGGGGCTTTGGGGCTTGGCGCCCAGTGGCTCGCATGGCGCCTGCAAGCGCCTGCGATTGTGCTCATGTCGCTTGCGGGCCTTGCAGTAGGTCCGCTCTGGTCAGTTCTGTTCGGTGATCCGCTTCTCAACCCGTCTGAAAGCTTTGGCGATATTTTCCGGCCGGTTGTCTCCCTCGCGGTTGCCGTGATCCTGTTCGAAGGTGGCCTTGTCCTGAAGTTCGAAAATCTTCGTGAAGCGGGAAAACCCGTGCGCCGAATGATTTTTTTCGGCGGGCCATTGGCCTGGGTGCTTGGAACCATGGCAGCCCACTTCGCCGCCGGTCTAGATTGGGCCAGCGCGGTTGTCTTTGCCGGCGTCATGGTCGTGACAGGCCCAACCGTCATCATGCCGCTTTTACGTCAATCAAAGCTTGGGGGTCGACCCGCGCAATTCCTTAAATGGGAAGGCATCGTCAACGATCCAATCGGGGCACTCTTCGCGGTAGCAGCCTTTGAAATCGTTCGCGTTGCCTCCGTCGGCGAAAACACAGTCGGGGCAGGGGCCTGGATTATTCTTGCAGCGATCGAAGGTATCATTCTGGGCATTGCCTTTGGTTGGGTCATGACCCGTGCGTTTCGCAATGGCTGGGCCCCCGAATATCTGAAAGCCCCGCTCATCCTTGGCTCGATTGTTCTATGCTACGCCCTGGCAGAACTGGTTGAGCGTGAGATCGGCCTCGTTGCCGTCACCGCTTACGGCATGATGCTCGGTAATTCGAAGATCGCAGGTCTCAGCGAATTGCGGAAGTTCAAGGAGGATATTGCCGTCCTACTCGTTTCAGGTGTCTTCGTCATGCTGACCGCCGACCTCACGCCGCAGATCATCGGGTCTGCGATCAATCTGAATACGGTTCTCTTCCTGATCTGCATGCTATTCATCGTCCGCCCGCTATCGGTCTGGATATCGACCTATGGAACCCTGCCGCGAAACGAAGCCATCCTGCTTGGGTGGATCGCCCCGCGCGGGATCGTGGCGGTCGCCGTCTCCGGTCTGTTCGGATCGCTTCTGATCGAGCTGGACCGTACTGGCCGGTTCAACTTTGACGGGGCCGAGCAAATCGCACCGCTCGCTTTTGCGATGGTGTTTGCAACCGTCGTCCTGCACGGCTTTACAATCGGCCCGCTCGCCCGTGCGCTAGGTTTGGCCCGCAAAGAACGTCCCGGCGTTCTGGTCGTGGGGGCCAATGCCTGGAGCCTCGAATTTGCCAAAGCGATTCGTGACACGAAGATCGACGTGATCGTTGCCGACAGCTCCTACCGCAGACTGCGTCCTGCACGCGAGGCCGGGGTCGATGTCTTCCTTGGAGAAGTTCTATCCGAAGACGCTGAGATCAAGCTCGACCATGCCCGCTTTTCCACTGTCGCGGCGCTTTCAACCAATGACAGCTACAACTCGCTCGTCTGCAGCCATTTCGCCCCGGAGCTTGGCCGCCACATGGTTCACCAGCTCTCACTGAGTGAAGCCGAAGAGAGCGATGATAAGGTCGCCGGCCTCAATGCGCGCGGCCGCACGCTGATCCGGCGAGGCCGCAACTACGACAGTCTTGTGCGTGACCAGTACCGCGGCTGGGCTTTCTCCCGCACAGGGCTCACGGACAAATATACGATTGATCAATTCCGCGAAGATCGTCCGACTGCAGATATTATCGCTGAGATCAGACCGGACGGGACGTTTCTTCTGGTTGGCCCAAACCGGGAAGCCAGAGGCGGTGACGGCACAACCCTGATCAGTTTCGCACCTGAGACGGCCAACACGCCCGCCAATCAGCCATCATCTGAGGTGCCTTTGGACTAACCCGCGATTGCGACAACAACAAACAGCCCGCCCACGATCAGCGTTAAAGCGGTTTGGACACGTTGACTGATCCCGAAATAGATCACGCCCCCCAGGAAGCCCAGAAATCCAAATCGCGGTCCGAGCATTGAGGTCAGAGAGACGACGCGCTGTGGATTGTCGAGGTCAAAGGCCGATCCAAAATCGATCAGCCGGACGCCTGCAATGTCCAGGACCAAGATCAGGCCAGCGATTGCTGTGACCGCATTCTTGATCGCTGATTGTTGCTTCGGGATAAAACAGATTAAAGCCGCCCCTGCCGCAAAGCCAAGCGCGCCGATCAACAAACTTAGAGTAATGGTGTCAGGCTCTGATCCCATCCGAAATGCTTAGCAGCAAACGCTTGAAGTCCGGTTGCCCGGATAGGGTGAATTTCATCAACCGGCTTGCCAGAAGGCGACGACTTCGCCCGTCTCCATGGATTGCAACAAGACCGCGCAATCCTCTTCGCAGCCATGAGCGACGCTTTGAAGCCCCTGCAGAGGCGTAATAGAGACGACCGGATTGACCATGCCTGTATCATGCTGCTCAGCATTCATATAGCGCACGGTGTAGAGCATTTCAGTATCCCCGACATTCCCGATCACCGAAACGAGTCCGTCAGTTTCTGTTAGTGAGGCTTCCCTGCTCTGATTACGTGATAGCTTTTCAATATTCTTCACCACCTGGCGACGACGCGGTCCAGGGCACTCTTTCACGCCATTATAGATACTTTGCGGCGTATAGGGCGCGCGCAGGCTCAGCCAATCGGCATAGGCGTTTTGGCGTGCATTCGCTTCGGGCATCGCCATTGGATCATCGTCGCCGAGATAATCCCAGTAATCGACCACCCAAGTCAGCACCAGAACATCATCGCGTTCAGCCGAAACCTCGCGCATCGTCTTGTGCGCTTTCGGACAGGCCGGGCAATTTTGGTTGGCGAACAGCTCAACAAGAACAGGCTGACCTGTTTGTTGAGCAGCGTCGCGCTCGTCCGCATAAGCGGCGAAAGCAAATGCGAAAGCCGCGATGACTGTTAAGAGGAAAACTCGTTGCATGCGATTGTCTATAAGGCCCGATTTAAAAAATGTGCACTCACGACTGCGTTATGACTGCGCTCAAATGTCTTCAAATGCGTCATTTAGGGCGTGGCCAGTCTCACTTCTACGATTACAGTGTGCCGCAACGTGTTTGATTGGATAGGCATCTCGATTGACGCAGTCTGACTTTCTTTCAGCCGAGGGGCTCGCAGCCGTACGTGGAGAGCGCATTCTGTTCAGCGCGCTCGATCTGCGCCTTACTGGCGGGGAGATCGTTTTCCTGAGGGGCAAAAACGGTGTGGGGAAAACAACGCTGCTGCGCCAACTCGCAGGGCTCAGCCAGCCTCAGGCGGGTAAGGTCCAGCGCTCCAAACCTCACCACTGGATTGGCCACACAAACGGCCTCAAGCCTCATGAAACCCCTCGTAAACACTTGCAGCACTGGGCGAGGGTTTGGGGCAGTAGGGCCGATATTGACCTCATTCTGAAACTGATGGGGCTGGAACGCCCGGCCGATGTCCCCGCATCCATGCTGTCAGCGGGACAGAAGCGGCGAACGGCTCTGGGGCGTTTGTTTCTGGTGGATCGCGATCTCTGGCTTCTCGACGAGCCCTTCAACGCGCTCGACACAGATGGCCAGACCATGCTCGCCGACATGATCAAACAGCACTGCAAAACCGGCGGCAGCGTCATCGCAGCCCTTCACGGCGATGCGCCGATTGAGGCGGACCGTGAGGTGGCGCTTTGAACCCGTCCCCCCTCATCTCCGCCTTTCGCCAAGCCCTCTCAGAAGCGTGGGCCAATGGCGCGGGTGCCTTTCTGCCAGCCAGTTTCTTTGCAGGCGCGGCCATCCTCGTGCCGTTTACGATGGGCTCTGAGATGGAGGTCTTGTCCCGCATTGGTCCTGGCGTGCTCTGGCTCTCTTTGGCGCTTGCGTCCTTCGTCACGCTCGAGCGGATCTTTCAGGCTGACCTGCAGGATGGCGCGCTCGATCTCTGGGCGCAGGAGGCAACGCCCATCTCGCTCATCGCCCTGACAAAAACCCTCGCGCACTGGCTGATTTCCGGTCTACCGCTGGTCCTCCTCACCCCCGTCCTAGGCCTCATGCTCACAGTCCCAGCCGAAAAGACGCTACCCGCCATGATCGCTTATGGTCTCGGCGGCCTCACCTTTTTCCTCTGGGGCGGTGTCGCCGCAGCGCTTTCGGCAAGCATTGCCAGAGGTGGCTTACTGATCGCGCTCCTCGCTCTACCCTTCTATTTCCCGACCCTGATTTTCGGAGCACTTGCCTTGCAGGGCGGTCTCACGACAACACCGGGTCTCCTTTTGATAGCGTCCACACTATTTGCACTTGGTGTCGCACCCCTCGCAATGGGCGCAGCTTTGCGCTTGGCCACAGACTAAGAGAGGCATAAATAGCGATTATGTGGTCCATCCTCGCCAATCCGCACCGCTTTATGCGTTTTTCGAAGCTGGCGATCCCTGCTCTGGCTTTGATCGGGGTGGTTCTGTTCGCCTACAGCCTCTGGCAGGGCCTGTTTGTTGTTCCGACAGATGAACTTCAGGGCGGTCACATCTTCAGGGCGCTATTCATCCACGTGCCAAGTGCCTGGCTCTGTATGGGGCTGTATGTGGGCCTCGCTGTCGCAAGTTTCGTCTGGTTTATTTGGCGGCATGAGCTCGCAGATGTCGCTGCGCGCGCCATTGCGCCGGTCGGTACGGCTTATACCGCGCTTTGCCTTGCCACAGGTAGCGTTTGGGGCAAGCCGACCTGGGGGACTTGGTGGTTGTGGGATGATCCGCGCATGATGAGCGTGCTTGTGCTCTTCTTCCTTTTCATTGGCTATATGGCGCTTCGAACAGCGATGGAGACGCGCCAGAAAGCGGCCCGCGCCGGGGCAATTCTGGCAATGATCGGCCTGATCAATATTCCGATCATTCGTGTGTCCGTCGACATCTGGGCGAGCATTCATCAAGGCCCAAGCGTTATCCGCGCTGAAGGCCCGGCTATGGATTGGATCTACTTGCAGCCACTTTTGATCGGCTTTTTGGGTCAGGGCCTCATTATCGCGGCGATTATTATGATGCTGATGCGCGCTGAAGTGTTCGGTCAGCAAGCCGATGCCCTGATGGCGCGGCGATTGGCGGGGAAGTAGAGCGATGACCTTTCCCCTCGATGATAATGCAGCCTTCCTCTGGACCATCATTTCAATGGGCATAGCCCTTCCGATCTTACTCAGCGTCTATGCCATCATCAGGGCTGGCGCAGCGAAAGCGCGCCTTGAGCGCCTGCGTGAGACCCAGTCCTCATGAAACGCTGGATGGCGGCCCTGCCGCTCGCGGCATTGTTGGTCATTGGCGCGGTAACGGCCTTGCAACTTTACAATCCGGAGAAGGCGACCTTCGATGCAGCTGACAGCGGAACGATCACACGGTCAGCCCCAGAGCGGTCATTCCCGACGCTTTCTGGGGACGCTGAGATCCGTTTTTCTCCGCCTCCGGAAGGTCGACCGATCATGGTCAATCTGTTTGCCTCATGGTGCGCCCCTTGCCGCGTCGAACACCCACTTCTGATGGCGCTTTCGGAAAGCCATGCCGATCAAGTCTACGGCCTCGCCTACAAAGATGAGGTGGCAAATACAGAGGCTTTTCTTAGAGAGCTTGGTGATCCTTATCGCGTAATTGCGCGCGACCAAGATGGCCAGGGTGGTCTAGATTTCGGTCTAACGGGTGTGCCTGAAACCTTCGTGATAGACAGCGACGGAACCATCATTCTGCATGTTCGCGGGATTATCGATTCGGAGAAACTGGCCGAGATCAGGACGCTCCTCGATCAATAGTCCTATTTAGACTTTTTCTTCTTCTTTTTCTTTTTCATCGCTTTTTTGCGCTTTTTGATCTCAGTCTCGTCCTCTTCTTCCTCAATTTCGAGACCACTGATGATCGAGAGCGACTCGATCAGACTGTTTCGGCGCGATTTCCGTAGGTCTTCGATCAGAACTTTATCCGCTTCCTGAACGATCGGGGCGGCATCTTTGAACGCGGCTTCGCCGGATTTTGTCAGCGAGACGGCCTTGGCGCGGGCATCTTCCTTGGATGTCACGCGCAAAACCAGCCCGCTTTTCTCCATTCGGGCAACCATATCGGCAAGTGTTGAACGGTCGATGCCTGTCATATCAACGAGGCTGGATTGGCTCTGGCCATCTTCCTCAAACAGCGTTGCTAGCACAGCAAACTGCCGGATTGTTAGCCCCTTCTTGGCAAGCGCTTCAGAGGAGAGGTTAACCGCCATCTGTTGCGCACGATGCAACAAATGTGTCGCCGATTGACCGAGATTGAACTCGGCTGTCTCTTCAGTCTTCGCCATAATCGCAGCCCTAGTTTATCTCTGGTTGAGCGCTTTATAGAGAAAAGACCGTGTGCAGATCAATTGAATTCTCTGTTCGGGCGAGATGCCCTCAAGCGGCTTCGGGTTCCGGCTGTTCCAGATGCTTCAATGTAAACGGAACATTCGCCGCGCCGAACAGGAAAGTGATGACCATATTGCCGAGCTTCCAGTTCGCCCAAATGCCCTGCGCGTCCTTTTCGCCAAAGTTGAAGCCCGCAAATGAATAAGCTTCGCACGGTGCGGCTTGCACCCCAAAAATAGGCAGGCATTGCTCAGAAATGGGCGCATAAGTTCGCCAGAGATATTCGTTCCAGAACGCCATCGCGATGAAGAACAGGCCCCA
Source organism: Pseudomonadota bacterium (assembly GCA_038746145.1). Taxonomy (GTDB): domain Bacteria; phylum Pseudomonadota; class Alphaproteobacteria; order Caulobacterales; family Hyphomonadaceae; genus Henriciella. The sequence continues at coordinate 135,545 of JBCDKW010000001.1, forward strand.
GCGAATGGAAAGCACTGTCCATGCATGCTTGGGCAAATCGAAGACGGATTTGAACATTTCACGCCAGATGTTCAGTCCAAAGAGCATCGGAATGAAGATCAACCCCGCGAGGAAAAGCTGCTGGATCGTGACCTTTATATACAGGAAAGCTTCATTCTGAGCGATGATCCCAAGTGATCCGAAAAATCCAACGATCACAGACGACACGACGAGGAAAAGCGGGATTTTTTCCCGCTTGATGAGTTTCTGGCCGATGACAAAGGCGGTGATCACGATCAGCGCGCCAGTCGCCCAGAAAAGCGCTGTCTTTGCGCTGAAAAAACCCTCGGCAGGCGCCAAAAAGCGCATACCATTGTAAATCACGACAAAGGCAATAACCGGAACGAGATCGCCCCAGAGCTGATTGGCTTTGTCGGCTGCGGTGCCAAGATCTTTTTTTGTATCGTCCATTATATAGATTACGCAGCCTTTTCTGATTTGGATGAAATGCGCTCTTGAACAAAGGCGCGCGCGCCGCCTGCGTCAAGCAGGAAAGCGATTATGATATAGGTTACTCCACCAAGGATCGCTTTTGTGAAAAGCTCTGGCCAACTACCCCATTCGGGCACCAGCATGAGGATTGGCCACATGGCGAGGGCTGCGACGCTAATTTTCGCGATCTCCAGCACAGGCATCGGCAGGGCAACGTGTCTGCGACCGCGCAGCCCAAGAACGGCAACACCGAGCGCGTAACTCGCAATCGTCGCAATGACCGCCCCCATCAGCGCAAACTGCGGAATCAGGATCAGGTTTAGGATAATGTTTGCGCCTGCCGGAATGAGCATCAGGAGTGCCCTTTCCGTTGTTTTGTGCGCGAGCTGAAAGGCCTCCGAGAAATAGTGGATCAGCAGGCCGTTCAGCAATCCTGCGAAAGCAATCCACGGAATAATCTGCAACGCGCCTTCGCGGACTTCCGCACCGATCATCGCTTCTGCTAGCGGTCGTGCGACCAGCGCCAGGCCTGTCGCGGCGGGGATTCCAATCAGCAGCATCGTCGTGATCATTCCGCGCGCCTCATCCCTCGCAGCCTCGCGTCCTGCGCGTTCATAAGCCGCCATTACGAGCGGCGATCCAGCCATCGCTGCCCAGGCACAAAGCAGCAAAACGGTCTTGTCCGCAACGCCGTAACCCGCTGCATATTCACCGACGGCTGCTTCACCGAGAAAGAGCGCAATCAGGAACCGGTCCGCTGCACTCAGGATCAGATCCAATACTAAAGCCGCGGCAATCGGGATGCCGTAAGCCAAATAAGCCTGTCTCTGCTTCGGACTGGTTTTCCCGGTCTTGGCCTGTTTTGAGAGCCAGAGACCCTGCGGCGCGACGAGCATTGCCCCGACAACGACCATGCCAATAAAGGGACAGGCTGCACCCATCCCGGTTTGCCAAGCGACGAGTGTTCCAATCAGGAAACCCCCGATCAAGCGCGTTGTCTCGACAAAGGCATAACGCCCGACTTGCTGCCCGGCCTTATGGGATTCGAGCGTCATCTGTATAACCGTATTCATCGGCATTAAGATCGCGATCCATGGCAGGATGGCGAGATAGTCAGGCAACTGATTAAGCGCTGTACCAAGGGCGATAATCAAAGCCGCAGTGACCAGAAGAGATCGGAATGTCAGCGAAAGTGCGGTTCGGAAATGATCCGGTAACTTGCCTTCCGCACCCGCTTTTCCGGCAAAGCGATAGGCGGCCGCTTCGGCAGGCGTCAGGCTGAGTGTATGGATCAGCGCCATGGCTGAGACCATCAAGGCGTAGCGGCCATAATCATCTGCATCGAGAAGGCGGGTAAACACATAAACGCCGCCAAAAGCCGCTACGGCATTGGCAATATTCACCGGCAAATACCCGGCAAGATGGCGCAGGAGTTTCATAATGTCCCTCTAGCATGGGTCATACCAACGCAGCGTTAAGCCCCGATCTGGAGCATTAAAAGGCCAATTGAAAGCACGGCTGCGGCTGCAATCCGTCGTCTTCCGAATGATTCTTTGAGGAAAAGTGCGCCCATGATTGCGGCGAAGACGACTGAGGTTTCCCGGATCGCTGTGACATAAGCCACATCGGCCATCGACATAGCCCAAAGTGCTGCGCCATAGCTGACCGTGCCCAGGAAACCGCCAATCGTGCCACTGACGAGTTGGGGTTTGACACCGGTCCAGATGTGTCCACGACGGGACCAGAGCATAGCAGCTGTGATCCCGATCCAGTCGAACAGGAAAAGCCAGACCACGAAAGTCATGGGATTTCCCAGCAACTCGTCAGTCAGACGAACGCCATTTGCATCGACGACGGAATAGGCCGCGATGCCGAGCGCCGTGAACCCCGCCCAGATGAGGGCGTCCTTTTTCGGCAGTCCTGTCCCGTCTGATTGGCGCTCAGGTAATGCGAAAACGATGATCGCGCACGTTGCGAGGATTAGACCCAGCCAGCCCCAAAGGCCAGGATTTTCTTTCAGTGTCGCCAAAGCCAAAAGTGCTGACAGGAGTGGTGCGAGACCTCGCATGACAGGAAAAACCAGAGATAGATCGCCCCTGTGGAGCGCGCGGATCATGGCGAATTGATAGCCCCAATGAACCACGACTGAGAGAGCGAGTGCGCCCCAGAGCGGGCCGGTTGGCATTGGCACGAACGGTGCGAAAGGCAGGACGCTGAGCGCCATGGCAATCGAAACGATCATCCGCGCGGAGAGAACATCGCCGCCGCGTTTGACGAACATATTCGTCGCGGCGACTGTAATCGCTGAGAGCAGGCACAGCGCCAGAGGGATCAGGGTTTCACTCACACGCCGCTGTCGCTGGTCGGACGCGGGGAAGTCAAGCTTTGGGGTGTGGGAGGTCTCTCTTTGCCACTGCGCTAACGCCCTTCGGGCGACGCAGTGGAAGCAGGTTCCGTATCGGCGTTGCACGCCTCACATGAACCAAGCCGCGGGCGCTTATGCTCCAAATTGGTGATGGTCTATTTGTCCTCGCCATATCCCTGTCCTTTCTCGATTAGGTTTGCCTGAGCCCTCAGCCTGGTTCATGTTCGCGAAGCGAACGGAACCTGCTTCATGCTGCTGCGCCGGAGGCGCTCAGGGCAGCACTTCGAGCCAGACTGCGCGAGCAGGCTGGTTAAGCATGAGCCGGGCGCGTCTGAAACAGGCGCGATGGAACTGCCAGCCTCTCGGTCTGGCGATAGCGTCTGGTTCAGACGCACCCGCGGCGGTGTGTTTTCTGTCTTCCTCTGACAGGTCGAGGCCTGTCTCGAGGTCCGGGCTTGGTCGGTTTTACGGGGCTTCTCGCCCCAACCGTGCCAGATCGCTGACCGGTGTCCCATTGCTCTGCCCGACTGTGACCGCCCTCCGGACGTGCGGAACGTTCCGAAGCAGCCACAGACCGCCGCTCTCGCCCTCGTTTCCAGCCGCTCTAGAAAGGCCCTTCTCAGAGGGGAGATGTCTTGAAGTATACGCTAGGTCTGGAGGGTGGGGATAAGTTCTGTGGTTTCCCAATACTGGTGGGGGTTTGGATTGGGGATACGCAGCCTTTCTTGAGGCTTTGAACAACTCTCTCGTCCGGAGATACCTGCGCAGACAGGTATCCATCTCTGGACTTGCCGTCTTCGTGGAGGGGTTCAGAGATGGACCCCTGTTTCCACAGGGGTCGGCGGAGTTGGAGAAAGAGGCGCTAACTTACCCTTTTTCTTGAGGCACCAACCGGAGATGGACTCCACGCGCGAGGCGTGGAGAGCGTTAGGTTGAGATATGCGCTTGCCGGTGTGGTCTTTAACTGTAACGCACCTCAACCTCTTTCGCTTTGCCGCTCGCAGCGGCTGCCACGGCGTTTAGGCTCGCTTCCAGGTCTTTCAGATAATCATCCACGAAATTGGCGTGCTCTGGAGAGAGCATGAGGTGGAGGCTGGCGGGATCTTTGGTGGCGGAGGTGAACCAGCCGCGTTTGTAAAGCTCGCCATAGATCGCAAAGGCATGGTGGTCGGGGTGGCGGAAGGCGATCAGGCCGAGGATCGGATTGCCGAGGACTTCAAAACCGAGCGCCTGCACGCCGTCCTGGATGCGTTCGCGGGTGGCGCAGACTTTGCCCTGCAGGCGGCGATAGCCCTCAATCCCGAGCGTATTCATGATCGCCCACGCGGCGGAGATCGCGCCGCCGGGTCGGGTGCCCGCAAGCGTCGGGGTCTTCATCGGCGCGCCAGACCAGCAGGCGAGATCGAACGGCATGTGCTGGTAGAGGGTTTCGGATCGGAACAGGACTGTCGAGGCGCCTTTTGCGGCATAGCCGTATTTGTGCAGGTCTGCGCTCATCGAGTTAACGGCTGGGATTTCGAAATCAAACGCGGGAACGGGCACGCCATTCATGCGTGCAAAAGGCGCGAAATAGCCGCCGACACAGGCATCGACGTGCAGCCAGACGCTTTTGCGCTCTGCCGCTTTGCCGAGGGCTTCAATAGGGTCGATAATGCCGTGCGGGAAGTTCGGGGCCGAACCGACCATCATGATCGTGTCGGCGTCGCGTGCGGCCTCCATTTCAGGCACGTCAGCTTCATAAGTTCCGTCTGTACGCACCGGGATGCGGCGGACCTCTATGTCCATCAGGTGGCAGGCTTTATCAAAGGCGAGGTGAGCAGAGTAGGGCAGGACGACATTGGCGCGTTCACGCGCTTTGCCTTGGCTGCGGGCATAGTCGCGCGCGGTCTTGATCGCCATTGTGATTGAGTCTGTGCCACCTGAGGTCATTGCGCCTGTTGCGCCCTCTGGGCCGTGAAGAAGGCCGAGCGCCATTGAGATGACGTCTTTCTCCATTTGGTTCAGCGACGGGAAAGCGAGTGGCCCGAGGCCGTTTTCTGACATGTACGCAGCGTACGCTTCTTTCTGGATCGCCGCGATCTCGTCACCGGCATTGAAGACGTAGACGGCGGTTTTGCCGTCGCGCCATTTCGCGTCATGGTCACCGCGATGGGTCAGGTCGGCGTGCACGTCGGCCCAGTCGCGGCCCTGTTCTGGCATTTTCATAAGCGTTCCCTCCGCTTTTATAGAGAGGGTAAGCCGGATCAGGGCGGTTTGTGAAGGGGGGACCTATTTGGACCTATTTGCGCCCGCGGGTAACGGCCTCGGTGATCAGGTCGCGCGCTTTCTCAACCCCGGCCCAGCCCTCGACATTGCTCCACTTACCCTGCTCGAGGTCCTTATAGTGGGTGAAGAAGTGGGTGATCTTTTCAATCAGGAGCGTTGGCAGATCATGATAGGAGGCGATCTTGTCGTAATAGCTGGTGAGTTGCGGATGCGGCACAGCGAGGACTTTTTCGTCGGGGCCTTTGTCGTCTGTCATCAGCAGAACGCCCACCGGACGCGCACGCACGACTGAACCCGGCACGAGCGGGCGGTTGCCGACGACCATGACGTCGATCGGATCGCCATCGAGGCTGAGCGTATGCGGGACGAAGCCGTAATTGGCCGGATAGCGCATCTCTGTGTAGAGGAAGCGGTCGACGAACATCGCGCCGCTATCCTTGTCGAACTCGTACTTGATCGCGTCGCCGCCGAGCGGGACCTCGACGATTACGTTGATATCATCGGGCGGATTGGTGCCGGTGGCGATCTTCATCATGTCCATGGGAGGGGCCTATTTGTCCTAATCTGCGTTTATATCTGGATCGTGAGTGTATGAGGTCGAGCTGTCTATTAGCGAATAGTTGAAGCTGATGGAAATGCGCGCGTCCTCGCTCTGGCTCGGCATGACTTCGTGACGCAGCCAGCTTTCCCACATGATAATATCGCCTTGTTTTGGCTGAATATATTCGAAGCGTTTGACGGGGGCGTCGGGTTTCAGCGGTGGCGCAGCCATCATCATCGGCAGGCGCGGGTCCTCGAGTTTCAGGCGGCCTGCGCCCTCCGGCATAGTCACGTAAGCGGTTCCGGAAATGACGCTGTTGGGGTGCAGATGCCCGCTATGGCCACCGCCCTCGCCGAGAATGTTGACCCAGAGACTGTCGCAGTGCAGGCGCGCTGTGCCGAGGTCCCAGTGCAGCGCGGTGGCAAAGTCCTGCGCGGCTTGATTGAGGCTGGCTTGCAGGTCGGCAAAGGCCGGATGGCGCGCGGGCAGGTCATTCAGCGAGGCATAGGACGTGTAGCCGGGATAGCCCTCCGCCTCGCACCAGTCATGGCCGGCCGCGTCGCCCTCTTCAATCATCCAGCAGGCTTCTTCTAGCGCGTCGAGCTGGCTGGCGAGCGCGGCCTCAGCGTGCAGGATTGAGGTGGGGAAGAGCGTGCGGATCGGAGACATGCGGCGGCTTTAAGGGAGGAGGCGCGCGGCGTCGAGGGGGTGTTGTGGGTGCGAGATTTATATTTGATTATTCACTCACTCATAAAAGAAAGATTAGTCGTGAACTTAGGGGGATTGGGCGGGTGGGGAGCGGGGGGAGGATGGGAAGGGTTGGGCTTCGGGGCGTTCGAGTTGAGGTGGCGGGACGGGAGGGGCATCGGAGTGGGTGTGCCAGCACAGTGGAAGCTTCGGAGTTAGAACGGTAGCGCGTTGCTGAGAGTCTTCGACCAGCGAGACGAAAGGAGGGCAGCATAGAAGGGAGGAAGGGCATGTGATTAAGGTTTGATCATTCACTCACTAATGATGGGGTGTTTACTGCGGGTTTGGAGGCCTTTCGAGGCATCGGCCCAACGGTGGAAACAGTGTAAGTGTATAGGGTGTTGGCGTGGCATGATGGTAGGGGCGTAAGGTATGACTTGAGAGCAAGGGGAGTGATCACGCGGGCTGCTGGTGAGCATACTCGCGATCATGGGCGCGAACTCTGTTCCTGATTTGGACTTGTGCGGGGTTTTGGGGTTTCTTAACTATAAGAGAGACGCACGGGGATTTTGAATGAGTTTGACGAAAGATTGCGCGCCGCACGTTGCGAATATTGTGTTTGGCTTCGCAGGTCTGGCATTTGGGGGCATTGTGTCGGAGGCGGCTGGGACTGCAGCTTCTGTTATTAGTCTCGCGGCGGTGGTTAGGAATGAACTCAAAAAGGCCAAGCCTGAGAGCAAGAAACAAATTGAACGTTTGATCACTCATATTGCTGATGAAACACGAGCGCGGATCGATGAGCGGGGGTGGGGCAAGTATGAGCTTGGGTCGCTGGTTACGAAAGCTCAGAAACGCTTGTCGGTCTACTTGCCTGACTTGGATGTTGAGCATGGTCAGTTAGGCCGTGATGCCTTTGAGGAGGGCGGGTTCCCAAAAGCGGCGACGCGGCGGATCGTGGCCGCCATTGTTGCGGCCGAGGCTGCGGATGAGACGGTTGCCGAGGATGCCAAGCTGTTTCAGGGTGCGGCGGACACCCAAGTCGCGCTCGATTTTGTGAACGACGTTTTCGATCACGCTTTTGGGTTGGCGCTTGTTGATCGCAACTATTTTGAGTCGCTTGAACCGCATCTGGTTGTTGGGATTGCTGAGGGTGTTGGCGATTTGAAGCGGGGGCAGGCCCGAATCGAAGCGGCTCTGAAGGCTCTTCTGGAAGGGCAAGCGCGAGATTCGCGAGCGATTGCTAATGCGGTCGCCCGTCAGGGAGAGGTGGAGCTGCCGGAGGCGCTGTTGGCGGCGTTGGCGGAGCGCACAGATGCGTCGCTGTCGCTAGAGGATCAGGTTTCGGATTTGATTTCGCGCTTTGATGCGGCGCAGGAGATTATTCGCGAGGGCAGCGCGCCATCCAATCTGGATGCGTTTGTGAAAGCGGTTCAGAAACGGGTGGCGGACAAGACGCTGGCCGGTGATCTGGATGGGGCGGATGCCGAGGCTGAGGGCGCGTTTGCGCAATGGAAGCGAGATGAGGCTGAACGGGCCGAGGCGGCGCAGCACAATGGTGCGGCGCTGATTGACACCGCGATTGAGACAGCGCTGGCGCGCGGTGATGCTGATGCGGTCGCGCTACGAGAGATGCGGAAGATTGCGCTGACTGTGCCGGAGGCGGGGCGGTTTGGGGCGGCGCGAGCTATACAACAAGTCTACTTTAAACGCGGCCAAACCCACGGAGCACGTATTGATCTGAGCATCGCAGCCGCGCTTGCCCGTATCTATGGACAGACATCTGATAAGGGACGACGTGCAACCGCAAAAAACGATCTCGGTACTATTCTGTTCGTGCTGGGGGAACGCGGAGACGAGGAAGCATTGCTGAAAGCTGTGGAGGCTTTTAATGATGTACTCAAAGTGCATACGCGTAATTCTTCACCAGGTGATTGGGCACATGCTCAAAACAATCTAGGGATATCTTTGCGCTTTCTAGCTGAACGATTTCGACATCACGATAAAATAGACGACGCGATTAAGGCGTCAAAGTCTGCGCTCGAAGTTTATCATCCCAAAGTAAATCTTGAGAGCTGGGCAGGAGCGCAAAATAATCTTGGCTATGCATTCATGATAGCGTCGGAACTCGGCCATAAAGATGCTCTTAAGCAAGCTATAGGGGTTTTCTATCAAACACTTGAGTATCCGATAAGAGACATCGATGCTTGGGCATGGGCCGCGTTGCAGGACAATCTGGGTAACGCTCTCATGCTATTGGCTCGCACTGGGGAAACATGGGCTTTTAAAAAATCGCTCTTTGCTTTCAAAGCGTCACTCGAAGTCCGCACTTGCAAGGTGGCACCAATGCAATGGGCGCAAACACAAGGTAACATAGCTCAGATGTGCGAGTGGATGGCGGATTCGGGAGAGGACATTGAAGCGAACTTGATAAAAGGTATTGCAGCCAACTCAAAAGCGCTCAATTTTTACCGAAGCATAGATAAGACATCTTATATCCAGCAAGCAGAACTTTTACAGGCGAGACTGCGTGAGAGGTTGGCGATGCTTAAGTCGTGACGAGGGTATCGGGGTACGTAGTTTGAGTAAAACTTAGCTTATAACCCGCACCGGTCCTGCCGGGCCTGATTTTCCGGAAATTACCGCTGCCGCGTCTGATTTTGACTATTTTTGATCCCCCGGATCAAAAATTTGGGCGGAGCCCAATCGGCAAAATCACATCTGCATCGTCCAGCCTTCTACGCCCATTGCCGCCTGGCGGATGGCTTCGGACATAGTGGGGTGGGCGTGGCTGGTTCTTGCGACGTCCTCTGAGGAAGCGCCGAATTCCATGGCGACGCAGATTTCGCCGATCATTTCGCCGACGCCGATTCCCATCATGTGCGCGCCCAAGATTCGGTCTGTGCCTTCTTCAGCGAGGATTTTCACGAAGCCCTCGGTCTCATGATTGGTGCGGGCGCGGGAATTGGCCATGAAGGGGAATTTGCCCTTTTTATACTTGATGCCGGCCTCTTTTAGCTGGTCTTCGGTCTGGCCGACCCAGGCGATTTCGGGGCTTGTATAGACCACGGACGGGACGAGATTGTAGTCGACATGACCGGCCTTGCCCGCGATGAGTTCAGCGACGGCCGCGCCATCGTCCTCGGCCTTGTGAGCGAGCATGGGGCCGTGAATGCAGTCGCCAATCGCCCAGACGCCGTTAGCGACTTTGAAATGGCCGTCCGTGACAGTGATGACGCCGCGTTTGTCGGTCGTGCCGCCGACATTTTCGAGGCCGAGGCCGTCTGTATAGGGTTTGCGCCCGACCGCGACGATGACGATGTCGGCGTCGATACTTTCGGCGTCGCCGCCCTTGGCGGGCTCATGAGTGAGTTTGAGTTTGGTCTTGAGCTTTTCAACGCCGGTGACTTTGGTGCCGAGCTTGAAGGTGAGGCCTTGTTTTTTGAACGTGCGCTGCGCGTCTTTGGCGATTTCAGCGTCAGCACCCGGCAGGATGCGGTCGAGATATTCGATCACGGTGACCTCTGAGCCGAGACGTGCCCAGACGCATCCCATCTCAAGGCCGATGACGCCAGCGCCGATCAGGACGAGCTTTTTCGGGATTTCAGTCAGCGACAACGCGCCTGTGTTTGAGACGACGCGTTTTTCGTCAATTTCGATGCCGGGCAGGGTGGAGGGCTCTGATCCGGTGGCAATGACGATGTTTTTGGCGCTTAGGGTCTGGGTCTTACCGTCTTTGTCAGTGACTTCGACCTGGCCCGGGCCGGTGATTTTGCCCTTGCCGCTAATGTGGTCGACTTTGTTTTTCTTAAACAGAAACGCGACGCCTTTGGTGAGGCCGTCCACAGCATCAGCCTTTTGGGCCATCATCTGTTTCAGATCAACTTCTAGGCCGGAGATTTTGATGCCCATGTCGGCGAAATCATTCTTGGCGCTCGCGTAGGCTTCTGATGCGTGGAGCAGCGCTTTGGACGGGATGCAGCCGACATTCAGGCAAGTGCCGCCGAGCGTGTCGCGCATCTCAACGCACGCGGTTTTCAGGCCGAGCTGGCCCGCGCGAATGGCGCAGTTATATCCGCCGGGGCCACCCCCGATAATGACGACGTCATAGGTCTCTGCCATGGGAAAATCTCGCCTGTATCAGCTTGTGTTTCGATGTTGCGGCAACGTAGTGAATGGTGCAGGGAATGCAATGTGGTAATGGGAGTGGGTTTGAGGTCTCTTTTTTGCCCGTCTCTGAGACGCTAGCGCGTCAGACGGGCGAAGCGGGTTCCGTATCGGCGCTGCGCGCCTCACATGAACCAGGCCGCGGGCGCCCTCTCCAAATCTCTGTCCTTTCTTACGTCGTCCTGCATGGTGAGCGGAGATGAACCATATGGGACACCGCTGTTAGACTTGGTCTCCCTGTCCCGCCCGCGTCCTTCGTCTCCGCTCAGGATGCGGGCTGATGGCTGTCTTTTTATCGCTTAGAACCCCGCGCCCGGTTTGCTCAGATATTCTAGCTCCGCTTCGGTGCTCGTTCGTTTCAGGATCGCGTTGCGGTGGGGGAAGCGGCCGTATTGATCGATAACGTCGCGGTGGCGGATGGCGTAGTCGAGCGTGTTTTCGCAGAGCGCTTTGAAGGCTGGGCGGGCGTCTTGGGCGAGCTCTGTGTATTTTTGCACAGAAAGGTCCTGGTCGGCCATGTCTTCGGAGTGTTCGAGCGGGAGGTAGAGGAAGATGCGCTCGACTTCGCTTAGCCCCGCGTCTTCGCCTTTTGAGAGCGCGTCTTTGGTCAGGTTGAGCGCGAGGGGATCGCTAGCAAAGGCGTGTTTGGTGTCGCGGAAGAGGTTTCGGCTGAACTGGTCCAGCGCGATGATCGCGGCGAGGCGTTGGCTCGGGCCTTTATCTGCCCACTCTTGCGCGAGGCCGCCTGCGAGTGGGGCCATGAGGTCCAGGAAATGCTCGGCGAGGTCGGCATCGGTGGCCTCCGATTTTTCAAACCAGAGCTTCATTTTTTCGTCTGCGGCCCCAGCGTCGTTTGTGGCGTCGCCGAGCCAATAGTCGAGCACGTCTTGCGGGGAGGGCAGGGCGGTCATGAGATGGCTTGCTCTTTTGTGGCTTTCGGGCGAGTTGCGACCATCATATAGTTGACCTTGGTGTCCTTCGAGAGACGCCACTCGTCCATGATCGGATTGAAGCTGACGCCTTGTGGCGCGCGAACCATCATGCCGGAGCCTTTTAGCGCGGTTTCGATCTCGCTGGGTTTGACGAGTTTGTCGAATTCATGCGTGCCACGCGGGAGCCAACGCAGGACGTATTCCGCGCCGACGATGGCGAGCGCGTAGGCTTTGGTCGTGCGGTTGATCGTGGCGACAATGATCAGACCGCCGGGTTTTACGAGGCTTGCACATTGCGACAGGAACTCCGCCGGATTGGCAACGTGTTCGACGACTTCGAGATTTAGGACGACATCGAAAGCTGGCTCGCCACTTTCGATCAAAGCCTCGACTGTGCCGGCGCGATAGTCGATCTTTATCCCCGTCTCTGCAGCGTGGGTCATCGCCGTTTTGATATTGGCTTCACTAGCGTCGACGCTGACCATGTCTGCGCCCAGCCGCGCCATCGGTTCGCTGACGAGGCCTCCGCCGCAGCCAATGTCGAGGAAGCGCAGGCCTGTGAAGGGCGCGCGGCGTTTGGGATCGAGCTTGAAATGGGTCTCGACGGTGTCGCGAATGAAACCGAGGCGAACGGGATTGAAGCGGTGCAGCGGTTTGAACTTGCCCTTTGGGTCCCACCATTCTGCCGCCATGTCGGTGAATTTTTGCACTTCATCTGCGTCAATTGTAGGCGTGGTCGGTGTTTCCAGAGGTTTCGTCGCAGATTGGGCCATTTGATCAGCCTTCCTGATTGCGGTTTTCGCTTTCGCAGCCTATGAGGCGCTGCAGACTATATATGGATGAGATGGGGAGCATAAGCGAAGCGGCAATGGCGCGCACTGTCCTGAAATTTGGCGGCACTTCGGTGGCTGACCTTGAGCGTATCGCGCACGTCGCGGATCTGGTGGCGGCGCGTGCGGCTCAGGGCGAGAAAATGGCGGTCATTGTCTCGGCTATGGCGGGCGAGACGAATAAGCTTGTTGATCTTGCCAAAGGCGCGGCGGGTGACAGCGTTTCCGGCGAGGCGTTTGACGACGAGTATGATGTGGTCGTTGCCTCAGGCGAGCAGGTAACGAGCGGACTGTTGGCGCTGGCGCTGCGCAAACGCGGGCATAAGGCGCGCAGCTGGCTCGGCTGGCAGATGCGGATGAATACGCGCGAGGGTCATGGGGCTGCGCGGATTGACGGCTTTGATGAAGACAGCGGGCTGAGCGCGGCGATTGATGGCGGCGAGATCGCTGTCATAGCGGGCTTTCAGGGCGTGACGGATGACGGGCGTGTCTCGACGCTCGGGCGGGGTGGCTCGGATACGACGGCCGTGGCGGTGGCAGCAGCCCTCGGCGCTGAGACGTGCGATATCTATACCGATGTCGACGGGGTCTACACGACGGACCCGAGCATCGTTCCGCAGGCAACGCGGTTGGAGAAAATTTCATATGAAGAGATGCTGGAAATGGCGTCTCTTGGGGCGAAGGTTTTGCAGACACGGTCTGTGGAGCTGGCCATGAATCACGGCGTTCTGGTTCGTGTTTTATCCAGTTTTGCAAAGCCCGGCGACAATAATCCAGGCACTTTGGTCTGTAGCGAGGAAGAGATTGTGGAAAAGCAAATCGTAAACGGTGTCACCTATTCACGCGATGAGGCCAAGATTACGCTCTTCGGGATGGAAGATAAGCCGGGCACCTCGGCGCGGCTCTTCACGCTGATGGCCAAAGCGGGCGTCAATGTCGACATGATTGTCCAGGCCGATGCGCGTGGCGAAGGCCGGGCCAATATGGTGTTCACCTGTACCAGCGCGGATGCTGCAAAGGCGCGTGAAGCGCTGGAGGCCAATCCGGATGAGGTTGCATTTGAAAGAATGGATGTTGCCGGTGATGTCGCAAAGGTTTCTGTCATCGGGGTTGGCATGAAGAGCCATACCGGGGTTGCAGAGACCATGTTCGGGGCTTTATCGGCGAAAAGCATCAATATTGATGTGATTTCGACCAGTGAGATCAAAATCTCTGTCCTGATCGATGCGGACTATACAGAACTTGCGGTTCGAGCGCTTCATACCGCTTTTGACCTTGACGCTGAGTAAGCGCGTCTGCCAAGTGGACGGGCACCATGCCTGACAGTTTTTCAATCCCCCGGCTTCTAATGAACCGCCTGCGCGCGGTTATGGCTGCTGATCTTGATACAGAGACGCGGTTGAAGCAGATTGTGCGCCTGATTGCCGGGACAATGGTCGCGGATGTCTGTTCGATTTATCGGCGCACGACGGATGATCGACTGGAACTTGTGGCGACGGAGGGCCTGCGCCAGGATGCGGTGCACAGGACGTTTCTGGCGATGGATGAAGGGCTAGTCGGTCAGATTGCGATGACGGCTCAGCCGCTCTCGATTCAGGACGCACCGCGTCATCCAAATTTCTCCTATCGCCCTGAGACGGGAGAAGACCCGTATAATGCGTTCTTGGGTGTCCCGATCCTGCGCGGTGGTAGGGTCTCTGGTGTTCTGACGGTGCAGAATCAGGTCCGGCGCCTGTATCAGGATGATGAGATTGACAGTTTGCAAACGATTGCGATGGTGCTGGCCGAGATTGTGATCGCCAGCGATGGTGGACCGGAACAGAGCGAAGCGGCAAAAGCGGGTCGGGCGGTCAATCTACGCGGGCGGGTCCTGTGCGATGGATTGGGCATGGGGCAGGTGCGTCTGCACGACCCTGTGATCCCGGCGGCGAAATTCTTTGCCGAGGATGTTGAGCGTGAAGAACACCGTCTGGAAAGCGCGATTGAGGAATTGCATCTCTCGATTGACCGGATTCTGGCCTCAGAGATTGGAGGCTTATGGGGCGAGCCGCGTGAGGTGATTGAGGCTTATAAATTGCTGGCATCGGACATGAGCTGGCAGGAGAAACTGTTTGAGGGCATTCGGGGTGGCCTGACGGCGGAAGCGTCTCTTGATCGATCCCGGCGCGAGCACCGTGCACGGTTTGAGAAAGTGAAAGACCCTTATCTGCGCGAGCGGCTGCATGATTTAGAGGATCTTGATAATCGCTTGCTGCGCGTTCTGGCGGGATCTGAGACGGTGAGCGTGAATGAAGAAGCGCAGGGGCCGGAGGTCTTGGTGGCGCGGCGGTTGGGTCCTGCAGAATTACTGGAATACGGGCGATCAGGGCTTGCTGGGATCCTGCTGGAAGAGGTTGCGGCCTCCAGCCATGCCGCGATTGTCGCGCGGGGGCTTGGGATTCCGACGATTGGGGGCATTGAAGGACTGCTGACGCAAGTTGCACGCGGTGATCCGATCATTGTTGATGGCGAAGACGGGCGGGTGCATTTACGCCCGGATGAAGACCTGTTGCGCGCCTTTGAAACGCGGCGCACCCTGCGTGGCGAACGTCAGGCGGCCTATGCGGCTTTGCGAGGGAAACCGGCAGAGACAAAGGATGGGCATGAGGTTCGCCTGATGCTGAATGCGGGTCTTGCGATTGATCTGGACCATCTGGCGAGCACGGGTGCGGATGGGATTGGACTGTTCAGGACCGAGTTTCAGTTCCTGATGTCAGATACGCTGCCCAAGGTTGGTGATCAGATTGCGCTCTATGAGAAAGTGCTGGAGGGCGCGGGCGACAGGCCGGTCTATTTCCGCACGGTTGATCTGGGTGGTGATAAGATGCTGCCTAACCTAAATGACGGGCGCGAGGAAAACCCGGCATTGGGCTGGCGCTCGGTTCGGTTTGCGCTTGACCATCCGGGGCTGTTCCGGCGGCAATTGCGGGCTTTGGTTAGGGCGGCCGATGGGCGTGATCTGACCTTGATGTTTCCAATGGTGACGAGCGCGCGGGAATATCGCGCGGCACGGGAGCTTCTGGAAAAAGAGCTGGCGCATAGCCAATCGCGCCAGGCCGGAACGCCGCGATCAGTGAAAGTCGGAGCGATGCTGGAGACACCGGCCTTTGCCTTTGCGCTCGAGGACTTGGAGGGAGAGGTCGATTTCGTGTCCATTGGAACGAACGACATGATGCAATTCTTCAACGCAGCCGACCGTATGACGCCGCACGTGTCTGAGCGTTATCCGTTCGTCTCGCGGCCCGTCATGCGGTTTCTGAAACAGGTGTCTGAGACGTGCCGCCGCCTGAATGTGCCGGTCTCAATCTGCGGGGAGGCCGCGAGCCATCCGATACAGGCGCTGTGTTTGATGGCTTTGGGGTATAAGAGCCTGTCCATGCCGGCCGGTGGGATTGGTCCGGTCAAGCAAATGATCCGGGCTCTAGACTTTTCGCGACTGCAGTCCGACTTTGCCGATTTGCTCGCTGTACCTCAGCCGATTTTGCGGGAGGGTGTTTTAGAACTTGTGAAGGATTATGGTATTAAGGTCTCATAAATCTCTTGAAGTACTTCCCGATGTTTGATGCGCCGTCCGACCCTGATGCTGTAGATAATGAGACGCCTGAGCCAGTCTTGCCGGGCGATCGTCTGCGCCTTGCGCGTGAGGCGCGTGGGGAGAGTTTGAAGGATGTCGCTGCGCGGACGCATCAATCAATTGACACCTTGGAAGCGCTGGAGGCGATGCGGACCGAAGGCCTGTCAGCAACACTGATCCGTATGCATGCGGTGCGGTATGCAAAAGCGCTGGACCTGCCCGGCGATGAGATTGCTGATGCTTATGTCGGTGCGCGCGCGATGATGACTGTGCGTGACAGTAGCGCCGTCGAATTGACTGAGCCGTTCAAGCGGTTTGGCGTGCCGGTGCTGGGGGGCGTTCTATGTTTGGCGGGATTGGCTGTGTTTATGGTTTTGCCGACGTCTGACACGTCGCGGCGGGCTTTTGAGAATGTCCCGGTTTCAACGCATGTTCTCGCTCAATCGGATCGTATTGACACCTCACGCGGCGACTTCGCGGTCGCAGCGCATGGATCAGAGGAGTTTGCGCTGAGAGCGAAACGGGATGGCTGGATTGAAGTGCGTGGCTCTGACGGCACAATTTTCAGAAGCCGCAGGATGACAGCGGGTGAGATTTACCATCCGCGGATGTCTGCGGGCTGGACGGTTACGGTTCGGGAAGCATCCGCGTTTGAAGTCCTGCTGGATGGGCAAAGCGTCATGGACCTTGGACCTGAGGCTCTGCCGCGATATTCCATCAATCTCGACCGGTTGGCAAAAGAGGCTGTTTTGCTGTGGGAGCAAAGGCTGGCCGAAAGCGGTCAGGATAATCTCGCCCGATAGGTAAGCGATTTACAGATATAAAAAAGGGGGCCTGAGCCCCCTTGGTATCGATCCCTTATTCGTTGAGCTGTTTCTGCTGCTCAACTTGGGTATACATTCTGTTGAAATGTTCTTGATCATCACCAACAACCAGACCCGGTCGGCAATTCGGCGCGCAATCGTAAGAGAAGTTGTTCCCCGCACGATTGATTGTCACGAGATTGGCAGTGTTCGTCGTAACCACGATGTCAGCGGTATAGATCGCCTTGCCCTCATTATCCAGAACCATCAGGTTGGTGGTTCCGAAAACCTTACCAGAGATAAGCAGAAGTTTGCTATTGACCACGGCGACGTCAGCGATGTTTTGATTACCAATCACGACATTGCCTGCCTCTTGGTTCAAACGAAGGGCTTTGGTGTCACCGCTTTCGACCGTGAACTGACCTGCTAGCGCAGTCCCGGCTAAGAGAAGTGTGGACAGACTGAACGCGGCAAATTTCTTCAAGGACAGCATAGTAAGGCTCCAACTGGTCAAGTTTACTTAATTTGACTGAAAAGCCTTTCCTGAATCCTAAGATGAGCGTGCTTTATACGATACGTGGTCCACAAACTTGAACAGTTAACGAGAGCTTGCATTCCGGTAACGAAGTTTTTGTTTTGATTTACGGGATCGAAATCCAGAGGCTGTAGAACTGATTATGTTCCGGGGATAAAAACCCGACAAAATCTCGGGACGTCGACAACCTGCATGATGATGGAGTATCCAAATGCGTAAGTTTTTTGAAAATGAGTCAGGCGCTACTGCTATTGAGTATGGTCTGATTGCTGCTCTGATCGCTGTTGCGATCATCGGTGCTGTAGGAACTCTTGGTAACAAGACTTCTGCTACATTCAACAAAGTTTCTGGCGAGCTGGTCGCTACTACATAGACCGCCTAGTCAAAAAACTTAGAAGAAGCCGTCCGGTTTGCCGGGCGGCTTTTTCGCGTTTAGGGCACATGGTCCGCGCTTACAGTCCTTACCAAGGCATAAATTTGATCGCGTAAGTCTTCTTTCAGTTTTTCGTGTTTTACCACTTATAACGAGTGGAGTTCCAATCATGATTGAAAATGTATTTGCAGGCGCTTTCTTCGCGCTTTGTATTTATGCCGCCCTTAAAGATATTGCGACGCTGACAATTCCGAACTGGTTGAATGCGACGCTCGCGATCATGTTCATTCCGGCCGCCTTGTTCATCATGCCCGGTTGGGAGACGATTGGCTGGCACGTTCTGGCGGCGGTTATCACATTCGCGATCTGCGTAGGCTTGTTTATGCTGGGTGTCTTTGGCGGTGGCGATGCCAAGCTGATCCCTGCTGTCATTTTATGGATTGGCGCATCGGATCTCACAACATTTTTTATCTGGATGACGATGTCAGGGGCGGCTCTTGCCATCGTGGTTTACTTCAGCCGGCGGGTCATCGCGCCGGAGGGCGCGCCTTCCTTTGCGTTTGAAACACTGCAGAAAGGCAACGGTGTGCCCTATGGCGTTGCAATCATAATCGGAGCGATTGCGGCCTCGCCAAGCTCTCCATTCCTTTCCAATTTCTTAAGTTAAAACAGGAGTTTGAGTTAACTCCGTTTTAGCCTTCACCTGTCAGACTGATGTTTAATGAGGGCGAGTGTGTGCCCAAAACCGACAGAGGATCCAGCCCATGTCACCGATGCGTCTTATCATTCTTGCTGTAGCCGGTCTTGCAGCCGTGGCAGCAGCGTTTCTTGTTCGTGGTATGGCGAGCCAGCCTTCAGAGCCTGTGACGGTCGCTGAGACGAAAACTATCATTCAGGAAGTGGAAGTCTCGCAGATAAAGGTCCTCGTCGCTGCGGGCGATCTGCCGGTTGGGACACTTCTAAGTCCAAGTGATTTTCGCTGGGCCGATTGGCCGGAAGCTACAGTCAATCCGAGTTACTTTACGGAAGAGATGGCACCGGATGCCATGGAAACACTGGCGGGAAGTGTAGTCCGCACATCCCTGTTTTTGGATGAGCCGATCCTTCCGCAAAAGATTGTTCAGAAGGGTGAGACCGGCTTCATGGCGGCTCTCCTGAGCCCGGGTAAGCGAGCGGTTTCCGTTGAGATTTCCCCAGAGTCTGCCTCGGCGGGCTTTATTCTGCCGGATGATCGGGTGGATGTGATCCTGACTTATGAAATTGAGGTGCTGCAAGGCCAGGAGATGGTTGAACAGACCATCGTTGTCACAGCGATGGAAAATGTCCGTGTTCTGGCGATTGATCAGATTTTCGGTGAAATTGACGGTGTGCCTGCTTTGACAGGCTCTACGGCGACGCTTGAGCTGACGCCTGAAGAGGCAGAGCTGATGTCTCTGTCAGCGCGCCGCTCTACGATTTCACTAACCCTGCGCAGTCATGCCGACGCGGGTGAAAACAATGGCGAAACAATCGCGCGCCTTGATCTCATCAGTGATGATCAGGGCGGGCAGGGAAATCAGGTCATGATTTTCCGCAACGGCAACATGTCTTCAGGGGGCTAAGCGTAGCGTTATGAAATTGACCTTTTTCAAAACCACAGTCAGCGCCCTGCTCTTTGCAGGGTTGCCGCTCGGAGCTCTGGCACAAAACCTGATGGGTGTCTCTGTCGTTGAGCCCGGAGATACCGCCAACTCTATGAGCGTGAACCTGGGGCTCAACAAATCCACAGTGATCGAGCTGGATCGTGTGGCCGCAGACATTGTGATTACGAATCCTGAGATTGCGGATGCGACGGTTCAGACCAATAAGCGGATTATTTTTCGCGGTGTGAATGTCGGCCAGACGAACGCATTCATATTTGACCGTCACGGCAACACGCTTCTAAATTTGGAGATCACTGTTGAGCTCGATACGACCGTGCTCGACGAGATCATACAGCGTTACGTCCCCGATGCGCGTGTGAGTGTTGAAATGGTCAACGGCAACGCAGTTGTGACCGGTAAAGTCGACTCGGTCGTGCAGTCAGATCAGGTTATGCAACTTGTGACGGCTTATGTCGTCGGCGAGGCTGGTGAAGCGCAAATCGTCAACATGCTGAGCGTCGATGCGAATGATCAGGTCATGCTGGAAGTCCGCATTGTTGAAATGCAGCGCTCAGTGGTCAAGCAGCTGGGTATCAACCTTTCCGGCACAACTAATTTCGGCGAGCTTGCAAGTCAGGTGCTTGGTCCGCTGTTTAGTAACGGTCAGCCGCTGTTCTTTGATGAGACGATCGGATTGAACACGAATGGTCAGGGTAACGCGCTTGAAGGGTTCCAGCCGACATCGCCGTTCTCTAATCAGTTTGGCATTTCGAGTGCGAATGGTTTCAATGTTGCAGGCTCCTCTCTTGGTGGCTTCTCGTCTACAATTGGATATACGAACTTTGTCGGCAACATTCCTCAGTCTTCTGCTGGTGCAGCGATAGATGCGCTGGAGCGTGTCGGGATCGTTCGGACACTGGCTGAGCCGAATATTATGGCGGTCTCTGGCGAGAGCGCGAACTTCCTTGCCGGTGGCGAGTTCCCTGTTCCGGTTGGGCAGGATCAGAACGGTCAGATTTCGATCTCATTCAAGCCGTTCGGTGTCGGTCTAGCGTTTACACCTGTTGTCCTGTCTGAAGGACGGATTTCGTTGAAGATTTCAACTGAGGTGTCGGAACTTTCCAATAATGGTGCGTTCCAAGGCCAGACCATTGCCGGCGTCGATACGCAGGGCAATGTGATTACAGCGCAGACCCTGACAATTCCAGCTCTGATCGTGAGACGGGCTGAAAGTACGGTTGAGCTGCCATCGGGTGGATCGACGATGCTGGCTGGCCTGATTCAGAGCCGGTCGCGTCAGACGATCGACCAGTTGCCGGGCATTAAAAAGCTGCCTGTCATTGGCGCTCTGTTCCAATCGCGTGACTTCCTGAATGAAGAAACTGAGCTGGTGATCATCGTAACGCCTTATCTGGTCGATCCGACATCGAAAGATCAGCTGCGCACGCCAGCAGACGGTTTCGTTAATGCGCGGGATCCGCAGACCATCTTCTTTGGCAAGCTGAACGCCATGTATGCCGGTGACGGCGAGGGGCTCAGCAAAGACAACTATAACGCGCCTGTCGGCTTTATCGAGGAGTAAGGACTATGCGTCTGACGATCATAACGGCCGCAATTCTCACCGTATCAACGGTTCTTTCCGGCTGTCAGTCGAGAGAGAAAACCAAAGACCCTCTCATTCCGACCTCTTACTATCAGGGCACAACCCTTGATCGCAATGCAATCGGTGTGCGGGGTCAGAGTGAAGTGCTTGAAGTTGATTTGAACGCGATGGACAGCCAGCTGCGCCAGGTTCAGATCGCACGGATTGAGACCTTCTTGAAGCGATACAATCGCCTCGGCCAAGGCCCGCTGATCATGTCGATGCCGAAGAATTTTGCCAATCAGTCTCTCGCGGTGAAAGCGACAGCAGAAGCGCGTGATCTGGCCTGGAATTCAGGTATTGAGTACGATCAGATTGTCGGAAGTGCCTATGATGCCGGTGGCTCTGCGGATGCCCCGCTGATCCTTGTCTTCCAGTCTTTTGATGCGGTGGCGCCAGACTGCCCGCAGCATTCAGAAACCAATTTCACAGATGCGCGCAGCAATAATGACCTGCCCACACTTGGCTGTGTGGTCCGCACGAACATGGCTGCGATGATTGCTGAGCCGAGCGACTTGCTAGGGCAACGTGATCTTGAGGACGGCGATCTCGCCAGACGGATCACCCAATTGGAAACCTGGCGTGAAGGCGGGCCGACAGGCGCGGAGCGTAGTGATCAGGAATCCGGTGCTGTCTCTACGGCTGTAAACTAGAATTTGAACCCTGACGGGGAGTTGAGTGCGATGAAAACCGATAATGCTCTTTTTGATGATGATCTCGACTTCGAGGTTGATGATGAGATTGATGCAGCTCTGAACTCGGTTTTTGAGGAGGCTGCCCCTCCTCTACCCGATGAGGTTGAGGTCGATCTTGATGCCCCGATGAAAGAGGTCGAGCCGGCTGTGGTTGCGGCTGATGCAGACACTCAGAACGGCGAGCGTGCGATTCCCGCGATCTCCATTTGCGCTTTCTGTGAGACGGGCCGTACAGCCCAATTGATCAATGCGGTTTCGCGCGATCGTCGTATGCAGCAGGCGAGCGTCGAAATGTTTGAGGGCGGGCTTCAGGCCGCTATTGAATATCTCAGCCAAAACGCCACGCCTAATCTATTGGTGCTGGAGTCTACAGCGACCAATGCGACCATGCTGGCCCAAATTGATGAGCTTGCCGGACACTGTGATGAAGGTGTTCAGGTCATGGTGATCGGTGCTGTGAATGATATTTCCCTGTATCGTCAGCTGATGGCGCGCGGTGTTAGCGAGTATCTGGTCCCGCCGATTTCTCCGGTGCAGGTGATCCGCTCAATCGGCAATCTGTTTGCCGATCCTGACGCACCCTTCGTTGGAAAATCCATTTCGGTGATTGGTGCGAAAGGCGGCGTTGGCTCATCATCGATTGCGCACAATCTTGCCTGGGCGATGTCTGAGATCATTCGTGTGAATACGGCTCTGGTGGACCTTGATCTCTCCTTCGGCACGACATCACTCGATTTTAATCATGAGAGTCAGCAGACTGTGGCCGATGCGCTGCTTGCACCTGAGCGCGTTGATGATGTTGTGATTACACGTCTGCTCTCTAAGGCAACCGACCGCCTGTCGCTCTTCACGGCCCCTGCAACAGTCGGTCAGGTCATCGATGTTGAAGCTGAATCCTATCAGGTCGTCATCGACGGTGTGCGCCGCGTGATGCCTTATGTCGTCGTGGATCTGCCGCATGGTTGGAGCCATTGGCAGTATAATACCCTGATTTCTTCAGACGAGGTCATTCTGGTTTGTCAGCCTGATCTGGCGAGCCTGCGCAATGGTAAGAATATTCTCGATAAGCTGAAGGCGGACCGCCCCAACGATGCAGCACCGCGTCTGGTGATCAATATGATGGGCGTGCCGAAGCGGCCTGAAATTCCGGCCAAAGATTTTGCCGGGGCGATGGGTGTCGAGCCGGAAGTGATCATTCCGTTTGATCCGCAATTGTTCGGAAACGCATCGAACAATGGTCAAATGATTGCTGAAACGGATGCCACCGCGGCACCCTCGGTTGAGATTGATCGCCTTGCGGGTCTTCTGACCGGGCGCGTGGTTGAGGTTGAACAGAAATCTTTGCTCAGGAAATTGCTGCGCAAATAGACGCTGAAGAACGGTGTGAGGACGAATTATGGGATTTGGCAAGCGGACAAATGGTGGATCGGCTGGTGGTGTGGCAGCAGCGCCGAAACCGGTTGCGCCTGCGCCGGACCCTGTTGAGACCAAGGCTGCGCCAAAACCTGAAGCCCCGAAAGAAGAGGCTAAACCCAAGGTCAAGATGAAGCCTCCTGCGATAGCCAAGCAGGAAGAAAAAGTCACGAAGGTTACGGATCGCTCTGACGAGTATTATGCGACAAAGACCACTGTTTTTAATGCTTTGATCGATACGATTGATCTGGGGCAGCTGGCACAACTCGATCCAGAAGCGGCGCGCGAAGAAATTCGCGATATCGTCGTTGAGATCATCGCGATCAAAAATGTCGTGATGTCGATTTCCGAGCAGGAATACTTGCTGGATGATATTTGTAACGATGTTCTGGGCTATGGCCCGCTTGAGCCGCTTCTGGCGCGCGACGACATTGCCGATATCATGGTGAATGGCGCTGACCTCTGTTACATTGAGGTCAACGGCAAGATCGAGCGGACCAATATTCGCTTCCGCGACAATGCGCAGCTTATGAATATCTGTCAGCGGATTGTGAGCCAGGTTGGTCGCCGCGTGGATGATGCGAGCCCAATCTGTGACGCGCGTCTGTTAGACGGTTCTCGTGTGAACGTGATTGCGCCGCCGCTCTCAATTGATGGGCCTGCGCTCACCATTCGTAAGTTTAAAAAGGACAAGCTGAAGCTGTCCGACTTGGTTAATTTTGGATCGATTTCCGATGCTGGTGCAGAAATTCTGCGCATCATTGGCCATTCGCGGTGTAATGTTCTGATCTCCGGCGGTACAGGTTCGGGCAAGACAACGCTGCTGAACTGTCTGACAGGCTTCATTGAGCCGGGCGAGCGCGTCATTACCTGTGAGGACTCAGCGGAACTTCAACTGCAACAGCCGCACGTGGTGCGCCTTGAGACCCGTCCACCAAATATTGAAGGCTCAGGCGAGATTTCGATGCGTGACCTTGTTAAGAACTGTCTGCGTATGCGCCCTGAGCGGATTATCGTGGGTGAGGTTCGTGGACCTGAAGCGTTTGACTTGCTTCAGGCGATGAATACGGGTCACGATGGCTCAATGGGTACGCTTCACGCCAACACGCCGCGCGAAGCGCTAAGCCGTGTTGAATCCATGATTACGATGGGTGGGTTCACGCTGCCGCAAAAGACCATCCGCGAGATGATTTGCGGTTCGATTGATGTGGTTATTCAGGCCTCGCGTCTGCGTGACGGCTCACGCCGGATCATGCAGATTACCGAGGTTATGGGCCTCGAAGGTGATACGATCGTTCTTCAGGACATCCTGAAATATGAGATGGAAGGTGAAGACGAGAACGGCAAGCTGAAGGGTAGCCATCGCGGGACAGGCATCGGTCGCCCACGTTTCTGGGATCGCGCGTCTTACTACAACCTTGAAAAAGATCTCGCGACCGCTCTGGATGCACTGGATTAAGCCATGGATTTGAGTGGTGACGTTCTGATTTTCATTATCGGCGGACTGGCCTTTCTGGCTGTCGCCGGTGTCGGTCTTGTGCTGACCGGTGATGACAATAAGGAAAAAGCGGTCAAGCGCGCCAAACAAGTCGCCTCCGGCGAGAAAGCCGGTGGCAGGGGACGGGGAAAGCAGAACGCGGACTCTAATCGGCGCAAGCAAACCCAGCAGATGCTCAAAAAGCTGCGTGAACAGGATGAGGCGCGGCGAAAGTCTCTGAATGTTGACGGTATGGACGCTAAGCTGCGCCAGGCCGGTTTGGAGCTTTCTGCTCAGAATTTTTATGTGATCTGCGCGGTTATGGCGATGGTTTTTGCCGCGCTTGCTTACATTTCTGGGGCTGCGGGGCCGCCTAAACTGTTGGGTTATGAGCTTAAAGAAATCGTTGGTGAGCAACCTGCGCGCATGATTACGGTTGCGGCGGCAGCCCTCGCGGGGGGGCTCGGTCTGCCCAACTGGATTATCGGGTTCATGGCTAAGGGCCGTAATAAGAAATTGATGTCGCAATTTGCCGACGGCATTGATGTCATTGTCCGCGGTGTGAAGTCCGGTCTTCCGTTGACGGAATGTCTGCGCATCATTGCAAAAGAGAGCCCGGCGCCTTTGGGGCCGGAATTTGCTCAGCTTACGGACAATCTACAAATGGGCATGACGACTGAGCGTGCTCTGCAGCAATTTTACAAGCGCGTGCCGCTGCCTGAGGTCAACTTTTTCGTAATCGTTCTGTCCATTCAGGCGAAGGCGGGGGGTAACCTGTCAGAAGCGCTTGGGAACCTTTCTGCGGTTATCCGCTCACGCAAGATGATGCGCGAGAAGATCAAGGCGCTGTCTTCTGAGGCGAAGGCGTCTGCTTATATTATCGGTGCTCTGCCGTTTGCTGTGACGTTCATGGTCTACCTGACCACGCCAAGCTACATCATGGAGCTGTTCATCAAGCCTGCGGGCCATGCGGTTCTGTTTGCGGCCTTCTGCCTGATGTCGACCGGCATCATGGTTATGCGCAAAATGATCAATTTCGATATCTAGGAGAGATTTTATGAGTGAATTCGCGACCTCTCTCTCCGATCCGGCAGCCATGGCATCTTTGCTGGCAGCGGTTGCAATGTTTGCAACCATTGTTTCAGTCATGCTGCCCGCCCTGAAAGGCGACAAACTGGAAGCACGCTTAAAGCAGGTTACAGATCAGCGTGAGAAACTACGCCGTGCGAATAGAGCTCAGCTTGAGGATAAGAGCCTAAGACGTGAAGCAAAAGGCACTGTCGCGGATATTACCAAGCGCCTCGATCTCCAGAAAATGCTGGAAGATCCAAATATTGAAGCGAAGCTGGAACAGGCTGGGTTCCGCGGGCCTCGGCCTTTGATGATCTTCTATTTCTGCCGGTTTGCCCTGCCGTTTATCTTTGGTCTCGGCACGCTGCTTTACATCTTTTTAGTCAATGATCACGGGCTTTCAGTTCAAATGAAGTATGGCTCTGTCGTCTTCGGTGCCGCCGCCGGATTTTATGCGCCCAATTTATATGTGTCGAATTGCGCGGCGAAGCGCCAAGAGTCGATCATGAAAGCTTTTCCAGACGCGCTCGACATGATGCTGATCTGTGTCGAGTCAGGCATGTCGATTGAAATGTCTTTTGCGAAAGTCGGTGCGGAAGTCGGTACTGCATCCGCTGAACTGGCTGAGGAATTACAGCTCACCACGGCTGAGCTTGCCTATTTACCCGAGAGGAAGCTCGCTTATGAGAACCTCGCTAATCGGACAGGCCATGAGGGCGTCAAGGCCGTTACAATGGCCCTGACCCAGGCGGAGCGGTACGGTACGCCCTTGGGCGATGCGCTGCGCGTTATGGCCAAGGAAAACCGCGATATGCGTATGTCTGAGGCCGAGAAGAAGGCTGCGGCCCTTCCGGCCAAGCTGACGGTTCCGATGATTGTCTTCTTCCTGCCTGTCCTGTTCCTCGTGGTTCTTGGACCTGCCGGGATCAAGATTGGCGAAATGGATACGTCAGGTACAGCGTTCTAAGGAGGAGCGCTGGCCGTGAGCCAGCGCTTTATTCTGCAGCGACGAGTTCTGATTGAGCCTTGCTCTCTTCCAGAAAGCGCTCAGCCTCTAAAGCAGCCATGCAGCCCATACCGGCAGCCGTCACAGCCTGGCGATAGGTTTCATCGGTGACGTCCCCGGCCGCAAAGACGCCCGGAATATTGGTCGCGGTCGAATCGGGGGCGGTGATGAGGTAGCCATTATCCTGCATGTCCAGCTTGCCTATGAACAGCTCTGTTGACGGGGCATGACCAATGGCAATGAAGACGCCGTGCACAGGCAGGTCTTCTGTTTCACCTGTTTTGATATTTTTGAGACGCGCACCAGTGACACCGAGCGGGTTTTCGTCACCCAGAACCTCTTCCAATGTCGTATCCCATTTCACCTCGACCTTGGGATGGTTGAGGAGGCGGTGTTGCAGGATTTTTTCAGCGCGCAGGCTGTCACGACGATGGACGAGGGTTACTTTCGAAGCGAAATTCGTCAGGAAAAGCGCTTCCTCGACGGCTGTGTTGCCCCCACCGACAACGAGAACGTCTTTCCCGCGATAGAAGAAACCATCGCAGGTCGCACACGCTGAGACACCGAAGCCCTGGAATTTGGTTTCCGTCGGAAGGCCGAGCCACTTGGCTTGAGCGCCTGTTGAAATGACGACGGAGTCTGCGGTGTATGTGGTTCCACTTTCGCCGACTGCGCGGAATGGACGGCTTTCGAGATCGACACTGGCGATATGATCTTCTGCCATTTTCGCGCCCATTTTAAGGGCGTGTTCCTGCATTTTGACCATGAGGTCAGGACCCTGAATTTCAGCTTCGCCGGGCCAGTTTTCGACCTCAGTTGTGATCGTCAGCTGCCCACCCGGTTGGAGGCCTGCCACCACGAGGGTATCGCGCATCGCCCGTGCACCATAAACGGCGGCCGTCCACCCTGCCGGGCCTGAGCCGATAATCAGGATTTCTGCGTGTCTTGTGGCGTGATCAGTGTCTGGCATGTCCGGCTCCGTGGCGCATGTGTTCGAAATCGTTTCGACCCTGTTATGGGGATTCGGGCACGAGGAATAAAGGTCATGCGACATTCAAATGCGCGTGACACAGCGAAAATCTTAATGAATGCCTTGAGCTATCATCAAAAACATCGATTGGAATCGACCCGGATTTAAGGGGATCCTGCTAATTCTGGCATAATGCGGTGGTGTCTTCTGATCCTGTCTCTCTTCGTTTTCACGCAGACCTTCTCGGTTGCAAATGCGGTTACACGCGATGTCAGCGGCGAAATCTGCGTCTTGCGCGGAGCAGAAACGCTTAGCGCTCCGCAGGTTCTCGATCAACGTGATCAATTTGACTGCGGGCGTGAAGCGCTGCTCACGGAAGGCAATGACATTTGGATCTTGGTCGATGTCGAGCAGGCCGTTGCGGGTTTGAGTGATCCGGTTCTGACCTTGCGCATGTCCTATCATGGCGCGATCACTGTCGCTCCGATCTTTGACGGCGTCCCTGTGGCCCAGCGCCACGAACCGCATATGCTCGCTTCCAAATCGCGCATTCCGGATTTTATGAGCTTCAAGCTGAGCCGTGGACTTGAGCGACCTGAAGCCGTCCTGATCCGTGTTGAACAGGCATGGGATCTGACAAATTGGATGGATATCGGGGTTGCGAGCCAAGCCAGCATGGATAGCCGCCATATCCAGGGCGCGATTATCTATGCCCTTCTGTCGGGTCTTTTATTGACCCCCCTGATCTTCACAGCCGTGATGTTCGTGACGCTTCGGATTGGGTTTCTGCCTTATCACTTTGCGATGGTGTCTTCAGCTCTGATTTATGCCCTGTCGTGGTCAGGTTTGATCTTTGCCCTTCCTTTTGAGATCACGCCGATTTTGCGCTCAAATCTCAATCATTTTGCCATTGCGGCGGCCTTTTTGTTTGCCTGTCTGCTGACACGATCCCTGTGTGGTGAAGCGACGATTGGAAAGCTGTGGTCTAGATCCTTATTTGCAGGCGGGATCATTCCGTTCGCTGTCACACTGATCGTTATGGCGCTCGCGCCAAATTATAGTCATCTCGGTTCAGTTGTCCTTCATATCGTCTTCATTCTGCCTCTGGCGGCTGTTTCTGGCGCGCTTGTCACGGGTGCCATCAGAGGGCATTTGATTTGTCGCTTACAGCTCATCGCGTGGGCACCGATGATGCTGTACATCGTCCTGCGTATTCTGAAAGGGATGGGCCTTATCGGGCATAACGTGTTTACAGAATACGGACTGTATCCGTCGATTATTTCTGAGGCATTACTCACGACGGTAGTGATTGCCTATCGCGTTTATACGATCCGTCGGTCGCATGAAAAAGTGTTGCGGGAGCAGGATGTTCTTAGAGATCTTGCGACAACAGATCCTCTAACAGGCGCGCTCAATCGCCGTGCGTTTACCGAGCATTTTGAGCAAAAAATGGCTGCGCCGCCTGCCGATCGGATTCTGACCCTGATCCTGCTCGATGTTGATCACTTTAAGCGCGTCAATGACACGCACGGTCATAAGGTCGGCGATGACGTTCTGAAAGAACTGGTCGATGTGCTTCATGATCAGTGTCGTGATGAAGATATGCTGGCGCGCTTTGGCGGTGAGGAGTTCTGCCTTCTCTTGTCAGCACCAAGAAAAGAGGTGGCCGACAGTGCTGCTGAGCGTTTGCGTGAGGCGGTCGAGCAGCATCGCTTTGATCATGTCTCCGACCTGACAATCAGCTTGGGCTATATCGCGATTGATCCATCTCACCCGACTTCTTTCGGCCAATGGTATAGTGCCGCTGACAAGGCGCTCTATGCCGCGAAGACGAAGGGCCGCAACAAGGCGCAGAGAAGCCATTGGCGACCTGCGCCTCCTGATGTCGTTGGGGACGAAGCCTATGCTGAAGGATGGGTGACGAAGCGCGTTTAGTTCCGGCTCTTATCGACCAGACGATCGTTCTGCGCCCAGTGCATCATGCCCCTGAGTTTCTCGCCAACTTCTTCGATCTGGTGGCTGTTCATGCGGGCGCGGGTGGCGTGGAAGCTTGGTGCGCCGGCCTGATTTTCCAGCACCCAATCGCGGGCGAACTTACCGGATTGAATATCGTCGAGGACGGCTTTCATGGCCGCTTTGCTCTCTGAGGTGACCACCCGCGGACCGGAAACATATTCGCCATACTCTGCGGTGTTGGAGATCGAGTAGTTCATATTGGCGATGCCGCCTTCATAGATCAGGTCGACGATCAATTTCGTCTCGTGCAGGCATTCAAAATAGGCCATTTCCGGCGCGTATCCGGCTTCGACGAGCGTTTCGAACCCAGCTTTAATGAGTTCGACAATACCACCACAGAGGACGGCTTGTTCGCCGAAGAGATCGGTTTCGGTTTCTTCTCTGAATGTTGTCTCGATGACGCCCGCGCGGGTGTTGCCGATGGCTTTTGAATAGGAGAGCGCAACGTCTTTCGCTGTGCCTGTGGCGTCCTGATGGATGGCGACGAGACCGGGTAGACCGAAACCGCGCTGATACTGGTCGCGCAGGGTATGGCCCGGGCCTTTCGGGGCAGACAGGGAAATGTCTACGCCTGCCATCGGACGGATCAGGTTATAGTGAATGTTAAAGCCGTGGCCGAACATGATGTGCTGGCCTTCGCGGACATGGGGCTCGATCTCATTGGCCCAGAGCACGGCTTGTTTTTCATCCGGGACAAGGATCATCACCACGTCAGCCCATTGTGTGGCGTCTGATGGCGTCATGACCTCAAGGCCGGCCTCTTCAGCCTTTTTGCGGCTGGATGAGCTTGGTTGTAGTCCGACGCGCACGGTGCCACCGCTATCTTTCAGGTTCAGCGCGTGGGCGTGGCCCTGAGAGCCATAGCCTATGATGGCGACCTTTTTGGCGAGGATGAGGTCGAGATTGCCGTCCTGTTCGTAATAGACTTTCATGGGAGGGATCCTTTAGTGTTCTGATCTGTTCGTTGATTATTTTGCGCCGAGCTTCAGGCGCAGAGCGCGGCAGAGGAAAGCGACATTGCCGATAATGTAGCGGCGAAAGAGACGGCGGGGTTCCTTGAGAAGGCGGTAGACCCATTCAATGCCGACGCCGCGCATCCAAGCGGGTGCGCGCGTAACTTTGCCGCCCATGAAGTCGATGACCGCGCCGCCATTGATGACAAGAAGCGGGCCGTCGAGGTTTTCGCGGAGCAGCATGGAGACGCGCTCCTGCTTGGGCATGCCCATGCCGAGCACGGCGAGACGGGCGGGCGTTGTTGTCAGGGCGGACAGGTAGTGATCTTCCGGTTGGAAGCCGTCTGCGGTCAGCGCGATCTGCGTGCCGTCTGCGCGGAGCCTATCAGCTGTGTTAGAGAGCCATGGCTCTTCGGTTCCCATCAAAGCGATTGCGTGGCCAGCTTCTGTGTGGCGGGAGATGATTTGCGGGATAAGGTCTGTGCCATTCAGGTTCGGGCCGGGATCGCGGCCCATGAGTTTCATCAGGATTTTCATGCCTGATCCGTCGCGCAGGAGTACATCCGATTGGGTCAGAGCGTTCGCGAAGTCGGTGTCCTTCGCTGAGACATTGTAAGCGTGCGCGTTTACAAATGAGACGACGCGTACACCCTCATTGATCATGAGTCCGTCGAGCAGAGCGGCCTCACTGTCCGGTACGTGCACAGCGTCTAGAACAGAGCGGAGGCGCGCCCACTGACTCATCCGGCTTCAGCCCCCCGTTTGATGGAGAGAACACCTGTGCGACTGACTTCGACGAGGCCGAGAGGCTTCATCAGGGCGCAGAATTGATCGATCTTGTCGCTTGCGCCGGTAAGTTCGAAAATGAAGCTCTCCGTGCCGGTATCGATAACATTAGCGCGGAAAATTTGACTGATCCGTAGCGCCTCAACGCGCTTTT
This sequence comes from Pseudomonadota bacterium, assembly GCA_038746145.1. Taxonomy (GTDB): domain Bacteria; phylum Pseudomonadota; class Alphaproteobacteria; order Caulobacterales; family Hyphomonadaceae; genus Henriciella. The sequence goes on from JBCDKW010000001.1 coordinate 166,929, forward strand.
CGCCGCTGCCGACGACTTTGACGAGTGCGAGTTCGCGCTCAATGCCGCGTTTGGATTTGGTGATGTCGGTTACGTTGGCGACGGGCACAAGGCGCAGGAGTTGGGACTCGATTTGCTCCAGCGTATGCGGCGTGCCCTCGGTCACAATCGTAATGCGGGAGCGGTGGCGGCGGCGGTCGACCTCCGCCACAGTCAGGCTCTCAATATTGTATCCGCGCGCAGAAAACAGGCCGACGACGCGGCCGAGGACACCTGGTTCATTGTCGACTATGACGGCAAGGGTGCGACGCTCTTCCTCGCTATCGTCGCGGTTCATATCATAAGCACTGGCAGGAATTTGATCACTCATTGCACCGTCTCCGAGCGGTCACCGAGGCTGATGCCGGGGCGGCGGGATTTCAGCATTGTTTCCAGGGCCTTAGCGCGTTCGCGGGCGTCATCGCGGTGGGATTGGCGTTGATGATCATAACGTCCGATCACGGTGTCGCGGCGGCGTGGGTCGAGGTAGGCCTGTAGTTCTGAGACAAGTAAGCGTCGGCAGTCATCGATATAATCGGCGCTATTGTCGGCTGTCGGGCCGTCTGTGCGGGTGAGGGCTTCGATTTCGTAATAGGCAAACATAAGCGCATCGAGGATTGGAGGACGCGATCCGCGATAGGCGCCGTCCTTCTCTGCACCTTTACTGTGGGGATCGATATTCGGGAAGAAGAGGCGGCCGCGCTCGACTGTTGTGGAAAGCGCCAGCATTAGGTTTACGCGCTGTTGCAGGAAGCCTGCATCATTGGCCTGATGCTTACGGGTGCGGGCAAACATGGCAGCCTGTCCGAGCAGAGCGATGGCCTGATTGCCCCAGCCCAGACTCTGTGAATCAATAGAATGGCGTAAGTTTTCCTGCAGGATTCTCTGCTGCTTTCGGGTCTCAGACCGGCTGAAAAGCGCGCCGATCAGGGCCACGAACGCTGACAGAACAGCGATCATGACTTCGATATTATCGCGGCTCCATGCGAGGGCTGTGTCCACGGGCGATCTCCCCTTTTGAGTTGAGGGTCTTCTGCCAGAAGGGGCGGGAAGGGGGAAGGCGATAGCAGACATGAAACCGCGCTAAACGAGCTTGCGCCCGGCCTCATCGATTTCATCGCCGGTGATCTCTGAGAGAATCATTTCATTGTGCGCTGCGCCCGATGGGATCATGGGTAAGCAGTTTTCAGCCTTGGTCACGCGGCAATCGAAGACGACGGGACCGTCATAGTCGATCATCTCCTGTATTTTGGCGTCCAGCTCTTTCGGGTCTTCGCACATGATGCCCTTTCCGCCATAGGCATCTGCCAGTTTGACGAAATCCGGCAGGCTTTCGGAATACGAGTGGCTGTAGCGTTCGCCGTGCAGGAGTTCCTGCCACTGGCGGACCATACCCATCCATTCATTGTTCAGGATGAAGATTTTGATCGGCAGCTTGTGCTGTACGGCGGTGGACAGCTCCTGCATCACCATTTGCACGCTGGCTTCGCCGGCAATGTCGATGACGAGCGCATCGCGGTGGGCGGCCTGAATACCGACCGCTGCGGGCAGGCCGTAGCCCATCGTGCCGAGACCGCCACTCGTCATCCAGCGATTAGGCTCCTCAAAATGATAGTGCTGGGCGGCCCACATCTGGTGCTGGCCAACTTCGGTTGAGATGTAGGTTTCTTGGGTCTTGGTGAGCTCATAGAGGCGCTCGACCGCGTATTGCGGTTTAATTTCGGTCTCGCTTTCTTCGTAGCCGAAGCAGTTACGGGCGCGCCAGGTGTCGATCTGGGTTTTCCAGTCTTTGAGGTCGGATGCGGGTGTGTTGCCCCATGCGTTGATCAAGGCGTTTAGAGCTTCACCGCAATCGGCGATGACGGGAACATCGACACGGATGACCTTATTGATCGAGCTTGGGTCAATGTCGATATGGACTTTCTTGGAGCCGGGGCTGAACGCGTCGATCCGGCCCGTGACGCGGTCATCGAAACGTGCGCCGACGCAGATCATCAGGTCGCAATCATGCATTGCATTGTTCGCCTGATAAGAGCCATGCATGCCCAACATGCCGAGCCAGTCAGGATGGCTGGCAGGGAAGGCACCAAGGCCCATCAGGGTTGAGGTGACGGGGAAGCCTGTGAGGGCCTGCAATTTGCGCAGCGCCTCGCTGGCGGCGGGTCCGGAATTGATGATGCCGCCGCCGGTGTAGAAGACTGGGCGGCGCGCCTGTTTCATTAGGCTGATCGTATCGTCGATGGCTTTTGGATGTGGTTTTGTTTGGGGCTTGTATGTGGCTTTGTGAATGCCATCCTTCCCGATGTATTGCCCGGTTGCGAACTGAACGTCTTTCGGAATATCGATGACGACAGGTCCTGGACGGCCTGTGGTTGCGATCAGAAACGCTTCATGGATCGTACGGGCGAGATCATCGACGTCCATGACAAGATAATTGTGCTTGGCGCAGCATCGCGTAATGCCGACTGTATCGCATTCCTGAAACGCATCTGTGCCGATCAAGTGAGTTGGGACCTGTCCTGTGATGACGACCATGGGGATGGAGTCCATCATCGCGTCTGCAATGGGGGTAACCATATTGGTTGCGCCGGGGCCTGAGGTGACAAGGCAGATGCCCGGGCGACCGGTGGAACGGGCATAGCCTTCTGCAGCATGGCCCGCGCCCTGTTCATGGCGCACAAGGATGTGCTCGATTGAGGGTTCACCAAACAAGGCGTCATAAATGGGCAGGACAGCGCCGCCGGGATATCCGAACATGGTGTCGACGCCGTGTTCTTTGAGCGCGGTAATCACAATCTCCGCACCCGTCATGGTTCGGGTGTCTGTCTCGGTCTCTATGGTTGCTGCGGTATCCATGATATTTGTCCTTGATGGGGTTTGCGGCGGGTTTTGTGACAAGAAAAAAGGGTCCCGGTTAAGAGACCCTTGTTACAAGCACCTGCGGCCGACGTCGGGGGAGCGTCAGCGCAGGTGCCTAATAACGAGTACGACTGTTGGACGCATGAAGCGTTTCCTCCCAAGAGTTGGTTGGGGCATAACTTACCCTTTAAGTGCCGTCAACCTCTCTATAAAGGGAAAGAATTACCCTTAGACGGTCATCAAGGTCGACGCTGGGGACGCGTGGCCAGAATGGGAATTGGCGGCCAATCCATGTGAACTGCCGTTTTGCATAGCGTCGTGTGTCACGCTTTGCATTTTCAGCGGCCGCCTCGGCACTCATGTCGCCTTTCAGATAGGCGATCAGACCGGGGACACCATGGGCTTTCATGGCCGGCAGGTCGGGGGCTAGGTCCTGAGCCAGAAGCGCGCGGGCCTCTTCCATCGCGCCCTCCATCAGCATGCCTTCAAAGCGGCGATCAATACGGGCGTAGAGCCGCGCACGGGGAGGGGTCAGCGCGATGCCGAGCCAGCGATTTGGCTCCAGCGTTGGTTTTGTCCGCTTTCCCTGAAAGGTCGTGATGGACTGGCCTGTGGCGATGAAGACTTCCAGGGCGCGCGAGAGGCGTTGGCCATCATTCGTGCCGAGGCGCTGGGCGGCTTCGGGATCATATTTGCTGAGGCGTTGATAAAGGCCCGCAGCGCCTTCGGCTCGCTTCAACGCGAAGACTTCTGAGCGGACATCTTCGGGGACGGGTGGAATCTCTGAGAGGCCCTCGACCAGCGCCATGTGGTAGAGGCCTGTCCCGCCAATGATGATTGGTGTTTTTCCGCGCCGTTCGATGTCTGCAATGATCGACGCGGCATCTTTCAGCCAGCGCCCCGTGGAGTAGCGCTCATGGCCTGCAATATGACCAAACAGATGGTGCGGTGTGCCGTTCATGTCCTCCGGTGTGGGTCGGGCGGAGATGATCCGTAAATCGGTATAAACCTGCATGGAGTCAGCGTTCACGACCTCACCGTCAAGGCGATCGGCGAGCGCGACTGAGAGGGCTGTCTTCCCGCTGGCGGTTGGGCCATGTATCAGAATTGCTGGTTTCATCCCCCTTATTGGTATGAAGCTCAGCGCGAAGGGTAAAGGCTGGAAACTCCTATGACTGATAAAACCTCTCTTGATTGCGTGGCTGTTGCCGTTTCGCCTGTCTCAGTCGGTTTTATGGTGCTTGGGCAGCGCCTTGAGCAGGCAGTCGTAGAGAGCGGTGTAAGACCTGTCGGACGCGTTCGGCTGCTGGGGGCAGAAGAACGTTGGGCGGCTGTCGAGGTGGATGTTTCAGTGCCGACTGCGCGTTTGGCAGAGGTGCGGGCGTCGCTTGAGTCGGCCTTTGAGGGCGAGGCTGATCTTGCTCTGATCCTATCTGCAGGGCGTCGCAAGCGTCTTCTGATTTCAGATATGGACTCCACGATTATTCAGCAGGAATGCCTTGATGAACTTGCGGCTTTTGCTGGGCTTAAGGATGAGATCGCAGCAATTACCGCACGTGCGATGGCGGGTGAATTGGATTTTGAAGCCGCTTTGACCGAGCGCGTGGGTATGCTGGCGGGCTTGCCCGTATCAACGATTGAGCAATGCTATCAGGAGAAGATCAGCCTCATGCCGGGGGCGAAAACGCTAACGGCGACCATGAAAGCGAATGGTGCAGATTGCGTTCTGGTCTCTGGTGGATTTACGTCTTTCACCTCGCGCGTTGCTGAAGCGGCTGGTTTTACAGCGCATCGCGGCAATACGCTGATCAATGATGGTGAGACGCTGACGGGCGAGGTTATGCGTCCGATCCTCGGTCGTGAGGCGAAACTGCAGGCTTTGGATGAGTTTGCTGAGGCTGCAGGATTTTCAAGCTCCGACGTGCTCGCGATGGGTGACGGCGCGAATGACCTCGCGATGATTGAGGCGGCGGGTCTAGGACTGGCTGTGCACGCAAAGCCGATTGTGGCGTCTGCGAGTGATGCGGCGATCAGTGTAACAGATTTGACGACGGCGCTTTATTTTCAGGGCTATTCTGACAGTGAGATTGTCTGGAGTGAATAATTAGCCCAAATATGGCTTGGCGCCGACTTTATCGAGGAAGGCGTCCAAGCCGTCGGCTTTCTTGGCTTTATCCAGCGCTTTTAGAACAGATTTATAAGCCCGCGCGGCATAATGCTGAACCGTCTGCTCATAGGCGGCACCATCAAGCTTTACGGAAACGCTGTCATCGCCCGCTTTCGCAGCGGTCATATTCGCAAGTGCCCACGGCATGTAGGTGACGACGACTTCCTCGGCGAAAAGGGGTGCTAACGTCTCTTGAAGGTCCGAGAGCGCTTTGAAGGGACCGCCCGCTTTCGGCGCATCCATAAACTCGCTCCAGGCGACGACGAAGGGTGCGCGCGCTCTGAGCCATTCTGCCGGCGTTGGGTCCATCAGCAATTGTGCGACCTGGCCTGCGAGCGCGAAATCCGCTGCAGACGGCCGACCGCCGAAAATGAACAGCGATTTTTCCAGATGGGTGTTCAAGAGGGTGAAGAAACGTTCAAAGCTCGGTTTCAGGACCTTCTCATTTTTCTTTTCCACACCGACGAGCGGCAAGCGTTCGCGCATACGCTTTACGATTTGGTCGCGTGTCTTTTTCTTTGCGCGGGGGAGTTCACCATCGAGAAGCTGCGCCATTGTGCGATCACCGGCGAGTTCGCGGTCCGGTTTCTGGCCCCAGCGATTGAAGAACATGAGCTTGTTCAGCCATTCGTCGGCATAGTCTTCAAGGAGGAGGGCGAGCGCGGCGCAGGCTTCATCATCGGGAACCGCTGATGGCTCGCTGTGGTCGGCTTCCAGCGTCGTGATGATGCTGGTCGAGTCCTGATTGGCTGGGCGGTTCGGCGATAGCAGGAGCGGCACAGTCGGGACTTTCGCTTCCACTTGGAACGCTTCTTCCGTCGCCTTGGAGCGGCCAATCCATTCAAACTCAACGCCTTTATAGCGTAGGAAAGAGCGCACTTTCACGGAATAGGGTGAGGTCTCTGCCCCAAAAAGGCGATATGAGGTCATTGAGTGTGTCCTTGCATCAGCATCATGAGGATTAGGCTAGTGCTCACCGCGTGCCAAGGGGCAGCAACAGAGCGTGTGCTGTTTCGGGAGTGCGCGTCGTTTTTGCGTCCTATTTTAAGCTCGCGCAGAATGCCTGGATGCGGGCCATCGCTTTTTCGAGCGCTTCGGTCGAGGTCGCGTAAGAGATGCGGAAGGCCGGTGAGAGACCGAAGGCTTCGCCCATGACGACGGCGACCTTTTCTGTTTCGAGCAGCTCTGAGGCAAAGTCTGCATCTGTTTCTATGACTTTGCCTGAGGGTGCGGTCTTTCCAATGACGCCCGCGCAATTCGGATAGACATAAAAGGCGCCTTCCGGTTTGGCACAGGTGAGGCCGTCTGCCTTATTCAACTCGGCCACGACAAAATCGCGGCGCTGTTTGAAGACCGCGTTGCGGTCCGGCAGCCAATCGTGAGGGCCGTTCAGTGCAGCAATGGCGGCGTATTGTGAGATTGAGCACGGGTTGGACGTTGTCTGGCTGATCACTTTGCGCATCGTCTTGATAAGCTCTGCCGGGCCAGCCGCATATCCGATGCGCCAGCCTGTCATAGCATAGGCTTTAGAGACACCATTCATGGTCAGCGTGCGATCGTAAAGTGCGGGTTCGACTTGCGCGATGGTGAAGTATTCGAAGCCGTCATAGACGAGATGTTCGTACATATCGTCGGTCAGGACCCAAACTTGAGGATGGCGGAGCAGGACGTCTGCCAAGCCTTTTAGCTCTTCCTGCGTGTACGCGGCCCCGGTTGGGTTAGACGGTGAATTTAGGATCAGCCATTTCGTCTTTGGCGTGATGGCGTCTTCGAGCGCTTCCGGCGTCAGCTTGTATTTCGCATTGGGGCCGCAAGAAACGATCACCGGCGTGCCGCCACAAAGCTTCACCATTTCGGGATAGGACACCCAATACGGCGCAGGGATGACGACTTCATCATCTTCATTCAAAGTGGAAACGAGCGCGTTATAAATAACTGGCTTGCCGCCGGGGGCGACGTGGACTTGGTCCGGTGTATAGGTCAGATCGTTATCGCGTTTGAACTTTGCGCAAATGGCTTTTTTCAGGTCCGGTAGGCCATCGGCAGGCGTGTACTTTGTCTTGCCATCCTGGATCGCCTGTATCGCGGCCTGTTTGATATGATCGGGTGTGTCGAAATCCGGTTCACCGGCGCCAAGGCCGATGACATCTTCACCGGCGCTACGAAGCTCAGCCGCCTTTGTTGTAACGGCGATCGTCGCGGACGGGGCAACGCGATTGACGGCTTGGCTGGCTTGATAAGCAGACATTTCAATTCCTCACACGGTTTCGCATCGCATAGCGCTCGATTTTGAATGCTGCAACGGGTTATGAGGAGGCTGATAGATTGAATTTCACCAACCTGTATAATCGGGCATTTACGCTGTTTTGCTATGACATGCATTGAAATTTGACTTTAGGCGCTGAGGATATGGCGAATACATCAGGACAAACCGGCTTTTACGAAGCGGCTTGGAACCAATTTGTCATTGAGTTCCGCAGCTGGATCGGTGATGTCCAGGTCTGGATGGATGGCCTGACCATGGCGGAAAAGCTGATCGGTATCAGCTTGTTCTCGCTTGCTCTTCTGACGATGATTGTGATGAAGGCCAAAGCGAAATCTGATCCTGGAAGCAAAAGCCGACAATTTACGACGGCCTTGATCTTGGTGGTGATCTTTGCCTTTGGCACAGGATGGACGCTGGAAGGTGGTTCCGGCAGCCTGTCGCATCTTTTCACGGGGGGACGTGATGCCTGAATGGTTACAGACTTTTTTTGACCGGATGATCCGCGATCTTGAATTTCGCTACGAGATGCTTGTGCGTTGGGTCAATAACTGGACGATCAATGATCACATCTTTTGGGCGTCTGTTTCGACGGTCCTGATTGTCGGTGTTGTGGTCATCATGAATTTGACCAAAGGCAGCCGGCTGGGGGCCTTGCGCCATGTGACATCAGCTTGTGCACTCGTCGCGATTTGCGTTTACGGCTTTGGACTCATGGTGAATATACAAGCCGGGGGAATGTCTCACGTCTTCGGGCGCTAGGCATGCGGTTTCAGGCGTCCTAAGTAGGATGTATGCCTGATTCAGAAACACAGACTGTCCGCAAGCGCGGCGTTGATGTCATCAAAGACAATCTGACCCGGCTGCCGGGTAAGCCCGGCGTTTATCGCATGTTTGCTGAGGATGATACGGTTCTCTACGTTGGCAAGGCGAAAAATCTGAAAAATCGAGTGTCGAGCTATACCCGTATTGGCGGGCAGACGCAGCGCATTGCGGCGATGATTATGTCGACGGCGCGCATGGAATTCGTGGTGACGGAGACGGAAACAGAAGCGCTGCTTCTGGAAGCCAATCTGATCAAATCGCTGATGCCGCGTTTCAATATCCTGCTGCGTGATGACAAATCGTTTCCCTATATCCTGATTGACCGTGATGAGGAGGTTCCGCGGCTGGTCAAATATCGTGGGTCCAAGGCAATCAAGGGTGATTATTTTGGGCCGTTTGCGAGCGCAGGCTCAGTCCGCCGCACGCTGGATACTCTGCAGAAAGTCTTTCAGGTCGGAGCGTGCCACGACATGTACGATCCCGACAGCGGGAAACCGCCGCGGCCCTGTATTTACTATCAGATGAAACGCTGTGCCGGACTGTGCTGCGGCAAGATCACACTGGATGAATACAAGGCTCTGATTGATCAGGCAGCGGATTTCCTTCGTGGGAAGTCCGGCGATCTTCAGGAGCAATTGGCGCGTGATATGGAGGCCGCCGCTGAGCAGCTGGATTTCGAAACGGCGGCCCGTTTGCGTGATCGAATCAGGGCTTTGGCGGTCATTCGTGCCAGTCAGGACATCAATCCGGACGGTCTGGAAGAAGCGGACATTTTCTCAATCGAGATGGATGGCGGGGTGTCCTGCGTGCAGGTCTTCTTCATCCGGGCCGGACAGAATTGGGGCGCGACGGCGCATTATCCGCGTCATGAAAAGGATCAGACCGCGGAAGAGGTTCTGTCTGCCTTTCTGGTGCAGTTTTACGATAAGCGGCCGCCACCGCGACTGGTTCTGGTCAATCAGGTGCCGGATCAAGCGGAGTTGATTGCTGATGCGTTGAGCCTGAGTGCGAACCGGAAAGTCGAAATTCATCGGCCGGTGCGTGGATCGAAGAAGGACTTGGTTGCGCAAGCGTCCCGCAATGCAAAAGAAGCGCTGAGCCGGAAACTGGCAGAGACGGCGAGCCAACAGCGCCTCTTGAAAGAGGTGGCAAAGGCGTTTGATTTGACCGACCCGCCAAACCGGATTGAGGTTTACGATAACTCTCACATTCAAGGCTCAAATGCAGTTGGAGGCATGGTGGTTGCCGGACCAAACGGCTTTGAGAAAGCGCAGTACCGCAAGTTCAATATCAAGGATGAGGGCACGCAGCCAGGCGATGACTATGCCATGATGCGCGAGGTGATGCGGCGTCGCTTTAAGCGCGCGGTCAAGGAACGCGAGGAAGGTAATGCCGCGACTTGGCCCGATCTGGTTCTGATTGATGGCGGGTTGGGGCAGTTGTCCGCGGTGACTGAAGCTTTGGATGAAATCGGCCTGACACCGAAAGATGTGAATCTTGTCTCCATTGCCAAAGGCGTTGAGCGAAATGCCGGGCGTGAGCAATTTTTCCAGCCCGGAAGGGCGCCGTTTCGCCTGCCGGAGAATGCGCCTGTTCTGTATTATCTACAGCGGCTGCGGGACGAGGCCCACCGCTGGGCGATTGGTGCGCATCGGGCCAAGCGCAGTGCGGATATCAAGAAGAATCCGCTGGATGAAATCGAAGGGATAGGGCCGGCCCGCAAGAAAGCCCTGCTGCATCATTTCGGGTCTGCACGCAGTGTTGCGCGGGCGAAACTGGTTGATCTACAGTCCGTGGATGGCGTTAGCGAAGCGTTGGCTGAGCGGATTTATGGTCACTTTCATGGTGGCTAACACACCGTAAACTATGCGTTTTTATAATTTCGCTCATAATGAAAGGGCGTATAAACTTGGTGAAGGCCTTGATGGCTGCACTGGCGGTGATCGCTAGTGGTCTTGGTGCACATGCGGCGCCGGGGGACGTGCTCTATTCGGATAATTTTGATGATGGGGGCGGGTGTAGCGCGCTTGCCCCTTGGACGACGACCAACACGAATTTCGGTGGGACATCAACACAGACGTCGAATTCAGGAAGTTGCTCTTTATTTACAGCCGGTGGTTTTGTTGAGGTCACCAGCCCCGTCACCGATCTATCCGGTGTTGTCGGGGCCGACCTAACGGCATGGGTACGCCGTGGCGCTGATAGTTTCTCAGAGGATACCGATGCGGGTGAGGATTTTGAAATCCAATATCTCAACAGCATAGGGACCTGGGTGACGATTCAGTCGTTTCTGGGCAGCGGAACCAATGGCGAGATCTTACTCGTTGATCAGTCCTTGCCTCTAGCGGCCCTTCATAGCGGTTTTCAATTACGCGTGCGCCAGTTGGCGGGGAGCAATCTGCCCTTTGACTTCTGGCATCTGGATGATGTGACGATCACAGAGACCGGCACACCCCCACCCGTCGGTGGCACCGGGGCGCTTGGGGTCAATCGGTGTGATGATTTTGAGAACGGATTTGATAACTGGACAACGACTAACTCAACGCGCTCCGCGATTGGATCTGAAACCAGCAATTCGAGCTTTCGCTCTCTTTATACACGTCATGGTGCTGTGACGACCACGACTACGTCGTTCAATTCTGCAGGTTTGAACCAGATTACAGTCTGGATTCGGCGCGGTGCCGATTCCTTCAGTGAAAATCCGGAAAACAATGAGAATCTTGTGTTCCAGTATCTGAATTCGTCAAATGCCTGGATTACGCTTGAGACGTTCTCAGGGAATGGCACACAGGGTCAAATTTTCGATCGGACGTATAATCTTCCTGCCAATGCGCAGCACGCCAATTTTCAGGCACGTTTCAGTCAAACAGGTGGTAGCGGCGTTGATTTCGACTATTGGCATATTGATGACGTCTGCTTTCTGGGTCAGGGCCCCGACTTTGCTGTGAGTAAGACGGTTCGGATCGAGCAGGATCCGATCAATGGCACGACCGATGCGCTGGGCATTCCAGGGGCTTGGGCGATCTATACGCTGAGCGTGACGAATAATGGGGTTGGTACAGCGGATCCCGGATCGCTGACGCTGAGGGATTCGCTGGACTCCAGTATCAGCCTGTTCAGCGGTGACTTTGATGGCAGTGGATCGCCGTTCGATTTCATTGACGGCGTTGGTGCGGATGCCAGTGGTGTGACGCTCAACTGGGGCGGTTTGTCTGATAATACAGATGGCGTGACGTTCTTTAATGGCAGTGGTAGCCCGGTAACACCGAATGGGACATTTGATCCGTCAGTAGGCGAATTCCTGTTGCAATTTGGCGGAACGATGAACGGCACAGGTGGCGGCGGGACGCCGACTTTTAGCATCGAATACCGCGTGCTGATTGAATAGACTTATTCGATAACGCCGACGATCGGTCCGAGATCGGACCCGATTTCATTGCGATTGATGCCGGGTGCATAAAGGCGGCTGACTTGACCGTCGAGGAAGAGGGCGTTTGGTGTTTCCAGAACATCGCGAAACAGTGTGGCGAACTCATGGAAGGTCACGGCACTGTCTGAAATCGCGAAGTGGACCGTCAGACCGTCATCAGACACGCCAACGCCATTGCGGCGTTTGCGCGATATACCTTCAGGATTGAAATCGGGGTGTAGCTCCCCGTCTATGACGAGCATCGGGCCGGATTGGGTTGCGTAGTCGGGCTCCAGCTCCGTTTGCGTGTAGGTGGCACTTTCCAGAACGCCCGCGCGTCCCGACTTGATCCAGAAGACGCCATTTGGCTTGAGGTGGAAATTGCCCGGCCCGTCATTCAGGTTCACACTGCCCCGCTCAGTATAGGCATCGCGGTAGTAGCCGACAGGGGATCGATCCTCATGATACATACCGCCATTCATAGCGAAGATCAGGGTTCCATTCTGTTCTGAAATCTCGCGCGATAAAGCGTCGAATTGGAGATAAGGCTCGCCGACCGCATCTGAATGGAAGAGCTGGATGTTTGCGCTGGCTGGGAATGTGCAAACCGTAAACGGCAGGTTGCGATGGGTTAGCGTTCTGCAAGGTTCAACGTCGACGGTTTCTGCAGGTTTGTCAGCCTGATGATCGTCACAACCGACTATCAGGCACACTGAAAGGCAGACAGCCAAGACCCACCTAAATGACGACAAATTCGTTAACATGATCGCTCCATTTTGAAAGGATTTGCGGGCGCAATCAACGGAGTCTTCACCATAGTATGGCACTGACCATACAAAATGTGATGTGTGGAGTGACAAATGAGTGAAGCGGCTCTTCCCGAGGTGCGCGGATGGCGCGGTATGGCGGATCGTTTGGGGGCGAGCCCATATGTCGCGACAGTTTTCCTGTCAGCGGGCCTCGTTTTTCTGGTTCAGCCGATGTTTGCAAAGATGGCGACGCCGCTGCTTGGGGGATCGCCGAATGTTTGGAATGTGTCTCTTGTTTGCTTTCAGGCGGCGCTTCTTCTTGGCTATGCCTATGCGCATACGCTTTCGCACTTTGTGAAATCTCTGCGCAATCAAGTCGCGATCCATGCTGTGCTCTTATTGTTGGCGGCAATTGTGCTGCCGTTTCAGCTCTCAAGTGCGTTGGGAGAGCCCAATCCAAACCAGCCGACGCTCTGGCTAATTGGTGTTTTCATGCTGTCGATTGCGCCGCCTTTCGCGGTGATTTCGGCGACAGCGCCGCTTATCCAGCGCTGGTATAGTTTCACGGGCCGTGAAGACGCGCATGACCCTTATCACCTCTACGGCGCAAGTAATATCGGCTCTCTATTAGGCTTGGCGGCCTATCCTCTCTTGCTTGAGCCTTTGCTGCCGGTTGCGGCACAGGCGCAGGTTTGGACGGTTGGGTATGTCGTTTTGGCGGCCCTTCTGATCATCTCTGGATTTGTTGCGATGGGGACGCGTCGGGTCGTACTCCAAGCCGAGGGTCTGTCTGTCGCCGACCCATCGATGGCGTCATCAAATGCGCGTTGGAAACAGCGGCTTTGGTGGATCACACTCGCCTTTATTCCGTCCAGCCTGTTGGTGGGGGTAACAACCCATATCGCAACAGATGTGGCGAGCGCGCCTTTCCTGTGGGCGCCGCCTTTGATGCTTTACATCGGCACGTTCATTATCGTCTTTGCGAAGCGTCCGCCGATCACACTTTCCGGGTCTTTGCGGTATCTGCCGCTAGCCGTTGCGGCAGCGTTTCTTGTCTTGCCAAGCATGACGGCATTTCCGCTTTTGCTGTCTTTTCTCCTTCATTTGGTAGCGCTCTTCCTAGCGGCTTTAGTGTGTCACGGCATGTTGGCAGAGGAGCGTCCTGAACCGGCCCGGTTGACGGAGTTCTATCTTCTGATGTCGCTGGGTGGTGTTTTAGGTGGAGCCTTCAATGCGCTGCTCGTGCCCGTGATTTTCAATGGGGTGACAGAGTATCCGCTGATGCTGGTGGCCCTCCTCCTGATCCGTCCTGAGGCGCGCCTAATGGGTCAAGGGCGCACACGTCTGTGGTCTGGTATTGCCGTGGTGGCTTTTGTTGCGGCGATCATCCTGCGTCTGGTTGAGGGGAATGAGGAGCAGAGCCTTTATGTCTATCGCATTCTGCTCGCGATGAGTGTTCTGGGCCTTGTCTTGGGTCGTGACTGCCGTCTTGCGCCCGTGATTTGCGCGGTCTGTGCCTGGGGAATTGGTCTGACAGCGAACCCAACGACGGGTGCGGTTTCAGAGCGTGGGTTCTTCGGTGTTGTGAAGGTTCTGGATCGCGGCGATCATCGCCTGATGATGCATGGGACGACGCTGCACGGTGCGCAATATCTGGAAGGCGATGATATCCTGCGTCCGACAACGTATTACGCGCCAGAAGCGCCTATTGGGCAGGTTTTCGCCCAACATGATGCCCCTGGACGTGTCGGCGTTGTTGGTCTCGGAACCGGCTCTGTGGCGTGTTACGCGCGCGAGGGGCAGAGCTATACCTATTTTGAGATCGATCCGCTGGTCGCGAAGTTCGCGAGTGATCCGACTTACTTTACCTACCTCTCAGAATGTACGCCTGAGGCAGAGACAGTTCTGGGCGATGGGCGTCTGACATTGGCGGCGGAACCTGAAGCGGCTTTCAACCTGCTCTTGATTGATGCCTTCAGTTCTGACTCCGTGCCAGCGCATCTACTGACGGTTGAGGCGGTTGAACTTTACCTCTCAAGGCTGTCAGACGACGGGGTTCTAGTGATGCATGTCTCAAACAGGCATATGAAGCTCGCGGATGTGGTCGCCCGTATTGGTCGTGATCTGGATGCGTCGATGATGCACCAATTCTATTCAGCGACGGGAAATGAAGGCTCAGACCGGCTTCGCTCGCAATCAAGCGAAGTGGTCATTCTTGCACGCAATGATGCAGCGCTTGCGAAATTTGAGCGCGATGATCGCTGGAAAGACCTCGTCGCGGATGAGGGCCGCGCTTGGACCGATGACTACTCAAATGTGATCGGCGCGATCTGGGATCATGCGTTTTAGGATGCTGACATAGCCATAGTCCGAAAGGACATGCTCTCGAATTTTTTTTGATTAGTATAATGTGTTTACGCCATATGGCGTATGCGTCTGCGCTGATTGCCCTATAGCTTTCTTCTTTTACTCAGGGAGGAATGCAGATGCGAACGTTTTTACGATGGACCATTACGGCGCTCAGTGCAGGGGTCATCGCGGCCACAGCGGCCGCCGACACTTTACTGACTTTCAAAATTGAGTCGGTGGAAGAGACCCGCCAGCCAGCCTTCATTTGCGCCGGTGATGAACGTGATCCGGCGCGGTTTGGTGGTCTAATGACAGATGATAAAGGAATGGTGGCAATCCTCATTCCAGCGAAGTCGGATGCCAATGATTTTGTCCATAATGTCATTGTCACAGCCTATGACCGCACGGGCAGTACACGTGAGACGGTTGATTTGGCGGCGCGCCACGCCAGCGATACATTTCTGCGAGAGCGGCGCCGGAAAGAGAACCCAAACGCGCTTATGACGTTGAAACTGGACCCTGAGCGCCGTTTCGATTGCGGGAAGGTAAAGCCCATTTCGAGTGAGGACGTCGCAGAACAATACCAAACGGTGATGATGGCTCTCAAAGACGACGTGATGGCAGAACTTGAAGAACAAGGGTCTGAGGCGACTGAGGAAGTGGTTCTCAAACTGATCAATCAGAACGTTGAGTTCATTGCACGCTATGAGAATAGCGGTGTCATCCTCCCGGCGGGGCACAGAGCTGCCATTCAAGAGGTTCTAGAAGAGATGGCTGCTGAGCAACGTCGGCGTGAGCGCAGTGAAAAGTTGAAGCAGTTCATCAAAGACTTTGTGGCAGCCGCGCGCGCCCTAGCGGACGAACGTGAAGCGGCGCGTGAACAAGCGCGGTTGGACCAAGAGCGTAAAGAGGCCGAAGAAAAAGCAGCCGCAGAAGAAGAGGAGGAACGCAAAGCTAAGTTAGAGGTTTGCTTCGGAGCTTTAGGGCCGGGCTGCGGGATTTGGGGTGGCCAGCTTGGAATCACACTTTGCGGTCCAAGCCCTAATCAGAGTATTGCCAACGGCAAATATCTTTTGAGCTGCACGGTGAACTCGGGAAGTTGGGGGCATGATGAATGCTGTGCAGATGATGAGAACGGGCATTGGTGCTTCGGTCCTGGCACCCCTACTAATCGCTGCCGGACTGATTTTGACCGCGGCGTTGCGCGCCTTATCAGCCCCTTCAGTTGGGAACGCCATGACGTCGATCCATTCCGGACAAATGATACCGGACTTGTCGAACACGATCTCTATTGCGCCAAGCCCGGCACACCGGTTTGGGATATAGAAACGGGCTATTGTTGCGGTAAAACAGGCCGAGAGTTCAATGGCTTGGAAGCTGCTGGTTTCGCCTTCGCGAATGGCGCATGGGTCTTTGCAATCCCACGAGCACGTATCTGCCAATAAATGAAAGGGCTAGCATCGCTTGTATGGTGCTGAGGTCATGAATGTTAGTAAGCCCTCGTGGCGGTTTGCAAGCCGCGCGAGGGCTTTCTTTTGTGAGCTAAGCAGCATCCTTCGCGCGCTCGATCCAATCGGCGACTTCGCCTTCTTCCAGCGTGTTCTCTGCGCCCCAGAGAACACGCGATCCGCCTGGTGTGCCGAGGAACGTGGTAGCGGCCTGGAAGACGGTTGCGGCAGACGCTTTTTGCAGCGCTTCGAGGCTCCGTACGCCTGCGCCGACGAGGATTTGCGCATCTAAGACACGAAGCCCCGGCACACCAAGCATCAGGCGGGTCTGATCCTGCCACTCGTAGAAAGTCTTGAGCGTAATGTAGCTGACATCCAGAGCTTTCACGCTTTCGGCCGGATCTGCGTCGAGGAGATCGCCAATTGTGAGAATGCCGAGCGGCTCAAGGCGCTTGGCGGTCTTTGGCCCGATAGACGGGGCATCGACGACCGGTGAAGCAAGTGTCAGGCGGCTGCCCTCTGTCTCTTCGGCGGGGGCGGAGTCTGCTGAGACCGGCATAGGTTCTGGTTCAATTTCCGCGACCACTTCGGGTTCTGGAGTGCTTTCCGGTTCGGACTCGTCCGCCTCGATCGTAACCTCATCGGAAAGTGCCTCGGTTTCCGGTTCAACCGATGTGGTCTCAGGGGTGACGTCCTCTTCGAAAAGCTCTGTATCTGTCTCTTCGATGATCTGGGTGTCTTCTGCGACAACAGCGATTTCGGGCGTGTCCTCGGTCAAATCAACTTTGATTGGCTCCGCAACGGTTTCATCTTCAGTCGGGTCCTGAATAACGGGTTCGACCGAAGGAGTGGCCGCGACAGGGACGATTTTCATCACGTAATCGACCGGGTTGGAGCGGTCTTCGTCAGCCACGTGTTTCGAGCCGACAGGGTTAAGCGGTTGGGCATCCAAATGCTCGACAGGGACTCGCAGGACTTGTTCTGCATGCGCCTTGCGGATCACTTTGTTTTCTTTCGGAAGCGTTTTGAGAACTTTTCCGGTCTCTTCAAACTCCGCCAGCATGGCCTCAAGCTGTCGGCCCTGCCAGGCATTATCGACGCGGCGGATGAGTTTGCGGGCTGGAATGTCGAGCGCGGCAAGGTAGCCCGGCAGATCGAGATCGACTTTTGGCGGCGAGACGGCGGCTTCTGCAAAGGCGCGCTCAAACAAATGTGCGATCCCTGCGGTGGCGTAAGCGAGGAGGTCTGCCATCAGATCGAGGAGCGTGTTATCGAGGCCTTCTTCAGGCTTTTTCGCGCCGATCCGGATATCGTAATGGTCGATGCAGGTCTGATAGTGCGGGTTTGAATGTTTTGCTGCCTCCAGCACCATGTCTGCGACAAAGCCTGTATGCGGGCCGCCCTCGACACGGGGATACCCCTTTGCGTCGATGCGCGCTTTCCACGCGCTGCGGGACTTGGTGACTGACCATTCAAAGGCGCGGTGGATGACGCCTTCTTCCTCGGTCTGGCCCGTGTGGAGGGGTTGAACGACGTCAGAGTAATAATGGCTCATCACGCCAAGCGCGTAAGCGGCTTTTCCCCATTTGTGCGCGCGCAGAGCCTCTACGGCTTTACCGTACCATTGCATGGCGGCGTCGCGCGCACCGCCCCATTCGCCTTCCTGAACGTGCAGGACATGGTTTTGGAAATCTTTGAAATCATTATCGGGCGCTTTGGAGCCTTTGATCAGGTCCATGTGATGCTTCAGAAGCAGGTTCTTCCAATCGCCAGCATCCTCACAGGAAAGCAGCTGTAGCGCGTCAAACGCGATATAGTGATGCGTTGAGCGGCAGCGATGCGCCAGAATTACGATCTCAAGCAAGGTCATGATCAGCCCCGGGTTTGGCTTAACCGCCGGGCTTCTATTTCAGCGCAAGATGTCCACGCAGCCCGTTGATTTGGTTAAAACTTTCCCAAGGTTTCGACCGAAATGCTTAACAGCGCATTAAGCTTTCGGTTTTGGTTTCATAGGGCGCATCAGGCCTTCTTGCGCAACACTGGCGACCAATTGGCCGTCGCGGGTGTAGACGCTGCCACGATTGAAGCTGCGGGCACCACCCGAATAGGGGCTATCCATTGTGTAGAGGTGCCAGTCGTCAAACTTGATCGGGGCGTGGAACCACATGGCATGATCGAGGCTGGCCGACATAAGCTGACCACTCATCCAGCTGATCCCGTGCGGGCGGTTGCCCGTGCCAAGAAGGGCCATGTCTGAGGCATAAGCCATCAGGCACTGATGTAGCCACGGCGTTTCATCAATCGGGCGGGCGACGCGAAACCAGAGATGCTGAACATCGCTTGTTTTCTCAGGCGTGACTGGGTCAAGCGGATCGACTTCACGGATTTCAACCGCGCGAGCCCTGAGCCAATCTTTCCGGAAACGCTCCGGAATGCGCTCAGCGATACGCTTGCGGTGTTCGATGCGGTTTTGGAGGTCTTCCGGCGCAGGCACGTCCGGCATGGTGTGCTGGTGATGCCAACCCTCTTCGACTTTGTGAAAAGAGGCAGCCAGATTGAAGATTTGTTTGCCGTGCTGGATCGCAACAATGCGACGGGTCGTGAAGCTACCGCCATCGCGGGAGCGGTCGACCTCGTAAATGATTGGGATAGAGGGATCGCCGGGCCGGATGAAATAGGCATGCATAGAGTGAATGGAGCGGGTCTCCAGATCGACGGTGCGATGTGCAGCGACGAGGCTTTGCGCAATGACTTGACCGCCAAAGACGCGTTGATTGGTTTCGTTTTCCGGACTTTGACCGCGGAAGAGATCAACTTCCAGGCGTTCTAGGTCCATGAGGTCTATTAGATCACCGACAGGATCACTCATTGTTCGCTGCTTTCACTTTTATTTTAATTGCGCGTCGTATACCCCATTCGAAACAACTGGAAACCAGCGTCTTTGCACGCTAGGTATGATCTTAACGATAAGAGGGCGGGAAACGAAAGGTGTTGGCATAGATGGGACTTTTTCAGACGATTGGTCGCGAATTCACAACAATCCGGACTCTTAAGCGGTTCGAAAAATGGGTCGGTGACATTTCGCCCGACAGCGCACAGCTTGTGCCGGACGATTTTGAAGACGTCGTCGACAAGTATCCGAACAATGTCGCTTGGCGGTTCAACGGGGAGATTACGACCTATGCCGAGATGGACTCTCACGCCAATCGCGTTGCTCATTGGGCGCTTTCACAGGGCCTGAAAGCGGGCGATACGGTTGCACTCTTCATGGAGAACCGACCTGACTATGTCTCCATCTGGTATGGTCTTTCAAAGGTTGGCGTCGTTGTTGGTCTGATCAATCACAACCTGACCGATAAGGCGCTGGCGCACTGCGTGAACATAGCTGACGCGAAAATGTTGATCACGGGCGCGGATGTGGATGAGAATATCCGCTCGGCTGAAGGCTTGCTTGAGGGGAATATTCCGGTCTGGACGCTTGGCGGTCAGGAAGGTCAGGATTTGGCGCCCGCTTTGGAAACAGCCCCTGATACACGCCCTGACAAAGAGCATCGCAATCACCTACGCGGCAAGGACCTTGCCCTCTACGTTTATACCTCCGGCACGACCGGCCTGCCGAAAGCGGCCAAACTGACCCATGCGCGCACGCAAGGCATGATGCGTAGCTTCATCGCGCCGTGCCAGATTACGGCGCGCGACCGTGTCTATGTTACTCTGCCGCTTTATCACGGAACGGGCGGCATCTGCGGCGTTGGTCAGGCCCTCATGACAGGTGCCAGCATTGTTCTGCGTAAAAAGTTCTCGGCGAGCCAGTTCTGGGAAGATGCCAGCGATCAAGGGGTGACTTCAATCGTCTATATCGGCGAGCTCTGCCGCTATCTGATGAATACGCCAGAACACCCCAAAGAGCGTGACCACAAAATTCGCACCGGTTTTGGCAACGGATTGCGCCCGGATATCTGGCAGGACTTCATGGACCGGTTCAATATCCCGCATCTGGCTGAATTCTATGGCTCGACAGAGGGCAATGTCAGCTTTGTGAATATTGACGGTAAAGTCGGCGCTGTGGGTCGGATTCCGAGCTATCTTGAGAAATCAACTTACGGTCACATCGCTTTTGTAAAATTCGATGTCGTTGAGGAAGAACCCATTCGCGGCGAAGACGGCTTCTGTATCCGCACCGACCCGGATGAACCCGGTGAAGCGATTGGTAAAGTCGGTGAGGACAGCCGGACCCGTTTTGAAGGTTATAATGACGAAGCGGCGACAAAGAAGAAAATTCTGCGCAACGTCTTTGAAGAAGGGGACATGTGGTTTCGCACCGGCGACCTGATGAAGAAAGACGAGATAGGCTACGTCTACTTCGTTGATCGGATCGGAGATACGTTCCGCTGGAAAGGCGAAAACGTCTCCACCAATGAAGTTGCCGAATGTGTATCGAAAGCGTCCGGCATCGCGACGGCAAACGTCTACGGTGTTTCGGTTCCGGGTACGGATGGCCGCGCCGGTATGGCGGCGATTACGACAGATGGAGAGGTCGACTTTGACGGGCTCTATGCCTGGTTGGATGAGCGGTTGCCGAAGTATGCGATCCCGCTTTTCATCCGTGTGCAGAAGGAAGCGGAAACGACAGGGACGTTCAAATACCGCAAGGTTGAACTGGTCAAGGAAGGCTTTGACCCGGAACAGGTTGGGGGTGAGCCGGTTTGGTATTTCGATCCGCAAGAGGGCAAGTATGTTTCTCTAACGGGCGATGCCTTTGAGACGCTCAAGTCCGGCGCTGTGAAATTCTGATGCGGATTAGCTTTATTGCGCTGGGAGTCGCTGTGCTTTCTGCCTGTCAGACCCCGGTCAGCCCTGTTGATCAAGTTTCGATTGATGAGAGTGAAACGAGCCTTGCTGATGCCTGGTTTGAAGACCTGTCCAGTCTTTGCGGGCAGGGAGCTTTTGCTGGAACTCTGGTTTCAACAGATGAGGTGGATGCGGACTTTCGTGATGCTAAATTGACCGTGGGGCCTGCCGTCTGCAGTGAGGATCAGATTAGGCTGCCACTTGCAGTGGGTGATGATCGCTCAAGGACATGGGTGATTTCGAAGCTCGCTGATGGCTACCAACTCAAGCATGATCACCGCCATAAGGACGGTACTGAGGACGCCCTGACACAATATGGTGGTATGGCGTATGGGGTCGGGCGGGCAGATTGGCAGCAATTCCCGGTCGATGAGGAAACGCGTGCTCTGTTCACACGTGAGCAAATCGAAGTGTCCAATTTGAATACTTGGGGTATGCAAATTCAACCCGGCGCGATGTTTGCCTATCAGATGTGGCGACCAGAGCGGAATTTCAGGATTGAGTTTGACTTGACTGAGGCGGTCGATGCGCCTCCACCACCTTGGGGTGTGGAGCCTGTCGAGTGAGGGATTCAGATGAGTCCAGCGCAAAAGGTCGTGTCCTGATTATTGCCGGATCCGACAGTGGTGGCGGTGCGGGCATTCAGGCCGATATCAAGGCTGTCACAATGCTCGGCGGCTACGCAATGACCGCGATCACGGCCATTACCGTGCAGGACACAACCGGGGTTCATGGCGTTTATCCCGTTGAGATGAAAGCGGTTGGCGAGCAGATGCGGGTTTGCCTGAACGATATTGGTGCGGATGCGATCAAGACCGGCATGTTGGGTACTGCACCTTTGGTTGAACGGGTCGCTGAAGAGCTGGACGCGCGTGCGCGCGATGTTCCTCGTGTGATTGACCCGGTTATGGTGGCAACGTCGGGCGATCGGCTTGTCGATGACAAAGCCGTTAGCGCGATTGCGTCTCTTATCGTTCGCGGTGCCGCGCTCGTCACACCGAATGCGCCCGAGGCTGAGGTTCTGACAGGCAAAGCCGTCGATGGGATTAACGGGCAGCGCCGCGCGGCGGAGGCTTTGCTGGAACGGGGCGCCAAAGCAGCGTTGGTCAAAGGCGGTCACATTCCGGGCAGTCCGCTGATTGACGTCCTGCAGACCGAACGCGGCGAATGGATCTTCGAGAGCGAGCGGATCGAAACGCGCTCGACCCACGGAACGGGTTGCACCCTAGCGAGTGCGTCAGCGGCGCTGATCGGGCAGGGGCTTGATGTGCCGGATGCTGTGGAGAAAGCGCGGGACTACCTCCTCGGAGCGATTAAGCATGCGCCCGATCTTGGCCACGGGCACGGCCCCGTCGCGCACAATTGGATTTTGCAGAAAGGGCCGGAAGCCTAGAGCACACCTATTGAGTAAGCTTGGTGTATAAGTCCGGTCTTCGATCGCGGAAAAACCCCCAGGCGGCGCGGTCGCGCTCAATGTCGTCCAGATCGAACGTGGCGCTAATTGGGCCTTCTTGACTGCGGTCCATCTCGGCGACGATCTCGCCTGTATGATCCGTGATGAAGCTGGTGCCATAGAAGAGCTGACTGTCTTCATTGCCGACGCGATTGGCAGCGACCACTGGGATGACATTGCTGACCGCATGACCCTGCATCGCGCGTCGCCATCGCGCCGCTGTGTCAAGTGTCTCATCCTGCGGTTCTGAGCCTATGGCAGTCGGATAGAGCAGAAGGTCAGCGCCCATAAGCGCCATGGCGCGTGCCGCTTCGGGGAACCATTGGTCCCAGCAAATCCCGACGCCAATCTTTCCTTTTTGCGTCTCCCAGACGCGAAACCCGGTGTCGCCGGGGCGGAAATAGAATTTTTCCTGATAACCTGGGCCGTCGGGAATATGGGATTTGCGGTATGTGCCGAGCAGGCTTCCATCAGCGTCGACTATAACAACAGAATTATAATATTCCGGCCCGTCCTTTTCGAAAATTGAGACGGGGATAACGATGCCGAGCTCTGCCGCGAGCCGGGCCATCACCGTTACTGCGGGATGGGTCTGCCACGGAGAGGCGGTTGCGAAATGGTGCTCTTCCTGGGTTTTGCAAAAATAGTGATCGCTGAAGAGTTCGGGCGGCAAAACCACATTAGCGCCTGCCGATGCGGCGTGTCTGACGTGGTCCGCCACGCGGGCGATATTGGTGTCCATGTCACCTTTGACGAAGGAGAGCTGCAGAGCGGCGACGGTTATCTTGCGGACCATGGGATCAGACCTTTGGAACTTGCTGTGTCATGCAGTGAAACGCGCCTCCACCGGATAGGATGTGGCGGGCTGGTAAGGGAATAATTGTGGTGCTTGGCAATACTTGATCGAAGATCGAGATCGCCTCGGCGCTATACTTGTCTTCAAAAACAGGCAGGAAGAGGTGATCATTTGAGATCAGAAAGTTCATATGGCTCGCGGGGAGGAGTGCGCCTGTCTCATCTGTGATTAGGCCCGGCGACGGGACGGTTACGACATCAAGACCCGCAAGACGCAGATCCGTCTCAACGGTCTTCAGGATATCCGCATTCGGATCATCTGACCCGGATGGCGTCTGACATACCACTCTACCAGGAGAGATGAAGCGCGCAATATTGTCGATATGACCGTCCGTGTGATCGTGGTTCAGGCCTTGATCAATCCAGATGATGTTGGTCACGCCGAGCGCATCGCGCAAAGCGGCTTCGGCTTTTGCTTGCGTCCAGTCCGGATTACGATTTGGATTTAGCAGGCATTGGCGCGTGGTGATCAGGTGGCCGTGGCCGTCCATTTCAATCGCACCGCCTTCCAGAATAAAAGGATGCTCTCGCCGCGCCGCCAGCTCTGCACTTGCGATTCCACCTGCCGTCATGTCGTCGCCAGGCATTATATATTTGCCACCCCAGCCATTAAAACGGAAGAGGTTGGCGACTAGCTGGTTCTGTTTGGTCCCAAAAACCGGACCTGTGTCGCGCACCCAGATGTCGCCGCTGAGCACTGTATGAAGTGAGATATTTGTATGATCTCCAAATCGGGCATGCGCATCGCCGTAGGCTGCCCTTGAACCGCAAGCGATCTTGACTGGCGTCAACTGTGCGAGGGCTTTCAGGAATCCTTCAATCTCATCTTTCGCGCCTGCAAAGGCGCTGCCCCATTCCTCCGGCAGACGTGGCCACCCAGCCCAGACGGCTGCCTGTGGAGCCCATTCGGGTTGAATATGTGGAGGCATGATTTGCATCCGCGCGCCATGCCATAAGACGAGGACTAAGACAAAAAAAAAGGGCGGCCCGCAAGGACCGCCCTTTTGGATTTGAATTAAGCGCTTAGCTTAGAATTCGTACTTCACACCGAATTGGATCTGCCAGACAGACTGGCTGAGAACTTCCAGATTCTCGATGCTACTTTCACTGTTAAGGTCGAAGTACTCGTACTGACCATTAACAATTCTTGCCGAGACAACGTCACGCTCGTACTCGTAGCGTGTACGCTCGACGCGACCCCAATCATCATTCAACAGGTTACCGAGGTTCTCGATATCCATGAAGAGATTGACCTTGTGCCCTTCAAAGTTCCCGAAGTTGACAGGGATTTCCTGCTGGAGACGAAGGTCAATGATGTTGTAGAAGTCAGAGCTGTCGCCATTGCGTTCTGTGATGCCACCAGCGTACTGAGACAACTCAGAATTATTGATGTAATCGAAGAAGGCCTGCTGCTCGGCTGCGTCACCGCCAAACGATGTCGCTGCAAACAGCGGATCGCTTGGGCCCGATGGGACGTAGAGCAGGTGACCTGCATCATCCACACGGCTCTCACGGGCACAACGGCCACCGCCTACGTCAAACACACACGCATTGTTCTCGCTGAACGTGTAGCTGTATGGCTGACCGGAACGACCCGTCCAGAAGAGGGACGCTCTTGTTCTTGCATCCGGGAAGAATTCTTTCTCCCAAGCCAGACGCATTTTGAACAGATGCTCAACTTCAAAGTTAGACGTTCCTGTGCGCGGCTTCTGAAGGTCGAAGCGTGCAGAGTCTGAGTAGTTAGACGTCGCTGTTGAAGAGGTACCGTAACCGACATCCTGAATGTCAGCATACGTGTAGCTAGTGAACAGGTCGAAATCACCGTAGTCTGTTTCCCAAGTCTTATCCGCAGCGAAGGCAAACAAGAGGGAGTTGCCTTTATCTGTACTGCCGAGGACAATGTCCTCCGGGAAGCTACAATCATAGACACCGCGCCCATCTGGTGCGACAGCGACGGGGTCTTCACATCCACCAACAAACCAGAACGGTGTGTTCTCAAGCTGGTTATAGAGGACATCTGCAGACAGGACCCAGTCTTTGGATGGACCAATATCTACGTTGAAGGCCGCGCCAAGGTTGGCTTTCCAAACTGTTGGGATTTCAAAGCTGTCGTCCAGAGACGCTGTATTCCCGTCTGGTGCCGTGTTGGCGAGTTGATCCAGAAATTGTTGTGGGATGAACTGACCTGTGGCTGGATCTGGAGTGGTCGGGACATTGATTGGGCCACCTGATGAATCAGCATCATCATTGATGACACCATCGTTGGAGTAGCTGTTGGAGACCCAAACGCTCGGTGAGCCACCAGAGAAGCGGCCAAAGCCACCGCGAATAGTGATATCTTCACTGAAGTCGTAGTCGAATGAGAAGCGTGGCAGGAAGACATCCAAACCATCGAGGTCATTCGTATTTGAGAAGCCGTTTCTTGCAATGAAGTTCTGGTTCTCGCGAATTTCGCCTTCGGACTCGTAGTAGTCATAGCGAAGACCAAACTGAAGTGTCAGATCGTTGCTGACGTCCCAAACATCTTCGACATAGAGTGAGTTGAAATTGTAACCCCAGATTGCACGAAGATCATTCTCGTCGTTCGTGACGGCATTGTCATAGTCCAACTCCGCCGCGACTGCATTGCGAAGGTTCTCAACACTTGTGAACTCGTAGGAGCCTTCAGAGTTTTGAGCGAACAAGTTGTTTACGTCGACTTCTTCACGCTCAAAACCTGCGGTGATTGAGTGATCGTTCAAGAGATATGTACCCTTGAGTTTGAAGTTCATGAACTCCTGGTCCAGCGAGTTCCCATGACGGAAACGGTCAGGACCAATAACGAGGTAGTTATTGTCGCCGTCGGTCTGGCTGATAAATGTCGCAAAGGATGGGAATTCCGCGCCATTCAGAGAATCCTGACCTGTCGCCTGATCTGTGAATGCGAGTTTTACTTCAGTCGAGAAATTCGGTGTCCAGTCTGAGAAGAGGTGCCCAATGTAGGCTTCCACAGTTTCAGAGCGGTCATACCATGCAGATGACGCGCCCAGTGTATTACCCCGGACGGTAAAGTTGTTACCGTTCTGCTCGCGAATCGTATTCCCTTCAGTCTTAATATAGGTGAATTTTGCGCGGTGATCATTGTTGATGTTCCAGTCGATATTGGCGAGGAACTTTTCATCCTGCGCATCCGGCTTTTCGAAGCCACCAATGTCGAAGCCCCATGTGTCTGACACGGCTGAGCGCACGTCTTCGACATCCTGAAGGGTGATGCCTTCGATGATATTGAGGGCGCCTGATCCTTCAGGTCCTGTGATCAGCGGGGCGGTCTCTTCAAATTTGTCATAAGATACGAAGAAGAAGAGCTTGTCCTTGATGATGGGTCCGCCGAGGGTTGCCCCAAACGTTTTTTCTTCGAATGTGAAGTCAAACTCGTCGTCACCGCTTTTGTCGCCGATGAGGGAGTCGTCTGTGAAAAAGTAGTATGCGGAGCCGCTAAATTCGTTGGTGCCTGACTTTGTAACAGCGTTGATTGTACCGCCCGTAAATCCGTTGAACTCGACGCCGTATGGCGCAGTCTGAACCGACAGAGATTCGATCGCGTCAAATGAGATCGGTGAGCGCTGCGTTGGGAAACCGTTCGCGTTCAAACCGAAGCGGTCATTGAGGGCGACACCGTCAATTGTCAGAGAGTTGAAGCGATTGTTGGCGCCGGCAATGGTCAGCTCTTTCGCGCCACCTGACTGGACGTTGACGATTGCGAATGGGTCAAGTTGTGCTGCGTCCGTGATATCACGGTCGATTGACACAACTTCCTGAAGGGCTTCGATGCCGAGGGACGTACCGAGCGCCTCATAAGATGCGCCGGTTTGCAGCGCAGACGCGGTCACGACAACTGTGTCCATCGTGCGCTGGCCAGTCACTGTCACGTTGAGCGGGAAAGTTTGGTCAAGCGAGGTGTAGATGTCGCTGATCTCAATAGGCGCAAAATCCCCGCCCGCGATTGAGACAGTGTAAGGTCCGCCAACACGCAGTCCGCGAGCGGCGAAAATACCATTTGAGCTTGTCGTTGCCGTGGACGTCGTACCAGAAGGCGTGTGAGTGATGATGACACTCGCGCCGGAAACAGGCGCCCCCGCATCATTGACGACTTCACCTCGAATTTCTGATGTTGTGACCTGCGCTTCCGCCGGCGCAATAATCGCGGCGGTTGCAAGTGCCGCTGCGGCGACGCTGGCATGTAATTTCCAGTTGGACATTGAGATAACCCCTCGGTTTTGGAACCTCAGCGAAAACGTTAACAACGCTGATGGGTGGGCATTATTTCTCTAACGTAACAGTAATGTGACAGTTCTCTGAGAGTCTTGTGTATCAGCGGCTATGGCTGGAATCCTATTGTAAATAGGCCACACCTGCCTCTCAGACTTTATTCTGACGCGTAACTCTATATGCACGATTTATGACTGGTCAGTCCCATCGCGATGCGCATTTTCCGCGCTTGGTTTTTCTAATACTTTCAGGACTCTTGCTGCTTCGACTGGGGATCGTCCTGATTTCGCCCTTCGAGCTGTACGCAGATGAGGCGCAGTATTGGCGCTGGAGCACGTCTCTGGATTGGGGATATTACTCAAAACCACCCATGATTGCATGGGTCATTGCGTTGAGCACCTCGATCTTCGGTGACAGCGAATGGGCGATTCGGATTCTTGCGCCTGTGCTGCACAGTTTCGCGGCCGTTTTTCTGTATCTGCTGGCGCGGCAAATGTTTGGCGCGCGAGCCGGTTTCATTACGCTGATCGCTTACCTTCTCATGCCGGGCATTACGCTGTCATCGAGTGTCATCTCGACCGACGGAGTGCTGTTCCCGTTTTGGTGTCTGAGCCTGTTGCTGTTCTGGCGGTTGCGGGAAGGGCAAGCGGGTTGGCTGTCGGTTATCGTTTTGGGCGCCGCGATTGGAGCTGGGTTTCTTTCGAAGTATGCGATGCTATATTTCGCGCTGGGGATCGGATTGACCGTGATCTTCGACGCACCAACCCGACGGGCTGTTCTATCATTGAAGGGCGCTGTCGCAGGGCTGATAGCCGTCGCTGTTCTATCGCCACATCTGCTCTGGAACGCAGCGAATAATTTCGCCACGGTCAGCCACACGGTCGACAATGCCAATCTTGGCGGGCAGCTGTTCAATTGGGAGCATTTGCCGGAGTTTATCACCGATCAAATGACGGTGTTTGGTCCGGTGAGCTTTGTTGCACTTATCGCAACGCTCATATTCTTGAGACCAAAGGATGATCTTGCTGCGATTGGCGATCCAGCGCATGCGATTGGAGCGAAGCGACGTTGGCTCGCGTGTTTTATCGTTCCCGTCTTGATCATCATCGCTTGTCAGGCGGTGTTGTCGCGCGCGCATGCGAATTGGGCAGCGACAGCCTATCCTGCGGCGTGTCTCGTTGTGGCCAGTCTTGTGGTCCGCAGGAGACGTTGGGAAATCGCCTTCTGGGTCGGTGTCTGCATTCATGTGATTATGGCGATCATTGCGGGTGTTCTCGCTTTGACGCCACCGAACGTGAGTGCTGCACTGGGCCAGGATAATGCGGTCAAGCGCGTGCGCGGTTGGCAGGACCTGTCAGATCAGTTGACGCGCGAAGTTGAGCGGACAAATCCAACAGCGATCCTGCTGGACGAACGCGAGATTTGGCACGGCATAGACTATTATACGCGCGATCGCCTTGATGTGCCGCTTATCCTTTGGCGCTATCAGACGGGTGCGAAGAATTTTGCCGAGACCGTACCGATGAGTGATGCGATTGATCAGCGCGTTCTCGTCGCGTCCTATCGCCCCGAATTCCGTCCGCGAATTCAAGCTGATTTTGCGACGTGGGAGCCTGAGGGAGAGATCGGTGTCGATCTTGGGCATCGCAGCAATGGCTGCCCACTGTCGCGGGATTTACGGCTGTACATTGTAAGTGATTTTGAGGCTTTGGAGCGCACTCAGGACTGGGTCGTTCAGTTTGAGGGACAGGTCATTGATGGTGTCGAACCCTGTCCGAAGCCGGACGAGTGAAAAAGCGCCTCATCGCTTTAAAGGGGTGAGACGAGGCGCTTCTAGACGTGACTTATGCGGGCTTACGGAATTTCAAAGTCATGCGGTTGGACTCCCCAATCGCTTCCACGGCTGCACGTTCCGGCGTGCCTTCTTGTGTCCCGTTCAGGCTGGGCGGGAGGCGCCAGACAATATCGCCCTCGCCGGGAACATCGAGCGGGTTAGCGTTCACGTCACTTTCGCCGACATATTCAAACCCGGCCTCTTCGAAGGCTGAAATCAGGGCGCTCTTCTTGAGATAGCCACGGCTACCATCGGTCCATTCATCAGGATTGGTTTCAGGGGCGGCATGTTGGACAACGCCGACTATGCCGCCGGGTTTGAGGACAGCCATCGTCTCTTCCATAGCGGTTGTCAGGTAGCCATCGCTTTCTTCGAAGCGGTTCAAGTTGTGAAGCGCGCGTATGAAGAGAACGGCATCGGCTGTGCCTTGCTTTTCGTCTGGTAGAGCACCCATTTTGAAATTGGAGACTGCGGATGGGTTGTCAACGTCCCACTTAGAGGCCGTGGTGACCCAGTTGTTTCCACGCTCGATAAAGCTCGCGACGCGCTCTTCTGACATTCCGAATTTCGGCCAGATCGTATCTGGATAGTGCGCGCCGACCAGCTCTCCCTCAGGGCCGAGATACGGCATCAGGATTTTTGAGTACCAGCCACCACCGGGCAGGGCTTCGACAACCGTCATACCGGGTTCAAGGCCGAAGAATTCGATCGTTTCAGCTGGATTTCGAGCATCATAACGGGCTTTTGTCTCATCAGGCTGGGCCGCAAGAATGGCTGTCAAAAGCGCATCGTTTGAGGTGGCCTCAACTGCAGCTTCAACGGTTGTTTCAACGGTCTCTGCTGAGACATCTGCCGGTTCGCTTTGGTCAAGCATGGTGCAGCCGCTAAGTATGATTGCGAGGGCTGATCCCATTGTTGCGATCGTCTTCATTGTGTTCTCCTGCTTATTGTTTGCGGTGTGTATAGTCTGCCTTTTCTCTCCTGTCGCGTGTAATCCGGGACTGAAATTCG
Source organism: Pseudomonadota bacterium (assembly GCA_038746145.1). Classification (GTDB taxonomy): domain Bacteria; phylum Pseudomonadota; class Alphaproteobacteria; order Caulobacterales; family Hyphomonadaceae; genus Henriciella. Next base: position 197,268 of record JBCDKW010000001.1, read on the forward strand.
CTTTATCGATCACGCTTGCCTAGCGTCAGCATTTTCGTGCTGTTTGTTTCAGACTATGAAGAGCGCAAGTAAATCTGGAGACTTTGATGGACCTCAAGCAAGTCGCTGAAACGCAGCCCTACGCAAAATTGCTTGGGGTCAAGCTCCTGGATGTCAGTGCCGAGCGTGTTGTTGGCGAGTTGTTTATTCGCGAGGATCTCTGCACGTCGACCGGGACGCTGCATGGCGGAGTGATGATGGGCTTTTGCGATATGCTCGGCGCAACAGGCGCTTGGTTCGCGCTACCCAAAGGCGCGAAAGGGACGACGACCGTTGAGAGCAATACGAGCATGTTGAGCAGTCCTCCGGCGGGACAGACGATCACGGGTGTTTCAACGCCGATTAAGGTCGGGCGGCGACTTTCAATCTGGCAGACGGAAGTGACCGATCCGAGTGGCAAAAAAGTCTGTCTTGTACGTCAGACGCAGTTGGTGCTTTGACCCGTTGATAGGCTGGGCCTAATCACACGGTTCGAGTTCGGGAACAGCGCTATGAGCAAAACAGTCTTTGTCACAGGCGGCGCCGGTTATGTCGGCAGTCACAGTGCCAAAGCGTTTGCGCGCGCCGGGTGGGAGGTTGTGACCTATGACAATCTTTCCCGTGGATGGAGCAATCTGGTGAAATGGGGCCCGCTGATTGAGGGTGACATCCTTAATACGGACGCTCTGACGACAGCATTGAAAGATGTGCGCCCGGATGCCGTCGCGCATTTTGCGGCTTTTGCTTATGTCGATGAGAGCATGAAGCAGCCGGAGATGTACTATCGCAATAATGTTTCCGGTACGCTGAGCTTGCTGGAGGCGATGCGGCTGGCAGAGGTGAAGCGGATGGTGTTTTCATCCTCATGCGCGACCTATGGCGTCCACCCTGAATTGATCACCGAAGCGACAGCGCAAAGCCCGATTAATCCGTATGGGGCGAGCAAGATGATCTGCGAGCGGATGATCCAGGATTATGGCATGGCGCATGGCCTGCGATCTGTCATCCTGCGCTATTTCAATGCTGCTGGTTGTGACGCGGAGGGTGAGACAGGCGAACGCCATGATCCGGAACCACATGTCATCCCGCGAGCGATAATGGGTGCGATGGATGGGACGTTCCAGTTCAATATTTTCGGCGGTGACTATGATACGCCGGATGGGACGCCCGTTCGTGATTATGTGCATGTGAGCGATCTGGCAGACGCGCATTGGCGTGCGCTGGATTATCTTGATCGCGGCGGTAAGAGCGATGTGTTCAACCTTGGAACAGGCCGCGGTTATAGCGTGCTTGAGCTGGCAGATGCGGTATCCAAAGTGGCTGGGCACACTGTTCCCCGCACAATAGCTGAGCGTCGTCCCGGCGACCCACCGAGCCTTGTTGCAAGTGCTGAAAAGGCGGAACGTGTCCTAGGCTGGCGGCCGCAACAGAGCGATCTTGATACGATGCTGCGCACCGCATGGGATTGGTTTGAGAAAGAACGAGCATGAGCGACCCGCAAACAATCCTCGCGTATTGCGATAAGATGTTTACGCCTTCGGAGAGCTTCATCCCCCGAGGCTATAGCGCGTTCAGCCGATTAAAGCCCGTCTATATCGGTCACACGATCAACGGCCCGGTGCCAGACGGCGCGGAAGCCATTGATATTTCAGACCTACATGGCGCTCTGGGTGTGAACGGGTTCAAGCAATTCGGTATGGTCTCGAATAAGCTTGAGCAGACCCTGCGCGCGCTGAATCCGATTGCGATCCATGCGAGTTTTGGAAAATCCGGGGCTTATGCGCTGCCGCTTGCGCGTAAACTGAATCTGCCGCTCGCGGTGACTTATTATGGTGGCGACGCGACGAAGAAGAGCAATACGAAGAACAGCTTTACCCGCGTCTATAATCGCCGTCGTCAGGCGTTTTGGGATGAGGCCGATCTGATCTTGCCATGCTCTGATTTTATTCGTCGCGAACTCCTCTCTAAAGGCGCGCCGGACGAGAAAATGGTGGTGCATCACAACACGGCTGATCCGGCGAAGTTTCAGCCTGGCGAGAAATCCGATCTGATTGTCTTTGCCGGTCGATGGTCGCCGAAGAAAGGGATCGACACGCTGATCGAGGCGCTTTCTATGCTGGGGGATGATCTGAAAGGTTGGACGGTTCGGCTTTGCGGGAACAAGCCTGAAGGCCAGCGTGATGCGTTTGAGCAGGGGCTGCATGACACGCTGGCAGCATCTGGAATCAAAGTGGAGCTGGCGGGATGGGTTCCTGCGGATGAAATGCCGAAACACTGGGCCGAGGCGCGGATTGCCTGTATCCCTTCAAAGCGTGCGCCGTCAGGCGATGCTGAAGGCCTGCCGCTGGTCTGTATCGAGGCCATGCTGTCAGGCTGCGCGCTGGCGGCGACACGCCATTCCGGGATCGTTGAATGCGTTAAAGACGGCGAGACAGGCTATCTGGTTGATGAAGGTGATGCTGCCGGATTGGCTGAAAACCTGCGCAAGATGTTAATGGACCCTGAAGCGACACGTCGTATGGGAGAAGCTAGTCGAGCCTTTGCGATGGAGAGTTTCAACTTGCAAAAACAGAGTGTGAAGCTGGAAGATCATTTGCTGCGGATTGCCGGAGTGGCTGTTTGAACAGGTTGATGAAGTTTTTCGAACGTTTCGACCGCGTTTTCACCAGCGTGTTCAATATCTTTTTTGGTATGCTGTGGCTTGCAGCGATCATTGCTGGAGGGGCTTTGTCCTCGCTCATCCTCGGCATGCTCGACTATTCTGTTATCATACAAGTCTTGGGCGCCGTCGCAGGCTGTTTGGTCAGTGGCGTCGTCGCTTGGCTTATCTTTCAAGTTATGAAGGCTAGCGCTGGTCTGCTTTAAATAAGAAACGCCCCGAACCGTGTTGGCTCGGGGCGCTCATCTCAACTCTGAAATCAGCCTAGGCGGCGGATTTGTCGCCTTCGATCAATTTTGGCTTCGTGCCTGTCTTAGGCGCGCCGATTTCGATCTTGCGGGGCTTTTTAGCTTCCGGCAATTCGCGCAGAAGTTCTATCCGTAGCAAGCCGTTTCGCAATTCCGCGCCTGTCACGATGACATGATCGGCCAGTTGGAAGCGGCGCAAGAAACCGCGCTCTGCGATGCCGCGATGCAGGAATTGGCGTTCTTCGCCGTCCTCGCTTGCACCTTTGCGGCCCGCGACAGTCAAAAGTCCGTCCTTGGTTTCGATGTCTAGGTCGTCCTCGCCGAAGCCTGCAACGGCAATCTCAATCGCGAATTCATCGTCGGCGACACGCTCAATATTGTAGGGCGGATAGCCCTGCGCACCGTCGAGGCGGGTAGCGCTATCAATCATGTTGGCCATGCGGTCAAAGCCAACCATTGTGCGGTAAAGGGGGGTCAGATCAATCGTACTCATAGGGTCAGTCCTTATATAGCAACTGTGCCCTTCGCGGTTCTGCAACGCGTCAGGCGAGAGGTTCGGAAGCTCTATTACGTCCAGCCCGACCATCGGCACTGGCAGAATTTCCGGTCCCGACCCGCTTGGCAGCGCCGGAACACAATGTATGTGAGGGGCGTAGTGATTTGATTCAAGGGCTCTCATAGGAGATTAGGCATGAAACGGATTTTGATTGGCACGGTCGCGGCATTCGCACTGACAGCGTGCGGTGGCAGCGAAGAGACCACGACGACAACAGCAGAGACACCGCCTGCGGAGGCACCGGCCGAAGTCGCTGAAACGGTTGATCCGATGCAGGCCGTCCTGGCCGGTGACTGGCGCAGCGACGCTGAAAAGGCGCGCGACGCGTTCCGTCATCCTGCAGAAACGCTGGAATTCTTTGAAGTGACGCCGGACAGCACAGTCGTTGAGATCCTGCCCGGTGGTGGGTGGTATACTAACGTCCTCGCGCCGTATCTGGCGGGTGGTGATGGGACCCTGATTGCGGCGATCTTTGATGAAGCGGCTTTTGAAGGCGACACGCTGACCCGTATTCAGCAGAGAAATACTGATTTCAAAGCGAAGTACGCTGCCGATCCTGAAACTTTTGGAGAGTTACAATACAGTGCTTTTTCGGTTCAGTCTGGCGAATTGGCCCCGGCCAATAGCGTCGATACGGTTGTAACCTTCCGCAGCATTCACGGCATGATGCGCGGGGATTACGCGCCGAAATTTTTTGAGGATGCTTATGCGGCGCTGAAGCCAGGCGGGGTTCTGGGTGTGGTTCAGCATCGCCTGCCATCAACGGCTGAACAGGACCCGCGCGCGCCGACCGGCTATGTACATGAGGATTTCGTCAAGGCGATAGCGGTTGCTGCTGGCTTTGAATTTGTTGGTGGGAGTGAGGTCAACGCTAATCCAGCTGACACGGCCGATCACCCGTTCGGGGTCTGGACCCTGCCGCCTGTTAGCCGGACGAGCGATCGTGATGGAAACGCGCCAGAAGGTTTCGATGCCGCCGCATTTGAAGCGATCGGCGAGTCTGATCGCATGACGCTAAAGTTTCGCAAGCCTGGGGATTAGGCAGCCTAGCTCTGTCCCGCCTCGACCAATGCGCGTTCATAGGCGGGGTCACGGCCCGACAGGAAGTCGGCTGCGGTCATATTGACCTCGACATCGGGGCTCATGCCGTAGCCATGCTCGAAACTATCGACATTGATAAATTGCTGTAGCATCGGGATGCGCATTTTAATGCCACTTTCAGGCAGGGTGAGCGTGAACAGCAGGCCTGCGGTTGCCCCTTGAGCGCTGCCGCCGGTTTGTTCACCGATCAAGATCGCATCCGGGTTCTGGCCTTTGAGGAAAGACATCAGGTGCGTTGAGGCGGAGGAATTTGCTGAACTGGTCAGGATGATGAGCTTGCCTTTGAACGCCGTTTTATCTGGTTTGAGCGCCTTTAGATTATCATTGGCCAACTTTCGCATGCTGTAGGTGCCGTCATCGTTTTTAGTGAAGCCGAGTGGGTTGGGTTTCAGAGCGCGGGAATCCCACGTCCAGAGGTGATCGCGCAAGCCATCTATATTCAGCGTTTTGACGCGGACATCCGACATCAGCGGGGCTTTATCGCTGATGAGATGGGCGATCAGGCGGTTGCTGGCATCGTCTGATCCACCACCATTATTGCGCAGGTCAAGGATCAGCGTGTCGCGCTTCTCAGCCTTGATGGCTTTGAAGATCGGGTCGTACAGCGTGTCCGGTTTGACCGGCTGGCGGTAGTTCACGAACGTATCGACACGTAGGTAAGCGGCATTGTCGCCGATGCGCTCAAATGTGACGGCGTCTTTAAAGTTACGGGCTGTGGCGGATTCTGCGCCAAGCGCGCGCCATTCAGGGTGGGTGATGCGGTCGACGGTGATCATCTGTGGCTCAGCGTCACCGCGCTTGATGGTCAAGTCGGCCGTTGGGTTTGCGGCCCAGAGAAACTCACCGAAATGGTCGACACCGCCGCCCCGGAATTCAAAGGATTGTGCGGCTTGATTGGTGCGCACGAAGTCGGTTTTACCATCGTAAGGGATGAGCGGCAGGACGGCGTCTATGCGCTCTGACAAAGGTTGGCCGTCAATCGCGAGGATTTCGTCTCCGAATTGCAGACCGCTGTCTTCGCCTGTGAATTCCACGAGCGCGCGATCTTCGACAAGTGTCCACTTTGCGGGCAGATAGATCGGCACGGTCTTGCGGCGCTCGGCCATATCCTCGGATAGCTCGGCTTTTGTATGGTCACAGCGGATCATGGCGAGCGCACGATTAGAGGCGACATAGAACTCGCCTTTGGTCATCCCGTTATTTGCCGTGGCTTCGTCGACAACAGATTGCCAAGCGGCATCCAGCGTGTCCTGCGAGGTATAGCGTGTGTAGCCGGGGTGAATGCGTTCATAGGCTTCCACAGCAAGCTCGACGTCTCTCTCGACTTGAGCAGGCGTGAGTAGGATGTCTTTCGGGGCTTGATCGGCTGATGCCTGCGCGAAGACAGCGATACACGCTAATGCGATCCATGAAGACAGTATCGTTCGCATAAAGACCTCCTTAAAAGATACTTTATGTACGTCCTATAGGTGTATTTAGATCATTTTCTGCTCGCTGGACGGGTTTTCTTGCGCCTCCCTGAATGCTGTTTAGATAATCGGTTTCTGGATAAAGTGCGGACGAAAAAAGTCTGCAGGTCCCTAAAAATCCATTTGATTACAATAAGTTCAGTTGCTGTTGGAAAGGCTGACAGCCTACGGTCAAAGCGCGGTTAAGGGAGAACTCAAAACGTCATCGGAGACCGATATGACTATGACTAAAACCCTTGCCGCGCTGAGCGCGGCTATGCTGATCGCTGCCCCATCCGCTCTTGCAGGATCGACAGAGGTGACCTCGAAGCCCGTTTCTGTTGCGGGCCTCGATTTAAACTCGCGCACTGGTGCTGACATCGCTTTGGATCGCATCGAAGCAGCGGCCGAGAGCGTGTGTGACTATAGTGATCGCCGCTTGAAGGTTTTATACCGCGCGCGGACGGAAGCCTGCACGGCGACGGCTATAAAAAAAGCGGTGAAGAATATCGGGCACGACGCTCTGAGCGAGCGTTACAAAGCCCGCTTTCAAAGGTAATAACCACCAAGGAGCGCCGGATTCGTCTGGCGCTCCCGACTTTTGCCACAATGACACCTGAAAGCATCGTCACACGAAACAACACTAGCCATTAACGAGAAGCCGCCATAACAGGGCGGTGATTTTAGTTTCTCTGTGAGTATGAACGCGATGCGTCTGTCTAATTATTTTATTCCGGTATCGAGGGATGTGCCCGCTGATGCAGTTGTTGTCAGCCATCAGCTTATGCTGCGGGCGGGAATGATCCGCCAGAATGCGGCTGGGATCTATTCATGGCTGCCGCTGGGCTTTCGGGTGCTGAAAAAGATTGAGCAGATCGTGCGCGAAGAGATGGACCGGGCTGGCGCGATTGAAATGTTGATGCCGACGCTGCAATCAGCTTATCTCTGGCAGGAGAGCGGGCGCTACGATGCCTACGGGCCTGAAATGTTGCGTATTACAGATCGTCATGAGCGCGGGCTTCTTTATGGCCCGACCAATGAGGAGATGATCACCGATATCTTCCGCTCCTATGTGAAGAGCTATAAGGCGTTGCCGCTGAATCTCTATCACCAGCAGTGGAAGTTTCGCGATGAAATTCGCCCACGCTTCGGCGTGATGCGCGGGCGTGAGTTTTACATGAAGGACGCCTACAGCTTCGACCTTGATGAGGCGGCTGCGCGGGTATCGTATCAGAAAATGTTCGCGGCTTATCTGAACACGTTTGCGCGGATGGGGATTACGGCCATTCCGATGCAGGCGGATCCCGGCCCGATTGGCGGCGATCTCAGCCATGAATTCCTGATCCTCGCCGATAGCGGGGAGAGCGCGGTTTTCTGTGATAAGGCAGTGCTCGATGTGCCGGCTCCGGGCGCGAATTTCGATTTTGGTGACGGCGCTGCGCTGGCTGAGGAAATGGATAAGCGCACGCGATACTATGCGGCGACCGACGAAAAGCATGATGAGGCGGCGTGGGCGCAGGTGCCGAAAGACCGACAGGTCGAAGCACGTGGGATTGAGGTTGGTCATATCTTTTATTTCGGCACGAAATATTCTGACCCGATGGGCGCAGACGTGCAGACGAAAGAGGGTGGCCTGACGACTATACACGGCGGTTCTTACGGCATTGGTGTTTCTCGCTGCGTCGCGGCCATCATTGAAGCGAGCCATGATGAGAATGGCATCATTTGGCCTGATGAAGTCGCGCCGTTTGGCGTTGGTATCGTGAACATGAAGTCGGACGCCGATGATGTATCTGCGGTGGCCGACGAGGCTTATGAGAAGCTCGCGGAAGCAGGCAAAGACCCACTGCTGGATGATACGGCTGAACGCGCAGGACCGAAATTTGCACGCATGGAAGTCATCGGTCTGCCTTGGCAGATCACGGTTGGGCCGCGCGGAGTGAAGTCCGGCACGGTTGAACTGAAACGGCGCTCAACCGGGGAGAAACAGGATCTTTCGCTGGAAAGCGCCATCAACACGATTATGGACCGATAGATGTCACGCGCAACGCCATTCGGAACCTTTGAGCGCACACTGGGCTGGCGCTATTTGCGGGCGAAGCGCTCGCAAGGTGGGGTAAGCCTGATCTCGATCATCTCGTTTGTCGGGATTATGCTCGCCGTGACGGCGTTGATTGTGATCATGTCAGTGATGAGTGGGTTCCGTTCCACGCTGTTGAATGCATTGCTAGGCGGGCAGGGGCATGTCTTTGTTTCGGTTTCCAATTTGGCGGAAAACGATGCAGATGATTTGGCGTTACGGCTGACCGAACTGGACGGCGTACTGACGGTTTCGCCTTTGATTGAGGAGCAAGTCCTTGCCAGCAGTGAGTATGCCAAGACCGGTGCAGTCGTTCGGGGCGTTCGCGTCGATGATCTTGATACGCTACCCTATCTTGAAGGCGGGGCAGAGGCAGCGCGTGCGGCTGGATTTGGTGAAGGTAATAATGGCGGTGATACGATCCTGATGGGTCGGTTTCTGGCCGCCGATCTGGGCGTAACAACAGGTGATCGCGTAACCTTGATTGCGCCGGAGGGGACCAAGGGGCCTTTTGGCGTGACCCCACGCTCCAAGAGTTACCGCATTGGCCTCCTTTTCCAGACCGGAAGCGTCGAACTCGATAAGCTCTACATCCTGATGCCGATGGAGCAGGCTCAGCTCTTTTTCAACAAGCGCAATCAATACGAACTGCTCGACATGCGCGTTGAAGATCCGATGAAGTCCGAAGAAACGGTTTCCGACGTCAATGAGGCTCTAGGCTTCCAATTCTACGTCGAAGACTGGAAACGTCAGCGCGCAGCATATTTCAACGCGCTTAATGTTGAGCGGGGGATGATGCGTGTGATCATGCTGATCCTGATCACGATTACCGCGCTGAATATCATCACAGGCGTGGTCATGCTGGTGAAGAACAAATCACGCGATATTGCGATCCTGCGCACGATCGGGGCCTCGCGTGGATCGGTGATGCGTGTTTTTGTGATGGTCGGGGCGATCCTTGGCCTGACGGGCGCCTTGATTGGCCTTTTGTTGGGTGTGACGATTGTCTTGAACATTAATAATATTGAGAACGCCCTGTTCTCTTGGTTCGGCATTCAGCTGTTCCCGCCGAGTGTTTACGGGCTTGACGGTCTCCCGGCTGAGCTGAACTGGGGCGAGGCGATTTTCACCACACTTTGGGCGATGAGTATGTCGATTCTGGTCACGCTGTGGCCGGCCTGGTCAGCGGCCAAAATGGATCCTGTTGAAGCCCTGAGGTTTGAATAATGAGGGCTGTCTTAGAACTGCGCTCGGTTGTGCGTGAATATAAATCCGCTGCGGGGGCTTTGAGGGTCCTAGATGGGGCGGACCTGATCCTCAATCGAGGGGAGCTAGTTGGATTGGTCGGGCCGTCTGGCTCCGGCAAGTCAACGCTGTTGCATACGGCAGGCCTCTTGGAAAAAGCTGAGGGCGGACAAGTCTTGCTTGAGGGCGAGGACTGCATGGCGCTGAATGAAGCGGGGCGCACGCGGCTGCGGCGTCAAAAGCTCGGTTTTGTCTATCAGTTCCATCATCTCCTACCGGAGTTCAACGCGCGCGATAACATTGCCATGCCTCTTATGGTGGGCGGCGTATCAAGACGTGCATCACGGGAAAAAGCAGATATTTTGCTGGCCGAGATGGGTTTGAGGCAACGCGCGGATCATCAACCCGGCCAGATGTCAGGCGGCGAGCAGCAGCGTGTCGCCATTGCGCGCGCGCTGGCCAATGATCCCCGCCTTGTGATCGCAGACGAGCCGACAGGCAACCTTGATCCGGCGACGACAGAGCGCGTATTTGCCAGCCTGATCCGAATGGCTCGCATCGAGGGGGCAGCAGTGCTTGTGGCGACGCATAATATGTCGCTGACACAGCACATGGACCGCGTTCTGACCCTGAAAGACGGGAAGCTCACAGAATTTTCTGAAGAATCTTAAAAGTTCTACTTTTGTTCTTTTCGTTGATGTGCTAATGGTGCCTCATAGGTGGCTGGCGCATGCGGAGGGAATCGGTATGCAATGCAGGTCGCGTTAATGGAGTGATAAGCATGTCTGAAAGCCCGTTCATTCACCTTGCGGTGCGCACCAGTTTTTCGCTGTTGCAGAGCATGATCGGGACAAAAGACTTAACAGCATGGTGCGTTGAGCAGGGCATGCCTGCTGTCGCGGTAACAGATCATAATAACATGTTCGGCGCGCTGGAGCTGTCAGAGGCGCTGGCAGAAGCAGGTGTGCAGCCGATTATGGCGGTGTGCTTTGATGTGACCGACGGCGCGCATGATGAGACAATCACGCGGCTATCGCTTTATGCGCAAAATGAGGTGGGATATCAGCGCCTGATGGCACTTGCTTCGGCTGCTTACCTCGATGCCGAAGACGGCGTTCCGCGCATCCATAAGCGCTATTTAGGCGAGAAGACAGACGGTCTGATTGTCCTGACGGGCGGGGCGGAAGGGGAAGTCGCGCGCCATATCCTGCGTGGAAAGACGGACGCAGCACGCGATGCGCTGATGGCGCTGGCAGAGGCATTTCCGGGGCGGTGCTATGTTGAGATTACACGTCACGGTACCGCGGATGAAAAGGCCTGCGAACCGGGCCTCTTAGAGCTGGCTTATGAATTAGAATTGCCGATTGTGGCCACCCATGACGCGCGGTTCATGAAACCTGGTGATGCCAGCGCGCACGACGCAATGATGTGTATCGCGAACGGGGCTTATCTCGGACAGGATGACCGGCCTCAAGTCGCGCCGGGCCAGTATCTCAAGACCTCTGATGAAATGCGCGCTCTCTTCGCAGACCTGCCCGAAGCGATTGAAACAACGGCTGAAATTGCACGTCGCTGCGCGGTACGTGCGCAGACGCGTGATCCGATCCTGCCGAATTTCGGGGATGGATCGCGCTCCGAGCTGGAAGAGCTGGAGATACAAGCGAGGGAAGGTCTTGAAGCGCGCCTGGCTGCGGCGCCAAAGCTCTATGCAGAGCGCGAGACCTATTTCGAGAGGCTTGATTATGAGCTTGGGATTATTGGCAAGATGGGGTTCCCCGGCTACTTCCTGATCGTTGCCGACTTCATCAAATGGGCGAAGGATCAGGGTATTCCGGTGGGACCGGGCCGTGGATCGGGGGCAGGCTCGCTCGTTGCTTGGGTGCTGACTATTACCGATCTGGACCCGCTCCGATTTGATTTGCTTTTTGAGCGCTTTCTGAACCCTGATCGCGTCTCCATGCCGGACTTTGACATTGATTTCTGTCAGGAGCGCCGCGGCGAGGTGATCCGCTATGTGCGCGACAAGTATGGCGCGGAATCCGTCGCGATGATCATTACGTTCGGGACCTTGCAGGCGAAAGCGGTCGTGCGCGATGTCGGTCGCGTCATGCAGATGCCTTATGGGCAGGTCGACCGTCTGGCAAAACTGATCCCGTTTAATCCGGCCAAACCGCCAAAGCTCTCTGATGCAATTTTGGACGAGCCGAAATTTGATGAGGAGAAGGACAAAGACCCGCGCGTTGGCCAGCTTTTGGATAAAGCTTTGGCGCTTGAGGGGATGTACCGGAATGCCGGGACGCACGCGGCGGGCGTTGTCATCGGGGACCGCCCGCTCACGGAACTGGTTCCGCTCTACAATGACCCTCGTGGAGATTTACCCGCCACGCAGTACAATATGAAATGGGCGGAGCTCGCAGGTTTGGTCAAATTCGATTTTCTCGGCCTGAAAACGCTCACCGTGATTGACCGTGCTTTGAAGTTCATTCGGCGTGACGGTCACGATGTCGGCCCCGAATGGGAAAGTCTTGATGATCAGGCGACCTATGACCTGATGGCCTCAGGTGAAACACTCGGTGTGTTTCAGCTGGAGGGACAGGGCATGCGGGATACGTTGCGCAAGGTCCGCCCGGCCAGCCTTGAAGATGTCATTGCGATCATTTCGCTCTATCGACCGGGTCCGATGGACAATATCCCTGTCTATGCCGCCGGTAAGGATGATCCGAAGACCATTCGCTATCAGCACCCTGATCTCGAACCAATCCTTGAAGCAACGTATGGTGTGCCGGTCTATCAGGAACAGGTGATGCGGATGGCGCAGGAAATCGCGGGCTATTCGCTCGGCGAAGCCGATCTCTTGCGTCGTGCCATGGGTAAGAAAAAACTCGAAGAAATGGTCGCACAGCGCGAGCGGTTCCTGAATGGCGCGAAGGATCTGAAAGGAATTGATGCCCCGCTGGCAAACGAGATTTTCGATACGATGGAAAAGTTTGCGGGCTACGGCTTCAACAAATCCCACGCGGCAGCCTATGCTCTCATCGGCTATCATACCGCTTATCTCAAGCGCCATTTCCCTGTCGCATTCCTAGCGGCATCAATGAGTTTGGATCTGCACAATACAGACAAGTTAGCCGCCTTCTTCCAGGAAGCGAAGCGGTTGAAAATTCCAGTGATTGCGCCGGATGTGAATGCGTCGACAGCTGATTTCGATGTTCGTGGTGACGCTGTTGTCTATGCGCTGGGCGCTCTCAAAGGGGTTGGACCCGAAGCCATGAAAATGGTCGTGGCGGAGCGTGAGCAGAATGGTGACTATAAAGACCTTCACGATTTTGCCGATCGCGTTGACCCGCGCGATGTGAATAAGAAGTGTATTGAACAGCTCGCTAAAGCGGGCGGGTTTGACGGCCTTGAGCCAAATCGTGCGCGCGTGCTTGCAGCGGCGCCAACACTCGCGGCGGCCTGCGCGGCGGCGGCTGAAGATCGTGCAGGCGGGCAAGGTGGTTTGTTTGGGGATGCTGAGCCGGCCATGCGGGCCTCTCTGCCGAAGGTCAGCCCGTGGAATATGCAGGATAAGCTGGATGCGGAATTTGCCGCGATTGGGTTCTATTTTTCCGGTCATCCTCTGGATGACATCCTCGATACGCTCGAACCGGGGCGTGTGACGCTGGCGATGAATATTGCCGATGAGGCGCCATCGCGGTCCAATCTGGAGCTGATCGGCGTCGTCCGTGCCAAAGTCGAAAAGCCCGCGCGGAACGGGGGGAAGTTTGCTTTCCTGACGCTGTCTGATCCGACCGGTGAGGTTGAGATGATGGTCATGCCCGAAATGCTTGGCGATATTCGCGAGCAAATCTCTGTAGGCTGTGCGATCGCCGTGACAGCCGAAGTGCGTCTGAAAGATGAGGATTTGCGACTAACGTTGCGGCGAGTGCAACCCATTGAGCAGGCGCGCATTGCAAAGAAAGCTGCTGCACTTTGCGTGCGGCTTGAACAAGGCGCGGATCTGAATGGACTTGCGGGCATCGCGGCGCGCTTGAAAGCTGCGCCAGGCCCGGAGCGAGGGCATATTCTCGTGCAAATGCCGATTGAGCCTAGTGGGTCTGTGACGATCCGTTTACCGGAGACGTATGCGACGGGTTTAGAGGCCTTGCGTGCCCTGAAATCCGCGCCCGGTGTCGCGCGAGTTGATCAGGAAGCGGCTTAAGAACGACCACAGTGAAAGCCGCGGTTGCGAGGGCAGTCAAAAGATGTATAAGCGCCGCTTCAACCCCCGATGCGCGGACCATCCGGTGTCAAAGTCTCGCCGTGAGACAGCGATTACGGTCCGTGCCGGTTAACCGGATGAAGGAAAACTAAGATGGCATTGCCAGAATTCACCATGCGTGAACTGCTCGAAGCGGGCGTACATTTCGGACACCAGACCCACCGCTGGAACCCGAAAATGAAACAATATATTTACGGCGCACGCTCAGGCATTCACATTCTCGATCTCTCTAAATCAGTGCCGCTGCTGCACCAAGCGCTGGTGCAGGTGCGCGATACCGTTGCAAAGGGCGGACGAATTCTGTTCGTAGGCACCAAGCGTCAGGCCTCTGAGCCGATTGCTGAAGCGGCACAGCGTTCAGCACAATATTACATGAACCACCGCTGGCTCGGTGGAACGCTGACAAACTGGTCAACGGTTTCTAAGTCGATCAAGCGCCTGCGCGAGCTGGAAGAAGTGCTGTCTGACAAGGATAATTCAGGCCTGACCAAGAAAGAGCTGCTCAACCTTGAGCGCGATAAGGACAAGCTGGATAAGGCGCTTGGTGGGATTGCCAATATGGGCGGCCTGCCGGACCTGATTTTCGTGATCGACACAAACAAGGAAGCCATCGCGATCCAGGAAGCGCGCAAGTTGGGCATTCCGGTTGTCGCTGTTGTCGACACAAACTGTGACCCTGATGCGGCTGACTTCCCGTTCCCGGGCAATGATGATGCAGCGCGTGCGATCTCGCTTTACTGTAACCTCGTTGCAGACGCTGTCCTTGATGGGCTTGCAGAATCCTCTGCCGGACTGGGCATTGATCTGGGCGAAGCAGAAGACATTGAAGCGCTTGTTGAAGCTGATGTCGCGGCTGCAGATGCAGCTGCTGAAGAAGCAGCGGCAGACGCAACTGAAGAAAAAACCGAAGCATAACGACCTTTTCAAGAAAGGATTATCCGATGGCTCAGATTACTGCTGCCCTCGTCAAAAGCCTGCGGGACCGTTCCGGTGCCGGCATGATGGACGCGAAGAAAGCGCTTGTTGAAAGCGACGGCGACATGGAAGCCGCTGTCGACTGGCTGCGCGCCAAAGGCCTCTCAAAAGCGGCCAAGAAGTCCGGCCGTACAGCTGCCGATGGTCTCGTTGCGGCTGTTGTTTCCGACGATGGAAAAACGGGTGCACTCGTAGAATTGAACGCGGAAACAGATTTCGTTGCGCGCAATGAGACATTCCAAACCGCTCTGCGCGATATCGCCGGCATCGCTCTGACAACAGACGGTAGCACGGAAGCACTCGCAAATGCGGGCGCGCCTGATGGCGAAGGCAGCGTGTCTGACATGATCACACGCCTGGTTGCTGTGATTGGTGAGAACATGACGCTTCGTCGTGCCGGCCAAATCAAGGGCGACACTGTGTCGTCTTACATCCACAGCGCTGAAGCTGATGGGATGGGTAAGATCGGCGTTCTTGTCGCGCTTAACGGCTTAGGTGATCTCGCCGAAGCCGGCCGTAAAGTCGCGATGCATATCGCAGCGATGGCGCCGGCTTCTACCACGACTGACGATCTCGATCAGGATCTGGTTGAACGCGAGCGTCAGGTTTTGACTGAACAAGCTGAACAAAGCGGCAAACCTGCCAACGTCATTGAGAAGATGATCGAAGGCCGGATCAAGAAGTTCTACAAGGAGGTCGTCCTTGTTGAGCAGGCTTTTGTGATGAACCCCGATCAAACCGTCGGCGCCTTCATCAAGGACGCAGGCGCAGAACTCGTCGGCTTCAAGATGTTCAAGCTCGGCGACGGCATTGAGAAAGCTGAAGATGATTTCGCGGCTGAAGTCGCGTCTATGACGAAGAGCTAACGCCTAAGGCGGACTGCTTTCTACAGTTAATGACACATAAGAGTCCCGGCTGCCCATGACAGGTGGCCGGGAATCTTTTATGCGCAATAAAACTGCGGTGGAGACACAAGATGGCAGACGGTAGCGGCGCTTCTTCGGACCTTAAATACAAACGCGTTCTTCTGAAATTATCGGGTGAGGCCCTGATGGGCGAGCGGGACTATGGCATTGACATGCCGACTTGCCTGAAATTTGCGGAAGAGATCAAAGCAGCCCGCGATGAGGGGGCAGAGATTTGCCTGGTCATCGGTGGCGGGAATATTTTCCGCGGACTGGCCGGTGCGGCCAACGGGATGGAACGCGCGCAAGCGGACTCCATGGGCATGCTGGCGACCGTGATGAATGCACTGGCGATGCAGAATGCACTGGAGACGATCGGTTTGCCGACCCGCGTCCAGAGCGGTCTCCGCATGGACGAGGTGGCTGAGCCCTTTATCCGTCGCCGCGCCATCCGTCATATGGAGAAGGGCCGCGTTGTGATTTTCGCAGGCGGGATCGGCAATCCCTACTTTACGACGGATACGGCCGCAGCCCTGCGCGCGGCAGAGATGAATTGCGAGGCCATGCTAAAGGGCACGCAGGTCGATGGGGTCTATTCGGCCGATCCAAAAACAGACCCGGATGCGGTGCGTTATGAAACGCTCGCCTACCAGGACGTGCTGGCGCGCGACTTGCGCGTCATGGATGCGTCCGCAGTTAGCCTTATGCGTGACACAAATATACCGATTGTGGTTTTCTCGTTACACAATAAAGGTGCCCTGCAAGATGTGCTGAAAGGCGAGGGGCCCAGTACAGTGATTTCGGCAGAGTGAGGCCAGCAAGATGAGTTATGACAAGAAAGACATTGAGCGCCGGATGGAGGGTGCGATCACGTCGCTTCAATCGGAATTGCAAGGACTGCGAACAGGGCGTGCGTCTATCAATTTGCTCGATACAGTGATGGTACCTGCCTACGGATCAAATATGCCGATGAATCAAGTTGGCTCTGTCAGCGTCATGGACTCGCGAATGCTGGCGGTGAATATCTGGGACAAGGGTCTTGTTGCGGCTGCGGACCGTGCCATTCGCGATGCGGGCTTGGGACTCAATCCTGTCGTTGACGGGCAAAACTTGCGGATTCCGATTCCGCCTTTGAATGAAGAACGCCGGGTCGAACTGACAAAAGTCGCGGGCAAATATGCTGAGTCTGCGCGCGTTGCGGTTCGCAATGTCCGCCGCGATGGCATGGATGCGATCAAGAAAATGGAGAAGGATGGCGATATCAGCGAAGATGACCTAAAACGCCTTTCCGACGAAGTCCAGAAACTGACCGACACCTATGTCGGACAGGTCGACGACACGCTGAAGGCCAAGGAAGAGGAGATCATGCAGGTCTAATGGTCTCTGCTGCTGCCTCTCCTGTCACCGGTGGAGACGGGCCGGAACCGCCGCGCCACGTGGCCATCATTATGGATGGCAATGGACGCTGGGCAACATCGCGAGGACTACCCCGGGCGGTTGGGCATGAACGCGGTGTTGAAGCGTTGCGTAGGACGGTGGAGGCTGCGCAAGGGCTTGGGCTTCATACACTGACCGTATTTTCTTTTTCGACGGAGAATTGGCGACGCCCAGCCTCTGAAGTCAGCGCTCTGTTTGGCTTGCTGAAGTCCTATGTGAAACGTGACCTTGATCGCTTGGCCCGCGAAGGGGTGCGTGTTCGTATCTTGGGAACGCGCAGCGGCCTGCCCGCTGACATCGCCGATCTGGTCGATCTGGCTGAGAAACGCACTGCTGAGAACACAGCGTTCAACTTGTGCATTGCCTTCAATTATGGCGGGCGCGAAGAAATTGTACGCGCAGCCCAGAAAGCGGCGGAGGCTGCAAAGTCGGGTGACCTTGATCCGGACGAGCTGGATGAAGCAATGCTTAGCGGCTTTCTGGACACGGCTGACCTAAGTGACCCGGACCTCCTGATCCGAACAAGCGGTGAGTCGCGGTTGAGCAATTTCCTCATCTGGCAATGTGCCTATGCGGAACTGATTTTCATGGATGTTCTGTGGCCCGACTTTGGCGCTGGTGAGCTTCGTCGTGCGATTGACATCTATATGGCGCGCGAACGCCGCTTTGGCGGCCTGGTCTCCGGGGCGGCCTGACACGATGGCAGATGCTGTGCGCCGGTCACCGAGCGATCTTGGTCTGCGCCTGATATCCGCAGCGGTGATGATCCCATTCGCGCTTTTCGTTGTCTGGCAGGGCGGGATATTGCTGGCGATAGGATGCGCAGGTTTGGCTCTGGGCATGGGTTATGAATGGGTCCGCATGAGCGCGTCTCCCCTGATGAAGCAGTTTTTGCCTTTGGCGGCGCTGCCGGTTTTAATTGTAGCTTTGACATCCCCTGTTCTGGGTCTCGTCGCACTCCTGTTTTGCGCAGCGCTGGCCGGGGGACTACACCCGCTTCTGCGCGAGCGGACCTATTCGGCGATGGGGCTCGCTTATGTCGCGGGTATGGCGCTTGCGGGCTACCTCTTGCGCGCCGGACCTTGGGACGGTGCAGCTGCTGCTCTGATTACGATGGGAATGGTCTGGGGATCTGACTCAGCTGCCTATTTTACGGGCCGGACGATTGGTGGGCCGAAGCTGACACCAGACTCACCCTCTAAAACATGGAGCGGCGCAATCGGCGCGGTGATCTTTACGAGCCTGTGCGGTTTGCTTGCTTGGTTTATAGCCGGAGGAGATTGGCTGATCTGGATGATTGTCGGGGTCCTGATTTCCATCTTCGCGCAGATGGGGGACTTGGTTGAGAGCCGGATTAAACGACGCTACGGCGTCAAGGATGCCAGTGCTCTGATCCCGGGACATGGCGGTGTACTCGACCGCGTTGATGGGTTGGGCATTGTCTTTGTTTTCATGACACTCGCTTTGTATGCGATGCCGTTTTTACGCGTGCAGTTGGGACTGGTGTGATGGCGATGCGTCAAGTCAGCATCATCGGATCGACAGGGTCAATCGGTTCCTCAGCCGCGAGCGTGATAAAATATGCGAATGCCGCTGAAGCTGAGCCGGTTTTTGAGGTCGATGCGCTCGTTGCAGGCAGCGATGTCGATGGTCTGGTGCAGCAGGTAAAAGCCTTGGGCGCGCGCCATGCTGTGATCGCTGATGAAAGTCGATATAACGATCTTAAAGTGGCGCTGGACGGTCAGGATGTGACATTTGCCGCTGGAAACGAAGCCGTCTGTGAAGCTGCTGCGCGCCGTGTGGATCGTGTCTTGGCCGCTGTTGTCGGCATTGCAGGCCTACCTTCGACCTTCGCAGCGATTGAGGCCGGCAATTCGGTTGCGCTCGCAAACAAAGAGAGCATGGTCTGCGCCGGGCCTATCTTAAAGGCGCTCGCAACACAGAATGGTGTATGCATCGTTCCGACAGATTCTGAGCATAATGCGATGTTCCAGGTCATGGAGCAGCGTCGTGATGTGGAGAAGCTGATCCTAACGGCCTCAGGTGGGCCTTTCCGCAACACACCGCGTGCTGACCTTCACAATGTAACCCCTGATCGCGCTCTGGCGCATCCGCGCTGGGACATGGGGCAAAAGATTTCCATTGATAGCGCGACGCTATTCAATAAGGGCCTTGAACTCATAGAGGCCGCTTATCTTTTTGATGTGCCGGAATCTCAAATCGAGGTTGTTGTGCACCCCCAATCGATTGTGCACTCGCTGGTGGCTTATCGCGATGGCTCCGTTCTGGCGCAGATGGGGGAGCCGGATATGCGAACCCCGATTTTACACGCTTTGACCTGGCCCGATCGGCGTCAGCCGGGACCCGCAAAGCGCCTTGATTTGGCTGCCCTCAGCCAGCTTGATTTTGAAGCGCTGGACACAGACCGTTTCCAATCAGTCGATCTGTGCCGGGCGGCATTGCACGCCGGAGGCGGTGCCCCTACGGTCTTAAATTGTGCTAATGAAGCGGCTGTAGCTGCATTTCTTGCGGGTCAATGTGGTTTTGTCGACATAGAGTGGATCGTAGCAGAAGCCTTGTCGCGGTTCTCTGCACGCGCAGATGCGTCGATCCCGTTGGACAGTCTCGATGCTGTTCTAGCGCTCGACGCGGATGCAAAACGATTGGCGCAAGACCTCGTTAAAGAGGCTGCACTGCGTCGCGAAGGAGTTTAGCGCTTGGCCGATATCCTGAGCCAGGGACCATTATTTATCGGCAGCTTGCTGCTGATGCTGGGCGTCGTTGTGACGATCCACGAGCTTGGTCATTACTGGGCCGGACGTTGGGCAGGCGCAGCGGTCGAGTCCTTTTCGGTTGGCTTTGGTAGCCCGATTTTTGAGCGCAAAGACAAGAACAATACACGCTGGCGCGTCAACTGGATGCCGTTGGGCGGTTTTGTGAAGTTCGTCGGTGAGAGCCAGATGCCTGACGATGTCGGCGTCATCGAGGAAGGCCCAATCGGCAAGACCTATTACGAGATCGGGCCGGGCAAGCGCGCGATTATCTCGGCGGCGGGGCCGATCGCGAATTTCATTCTGGCGATTGCCCTTTTCGCGTTTTTCTATTCCGTTCGGGGCGTGCAGTATTATGATGTGGTTGTGGCAGGTGTTGCGGAAGACATGCCCGCCATAGAAGCGGGTTTGCAGGTTGGCGATGTCATAACGACCATCGAGGGCGAGCGAATACGTACAGTCGAAGACCTAATGTCAATTACCGGCATTTCGTCCGGCAAGCCACTGACGTTTGAGATCGAACGCGATCAACAGGTTCAGGAGATCACACTCACACCGGTTCGCGTGACACGCCCGAATGCGATTGGACAGATCGTCCCTCAAGGGACAATCGGGATAGCCCCAGCCGCGCTTGAAGGGAGTGTTGTCTTTGAGCGCGTCGGTCCCTTCACAGGGATATGGAAAGGCGTTCAGCAAACCATGATTACGATAGAGCGGACCTCGTCTATGCTCACGCGCATCGTGACCGGGAATGAACCGCTCAGTATGCTATCCGGTCCAGTCGCTATTGGGGATGCAGGTCGACGGGTCGCCAACATCACGCTCGGCAATGAAAGCGTTCCACTGTCACAGCGCTGGTCCAACTATTTCTGGACGATGGTGCAGCTGTTTGCAGCTATCTCCATCGGTCTTGGATTCTTTAATCTTTTGCCATTTCCGATATTGGACGGTGGTCATATCGTTGGATGTGCGTATGAAGCTATCGTCGGCAAACGCGTACCGCCTCAGATTGAGGAATATGTCTTGCGGGCCGCCCTTGTGCTGATATTGACGCTATTCGTCTTCATCACATGGGGTGACATTATCGAAACGGGTCTGTTTAACGGGGCATCAGGCTAAGGGGCCGTGAGGAGGAGAGTTGAGTTCCATGCGTAACGTGTTTGCGGCTGCCCTTATGGCCTCCAGTGGTTTGGCTGTGCTCGCAGGTCTGTCAGTGCCTGTCGCTGAAGCACAGCAAGGCGAAGCGATAAGGACTGTAATTGTCGAAGGTAACCAGCGTATCGATGACCGTACAGTTCAGTCCTATCTTCTCGTTGAACCGGGCGATGCCTTCGATGCTGACCGGATCGATCTTTCACTCAAAACCCTGTTCGCGACGGGTCTGTTCGCCGACGCGTCGTTTGAAAAGGCGGGTCCTGACCTGATCGTTCGCGTCGTAGAGAACCCGATCATCAACCGCGTCCTATTCGAGGGCAATGGCAATCTCGATGATGATAAGCTGCGTGAAGAAGTTCAGGCTGCGCCACGTGGGATCTTTACCGCGGCGCGTGTGCAGGCTGATGTGCAGCGTATTCTTGAACTGTATCGTCAGTCCGGGCGTTTCTCTGCGACGGTTGAGCCTGAATACAAACCACTGGAACAAAACCGTGTCGATCTGGTCTTCGTGATCACGGAGGGCCCGGTCACAGGTGTGCGCGCGATTAACTTTATCGGCAACGAAGAGTTTTCCGATCGCCGACTGCGCAGCGAGGTTGTGACCAAGCAATCGCGCTGGTGGCGCTTTTTCAGCTCGAATGACAATTACGATCCAGGGCGTCTGGATTTCGACCGCGAATTGCTGCGCCAGTTTTATCAGAACCGCGGCTATTATGATTTCCGCGTGATTTCAGCGGTTGCAGACCTGACGCCGGACCGCGAAGATTTCTACATCACCTACACGATTGAAGAGGGTGAACAGTACACGTTCGGTGAGGTCAAAGTCGAGACCGAACTGGACAAGTTGAATGAGGACTTGCTGCTTCGGATCGTACCGTTTCGGGATGGTGACCTGTTCCGTGGTGATGCGATTGAGGACACGATTGACTCGCTGACCTTTGCGGCAGGAATCGCTGGCTATGCTTTCGTTGATATCACGCCGCGTCTGGAGGCGGATCCGGACACAAATAAAGTCAACGTCACCTTTGCGATTGATGAGGGTCCACGCGTTTACGTCGAGCGGATCAATATTATCGGCAATACGCGGACGCTGGACCGGGTTGTCCGTCGTGAATTGCGCGTTGTGGAAGGCGATGCCTTTAACCGCGTCCTCTTAGACCGCTCCCGGAACCGTGTACGCGCGCTGGGTTTCTTTAAAGAGGTCGAGATCACGGAACGCCAAGGCTCCAAACCGGACCGAACGATTGTGGACATGACAGTCGAGGAACAACCAACTGGTGAGCTGGCATTTTCTGCCGGTTTCTCCTCTGTGGATGCATTCCTGATTGACTTATCAGTGTCTGAGCGAAATCTTCGTGGTCGCGGACAGACCGCTGTCGCACGGATATCGGCGTCAGATCGACAGCAGCTTGTCGATGTTCGTTTCCGTGAGCCGCGCTTCCTTGATCGGAACCTGTCAGCTGGGATTGACCTATTCTCGACCCGATCTGACTTTCTTGACGTTTCGAACTTTGAAACGCAGACGATTGGTGGCGGGGTCTCATTTGGATTTCCATTGACCGAGAATACCGGTCTCGGTTTGCGCTATCGATTACAGTCGGATGAGATCAACGTTCGCGATCTTCCGATCATTATTACCGATGACGGCAATTTTGTTCAGAGTTCCGTTCAAATCGCTGGCGCAGGCACGCCGGACGACTTCTCAGATGATGAGTTCCGCAGTGTCGAGCAGGCTGACGTGCAGGCTGGCCAAATATTAGTTGATCAGTGTGATCCGAGATATATACAGCGTAATACGCTTTGCCGAAGTGAACGCACCGATTTGGCGTCGATTATCGGCTACAGCTTTAACTGGGATCGACGCAACGATCCAATCGCGCCAACCGGCGGCTTTGATGTGTCCTTCAGCCAAGACTTTGCGGGTGTTGGTGGTGACGTGACCTACCTGCGCACGGAAGCGACGGCGGCGACCTATCGTGGTATCTTCAAAGGCGTTCGCGCCAGTGTGCGCGTCTCCGGTGGCTTTATTGACCCGCTTGGCGATGAGGAAGGCGTGCGGATCAATAACCGCTTCTTCCGTGGTGGATCGACATTCCGTGGCTTCGACGTCGCAGGCATTGGACCGCGCGAAGTCATTGTCAGCTTGGATAATGATACCGGCGAGGAGACTTTGCTTCAGTCTGGCAATTCGCTTGGTGGCCGCGCTTATTGGCAAACCACGGGTGAGTTGACGATCCCGAACTACCTGCCGGAAGAATACGGGATTGATACCGCGCTCTTCGTCGAGGCGGGGAGTGTCGGTTTCCTCGACGAGGGCCCCGACAATGACCCTCCGAGAATTAGCGGTGTCGGCACAAATTCAACGCAGGTTCTGGTCGTTAGAGATGATTTGAGCCTTCGTGCATCTGCCGGTCTGTCAGTGGGTTGGGACTCACCGTTTGGACCAATTCGGTTCGACTTCTCACAAATCCTTTCACGTGAAGATTATGACCGGACAGAGACGTTCCGGTTCAGCACACAAACCAGTTTCTAGGATACTTAAAGGGAGACTTGATATGTTCTCTATTCGCCCAACTCTCATTGCGCTTGCGCTCGTTTTTGGCGCTGGCAGCGCGGTGGTTTCAGCTCCAGCGGCTGAAGCACAAGCCACGAAAGTGATCGTCATCAATCAAGGTAAAATCTATCGCGATAGCCGCTCCGGCAAGGACATTGAAGCTAAGGTTGATAATATCGAACGCTCAATGCAGGCAGAGCTAAAACCAACAGCGGACCGCTTGCAAGCAAAGAGCACGTCTTTGCAGCCTCGCTTGCAGGGTAAGACGATGCAGCAACTGCAAGCTGATCCTGCCTTGGTCTCGGAGCTACAGCAGTTCGAGAGAGACCTTGCTGCGCATCAACGTAATCAACAGATCAGAGCGGCGGAGTTGCAAGCAACGATTCGAAAAGCTCGTGGTGACTGGGCCAAGGCGCTCGAACCCGTGCTGCAAGAAGTCATGACTGAACAAAATGCTCAAATCATGGTTGCGCGTGGCCAACTCGTCTTTGCCGCGCCCAGCACGGATGTGACGGCGACTGTTATTTCGAAGCTGGATGCTCGCACGCCATCAATTTCCGTCGTGCGCCAGCGCTTGCCGCAGCAACAGACCGCACAATAGGACGACAAGGGGGCTGGGATGCCTGTCGACCATCGCTTTTATGACTTCCTTGGAGAGCAGACGCTGGACGCGATCTGCGCCGTCGTTGAAGCGCGCGTTGAAGGCGATGGCACGATAAAGGTTTCAGGGCTCGGCGCGATGGGGTCAGCCGGGCCTGGCGAGCTGATTTTCTTTGAAGGGAAAGCCAGTGATGCGGGGGCAATCAGTCCGCATGCTGCGGCGTGTTTCACAACTGAGGCCCTTGCGCCTGTTTTGCCTGAAACGGTTGTGCCGTTGATCTGTGAAGCACCACGTCGCGTGCATATGCAGGCTTCGAAAAAGTTATTTTCACGCAAGGACTGGAGCACTCAGGGGCCTGATGCAGCCATTCATGAGACGGCACGTGTCGCGCCATCAGCTATTATCGGCGCGGGCGCCGCGATTGGTCGCGACACAGTGATTGGTCCCGGCGCGATCATCGGTCCCGGCGTGCAGATTGGCCATGATTGCGAGATTGGCCCGAATGCCACGGTGCAGTGCGCGCTGATCGGGAACCATGTGAAGATCTATGCCGGTGCACATATCGGTGAGACAGGCTTCGGTGTCCTGTTTGGCGAAAGCGGGCCGGAGGATATTGCCCACTGGGGCCGTGCTATCTTGCAAGACAATGTGACTGTCGGCGCCGGAAGCTGTGTCGATCGAGGCGTTTTCGACGATACAATTGTCGGCGAAGGCACAAAGCTCGATAATGTTGTCCAGATTGCGCATAACGCCGTGATTGGACGTAACTGCCTGTTTGCGAGCTTTACCGGAATTTCGGGAAGCACGATTGTCGGTGACGGCGTCATCATGGGCGGCCGGGTCGGAATTGCGGACCATCTCACTATTGGTGATGGCGCGATCCTGACGGCGGATGCCGGTGTGATGACGAATGTCCCTGCCGGCGAAACCTGGGGTGGACGACCCGCAAAACCGTTCCGCCAATTCTTGCGGGAGGTTGCCTGGGTGCAACGTCAGGTGAAACGCGGTAAGAAATCCTCCTGATGAGTGTTGATATCCATCCGACAGCGATTGTTGAAGACGGCGCGGAGCTTGGGTCCAATGTCAGCATTGGGGCCTATGCACACGTTGGAGGCCACGCTGTCCTGGGCGATAATAGCATTGTCCATCCGAAAGCTATAGTCATTGGCCGCTCAACGCTCGGGCAGCATGTAGAGGTGCATCCGGGTGCGATCATCGGCGGTCCCCCGCAGGTCCTAGGATATCAACATAGTGACGAGTCTCGCCTCGAAATTGGTGATCAGACGATCCTGCGTGAGCATGTAACGATCCATACGGGCTCACCGGCCCATGGCGGGCTGACCCGAATTGGGCGCGAATGTTTTTTCATGGCGCACACTCATGCGGCTCATGATTGTTCGATCGGGGATAAAAATGTCATCGCAAACAACACCCACATTGGCGGACATGTAACGACAGGCGAGCACGTCTGGATGGGCGGTGCCTGCGCCATCCATCAATTCTGCCGGATTGGCGACCATGCTTTTGTTGGCGGCGGGTCTATCCTTGTGGCGGATGTTATCCCGTTCGGATCTGTGGTTGGTAATCACGCGCACTTGGCGGGCCTGAATGTTGTCGGCTTGAAGCGGCGGGGCTTTTCGCGTGAGACGATCAAGTCGATCCGCTCCGGTTATCGTATGCTGTATGCGCGCGAAGGCACATTTACTGAGCGTTTGGAGGATACGGCCAAGACGTTCGCCGACGTGCCGGAAGTCATGCAGATCGTGACTTTTATTCGAGAGAACAATAATCGTTCCTTGTGCCTACCGCGTTAGGAGCGCATTTATGTTTCGGCCAGTCATACTGATCTGTGCTCTGAGCGTTTCGGGCTGATATTATAAAGGCGTGTCGGATGAATAGTCCTCTGGGTTTGATTGCAGGACTGGGAGACCTTCCTGTGCAGATCGCGCAAGCCGCCACGGCGCGCGGTCAGGGCGTTCACGTTCTTCGGCTGAAAGGGTTTGAGGAACCAAAGCTCAGCGCATTCTCTGGTGACGTGGTCGGCATTGCCCAGATCGGGCAGGTCTTCAAAGCCTTCAAACAAGCAGGCTGCAAGCAGGTCTGTTTCGCAGGCATCGTGAAACGCCCTGATTTTTCAGCACTTAAACCCGACCTTAAAGGCATGGCAATGCTGCCGCGCGTTTTAAATGCCGCCCGAAAAGGTGATGATGCTCTGCTACGCGTCGTCGTTGAGGCCTTTGAGGCAGAGGGGTTTGAAGTGATTGGTGCGGAAGAAGCTGCGGGAAATCTGCGCGCTGGCGAAGGACTGTTGGCTGGGCCGCCGCCGGATGACCTGATCATGGCAGACTTGGTAAAGGCTGCGCACGTTGCGTCGGAAATGGGACGCCTCGACATTGGACAAGGTGCTATTGTCTGCGATGGACTGGTGCTGTGCGTGGAAGCACAAGAGGGTACGGACGCGATGCTGGAGCGTTGTGGCAGTCTGGATGAAAAGCTACGCGGGTCTGTAGAGGCGCGACGTGGCGTTTTGGTCAAACGGCCCAAGCCTATGCAGGAACGCCGAATTGATCTGCCCACCATTGGCCTGAAGACGGTGGATGCTGCTGCACAGGCCGGGCTGGCAGGGATTGGCTTTGAAGCCGACGGTGCGCTGCTCATTGGGGGACAGGCGCTTATCAAGCGAGCAGAAGACTTGGGGCTCTTTCTCTACGGATTTCCAAAAGGCTGGGGGCAATGACGCGGCTCTATATGGTCGCAGCAGAACCCAGCGGTGACTTACTGGCGGCGGAAGTTATCGATGAAATGCGCGGGTTGTCTACCGACCTTGAATTGGCTGGCGTCGGTGGAGAGGCCATGGCGGCGCGAGGCATTGTTTCGCCCATTGATATCACACCGCTTTCGATTGTCGGCATTTTCGACGGGCTTAAAGTCTACGGCACGGTGCTGAAGCTTGTCGAAGCGACTGTTGAGGACATTCTATCTTTTGCGCCTGATGCGCTCGTTCTGGTGGACAGTTGGGGCTTCATGGTACGCGTGGCAGAGCGCGTGAGGGCACGAGCGCCACATATCAAATTGGTCAAGCTGGTCGGTCCTCAAGTCTGGGCAACGCGCGCTGGGCGGGCGAAGAAAATGGCGGCTAAAGTCGATCAGATGATTGCGATTCATGAGATGGAAGTTCCGTATTATGAACCGTTTGACCTTCCCGTGACCGTGATGGGTAATCCTGCCCTTTATCGGGCTGAGATCGGGGATGGGGCAGTGTATCGGGAGGCAGCTGGTATCGGTCCTGATGACGACGTGCTTTTGGTTTTACCCGGTAGTCGCCCGAGTGAATTGCGCAGGGTCGCACCGACGCTGGTTGAGGCGGCAAAGCAGGTGAAGTCGGCTAAGCCTGAAACCCACCTTATATTTGCGCCAGCCGCATCTATCCGCCAGGGCTTTCTGGATGCTTTTCCTGATTTGAATGACATCGGGATCGTTACTGATGATAGCATGAACGCTGCAGATGTAATGAGCGCAGCAACGCTTGCTCTGGCCTGTTCCGGGACTGTGACGAGTGAATTGGCCGTGCAGAACACCCCATTCCTTGTCGGATATAAAGCGGGCTGGATGACATGGGCTGTGGCGCGCTATTTCCTGTTCAAGCCTAATCATGTCACGCTTTTGAATATCGCGGCTGACGATACCGAAATCGCGCCTGAATTCCTGCAAACCAAGTTCAAGGCGGACACGATCGCTGAGAGAGCGATTGCGCTGTTGAATGATAAACCAGCGCTAGCGGCACAGGTCGAGGCGCAAAACAAAGCCCTCTCCAGTATGCGGGCAGAGGGCGATGAGAAGCCGCAAATGATTGCGGCAAAAGCGATTCTCTCTGCGATCTAGCGTTCCCGGATTGGGACAAAGTCGCGCTTTGCTGCACCTGTATAAATCTGGCGTGGACGACCAATACGCTGGGTTGGATCTTCGATCATTTCATTCAGCTGGCTGACCCATCCGACCGTGCGGGCGAGGGCAAACAGGACCGTGAACATCTCCGTTGGGAATCCCATCGCGTCGAGGATGATACCAGAATAGAAATCGACATTCGGATAGAGTTTTTTCTCAACGAAATACTCGTCCTCGAGTGCGATCTTTTCCAGTTCCTTGGCAACGGACAGGACCGGCGTATCAA
Organism: Pseudomonadota bacterium; assembly: GCA_038746145.1. Classification (GTDB taxonomy): domain Bacteria; phylum Pseudomonadota; class Alphaproteobacteria; order Caulobacterales; family Hyphomonadaceae; genus Henriciella. The sequence continues at coordinate 225,453 of JBCDKW010000001.1, forward strand.
TGCCGAGCTCATCGAGGACTTGATGCGCTGCTTTCTGCATCACGGTCGCGCGCGGGTCATAGTTTTTGTAAACGCGGTGCCCAAAGCCCATCAGGCGGAACGGGTCCTGCTTATCCTTGGCGCGGGCAATGAATTCCGGAATGCGATCAACCGTACCGATCTCGCGCAGCATGTTGAGGCAGGCCTCGTTTGCACCGCCATGCGCCGGACCCCAAAGGCAAGCGACGCCTGCTGCGACAGCCGCATATGGGTGTGCGCCGGATGAGCCAGCCAGGCGTACGGTTGAGGTCGACGCGTTTTGCTCGTGATCGGCATGCAGGATGAATATCTTGTCCATCGCATTCGCAAGCGTCGCATTGATCTTATAGCGCTCAGCGGGAACTGAGAAACACATGCGCAGAAAATTCTCAGCGTAGCTCAACTCGTTGCGCGGGTCGACGAAAGGCTGTCCCTGAGTGTATTTATAAATACGCGCCGCCAAAGTCGGCATTTTCGCGATCAGGCGGATGTAAGCGAGATAACGCTCATCCGGGTCTGAACTGTCCATTGCGCCCGGATAGAAACCCGATAGAGCACCGACCGTACCGGTATACATCGCCATTGGGTGGCTATCACGGCGGAAGCCTTCGAAGAAGCTATCCATTTGTGTATGCAGCATGGTGTGCTGGGTTACACGGCCGGCAAAATCTTTGAATTCAGGCTGGGTCGGCAGTTCGCCGTTCAGGAGGAGGTAAGCGACTTCCAGAAAACCCGACTGATCGGCGAGTTGATCAATCGGATATCCACGATGCAGCAAGATACCTTCTTCGCCATTGATAAAGGTGATTTGGCTTTCGCAGGACCCGGTCGATGTAAATCCGGGGTCAAGGGTAAAGACGCCAGCGTCTGCATAGACGCGTTTCACATCGACGACATCGGGTCCGTGCGTGCCGCTTAAAATCGGCAACTCAACGGTTTTGCCTTTGACCTCGAGTTTTGCCGTGCCGGCCTGTTGTGTCTTGTTGATCATATTATGCCTCTTGCGTGGTCGCCTTGGCGTCCAGATGTTTGTCTATTCGTGCCAGAACCTCTTGGCGGCCGAGCCAGAACATGACGGGCGCGAGGTCAGGAGCGGGTAATCCGCCCGTTAGAGCCGCTCTGATCGGAGGCCCGACCTGTCCCAATGACAGCTCGTTCGCCTCACAATACGACCCCAACGCGTGTTGCAGTGCATCAATAGTCCAGTTTTGCGATTGGTCTAGGGCTTTTCGGATATCTTTTAGTCTATTTAGGCCCTCTTCGCGAAGCGCTTTGCGGGCTTTTTTGTTGAGATTGTCGCTATTGCTATCCCATAAGAAGCGGCAACTTTCCGCCAATTCCGGGAGCGTGTTCCCGCGCTCTTTCAATGTCGGAAGCGCGGAGGTTAAACGGCTTAATAGCGCATCGTCCAAATGCGTGAGCTTTTCGATTTCTGGTTTGAGAAGGCCAAGCAGACGATCCTCATCTGCCTCACGGATTAAGTGCGCATTGACATCGTTCAGCTTATCAAAGTCGAGGCGCGCCGGAGCCTTGTTCAGACCTGACAGGTCAAAGACCTCTGCGGCCTCGTCCATCGTGAAGATTTCCTGATCGCCGTGGCTCCATCCAAGACGTAAAAGATAAGCGTTCATGGCTTCAGGCAGGTAGCCCATATCGCGATATTCAAGCGTGGCCTGTGAGCCATGGCGTTTAGAGAGTTTCGCCCCATCAGGGCCATGGATTAGCGGCACATGCGCAAATTCCGGCAGGTTCCAGCCATTCGCTTGATAGATCGGGATCTGGCGAAATGTGTTCCGGAAATGGTCGTCTCCGCGCACCACATGGGTGACACCCATATCGTGATCGTCAACCACAACGGCGAGCATGTAAGTCGGGGTTCCATCTGCGCGCAGCAGGATCAGGTCGTCAATTTCGTGCGACTTGATCGAGACGTCGCCCTGGACATGGTCGTTCACAGTAATGTCGCTGTCATCTGGTGCGCGCAAACGAACGGTGTACGCTGCGTTCTCGGACGGAGCAGGCGTGCCATCGCGGTAAGGAGAGCGATAGGGCGCAAGCAGCGTATTCGCCTCAGCGAGTAGCTGTTCCCGCTCAGCTTCGCTTAACCCCTCCGCCTTTGCTTCAGCTCGTTTCGCCTCGCCAGCTTCACGACGCTCCGCCAGTTCTTCCATCGTCGTGTAGCAGCGAAACGCAGTGCCAGCCTCCACCATCGCATGTGCAACGTCTGCATGACGATCGGCACGCGAAAACTGGAAAGTTGGGTCCTCATCGGCATCTAATCCCAGCCAAGTCATGCCGTCCAGAATCGCCTGAACGGCTTCCGGTGTTGAACGCTTACGATCGGTGTCTTCGATGCGAAGGAGGAATTTGCCCTTGTGTCTTTTGGCTAAAAGCGCATTGAATAGGGCAGTCCGAGCACCACCAATGTGTAGCATTCCGGTGGGCGACGGGGCGAAACGGGTAACGATGGTCATAAGCGCGATGAACCGTTCTGGCTTGAAGTCATGATTGGAGTTGAGGGGGTTGAACACGCTCAAGCGTCTCAAAGCAAGGGGCGGCAGCGCGTTATAACTGCTATCTCTACCTTCAGAGACGTTATTGATCTGGCAGGGCGTTTACCTTTGGTGTTTGCGCTGTTCATGTGTGTGGGCTCAATCGTCTATTTTACACTGCCATTTGAGCCTGAAACGTGGTCGGTTTTCATCGCTTTTGGCTTGGTTTCAGTCCTGTTTTGGTCCTGTTTACGAGCAGGGCGAGCGCTTATTTTTGCTGTTATCGGGTTCGGACTCGTGAGCGGCTTCTTTGCCGGGAAAATTGCCACCTTGCGCGTTGCGCATCCGGTGATCGAGACCGCCATGGGTCCGGTTATGCTGGAGGGCTGGGTCGAAGAGATCGAGCCCGCTGAACGCGGTGTTCGCTTGCGCTTGCTCGTTCACGCCGTTGATGGACAAGCGCGCCGCGAACTCCCGAAACACATTCGTGTCACGCACACAGCGGGTTTGAAAGTTGAGAGCGGTCGCTTTGTGAGGTGCTGGGTCGTGCTGCGTCCACCGCCTGCCTCGGTCATGCGCGGCGATTATGCCTTTGATCGCCAAGCCTGGTATGAAGGACTGGGGGCTGTCGGTTATGTCCAAGGACGCTGTCGTGGTGGCGCGTTGGGCCCACCTAATAGCATGTTTGACAGATGGCGCCTCAAGATTGCCGAGGGACGCCGGGCGCTCGCCTATTATGTCAACGAGGCCGCTGGCGAACGGGCAGGGGGCTTTGCTGCTGCTGTATCTTCCGGTGATCGCAGTTTCATGGCAGAAGCCGACAAGGAAGCGCTTCGCAAGTCCGGACTGGCCCACTTACTGGCAATTTCGGGCCTTCACATGGGGATCGTGGGTGGTCTCGTTTTTGTCATCGTTTGGCGCGGACTCGCCTTGATTGAGCCGCTCGCTTTGCGGATAACTGTCCGTAAACCCGCTGCGGCGTCCGCATTGATCGTGAGCTTTGTCTATTTGATCCTGTCCGGGGCTAGCGTATCAACACAGCGCGCATTTATTATGGCGCTGGTCTTTTTCGGCGCTGTCCTGTTTGATCGAACGGCCTTGTCGATGCGGTCCGTCGCGATTGCGATGATCCTGGTGGTCGCGATTGCGCCGTGGAGCGTCTTGTCTCCCGGGTTTCAGATGTCGTTCGCCGCGACTGGGGTTCTGATCATGACCTATGAGGTCTGGCAGAAACGACGGCGGGCCGAAGGGTTGGGCTTGAGTGGTGGGGCATGGTTTTGGACGAAATCAATTGTTGTCACGTCGCTTGTCACCAGTCTCGCAACAGTTCCCTTTGCGCTCTACCATTTTGATCGGATGGCCCCTCTTGGTCTTATCGCGAATGTCCTTGCTATGCCGATTGTGTCTCTAGTGAGCGCACCGCTTGCCGGTCTCGCTTTGGTGACAGCCCCTCTGGGACTAGCAGACTGGCCCTTACGAGCGTTCGGATGGTCGCTTGAGGCCATTTTGTGGATTGGGGGTGTCTTCTCAGATGTGGACGGTTTCAGCGGCAAAGTCGGCAAGCCTATGCCGGACAGCGCTTTGATCTTGTTTTCGATCGCGTTGGTCCTTGGCCTAATCGGGCGGAATTGGCGTGGGCGTTTAGCGATGGCAATACCGCCGATAGCTTTTGGGTTATTGAGTTGGGCCTTTGCGAGCAGCCCTAGCCTCCACTTCGCCCCTTCAGGGGAGATCTTCCTCTTGGGCGACAAAAGCGGACCGCAGCGATTACAGTTCGCGGATGGCGAAGGTCTGGCTCCACTGCGATATTCAAATTTAGCGGAGCAAGAGGTTTGTAGCGGTGATCAAAACTGCCTGATCACCCATGACGGTCTGACGCTGGGCTTGGTCTCTGTGGCAGGTATAACAGACTGCCGAAGATGGCAGCGAGCAGATATTATTTTCGTCGCCGAAGCGGTAGCGCGCGAAAGCATCTGTAATCGTCTGACTTACACGTTGAGAGACGCTGAGCTTGCGAATGGATTAAGCTTCGTAAACCGAAGTAACGGTCTAAAACTTATCAAGAAGCCTGATTGTAGAGCCCGCCCTTGGCGCACCTGCCCTTAAGCGTCGTAGCGTCGAACGAGTGCAACCAGCTTCCCTTGAACCCGAACTTGGTCCGGACCGAAGATACGGGTCTCGTACGCAGGGTTGGCTGCCTCTAAAGCAATTGAATTGCCCTTCTTACGAAGGCGTTTCAGTGTCGCTTCTTGCTCCTCAACGAGCGCAACGACGATATCCCCGCTTTGTGCATCATCAGAGTAGCGCAGGATGACGATATCGCCTTCGAGAATACCGGCATCAATCATAGAGTCGCCTTTGACTTCCAACGCGTAGTGCTTGTCAGGATCACCGAGATCAGATGGCGGGACCACGCGGTCAACTTCGTGCTGGATCGCCTCAATCGGAACACCTGCAGCGATGCGACCCAGAACCGGGACGGACCCAGCCATGGCCGGGGTGGCGGCTCCAACAACACTGGGGCGGAAAGCCTGTCGCCCGCGGGGGGGTGCGGTCGGTGTAACTGCGTCCGGCATTTTCAGAACTTCAAGTGCGCGCGCCCGATTGGGTAGACGCCGGATGAAACCACGCTCTTCAAGTGCAACGATGAGCCGGTGAATACCTGATTTGGAGGCGAGGTTGAGAGCCTCTTTCATCTCGTCAAAGCTTGGAGAGACGCCATCTCTTTTGATGCGTTCATGGATGAAGAGAAGAAGCTCTTTTTGTTTGCTGGTCAGCACGGGGGCACTCCGTTTGATGGACTGTTCCCGATTTGTTTATTCGTGTTCTGTTCTCATGTCAAATGACACGTTAATGGGCTCTTAAAATGGCGTCCTGCGCGGAGATTTGACCTTGGCCCGGCGGGCTGCAATGGCGGCACGAAGGGCTTTTTCGCCCCATTCATTGGCCTCGTCAGGGTCATCCATAGCCGTATCGGGTAAGGAAACATAGCTCATCTGAATGGTCTTGCCGGTGTTTGGGTTGGTCCATTCAAATGGTTTTGCGCCCTGTTCCTCAAGGTCGGCGCGTAGGTCGTCATCCGCCTTGATGTAAATGCGGTCCCCATCGAGCAGAGCGAACATGTCTTCACCAGCGTAAACACCAGCACCGCCAAACATTTTTCGAATTCGAATACGCCCCAAGCGTCCGAACAAATCTTCAACATGGCTGTGGAACACGTTATTCTGCTGGGTCATCAGTTTCCTCCATTGGAAGCCCGATCCTGTAAACGCCTTTAAAATCCAGCGGGTCGACGGACTTTCCTCTACGATAGATGGAAACTTTTTCCGCTACGGCAAGTCTTATTGCAATAACACGCACTTCAGCAAGCAATTTTCGCCAATTTTCGGGAGAAACTGCCTTTGCCGCCTCACTCGGACAGATCGTTTTTCCAACGCCGCGGATAGCGACAAGGTCAAGGATCGCCTGTTCCGCAGTGTGCGGCTTCTCGCGTTCGCTCACAACCTACCAGTCAATCGCGGCGTAGACGAGTTGCTGGAATTGTGGGCGGATCGGATAGCAGCCCGTTGGGATCATCTGGGTGGCCTGGATCGCGATCAGTTCTTCCTCGGGATCGATCCAGAAGAAGGTATTGGCGAGCCCACCCCAGCTGAACGAGCCGACCGAGCCCGGTGTCATCGTTTCGGCGACATTGGTGACTGTGGAGCCGCCGAGGCCAAAGCCGTTGCCATCCATTCTGGCCTCTGAAAATGTCTTGTCGCCCATCTGCTTGATGGTTTTGCCATCCGGAAGATGGTTCATACGCATGAACTCAAACGTCTTGGGGCTGATCAGTCTGTGGCCATTTGCGCTGCCGCCATGTAGGAGCATCAAGCAGAATTTATGATAGTCACGCATCGTCGAGACCAGACCACCGCCTGCGTTCAGCAGCTTCGGCGGTGTCGCATAGGCTTTGGTTGCGTTGCCGCCCGGATCGGACATCGTGACCTCGCCCGTGAGCGGGTTTTTGGCATAGCATGCCATCAGGCGATCCTGCTTACTTTCAGGGACGTAAAAGTCAGTGTCTTCCATGCCCAGTGGGCCGAAAATGCGCTCGTGGAAAAACGCGTCCAAGTCCATGCCGCTGGCGACTTCGACAACGCGGCCGAGAATGTCGGTTGAATGGCCGTAATTCCACTGATCACCCGGCGAGAAGAGGAGCGGGAGTTTCGCGATCCGCGCGCACATCTCACCGAGTGTTTCACCATCCCCTTCGCCCAGATTGCCGATCTTCTCACGCCGATAGAGCGCATCCACCTCGTGCTGCATCAGGAAGCCATATGTGACACCTGTCGTGTGCGTAAACGCGTCTTTGATCATCATCGGGCGGTCAGGTTTGCGTGTCTCGTAGTTGAGGAGGTCGCCGCCGACCCAGACCTCAGTATCGGCAAACTCCGGGATGAAGCGCGCGATCTCATGATCGAGGCGGATGATCCCTTCATCGTGCAGCATCATGGCGGCGACCGAGGTGATCGGTTTGGTCATCGAATAGATGCGAAAGATCGTATCAGCATTAATCGGACTGCCGCCGTCCAGCTCGGTATTGCCGCGATAAGTCTCGTGCACGATTTGGCCGTTGCGAGAGACCATTGTCGCCATGCAGGGCAGCTTGCCGTCTTTGAGATAGGCGTTCTCGAAATAGTTCGGAATGTGGTCTAAGCGCTGCTGGTTCAGGCCGACATCGGCGGCGGTCAGATCGTATTCTGTATCGGGCATGGGGTGAAGTCTTTCTAGGATTAGCTGACCCAGAGGGCCTCGAGATTAAACGAAATGGCATCGAAAGGGTCCACTTTTACAGAGCCTTTCTCGCCTAGAGCAGCAATTTGAAGCCATTGACCATCTGAAACACGGTAGGCTTCAAGTGTTTTCGCCACCGGATCGATGAGCCAAGCGTAAACCACTCCAAATTCGCGATAGTGCGTCATCTTGTTGATACGGTCATGCCGCGCCGTAGATGGAGAAAGCAGTTCGCAAATCCAGTCAGGGGGCTGCTCGAAAAACGCGGTTTGGGGCAGTTCGAATGCTTCCTTGCGCCAGCCCGCCATGTCGGGAACCATCACTTCCGCGCCCAAATGCAGTTCCGGCTCAGTCGCGAAGACCCAGCCGCCCGGTCCGCCCTTCGCCTTGCCAAAAGGGGGCTCCAACTCTCCGCTCAGTTTGCTTGCTGTAATGACGTGAGCCGGTGCGGGTCTCGGCTGTACATGCAGGACGCCATTCACAATCTCGCCGACAACATTTTCCGGTAGAGCCAGAATGTCCTCATAGGTCGCACGTTTGAAAGCCGTATCTGCCATAGATCACAACATACCCGCTTTCGCAGCGCGGCTCAATTCGCGGGCGATGATGATTTGCTGGATTTGAGTTGTACCTTCGTAAAGGCGGAAAATGCGGGCATCGCGGAAGAAGCGCTCCACGCCATAATCGGCGACATAGCCAGCGCCACCAAAGACCTGCACGGCGCGGTCCGCCACGCGCCCCACAGCTTCTGAGGCAAACATCTTGCAGCAGGAAGCGAGCATGGTGACGCTCTCGCCCGCATCGCGTTTGCGCGCGGCGTCGAGGATCATGCAGCGCGCGGCATAGGCTTCGGCCTGACTGTCTGCGATCATGGCTTGGATCAGCTGATGCTGCATGATCGGCTTACCGAATTGTTCGCGCTCCATCGAATAAGTAACCATTTCGGAGATGAGACGTTCCATCATACCGGTGCAGACCGATGATATATGAAGGCGGCCTTTGTCGAGCACGCTCATGGCGACCTTGAAGCCCGCACCTTCGCCGGCAACACGCATTTCCGCGCCGACGCGCGCGTTGTCAAAGTTGACGTCGCAAATTTGGGCGCCCTGCTGGCCCATTTTCTTTTCAGGCTTGCCGACACTGAGGCCCGGCGTATCGCGCGGCACGATGAAGGCGGAGACACCCTTCGCGCCGGGCTCATCTGGATTGGTCCGTGCCATGACCGTGAAGAGGTCGGCGACGTTCGCATTCGTGATGTAGCGCTTGCCGCCGTTGAGAACGTAGCTGTCGCCGTCTTTCGTCGCTTTGGTTTTGAGGCCGCCCGCGTCTGATCCAGCTTCAGGTTCTGTGAGCGCGAAAGAGGTGACAATGTCACCGCTTGCGATGCCGGGCAGATATTTTTCTTTCTGCTCATCCGTACCAAAGAGGACCAGCGCCTGACTGCCAATGCCGATATTGGTGCCTGCCGCAGACCGGAAAGCGGGCGATGTCCAGCCTAGCTCAAAACCGACCATGCACTCGGTTTCCATATCGAGGCCGAGCCCGCCATATTCTTCCGGCACGGCAAGCCCGAACAGGCCGAGCTGCTTCATCTCTTCGACGATCTCAGTCGGAACTGCGTCCTCATTAGCCACTTGCGCTTCTGCGGGAACGCAGACCTCGCGCACGAAGCGGCGGACCTGTTCTACCAGCGCGGATCGAATATCGGGATCAAATGCCATGAATTGCCTCCATTAACGTATTGTACTGGAAGCGCAGCGATTGTCGATTGTGACGCAAAGGCAGGACGCTTCGCGATATACCAAATGGGCTATCGTCGGCTCATAAATTCTGGGCTATTAGGTCTAAAACAGAAGGGATCCCATTATGAAAAGACTGCTTACATTCGCTGTCGCATCAGCGGCACTTAGCCTGCCAGTACTCGCACAAGCTGCACAGGCGAAACCCGGCAATTGCGCGATCTGGCTCGAAGAGGCGGCTAAAACGGTTGAAGCGGATGTGCGTTTTACCGGCGACACGAAATCTGAGGTCGTCACTGCTTTTGAAACGTTCGGAAAAGCCCAGCACAAGATCATGATGGACGGTATGGACAAGACCTATGCCGACTCGGCTGCCTTTGGATGGGATAAGGCCAAGGTCGACCAGATGATCGCAGAGAATGAAAAAGCAATCCGTGCAGGCTTCCGCACCGCGACCATGGAACCGGGAAAGCTCTACATGGATCATATTCTGGCGATCAATAATTGCGCGCAAGCCAACGCGCAGGATAGCCAGTTCGGGATGAAACGGACTGATTTCGTGACAGCGCTTGAGAAAGCCTACGCCATCGCCCAGCAGGGCTGATGGCCGCTATTTCAAAAACGCAGGCACATCGCTTCCGAAGCCGGTGACGCCTTCCGGGGCGGGTTCTAGGATGAGGTCATCGTCCGGGCGTTTATAGTCTCGCTTGCTGCGGTCACGCTTTGGGCGCTCAGATTTTGCGTCGGATTTCGACGGTTTTTCGACGGGACCAGATTTCGGCTCTTTGGCTTCAGTCTCAGTGGCTGTCTTGGCCTCATCTGAGCGGTCACGCCGCCCACGTCCCCTGCGTCCGCGCCCTTCGGAGCGGTCACCGCGTCCGCGGCCTCGACCCCGGCCGCCATCTTTTGGGAGGTCTTCAAGTTCAGCGATCAGGCCTTCGGGCATAAACTCTGCGATCTCCTGCTTGATCAGCATCAGGACGCCGCGCCAACCCTTTTCGTCTTCCGGAGCGACAAGCGTAAAGCTCTCACCACTGCGTCCAGCGCGACCCGTTCGACCGATGCGGTGAACATAATCCTCATCGCGCACAGGCGGTGCGTAGTTAAAAACATGGCCGACATCCGGAATATCAAGACCACGCGCGGCCACGTCTGACGCAATCAGCAGCTGCAAATCGCCATCGCGGAAACAATCGAGTGTCTTTGTGCGCTCCGATTGCGGCAGGTCGCCATGGATCGGCGCGGCTGAGAAACCGTGCTTGGTCAGCGACTTCGCAACAATATCAACTTCGCGCTTGCGATTACAGAACACGATCCCGTTGACAACCTCGCGGGCTTCAATCACGCGCCGCAGCGCGGTTCGCTTGGCTTTGTCGTCACCGCGCGGAAGTTTAACCACGTGCTGCGCAATCGTGTCGGCGGTTTTGGACTGGCGGGCCACTTCGATGCGGACCGGGTCTCTCTGGAATGTCTTTGCCAGTTTCGCGATCGGCTTCGGCATTGTCGCAGAGAAGAGAAGCGTCTGGCGCTTTGGGGGCAGGAGACCACAAATCTTCTCAATGTCGGGAATAAAGCCCATGTCCATCATTCGGTCGGCTTCATCAATCGTGAAGACTTCAACGCCCGTGAGTAGGATCTTCCCGCGCTCGAACTGATCAATCAGACGGCCCGGCGTTGCGATCAGAACATCGACCCCGCGCATCAGGAGTTTTTCCTGTTCCTTAAAGCTGACCCCGCCAATCAGCAGCGCCATCGTAAGTTTCAAGTCGGCGCCGTATTGCTCGAAATTCTCCGCAACTTGGGCGGCCAGTTCACGTGTCGGGCAGAGGATCAGGCTGCGCGGCATGCGCGCCCGCGCCCGGCCCTTGGCCAGCCGGTGCATCATCGGCAGGGTGAAGGCTGCTGTCTTTCCGGTTCCGGTCTGAGCAATACCCGTGACGTCGCCGCCCTTCATGATGACAGGGATGGCTTTTTCCTGGATCGGTGTCGGATGCTCGTAGCCTGCCGCATCAATTGCGCTTTGAATGCGTGCATCGAGGTTAAGCTCTGCAAAACTGATTTTCGGGGTTTCGGTTTGGTCGTCTGTCTGTTCAGTCAAAATATAGTCCAGCTTGGAGTTGAGTGTCGGGTTCGCCCCGGATGGGCGGGTCTGCCGACGTGTCATTCTCTCGTGCCGGCGAACATGTTGCGGCGCACATAACGGAATTTATCGAAACGCGCTAGAGATGCAGTGTAGGCGTGAGCACAAGCGACATCATCTGTCCCGCGCTTATGCTGTCGTGCATGTCTGGGTTCGACAGCACAACACAGCGTTGCAAAGCGAAAAATATTCAACCGTCATTAAGTAGCGCTAAAAAATGAAGCATTCTGTTGAAAATAGGCGGATTTTCTGTTATAAGATCATCAATGTGATTAACACGAGCCATGCAACTTGCCGAAAAACACTCTTCGGCACCATGGCTCGTTTGCGTAGAAAAGAGGTAAGCATCCATGGCAAAATCAGAAACAGCAGAGCTTGATTTCAAAGCTGGACAGAAGATTGTTTATCCTGCCCATGGCGTTGGAACTGTGACATCGATTGACCAACAACAAGTCGCGGGCATGACACTTGAAGTCTATGTCGTGTCTTTCGATCAGGATAAAATGATCCTGCGTGTTCCAACCAATCGCGCTGTTGCCTCTGGTATGCGTGCGCTGGCAGGTGATAAACTGGTCGAGGACGCGCTGAAAACACTGGGCGGCAAGGCCCGCATCAAACGTACAATGTGGTCGCGTCGCGCGCAGGAATATGAAGCCAAGATCAATTCCGGCGATCTGATCTCTATTGCAGAAGTCGTCCGTGACCTGCACCGCCTCGAAGATCAGCCTGAGCAGTCCTATTCAGAGCGCCAGCTTTATGAAAGCGCGCTTGATCGTATGGCGCGTGAGCTTGCTGCGGTTGAAAGCATTGATCATGACACGGCGATGGACCGTCTCGCAGAATCGCTTGCTAAAAAGAAGGCAGCCGCTTGAAAGAGTGACGCCGAGAGCGAATAAAATCGATTAGAAAAGCCCCGCACCATGCGGGGTTTTTTGCTTTTGGGACGCTGATAAAATTTTTCAAGGAAATTCCTGATCCAATTCTGTATCGTATCCGTAAACCTTTATGAACAGCCCATTAATGGACTTTCGGAGAAGATTTATGGCGACAGCGCAGCCCAGTGGACCAGAGCATAGGCGGTACGTCCGCAAAGCGATGAAGGCCCCGATGCTGGAGGCCGATCATGAATTGGACCTCGCGCGTCGTTGGCGTGAGAAGAATGATGAGCGCGCATTGCATGAGTTGACCACCGCTTACATGCGCCTCGTGATTTCGATGGCGTCGAAGTTTCGTCACTATGGGCTACCGCTGTCTGATCTCGTCTCAGAAGGCAATGTCGGCTTGATGCAGGCCGCAGCGCGCTTTGAACCTGCCCGTGAGGTCCGGTTTTCAACCTATGCAGCCTGGTGGATCAGATCATCAATTCAGGATTATGTCCTACGGAATTGGTCCATTGTCAGAACGGGTACGACTGCCGCGCAAAAGTCCCTTTTCTTCAACCTGCGCCGTTTGCGTGCCAAGATTGACGATACCGGTGACGGCGTGATGACCGCTGAGAATAAGCAATGGGTTTCAGAGCATCTGGGTGTCCCGATCCGCGATGTTGAATCCATGGCGTCCCGCCTGTCTGCGTCCGATCGGTCGCTGAATGCGCCGCTCGCGACAGATGGTGATGCCCAGTGGCAGGATCTTCTGCCCGATGAGAGCGCCACACCGGAAGAAATGGTTCAGGAGAGCCGTGATACAGAACGCCGAAAAGAGTGGATTGCAGAGGCGTTGAAAAGTCTCAATGAGCGTGAAACTCTGATCATTATGGAGCGCCGCTTAACAGACGATACTGTGACATTGGAAGTTCTAGGTAAGCGTCTCGGTATCTCAAAGGAGCGCGTGCGCCAGATTGAGCATCAGGCGCTTGGAAAGCTGCGCAAGGCACTGACGTCCATGGTTGGCGACCCTGAGAAAGCGGGCCTTATCCCCGCGTCCTAGTCTTTAACGGGAACCAATTTGATCGCGCGTGTCTCGCCGAACTCGTTATCCCCATAGCCAATCGCAACGCCGTCTTTATTTATCGCCGTTACTTTTAATTCGCTCCAATCGCGGGTCTCCTCTGCCGCTCGTCCGAGGAAACGCCCATTGCGGTCACCGGGCGACCAAACGAATAGTGCGCTTTCCCTTTCTAGCGCGTATTGCCAAAATTGTTGAAAGTCTTCGCGCATCTTGGCCTGTTCCTGTTCAGATAGCTGAACGAAGGCTGCAAAGTTTGTATATGTTGCTTCGCCAAACACAGTGCCGCAGGGTCCGACAGTCACCCAATTGACGTCCCAACCATCACCGGGAAGCATGACCACTGGGGCTAAATCATCGTCTTCGGTTAGATAGATTGCGGGATTTACGACTGTGCCTGTCGCCATAGCAAACACGCGACCCTCACTATCGATACCACTCACTTGCGCATCGAGCAGCTCGTCTGGCAGTGCTTTTGTAACGCGGCCTGCATCCGTCCATCGCCATAGGAACAGTTCATCACCACCGTCAGTTATCCCACCAATCTCTCCGTCATTGTTAATGCCTGCGAGCTCGATTTCATCATCTGTCTCAAACAGAATGCTGGCTGGTTTTTCAAACTCACACTTGGCGACCGAGTAAACGGTTTCGGTCTCAAATAGAGCAACTGCGTGGTCGCCATTGTCACTGATAGAGAAAGATTCGATGTCCCAGCTGGCGCTTCCATCAACTTTGCAGAAATCCTTGATATCGATTTCACCGCCCTTGCGGTCGATCAGCGTTGTCGCGCGCGCTGGTAGAAAGCCCTCTTGTATAAGTGTGTAATCTGTCACCCGCATACGGTTGCCGATAAGGCGTGTCGTATCTCTAATCGCTGTCTGGTCAGGATTTTTAACCGGTGCTGATTTCCCATTGCGCTCGATAAGGAATTCAGAGGCTTGTTGGCCGATACCCTCTGTCACGGCTTGGACGATAACCCGCCCGCGCTCATCAATAGCAACGGCCCGGCTTTCTGCTTGATCCGCAACAACATCGCCGAGATCGACTAAGTCATACTTTTCCGGTGGTGCTTTACAGTTTGCAGCTGCGCTTTGAACGCAAAGACCGAGGGTGGATATGGCTGTCAGGCTTATTTTTGTGATCATAGGCAATGCCTCCGACCTTAATCTCACTGCCATCTTGCAAGCAATCAACCCCTTACCCACATCACGACGAAGAGAGGTCGCCGCTGAGCGGGGCTTTGATCCAAAACCGTGCAGCAACCGCTGGCGGATACAGAAACGACAATCTGCCTTTGAAAGGGGATAGAGATGAATTTCGAGACCTACACAGAGCGTGCGCAGGCGATCTTGCAGGCCGCCCAAACCACCGCCCTTGCCAATTCCAATCAGGTTTTTGCGCCTGAACACATTCTCAAAGCCATGCTCGAGGATCGTGATCAGTTGGCTGCAAATCTGATCCGCGCGGCAGGTGGACAGCCTGAACGAACCGTACAGCTCAATGAAGAGGCCCTTCGCGCCATCCCGAAGGTCAGCGGCGGGCAAAATGGCCTGCGACTTGATCAGACCAGCGCAAAATTGTTCGCCGACGCCGATGCTGGCGCGAAGAAAGCAGGCGATAGTTTTGTCACCGTTGAACGGCTTCTGATCGCGCTTTCAGGCCTGTCCGGTTCAAAGGCGGCCGACGCGCTGAAACAGTCCGGCGTTACCAAAAGCGCTCTTGAAGCCGCGGTCACACAACTGCGCCAAGGGCGAACCGCCGATAGCGCGAATGCTGAAGAGGGCTATGAGGCGCTCAAGAAATATACACGCGACCTGACGACCGACGCACGCTCCGGCAAACTCGATCCGGTTATCGGAAGGGACGAGGAAATCCGCCGTGCCATTCAGGTTCTATCCCGGCGCACAAAGAATAATCCCGTTCTGATCGGCGAGCCCGGTGTCGGGAAGACCGCCATCGCAGAGGGCCTCGCGCTGCGTATCGTCAACGGTGACGTGCCCGAAAGCCTGAAAGACAAACGCCTGCTCGCGCTCGATATGGGGGCGCTCATTGCGGGTGCGAAATTCCGCGGCGAGTTTGAGGAAAGGCTCAAAGCGGTTCTGAAAGAGGTTGAACAGGCTGAAGGCGGTGTCGTGCTTTTCATCGACGAGATGCACACACTGGTCGGTGCTGGTAAAACCGATGGTGCGATGGACGCATCAAACTTGATCAAACCGGCGCTTGCCCGTGGCGAGCTGCACTGCCTAGGTGCAACAACGCTGGATGAGTATCGCAAGTACGTTGAAGGCGATGCTGCGCTGGCACGCCGGTTCATGGCTGTCTATGTTGATGAGCCGACCGTTGAGGATACGATTTCTATCCTGCGTGGGCTGAAAGGGCGCTATGAGGCCCATCATGGTGTGCGGGTCAGTGATGCCGCAATTGTGTCCGCCGCCACGCTGTCTAATCGCTACATTACGGATCGCTTCCTGCCGGATAAGGCGATCGACCTGATGGATGAGTCCGCTTCGCGCTTGCGCATGCAGGTCGACAGCAAACCTGAAGAGTTGGACGAGATTGATCGTCGCCTGATGCAACTTCGTATTGAGGCCGAGGCGCTCAAAAAAGAAAAGGATGACGCCTCGAAGGATCGCCTGAAGACCATCGAAGGTGAGATTGCGACGCTGCAAACCCAATCCGATGAGCTGACGACCGCATGGGCGGCTGAGAAGGATAAGCTGAAAGGCGCTGCCAGCGCTAAAGAAGAGCTTGATCGCGCCTATGCCGATATGGCGGAGGCCCAGCGTGTCGGTGATCTGGCGAAAGCATCCGAGATCAAATTCGCAACCATTCCTGCGCTTGAAAAACGCATCGCCGACGTCGAAAGTCGCGATGAGAATGACGTGTCCGAAGGCCTCGTCTCAGAAGTCGTACGCCCCGATCATATCGCTGCCGTCGTTAGCAAATGGACAGGTATCCCCGTTGATAAAATGCTTGAGGGCGAACGCGAAAAGCTGCTCCGCATGGAAGGGGCCTTGCGCGCGCGTGTCGTCGGTCAGGAAGATGCCCTTCAAGCGGTTTCCAATGCGGTCCGCCGGGCCCGCGCAGGACTGCAGGATCCGAACCGTCCGATTGGCAGCTTCCTCTTTGTCGGCCCAACGGGTGTTGGTAAGACCGAGCTGACGAAAGCCTTGGCCGAATTTCTGTTCGACGATGACAGCGCCGTGTTGCGCCTCGACATGTCCGAATTTCAGGAGAAACACTCTGTCGCCCGTTTAATCGGCGCGCCTCCGGGCTATGTTGGCTATGATGAAGGGGGTGTGTTGACGGAAAGTGTGCGCCGTCGCCCTTATCAGGTTGTTCTTTTCGACGAGGTTGAGAAAGCCCATCCGGATCTCTTCAACACGCTGCTTCAGGTTCTGGACGATGGTCGTCTGACCGATGGCCAAGGTCGTACGGTCGACTTCAAGAATACGGTTATCATCATGACCTCGAACCTCGGCGCAGACGCCATTGCGAGTGGTGAAGAAGGTGACATGAGCCTCGCGGTCGAAGAACATGTGATGGCTGCCATCCGTGCTCATTTCAGACCTGAATTCATCAACCGGATCGATGAAACCGTCTTCTTCAACCGCCTCGGTCGTGGTGAGATTGACTATATCGTTGATATCCAGATGAGACGCCTTGATGGCCTTCTGAAAGATCGCAAGATGAGTGTGACCCTATCAGAAGCCGCGCGCCAGTGGCTCGCCGATAAAGGCTATAATCCCGTCTATGGCGCCCGCCCGCTGAAACGCGTAATCCAGAAAGAGCTGCAAGACCCGCTCGCGCGCCTGCTGCTGGAAGGCCGTATTCATGACGGCGAAGAGATCAAGGTCGATGTTGAGGGCGGCAGCCTGTCTATCAATGGCGTACCGAATGAGTTTGCCAAAGGTGCAGCCGCGCTCAATTAAGCCCTTGAATAAATGGACGAGGCCATGTTCTCTATCCCCAACTAAAGGGGGTAGAATATGGCCTTGTTCCGCATCATTGGATTTGCTTTTGCATTGCTCAGCGTCGCAATACCTGCGCACGCACAGACCACAGCTGAAAAATACGGCACTATGGCGGAAACATGGGACGCGCAAATCTCTCCGGATGGGAAGCACCTCGCGTTGGGCTGCTCACCGACCGGTGTAAGAGCGATTTGTCTTTATCAGCTCGATAGTGATGCCCGCCCACGGCTGATCGCGCCACCGGATGATGGACGCATTGAAAGCGTCAGTTGGGCGAGCGGCCAATATCTGCTCTATACGGTTGAGGTTTTTGACAAGGTCGGAACGTCCAGTGGCCTTCTCGATGTCAATATTCGGCGGCTAGCTGCGTATGATCTGAAGAAATCAAAAAGTGCAATGCTGATGCGCAATGTCGGCGGCTTTGCCAGTATTACAGATGTCGACTCGCTCCTGACGGACGAGCCCGATCGGATCATGATGAATTTATCTTTTCGTGGTGATGATAGACGTGTAACCGGGTCCCGCCTGGATCGTGGGTCTGTCATGGGACAACACATCATCTACCGGGTGAATTTGAAGGATGGGAAAGGACGGAAGAGTTCCAGTTTTGCAAGCGAGGTGCTCGACTCCGTGCATGATGCGAAGGGTAATCGCCTCGCAGAAATCGAACGCGATTTCAAACAGCGCACGTTCAAAGTTTTTAGCACCGTAGGAGACCGTCAGCTCGTCTTTGAACGGGCGAATGTGCAACTACCCCCATTCTACATCGATGGGTTGTCTGAAGATAAGCAGTCCCTGATCGTGAATTTCGATGATGGTGAACGCTTTGGCCTGTACACGCTCTCCTTGATCGACGGTACAATTGCTCCGGTCCTTTATCGGAGCAGCCCAGTTGGATATGTCCTCACCATTGATGACCCATTCACAAATGAAGTCATCGGCTATTCTTATGCAGGTGACTTGCCCGGTAACGTTTACCTGAATGAGACATTTGCCGAAACACAGGCTTTCACCCGGAACGCCCTGAAAGCAGATCGTGTCATTTTGGAGTCATGGTCAAATGACCTGAGCCAATTCACGCTCGCGGCCCATAATCGGGGGCAACCGGTTCAGTATTATATTTACGACAAGAATGTCCCATCGATCTCCCCGATCGGCGGTGAGGCCCCTTGGATAGCGACCTCCGACCTCGGACAAGTCGAAACGGTGACTTACGCCGCAAGTGACGGCCTCGAAATTGAAGCGTTCCTCACCTACCCAAATGGAAAGTCCAAGGCTGATGGACCTCTTCCTCTGGTTACGCTGCCTCATGGTGGACCGGAAGCGCGTGATAGAGCGACCTATGATTGGCTGGCTCAAGCTGTCGCATCTCAGGGTTATCTCGTCATGCAACCGAACTTCAGAGGCTCAGCCGGGTATGGCGCAGAATTCCGCAATGCTGGATACGGCGAGTTTGGCGGCAAAATGATTGATGACATCACAGACGGGGCTGCATGGGCGGTCGCGCAAGGTTTGGCCAAGCCGGGCTATTGTTCGGTGGGCTGGTCCTATGGTGAATATGCGGCACTGATGACGGGCCTAAAGGATGCATCAAATGCGGGGTGCCTCGTCTCGATCAATGGTGTCACCGATGTTGGCATGGTCTTTGACGATGGTGACTCCCGAAGCTCAAGCTTTGCCTATTGGGAAAATTACGTTGGTGATTTCTTCAAAACGGAGCGTTCGGAACGCCGCATGATCAGTCCGGCTCCGCGTGGGAGTGAGTATCGCGTTCCGGTCCTGCTTCTTCACGGCGATGAAGATACAACCGTCCCTGTCGGACAATCAAAAGCGCTTTACAGCGCGTTGAGCAACTCTGCTGATCCTCGCCTTATTGTCTTTGACGGCGATGATCACCAACTCGCGCGCACAACCTCAAGGGTCAAAGTGCCTGAGGAGACACTTGCTTTCTTGCAGGAACACCACCCGGCGCGCTAGTTTTTCAGCGCGGCTAAAGTTTCCAGTGTTTCTGCACCTGGCTGAGCGTCGCGTATAATATCAATGCTGTTACGCTCCACCTCGAACGCCGCCATCACATCAGGCGTTTCGGACAGCTTCCGCCCGGTCGGCAGCTTCAAGCGCATCGCGTTCACAGGCTTGCCGTTGATATAGACTTCATAGTGCAGATGCGGGCCTGTGGAGGCGCCTGTTGAGCCGACATAGCCGATGACTTGGCCTTGGCGAACGCGCGCACCGCTGCGCACACCGCGACCATATCGTGATAGGTGTGCATAGGCCGTCTTATAGCTGTTGGCATGGCGGATGCGGACATAGTTGCCATAGCCGCCATAGCGGCTTGCACGCTCGACTGTTCCATGGCCAGCGGCAAAGACTGGTGTCCCTGTCGGTGCGGCGAAGTCTGTTCCTTTGTGCAGGCGATTAAAGCCACTGATCGGGTGGCGGCGCATGCCGAATGAGCTGGATAGGCGCGCGCCATTGATCGGGGTCTTCATGAGGAACCGTGTCGCGCTTTCGCCATTGGCCTGAAAATAGTCCGTCTCCCCACTATCGGGCGGCGTAAATCGATAGAAGCCCTTGTCGATCGCTTTCCCGTTCAGCGCGGCATAAATCAGATTTCCATCACGAAGCGGGTTCCCGCGTTCATCAGTGATACGCTCATAGACAAATTCAAACGCGTCGCCCGGATGTAATTCTCTCTGAAAATCCACGTCATAGGCAAACACAGAGGCGAAATCGACGACTTGCTGGTCACCAGCACCCAAAGCCCGTGCATCGACATAAAGGCTCCGCTGGATTGTGCCGCGAACGATGCTGGGCGTCGTGACCTCTTTCGCTTTCAGATCGAAAGCGCGCCAATCACCCCTGAAATCACGCTTGGCGAGGATTTGACGCCCCGTCGTTTCGCTCACGCCTATTGCGTTCAGCGCATCCCCATCAAGCCATGCTGTAACAGAAAGGCCTGCTTGAACACGCCTCGGATCAATCAGGTCGGCCTCATTCAAAACGGCCCAGGCGCGCGCGGATTCTGCCCGATCCAGTCCAAGGCGGTCGGTTAATCCAGACAGCGTTTCTCTACGCCTGAGGTCCCCCGTCACCTTCACAAGGTTTACGGGCGCGGCGAATCCGTTCGGAAATTCAGCGTGCAATGGGGGAGGCGGAGCAGGGTCGCTCTCGGCCAAAACTGCAGTCTCTTCAGCAGGTCGGAGTAAAAGAGCCGACCCGCCAAACAGAAATGCCGCCCCGACCAGAACGGTCAGACTCCGCATCCCACGCGAGCGTGGCCAAGGGAGAGATCGCGGCAGTTTCATCACAGCTTCCATTAAAATGATCCAGTCTTGCCACTTATCAATCGTAAAGCCCTTTAGAACTCACTAAATAAAATGTGAGGCTTTCGTTATGGGAGCTTCAGGTTGGGTCTTTGAGACAGGGGAAATGGTGCGCAGGGCTCTGATCATACTCGCTATTTTGCTGTTCATGCTCTTACTCGGGGCAGGGGGCGCATGGCTTATGCGTGGGTCGATCGTGCAGTATTTTCTAGCCCAAGCGTGTCAGGATCGCGGCTTCATTTGCGAGACCGAGCGCGCTGACGCTTCTCTATCCAGTATTGGTTTGGAGAAGTTAAGGGTCACGGACACCTCAAACACGCCTGTTGCGAGCGGTGATGTTCGGATCGACTTGAAGTGGCCGGGTCTGTTTCAGCCGAGCGTCAGCGCGATCACCATAAATCAACAGCCCAGCCTCAATGTCCGATATGATGGCCGTTCATTTTCATTGGGTGACGTGGCGCTATCGAATCTGATGTCAGGGCAGGGCGGAAGCGCTGCAATCCCTGCCATTACAGTTGAAGAAACAACTCTTACGCTCGAGACCCCGGCGGGGACGCTATCCGGTATGCTTTCCGCGGATGGCGTGTTTCCCCAAGACGGAACTCTAAAGGCAACGCTGACCCCTGCTGATCTTTCACAAAACGGATATCGCGTGAGCCTGAATGAGGGCGAAATTGATCTGCGACTTGAAGGGGAGATCATCTCCGGTCGATCGACGCTGAATATCGCGAAAGCTGTCTTTCCCGGGCAGGAATTGGACAATGCGGTTATCACACTCGATTTGGATGCGCAGTCACGTCCGACCGCAAACTGGTCGCTGACAGCCGATCGGATCAAGGATAGCCGTATCGGACTTTTCAATGACGTGGAGGTCACAAGCCAAACTGTTCTCTCTCAAAGACCATACGATTTACAAGTGTTCTCATTGGATATTGTCGACAGCGCCGTCATCGAGGCCAAATCCGGTCAATCTGAAGCCATAAACAGGCGCGCAGAGAGTTTGGTGTCAAATGTTTCGCTGGAAAGAGAGACCGCTGGCGGACCATACGTCCTGAATGCCGAGGCTGATATTGTCTCCGGTGTCGGTCCGTTTGGCACCGCAGAACGCGGTACGCTCACGATCTCAGGCAATCTCGATCCCGATCTTAGTATTTTTGATCTGGAAGGGCGTGTCGTTGCCACAAATGTCGCCGCAAACGATAGAGCTGCTGCGACAGTCGTGAACTTGATCCCGGTTTCAGCGCCCTTGCAGGCCCACGGACGCCAACTTCGCCAGGCCTCCGGGCAGGCCTTGAGCGGCTTTTCTGGATCGGCTGATTTCTCCCTGCTCAAATCAGGCGAGGAGGCGACGTCTTTCCGCCTAAATGGCCCGATCGCGCTGAAAGCGGCCTCAGGGGCAAATATTCTCCTGACACCGCGTGACGCACGGCCTACACTCATAAGCACCAGTGGCAGAACGGAGATGTCGGGTCTGCTCTCGGCTAGAAGTGGTGGTTTGCCTGAGACGACAGTTCTGTTGCGTGAACTCAGAAGCGACGCCGAGGGCCTCAATATCCGTACGGGCGGTGCGGAGATAAAAAATTGGCGGGCAGATGGCGTCACGCTCTCTGCTAATCTAACCGAATTCGCGCTCGAGCAGACGCCTGATGCCCCGCTTAGAACGAGTGGCAGCGGGCGTTTGGTGTTCGATGGTCCGATTTTTGGTGTCGATGTCACCGGCGGAGAGGTGTTCGGAGCCCTGAATGCTGTCCGATCCGGCCGGAATTGGCGGGTTGAAACGCAGAATCAGACCTGCCTTGGGTTTGACTATGACCAGTTGCGTCTCGCGCCGACATTGGTCTTGGGTGCATCAGCCCTGCGTCTCTGTCCGCCGCAAGGACGATTGCTGGCGACCTCCAGTGATGGTTTTTCAGGCGCACTGGGGCTTGGTACAATCGATATCCCTGTTTCCGGAGAACGCTTTCAGGGCCAATTCGGCCTTTCAGATGCGGCGCTGGACTGGCGGGCCGATGGCGATCTGTCGATGAGTGTCGCAGCCAATAGCCTGACATTGCCACTCAGCATAGACGGGCGGTCCTTGCGTGTTGAAACCGCTTCGCCGAATTTGCGTCTAGCGCTCAATCCTGCGCTCGATGTTTCAGCCATGCTCGGCGTGACACAGCTCTCAGGCGATCTCGTTCCGGCAAATCTCGAGATCGCGGAGACGCGTCTGACCGGTGGCTTCTTCAATTCAGGATTTCTGGGGTCTGCGCAGACAAGCGATGTGCGCGTGAGTGATTTCCGTGATGATCCGCTCTACCAGCCGTTTCTGGGTGATCTCACGGCTGATTTTGAGGGTGCGGATATGCGCGTTTCAGGTCCGTTTCGATTGGCCTCCACAAGTGAACTGATCGGCTTTGCTGAGGCAGAGATCAACCTGTTCAGTCTGACGGGGACCGCCAATATGGAAACGCCGATCCTCGTATTCTCGCGCAATGGGCTGAAACCCCGTCAGATTTCAGAGCGCCTCCGTGGATTATTCCCAGATGCAGTCGGAAGCGCCCAAGGCCGTGCTGATTTCCGGATCGATCGCGGGCAGCTGAGCGGGGATGGGCGGTTTACGCTGACTGATTTCGGATTCTCAACCAGTCGTCTTGGCCCTGTGGTCGGTGTCAATGGCACGGTCATTTTTGATGACGTGATCGCGATCAGTACGCCGCCGAAGCAGACCTTCACGATAGAGCGCCTTAATCCGGGCCTGCCACTGAATAATGGCACGGTTGAGTTTCAAGTCCTTCAGGGACGCGAGGCCCGCCTGGAAGACGCCCGCTGGCCTTTCGCCGGCGGCTCTTTGAGTGTCGCGCCAAGCCGTTGGACGATTTCGGGCACCGAAGACACTGTCGAGGTTCGCGCTGACAGGATTGAGCTCAAACAGCTCATCGATACGCTCAAAGTGCCGGATCTAGAGGCCGAAGGCACGCTGTCAGGCACTTTCCCGATTGAGCTGAGGGCAGGGGCGACTTTCGTCAATGACGCTCGGTTTAAAGTTGACGATGAAGGTGGACGCTTGGCCTATCGCGGCGCTGTCCTCGAGAGCGCGGGCGGAACCAATGAAAGCGTGAACAGCGCGTTCCAGGCCCTGCAAAACCTTCAATATAGCGTTTTGGAAGTTAGCCTTAATGGAAACTTGCTCGGTGACATTACGCTCGGCGCGCTGCTCGTTGGTCGGAACCCGGATGTCCTCGGCGGTTCAGAGTTCGAGTTTGATATTTCGATTGATTCAAAGCTCGCTCAACTCCTGCAAACTGGACGCGAAGCTGCCAGCCAAGGCTGGCTCACGCAGGCCGTTGCCAGACAGGTTGAGGAACAAAATGCCGAAACGCCTTCGCCACAAGAGTGACACAAAACACTCATTTGACGTTCAGACACGACCTGTCACAATGCGCATATCATCGAAGGAGTTCGTGCCTTGAAACCTGCCATTCCCGCGCTTCTTGCTCTCGGTGTTGCGGCGTCTGCCTGTACACCGACCGTCAAGATCGAAGCGCCCGACAAACCCATCCGTATTGATCTCAATGTTAAGATCGACCAAGAAGTCCGCGTGCGTCTCGATGAGGATGTCGAAGACCTGATCGCATCCAATCCGGACCTCTTTTAACCTTAGCGGAGCTTATGCCATGACAAACCTTATCCGCATTATAGCCGCCGCAGCCCTGATTGGCACGCTCGGTATCGTCTCCCTCCCACAGGCCAGTGCCGGTGGCCCTGTCATCGAACAGGCCCAGCGTGACGGCCTAGTCGGTGAGCGTATTGACGGGTATCTCGGCCTCGTCGATCAAAGTGCAGATGAGTCCATCAAACGCCGTGTTAATGAAGTGAATGCGCAGCGCCGCACCGTTTATGACCAACTCGCCCGCCGTGAAGGTGTCCCGGTTCAGACGGTCGCGAGACTAACGGGCGAAAAGCAGATCGCGCGCTCGCCTTCCGGAAGTTTCGTCATGCGCGAAGATGGCGGTTGGACTCGCAAGTAAAAACGTATACGAGCGTGTATATGAAACCAAACACGCTCCTGATCATCGCCTCCATCATTGGAATAGGTCTCATGCTGTGGGGCGTTACGAAATGGTGGGCGATGTTAGGCATCAACATGACGATGCACGGCTGGATCGCTTACGCGCTAGGCGTTCTCGGAAGTTTCGCTGTGGCAGGCGGGCTCTTCTATCTTGTCTTTAAAAGTGCCCGTGAAGGCTATGATGATATTGATCGGCCTGAACATTACGACGATCCAGACAATTAGGCACGCCAGCGAGCCGCGAATCAGTTAGCGTAGAATATTCTGATTTTACTCTGGAGGCTGGACCATGATTGAACCCTCTCGTTTGGCAGCTCTCATTGCGTCCCGTATTTGCCACGACTTGATTTCACCCGTCGCAACAGTCAATTCAGCTTTGGAAATGATGAATGATGCGGGTGACGCAGAGTTGAAGGCGCAAACCGAACAACTGCTTCACAACAGCGCCTCGCACGCGACCGCGCGCTTGCAGTTCTTGCGGTATGCGTTCGGGTCGGCGGGCCTCTCTGACAGCTCGGCTGACCGCCATGAAATGCGGAAAGTTATCGAGCAATACATGGAAAGCCAGAAGCCGGAGCTGGAATGGGACATCGACACGCCGCATTTCAGCTATAGCCATGCACGCGTCCTGATGAATATCGTCCTGCTCGCGATTAAATCGATCCCCCGTGGCGGCGTCGTCTCACTGAAAAGTTTCAATGACGGCAACGCTCTAACCATCGTCGCCAATGCATCCGGAAAGAAAGTCATGATGCACGAAGAGGTTGAGATTGCCATTGCAGGTGAGGCACCCGAGGGCGGCTGGAAAGCCGATACGATCCAGCCATACTTCGCCAATCTCGTCATCAGTGAATTGGAGGGCACACTGTCCGCCACACTGAAAGATGACACAGCCATTTTCATGGCGCGCAATCTGCGTGCAACTGGGTAATATCTTATTAAGCGTTTCTGGGCATTTTTAACCCTTAAAGAGCTTGCTGGACTCGCCCATGAAAAATTGTCTGATTGTTGATGACTCACGTGTCGTTCGAACCGTAGCTGGACGCATCGTTCAGGATCTGAATTTTACCGTGAGTGAGGCTGGGGATGGCGCACAAGCCCTGCAGCACTGCCGCGAAGCGATGCCGGATGCGATCCTGCTCGACTGGAACATGCCGGTCATGAATGGCATCGATTTTTTACGCGCGCTGCGCCGCGAGACCGGGGGCGATAAGCCCGTCGTCGTCTTCTGCACGAATGAAAACGATGCCGAGCACATTACTGAGGCGATGCGCTCAGGGGCAAATGAGTACATCATGAAACCGTTCGACGCGGATATTGTGTATAGCAAATTCCTCGAAACGGGCCTCGTTTGAAGCACTTCCTTAAGAAAATTCCGCTTTTTAGTAACACTTGACGCGAAAAGTGGACAGAACGGCGATGCAAGACACAACATTTAACGAACTCGCTGATCTTGCGCTGCGCCGGACAGGCCAGGCGTTTGAGCGATCCAAGGCCTATCTTATGGAAGCGCGTCTTGCCACGATTTGTCGGCGCGAAAGTTTTGCAGGCCTCGATGATCTTGCACACTGTCTGAAACAACGTCCTAATCCGCGTTTTGAACAAGAGGTTGCCGCTGCGCTGACAGGGAAAGCGACGCATTTCTTCAAAGAACGCGACACGCTTGAGCAGGTTATCGCGCACGCTCTACCCGCAAGACTGAAACAGTCGACGAATGGGCGCCTAAGGGTTTGGTGCGCGGGCGTTGCGACGGGTCAAGAGGCTTGGTCGCTGGCGATCCGTTTGTCCGAACTGGCGGACCAGCCGCTCGGTAAAGCCCACGTTGAGATTGTTGCCACAGATGTTTCCTTACCCGCCCTTCAGATCGCGCAATCAGGAACCTATGGTCACTACGCCGTTCAGACCGGGCTCTCCATCACGCGCCTGATGACACATTTTGACCGTCAGGATACCGGTGATTGGATCATCAAGCCTGACATGCGCGAAACGGTTAGTTTCAAGCGCCAGAACCTGATGGAAAACGCCAATATGCTTGGCCAGTTTGATGTCATTCTCTGCCGCAATGTCTTGTCGAAAATGGCTCCGGTCATGGCGAAACAAGCTGTTGAAACACTGGCAGGCCAACTCCTGCCGGGCGGCTTTATTTTCCTCGGTCAGGAAGAGGACATTCATCCGATCCAGCCAACGCTAAAACCTTCCCGTGATATGCGCGGCGCATGGGTGCCGGTTGAGCGCGATGAAAGCGCAGAAGCGGCCGCTTAGGCTTGATTATAAGCTGCAATCGATTTTAATAGCGGTAACTCATTTCGGGTTTGGGAGGAAATTATGGGATTTGGACAAGCTGTTGGGCTGTTTTTCAGCCGGTATGCAGATTTTCAGGGGCGATCACGGCGCGCTGAATATTGGTGGGTCGCGCTCGCGCAATTGATCTTTTATTTTGGGTTTGGTGTTTTGTTTGTCGTCTTCGGAGGCGAATTGGAAGGTATGAGCGGCCTTCCGGTGGCAGAGGGGCTGAGCCTGATCTTGCTCATTGCAATGATTGTCGTGGTCATCGGGCTGATTATTCCAAATCTTGCCTTGGCCGTTAGGCGTTTCCACGATTTAGGCCAAACAGGTTGGCTCGTTCTCGTCTTTGCAGTCGTCGGACTGATCCCGATCATCGGATCTTTGGCAAGCATAGGACAGGCGATTTGGTTTGCTTTTCCGGGGACGACTGGACCCAATCAATATGGATCAGACCCGAAAAATCCGATCGAAACAGGCGTTTTCGACTGAATTTTAGTCTGAGTTGAGCAACGACTCGCTCGGCTGAAACGGGGCAGGTGTTTTTTCATCTTCGCCCTGCTATATAGCGCCAATGTCAAAGTGCGCCCTTGATCTATCCCGTCGTCCAGACCCCGTCCTCGCGAAAGCGTGGTTGGCAGGTCTGTCGCTACCAAAACTGCGCGAGGAGATGGAGAAACTGGGCGTCGAGCCGAAGAAAGCCAAGATGCGCTCCAAGCAGCTACGCCGCTGGCTTCACCACTTTGGCGAAACTGATTTCATGGCGATGACTGACATTGCCAAAGACCTTCGCGCGACACTCTCTGAGCAATGCTCGCTTCACCGTCCTGAGATCGCAGAACACAAGGTCTCTGTTGATGGCACGCAGAAATGGTTGACCCGCTTTGGCCCGGGCATTGAGGCCGAGAGTGTCTTCATTCCGGCGGTCGCAAAGTCCGGCGCGCTTTGCGTCTCCAGCCAAGTCGGCTGCACCTTGAACTGCACATTTTGCTATACCGGCACGCAAAAGCTCGTGCGCAACCTGACAGCTCAAGAAATCGTGCAACAGGTCCTCGTCGCCCGCGACGGCATCGGCGAATGGCCGAGCAGCATCGAGAATCGCAAACTGACCAATATCGTCTTCATGGGCATGGGTGAGCCGCTTTATAATCTCGATAATGTCGTAGAAGCGATCGACACGATCAGCGACGGGGATGGCATCGCTATCGGTCGCAAACGCATCACGGTCTCAACCTCTGGCGTCGTGCCGAAAATTGTCGAGCTGGGCGAACGCACAGGCGCGATGCTCGCGATCTCGCTTCATGCGGTTCACGACGATTTGCGCACCGAACTCGTGCCGATCAACCGCAAATACGACATCCAATCCCTGTTCGAGGCGATCCGTGCGTATCCGAACCTGTCAAATTCCAACCGCGTCACGTTTGAATATGTAATGCTGAAGGGCGTGAATGACAGCCCGGCTGAGGCGCGCGATCTCGTCCGTCTGTTGAAAGGTGTCCCGGCCAAGATCAATCTGATTCCGTTTAATCCATGGCCGAACAGCATTTATGAGTGCTCCGACTGGGAAACGATTGAAGCCTTCGCCGATATTGTAAACCGGGCTGGCTATGCGAGCCCGATCCGCACCCCGCGCGGTCGTGATATCTTCGCAGCTTGCGGGCAGCTGCGCAGTGAAAGCACGCGTAAATCAGCCTTTGACAAACGCCGCGAAATGCTCGCCGCCGACGCGGCCTAGCGCAAGGATGCGCCCCAAGCTCTTCATTCACGGCGTCCCGGACACTCCCGCGCTTTGGGGACCGGTCCTATCCTATCTCAACCTGCCGGACGGTGTCGCCCGTACCCCTGCCATGCCGGGCTTCGACAGCCCTGTGCCATATGGCTTTGATTGTACCAAAGAGGCCTATCTCGACTGGCTACTGCGCCATGCGATCCAGCTCTACAACACATCCGGTCCCATCGACATTATCGGCCATGACTGGGGCGCGCTGCTCACCTCGCGCGCCATAAGCGTTCGACCGGATCTGTTTGCGACATGGACAATCTCAAACGCCGCGCCGCATCCGGACTATCAGTGGCACCGAATGGCCCGTATGTGGCAGACCCCGATCCTTGGCGAACTGATCCAAGTGCTCACCAAGCCAAAGGCGCTCGCCAAAGCGCTTGAGGAGCAGGGCTTGCCAACGGACCTCGCCCAACACGAAGCGGCTGCCTTCGACCCAGTCATGAAAAAGGCCATCCTCAAACTCTACCGCTCCGCCAAAAACGCCGCGAGCGAATGGAGCACAGGCTTTGATGATCTCAAACTCCCCGGCCTCGTCTTCTGGGGTGAGCAGGACCCATACGTGCCGACATGGGTTGGTGAGGCCTTCGCGGAGCGCACCGGTGCAACGCTCAGAAAATTCCCCGACGCCGCGCACTGGTCAGTCATTGAGAAAAGCGAAGAGCTTGCGACCGCGCTGCAAACATTGTGGGCGGAAACCTAACCCGCCTTTAGTCCCTGGCGTGCAATTAGTGCCTCAACAAAATTGATATGACTGCGCAGCTGATACAGCTCTTCATTGTATGACACAGGCACATTCAGCTGTCCCGTCTCTTTCTGGAGCGCTTGGATTTCATCCAAGACCTGCTTGCGCGTCTCCGCACTCTCTGCCTCAATCCCACGCCGTTCCAGCTTGTGCAGATCATTGTACCAGACATAAATCTTGCGCCGTGTGCGCCAGCGATAGACGGGCGGGGCCATCTGGATCAGCGGGATCAGGATCGCGGCTAACGGAATCAGAAAGACCCAAGCCCGCTCAAGAAAATTCGCCATTCCGAAAGAGAAATAGCGTCGCAAGAATGTCGGCCCATTGCGGTAATATCGCTCCGCCTCATCCGATAATGTCAGGTCGATATCACTCGGATTGGGATAGGCGCCCGGCCTGCTCAGCGCGCTGCCCGGGCGGTGAATATCGTCGGCGGCTTCCATAAGTATAGCCTGAATCGCCGGGTGAAGATCGCGTGCAACGCCAAGCTGCGCAATTGCCGCAATAAGAGGCGTGTCGGTCTCTGGAATATTTGGATCGAGGCTGATCACTCCTTCGAACAAGGTTTTCGGCGCCAAAGCGGGGAAATTCATCGATAAACCATCTGCCCGCGAAAATGACAGCACCCGTATATCGGGCGAATCCAAAAGATGCGCGATATACGGCGTTGAGATTGATGCAGCGAAGGCGGCGGCATCGATTTCACCTGCTTTGAGAGCGCTCGCGGCTGCTTCACCTGACAGCGCGACCGGCTCCGCCCATCGCCCACCCCATGACGATTGCATATCAATAGTGAGGGCCCGCGTGCCGGAATTTTCAGCGCCCGCCGAAAGCCGGGCGTTGCGTAAATCTCCGAAGTCATCCGCATCGCTTGAACTGGGCACAAAAACCAAAAATGGTTCGGCAAACATCCCGCCAAGCGTCAAAATCTGCTGGCGTTCCGCGCTACCGGCAATACCGCCTTGCAATAGAGCAACATCGGCTTCCCCGCTCAAAAGCAGTTGATAATTCTCGCCGGTCCCGGCCGTCTCGAGCACAACGACATCAATGCCGTGGTTCGCTAGCGCTTCGCGATATTGATCAGCCAGATAGAAATAATACCCATCAGCCCCGCCAGCCGCGAAACTGATCGATTTTGGCGGAGGTGGTGCAATAACGCGCAGTGCGATAATCACCCCGACCAATGCAATCAAAGCGATCGGGCCCCAGAGTTTAAGTGCGTCTTTCATACTTTACCTCTGCAAACCTCGCTCAAAAGTGGTCCATCCTGTCGCATTAACCGCTTCTATCCCAAAGATTGACAGGATTTGAGTCGTTTTCGCGTCTTTTTCATCCTATATCGTCTTCAACACATTACGAGCAGAGTTTTCGGAGCGGCTATGAATATGCGTAACCTTGCCATTTGGGGTCTGATTGGACTTCTTCTTCTGGGCCTTTTGGCTGTTATGAACGGCGATCCACAGCAGGCCGGTGCTCAGGAATGGAAGATTTCTGAAGTCCGCACCGCCGCTGAAGAACAGCGTATACGTGAGGTCACTGTAACGCCTGATCGCGTCTTTGGTCAGACAACAGACGGTGTCTCCTTCTACGCAGAAAAACTCCCAAACAATATCGACTTCTCAAACTGGCTCGCAGAGCAGGGCGTCCCGGTAGAGGAAGATGCCCAAACCGGCATCAGCATTATGGGTATTATTGGCAGTCTGTTGCCAATTCTCCTTTTGGTTGGTCTGTTCGTCTACATGATGCGCCAGATGCAAGGCGGCGGTGGTGGTCGCGGCGCGATGAGTTTCGGCAAGTCCCGTGCGCGTTTGCTGACAGAGAAGCAAGGCCGTGTCACGTTTGATGATGTTGCAGGCGTTGATGAAGCTAAGGAAGAGTTGGAAGAGGTCGTCGACTTCCTTCGTGATCCAGCAAAGTTCCAGCGTCTTGGCGGTAAAATCCCCAAGGGTGCACTCCTCGTTGGCCCTCCCGGAACCGGTAAAACGCTCCTTGCCCGCGCGATTGCGGGTGAAGCGGGCGTGCCCTTCTTCACAATTTCCGGATCTGATTTCGTCGAAATGTTTGTCGGCGTTGGTGCGAGCCGTGTCCGCGACATGTTCGAACAGGCCAAGCGCAACGCGCCCTGCATCATCTTCATTGACGAGATTGATGCTGTTGGGCGTTCACGCGGTGCGGGGCTCGGTGGCGGAAATGATGAGCGCGAGCAGACTCTGAACCAGCTCTTGGTTGAGATGGATGGCTTTGAAGCCAATGACGGCATCATCATCGTTGCGGCGACCAACCGTCCTGACGTGCTTGACCCAGCGCTTCTGCGTCCTGGCCGTTTTGATCGTCAGGTGACTGTCGGCAATCCGGACGTGATCGGTCGCGAGAAAATCCTGAAAGTTCACATGCGCAATGTCCCGCTTGCCAAAGACGTTGATCCAAAGGTCATCGCACGCGGTACGCCGGGCTTCTCCGGTGCTGACCTTGCAAACCTCGTGAACGAAGCGGCGCTCTTGGCGGCCCGGCGCGGAAAGCGCGTCGTCGCAATGATTGAGTTCGAAGACGCGAAAGATAAAGTTCTGATGGGCCCTGAAAAGCGCTCAATGGTTATGTCGCAGTCTGAAAAAGAACTCACCGCGTGGCACGAGGCAGGCCATGCGATCGTGGCGCTAAAAGTGCCGAAAGCTGATCCCGTACACAAAGCGACGATCATCCCGCGCGGTCGCGCGCTCGGCATGGTCATGCAACTGCCTGAAGACGATAAACTCTCCATGAGCCGGATAGAGATGACCTCACGCCTCGCCATAATCATGGGCGGCCGTGTTGCTGAGGAAGAAAAGTTCGGCGATGACGCGGTTACGGCTGGCGCAGCTTCGGACATTCAGCAAGCCACGCGCTTGGCCCGCGCTATGGTGACCCGCTGGGGCCTGTCAGACGCTATCGGCCCGGTCGACTACGGCGAAGATCAGGGTCAGGTCTTCCTTGGCCAGCAACTCGTCCAATCCTCATCTGTGTCAGAGGAAACCTCGAAACATATTGAAGAAGAAGTCCGCAAATTGATCCAGACAGGCATGGATGATGCCCGTAAGGTCATGACTGACTATCGTGACCAGTGGAGCATGATCGCCGAAGCGCTGCTGGAGTATGAAACGCTGACCGGCGATGAAATCCGCGCCATGATCAATGACGGCAAAATGCCGGATCGCCCGGATGAGCCCGATCCAAGTGCCGGCGGTGGCGGTGTCGGCTCTGCTGTCCCTGTCATTGGTAAGCGTCGCAAGGACAAAGGCGGCGATGAACCGCTCGGCGATCCAAGCCCGGCTTAAGCCATGGCAATGACCCGCACAACGCTGGAAGGTTTCCTGAGCGATGCCTTTCCAGAGGCTGAAATAACGATCACAGACCTCGCCGGTGACGACAATCATTGGCAGGCTGAGATTGTCTCAGAACAGTTCCGCGGCAAAACCCGCGTCGCGCAGCATCAGCTGGTCTACGCCGCCCTCAAAGGCACAATGGGCGGTGAACTTCACGCACTGGCGCTCAAGACCAAAGCGCCTGATTAGGCGAACTGCTGCGTACTCCTAGTGCGAATGCCGTAGCTTCGCTTTGCGGATGTCCTGATAATGATCCGCGCCTTCAACGATCGCGCCATCGCCAAACTGCGTGACTTTTTCGCGCGCAATCTCCTGCCACGGCGATTGGCTCTCCGGCACATGGCAGACCGCTTCCCGAGAGGCCCATTCCGCCTCATCCACCAGTGCATTCGCGCTGGCCTTATTCAGGTCAATGCGAACCCGGTCGCCTGTGCGCAGCTTTGACAGTCCGCCGCCGACCGCCGCTTCCGGCGACGCATTCAGGATAGACGGCGACGCACTCGTCCCGGATTGGCGCCCATCGCCCATCGTTGGCAGTGAGATAATGCCCTGCCTCACCAGTCGATCCGGCGGCAGCATGTTCACAACTTCCGCGCTGCCGGGATAGCCAATCGGCCCGCAGCCGCGCACCACCAGGATCGAATCTGCTTCAATGCCAAGGCTCTCATCATTGATCCGGCGGTGATAATCTTCCGGACCCTCAAACACGAATGCCGTGACCTCAAACGCCTCTGGATCATCCGGGTTGGACAGATAGCGCGCGCGGAAATCCGGTGAAATCACGCTTGTCTTCATCAGTGCGCTATCAAACAGGTTGCCGGACAGCACCATGTATCCGGCTTTTTCCATCAGAGGGTCACTAAACGGTTTGATCACTTCGCGGTCGACATACGGATCGGGATCAAGTGCCAGATTATCAATCAGGCTCTTACCCGTCACCGTAACTGTATCTGCTTCAATCAGGCCCGCGCCTGCCAGTTCGCGAATAACAGCCTGTACGCCGCCGCCACGATGGAAGTCCTCGCCCAGATGCTCCCCCGCAGGCTGGCAATTCACAAGCAGTGGCATCGGATGGCCATACTCCAGCCAATCTGAAATTGAATGCTCCACGCCGGCATGACGCGCAATCGCTAAGAGGTGCGGCGGACAGTTCGAAGAGCACCCGACCGCGCTTCCGACGCGGATCGCGTTGATAATCGCCTCGCGCGTCAAAATCTTCGACGGCGTCAGGTCTTCCCAGACCATATCGACGATGCGCTTGCCGGTATAATAAGCCATCTGCCCACGCTCACGATAAGGCGCCGGGATCGCCGCGCAGCCCGGCAGGCTCATACCCAGCGCTTCGGCAATCGTATTCATCGACAGCGCCGTACCCATCGTGTTGCAGTGTCCCGCCGACGGCGCAGACGATCCCGCCAGCTGCATGAACCCGTCCACATCGATCTCACCCGCCGCATACTTTTCCCGCGCAATCCAGTTGATCGTGCCCGAACCGATTTTCGAATTGCCGCGATGATGCCCGTTCAGCATCGGTCCGCCAGATAATACAATCGCGGGCAGGTTCACCGTCGCGGCCGCCATAATTTGGCTCGGCGTGGTCTTATCGCATCCGGTCGTCAGCACCACTCCATCGAGGGGATAGCCCTGTAACGTCTCAACCAGTCCCAGATAGGCCAGATTACGATCCAGTGCCGCGGTTGGTCGCCGGCCTGTCTCTTGAATCGGATGTACTGGAAACTCAATCGGAACACCACCCGCATCGCGGATGCCGTCCTTGATCCGGCTCATCAGGTCAATAAAGTGCTTATTGCATGGGGCGAGTTCGCTGCCCGAATTGGCAATCCCGATCAGGGGCTTGCCCGCCTGTAGCTCTTCCATGGTTAGGCCGTAATTCAGATACCGCTCCAGATAGAGCGCGGTCGATCCCGGATCAGTCGGATCATCAAACCACTCGCGTGATCGCAGCTTGGGTTTGTCATCCGCCATGTCGCTCTCCGCGCGTGTCTAAACCGGTCGTGACGGGCCAATCTTGGCGTCGCAACCCTATGCCGTTGCGACCCCCCTAGCCCTCCACTCTTAAACATGGTCTTACAGGCCAAAATCAAGTTCGAGGAGCGCTTATGACAGAGCCAATGCAGCAGATCGTCCTGAAAACCTATTGCGAGGGCGCGCCCAAGCCGTCTGACTTTGCTCTGGAAACGGTTGATGCGCCTACCCCGCGCGAAGGTCAGTTCCGCGTGCGCCATGTCTTTAATTCCGTCGATCCCGGCACCCGCTCGCGCCTTTCGGGCGGCGACAGCTATGCCAGCGCGCTGCCACTCGGCAAACCAATAGACGGGTTCAGCGTCGGTGTCGTCGATGCCAGTGAGCACGCGGACTATCCTGTTGGTACAAAAGTGTTCTGCGCGGGCGGTTGGCGCACGCATACAATTCAGACGGGCAAGGGCTTTATCGGCAAAGTGCCGGAAATTCCCGGCATTCCGCTCTCGCTCTGGATCGGAGTGCTGGGCGTGCCGGGCCTGACAGCTTGGTTCGGCCTGAAATCCGTCGCCAGTTTCAGGGAGGGCGACCGCGTGTTGGTGACCTCAGCGGCGGGCCCGGTCGGTGCAACCGCTGGCCAGCTTGCCAAGGCTGGCGGTGCAGAACAGGTCATCGGTATCGCGGGCAGTGATACAAAATGCGACTGGCTGGTGAAGGAAGCGGGCTTCGATCACGCGATCAATTACAAAACAGTGCCTGACCTAGACGCCGCGATTGCCAAGGCTATGCCTAAGGGCGTCGACCTCCTGTTTGACAATGTCGGCAATGAGATGATCAACCGCGTTCTGCCCAAAATGCGCCTGAATGGCCGCATTTGCGTCTCCGGTCAGGTCGCTGACTATAATCTGTCGCCTGAGGAAACGCCGGGCATCGTCAACACCAAACCTTTCATCACCCACCGCGTGATGATGCAGGGGCTTGTTGTATTCGATTTCGCCAAAGAGTTTGGCGTTGCCCTGAACGATATGGCCACCCTCATCGGCAAAGGCCAACTCAAGCTCAAAGAAGAGCGCTTCGACGGCATCGAGGCCATGCCGGAAGCTTTCTGCGGTCTGTTCAGAGGCGAAAATTTTGGGCGCAGGGTTGTGAAAGTGGGGGAGGAATAGGCTAAGTAGGAGAAAAAGGGAGGCTGGAATGCGCAAATTTAAAGCTGTGGTACTTGGCGTTTTCGCTTATTTGGGTCTCGCTTCGGCAGTAGCACAAGAAGAAGCGTCTGATCCTACGATCTTGCCTCTTGCTCAAGTCGAACAAATCCATCCCGCATGGACCAACTTCCAGCCCGAATTCACCCCGTATGTCTGCCCGTTTCACACACGCTCCCTGAAGTATGACCCGGACGAGTTCATCTGCGGCTATGTCCTCGTCCCGGAGGATCGCACCAATCCTGACAGCCGCATGATCCAGCTCTCTGTCCTTCAAATCAAATCCACCAGCGACGACCCCGAAGCCAAAGCCATCGTCCGTCTCACCGGCGGTCCCGGCGCGCCCTCCCTCGCAGCTGGTCGTATCCGTGCCTATCAGGGCGAGTGGGCGACAGAGTTTCGCGAGGCCGCTGATCTGATCTTCTTTGATCAACGCGGCATCGGCTATTCCGAGGGCCATTTCTGCCGCGCGGTCCCGCGTAACTCTCAATATGGCGTCGCGTCCTATCCGGAAGGCCAGCAGAAACTGATCGAGAATTTCCGCAAATGCCTGTCCGAGGCTCAAGAAAAAGGCATTCCCATTGATGCCTATTCCACATGGCAAAATGCGCTCGATGTCCGTGATATCCGCCTCGCGCTTGGCTATGACGAGTGGGTCCTCCTCGGCGTATCCTACGGCACAGCCCTAGGTCAGGCCGCGATTAATGTCGACGCGGAGGGCGTTCGCGGGGCCATCCTCGATAGCGTCGTGCCCGCAACCGACCCGACGGGCCGCACCTGGAATGTCGCCGGCGGGTTCCGCTCGTCGCTTAACGCCATGAACGCAATGTGCGCCGCAGATGAGGCCTGCGCCCGCGATGTCGGTGACATGGCCGCCCGCTTCATCGCGACGTTCGAGGCCTATGATGCAGAGCCGATGATCATCGAAGACCTCGATCCGGGCAGCTTTCTTGAAGGCCGGCTGGTGCTTGATGGAACGCTCGCCGCCGCGGCTGTCTTCCAATCGCTTTATAATCGCAGCCAGTTCGCCGATTTCCCAAGCCTGCTTGCCGTGCTCGAAAGCCGCGATGAAAAGGCGATGGCTGCCTATGCCGAACAGATTGGTCGAAGTATCGATCATCGCGCCGGCAACGGCATGGAAATCGTTGCCAATTGCCGTGGCTCCGCCATCGAAAGCGATGAGACCCAGGCTCAAGCTCAAATCGAGGAGCCTGTCCTCTCGCGCCTCGTTTCAACCGTCCAGTGGAATGAGCTCTGCAACGAAGCTTATAAAGTCGACCCAGACCCCAGCGTGAAACCCCTCATTACCGATGTGCCCGTGCTGGTCGGGGCTGGCCTTGTCGATCCGATCACGCCGCCATCCTATAGCAAAAGTATCATGGCCGGCCTCGCCAACGGCCAATACGTCGAGGTCCCCTATACAGGCCACGGCGCGTTCGTCAGCCATTTCGAAGGCTGCGGCGGCGACATGATGCTCGCTTTTGCCAAGGCCCCGTTGGACCCCGTCGATACCAGCTGTACCGCGGATATCACGCCGCCTAACTTCCTGACCAATCTGATCGAGACACAGGAGCCTTATGACTTCGCCGTTGGCCTGCGAGACGGCGCCTATCCACGCGGCCTGATTGCGGCAGCACTCGTCGCGCTTCTCGCCTTAATCGCTTTCCCGATCGGCTGGGCGGCCCATAAGATTGAAGGTCGCGACGCCCTCAGCCTCAATGGTGCCCGCCCACTGGCATGGCTCGGCGCAGGCGTAACCCTCGGGGGCCTATATCTCACCGTTAGTCAGATCCTCGCGACCGCGACCAATAATCCAATGGCTTTGCCGCTTGGTGTCTATCCATCAGCGCGCTACGGTCTCTGGATCGCCCTCATCGGCCTCGCGCTAGCCGCCTTCGCTCTGTATCGCGGCGTGCGCAGCGGCCATTTCGGACGCGCCCGCATCGGCACCTCCATAGGCCTCGTCAGCGTCTTCGTCGCCTCTATTTTTATAACAGTCTTTCTGTTCAGCCTCGGCATAGGACTTTTCTAAATGACCACGCCCTTCGATATTACCCAAGAAACCTACACCCGCTTCACCTTTGAACGCAGCGACCGCGTCCTGACCGCTGCCATCACATCCGATCACCCGGTCAACGGTGTCGATGCCGCCATGCACGAAGAGCTTGGCCGCGTCTTTACCGACCTGCAACGCGACAGCCATTCCGATATCATTGTCCTAACGGGCAAAGGTCGAGCCTTTTGCGCCGGCGGGGATTTCGACTGGTTCGATGAGCAAATCTCTGACCCCGGCAAGTTCCGCGACATCGCCTGGGAGGCCAAGCGCATCGTCACCTCCATCCTCGACATGGAAAAGCCGATGATCTGCCGCCTGAATGGTGCCGCAGCGGGGCTTGGCGCGACTATCGCGCTGCTTTGCGACATTATTATTTCGGATGAAAAAGCCCTGATCGGTGATCCCCACGTCAAAGTCGGCCTCGTCGCAGGCGATGGCGGCGCGCTGATCTGGCCGCAACTCATCGGCTTCGCCAAAGCTAAAGAGCTGTTAATGACCGGCGACATGTTGACCGCAGCAGAGGCCAAAGAGCTGGGCCTGATCAATTATGCCGTGCCGACCGACCAGCTCGACGGCAAAGTCAGCGAATTAATCGCCAAACTCCAGTCCAACCCAAAATGGGCCGTCCGTTGGACGAAAACCGTCGCCAACATCCCGCTGCGTGCTCTGGCAGCCCAAATGATGGACGCCTCAGTCGGCTGGGAAAGCGTCTCAAACTACATGGACGACCGCAAGGAGGCGGTGGACGCGTTTAGAGAAAAAAGAGCGCCGAATTTGACGGGGGAGTAAAAAAACATCTCTGACACCTCGTGATGCGATTGCAAAAACCCGGAGAAACGAATGTCCATTTGTGCGAAAATCAGAATTATTTTTAGCAGCTTTCTGCTTGCGATTGCTACCTGCCACGCGCAACCGGCTACTCAGCAAATAATCCCTGAAGAAGCACGATCTACTGGCATTGATCCGGCTGCGGTATCAGCTGATTTTCAGACACTCATGGAGCTTTACGGAGCACCATCCCTATCTGTCGCGATGATATCAAACGGCGAGATTACATATGCGCAGAGCTTCGGATTTGGTGATCTCGAAATGGCGCAGCCCGCGACGTTCGAAACGCAATATGGCATTGGCTCCATCGTCAAATCTTTCACAAGCGCTCTCATCGGCACACTTGAGGCTGAAGGCAAAGTCGATCTTGGTGCGCACCCGTCAACCTATGTTTCGAACCTAAACTTCAAATCCGGCGACCTGAGCGAAAATCTCACCATTGCTACGCTGCTATCCCAAACATCTGGCCTGCCCTATATGGATGGGTCGCTCGCGTTTTTTCCTGAACGCGAGCAGGCCGATCTCGCATCGCGCCTTGCTCACTTCGAAGCCTCCTGCCGTGTTGGCAACTGCTGGTCCTATAACAACCTCAACTTCATTATGCTCGACATGATCGCTGAGAGCGTGACAGGACAGTCAAAAGCGGACCTCTTTAAAGATCGCTTCCTGCAACCTCTGGGCATGAAACACACGCTCAGCGAAACAGCCATGTTCGAAGCATCAAAAACGGCGGCAACAGGCTATGCAATGATCGAAGGCGCGCCTGTGTCGACCGCCACTGAATATCTCTATGATGAACAAATTTACGCAACAGCCAGCGACATGGCGCGCTGGATCAGTGCGTGGATGGACAACACAAACCCAACGATTCCAAATGACTATGCTACCAGCGCGATCTCCATGCAGGCGATTGACAATGGCGCTCCTCCCACTCGGGAAGAGCCGGGCACATACCTCTTCGGATACGGCTATGGCTGGAATATGAAATCCGTCGAAGGTCACTATGTTGTCAGTCACGGAGGCAATGAGAATGGCTTTAGCAGTCAGGTTCTATTTGTTCCCGCGGCTGATATTGGCTTCGTTGCGCTGACCAATCAGCAAAACTCAATATTGCCCTACCTTGTAAACGATATGCTTTTCCGCAAATCGATGCAGCTTCCTGAAACGCCCATCGAAGATTATCCCGTCGTTGTTTCAGAGGCTACGGGTTTCTTATCCGAAGATGACACCATACACAGTGTCAATAACAGTGCTCCCATGACGCTTGAGGTCGAAGATATAACCGGCACCTATGTGGCAACGGCTTACGGCTCAATAAATGTCGATTTCACATCGGATGTACTGATGCTGAAAACACCGGCAGCTGATTTCATACTTAAACACCTTGAAGGAAATTCATTTGGGCTCGCAACAATGAAACCTATTCCATTGGGGATTAACATCGATTTTTTCGAGATAGAATTTGGCCCGGAAACGCTAACGGTAAACATTGCCAATCCGCCTGTGGTT
This sequence comes from Pseudomonadota bacterium, assembly GCA_038746145.1. Taxonomy (GTDB): domain Bacteria; phylum Pseudomonadota; class Alphaproteobacteria; order Caulobacterales; family Hyphomonadaceae; genus Henriciella. Next base: position 265,655 of record JBCDKW010000001.1, read on the forward strand.
TTCACAAAAAATCCTGAGAATTAAGGGTAAAATCCCCTCTATCCCCCAAATTTCACCCGAAACCGCAATCTCCGCAGATACCAGCGAAAGCTGGTATCCATCTCTGGACATCTCAACATTGACGACAGGGTCAGAGCTGGACCCCAGCTCAAGGCTGGGTTCGCCGGACGTGAGTGGGGAACAAAATCAGCAAAATCTATCCACCCCCACCAAGAGCGCCAGTATACTCCTCCCCAACATGCAAGTCCGCATCAATCCCCGCGACTGGGCGCACGTCCCCGTCTGGCTCTGGCCCTATATCTGGTGGCAACTCATCCGCCTGCGCGCCCATGTGTGCAAAACCGGCCAGGACGGATTTTACCAGATAGATGCAGACGGCCGCGTAAACATCTACCTCGCGCCCGACAGATCAGACCTGAACGTCTGGCTCTACCAACAGCGCCGGAGCTATCTCGATCACTGGACCCCAATGCACGACACAAGCGGCGAAGCGCACCTGAACGCCATCCGCTATTGGACGCCGCGTTTCATGGAATGCGGAGAACGCATCGTCTACATTAGCTGGGGCAAAGAAGACTTCACACCAGCACCCGCGATTGACGATAGCTCGTAAACGCACCAGCCCCCTCCGCCCTTCGGGCACCTCCCCCGTGAACGGGGGAGGAAAGTTCAGAGCCTAATCTAATCCGAAGCAGGATTTCCTCCCTCGCTTGCGGGGGAGGTGGGCCAGCCAAAGGCTGGGTCGGAGGGGGCTTCTGGAGTGGTCGCCCAGCGATCATTTGGTCCAGTGGACCAAATGAAGCGGCAGAAGGCCCGAAGGGCAAATCCCAAACTCACCAAAATCCAAACCACCCAACCTTCGCGCACCCGCGCGAGGAGCCAAGCCCGGCTGCGCGAAACTCAAATAAGGAGATAAAGCGCCCGCGGCCTGTTTCTTGGCTTCTACAGTGGTCGCCCCGCGATCATTTGGTCCAGAGGACCAAATGCAACTGGAGAAGGCCACGGCAGTGGCAGCAAAGCGGCGATCGGGAACCCGCTTGCCTCGCGTCACGCAAAACGCGTTAGAGCAGCGGCAAAAAAATAATCCTAAACAAAAACCTCGGCGCGGAACCGTTCAAGAGCTTCACTTTTTTGGTCCAGGATCAAATCCGGTTGAAAGACCCCAATAGGCGAGCCCGTCTGGTTTTGCAGGAATGAAGCGACCTCAAATGCCTCGCTCTTCGAAACATAGATCAGCCCCGATCCAGCAAAGTTCAGACCTGTAGTGGACGCATCAAAGGCTGCTCTGATCGCGTTTCGCAAAGCTTCCGTATCGCTGTCAGGTGCAAATCGAATGAGCGTTCTATTATCTTTGAAACTGGTGATACGTGTCATCACTTTCGCCAGTTCAGAGAAAGCGATCTCAGTCCAAATCTCTCGTTTTGTACTTGCTGCCAGCCAGGCTTCGCTGCTCAGGATCGCATCACTCAGCGGTTTCAGGTCATTGGCGCGTAGCGTGTCTCCAGTGGTCGTAATGTCCACGATCACATCCGCAATGCCCCGCAAAGGTGCTGCTTCTGTGGCTCCGGGATCAGCGACAATCCGAAAGTCACTAATGCCTTCTTCCAGGAAACGCTCGCGCACAATTCTTGTATACTTCGTTGCGACTTGCGGCGCACGGTTCATGCGTTGTCGGATGTCCGCAAAGACTTCGCGCAGGTCTGCGATCGAGGCGACATCAATCCAACTGTTTGGAACGGCCACAACAAGGTCGGCCTGTGCGAACCCGAGCGGCTCCAGAAGTGAAACCTTATCCTCAACCTCCCCGATTTCCAGCAATAAGTCATGTCCCGTAATCCCAACATGCAAGTCGCCAGAGTGGAGGCGTTTTGCAATCTCGTTTGCAGGCAGGAGCCAGATTTGGCTGTTTGATAGCGCGTCTATTCCTGCAGAATATGAGCGCCCATTTGCGGTTCGCACCGGCAGGCCAATGGTTTTGAGAAACTCAAATGTCTGGTCCTGTATTCGGCCTTTGGAGGCAATTCCGATATTCAGCATTATGCGGCCCCATCCAAAATGGCAGCAATCCGGTCCGGGCGCAGCATTGCACCGACTGCACCGCTTGATATTTTCTCCTGCGACAGCGATGAAAGCAGTCCGTCATATCGACCCCCGCCACCAAGGACCGTCCCGTCCGGAGCATGGCACTCAAAAACGAAGCCGTCATAATAGGACAATTCACGACCAAGATTCGCATTGAACTGCGCGCCTGAAAAACTGACGCCGCTCTCGTGAAGGGTGCCGAACATATTTTGTAATTGTCCGATACGCGCGATCACGTCTTCATTTCGGTGCTTTAGAAGCGTATTCAGCTCGGCAAATGCGACATCAATGTCACCTTCAATCTCGCAAATCTGGCGGAGCAGGTCGGCGTCTTCTACCTTTAAAGGCATGTCGGCTTCTGAAGCCTTATCAATCAATCGTGAGGCAATATCGTCAAGGCTTCGCGCTCCGAACGGGGAGATTTTTAACATCGAAAACACATCTGCGAGCGCATCCTTCGCGTCCTCCTCCGTCAAATCGACGAGCGCGCGGGGGAGAGCTGAAACCTTCTCACTGTTTTGCGCGTCGAGCAGGTCTCGTTCAAATGTTGCGGGCATGGAAAAAGACTTCTTTAAACGCCGCTTCCAGTTTGGGTGTACATCAAAACTGTCAATCACAGCAAAGACGAGACCGAGATCGGCGAAGACCAGTTTGAAATCTTCCATCTGCGCCGCATTAAGCGCTTCAATGCTGGCCAGAACAATCCGGCTATCATCATTGATATTTGCAGGTGTGCTGAAAATCTCAAAGCCGATTTGGCGCTGCACCGGTGAGGCGGTTCGATCTACTCTCGATCCCCGAAAAACCAGGCCATCAAAATTATATGACCCGATCTTCATGTCACCGCTTGCAATGGCAAGCGCGAGGGCAAGCGTCAAATCTGGGCAAAGACAGAGATCACCATCGCCATGCTCAATAATATTACGGCGATAGGCCTCCCCGAGAAATTCCAGAAAGGGCACAAGCGGCTGAACCGTTTGCAGGCTAATTCGCTCACCGCCGACCTCGCCAAATTTCTCGGAAATGGCTTTGGAAACGCGGTCGAGTGTTTGAGAGCCAAAAAGCGCGCTCAATTAAATCTCCGCCGCGATTGTTTCGGCGACAATGCTTTCAAGCTTATCCAGCGGGGCTTCAAATTGCCCGGGTCGCTCTTCCCGCCAGGTCTCATTGTCCTTGATGGCCTGGGCTTTCTTTTTTCCGAGCCGCAAGTCTTTGATTGAAACGATGCCCTTTTCTTTTTCGTCGCTGCCAAACATGATCGCCACAGGAGAGTTGCGTCGATCGGCATATTTCATTTGCGCTTTCACGCCCGACCCACCGAGATACACTTCTGTTGCAATCCCTGCTTTGCGAAGTCGCTGCGCGAGTTCGAAATAGTCTCCCATTGAGGCCTGATCGAATGCCAAAATCAAAACCGGACCGGTTGCGTCTCCAAGCAGTGGACGCCCAGCAGCCTCAAGTGCGGTTATCAAGCGACTGACACCGATGGAAAACCCGGTTGCAGGCACTTTTTCGCCGGTGAAACGCGCAACCAAATCGTCGTATCGCCCACCGCCGCCGACGCTACCAATCCCAAGCGGCTCGCCCGTCGGGGTGGTCATATTCAGCTCTGCTTCGAACACCGGACCCGTATAGTAATCCAGACCACGCACGACTGAGGGATCAATGGCAGCGCGATCCCCGCCAAACCCGCACCGTTCCATGATACTTGTCATCGTCTTGATCTCATCGAGCGCTGCAAGGCCCGCTTCGCTTTGCCCGATAGCGGTTTCAAGCGCGCTGACAGTTTTATCATTGTCGTTTTGGCTGGCCGAGACGAAGGCGATAACGCGGTCGATTGACGAGACATCGAGCTTTGCGCCTGTTGTGAAGTCGCCTGACTCGTCCATGCGTCCTTCGCCCAAGAGCGCTGCGACGCCATCCAGTCCAAGGCGGTCAAGTTTATCAATCGCACGCAGGATTGTACCATTGCGCTCCGCTTCACTTTCCGCGCCGCTGGATGAAACCTGAGCTAGAACTGCATTTAGAGCACCGCGCGTGTTAATTTTCAGGCTGTATTCACCACGTTGGACGCCAACCGCCTCCAGTGCATCGCAAGCCAGCATGACAATTTCTGCATCAGCAGCAGCTCCGGGTACGCCGACGGAGTCCGCGTCGCACTGTGTGAATTGCCGAAAGCGTCCCGGTCCAGGTTTCTCATTGCGCCAGACCGGCCCTGCTTGCCAACGCCGGAAAGGTCGGGGCAGGCCTTGGCTGTTCTCTGCAACATAACGCGCAAGAGGGGCTGTTAAATCATAGCGAAGTGACATCCACTGCTCATCATCGTCCTGAAGAGAGAAGACGCCCTCATTCGGACGATCCTTATCGGGCAAAAACTTGCCCAAAGCCTCGGTGAATTCAAATGCCGACGTGTCCAGTCTTTGGAAGCCCCATCTTTCATATGCGCTGGAGGCACGATGAATCAGTTCAGCCTCAGCAGCGATTGCAGGACCAAGCCGGTCCTGAAACCCCCTCGGGGTGCGCGCTTGTGGGCGTTTAACTGACATTCTATTCTCCATTTCACGAAACAAACAGCGGTCTTAGGCTGTCACGAGCGCTTCTAACGGCTTTACAGGTTAGGTCTATAGGGGGCTTACTGCGGATTGCTCTGCGATTCACCGCGAACAGGGTTTGACTTGGCGGCGGCTTTAGTGTTTATCCCGCGCTTCACGTCCGCGCCTGATCGGCAGCGGATGAGAGTTTCATTTTTGAGAGTTCCGGAAGGACGAGCGCCATGTTCGCGGTCATTAAGACAGGTGGCAAACAGTATAAAGTTGCCGAAGGTGATGACATCATCATCGAAAAACTCGCTGCAGAAGCGGGTGATAGCGTCACGTTTGAAGACGTGTTGATGATTGGTGACGGCGGCAAAGTCACTGTCGGTGAGCCTGTTGTAAAGGGCGCAAGTGTTGTCGGCACCATCATTGAGCAGCGCAAAGGCTCAAAGGTGATGATCTTCAAAAAGCGCCAGCGCAACACGTATCGTCGTAAGCGCGGCCATCGCCAGCTCGAAACTGTTGTGACGATTGAATCCATTCTCGCAGACGGCAAGAAAGCCCCTGCGAAGAAGAAAGCTGCGCCTAAAAAAGAAGCGGCTCCTAAGACTGAAGCCAAAAAGGAAGCGCCTAAAAAGGCCGCTCCAAAGAAAGAAGCTACGCCTAAGAAGGCTGCTGCCAAGAAAGCTGACACAGCTGCGATGGACGAACGCGGGCGTCTGACCAAGCCACAGGGCGAGGCGGACGATCTAAAGAAGATCAAGGGCGTCGGCAAAGTCCTTGAAGGCAAACTGAATGACGCTGGTATCTTCCACTTCTGGCAGGTTGCAGCGCTGAAAAAGAAACAAATCGAAGAGCTTGAGGAAGAAATGAGCTTCCCGGGCCGCATTACTCGTGACGACTGGGTGAAGCAGGCAAAAGAGTTCGCAAAAGACGCATAGTTCGGGTATAAACCGAGAAAGACTGGAGACCGGAAATGGCTCATAAGAAATCAGGCGGTTCGTCCAAGAACGGACGCGATTCAAATCCTAAGTATCTTGGCGTCAAGAAATATGGCGGGGAGCACGTAATTCCTGGCAACATTATCAAGCGCCAACGCGGAACTAAGACATATCCGGGCCGCGGCGTTGGCATGGGTAAAGACCACACGCTCTACGCCCTCGTCGAAGGCAAAGTCGAGTTTACGCGCAAGCGCGACAACCGTCAGTACGTGTCGGTGACACCGCTCGCAGACGCAGCTGAATAGGCGGATTGAAAGCCGCCTCACAGGGGTGGCCAAACGTTCTCAAGGGGAGGCAGGTCACTGCCTCCCTTTTTATTTGCCTCCCTTTACAAGCATGAGGGTTTCGATATGGCGACACCGACAATTCTTCACACAGAGCGCTTGTCTTTGCGTGCGCCGCAGGTCCGAGATGCTGCACAAATTACCGAGCGAATTGGCGTTCGTGATGTCGCGTGGAATCTGGGACGCGCGCCATATCCCTATGCGCTTTCCGATGCTGAGGACTTCATTGAGAGAGCAGCGCAGAATTGGGCTGATGATAAAGCCTGCGTCTTCATGCTTGAGCATGCGAAAGACGGCGTCATCGGCTGTTGCGGCCTTGATCGCCACACGGATGAGATTTGGGAAATCGGCTATTGGGTCGGCCAGCCTTGGTGGGGACAGGGCATTATCAGTGAAGCCGCGAGCGAGGTGATGCGCTGGGCTGAGCAGGATCATGGCATAGAGCAATTCGTTTCGGGCCACTTTACGGATAATCCGGCATCCGGCCGTGTTCTTGAAAAGCTAGGGTTTCAGGCCGTCGATGTCGTTTCTCATATTGGCGCAGCGCGTGGAGGGCCAAGCCCAGCGATGCGCTATACGCGCGGTGCCCCGCCAGAGATGGCCTTGCGAACAGCCTCACATTAGTCGAAAGAAGCGACATGAAATTCCTCGATCAGGTCAAAATCTACGTCAAAGCCGGGGATGGCGGTAATGGCTGCGCGTCTTTTCGGCGCGAGGCCTACATCGAATTTGGTGGCCCAGACGGAGGCGATGGTGGGCGCGGTGGCGATGTCTATGTTGAAGCGATCCGAGGCCTCAACACGCTGATCGACTATCGCTACCAACAGCACCACAAGGCTGAACGCGGCAAAAACGGCATGGGCAAACAACGCCACGGCCGCGGCGGCGAAGACAAGATTATCACGGTTCCTGTGGGGACGCAGATCTATGAAGAAGATCAGGAAACCCTGATCGCTGACCTGACAGATATCGGCATGCGCGTCATGGTGGCCAAAGGGGGCAATGGTGGATGGGGCAATCTGCGGTTCAAGACCTCGACCAATCAGGCGCCGCGGCGCGCTAATGATGGCGAAGAAGGCGAAGAATTCACATTATGGATGCGCCTCAAACTGATTGCCGATGCTGGCCTTTTGGGCTTGCCGAATGCGGGCAAGTCGACCTTTTTGAGCCGGGCGACAGCTGCTAAGCCCAAGATTGCAGACTATCCGTTCACCACGCTCAATCCGGGGCTCGGCATTGTCGACATTGGAATCAGCACACGCTTTGTTTTGGCGGACATTCCCGGTCTCGTCGAAGGCGCGGCGGAAGGGATTGGTCTCGGCCATCGCTTCCTGGGTCATGTTGAGCGCTGTAAGGTTCTGCTCCACCTGATCGATTGCACACAGGATGACCCGGCCGGGGCCTACACCACGATCCGCGAAGAGTTACAAGCCTATGGTGGTGAGCTGGCCGACAAGCCTGAAATCGTCGCCATGTCCAAGGTCGACGTGCTGCCCGAGGAACTTGTTGATGAACAGGCAGCTGCGGTTGAGGCGGTCTGCGGGCAGATACCCATGCGGCTTTCTTCTGTCGCGAATATCGGCGTCAAAGAGGCGCTGTACGCCATTGCCGAAGCCCTGCGTGAAGATGTCGATGAGGATCTATCCGAATTGGAAGACGAATGGGCACCGGAATAGACACGTTGCGAAACGCACGCCGGATTGTCATCAAGATTGGCTCAGCGCTCGTCAGTGATGGCGGCGAAGCCCGTACCGAATGGCTCACCCGCTTAGCGGCGGATATGGCTGCCTTTCGAGCAGACGGGCGCGAGCTGATCCTGGTCTCCTCCGGTGCGATTGCGCTCGGTCGACGTCATCTCGGCGACAAACAGCCGAAACGGTTAGAGGAAAAGCAGGCGGCTGCGGCGCTTGGCCAGCCTTTCCTGATGGCCGCTCTCGCGGACGCTTTTGCAGAGCATAGCATCCCTGTTGCTCAGTCTCTGCTAACCCTCGACGACACAGAAAACCGTCGCCGTTGGCTAAACGCGCGCGCAACGCTCGAAACTTTGCTGAGCGCAGGCGCTCTGCCCGTGATCAATGAGAATGACAGCGTCGCGACCGATGAGATCCGCTACGGGGATAATGACCGCCTCGCTGCGCGTGTCGCCGGGATGGTTGGCGCAGATGTGCTCGTGCTTTTGTCTGATGTAGACGGGCTGTACACTGATAATCCGCGTACGGACTCCAAGGCGAGACATATCTCAATGCTGACGGAGATCACTGAGCAAGTCGAACAGATGGCAGGCGGGGCGAATAGCGAAGCGGCGATTGGATCCGGTGGAATGGTGACGAAACTCGCCGCGGCCAAGATTGCGTACTCAGCCGGATGTTCAACAGTGATCACACTGGGCGACCGGGATCTTCCTTTGCAAGCCATTCTGGACGGCGAGCGTTCGACATGGGTCACTCCTCCGCTTAGCCCCGATAAAGCCCGCGAGACATGGTTGAGATCCCATTTGAACCCTGAAGGCGAGATCATGCTTGATGCTGGCGCGGCTACAGCTTTGCGGAATGGCGCGAGCCTGCTTCCGGTTGGTGTCAAGAGTGTTGAAGGCACGTTTGAACGTGGGGCTGCTGTGGCCCTGCGGGCGCCTGACGGCGCTGACATTGGTAAAGGTGTCAGTGCTTACAGCGCTGCGGACATTGAGCGTATCAAAGGCCTTCAAAGTGAGGATGTCGAGGCCGTGCTTGGCTATCGCGGACGCCCCGCCATCATCCACCGCGACGATATCGTCTTGAGCTAGAAGCCTAAAAACGGTCGAGCAACCGCTCCAGATATTCGCGCTCTTCCTCATCAATCGTATCGCCATAACGACGGCGCAATTCTTCAAGAATATCCTTAGCACGTTGGCGCTCAATCTGGTCGGGAATGTCGACATTGTCGCCTGAGCCGATGCCGCCCTGTGGGTTATTGCCGAACGGGTCTGATTGGCCGGTATCGGTCCCATTGCCGAACTCCTCGCCGAGGCGTGCCGCGCGACGTTCATCCAATTCTTCCGCCAAAGCCAGCGCCAGATCGCGGAGTTGCTCTGTCGCGTCTTCCTGATTGCGAAGTGCACGCAGTTCGTTGCCGTCTTCCAGCGCGCTTCCGGCCCGGCGCTGCGCCCGTTCAATCGCTTCCAGAGCGTCTTCATCGACGATGTCGCCAACGCCGAACTCGCCGTTCTCTGCGCGCTCCATCAAGCGTTCAACGAGATCGGCTAGGCGTTGCTGCTGCTCGGCGAGGGTTTCATCGTTTCCAAAACCTGAACCTCCTTCGGCGCGCTCTTCGCCGCCGGGGCCTTCAGTCCCACCGGGTTGGCCTTGTCCATTTTGCGCTTGCTCGCCGCCGCTTTGCTCCTCGCCATTTTCGCCCTGTTCAGAGCGTTCGCCGCGCTGTTGAGCCAGCGTTTCGTCATTCAGTTCACGCTGTTGGCGCAGGATTTCAGAGAGTTCCCGCATCGTGTCGGACAGTTCGCGTTCCTCTTCCGGGACATTTTCGTCATCCGATCCGTCTGCTTCTTGGCCGGGCATACCGGGCATGCCTTCGCCGCTACCCTGTCCCTGCTGGAATTCCAGGTTTTCCAGCATGTTGGTTATGTCAGAGAGAAGTTGGCGGGCCTGATCTGTCGCGCCAGTTTCGGCTAAGTCTTCCAACGCGTCCAACATATCCGTGAAGTTCTGACCGCCAAGATTTGGCCCGCCGCCCCCTGCTGCGCCGTCTTGCGGCGGCCCAACTTCTGCCAGACCGTTGGCCATCGCTTCGGCCATGCGCGCAGCGAAATAGTTCAGCGCAGCGTCTTTGAACGCTTCTGTCAGACGTTTGATTTCTTCTTCGCTCGCGCCATCACGAAGCTCTTCTTCCAGCGCGTTCTTCGCTGCGATAAGGCGCGCATAGGCATCCGCAGCACTGCCATATTCAGCCCGCAGCGTGACCGCCCAGAGCATGTCATCGAGGTCTTTTGCGGTTTCGGTACTGCTTGCGGCCTCAATCTCGCGCATAGCTGAGCGCAGGCTGGTATACACAAGGAGGTCGCGAATATAATCGGGCGTGCCAAAAGTGATGGCTTCGATCATCGTGTGGCCGCGTCTGATGCCCGCAGGCGCATTATTCATGCGCTGCGTTGCGCTGGTGAAATACCCGCCAGCCGATAAGGCATCCGTCTGAGCCGCTTGTGCTTCATAAGCCGTATCTTCGCGAAGCAGAGTGACCCGCGCATCCTGAATGGCTTTGGCGAGCGGCTGCAGCAGCAGTTTCGACGGCAGCACAAAAACGTAAGGTTCGCTCTCACCCGTTTGACCCGCACCATCAGTCGCGATCAGGGACGCGCTCACCCGCGCACCGGCCCAGCGGTTGCGGGTCAGGTCAAGGCTATCTTGTTTACTCAAATCTTTCGGGTTGAGTGCGCCCAGTTCAATCGGGATCAGGTCAGGCGCGCGTCTTGGATCATCTTCTGGTCGAATCGCAAGCTCAAGTTTCGCGACGCCGTAATCATCGCGCACAGACCAGGTAAAATCAGTCTGATCATCCTCGCCAAGTCCGGGCATAGAAACAAACGTCGCATTTGGCGGCCCGTCTGGCGAGGCGAGCACGCGCCAACTTTGTCTCGGTCCCCACCAGCGCACGGACAGGTTTGTGTCAGACATAATGATCGCATTGGCTTCATAAGCACCCTCGGGCGTCTTATCGAACTTTACGGTTTCGCGCTTTTCAGATTGCAGGCGCAGGGTCGGTGCGGATGGAGCTTGGGCGCGGATCGTGACTTGTGAGCCTGCAGGGATGCGAAGCTCTGTGTCATCGGCCTCCAGAAAGATCGGCGCCCGGCCTGTATAGTCCGGCGGGGTAACCCAAGCCTCAATCCGCACATTCTCCGCGCCAAGCAGGCTGCCATAATCTGGCGAAAGCGCTTTTCCGATCCGCTCCAGCGATCCTGCGCCATTGATGATCAGTAGACTGATAATCGATACGGGTAGAATACCGCGAAAGACAAAGGGGTCGGCTTTGCGCCAGAGGTCGCTGAAACTTGGAACATTCAAACGGCGCACAGCATCGGTGAGGCGCTGCTCATGCGCGCGCCAGAGTGTGACACCGCTTTTCTCCGGCTTAGTGGGGCGGTCTTGCAAGCTGGTCAGCGGGCGCAGATCAGATTGTTCGTCCAGAGCCCGGATCGCATCCTTACGCTTCGGTCCTGAATAGCGGCGAAGGCCCCGCAGCAGCGTGATGAAGGATGCGACAAAGAAAAGGAGCGTGAAAAACGCAGCAACTCGGCTCGAAGCGGCCTCCGCCAAGCCTGTCAGGGCGATGATCAGAAAGACCGATATGACCGCAAAGAAAGGCCAAAACGCGCGCCATACGGCGACATCACGCAGCCGCCGGTATGTGCGCGCAATGCGGCTTTTAACGCCGGGAATGCGGTTCAGGTCAGCCAATCGGGTATCTGCTCCAAGGCCATCATCTCTTCAAAACTCGGCCGTTTGCGAACGACGGCGAACGCATCGCCATCTACCAGCACTTCGGCCACCAATGGACGAACATTGTACTGACTTGAGAGCACAGCGCCATAGGCGCCGGATGACATAAAGGCAATGCGCGCATTGGCGGCGATTTCCGGCATGGTGCGCCGTGCCGCGAACTTATCCGTGGACTCACAAATTGGACCGACAATGTCATAGGTGGCCTGCGGCGTATTTTCCGTCGGTTCATCAAGTGGGATAACATCGTGATGAGCCTGATAAAGTGCGGGTCGCATCAAATCGTTCATTCCAGCATCGATCACCAGAAAGGTCCGATCCGGGGCCGGTTTATGATAGAGCGCTGTGGCCAGCATAATGCCTGCATTGCCCATAATCACGCGACCGGGCTCCAGTATGACTTGTACACTTAACCCGTTTGTTACGTCTGCGATCATCTTTGCATAATCAGCCGGTGAGGCCGGACTGTCGCCTGTCTGATAAGGGATGCCGAGCCCACCGCCCAGATCAATCCGCGTCAGATTATGACCTTGCTGGCGCAGAGATTTAACCAACCCAACCGTCTTCTCGAACGCGGCCCGCATCGGCGCCAGGTCGCCAATCTGAGATCCAATGTGAACATCGACACCGACAGCCTCGACACCGGGCAGGTCTTTACTAACGCGATAAAGCTCCGGCGCGTCTGCCCACGGAACCCCAAACTTGTCGCCCGCTTTGCCGGTGGAGATATTCGGATGGCCACCTGCCGCAACATCCGGATTAACGCGCAAGGCAATTGGCGCGGTCTTGCCCATAGCATGCGCAATATCAGAGAGCGCATGAAGTTCCGCGCCGCTTTCGACATTGAATTGATGAATACCCTCACGCAGGCCGAGCTCCATCTCATCCCGCGTTTTGCCAACACCGGAGAAGACAATTTTTGAGGCAGGAATTCCAGCCTTGCGCGCCTTCATCAACTCCCCGCCGCTGACCACATCCGCGCCGCAGCCTTCACTCGCCAGTGTTTTCAGAACAGCGATGTTGCCATTGGCCTTCACAGAATATGCGATCAGGCAGTCCTGACCTTCAAAGGCGCTTTGGATCACACGGGCATGCCGACGCAAAGTTGCGCTCGAATAGACATAGACCGGCGTTCCGACCTCGTTGGCAATCACGCTCAGGTCCACATCCTCACAGTGGAGGCGGCCGGATTTATAGTTGAAATGGTGCACGAGGGTCTATCAGCCGGGACTGACCTCCGACATCGCGTCCTCATCGACATCTGCTTCAGGGGCAGGTTTGGGAATCTCACCGCCGAGCGAGTTATAATAGACGCGGTTCTGGTCAATCGGAGCTTGCGCAAAGACGGCCGGTGAATCGACAGGCTTTTGCGCTTCCTCAGACGGTGGATCGGAAAAGATTGGCGGCGGGCGCTCTAGATCGCCGCGCAGACCGCATCCGGTAAGCGCTGCAAGGGCTGAAAACGCGAGGGCTGTTTTGATCACTGTTTTCATGACGGATGCTCCAATCCTAATCTCTGAGTCCATTGTTCCACTTGCTCACGAACGCGCAAGGGGGACGTGCCACCATAGCTCTGTCTTGAGGCCACTGAGGCCTCCACAGTCAGCACGGAAAAAACGTCATTCGTAAGGCGCGGTTCAACAGTTTTCATTTGCTCAAGGGTCAGGTCCGGCAGATCGATACTGTTCTGCTCAGCCAGCGCAACAAGGCTGCCCGTAACATGGTGGGCGTTGCGAAACGGCATGCCCAGCTCACGGACAAGCCAATCGGCGAGATCGGTGGCCGTGGAGAACCCTTTGGCCGCCGCGCTGCGCATATTGTCTGCATGGAAAGTCATCGTTGTGACCATGCCGGACATAGCCGCGGTGCACAGGCCGAATGTGTCAAAGCTAGCAAATGTGAGCGATTTGTCGTCCTGAAGATCTTTAGCATAGGCGAGCGGCAGGGCTTTGACCGCGCCTTGCAGGGCGGCGAAATTGGACGCGATCAGGCTCGCCTTCGCGCGGATCAATTCAGCTGCATCCGGATTGCGCTTTTGCGGCATGATGGACGATCCGGTCGACCATTCATCGCTCAGGCTCGCAAAGCTAAACTGCGCACTGGTCCACAGCACGATTTCTTCCGCGAGACGAGAGAGATGTGTGGCTGCAATCGCCAGTCCACCAATAGCCTCAAGCGCGAAATCACGCGCTGAAACAGCATCGAGAGAGTTCGCCATCGGTCGGTCAAAGCCAAGCGCTTCGGCTGTTGCATCGCGATCAATCGGAAAACCTGTTCCTGCAAGCGCTGCCGCACCAAGCGGGCTTTCATTCAACCGCGCCGCGCAGTCTGCCAAACGGGACCGATCCCGTTCAAACATTTCGACATAGGCGAGCAAATGATGGCCGAGCGTCACCGGCTGCGCCGTCTGGAGATGCGTAAAGCCCGGCATCACCGTCTCAGCCTGCTCACCCGCGCGCTCCAAAAGCGCAGCCTGTAATTGTTTCAGCCCGCGCCGTGCCTCGGTCAGCGCTCCGCGCGTCCAAAGGCGGAAGTCCGTCACGACCTGATCATTGCGCGACCGCGCCGTGTGAAGCCGCCCGGCAGGATCGCCAATCAACTCCTTCAGCCGCGCCTCGACATTCATATGAATGTCTTCAAGCTCAGCGCGATACGGAAAATCACCCGCCTGCACTTCAGCGACGATCTGGTCCAGACCGGATTGGATCGCGTCCAGGTCTGCCTCAGAAATGATTCCCTGCTCGGCCAACATGTCCGCATGCGCGCGCGACCCGGCAATGTCTTCGCGGACCATACGCTTGTCGACATCGATTGAAGCATTGATCGATTGCATGATGTCGGAAGGTTGTGCGGCGAAGCGCCCGCCCCACATTTGCTGGCCTTTTTTGGCTTTACCCGCCATATCGCTCTCACTCTCACTGGCTTTAAGGACAATCCTGTATGGACCACCTGTTGCGTTACGCTATTCCGCTGATGTTTGCCGGATTGCTGTTTGGTATACTCTACGTTGCTTTTAGAGGATCACAGGAGGGTAGCAACCGCGACCCAATCGCTAAATTTGCCATCGGTGAATTAGGCGACCTAGACACCAGTGAACGCGGCTTTCCGGCACCGGACGCGACATTTACCGATGCGGATGGCGACGTGACCAGCCTGCAGGACTTTAAAGGCCAAGTCATTTTAGTGAATTTCTGGGCCACTTGGTGCGCACCATGCGAGCGGGAGATGCCGCACTTGAGCGCATTGGAGCAGGCGCGTGGCGGCGATGCGTTCAAGGTCGTCGCGATTAGCGTCGACAGCCATGAAGACCGCGACTACGCCAAGCGCCGACTAACGGAGCTCGCAGGACCGAACGTCCTCAACTTCTACCATGCGCCGCCCGAAGCTTGGGACATTGTCTACGATACTGGCGCTCGGCGTGGCTTTCCGACAACCGTTATTTTCGATGCTAAAGGGAAGAAGGTCGCCCTGCTTGCCGGAGAAGCCGACTGGGCAAGCTATGAAGCGATTGGTCTTATCGATGCGATCCTGAACATGCAGGACTAATCCAGATCAAAAGCAAACAGGAGCGTGCGCTGGTCTTCATTGAAATTATCATCTGAGATCAGCCACACTCGCTTATTTCCCTCTGGCGAGGTTCCAAAAGCGACGCCTTCAAAATTATCGACTGGAAGCGGTGGCTTGATATGCGCGCTCGCGAGCAGATCACCGCCCTTACGCACCTCAACTTTTACCCGGTTTCCCCGAACCGGATCATAAGCGCGGTACAGGTCAACATAGGCCCAATCGGCAAAGTCTGCGCCGGTCAGTGAATAAGCGCCACCGGGATCAACGAAAATAAAATCGCTCAGCGTGCCGTCTTCAAGCAGCAACGCGTTGGGTGCACCTGCACGCGTCTTGGTTTCAAATCCGATGTGAAGCTCTTTGCCGAGGCTCAGGGCTTCCGGGCCTTTGTTTGCGCGTACGCGTTTGCCATTGATCCGGTTCGGCAAATCTGCAACCCGCGCCGCACGTGCCTGCGCCCCGCACCCCTCAAGATCAAACGCGTCGATCCTATGGGTCTGTTCAAAGCTCACGAGGGCTAGACCATCCTTAAAGACCAGCCCTTCGGCATCAGCGGCGCGTTTGTTCGGAAAGAATTTACCGTCTGCGCCGCGCATGTAACCGATAGACCCAAGACCGTCCGGCGCACCGATTTCAGGATCAATCCCAATCCAGACCCAAGCTCCTGCGTCGCTCACAGCGAGGAGAGACCCGCTTCGAAGCGTATCAAGTCCAGACAGGCCACCGAAATTTGGGTCATCCGAGGTCAGATGCCATGCCCCTGCAAAGCGCACACCTTGCAAAGCCTTCGCTTGCGCCTCCTCGGAGCCGCGCTCAATCTCAGTGGCTGTGATCGTCATCGGTAAGGCGCGTTCAAATGGATCATCGTCTGTGCATGAGGCGAGACGCAGGGCGGGTGCAGCCTCTTCAAATCGCCAAGGGTCAGCATCTTCTTTGGATGTTGTGTTCCCGGCCTCGGGCGATGTGCATGCCGCCAAGCCGACGATCAAACCGATACATAAAAGCCGCATCACAATCCTCCCAAACCAGTCCGCTATAACAGCCTCGTGTCAGGATCATGACCAAATCAGAAATCGCGCCCGATGAAAATCCACACGACACCGTCATATTCAGCCTCTCATACCTGAAATGGGCGCCCTGATTTAAAAAGGCCCCGCCGATATGTGGGCGGGGCCTTTGGGAGGAACGCAGCAAAGCGTCAGGTCTTAGCCCGCTGAATAGGGCAGAGACGAGTGGTGCAGGTTGATTTTCAGATCACCCTCTTCGTCGAGGACATAACCAAACGTGTACTCGACCTTGGTCTCTGTGCCGTCTGGGCCTGTGAAGAAGTAATTGCCCATCGCCATCGCTGAATCGCCATCTGTGTAGATGCCGTTATTTTCCCAGCGTGTATTGGTCCAGCCTTTGATCGCAAAACCGCTATCTTCCGTGCCTTCTTTGCCGACGAAGTAAGCGAGCGCTTCGTCAAACGTTTCGCGGAACTGATCTTCTGCCGCGAGCGTCGGCTTGAACATGACGCTTGTCATCTCGTAGGCGTAGAGATCGTTGATGTGCTCAGTCGCGCGAGCTGTGTAATCGCCGCCTTCAGTGTGAACAGAAGAGATCGCAACGATCCCGTTACCCCAGGTCGTTTGAGCGGCAATAACGTCAGCTTCAGTGATGCTTGCCGGCGCAGCGACATCGTCTGCTCCCGCAACGCTTGCGCAAGCGGCTAGGGCAAGTGCGGCAGCGCCGCCAGCGGTCAGTTTCGTAACACGTTTCATGTCATAATCCTTTCTTATGGACTGAATGAAGCGCGGGGTAGAGCGCCCTGACAATCATGGCGCGAGAAATCTAAATGCTTGCTCTCATTCAGTGCACTGCGTGCGACGCTGATATTGTCTCGCGAGGCTGAAATTCGAATCTTTATTGAAAATGCCATCGATAGTTACAGACTATCGAACTGCCCTTTGGGTAAGGGATATGCAATGTAGAAGTGCTGTATCGTAAGCTGGTAAAGGGCAATTCTCCTCGTTGAGTAGCATGCCGATCTCAGTACAGCCCAAAATGGCGCTATCAGCCCCCTCAGCCGATAACTCCTTTGTGATCTGAATATAGCGCTCGCGACTGATTCCATTGATCGTGCCATGCACCAACTCGTCAAAGATGACCTTGTGAATATCCCGCCGCGCATCTTCATCCGGGATGACAGGCGTGAGTCCGTGTGTCTCGAGGCGTTCGCGGTAGAATGCCTCTTCCATTGTGAACCGTGTTCCCAGCAAGGCAGGCCGTTTTCGACCATCACGGACAAGCGCCTCCGCTGTCGCATCGCCGATATGGACGAACGGTAGCTCGATGGCTGTTTCTATCGCTGGGGCACATTTGTGCATCGTATTGGTTGCCAGCGCGATCAGATCAGCCCCTGCGCGCTGTAAGCCTTTTGCCGCTTCAGCGAGCTGAACTCCGAGATCGTCCCATTCCCCGGCAACCTGCTTTGCATGGGTCTCAGCGAAATTGACTGAATGCAGCAGGATTTTCGCGCTCGCATGCCCACCATAATGCTCCTTAGCCAGTCGATTAAGCGCCTTATAGTAAAACACCGTGCTCTCAGGGCTCATACCGCCGATCAGGCCAATCGTCTTCATCTTGCCCCATCCTCAAATGCAGCCAGCGCCCATTCTGCAAACGTCGCGAGATTGCCGCCTTTGAAGAGGAATCCTCCAATACCGGCTGCATGGGCGGCATCAATATCAGTCTGTTTGTCACCGATCAGAAAACTCGCTTCACGCCTTATTGGGAAGTCCGCCATAGCCGATAGCAACATTCCGGGTCTCGGCTTGCGGTCGAGACTGTCTTTGCGATAGCGCGCCACAGTGGCGTCCGGGTGATAGGGGCAATGATAAATCGCATCGAGAGCAGCATGCTCCGCTGCGAGAACGCTTTGCATATGGTCATGGACAGCTTGCATATCCGTTTCGGTATAATGGCCCATACCAATGCCGCTTTGATTGGTGACGCAGATGACATACCAGCCGCGCGCGTGGAAATTTCTGACGCATGCGGCCGCGCCCTCAATCCATTCCAGCGCATCAACGCTTGCCACATAGGTGCGATCAACATTGAGAACGCCGTCGCGATCAAGGAATAAAGCGGGGCGCATCTCTTTCATATTGGCAGCTTAGGCCAAGATCGCGCACTGGGCGAGGGGCCTTGCATAGCCCCTTAAACTCTGGTCACTTTTCAATCAGAGAGACTTAAAAGGGGGTCTCTCGTATAAAAAAGCCTTGGGAGGGCATCAAAAATGGAAGCAATTCTACCACTCATTCTGAATGGCGCTGGCGGCGCGGTGATCGGACCGATCATCTCAAAGCTCCTCGGCGGCAAAGGCGCAACAGGCGCTCTCGCCGGTATCGTTGGCGGCCTCGCTGGCGGCTATGGCATGAACGAAGCTGGGGTTGGATTTCAACAGCTCTTGGGAAGCGGTGACCTGATGGGTCATCTCAGCAGCTTCCTAAATGGCGGTGCCGGAGGCGGCATTATCGGCGGTATTCTGGGTCTCGTCACAAAGGCTAAGTAAACTGTCTTGAACACCTGTATGAAAGGGCAACTCTAACGGGTTGCCCTTTTTCTATGTGGCCTTGTCGGGAACAATCTCAGCCGTCTCAATGTCGGTTTCTGAAATTTCGGTCCGGTTCAAGCGTACCCCGATCGTAAAGGGGATCATGGCAAGCAGGACGAAGAGGGCAGCCAGGAGGAAAGGTGCGCCGGGGAAATATGTGACAAAGTAATCAGCCTCTCTTTCGGAAAACGCTGAGAATGTCGATGTCATTAGAAGCGGGCTGAAAATCATCGTGAAAGCCTGCATGGAGGATTGCGCGCCTTGCAGTTCTCCCTGTTCGTTCTTCGGTGTCAGGCTTGATGTGATCGTCTGGATCGCAGGCATCGTAACCCCGCCAAAGGCCGAGATCGAAATGATCGCAAAGGCCATCCAAGGCGCGCCCGCGAACGCAAACAGTGTTAGTGCCAGCGTATTCATCGACAGACCCCAGAACGCCGCTTTCATCGGTCCAAGCCGTTTGATCAAATACCCGGTCAGAAAGGCCTGACTGATCGCGGATCCAACGCCGACGACACCAAGCGATATGCCGATCATGACACTGTCCCAGCCATAGCGAACAGCGCCGTGCAGATGCCATGTTGCTGGGTAAATCATATTAGCAAGATGAAACAGGCCAATCGCGGCGATGAACCAAGCCACTTTAGGAAGCTTCACAAAATGCTTGAATGCACCAAAGGGGTTGGCTCGCGCCAGCGTGAACGGGCGACGGTTCTCCTCTGGCAGGCTCTCCGGCAGGACAAACATGCCATAAAGAAAGTTAAGCCCCGCAATTCCGGCCGCAACAAAGAAGGGAAGGCGCGTATCAATCCCGCCTAGCAAGCCCCCAAAGACTGGGCCGAGAATGAAGCCGACCCCGAAGGCGGCCCCCATCATACCAAAGGCGCGTCCGCGATCCTCCTGTTCAGTGACATCAGCGATATAGGCGTTGGCCACCGAATAGGTCGCTGAAAACATGCCTCCCAAAAACCGTGCGAAAAATAGGATCGACAGTGTCGGGGCGAGCCCCATAATGATCAGATCCACGCCCAACATGAAGATTGAAGCAAGCAGAACAGGTCTTCGCCCATACGCATCGGACAAACCCCCAAGCACGGGCATGGCAAGAAAGTTCGCAACAGCAAACGTCGCGGCCAGCATACCGGACTCCACCGCGATTTCATCAACACCTCTTCCCGTCACCTCAACCAGAAGATCGGGCATCACAGGCATAATGATCCCGAACGAGATCATGTTCAGGACCACTGATACGATGACGAAGAAGAACGCGTTCTTACCTGTCTTGGGTTTGGCTGCTGTTTCGTTCATCCGCTGGATTTGCGTCGCAGCGTGGCCGGGGTCAAGGTCGCAAGGGCGACACCGCCAAGAATAAGTGCAGTCGCTAGTGCAAATCTCAGCGTGATTGGTTCACTCAAGAACAGGACGCCCCCGATCGCGGCAATCGCTGGGACTGAGAGTTGAGCGATGCTGGCCCGCGTCGCCGTTAAGCCTTTCAGCGCTGTGTACCAGACGGCATAGCCAAGTCCGGATGTGAGTGCACCCGACAGAACCGCCAGACCGATCCCACGACCACTCGGAAGCGGCTCAGGACTGCTCAGGAGAAGCATCGGGGCGATCAAACACGCGATCAGGCTCGCGCGGACAAAATTCCCCGCTGTCATAGCCGTTGGATTTCCAGCGCCACGACCGAGCAGCGAATAGACGCCCCAGCCCAGCCCCGCGATGATCATCGAGAAGCTCGCAAGCAGAGATGGCGCCTCAACACCGGGACTGACCAACCAGATCAGAGCCGCGAACGCCATTAAGAGGCCAATCCATTGCAAAGCGTCCGGTCGCTCACCTTTGCCGATGCCCCATCCGATCATAGTGACTTGCACCACAGCAAATAGGATCACCGCACCTGTTCCAGCGGGAAGCGCAATGTAAGCGTAGGAGAAAAAGCCCGCATAGCTGAGGAGCGCCAGCGCGCCTGACCAACTTCCCAATGGTCGGATGCGCTGAACGGCTAGAATAGCCAGAAGTGCAACCGCGCCACTTAAAAGCCTGATTAGCGCGAAACTGCCCGCACCGATCTCGCCCTCAATTAAGGCAAGCCGACCGATCACAGAATTGGCTGCAAATGCGATCATCGCAATTGTCGTCAGAGCGGCGATCCGCAGTGACATAGATTACGCTCTGGCGAAGTTTTCGATTTCCTCGACATTGCCACGCCCAAGCGCTTCTATGGCTTTTGCAGCAATGTGTCGGGCGTTCAGGCCGGCAGTCTCGTACATCTCATACGGCTTGTCCTGATCCTGGAACACGTCCGGCAGATGCATCGTGCGAACTTTCAGACCGCTATCGAGCGCGCCTGTCTCTGCTAGATGATGCAGTACGAAGGATCCAAACCCGCCGCGCGCGCCTTCTTCAATCGTAATCAGGACTTCATGCTCTTTCGCAAGCCGGTTTGTGAGATCGGCGTCCAGAGGTTTAGCAAACCGCGCATCGGCGACGGTCGCTGAAAGGCCTTGAGCGGCCAGCATGTCAGCCGCCTTCAACACTTCCTGTAAACGCGCGCCATAAGACAGGATCGCAATCGCTGTGCCCTCACGCACGATGCGGCCTTTGCCGATCTCAAGAGGCGACGGGTTAGCGGGCATTTCGACGCCGGTGCCCTCACCACGCGGATATCTGAAAGCTGACGGGCCGTCGTCAATCTGGTTTGCCGTAACGACCATTCTAGCCAATTCGGCCTCATCACTGGCGGCCATGCAGACAAAACCCGGCAGAGCGCCAAGATAGCCAACGTCGAAACTGCCAGCATGGGTCTGGCCGTCTGCGCCGACAAGGCCAGCCCGGTCGATGGCAAATCGGACGGGCAATTTCTGGATCGCGACATCATGCACAACTTGGTCATAGCCGCGCTGCAAGAAGGTCGAATAGATCGCCGCGTAGGGCCGCATACCATCTGCGGCAAGGCCTGCGGCCATTGTCACTGCGTGCTGTTCCGCAATGCCGACATCGAACGCGCGGTCCGGATAGGCTTTTTCAAACAGATTGACGCCTGTGCCCGATGGCATGGCGGCTGTAATCGCCACAATTTTAGGATCGGTCTTCGCGAGATCGATCAGCGTATTGCCAAATACGTCTTGATATTTCGGCGGGCCTGCCTTGCCCTTTTGCTGTTCGCCAGTGACGACATTGAATTTGGAGACACCGTGATATTTGTCAGCGCTATTTTCGGCAGGGGCGTAGCCTTTGCCTTTCTGCGTCACGACATGAAGCAGAACCGGGCGCTCCATACGTTTGATATTTTCCAGCACGGGTATCAAAACATCGAGATCATGTCCGTCAATTGGGCCGACATAGTAAAAGCCCAGCTCCTCAAACATCGTTCCGCCCATCGCAAAACCGCGTAGATATTCCTCCGCTTTGCGGGTCGGGCTTTCCAGTCCAATCGGCTTCACGACAGATTTCGCAAACTTGCGCAGGCCGCGGTAAGGCCTGCTTGAAACCAGCCTAGAGAAATAATGGCTCATCGCGCCGACGGGCGGCGCAATCGACATATCATTATCGTTCAGGATCACAATTTGGCGAACCTGATCTCCGCCGACATTGTTCATCGCCTCATAGGCCATGCCCGCTGTCATCGACCCGTCGCCAATGACCGAGATTACATGATTGTCTTTGCCCTGAAGTTCACGCGCGGTTGCAAAGCCGTGTCCTGCGCTGATCGAGGTCGACGCGTGGGCCGCCCCAAACGGATCGTAGTCACTCTCACTGCGTTTCGTGAACCCGGATAGCCCACCGCCCTGACGCAAGGTCCGGATACGGTCCTTGCGCCCGGTCAGGATCTTGTGCGGATAGCATTGGTGCCCGACATCCCAGATCAGCTTATCGCTCGGCGTGTCAAACACAGAGTGGATCGCAACGGTCAGCTCGACAACGCCTAATCCGGCGCCAAGGTGGCCCCCAGTGACAGAGACAGCATCAATCACTTCGGCGCGAACCTCATCGGCGAGCTGTTTCAGCTCATCACGGGTCCGACCCTTGAGATCAGCAGGCGCATTTACAGCATCCAGTAAGCGGGTTTTGGCAAGATCAGTCATGAAGGCACACGCCTCTCTTTCTGCGCAATCGATTGTGGATCGTCTTAACGACTCCGATCCAGAACAAAATCAACCGATTGCAGCAAGATATTGGCACGATTGCGGAAAATAGCGAGATGGGTGCGCGCCTGTGCCGCGAGCATCTGTACGCGTTCTTTCGCCGCGTCGACACCCAATAGGGTCACAAAATTGGCTTTGCCAGCGTCCTCATCCTTACGCAGGGGCTTTCCAACCGCTGCTTCATCGCCTGTTGCGTCGAGCAAATCATCAGAAATCTGAAAGGCTAATCCGAGATCATGGGCAAAACCGTGCAGGGCATTACGCTCAGCCTCATTTGCACCGCCCAGGATGGCTCCGGCTTCAACAGAATAAGAGATCAACGCACCGGTTTTGAGCCGCTGCATACGCGTAATTGTGTTCAAATCACGAGGGCTGTCCTCTTCCAGCATATCAATCATCTGTCCGCCCACCATGCCGCACGCGCCGGCACTGTCAGCAAGCCGCTCAATCAGGCGCAAGCGAATATCAGGATCCTGATGCGTCTCCCTCGACGCGAGGATTTTGAACGCGAGTGTGAGCAGCGCATCGCCTGCCAGAACCGCTGTGGCTTCATCAAACGCCTTGTGAACTGTCGGCTGCCCGCGTCTGAAATCATCATCATCCATGCAGGGCAGGTCATCATGCACGAGCGAATAACAATGAACGCATTCTAGGGCCGCAGCGGTTCTCAGCGCGCTCTTTTCCGGCGCATCAAACATCGCCCCGGTTTCAATCACGTAGAAGGGTCGCATACGCTTTCCGTTTGCGAGTGCCCCATGGCGCATCGCCCTCATCAGATCGGCTTCAGGCCCCTGCGCCGAGGGTATAAGTTGGTCGAGCGCCACCGTCACTTTGTCGGCCACCTCTGTCAGGCGACGGGCAAATTCGGTGTCGCTTAGCGTCTGCACTAATCGAAGCTCGCGGGCTCTGTCTTCGCAGACCCGTCAGCGCCCTGAACGATCTGTTCAACTTTGAGCTCGGCTGAATTCAAGCGTGTCTCGCAATGTTTCTTCAGTTCCGCACCGCGCTCATAGATCGCAATCGATTGTTCAAGTTCAACATCGCCCTGCTCAAGCTGTTTCACGATCGTTTCCAGCTCGGCCAGAGCGTCTTCAAAGCTCATATCAGCTACAGGTTTCGCCTCATCAGCCATGCACAATCATCCCATCAGATTTTCAATTTTCAGTACCCTACAGGGCGAAATCGCTCGCCTCAATGGGGATTCTCTCAGTGTCTCAGGATTTTCCGCGATATTCGTAGACGCGGTAGCTCCAGTATTTATCTCCACCATCCCGCACACAGACCCAGCCGAGCTGCTTCAGCGGCTTGCGCAACATGCGGTTGAACCAACCATGCGCCGCTAGGTAGACGCTTTGTCCTTCAGCGGCTTTGTGCAGTCGCTCTGCTGCGGCGCGGGCCCTCAGCCGGGCTTCGTCAACCGTTTCTGTATCGAGGCTGTGTCCACGCAGCCAGACCATGCGGGCGAGAACGTTCCAGGTTTTGGGCAGATAGGTTCGGCCCTTCAGACGTGGAGGTGGCAGCGGGGCCTCGTTGAACACCGGATGTTGTTCAGGCTCGCGTCCATCCGTTGCCCAACGCGCTGTCTCAATAGCGCGCGTACGGACAGAGCTTAGTACAACATCAATGCCGCTCACCTTCGCTTTCAGACTTTCCGGCGGTTTCTGATCTTCCGCCAGCGACGATGCCTCATAGCGATCCCACCAATCGCGATATTCCTGCCACGTCAGACGCGGCCCTGCGGAGCGGTTCAGCGACGGGCGTCCATGTCGGGAGACAATAATCGGTCCGCGTACCGGCTTGATCTGTGTGTCGTCTGACATCTCACCCCATCATCCTCAAGTGAAATCCGATTAGTGCCGTTGGGAATAGGGTTCAAGAGACCCGATGGGTTTCGAAGGCTTTTACTGATCTAAATGTCACGCTGGCTCAACGCATGATAGACGCCTGAGAGGCGAGCGCCCGTTGAGACTTCAGACAGCGCAATCTGGTCCATGCGGCGACGTGTGCGGCTCATCAGCTCACCGACCCTGCCCGGCATGACCGCTTCACCGGACCGCCAGACGCGTCCCGCTATCCGCGACGGCGCAAAACTGCCACGCTTGCCCCTCAGAATTCCGCTATCAACAGGCAGATGATAATTGGCGTAGTGGCGCTTATAGTGATCCAGCCCCGGCCCTGCATCATAGGTGCAAATCCCTGTCGAAGACATATGCTCTAATACGTCCTGAACGATTTGATTGCCCGGAGAGTAAGAGCTGAACGTTTGATCGAATACGGTCAGCCAGCCATGCATAACCTTATCTGACTGCAGGTTCAGCTCTGCAGAGGCCAGCTGTCCATCATAATAAAGCGAGACGAGGCGCGCACGCAAACGCGGTCCTTCAAAATGGCGTAACCGATCCAAGAAGTTCTGCGCCCATTCCGGCTTCAGAACATTATGAAACCCGGTGCGCGCAAACTGGTCTGATTTAAGCTCTACAGTTCGGTTGAAGCTTTTATCGCTCTTATCGTCCCAGTCGAAATAAAACTCGCTGAAGTCGCGTTCAACATTGCGAAACACGCGGCGCATTTTCTTGAAATGCTTGGGCCAGCGTTTTTGCTGGTCGTCTATAAACGCGTCCCATCCCATGGAGAGATTAGTCATGTTTGCACCAACACGCGTGAAGCCCGGTCGCTGATCCAAAGTTTCAGACATCAAGCCAAAACATGTCATGCCCGCCAGACCCAGCCCACCAAGAAACGCTTGCGGCGATAAAACTATATCCTGTTTCAGAACCGGCCCATGCCAGTCAGAAAAAGGTCCCCCGATTGGACGCGCCCATAGGCCGGGGCGTTCATGCAGTGCCCAGAAACCGACAGCGTCGTCGCCGTCGAAAGCGACCCCAATCCGTGTATCTTCCCGCACTTCACCGATCAGGCGGGCAAAATCCGGATCAAAGAATGGATCATCATAGACTGCGCGTGCATTCCGCAAATCTGTGAACGCTGCCCACAGCTCAGCGCTCATCTCTTCCGGCTTATAGAGTGCAAATTTCAAGGCGCAGTCTCCGCATGGGACGATCAGGTGTGTCCCACTCGATTATGCAAGCCTCATACCGAATTCGCCTAACAGGAGAGTAAATGACTGGTAAAAATCGGGCGTGAATTTTCGAGTCCTAAAGTCCCCGCCAGACACGCTTCTTCATGCAGGGCTGTGATCCATTTCTGGAACAGCGATAGGTTGTAAACAAAACTGTATCTGCGCGCCCGATCAGATTCTGAATTGGGACATATCCTACAGATGCCTGCCTATCCGGATCAAAGCGGACATTTGTATCCGGTATAAAACGGGGCGGGCAACCTGCATCCTCGATGACACCCTCATCATTGGCTTCGCAGTGTCCGGTCGTTGAGCGCCCGTCTGTTGAGTTGTCACGATTGTCACCCATGAACAGGTAATGGCCTTCTGGGACCCGAAAAACAGGCGTATTACTGCCGCTAAATCGGCCTTGCATGTCGTGGGTCAGCCAGCTTGCTTCGCCTACGGTTTCGCGGATTTCTTGCGCCGAGACGCGCACCCGCTCGCTGGCGTTTCTCGAATGGGTTGTATACGCGACCGTGCGCTCAAAATCTCGTTGGATCGGTTGGCCATCTAGATAGATATGCCCATCGCGCAGCTGAATTTCATCACCCGGAACACCGATCAGGCGCTTAATCATTACACGTGCTGTATGCGGATGTTCGAAAACGACGACATCACCGCGCTTAGGCTCACCGGCAAAAATGCGTCCCTCCGGCAGTGGGACATAGCGCCCAAGGCTGAACGGCAGGGAATGACGCGAGTACCCGTAAGCAAACTTATTCACTGTCACGCGGTCACCAACCTGTAGGTTCGGCACCATGCTCTCAGACGGGATTACGCGAAGCTCATAGAGAAAAGTCGAGAACAGCAAAAACAGCGGAATGAAAACAGAAAGCGTCGCGCCCCATTCGCGCGCCTCTTTCTTAGCGAACTCGCCAAAACTCTTCGGTTTTTCCTGGGTTTCGGCCATGTCGTCAGTCGCCATAAAGCTCGCTCCAAAAGTCAGCTTTTACGCTTAGCCCGCAAAGCCAGCGCTTGCGAGACCGAATTACAGACTGTCCGAGCGGGTTAGGCGAACCGCTGTTCCATAGGCGAGAAGTTCAGCTGATCCGCCCATGATCATGCTCGTCGTAACGCGCATATTGACCACGGCATCTGCCCCTTCTGCCTGAGCAGACGCGATCATCCGATCTAATGCCTGTTCGCGCGCCTCTGCCATTAGTTTGGTATATTCAGGAACTTCTCCCCCGACGAGGTTGCGCAGTCCTGCAATGATATCGCGCCCGAAAAATCGGGTCCGCACCGTATTGCCTTTTACCGTGCCGATCACTTGGGTAATTTGGTGCCCCGGCACATTTTCCGTCATTGTTACAATCATTTAGCGCTCGTCTATTTGTCTATGTTTTTGGAATAATAGCTGTCTTCTTCATTCGTTAGGCGATCCACAATCACTTTCAGGATCAGAATGAGAAAGCCTAAAGCGATTAGGCCCGGTATGGCGAGGATCGCCCAGATCGGGGCGTCGACTTCTGAGATCGCCATGCCCACGGTCATGCTGATCCCTAGCAGCATGAAGAGCCCATAAATCCCGCCGCCCAGTAGGATGAGCCCCATACCGGCGACAAACCAGCCTTTTGTTTTGCTGCCCTCATTCATGAGACGACCTCCTTTTCACATCATATAGGTGCGAAAGCGTGACGAAAGAATGACTTTTATCTCGGGGCTAGTCTGCACGGTACCAAATCACGCCGGTCTCGTCAGGCTCGCGAACCGCATCACCGCGCTCCACCAGACAATTCAGATGCGCAATGGCTTCTCCGGTGGCCATTGAGACCAGATCATCCCCGATCTTCCGGCCAAAGATGGCAGGAAAAACGTCCACTGCGCGGCGCGGCTCTTGCTGCAATCGCTGTTTCAGACGTTTCAATGCGATTTCGTGTCCGTGGATCAGGGCGTCCAGGCGATCATGCGCCCCTTTGAAAGGTTCATTATGCCCGGGCAGGACATAGACATCATCGGGTATAGCCGCCTTCAATTTCGCACAGCTCTCCATCCAGTCCCGAAGCGGGTCTGCCTCTGGTTCTGTCGGAAACACAGAGACGTTCGATGAAATCTTCGGTAGCAGCTGATCCCCGGCGAGGAAGACGTTCAGTGCTGGACAATAGAGGCAGGCATGCTCGGGGGAGTGGCCGCTGCCCATAATGACTTTCCAGCCGTGACCGGCCATCTCCAGTGTATCGCCGTCACTGAGCCGCTTATAACTGTCGGGCAGGCGGGACACGGCGCGCCCGAATCCGCCAAAGCGAGCCTTATAATTTTCAATGTGATGGCTTTGCCAGCCCGCGGCCTCGTAAAAGCTGATACCGGCCTCTGGCGCGTCGCGTCCTGTATCCGCGATCAGCATGCGGCAGGAGACATACTCCAATCGGCTGATCCAAAGCTCGCAGCCCGGGAACTTCCGACTGATCCAGCCTGCATTGCCGATATGATCGGGATGCATATGCGTTATGATCACACGCCAGACGGGCCGGCCGCCAAGTTTCTCTTTGAAAATCTGGCGCCACGCTGTTTTCGTATCGTCCATCGGCATGCCGGTATCGACGATCGTCCAGCCCTTCTCGCCATCGTCAATCAGATAGAGATTGATCCATTTCAAAGCGAAGGGCAGGGGCATCCGCACCCAGTGAATACCGGGAGCCACCTCCAGTGTCTCTCCCATACCCGGGACAGCCTCGCCATGAGGATAGTGTAGCGGCGCTCGTCCGGCGGTTTTTCCTTTGAAGTCATCCATCCGAGTAAAACAGCATGATCCTAGCCATGCGCCTATCCATCACCATGCGTTAGGTGAAGCGTTTCACGCCGAAGTCTATGAATTTTCAAAGAGTTTTTCTTGCAGTTGCCAACGCAAGTTTAGAATTCATCCGGTATCTTGCCGGGAGTAAAGTTTGAAATTTCACAATACTTTCGGTGGGTTATGATGCTCGAAAAGTTGAAGAATTTGAATGTCTTTCGCAATGATAGCGGCCAAGTTGCCGTTATTTTTTCATTGTCGCTCGTACCAGTCCTGACCATGTTGGCGTTGACGGTCGATTTCCAGCGCACGACGACTGTTAAGTCTGAAATGCTTTATGAATTGGACTCGGCTGTCTTGAGAGGGGCTCGCTATATTCAGTCCGGAAAATCTACGAAAGAAGTCAAAGCGCTCATTAAAGAACAAGTTGAAGGTCGAGTCAGCGGATACAGTGATCTGTACTGCAATCCTATCAAAATCGTATTCTCCAATAGAGACCGTGAAATTAACGCATCAATAGAGTGCTCCGTTAATACGATTATTGGTCCTCCGGCGGGGCCTGAGAATATCATGTTTGAGGAGTCAGCACAGTCGGTCTGGGACGTTGGTCTTCTGGATGTCGCCTTCATGTTCGACATTTCAGGGTCGATGGACACAAATAACCGGATTAACTCGCTCAAGAATGCAGCCAACGATGCGCTTGATGTCCTCCTGCCGGAAGGCAATGAAAGCTTAAATGAAGGTGTCCGCATCGCCATGGTCGCCTATGATGACATGATCAATGCCGGTCAGTTCTTCGAAGACGTCACAGGTCTTGCAGAAACCCGATATTATTATGCCACTGACTACTATCGCGACTGGAAGAAGGTCGGTGAGGAAGAGTACACGAAAAGAGTTTGTGAATGGGTAGAGCCGCGTACGTGTTCTAAGCGTAACGAGTCTGGAAAATGTACGAAATGGACGGGGGGTAAACGCGAGTGTCGTAACGAACCTCGCACTCGTAACATTAACAAGCCATTCGGCCCGCAAAAGAAACGGACTATTCGTCGCAAGATTAAGTCGACCTGCGTCTGGGAACGCCCGGGTGACTATGCCTTCACAGATTTCGGACCGACCATGAAAGCCGGCGATCAGCCTCGCATAACGGTGCCGGTCTCAAGGCTCTATGATACTGACGAGATTATCTACAATGCTTCGGAGATTGAAGGAAATCCGCATGGTTTCATGGCCGCTGCCTACGCGCACTTCTGGCGGGATCGTCTTGATCACAAAGATGGCTGGCGTCGCGCAGGCGAAAAATGCTCAGGCATTGAACCGCTCGCCCTAACCCGTGATCGTTCAAAACTTGAGAAATATATTAGCGCACTCAAAACGCGGAACGGTACAGCTGGTCATCAAGGAATTGCCTGGAGTTGGTATCTCATCTCTGATAAATGGGCGCACATTTTTGATGGGGATTCCGCACCGTTGAGCTATGATGAAGCGCAAGGTAACAAAGCCCTCATCCTCATGACTGATGGTGACTTCATCGACCAGCGCTTCAAGAACGAACAAGGCACGTCTGATACCCAAGCCCGTGCTTTGTGCGACCAAATCAAAGCCCAAGGGAAAGTCCAGATCTACACGGTGGCTTTCCAAGCGCCGCTTAAAGGTGAAGAGGTTCTTGAATACTGCGCCAGCAATCCGCAAAATGCCTTTACTGCAGACAATGAAGAAGAGCTGCGCGAGGCCTATAACAAGATCGCAGGGTCTCTATCAGAGCTGCGCTTGAGCAAGTAGGTCTGTTTCCGAAAAGAATATGGGGACTGTCGTCAAACACAGTCCCCATTTTTTATTGCGAGATAAAGCCCGGCCTCAATCAACCAGACTTACTCGCGACCCAGTTCGAAATCGTCTCTTCTAAAACCGCCAACGGAACTGGCCCGTCTTTCAGAACAACATCGTGAAACTCGCGAATGTCGAAAGCCTCTCCAAGATCAGCCCGCGCGTCTTCCCGCAGCTCGATAATCTTGTTCATGCCGATCTTATAGGCCGTCGCCTGACCCGGCATCACGATGTATCGTTCAATCGCCTTGATACAGTCGCCTTCCGGGTTCGGCGTATTCGTCAGCAGATAGTCGATCGCCTCTTCACGCGTCCACTTCTTGTCGTGTAGGCCTGTATCCACCACCAGACGCGCGGCGCGCCATAACTCCATGGCAAGGCGGCCATAATCGCTCATAGGATCCGTATAAAACCCCATCTCCTTAGGTAGGAATTCGCTATAAAGACCCCACCCCTCAGTGTAGGCGGTCACGCCGCCAAACTTACGGAATTTCGGAATGCCTTGCAGCTCCTGACTAATGGCAAGCTGCATGTGATGGCCTGGGATGCCCTCGTGATAAGCCAGCGCCTCCATTTGATAGACGGGCATATCCTGCATTCGATACAGGTTTGCATAATAGACACCGGGCCTAGAGCCGTCTGGGGCGGGACGTTGGTAGAAGGCCTTGCCAGCGGATTTCTCGCGGAACGGCTCAACCGCTTTCACTTCTAGTGAGGCCTGCGGGAACGTATTGAAATAAGCGGGCAGGGCCTCTTCCATGATATTGATCATGTCGGTCGCTTCATTGAGATAGCGGTCTTTGCCCTCGGTTGTATTCGAATAGAAAAATTGCTCATCGCTGCGCGTAAACTCGAAGAAGTCTTGCAATGTGCCTTCAAAGCCGACCTCAGTCATAATGGCTTCCATTTCACCATGAATGCGCGCGACTTCTGCCAGGCCAAGATCGTGGATTTCATCCGCGCTCATATCCGTCGTCGTCATCTGCTTCAGACGGTCTGAATAATAAGCATCACCGTCCGGCAGTTTCCACGCGCCGTCATCACTGGTCGCGCTCTGCTTATCGTACTCCATATAGTCGATCAGCTTCTGATAGGCGGGACCGGCCTTCGTTGTCAGCGCCTCAGACGCACGAAAAATCAGGTCGCCGCCCTCAGGATCGCTGACCGTCCCGTTCAGGATCAAAGCCTGCACCTTGGCGCGGAAATCCGCCATTAGCGGGCTGTCTTCGCTACCATCCTCAACATCGCTGGTGAACGGATAGCCGGTTACAACATTGCGTGCATCAGAGAGGACGTAATCATAAACAAAAAGCGGCGGGCGAATACCACTTAGCCCGGCGGCTTCAGTGTTTGCCAGATGCTGACCAAGATAACTCTCGATCCCGTTCAGCCGAGAAATATAGGCCTCTGCATCATCCTTGCTGACCACTTTGTGCTGCGCGACGAGGAAGGACGGGATCCGCGATTGCGCGCCAAACATCTGATTAAACGTGTAGCCATGCGTGCGCCATTTATGGCTGCGCTCTGCGGTCTCCAGATTGTATTCTGCCAAACGGAAAGAGAGCGCGCCCTGATCTGTTAGCGTCGCTGGATCAAACGTCGCGCGCATCTCCGCAACAGTGGCGCGCTCAATCTCCATTTCTGCTTCTGCAGCCGCTGGTGAAACATCGTCCCACTCGCCATATCCATTGCGTAGTCCGAGGAAGGTTGAGGTCATCGGGCTTCGTGCGACAGCCTCATTGAACTTAACCTCAAACCACGCATTCAAAGCTGCCGTATTGGCGTCTCTCTCAGCTTCTGTGATGTCCATCCCCTGCGTGATCTCATCAGCTATGGTTTGGGCTGTTTTCGCTTGTCCACAGGCCGTTAGGCTAACAAGGGCAATCGCGGCAAAAGCAGTTTGCAGGCGCATCTTAAATGTCTCCTCAGACGTCATTGAATTTTTGGATAGTTCAATCTGGTAAAGTTAACCAGTCTTCGAGTTTGGTTAACCATTTTACCTTCAAAGTGGTCTTTGGACATATGCGGGCGGTGCTCTAACGGGCATCGGCTGCTATAGTATTTCGAATCAGGGGCGGTTGGCCTCGACGGGAGAAGCGGCATGACAAAGCCGGACATGGTGAATGTGGTCAATGAAGTAGACAGCGAGATGGAGCCTCGCGCGCCGCTGGATTGGCTGCAGATCGGGTTCTGGAGCTGTCTGCTCTTTGCTGTTGCCGCCGCCAGTACAACGCTCGCCTGGCCACAAGCCGGTGGACCCGCTGGAATAATTCTGCTGATCGCGATGGCCGCGGGTGGAATGATTTTCCTACTCTGGATCCTGCGCGGGGCAGGGCGCCGCATGGGCCTCTTCCCGGAACGCGGGGCGATGGCCGATGCGATGAAACCAGCCACGCCAAAGCATCACTGGATCGAATCGCTCGATGAAGCGGTCATGGTTGCTGACTCCGGCGGTGCACCCCAAGCCGCCAATAAAGCCTATTTCGAGCTTATGGCGGTTGCCCTGATGGGACAGGCTGAAAGTACCACACCTGTCTCCGTGGACCGCATGTTTAGCGCAGCGCCCGGTCTCGCTGCCCCGGTCTTCCGCCTCTCAAAAGCGGCCAAAGCCGGTGAGACTCATCGCGAAACCCTGCCAGCCATGACACTCGGCACAGAAAGCCTCCCCGTTCAGTTTGAAGTCAGTGTTGCCCCTCTGCGCGGCGGTCGCGTTGTCTGGCGTCTGCGCCGGATCACAGGCAGCGATGATGCGACCGGCGCCACCGATATGCGCGCGCTCTATGTCGAAGATGCGCCGATGGGCTTCTTTACCTCCAGCGCCGACGGCAGCATTTCTTATGCAAATAGCTGGCTGCGCGAGATGCTCGGCCTGCCAGAAACCGCACGCAACATCCGCCTCGATGACCTGATGCGCCCTGAATTTGTGAAAATGCTCCGCCGCGACCGCAAGTCCGGTGTGCCCGGCCGCGCAGACATCATGATCCGCTCACGCGATGGTGTCGAAGTGCCCGTCCAGACCATCACGACATGGAACGGTAAGGGCGCTGATGCCACTGGCCGTACCGTCGTGATCGCCAACAGTCATTCCATGCTCGAAGGCGAAGGCCGCATGCTGGCCGCCTCAGCCTCGCGCCCACCGCGCACAGATGGCGACCCGATGTTTGACGATGCCCCGTTCGGCGCAGCTCGTCTTGAAGGAACATCACTTGGTGGTGCGATCATCACAGATGCGAACCGCGCGCTCATGAACCTGGCTGACGGAGACGCCTCACCGGGTACGCGCTTTATCGATCTTTTCCTGTCAGAGGACGGTGAAAACAAGCTGCGTGAGCGCCTTCTGGATGCGATTGATAAACCCGTCGATCTCAAGCTCGCTGGCGAGGATGAGAAGCACGTCAACGTCTTCATCACGCTCGACGGACGCGGCCAGCCCGCTGTGGCCTATGTCATCGATATGACCGAGCAGAAGGCGCTGGAAATGCGCTTGGCCCAAGGCGAGAAAATGTCGGCCATCGGCAAGCTCGCGGGCGGCGTCGCGCATGACTTCAACAATGTCCTCACCGGTATCATGCTGAACAATGATCACTTGATGACATTGCACCCGGTCGGTGATCCAAGCTTCGACAACCTCAAGAAAATCCACGAATTCTCTGTGCGCGCCAAAGACCTCGTACAGATGCTCTTGGCCTATGCCCGCCAGCAAACCTTCCGCCGCGAAGTGTTCGAACCAGGCGAATTCTTGTCCGAATTTGCGATCTTGCTCGGTCAATTGATAGATGAGCGGATTGACTTCAACGTCGTCCACGGTCGCGACCTGCCAATGATCAAGGCGGACCGTAATCAGCTTGAAACGGCCATCATCAATCTGTCAACCAACGCACGCGACGCCATGCTGATGGATGGTGGGCGCGGTGGCAGCCTGACCATCAAAACCTCGCGCGCTAGCGAAAAAGATGCCTACAAGAATGGCTTCCGCTTCGTTGAAGAGGGCGAATATCTTCTCATCGAAATCGAAGATACCGGTTGCGGGATCACACCTGAAAACCTCGCTAACATCTTCAATCCGTTCTTTACGACCAAGCCGAAAAACCTCGGCACAGGTCTCGGTCTGTCCACCGTCTACGGCATTATTAAGCAATCCAACGGCTACATCTGCCCGATCAGTGAAGTCGGCAAAGGCACGACCTTCCAGATCTACCTGCCTGCCCTCAAGGCCGATGAAATCCCTGAGCCCGACATTGTTGAGCCAGTACAGCTCATGGAAACGCCGGTCCCGGTCGACTTCTCAGGCCGTGGCCGCATCCTGCTCGTTGAGGATGAGGACGGGGTGCGTGCGATTGCCGCCGCCCAACTCAAGTCGCGCGGCTACGATGTCGAAGAAGCCTGCGACGGTGAAGACGCGCTGGAAATTCTCGAAGATGAGCCCGGCAAATTCGATCTCATCATCTCAGACGTGGTCATGCCGGGCATCGATGGCCCGACCCTCATCAAAGAGGCGAAAGACCTGCTCGGCAACGCGAAAATCCTCTTCATGTCCGGTTATGCTGAACGCGATGTTGCTGAGAAACTCGATGGGGACCGCGAAGTCGCCTTCATGTCGAAGCCGTTCACCGTGAAACAACTTGCTGAGCGCGTGAAAAACGAACTCGCCGCACGGGCCAAGGAAGCGGCCTAGACCTGATCTTTCAGCCAGCCGCGTATAAAATGCGCGGCAATCAGGCTCATGCCAAACCCGGCAATCCCAATCACGCCGATCTCCAGAAACGCACTATAGCCTGCGGCCTGTTCACACGCATTGCGGCAGCCGCTCAGAAAACGCCCATATAGGCCGTACAGCACCGCCGCAGCACTAAAGGCGATCAGCCCGTAGAGCGCCGTCTGCGTCCATTTTAAAAGATCGTCGATCATGATCTGACCCTACACGCGATCATTGCTTTGGAAACCCGCCCTCTAACCTGCAAGCTTTGCAATTTTCGGAAGTTCTTCCGACAAAATATCGTAAACGATGCGAATCCGGCGGCTGGTATGAAGCTCTCTATGCGTCACGAGCCAGATTGGGATGGGAAACGAAAACTGATCCTTCAGGATCGGCTTCAGGCCTGACTCAGTGAGTTCAATATCGTGCGTTAGAAAACCCACACCAAGCCCGGCTTTTATCAGTTCTCGCATTACCGTTCCTGTGGGCGAACTCGCGACAAAGTTTTTCATCGTCAGATTTAGGCCGGATTTTTTGAACTCATCAATCAGCATATGATTGTTCTCAAACCCAACGAAATCGAGGGATTCGACGTCCGCAAGGGTTTCAATCGGTGGGCAATTCCTCAGATACGCTTCACTCGCATAGAGACCCCAATTGATCTCCCCGACCAATTTCGCGATCAGGTCTGGTTGCTCCGGACGCCCATGTCTTATCGCAATATCAGCTTCGCGGCGTGTCAGGTCGCGTACGTCATTAGACGTCAGGACGTCGATATGAATTTTCGGTGCCTGATCGTGAATTCTGCGAATGATGCGGGGCAGGTGGTTGGTCGCCATCGCGTCTGTCGCTGTAATCACGACATTGCCCTCAATCGCCTTTGATTGTCCCGAGGCCGATAGCGAGACTCTTGTCGCGGCGTCTGCCATCACGCGGACATGTTCGAGTAGGTCCATGCCTGCTGTGGTTAGCGCCATGGCACGCCCCGCTCTTTCAAACAGAACGACGCCCAAATCCTCCTCAAGCGCAGAGACCTGCCGGCTCAGCGTTGGTTGCGTCTGGCCAAGCGCCCGCGCAGCCGCAGATAGCGATCCTTCCTCCGCCGTCGCGAGGAATGCGCGCACCTGATTCCAGTCAAAGGAGATCGCCTGCCAATTCATGGATTTTCGTATAGGTCATTTCGAAAAAACTGCAATTTCTATCGGAGTTGCGAATAGATACATCGGGGCCATGAGATTTGATCACACCTGCATCCCCCGCCATAATCTGCCCGTAAAGGAGACACCCATGGCCAATAAAGCCGCCGTTTGGGACAAAATGGCTGATAAATATTCCCGTCAGCCGATTGCCAATCAGAAAGCCTATGAGATCAAGCTGGACCTTTCGCGAGAGTATTTCACGCCGGAGTCAGAGGTTCTCGAATTCGGCTGCGGTACAGGCAGCACAGCGCTCTTGCATGCGCCTTACGTCAAACACATTGATGCGACCGATGTCTCGTCTGAAATGATCCGCATTGCGAAGGAAAAGCGAGACGCGCAAGGCATTGATAATGTTAACTTCGCTGTCGCCGATATGGATGACTACGCCGTTGAGCCGCAGCGCTATGACGCCATTCTAGGACTTAATATTCTGCATCTCTTGGATGATCGCCACAAAGTCATGCGCAATGTCGTAAAAGCGCTCAAGCCCGGTGGGCACTTCATCTCAAGCACAATGTGTTTGCGTGAGAAACTCTTGTTTACGCTGATGGATCCACTGTTTCCGATCATGCATGGCATCGGAAAGTGGCCGCGCGTTCAACGCTTTAATGTTGAGCGCTTGCGTCAGGATATTGAAGCGTCTGGTCTGGAAACCGTTCACACGTGGCAACCCGGGAAAGGACCTGTCCTCTTCCATGTCGGTCGTAAACCCGCCTAAACGAGCGCATCATCATCCTTCGCAAACTTCGCCAGCAAATACGCATCGGTATTTTCAATCTGGTCCAGCTTACCAAATGCAAACGCATTGCGATCCATCACCATATCGCGCGGGCGCAGCGGCCTTGAAATCTCTAGCCCTTCAAGGCTGCGCGCTCGCGAGAAAGCGACATAGGCTTGGCCATGCGCAAACATACCGCTGTCAAAGTCGATATAGACATTCTCTAGTGTAAGACCCTGCGCCTTATGAATGGTCACCGCATAGGCAAGGCGCAACGGGACCTGTTTGAACGTCCCGACGACTTCGCGCGAGACTTTCTTAGTCTCCGGGTCAATCGCGTATTTATATTTCTCCCAGGCTGCGGGCTCAATCTCATAAGCGTGTCCGTCCAGCTCGACGATGACATTTCGCCCTGAAAACCCGGCCACTGTACAGAGCGATCCATTCACCCAGCGCCCCTCCGGATCATTTTTGATCAACATGACCCGCGCGCCTTCTTTCAGTTCAAGGTCTGCCTCAGTCGGATAGGACTTTTCGTCGAACGTGCCTTGGATAGAGGCTTCCAGAATGTGCTCTCGGCCCGGCAGATCATCCAGCCGCGCGCGATTGATGCGGTATGCGTTCGCATTGTTGGGGGTCAGGACAACATGGCTCTCGCTGGCTTCAATCGCGGATCGCTCGCTCACCACGCCTTGCAGAACGGATTGATCCGCTGGCGTAATCCGCCCCTGCCGCATCGCACCCAGGAGAGACAAAAATCGCGGATCGGCCTGACGAAACACATGTTTCAGCGCGAGCAGAGCAAACTCCGCCTCCTTGAACGCCGGCGCATTGAAGAAATAAGACCCGCCATATCGATCCTGCAAAATCTCAATTTCTTCTCCACGCACAACAGGCGGCAATTGATGCAGATCACCCGACAGGATCATCCGCACGCCGCCAAAGGGCCGCTTGGACCCACGATTGAGCTTCAGGCTGCGATCAATCGCGTCCAGCATGTCGGCGCGCACCATGGAGATTTCATCAATGATGATCGTCTCCGCCGCCTTCATCAGGCGCGCTGTGCGCAGGCGTTTGACGTCCGTCGGTTCAATCAGGCGCGGTGGAAACTTGAAGAAAGAATGCAGCGTCTGCCCACCCGCATTCATCGCCGCGACCCCGGTTGGCGCCAGCACAATCGCGCTATCGCCTGCATGCTCCATAAACTTGCGCAGCAGCGTGGTTTTGCCGGTGCCCGCCCGCCCGGTCAGGAACAGATTGCCCTGCGCCCCGGCCCCGCTCGCCACCCATTCGGCGGGTTTGGCGTAGACGGTATCCGGAACAAGGTCACCTGAAACTGCGGGCAAATCACTCATCGCCCTAGCCATAGTCAGGTTCTCTACGATATGCGAGGGCATGACCGATAACCCGCACACCGAAGTGATCGAAGACCGCTCCCCCGAAGCCGTCGACGTGTTTCTTGAGAAAACACTTCTGCGCCCGAACCCGCAGCTCGAAGCCGTTGCCAAAGCCAGCGAAGACAGTGGTCTCGTCCCGCATGCGATCAGCCCGCTTCAGGCTGAATTCCTCGCCATGCTGGTGCGTCTCACAGGCGCAAAGCGCATTCTCGAAATCGGCTGTCTGGGCGGCTACTCCGCCGTCGCGATGGCGCAAGCGCTGCCTGAGGGTGGCTCTATCCTCACAACCGAAATCGACACACGCACAGCGGAAGTCGCCCAAGCCAATATCACCAATGCGGGTTTCGCCGACATCATCGACCTCCGCGTCGGCCCGGCTATGGATGTCGTGCTCGAACAGGTTGAGGCGAAAGCGGTCTTCGATCTCATTTTCATCGACGCGGACAAGGTCAACCATCGAAACTATCTCGAACAGGCGTTCAAACTCTCCCGCGTTGGCACGCTCATTATCGCCGATAATGTCATCCGTGGCGGCGGCGTCTTAAAGGCAAAGCCGCTCGGCAATTCAATCAAGGGTGTGAAGGAGATGTTTGCCTATGCAGAAACACTCCAAGGCGTTGAGATGACGGCTCTTCAGACGGTTGGCATCAAGGGCCATGACGGCATGGCGCTCTTTCGCGTCAACTCGTTGCCGGTTCGCTCCAGCAAAGAAGAGGGGGACTAATGCCGCTCTCGCCTGAGGATCTGGAACGCCACAAGCGTCACATCATGCTGAAAGAGATCGGCGGCCCCGGCGTCGCGCGCCTCAAAACAGCGTCCGTCTCCATCATCGGTGCAGGCGCGCTGGGCGGCCCATGCGCGCTCTATTTGGCGGCTGCAGGGGTTGGCCAGATCGAAATCTGGGATCACGACACCGTGGATCGCTCCAATCTGCAGCGGCAGGTCCAGTTCACCGAAGCCGATATCGGAAATTCTAAGTCGGTCCTCCTCGCGGATCGTCTGCGCGCGCAAAACCCGACTCTTAAAATCACGGCTGTCCAAAAACGCTTCAATGAGACGAGCACCCTCTCCGGCGATATCCTGATCGATGCGAGCGATAATTTCCCAACCCGTTTCGCCCTGAACCAGTTGGCGCATTCGACCGCACGCTATCTCGTCTCCGGTGCTGCGAGTCGCTGGGCCGGGCAGGTCTCCGTTTTCGCCTCCGGCTTGGACCCTGCGATGCCCTGCTATCGCTGCTTTGTCTCAGAAGAACCCCCAGAAGCCGAGGCCTGCGACGAGGTCGGCGTGGTCGGAGCACTCACGGGCTCAATCGGCGCAGCGATGGCGCTTGAAGCCATAAAACTTATCACAGGCGCAGGAACGCCTCTTATCGGGCGTCTGCAAATCCATGACGCTCTGGAAAGCTCCGTGCGCACTGTCAAACTTCGTCCGGACCCGGAATGTCCTGTCTGTTCTACAGGTTCAGCGCGCTGATATTTCCTTTGACAGACCTGTTCTTGACGCTTTTATGACAGTCGGGTCGAGGTGAGAATTCAAATATGCTGCGCAGAATCCTTGTTGTCTTATTGATCATTGTCGCTGTCCTGGCTTCGGGCTGGTTGATGTTACGAAGAGGCGACATTCCTTATGATACTTTGGAAATGTCCTACGCGCTTCCTGAAAGCGAGTTCATTACGCTCGATGATGGCTTGAAGATCCATTACACGGATACCGGACCGCGCGATCGCTCGACCGTGGTTCTGGTTCATGGCTTTTCAGCCTCGCTACACACTTGGAATGCTTGGCGCGACGCTCTTGATGACAACCACCGCGTGATCACGCTTGACCTTCCCGGCCATGGGCTCTCGCGTGCAGAACGCGAAGACAAAGCCACCATTGAACGCTTTGCTGAGGTCGTTGCGACCGTCACCGAAGAGCTTGGCGCGGACCGTTTCACGATTGCAGGCAATTCCATGGGCGGGAATACGGCGTGGATGTTCGCGATTACATATCCTGATCGCCTCGACGGCTTGGCGCTTGTCGACGCTTCAGGCTGGCCGGATACCGGTGAGGGGCGTGAGAATGAACCCATGATCTTCAAGCTGCTGCGAAATCCCGTCGCGCGCATGATCATGAAAGACCTCGACATGACCTCTCAAATCCGTAGCGGTCTGGAAGACTCCTATACAGATAAGAGTTTCGTTACAGATGAGCTGGTCGAGCGTTATGCGTCTCTATCGCGCGGCCCCGGGCATCGTGAAACGCTACTCGGCATCATGTCGAAGGATCGCACGCTAGCGACACCCGAAACCCTCGCCGCGATAAAGATTCCCACCCTCATCATTTGGGGCCGCGATGACAATCTCATCCCTGTCGGTGACGCTCAACGCTTCGCCGACGCGATCGCTGGGTCTGAGGTGATCATATACGACAATATCGGCCACATCCCGCAAGAAGAAGCCGCCGAACAATCCATCGAAGACATGCGCGCTTTTCTAGGTCGCGTCGAATGGGAAGCCATGGACGTCGAAGAGATTGAGCCCGCCGGCGATCCACGCTTGGTCGAGGATCGAGGTGCGGAGTAGCATTAGCCGACTTCGGCCGCCTTGGGTTTCCCTTTCCCAATATAATCATACTTCCTAAGCAGGCCGCGAAATTGGTGATAGGTCAGGCCGAGCATGTCCGCCGCCTTGCCCTGATGCCCTTGAGTTCGGCTCAATGCGTCATCAATCAAACGCGTCTCGAACAGTTTGACTTGCTCTTCGAATGGCAAGCCGGGATCAGGCTCCGGTTCGCGGTCTCGCGGGGCAGGTGTTTCTTGATTTGAGACTGTCTCTGACAGATTTGTCGCCGGCCGATAGGGCGATTCAAATGGATCGAGCGCCAGCGGGTCAAACCGTACAGGCTGTCCATCCGGATTGGTGAGCGCGCGATAGGTGATCCGTTGGGCAAAGTTTCGGAGTTCCCGCACATTGCCGTTCCAGTCATGGCTTTCCATCGCTGCGATGGCAGACGGCGCAAAGCCCGGAAAGTCCTCACGCATCTCAATCGCCATACGTCGTGCGAAGAAATCCGCCAGCAGAGAGATATCTCCCGGGCGCGCGCGCAATGGGGGCAGGGTGACAACATCAAAGGCCAGACGGTCGAGCAAGTCCGCGCGGAACTTTCCTTCGGCCGCGCGGCTCGGCAAATCGACATTGGTCGCCGCAACGACGCGAACATCCGTCGACAGGACTTTCTCCCCGCCAAGACGCTGAAACTCGCCATACTCTACCACGCGCAGCAGTTTCTCCTGCACCTGCATGGATGCCGTCGCGATCTCGTCCAGAAAGAGCGTGCCGCCATCGGCCTGTTCAAACCGTCCGATCCGCCGCTCCGTTGCCCCTGTAAAAGCCCCCCGCTCATGTCCAAACAACTCACTGTCGAGAAGCTGCTCAGACAGAGCTGCACAATTCACCTTCACATATGGGCCTTCCCAACGCCGGGATAGGAAGTGCATCCGCTCCCCAATCAGTTCCTTACCCGTGCCGCGTTCGCCGATGATCAGACAGGGCCGCTCTAAAGGCGCAAGCCGGGAGACGTGTTCCTGTGCCGCCAGCCAGGCAGGGGCTTCGCCGATCAGTTGAGGGGTGCCGCGCTCAATCATAAAGCTTATTTAATCAATTATTTTAGTTAAAACAACTAAATTATAGGGTAAAATGACTAAATAAAATTACCGCTCGATCGCCAAATCTAGAATATAGTCAATTAAAACAACGGCTTATCAGATTAATCAAAAACTGGCACGCTCCTTGAAATGTATGTGGCACAGCGGCCGAAGGGGTCGCCCCAACAAGAAGGACTAAAAGACAATGACCGACCGTTCTTACGACACGTACACATCAGAGGCACGGCGTGAGACGGGCCGCTTTGGCCGCTACCTCTCAACGCGCTCTGCAGAGACATGGATGTTCTTTGCAGCCGGCGTCTTCCTCGGCGGATTTTTCTTCTAAGAGCTGAAAACAGCCAAATAGAAAGCCGCGTTTCCTCCCCCTCCCTCCAACGCTTGAAAGAGCCCCAAAATATAAAAGGAAAAAATTATGGGAATGTTCTCTCGCCTCGGTGACATCATCAACTCCAACATCAACGCGATGCTGGACGGTGCTGAAAACCCCGAAAAAATCGCCCGCCTGATGATTCAGGAAATGGAAGATACTCTCGTCGAAGTTCGCACCGCTGCGGCGCGTGCCATGGCAGACAAAAAAGAGATGGAGCGCGAGATCGCGCACTACACTCAAGTCCGCGAAGACTGGGAAGCCAAAGCCGGCCTCGCCGTCGATAAAGGTCGCGAAGACCTCGCCCGCGGTGCCCTGATTGCCAAGCAAAAAGCGGAAAGCGAAATCGTTCGCCGTGAAGAAGCGATGGCCCTCGCCGAAGAAGCTTTTGAAAAGCGCCAGGACGACCTGACTCGCCTTCAAGCCAAGCTCGACGAAGCCAAAGCCAAGCATCGCTCCCTGATGATGCGCCGCGAAGCGGCTGAACAGCGTATCCGTGTCCGCACTCAAACTTATGACACCCGTGTCGATGATGCTCTGGCCCGCTACTCAAACATCGAGCGCAAGGTCGATGAAATGGAAGCCTATGCCGACACGATCCGCGGCGGTGAGCCAACGCTTGAAGCCCAATTTGCAGAGCTGGAACGCAGCGACGTGATTGAAGCCGAACTCGAAGCTCTGAAAAAGGCCCGCTCAAAAGCAGCGACGAAAGCCGCAAAAGCCGAAAAGAAAGGTGACGCATAATGTTAGTTCCTTTCGCATTCTTGGCGGGCTTTATGATCGTCATCACAACCCCGGGCCTCATCGCCCTCCACTTAGAAGACCGCCGCAAGGCTAAACAGGAGACACTTTCATAATGGGAGAAGAGTTCATCATCGGGCTTGTCGCCGTCGTTTCGATCTTCGTGGTCCTGCCCGGCATGATTTTCCACTACATCACTCTATGGCGGAAACAGAAAACTCTTCTGCCGGATGATGAGCGGATGCTGGAAGACCTCTGGCGCTCAGCAAGATCCATCGAGCGCCGGATCGAAACCATCGAAGAGCTTCTCGACGCGCAAGAAGAGGACCCTGCTCCGACGTCGCGCCGTCCGCTCCGCTCCGACCGTTATGAGGACTAGACCATGACCCGCCGCAAAAACCCCCGCCGTCCATTTGAGGACACAACCACCAGAAGAGAAAAATACGAGGACCCTATGTTTGCTTCACCTAACCCTAAACGCCTATACCGTTCCCGCACGGACAGTGTATGGCTCGGCGTGTGTGGTGGCATAGCAGAGCGCTTCGGTTGGGAACCGACCCTCGTCCGGATTGCCTTTATCGCAAGCTTCTTTGTCTTCGGACCTCTTTCTTTCTTTGGCTATATTGCCATGGCGATCATCACACCGAAAGAGCCATTCGAACGCCGCGATCTTCGCCCCGAAGAAGATCAATTCTGGCGTAACGTTTCAGACCGTCCCCGGATGACAGCCTCCGGTCTGAAATACACATTCATGGATCTCGAACAGCGTCTTCAGAACATTGAGCGCAGCGTCACCAGCGAAGAGTGGCGGCTCAAGAAGGCCTTCCGCGATCTCGAGCAAAACTAACACTATGACCCTTTCCCTCTCTCCCCTCCCAACCGCCCCAATGGTCCCACACTGTGGGGCGGCCCAAGAGGGGGAGAGGGAAGCCCCAAAACAAAAAACAAGAAGGACACCTCCCATGACCCGCAACGCACACACACAAGGCTGGATCGCAGGCGCCCTCACTCTCACCGCCTTGGCTGCGATTGCCACGGCCAGCTTCGGAGCCAAAGGCCTCCAGCTGGAAACCGGCGGGGTCGAGATGACGCTCAAATCCTCCTTCGACCGTGGTGTTCAAATTCAGTTCGTTGCCCCTGAATAGAGCACTCCAGAATTCGGGCAGGTATGTGACACACGCCTCTCTCCCCTGAACGCTAAATCGAGAGATACCTGTCTGATAAGCCCCGCAGCGCAAGCTGCGGGGTTTAATTTATGAACGCCTTCTGAGGCGCTTCGCGCCAAGGCGTTGAAGCGGGTTGAGTTATTTGACGAAGCGCTAAGCGGCTGCGCCGCACGCTTCGTAAAGCGGGCTCCCGATCCTCGCTGCGCTCGTCCGATGAACCAGGCTCAGGGCTGTCTTTTTTGCCACTGCGCTAACGCCCTGCGGGCGACGCAGTGGAAGCGGGTTCCGCGCCCTTTGGGCGCATGAACTAGGCTCAGGGCTGTGTGT
This sequence comes from Pseudomonadota bacterium, assembly GCA_038746145.1. Classification (GTDB taxonomy): domain Bacteria; phylum Pseudomonadota; class Alphaproteobacteria; order Caulobacterales; family Hyphomonadaceae; genus Henriciella. The sequence continues at coordinate 310,288 of JBCDKW010000001.1, forward strand.
CTCCAAATTGGTGATTGCTCTGTTTATCTTCTCCAGATTCAAGTCCGTTCTCTGGGCGGGGTAGGCGCCCGCGGCTTGGTTCATGCGCAAGGCGAAGCCGCAGCGCGGAACCTGCTTCGTGCTGCTGCGGCGCAGCCGCTCAGGGCAGCACTTAGAACCAGACTGCGTTAGCAGGCTGGTTGAACAAGGCCGGGTGCGTCTGAAACAGGCGCGATGGAACTGCCAGCCTCTCGGTCTGGCGATAGCGTCTGGTTCAGACGCACCCACGGCGGTGTGTTTTCTGTTCCTCTGACAGGGCGAGGCCTGAAAGAGGTCCGGGCTTGGTCGGTTTTACGGGGGTTCTCGCCCCAACCGTATCAGACTGCTGACCGGTATCCCATTGCTCTGCCCGACTGTGACCGCCTCGATGGGGTTTCGGTGTCCCCACCTGCAGCCACAGACCGCCGCTCTGCCACTTCCATGGCCTTCTCCGGTTTGATTTGATCCACTGGATCAAATCATCGCTGACGCGACCACCTTCGAAGCCCCTCATTTCCAGCCGCTCTAGAAAGGCCCTTCTCAGAGGGGAGATGCGGAGCAGTATACGGAACTTACGGAGGGCGGGGATAAGTTTTGTGGTTTCTCAATACTAACGGGGGTCTGGGTGGGGGATACAGGCCCTATTTCAGATTTTGAGCCTTTTCTCTCGTCCGGCGATACCTGCGCAGGCAGGTATCCATCTCTGGACCTTTCCACGAAGACGATAGGTTCAGAGATGGACCCCTGTTTTCACAGGGGTCGGCGGAGGATGGATTGAGGCGCTGAGTGTCGCCTGTTTCTGGAGGAGCCAGCGGGTGATGGACTCCACGCGCGAGGCGTGGAGAGCGTGAAGAGAAATAAGGGAGGGCTCGTCAAACCCCGCCCCTAATCGCGCCAGTCGTCGTTGCGGTTTTCGCCATCGAAGGCGGCCTGATTTTAGACAGCATTTCTTGAAACAACCTCCCGGAACCGCAGGGGCACGGATCGTTTCTGCCGAGCTTTTCGAGTAATTCTTTCTCGCCGCCCTTAACGCTGCGCTGGCCGCGTTTGACCCGTGTTTCAGACGGGAAGCCTTTGCGCCGCTTAGACGTGCGCTCGAAAGGATGGCATTTCGTCGAAATTTCTAGTCTTGCGTGACATGGGAGCCTCCTTGGTTTGGGTTGGGGCGTGCAACTCGTTTATTTTTGGTGGGGTGTCAAGGATCGGTAGGGCGAGTTGAGGCGAAGCCGATATTTGCCGCCCGAGGCCGAAATAACGGGTATCATTCCGCTCAGGATAGCCTTACCGCGCACCCTCCCCGTCACGCTTTGCACGGCTTGACCGTGCAATCCATCACCCGGTCTTTCGGCTGGGCTAAGGCGATGAGTAACCCCTTTTTCTGGAGGCGACGGCCGGAGATGGACTCCACGCGCGAGGCGTGGAGAGCGTGAGATTGGAAATGGCGGGGTTGATTCCGCCCTACTAGACGCCTGCTTTATCAAGCTCTCTGTCAGCGGAGTATCCGCGGACTTTCGCTGCCAACTCTTTGCTAACCACGCGCTTACCGACTGGGAAGAGCGATAGCCCTGCAATTTTGAAGCTCTGGATACCGAGCGGAATTGTGATGATGAACACGAACAAAATGCATCCATGAACAACATGGCCGATTGCCAAGAAAAGTCCGAAGGGGAGCCAAATTATCTTCGTAAGTCCACCAACTGTTTGGAGAGCGGCATTACCCTTAGCTAAACTCTCGTCTCCTTGGTGGATGGCTTTTGCTTGCCTAAGCTCTGCCGTTGAAACGACGTCTTTTCCGAAGGGGGAAAGTGTAAGTTTTGCCATTGTGAAACAAGCTCGACCGAAAGGTGCACAAATAACGGACGCGAACATAATTAAGCCGAACAAAAACCAAGATAGGCTCAGGAAAATACCCCCAAAAAGCCACCATACCACATTGCCTGCTAATGCCATGAAAGCCATCGTCCCCACTTTTTTTAAAATAACACATCAATCTCTATTGAGGGCAATAGAGATTCTTGAGGTGCTTTATCCCTAATGCGCTTCAGCCCACGTCGCGCCTGACTGTGCCTCCACCACCAGCGGAACACTCAACTGCATAGCTGGCAGTGGAGCGCGTTGCATCGTGTCCTGCACGACCTCGATCAGCTTGTCGGCCTCATCCTCCGGCGCTTCAAAAATGAGTTCGTCGTGGACTTGTAGGAGCATGCGGGCTTTCAGCCCCGCTTTTTCCAGCGCGTTTGGCATCTGGATCATGGCGCGCTTTATGATGTCGGCGGCTGAGCCCTGGATGGGGGCGTTGATGGCTTGGCGTTCGGCGAAGCCGCGTTGCGGGCCTTTGGCTTTGATGCCTTTCAGGTGGAGGACGCGGCCGAACAGGCTCTCGACGCGTTCATGCTCGCGCGCGAAGGCTTTGGTGTCGTCCATATAGGCTTTAATGCCCGGGAATTTCTTGAAATAGGCCTTGATATAGGCGCTCGCCTCATCGCGCGGGATAGAGAGCTGGCGCGCGAGGCCGAAGGCGGAAATGCCGTAAATGATGCCGAAATTGATGGCTGTCGCGCGGCGGCGCACCATCGGGTCCATGCCCTCAATCGGGGTGTCGAACATTTCAGACGCGGTCATGGCATGAATGTCGAGGCCGTTTTTGAAAGCGTCTTTCAGGGCATCGATCTCGGCGATGTGGGCGAGCAGGCGCAGCTCGATCTGGGAGTAGTCGGCGCTGATGAGAACGTGGCCCGGCTCGGCGATGAAGGCCTCGCGGATTTTGCGGCCGTCCTCGGTGCGGATCGGGATGTTTTGCAGGTTTGGGTCGTTGGAGGAGAGGCGGCCGGTCTGTGCGCCGGTCATGCCGTAATTGGTATGGACGCGGCCCGTGCGCGGGCTGATCTGGGCCTGCAGGTTTTCGGTATAGGTTGAGCGAAGCTTGGAGACGGTGCGCCATTTCAGGATGGAGGTGGGAAGCTCATGGCCCTCAGCGGCGAGGTCTTCGAGCACGTCGGCGCCGGTTTGCCAGGCACCGGTCTTGGTCTTCTTGCCGCCTTCAAGGCCCATTTCGTCGAACAGGATTTCGCCGAGCTGTTTGGGCGAGCCCAGATTAAACTCGCGACCTGCGAGCTCGTAGGCTTCGGCTTCAAAGCGGGCCATGGATTGGCTGAAATCAGACGAGAGGCGGGAGAGGTGGTCGCGGTCGACCTTGATGCCCTCGGCTTCCATCCGCGAGAGGATGTGGACGAGCGGGCGCTCCAGCGTCTCATAGACGGTGGTGGCTTTGGCGCTGTGGAGCTGCGGCTTAAAGGCCTGCCAGAGGCGCAGCGTGATGTCGGCATCCTCGGCGGCGTATTCGGTGGCTTTGTCGAGGGGGACGCGGTCGAAGGTGATCTGTTTCTTGCCTGTACCACAGACGTCCTTGAAGCTGATCGGGGTGTGCTGGAAATAGCGCTCTGAGAGTTCATCCATGCCGTGATTGTGCATGCCTGCGTGCAGCGCGAAGCTGATCAAGATTGTGTCGTCGATGGGGGTGAGGCCGATGTCATAGCGGGCGAGCACTGTGACATCGTATTTGAGATTGTGGCCGATTTTGAGGACGCTGTCGTCTTCGAAGAGCGGTTTCAGGGCAGCGAGGGCCTTGTCCATGTTGATCTGGCGCGGTGGGTCCATGCCGAACATGTCGTTGCTGTCGGCATTGGCATCCGGGTCGATATGATTGAGCGGGATGTAGCAGGCCTCGCCGGGGCTGAGCGCGAGGGAAACGCCGACAAGGCCGCTCTCATGCGCGTCGAGGGCATCGGTTTCGGTGTCGACGGCGACGTAGCCTTGCCCGGTGGCGCGGGCGATCCAGTCTTCCAGCGTGGCGAAGTCGCGGATCGTGACATAGGCGCTGCGGTCGATGGGGACAGCGTCTTCCTCGGCGGCGTCTTCCGGCAGGTTGCCTTCCAGCTCCATCGTTTCGCGTACGCGCCGCGTGATGGTGCGAAACTCCATCGTTTCGAGGAAGTTCAGGAGCGTTGTTGGGTCCGGGTCGGCGACGGCGAGGTCTTCCATCGGGACTTCAACGGGGACATCGGTTTTTAGGGTAACCAGCGTCTTGGAGATGCGCACGGCGTCGGCGTGTTCGATCAGGGTTTCGCGCCGCTTGTTCTGTTTAATCTCGCCCGCGCGCTCAAGCACGTCTTCGACGGTGCCGAACGTGTCGAGCAGGGTCGCGGCGGTCTTTGGGCCGATGCCGGGCGCGCCGGGGATGTTGTCTGTGCTGTCGCCGGTGAGCGCCTGTAGGTCGATCATCTTGTCGGGTGTGACGCCGAATTTCTCAATCACTTCGGCGACGCCCACGGTCTTGTTTTTCATCGTGTCGAGCATGCCGATCTTGTCGGTGACGAGCTGCATCAGGTCCTTATCAGACGAGACGATGGTGACGCGTGCGCCCTTGGCCTCGGCCTGTCGGGCATAAGTGGCGATCAGGTCGTCAGCCTCATAGCCTTCCATTTCCAGCGCGTGGGTGTGGAATGCAATCGCGGCCTCGCGCACCAGCGGAAATTGTGGGCGCAGGTCTTCGGGCGGCTCGCTGCGATTGGCTTTATAGTCTGGGTACAGATCGTTCCGGAAAGTATAGCTGGATTTGTCGAAGACACAGGCGAAATGGGTTGGGCGATCCGGGCCTTTCAGATCCTCTAGGAGCTTCCATAGCATGTTGCAGAAACCCGATACCGCGCCGACCGGAATTCCGTCACTGGCACGGGTGAGCGGCGGCAGCGCATGATAGGCGCGGAAGATATAAGCGCTCGCGTCGACGAGATAGAGATGGGAATTTTGATCGATAGGCGCGCTCGGCATGGGGAATCCTTCTTGCTGAAGGATGCTTTAGCGGTCTGTTAGGGGTTCGTCACGCGTCGAAAACGGGACTCTGCCATCGATAAGGTACCGAAGACCGTTCCAGCGATAAAGCCTGGCACGAACAGTATGACGAATGCCCTCGCTAGCATGATTAAGTTGTCTAAAGGTCCAGCGTACCGCATCGAAAACGGACCGAGTAAAATAACCCAAAAGATCCCCGGTACCAGAACGGTCGCTAACCCGCCATAAACTCCGTATTTTAGGACACGTCTTTTTGCGCTCGCATCGATGAGTTTGCGTTGTATCCGTCGATGACCAAAGAGCGCTGGCCCAAAGCCGAAGCAGAAACCCCATAGAAACATGAGTTTCATGAACTCATATGTTTCTGAGTGGCGACCATCTAAGATATCTGCGCCGGCGTAAACACAAATAAAAACAATCGAAAAAACGAGCGCGGAAATTGCGAGCTTGACGACAAATATCAGACTTCCAACGTTGAGCTTCATAGCAGCGCCCGCTTCTCTCAAAGGAACGGCAACGCTACCCCTTCAGACCTAAATGACGCTTAACGCAAACATCAGAATTGCCGATACCAACATAAAGTTTTGATCAACAGGCGCGCTCGGCATGGGGAATCCTTCTTGCTGAAGCATGCTTTAGCGGGCTGTTGGTGGGTCGTCACGGGACTCACCGATAAAGTCAGTTTGATTGATGGCTGTCTCTGAGAAACGCTTTCTCAAATACCACCAGCAACTCCGCTTCCACGCGCGTTTTGTTTTTAGGGGTCGGGTTCATCATCCAAGCACGCATGCCGCCTTCGACCATGGAATGTGCGAGCGGGCCCAGAATTCCGGCTGGGAGGTCGCGGAAGACGTTGGCTTTCACGCCGGTGAAGTACAACGCTTCGATGGCGGCGATCATTTGCATGCCGGGGACATAATCCTCGGTGCCGATCATGTCTTTCGTCATCGTGTAGAGGGGCATGATGTCGCGAAGGGCTGCGGCTTCTGCCATCAGGGCTTGGATAAGCGCTTCGAATTTGTGCTCATAGGCGTCGACGGACGTCCAAGCCTCCGTCATGACGCCGATAAAGCGCTGTTCCATACGCTGATGCAGTGCGGCGAGCAGGGACGCTTTGTCGGGAAATAGACGATAGACTGAGCCGACCGCGACGTCCGCGGCTTTGGCGATATCGGCGATCGAGGTTCCGCCATATCCGCGCTCTGAGAATAGGCGCTCGCCGACCTCCATAATCGCGGTCCGCTTGGCCTCGGGATTCATCTCTCTGCGTTTTTGCGTCATGGACTGAACAGTATTCAGTCTTGCCTTCGATGGCCAGAGCGCTATGTCAGGCTCAGTATGAATCATATTCATTCTTAGGAGAGCGATCCATGAAACGACTGCTTTTAGCAATGCTGGCATTGGGCTTGGCCGCCTGTCAGTCAACACAGATTGAGGAGACCGAGATGTCAGACACACGCGCCGCAGGCACGAACAAAGCCTTTTTCCACGAGGTAACGACGACGGCAGATCCGGCTGACGTCTGGCGGCTCTGGACAGATGTCTCGACCTGGAAGGACTGGGACAAGGGCTTGAGTGATGCTGAGTTGGACGGGGCTTTCGGCGTCGGTGCGAAGGGCAAAATTATTCCGCTGTCGGGTCCATCGGCGCGGTTCGATGTGACCGAGTATAATGAGGGCGCGTCTTACGCGTTTGAAACACGCCTGCCCTTTGCGCGCCTTGAAGTGCGGCGGAGTTTTGTTGGAACAGATCCAACCGTGTTTCGTCATGATGTGAGTTTTAAAGGCCTGCTGGGTGGGTTCTGGGCGGGTCGGTTTGGGCCGGGTTTTCGTGAGGCGCTTCCCCCGACCATGGAGACGATTGCCGAGCTTGCGGAGGCAGATGCCGGGGATGCCCCGTGAGATGTCTTCGGCGTCGCGATGTATTGATTGGTCTGTCTTGCACACTGGGAGCTTGCACGATGGCACAGGGTGAATTTGGTCCTGTCACAGATGATCCGGGCGACTGGATTGGGGCAACGCCCTATATCGATAAGGATCATCTGCGCGTGCAGGCGGTTGCTCTGGACCTGTCATCAGGGCACAGTAGCGATCGCGACAAAGTTCTCGCCATTTTTCAATTTGTTCGTGATCGGGTCAAATTCGGGTTCACGCGTGGGTTCTGGGACAATAAAGCGAGTGACGTGCTGGCGTCGCGAGTTGGTTATTGTAATACCAAATCGACTTTGTTTGTGGCGCTCTTGCGAGCCATTGATATTCCTGCGCGACAGGTCTTTGTCGATATTGATCGGCAGGTCCTCTATGGGCTTCTTGATCCCGGAACACCTTATGTCGATCACTCCTACGTTGAAGTTTTTCTGGACGGCGCATGGGTGGCGACCGATTCCTATATTGTTGATGCGGACCTTTTTGCCCCGGCTCAGGCGCGCGTTCGGGCGGAAGGTCACCTCATGGGCTATGGCGTGCATGCGACCGGGGCGATGGACTGGGATGGTCTGTCAGCCGCATTCTCGCAATTCAATACGCTCGATCCTCGCCCGATAAGCACCAAGCATTGGGGCGTTTATCAGGATGTGGGGGATTTCTATCGGCGTGCGGATAGGCCTTGGAACCGCCTGAACCCGCTCCTGAGGGCGAGCGTGGGGGCGTTTGGGGTTTCAATTAATCAGCGCGCGGATAGCATTCGGGCATCGGGGTAAAATCATTGAAATGAGCGTTTTTGAGCGTGGGACTTGACTCATGGTCTAATATGTAATTAAGTAATTACATGATTACCCGTGAGGATATGGATCTGGTGTTTCACGCTTTGGCGCATAAGACGCGTCGCGCGATCCTTGATCTTGTTCGTGATCGTCCCGGCCAAGGGGTCGGGGAGCTTGCGAAAGGCTTTGATGTCAGCCGCATCGCGATCATGAATCATTTGAAGGTTCTGGAAGAGGCGGGGCTGATCATCAGCCGGAAGGATGGGCGCACGCGGCGTCTGTTTCTGAATGCGATGCCGATCCAAGAGATTCATGAACGCTGGATCACCGGATACAGCGCCTATTGGAGCGATCGTATGAGTTTCATCAAACAGGCCGCGGAGAGGGCGGCCTCATCAACCCAAACGCCAGAGGGGGAGTAACCATGGCAGACACACCAAAATTCGCAGAAAAGTCTATTCACAGGACCTTTATCGAGGCACCGGTCGAGACCGTTTGGTCGATTCTGGTGGCAACCGATAAGCCTTTGCCCTTCTTTTTCGGCAGCATTTACGACACGCAAGATGGACTGAAACCCGGCGCGAAGATGCGGATGCTGCACCCGAACCGGAAGATCGCCATGGTGGTCGGAGAGGTGCTCGCGTTTGAACCGCCGCATCGCTACGCGCATACGTTCAAGATGACCAATCTGGAGGACCCGGCCTGTAAGGTGACCTATGAGCTGCGCGAGAAAGATGGCGGGACGGAGTTTGACCTGATCATCGAAGAAGCCATCGAGGGCAGCAAGCTGCACAAAGATATGATCGGGGCTCAGGGCTTTATTGCCGGCAATCTCAAAGCGCTGGCGGAAACCGGAAAGCCTGGCTTCAGTGGCAAAATGGTCGGTCTGATGGGGCCGGTGATGGCGCTGTTTGCGAAGAAGCAGCAACGGATCGAGAACTGGCCGCTTTAGGGAGTATGCAGTTATCCCGATAAGCTGAAGCCTGGTGCCCTTCCGAAAGTTGCACCAGGCTTTTGCATTCATTCAAGCACCAAAGTCTCTCCGCCTTTCACTCTTGTTTCGATCCGGTCGAGCGTGGTGAAATCTGTTAGCGGATTGGCGTCCAGCACGAGGAAATCGGCTTCGTAGCCCGGCTGCAGCGCGCCGATCTTGCGTTCGGGGAAAATGCCGGGGCCTGTTGCAATCCATGCGGTGAGGGCTTCAGCATCAGACATGGCTTCGATTTCACGGACATGGTCCACCTCGCTGCGGGCCCGTGCGAAATAATTGTCCGTCCCGATCAGAATGCTGACGCCATTATCGAGCAGGGTCCGCATATTCTGTTTCTGGATCGGGAAGATCTTGTCGCAATCGTCCTTGAAGAACTGGTCGCACATTTCAGAGCGTACGAATTCAAGTCGGACGGCTGCTGTTGCAACAACTGCAATGTCAGCTTCGGCTGCAGCTTGAGCGATATCTGCATCCAGAATGTAGGTGTCGAGCGGTTTGTCCCCTTTCGGAACTGTGCCGGGCATATGCAGGATCTGATCGACGCCGGCTTCGACGGCGACTTTGAAGTCGTAGGCTGTTGCGACGTGGGCTTTAACCGCGAGCCCTGCCTCGCCAGCATAGCGAACGGTTGTAGGAACCAAATCAGGGTTCATGCCGCTGGTCACGAAGGGACTGACGCCTTCTGTGTTCGGGCCGATTTCCTCAATGATCGCGCTTTGCGTCTCATAGTCCTCAGAGCCTTCCAGAATGATTTTGACAAAGTCGGCTTTGTCTTCGACGAGGATCTCAATCGCGCGTTTGACGTCGTCTTCTGTTTTGACCGCGTGAATGGCCGTGCCGCGCATACTTTCGCGCGTTTCACCTTTGTAAGCGTAGCGGGTCATGAACTCGACATAGCCGCGCTCTGGATGACCGAACGGCGTTGTGATCGCGCCCATGGAGTATTTCGCGTCAATCGTCTCTGGCCTGTCGGTAAAGGGGCGAGAATCGGTCATCAGGCGTGGAAGGCCTGCAGGATTCTGGACGTAGAATACACCTTCTTCGATGTATTGACGATTGAAGCTTTCCAAACGCGCGACGCCTTCAATCTTGTGCGTGTGTGCATCACCGAAAGGTGGGGTGATGAATTTGCCCGTCATATCGACACTCGTCATTTGCGGCGGCTTTTTACGCGGTGGCGCTTTGAACTGACCGTTGTGGACGACGAGATCGCGCTGGACGAAGGTGCCATCCGTCCAGACCATTGCGCCTGTATATTCCACTGCACCTTCATAGTCTTCGGGCGCGCTGGTGTTCGAGCAGGCGGCGAAGACCGCGAGCGCCGACGTGACGAAAAGACTGAAGACCCAAGCCTGTCTCTTATTATCGGTATTTTTCACTTGATTTATCATCGCGATTTGACCTCAATTTGGATGAAGCCTCATGCAACAACTCCACTCGTCATTGGTGTATTTTCGGTGAAATGACAGTTTGAACAGATGAATGGACAAGACGCGAAGGCATGAGACAAAACTCTAAAGGACAGAGCAATCGAAGATGAGCGATCTGACGAACCCTGACACGATATCCCGGATTGATTCGGGTGAAAGTGCCTTCAATTTTGAGAAGATGCAGCCGCTTTTGCGCAAAAATCGTGAGGCTTTTGGCACAGCCGCAGCGATCATAGTTTTGGCCGTTTCCTATGTCGCGATTTTTCAAATCACTCGGGATCAGTCCTTATCTGGATCGATTGTATCCGCGGCCCGCAATATCGTGCCTTTGGCGCCGCTTTTGATCATCGTGCGGTATTTGATCCGGTATGCTGTCAGGAAGCTGCCGATTTTTGCTCAGCTTATCGCGCATATTGGTCTGGCAAGCCTGTTTTCAGTCGCATGGTATATCCTGATCTTGTTTACGATGTCCCTAAAAGGGAATTTGTTTGAACAGGGTATCGCCCTGACGCCGTTCTACTCAGGCGCCACGTCCTGGCAGCTGTATCAGGGACTGATCCTGTATGCCGCGATCGTGGCGAATACGTATGTCTATATCCTGCTGGATGAGATTGCGATGCTGCGCGAGAAAGCTCCGACTATGGCGGACGCGCCGAAACAATCATTCTTCGTGAAGTCCAATGGCGAGTTTGTGAACGTGGTCCCCTCGGAGATTATCAGCATCACGGCCGAAGGTGACGTTTCGATCCTGAAGACCAAGTGGAAGAGCTACAAGCTGCGCACAAGACTGAAAGAGATTGAGACGCAACTGGACGCGAACACATTCGTTCGCATACACCGCTCGCACATTGTCAATCTGGTCTCAATTCAAAAAGCTGAACCGACCGGTGATGGACGGCTGTCGGTTCATCTGGGCAATAATGAAACGCTGGTGACCAGCCGTGCGGGGGCTCAAAGTTTGAAGAAGCACATTGCCTGAGATGAAGTCCAGCAAAGTCGGTAGCTGGTCCTTACTACTGTACGCGTTCCCGCTGGCGGCGTTCGGCGTCTGCGCGTTCTTGCAGGATCGCATCGCCTAGGCGATCACGTCTGGTGCGGCGCTCTTTCGGGGCTTTCAGGTCAGCGAGTTTTAAGAGGCCTGTGTCTTCGTTGACGTAGTCTGCGTGAAGGCCTTCGATCACGGCGGTGAATTCGGCCAAGTCCACGCGGCGGTCGAGATTGGGATCGAACCGGGTGGGGTTGGCGAGACTGTCATCGCGGGTCGGTAGCGATTTGGCCCAGTCCTGTTGCTCCAGAGCGCTGAGATTGCCGTCCTCGTTTGCGTCGGCTGCAGCGAAGGCAGCCGGTATGGCCGCGCGGACTTCCTCAAGTGTGATCGTGCCGTCTGTGTCCTTGTCGAAGCTGACAAACAGGCCGCCGCCGGGTTTGAGCCGGTCTGCGCCTGCACGCTCGCGGTCGGCGCGTTCGCGTAGCTCGCCTTGGCCGGGCAGAAGGACGAGGCCGTCGGGATCATCAGCGATCGCGCTGCCAAACGGCAACGCGGAGACCAAAGCGGCGATGGCGAGGGTGCGGATCATGGGCGTTGCCTTTCACTCTACGTTTACCCTTATAACGGGTTGTTGCATGAATGCCACATAACGATTCTGTAAGGGGTGTTTAGAGTCTTTGTTTTGTCTCGCGCTGATCGGCTCTTTTTGCCACCGCGCTGACACGCTTCGCGTGACGCAGTGGAAGCGGGTTCCCGATCGTCGCTTCGCTCCTCCGATGAACCAGGCTGAGGGCTCCGGGCACTTTTATATGGTGCCGGATCAGGGCTAGTTAGCGCAAAGCGATACAGTTTTAGTCCCGCATGGTGAGCGGAGACGAACCATCGGGCGGGATTAGAAGTGCCTAGTTTGAAATCGGTGTCCCGCGTGGTTCGTCTCCGCTCACCATGCGGGACTAACTTGCCACCGAAGCCAGTAATACACTTTGACAATCGCGCTCTTAAGCGCACATAGAGCGGAGAGAAAAACAGGAGGCCAGCATGGCGACAGGGCGTGAATTTGATGTGATTGTGTATGGTGCGACGGGCTATACGGGCCGACTGGTCGCGGAATACCTCGCGCAGACCTATGGCGTTGGTGGCGATGTGAGCTGGGCGATGGCCGGGCGTAGCGCGGATAAGCTGGCCGCTGTGCGCGATGAGATCGGTGCGCCTGCCGAGACGCCTCTGGTGGTCGCAGATGCCAATGATGAGGCAAGTCTGAAATCCATGGTCGAGCGCGCGGGCTGCGTTGCCACAACTGTTGGACCGTATCAGCTTTATGGAGAACCGCTCGTCGCCGCATGTGCTGAGGCTGGCACGGATTATGTCGACCTGTGCGGTGAGCCCGGTTGGATGCATGCCATGATCGGCAAATATGAGGGCAAGGCGCAGGAAACTGGCGCGCGTATCGTGTTCTCTTGCGGGTTTGACTCGATCCCGTTCGATCTCGGTGTCTGGTTTACCCAAGAAGCGGCAAAAGAGAAGCTCGGCGGGCCTGTACCGCGCATCAAGGGCCGCGTGCGTAAGATGGAAGGGACGTTCTCAGGCGGCACATTTGCGAGCTTTAAAGAGACGATGGCGGCGGTTCAGCGCGACCCGAGCCTGATCGCGGTGCTGCAGAACCCGTTCGCGCTGACCATGGGCTTTGACGGGCCGGAGCAGCCGCACGGCATGGCGCCGGTTGAGGACGCGGATATTGGCAGCTGGTCTGCGCCGTTCATCATGGCCTCGATCAACACCAAGAATGTGCACCGCTCTAACGCGCTGATGGGCCATGCCTATGGCAAGGATTTCGTTTATGACGAGATGATGCTGACCGGACCGGGCGAGCAGGGCAAAGCGGCCGCCGAAGCGGTTGCGAGCACAAACATGATGGGCGGCGACGGCCCCGCGCCGGGCGAAGGTCCAACCAAGGAAGAGCGCGAGAATGGCTTCTATGACGTGCTGTTCTATGGCGTGGCGAGCGATGGCGGCGTGGTGAAAGCCGGCGTTACCGGCGACAAGGATCCGGGCTATGGTTCAACGTCTAAAATGCTGGCTGAGAGCGCGCTGTGCTTGGTGAAGGATGATACTGGCACGCCGGGCGGCATCTGGACACCAGCGCCAGCCATGGGTGGGCATCTGGTCAAGCGTTTGACCGAGAAAGCCGGGCTTACGTTTGAGGTTGAGAGCTGAGCTAGTTTAGAGACCAGACCGCATACTCAAGCGTCCTTCGACTTCGCTTGAGGCATGAGGGCGAAAGACGAGGGCGATAACTTAAGACCTGTCTCCCGCGTGGTTCGTCTCCGCTTACCATGCGGGTCTGAGGCTGCACCTTGCTTGAAGAACCGTGTTTAATCTTGCGAACGGCACTTTCCATCACGCTTTGCACGGCTTGACCGTGCAATCCGTCACCGATTCTATGGGCTGGGCTAAGGCTGTAAGGAACTCCTTTTTCGGGATGCGCCAGTAGGAGATGGACCCCACGGTCAAGCCGTGGGGAGCGTAGCCGAGAGTTTCGCGGCCAAGAGATGGGCACTTCTCCTCCCCGCCATTTCGCTCTAAGCCTCTCAAATGACTGAATTTGTTGAGATTGCGGGAACGGGGCTACGCTATCTGGGATATGCGCTGTCGCCGCTGGTTTTGCTGCCATTTGCTGTATTGGGTTTGCCGGGGGTTTTTGGTGGGGTTGGTAAAGTGGCATCGGGCGTGATCGACCGGATCAGTGGTGCGGCGATGGGCGTTGCGGTGTTTGCCGCGTTTGCGATTATTCTTATCCAGCTGAGCGCGGTGATCCTGCGCTATGTGTTTGGGCTGAGTTTTAGCTGGCTGAATGATAGCGTGATTTTCAGTTTTGCGATGATTTTCATGCTCGGTGCGGCGGGCACGCTGCGCGATGATGGGCATGTGCGCGTCGACATTTTACGTCAGCAGTTCAGCGCGCGCACGCGGGCGGTGATTGAGATGATCGGGTCGCTCATCTTTATCGTGCCGATTGGCGTTCTGGTCCTGTATGCAGGCTCAAGTTTTATGGCGCGGACGTGGGCCGGTCTGGAGCCGTTCAATGAGAGTGACGGCCTTCCGGTCAAATACCTGTTCAAGACGCTGATCCCGCTCTTCGCAGTGCTGATGATTGGCCAAGCGGTGAGCCAAGCGACCAAGGCGGCGCTGTCCTTGCGGGGGCTGCGTGGGTTTGAAGGCGGCGAGCATGAGCACGGGGGGACCGTCTGATGGAGCTCGAACTCATCCTCTCCATCGGCATGTTCCTGGCTGCGATTTTTGCGCTGTTAGGCGGGTATTCGGTGGCGATGACGCTGGGCGGTGTCGCGCTGCTGTTCGGGCTGACGCCTTTGGTGGTGGATGAAGTGTTGTGGCAGCTGGGCTATGAGCCGCTCTACCTGATCGAGCTGCGCGATTTGCGCAATATTTTCAGCCGGATTTTGGGCTCGATGGAGAACCAGGTCCTGATCGCGGTGCCGCTTTTCGTGCTGATGGGGGTGATCCTTGAACGCTCTAAAGTGGCGGACGACTTGCTGCATACAGCGAGCCGATTATTGGCGAAGGTTCGTGGCGGTTTGGGCTATGCCGTCGTGCTGGTTGGAGCGCTATTGGCGGCCTCGACCGGGATTGTCGGGGCGACCGTGATCACGATGACGCTGATCGCGCTGCCGACCATGTTGCGGCAGGGCTATGACCCGAAATTGGCGACGGGCACGATTGCGGCCTCCGGGACGCTGGGCCAGATTATTCCGCCGAGCATTGTTTTGATCCTGCTTGCCGATGCGGTCTCAAATGCGAACCAGTCTGCGGCGCAGGCGACAGGGCAGGGGGCTGGGGTTGTTTCTGTTGGAGATCTGTTTGCGGGGGCTTTAATTCCCGGAATTATGCTGGTCGGGCTGTATCTTTTATACTTGGTTGCGACGGCGATTTTTAGACCAGGTGCGAGCCCGGCGGTGCAGATTGAAGAGGATGCGGCGCCGCTGACGGCTTGGGATGTGACGCGCAGTCTTGGCGCGCCGCTGCTGCTCATTTTTGCGGTCTTGGGATCGATTTTGGGTGGCTTGGCCTCGCCGACCGAGGCGTCTGCGATTGGAGCGGGTGGCGCACTGTTGCTGGCTGGATTGCGGCTGTCGCGTGAGCATGGGCGCGCCGGTGATCCGTACGCGATTGGAGGCGCGTTTGTGAGCCTCGTCGTGCTTCTGGTGCTCAGCAATGTGATGGATTTGCGCCTTAGCCGGGAGGCTATTCCGACAGGCGATTGGGTCGGGATCGGGCTCGCGATCGCGCTTTGTTTGACGTTTCTCGGTGGCCTGTTGTCCTCCGCGCGTGTTCTGATGCGCGCGAGCCAGTTTACGCCCGCGCTGAAATCCGGCGTGCAGATCACCAGTATGGTTTTCCTGATCCTGATCGGGGCGAGCCTGTTTGCGCTCGTGTTCCGGGCCTATGGTGGGGAGCACTATGTTGAGGCGCTGCTGACGAGTATGCCGGGTGGCATGTGGGGCGCGCTGGCGGTGACGATGTTGGTCATGTTTATCCTCGGCTTCTTCCTCGACTTTATCGAGATCGTTTTTGTGGTTGTGCCGATTGTTGTGCCGCCGCTGATTATTCTGGGGGCTGATCCGGTATGGTTGGCGATCCTGATGGCATTGAACCTGCAGACCTCGTTCCTGACCCCGCCATTTGGATTTGCACTCTTCTACCTGCGTGGCGCAGCGCCGGAGGGGGTTGAGACGATGGATATATGGAAGGGCGCGGTGCCGTTTATCGGGTTGCAGCTCGTGATGATCGCGCTGGTCGCGGCGATCCCGGCTCTGGCGACATGGCTGCCGACTTTTGTGAGGTGATGGGATGAGCGATGTCCTTCTGATCGAAGAACGCGGCGATGTGGACTGGGTGACGATGAACCGTCCGGACAGTCTGAATGCGCTGAACCCTGACTTGGTGGAGGCGCTCGCCTCTTATTTTGAAGGGCTGTATCGCCGCCATAATCGGCGCGTCGTCGTGCTGCGCGGGGCAGGGCGGGGGTTTTGCTCTGGTCTTGATTTAAGCGCGGGCACGACGGCAAATTCTGACTGGGCGAAGACCGCGCCTCTGCAAGCGGGAATGGCGACCCAGAGACGGATTGGCGACATATACCGCGCGATGCGGCGCTGCCCGCAGCCGATCATTTCGTTGATACAAGGTGCGGCGGCGGGCGGTGGATTTTCGCTCGCGCTGGCGTCCGACATTCGCATCGCGGGTCCGAAAGCAAAGATGAATTGCGCTTATATCCGAATTGGCCTGACGGGTGCGGATATGGGTTCTAGCTATTTCCTGCCGCGCATTGTGGGGATGAGCATGGCCTCAGAACTGTTGCTGACGGGGCGGTTTGTGCATGCCGAAGAGGCGCTGCGCATTGGATTGGTCAGCCATGTTGTCGAAGAGGATCAGCTAGAGGCGACTGCAGACGGCCTGATTGCCCATATGTTGAAGACTGCGCCATTCAGCCTTCGCCTGACAAAAGAGGCTTTGGGCTATGCCGTGGACGCACCTAGCCTCGATGCCGCGATGGCCATGGAAGACCGCCAGCAAATCTTGACCAGCCAGAGCAAGGACCATGTGGAGGCGACGCGCGCGTTTCTGGAAAAGCGCGAGCCTAAGTATGAGGATCGGTAGGGCTAATCATCTTTCAATCGCTGACCTAAATGGCGTTTCGGAAGTTGGCTTTCATGTAGAATTGCGACAATGAACACTGCGGTTTTGTCATATCGATAGAAAATCCTGTGTGCCTGAACAGTGAGGCAGCGATAATTCTCAGCTAAATAGGATACGTCGAAACCCAAGTCCGGATATTGTCGAAGATTGCGAAAGCCGCGTTCCAAATAGGCGCGGTATGATGCGTACTGGTTTTGACCAAATCGCTTAATTGTAAAACGTCGGATTTCTCTAAGGTCCGCGCGGGCGTCTTCGGTTATGACAAGTGTAAGCGAAGCCACCTAGTCCAAGGGCTCCGCGTCAATCTCGTCGAAGAAATCTGAAACGTCTTTGTCGTTTTGAAGCATTGTAACTTTATTTTGCGCGATCTGTTCTTCGCCCTGTTGCAATCTGGCGCGTAGGTACGCAAGCTGTTCCTGTTCGGCCTGATCTTTACGGATGAGATCGCGAACATATTCGCTCTCATTGTTAAACTGCCCATCGGTGAGCCGACGGATAATCCAATCACCCATCTCGTCTGGCATTGATATGGTTTTACGGATCATGACGTCACCTCCAAGAGGATCATAGCACGTATGAACTATTCATACAATTTGAAAGGGCGAGCCTACATTTGAGGATCGGTAAGCTCTAATCCTCCAGCGCGGCGCTCATGACGTCGAAGACGCTTGTATTGTCGACGAACTGTCCGTCCCAATCGTATTGCTCGCCCCAGAGGTCTGCGGCTTTCAGGTCGGTGCGGGTGAATTCGGCGAAGCGCTCTGAGCCTGCGCCGATGGCCCAGAGGGGGACCAGTTCGTTTGTGTGGTTGGGCGAGGAGAATTGATAGCCTGGCAGGTTACCTTTGCCGCGATCCTGGACGGCGAAGAAGGCGTTGAAGCGGTCGGTGGCGGGGTTGTAGCGAGCCTCTTCCAGCAGGGTATTATCGCGGTTTGCAGCAACGGGACCGCCGACGCTGTTGGTCCATGTGCCTTCGCCCCAGATGCCGCCGCATTCGTGGTCTGAGGTGATGATCAGCAGGGTTTCGTCCCAGCTGGAATTGGCCTCGACCCATTCGATGACCGCATCGACGGAGGCGTTGAAGTCCATTTGCTCTTCGATAAAGCGCGGCATGTCATTGGCGTGGCCCATCCAGTCGACGGCACCGCCCTCAATCATCACGAAGAAGCCGTCTTCGTCTTGAGAGAGAACGTTGAGCGCGCCGCGCGTCATGGTGGCGAGATCCGGGACCTCGGCATTGTAAGCCATGCCGGACAGAGTGTCGCCTGTGGCTAAGTCCTCGCGGGCGGCCTGTAAGGTCGAATTGGTGCGCGCTATGCCGATGACGCGATCGGGGAGGTCAGTGCCGCCTGCGAGGGCTGCGAAATCATCTTTTGCGTCGATGAAGGTGAAACCGTTCAGGCCTTGCTCTGAGGTGAGGACGCCGAGGGTCTCCTCACCGCCGACATAGCGGAAATCGCGGGCTTTTGGCGCGTCGTTGACATTACCACTGCCGTCATAGAGCGGGTGGCCGCCGCCCATGATGACGGTGAGGTCGCTGTCGGCCATTTCCTTAAAGATTTCGGCGTAATTGTTGCGCGAGTCATTGTGCGCGATGACGGCGGCGGGTGTGGCGTGTGAGGCCATGACAGACGACACTGCACCCGCAGATAGGCCGCGATCCATAGCGCGTGTGGCAATCGTCTGGAACTCGGTCGTGCCCGTCCAATCCATGTTCAGGCGGCCGTTTGAGGTTTTGCGGCCACTTAGGAGTGCCGTGCCGGCCGCAGCGCTGTCAGTGTACGAGGTGTACTCAAGCGCTCGCTTTGGTTGGGCAAAGTCGTTCGCCATCGCGTTTTCGAATTTCTGCCAGCGCGTGGTTGGATCATAACCCTGTTCGACTGCACCGGCTGCGTCTGAAGGATCAGCGCGACGGGCGAGCGGATTGCCATTTTCGTCGATCAGGTTGAGCGCGCTATGGGCGAGGCCGAGCACGACGGGTTCTGTGCCATCAGGGCGGGTGACTTGGTAAGACTGCTGGCCTGCGAGGCCCTGGTAATAATCGGCGGCGAGCCAGCCATTGAAGCCGATGCCGTCTGAGACCATCAGGATCACGTATTTGGGTTTTTCGCTTGCTTGCTCTTCTTGTGCCTCTGGCAATACATCAACAAGGACGAGTGGTGCTGTCGCGCAAGAGGCGAGAAGAGCCCCTGCGGCGATTGCGAGGGCTGCGGTAAATTTCCTAGTCATCTTGAGGCTCTCCCATCGTGTTTTTGTGCTATGATCCGTCCTCTCCCTCGCCGACCCCACCCCAGCCTATAGGGACTATGGGGCGGTTGGGCGTGGGAGAGGGCAGGTCATGATGTCATCGACTTCTCGCTTAACAGGCGAATGTGACAGTTCGTCAATAGGAGCTGTAAGAAAACATGGGGGACAGACACCGCCTATTTCCAAATCTCTGTCCCTGCGGTATGTTTCTATTTCAGTGAGGAGACTGAAATGACCAATGAAACTAAGTGCGCGTGCACAAATTGCGCGCCAAGCTGTGCTTGTCACAGTGTAGAGCCAAAAGCTGACCGTTGCTGCTGTGGTGAAACGTGTACCTGCGTTGACTGCAAGTGTGACCCAAGCTGTGGGTGCCAGAGCTAAGCGTTCGACCTGAGTTTTGATCACGCAAATAGAAACGGCCACTACGAATGTAGCGGCCGTTTTTGTTTTGTGTGCTGTGTCGCCGATTAGAACGTGTAACTCGCACGGGCATACAGGAAGCGTCCAGAAAAGCCGTATGGGCTGCGGCTTGAGTACGGGAAAATCCCGTTAAAGTTCTGGTTTGACGGGGTCAGCGTCGGATACTCATCCAGAAGGTTGTCAGCCCCAATGCCGACATTGATTTTATCCGTCACTTCGAGGTCGACAGCGAGATCGAGGATCCAGTCGGCCTCGAGGGTAAAGTCATTGTCCGGATTGTTGGATGGATCGACAACATCACCATAGCGCGTCGCGCGGATGCTGATATCTGCGCTTTTGTAGGCCCAATCTGCGTTCAGGATCAGCTTGGTCTCAGGCGCGCTTTCCTCAACGGTGAGCTGACGGTCCCGGCTGAAGAGCGTCAGTGATGGGATGGCCGTGTTCTCTGGCACACTTGTGACCTCAACGCTTGAGTAGTTGAACGCAGCGGACAGGCTAAGATCACCAAGATCGCCCAAGCTCCAATCGTAGCCTGTGACGATATCGACGCCTTCCGTCTCGGTTTCGATCCCGTTCTGGAAGAACCGGACCCGATCAACACCAACCACGCCTGCATTCGCCAGTACGGCATCGACATCACTTCCGCTAAGGTTTTCAGACAGGAAGATCTGGTCTTCAATGTCGATGCGATAGGCATCAATCGTGAAGAACAGATCATCAGTCGGTCGGATCACTGTACCAATTGAGAAACTGGTGGATGTTTCTGCATCAAGCTGACCACCACCAAGCGCGATAGCGGGGTCTGACGTGGCAGGAAACGTTCCAACTTCCTGTGGGACCCCGTCGACGAAATTTGTCGAAGTGGCTGTGAAGAACTGCTGCTGCAGACTTGGCGCGCGGAAGCCCGTTGAGATGGCACCCCGAAGGGCGACCATGTCATTGAAGTCATAGCGACCTGCGATCTTACCTGTCACCTCAGAGCCGAAGTCGGAATAGTCTTCATACCGCACTGCTGCGGACAGAAGTGTCTGAGTGTTGGGTTCCCACTCAACATCGCCGTAGATGCCGATATTGTCGCGGCTCTCATCGACGGCTGATTGGGGGGTGAACCCAGCAAAGACCTGACTGCCGCCGGCAAAGCCAACGCCGAAATTAGCATCGAATGGGCCTGGATAAGTCGACGGGTCGTTGATATCGAAGTCTGCGGGTACGTTTACGCCCACGACCGGTGCATAGTTGACACCCGGAATGCCGCGATATCCAGCATTGATGTAAGACTCCGGCTCGCCCTCAACGATTTTGAAGCTCTCATCACGGAACTCAGCGCCGAAGGACACCGTGGTTGTTCCGGGCAAAAGCGTCTCATAGGACCGCGTAAAGTCCGCGTTCAGCGTAAGCTGGTCGAACCTGATTGCACCCGCATCAAATTCGGTCTGGCTTGTCGGCCCGAGTGATGCGTTGAGCGTGTTTTCAACTGAATAATCGAGATCGTTAGACCCATAGGTTGCGCTGAAATCCGCGTCCCAACCGGCGAGATCACCGCGGATACCACCGCTCAGCGTAAAGTCTTGGACTTCGCCGACAATTAAAGGGAGGAAACCATCCGGATAGATTTCGGTCAGATTACGCGGCGTGCTCCTTGTGCCCAATGGTGATGGGGCCGAGTCGCTTGAGCGGCGGTAAAAGCCAGCCGAGTCGGCTTCACGCTGCTGGTATCCGGCCGTGCCGTAGAGTTCCCAGTCATTGCTGAGCGTGATCCCAGCATTTGCAAACAGGCTGAAATTTTCAGCGTTACCGTTCCCATAGCGATGATTCAAACGGTTGAAAGTCGTTTCGCGTGGGTCCAGCGTACCAGTCGGCTGAATGTATTGTGAGCGTGGGTCGAGGCCTGCACGGTTGGTGGCATTGCGGTCAGAATACTCAGCTGAGAGTGTCAGGAAACCATTGTCCGTCAGGCCAAAGCCAACCCAGCCACCGAGGGTCAGGGTTTCACCGTCAACGTCTGAGCGATCGAGACCGTCTGGATCGGTGACATGCGCACCGTATCGGACTGTGAATTGTCCGCCGCTATCTGCCTCGCGGAGGAGGACGTTGATTACGCCTGCAATCGCATCGGATCCATACTGCGCGGAGGCGCCATCGCGTAGCACCTGCACACTGCCAATCGCTGAGGTCGGAATTGCATTGAGGTCGACAGCGGCCGATCCACGACCGACAGAGCCATTAATATTGACCAGTGCGGAGGCGTGGCGGCGCTTTGAGTTGACCAGAACCAGGGTCTGATCGGGTGCTAATCCCCGCAAAGTGGCAGGGCGGACAATGTCGGTGCCGTCATTGATCGCAGTCTGGTTAAAGTTGAAACTCGGCACTGTCGCTGCGAGGATTTGGTTTAGCTCAACGCGGCCTGTTTCATTCAATTCAGCGACCGGGAAGACGTCGACAGGAACAGCGGTTTCCAGTGCGGTCCTATTGGCTGTGCGCGTACCTGTGACAACAATGCTGGACTGGCGGAGTTCTTCGTCATCCGCGTCAGCCTGTGCGTGGGCGGGTGCCATAAGGCTTAATGACATCAACGCAAAAGCGCTGGCGCTAATAAGTGTTGTTTTTCTCATTTTGGGGGGTCCTCTTACTACGCTTATTATATGTCGTCGTGCAGAGTCATGTGTCTGCTTTGGGCGCTAAAGGGTATGTCGCCCCAGCCTTGAGACAAGCTGGGGCGAAGGAGGATTTAAATATTGAAGCTTCACTGCCTTAAATTTGTGCTGGCACTGATGCCGGAGTTCTCAGACATCCAATCGGATTTTGGATTTCGAAAGACACAGGTGATCCATCACGTCAGCAAGCTGGACATGATGGACCTTGAAATCCGGCTGAGTTAGCCCGCGATATATTGCGAGCCGTTGACGGTCATGGTTGCGCCATTGATGAAGGCGGCTTCTTCGCTCGCCAGATACCCGCACATGGAGGCGATTTCTTCGGCTTTGCCGAGGCGGCCGACCGGGATGGTTGCGATAATGCTCTCGAGCACTTTTTCCGGAACGGCGCGGACCATCTCTGTGTCGATATAGCCCGGGCAGACGACATTGACGGTGATGCCTCTCTTCGCGCCTTCCTGGGCCAGCGCTTTGGTGAAGCCGATCAGGCCGGCTTTCGCGGCTGAATAGTTGGCTTGGCCGAACTGGCCTTTCTGACCGTTGATGGAGGAGATGTTGATGACGCGTCCGAAGCCGCGCTCTCGCATACCGTCCCAGACTTGGCGCGTGAGGTTGAAGGCTGAGTTCAGATCGACGTCGATGACCTTGTCCCACTGTTCCTTGGTCATTTTGTGCAAGGGGGCGTCCCAAGTGATGCCGGCATTGTTGACGAGGACTTCGACAGGTCCGAGGTCGGCTTCGATGGCTTTCAGACCTTCGCCGACCGCATCGAAATCCGAAACATCGAACTTGTAGGTTTTGATACCCGTCTCTTCGGTGAAGGCTTTTGCGGCCTCTTCATTGCCGCCGAAATTGGCGGCCACGTTGAAGCCTTTATCCTTCAAGTAGACGCTGATCGCGTGTCCGATTCCGCGCGTTCCGCCTGTTACCAATGCTGTCTTGCCCATGTGTTCCTCCTTAAAAAAATGCTGCGCAGCATTTTTAATTTGCTGCATCTGCTAAATCGCGTTGAAGCATAATCGGTGTAAGGATGGAAGACGGCTTTAGAAGTATGGCGATTTGTGCCACTATATGCACTGCAAAACAGGAAAGTTTGCTGCGATGACGGCAAGATGAGGGATGGATATGGCGAAAAATGGCAAGGATCTCGGAACAGTTATCATCAAGAAATATGCAAACCGACGACTTTATGACACCTCCACCAGCTCCTATGTGACGCTCGATCATCTGTCCGACCTCGTAAGGCAGGAAATTGATTTCGAGGTTCGTGACGCGAAAACCGGCGAAGACCTGACGCGTCAGGTCCTGACGCAGATCATCTTTGAGAAGGAAAATAAGGGCGAGGGCGCTCTGCCGGTGAATTTCCTGCGCAAGCTGATCGGATTTTATGGCAGCAATGGTCCGAATGCTCTGCTACCGGCCTGGCTGGAGATGAGCATGAACAGTTTTGCCGAAAGTCGCGAGCAGTGGGCCAAGAGCATGAGTGGCGGCGGAGTGGCTAATCCGTTTGGACTGTTTGAACAGCAGGCCAAGGCGAATATGGCCATGTTTGAGAATGCGATGAAAATGTTCATGCCGGGTGCGAGCGGTACATCCGCGAGGCGATCCTCTGAAAGTGGTCGGTCCGAGAGCACGCCACCGCCATCTGCTGCGGATCCTATGGCTATGTTGCGGGCGCAAATGCAGGCCATGCAGGCTCAGTTGGATGCGCTTAGCGGGAAAGACTAAGCGCTGCTTAGCCCGTCTGAACGCGGTTTATCCAAAGTCTTTCAAATATAAATCTTGCGTAATGTGGCTGCATACCCTACATATCGTTTAACGATAATATGCAAGGAGAGAACCCATGGAAGTCGATAGCCCGTTTACAATGGTGGTGTTGATCGTTCTGATTGCAGTGGGCGCAGGCCTTGTGAAGACATGGATCGAAACCAAAGCCAATGCGCGGACCGATGCCGAAACTCTGGACCGCGTGTCTGATCTCGAAAAAGAAGTGCTGCGTTTGCGGGACCGGGTGAAGGTTCTGGAGAAGATCACGACCGATGGCGACAATCGCCTGCGTGAGGAAATTTCGCGTCTCGCTTAAAAGTGCCGCTTGCCTGTCGCGCTCGGTTGCAAGCGGGACCCGCTTGAGCCTATATGCGCAAGACGTCGGAGCGTAGCGCAGTCCGGTAGCGCACTGCTCTGGGGGAGCAGGGGTCGCAGGTTCGAATCCTGCCGTTCCGACCATTCAAACCGGGTTTGGCTCCGCCAAAAATTTTAGTCCAGTGGACTAAAATTATGGTTTGAATGCGAAGCGCTTAAGCGCGAGCCAAAAGCCCAGTGGATCAATTTTCGGCATTGAATGCGAAGCGCGTAAGCGCGAGCTAATTCCTGCATTATCGAGATCGGGCCAGTCCCCCCTCCGCCCTTCGGGCACCTCCCCCGCAGGCGGGGGAGGAAAATTAGTAACTGATCAAATCGGTTCAGTGGACTGATTTTAGACATTAAGCGCGAGCTAGTCCCAAAAGTGATATTTCCGCCAACCCCTCTGAAAACAGGGGTCTATCTCTGAACCCATCGTATGTGTGGGAAGGCTCAGAGATGGATACCTGCCTGCGCAGGTATCGGCGGACGTTAGGAAGGGGCCTCAACTCATACAAAGGGCACTTAGAACAAGCCTACCCCTCAAACCACTCCGGCAGCTTAAACGCCATCCCCAAATCCCGCGCGACTTGCTCATGCGCGATGTGTCCATCCGCAACGGTCAAGCCACCGGCGAGGTGCGGGTTGGAGTTCAGCGCTTCACGCCCGCCTTTGTTTGCGATTTCCATCACGAAGGGCAGCGTGGCATTATTAAGGGCGTAGGTTGACGTGCGTGGCACCGCACCCGGCATGTTGGCGACGCAATAGTGCAAGATGCCGTCGACTTCATAGATCGGGTCTTCGTGCGTGGTGGCTTTTGAGGTCTCGAAGCAGCCGCCCTGGTCAATCGCGATGTCGACGAGGACCGCGCCCGGTTTCATAGTTTTGAGCTGATCGCGCGTGACGAGTTTCGGGGCTGAGGCGCCCGGAATCAGGACCGCGCCGATCACGAGGTCGGCTTCCATGACGGCGGCATCAAGCGAGGCCTTGGTGGAATACATGGTCTTCACGGCACCATTGAATTGTGCGTCAAGTTCGGCAAGGCGGGCATTGTTGCGGTCAAAGATTATCACGTCTGCGCGCATACCGACCGCGATTTCGGCCGCATTCGTGCCGGAGACGCCGCCGCCGATGATGACGACTTTTGCAGGGGTCACGCCGGGAACACCACCGAGCAGGAGGCCGCGTCCGCGTTTGGTTTTCATCAGCGCCCATGCGGCGACTTGCATCGACATGCGGCCTGCGACTTGGCTCATCGGCGTAAGGAGCGGGAGGCGTCCATCGCGATCGGTTACGGTTTCATAGGCGATGGCGAGGCATTTGCTCTTGAGAAGACCTTCGGCTTGAACCGGATCGGGGGCGAGGTGCAGGTAGGTGAAGAGGGTGTGGTGTTCGCGAAGGCGCGCCGTTTCGACCGGCTGTGGCTCTTTGACTTTGATGATGAGTTCTGCGGCTTCGAAGACGGCATCTGCGTCTGCGACAATGTTTGCGCCGACGGTTTCATACTGGCGATTATCGAAGCCTGACCCAACGCCGGCATCAGATTGGACGAAAACCTCATGGCCCGCGCGAACCAGTTCACCGACGCTTTCAGGCGTTAGCCCGACACGGAATTCCTGCTTCTTGATCTCGGTCGGTACACCAATGCGCATGGCGGCTCTCCTGCGTGAAGGGTCTGTCTCGCAGGCTCATTAAGCCCCGGAAATGGAAAAGTCATGCCAAAGTTTTGCGGGTTTGCCGCTTCAGGCGCAAATTTATGTCTGGGCGAGACGTATAGAATAACATCAGCCCCTAGGCCTGCGGTCCAAAATCTGGTTAAAGAAGGGCGTCACAAACACAGAGGACCACTCAATGTCTGTCAAAAATTTCCTGCTCAGCGGTGTTGCCGCTTTTGCGCTGACGCTCAGCGCGTGTAATCCGGCGGAAGACGCCGCGCCTGAAGGTGAAACGAGCGAAGTCGAAACAACGGAAACTGAAACCGAAGCTGAGACGACGGACGTGGTTGCGACCGACGCCGATCTTGCCGACAACCCACTGCTTCAGACATGGGATACGCCCTACGGTGCGCCGCCGTTCAGCACGATTGAAGCGTCTGATTATATGCCCGCTTTTGAGGCTGCGGTTGCCGAGCTCGAGGCTGAGATCGATGCCATCGCAACGAATGAGGCTGAGCCGACCTTTGAGAACACAATCCTCGCCATGGAAAAAGCCGGTGGCAGCATGACTCAGGTCCTGCTGACCTTCTCGAACATTTCCGGTACCGAGAAGAATGACGAGATTGCTGCGCTGGAAGGTCAGATCTGGCCTGCTGCTACAAAAGTCTCAGATAGTATCAACTTTAATGAAGCGCTGTTCGCGCGTGTAAAAGCGGTCAAAGAGTCCGATGAAGCCAAGCAACTTGGCGAACAGGAGGCTCGCTTGCTCGAGTTGAGCTATCGTGGGTTTGAGCGCGCCGGAGCCAATCTTGCGCCTGATGTGAAAGCTCAGGTTGCAGAGATTAATGCGGAGATTTCGGCCCTGACCACTCAGTACAGCCAGAATGTCCTGACAGCGACAAAAGCGTTTCGCATTGAAGTAACTGATGAGGCTGACCTTGCCGGCCTTGCCGACAGTTTCAAAGCCGCTCTGAAAGATGGTGACAAATGGGTCCTGACGGTTGATCGCTCTGTCTATGAGACATTCATGACGCAGTCTGAGAACCGTGATCTGCGCAAGCAAATGTTTGACGGGTATCGCCTGCGCGCCAATTCAGGCGACGTTGATAATAATGCGCTCGGTCTCAA
Organism: Pseudomonadota bacterium; assembly: GCA_038746145.1. Lineage (GTDB taxonomy): Bacteria > Pseudomonadota > Alphaproteobacteria > Caulobacterales > Hyphomonadaceae > Henriciella. Next base: position 337,204 of record JBCDKW010000001.1, read on the forward strand.
GATTGCGCAGCTGCGGGCCAAGCGCGCGGAACTGCTCGGTTATCCTAATCACGCCGCTTACATCCTTGAATATAACATGGCGCGTGATCCAGAAACGGTTGAGAATTTCCTCGTTCGTGTTTGGGAACCGGGACTCGAGCAAGCCAAGCAGGAGCGCGCAGAAATGCAGGCGCTGATCGGTGACGAATTTACCTTCGAGGGCCAGGACTGGTGGCATTACAGCGAGAAAGTCCGTCAGAACAAATACGCGTTCGATGACAATGTTCTGAAGCCGTATTTCGAACTCGACGCGGTCAAAAAGGGTGCGTTCGACATGGCTGAAAAGCTGTTCGATATCACGATGACGGAGGTCGAGGTCGAAGGCTGGAACCCTGTGGTTCGCTCTTTCGATGTCACAGACAATGCGACGGGCGAACATCTTGGCCTGTTCATGATGGACATGTATGCGCGCGATTCTAAGCGTGGTGGCGCATGGATGAGTACGTATCGTCCAATGTCGAACTATGATGATGCCGATGAGGTTCGCCCGATCATCACAAACAATATGAACCTGATCACACCACCGGAAGGCGAGCCAACGCTGATGCGTTTTGGCGAAGTCGAAACGCTGTTCCATGAGTACGGTCACGGTCTGCACGGTCTAATCACACAGGTGAAGTATCCGACCTTCTCCGGCGTTGATGGCCCGCGTGACTATACTGAGTTCCCGGCGCAAATCCTTGAGCATTGGGCGGGCGCGCCTGAAATGCTGGCGGAATATGCGCTGCACTATGAAACCGGTGAGCCGATCCCGCTTGAACTGATCGAGAAAATGAATGAGGCGGCCAACCATAATCAGGGCTTCCGCACGACGGAATTCATTGCGGCGTCTCTCCTCGATCTGTCTTGGCACACGTTGAGCTATGACGAAGCGATGGCGATCACGGATGCACGCGAGTTTGAAAAGACGACGCTCGAAGGCTACGGCCTGATCCCGGAAATTGAGCCGCGTTATCGCTCAACCTATTTCAGCCATATCTTCTCCAGCCCGACTGGATATTCGTCTGGATATTACGCCTATCTTTGGTCTGAAATCCTCGACGCTGATGGGTTTGAGGCCTTCCTTGAGACGGGCGATATCTTTGATGAAGAGCTCTCCGGCAAGCTGAAGAAATGGGTGTACGAGTCCGGCGGTCTGAAGCCTGCTGACGAGCTGTACCGCAACTTCCGCGGTTCTGATCCGACGATTGAACCGCTACTGCGTATCCGTGGCTTTGATACGGGTGAGAGCGAAGGGTAGCTCTCTCACAGCATAAAATGAAAAGCCCCTCTCCTCGCTGAGAGGGGCTTTTTTATGGGTTTGATTGGGCATGGAGACGCGAACGGCGACGGAATAAGTCTTTCAAAGATTTAACTATCGATCACCGATCTCAATTGTAATGTCATGACATATTTCGAGGGAGTGTTTCATGAGGTTCAATTTATCAAGACGGGCGATGATCGTCCTGTTTGGTGTCGGCCCGATTGCGATGGGATCTGTCAGTGCTGAGATGGCGGCGGATGACGACCTGAATACTTGTCTCGTTAAGGTCATGGACTTCGCTGAGGGGCCTTTTGATTATACCGGCGTGAACGCGCGGATTAATGGTGAGTATAGCACGTTCATCACGCAATCGACGCATACAAGACTGCCGGATGGCAGGTGGGAATACTCATCCTTTGGGGGTGATATGGAGGAGCGTTCGACCTCTTTTGTCCGCCTCGTCGGGAACCAGATACTGACGCGATCAGATGCAGAGGATGCAACCGAGGCCGCCAGAACGTTCACGATGTGTGAGGGGCCGGACGAGGTTGGTCGCATAACCACAAAATCGACGTACGAACTGCCCCCAGTGGAGAGTGACCCCCAAACATTGTTGGTTGAGATTACAGCGCTCTATGGCGAAACGGGCGGCTACTTCGCTGAGACGATCAAGAATGAAGCGGGTGAGATTATCGCGTATAGATCTGGTGTCTCAATCTCCACGAAGTGATGTCACTTAGGATGCTATAGCTTGATGGCTTTGACCGTCAGCTGACCTTTGTGTCCAACCACTCAAGCATGTCAGCTGTCACTTTATCTGTGCCCGGTTCATCGACGATCCAGTGGGCGTTGTTGGGGTATTCGAGATAGTCACCGGGGACCACGGCTTTGGCGTATTTTGCGCCGACTTTGCGGACGGCCTTGATGACGGTGGCGCGGTCTTTTTTGGCCCCGATGGTTAGGGTTGGGACAGTGATCTTGCTTTCATCGATTGGGCCGGGATCGCTTAACTGTTCATAGACGCGGCCGCTATCGTAGAGCGCGCCAGCGTATATTTCTGCGTGACGCTCTTTCGGGACGCAGTTGGTGACGCCCCAGGCAAATCCGTTTGGACCGACTTTGAACACACCACCCGGGATATTTTTGCGCCCGGCTTTCAGAATGCTCCAGAATGTTCGCAGCACGCGTAAATCAGTGACGGTGCAGTCTTCGGGTTGGGCCGGGGTCAGGAAAATTCCGGCTTTAACGAGGTCTGCCTCAGTCAGCTTTTGGGCGATCAGGCCGCCCATGGAATGGCCGATCACAACGGGTTTTTCGCCGTGCGCCTCGCTCAGTTCGCGCGCTTTCTCTCCCATCGCTTCGACATAGGTATCGAGGGTCAGATCGGCCAAACCTTCAGGTGGGCTCTCTTTGGTCCTGAATTGGGGAAACAGCGTTGGGGCGTCGCAGGTCCAGCCCGCGGTTTCAAGGGCGGGGCGCATCGTGTTCCAAACTTCGCCGCCGCAGCCGACACCGTGAATCATAAGTAGCGTTTTCGCCATCGGACCCTCCCGATCTGTTCTTATCGGGAGAAACGATACGCAGATTTATCGATTTGAAAAGCCGCCTACTTTTTGGTCGGCTCGGTCCAGGGCACAAATCGCTGCGCGACCTCCTGATAGACGGGCCGCTTGAACGGCACGATCAGGTCCGGAATTTCGCTTAGCCGCGCCCAGCGCCATGCGTCGAATTCGGGTTTGTGCTTGTCGAGTCGCACATCGCTGTCTGAGCCTTTGAACCGGAGCGCGAACCACTTCTGGCGTTGCCCCAGATACGGACCGCCCATCCTTTTGCGGAGGTCCATCGGGAAGTCATAATAAAGCCAATCCTCGGTTTCCTGCAGGATCTCGACGAGCTTTGGAGCGACCCCGATTTCTTCTTCGAGTTCGCGGAGCGCTGCTTCGGCGGGGTCTTCACCCTTGTCGACACCGCCTTGAGGAAGTTGCCACTGGAAGGCCCCGCGGCCATTGATGCGGCGGCCGACAAAAACGTAACCGGCTGGCGAAAATACGGCCAAGCCGACATTGGCGCGATAGCGCGATGGATCACGGATGGGCTCACTCACGGAGCAGGTTGTAACGGCTGCCCTGATGTTTGCACAGAGATCGTCTGCGGTGTTTTCTGTTGGCGTGCATAGTGACTAGCCGGGGCGAGGACATAGCCTTTGGCTTCCAAGCCGCTGGTCCAGTCTTTCAACATATCGATGCTGATTGGATAGGCGAAAGCGGTCCCAAGCGCGCGGCCATTGGTGCGGGCCTGCGCCTCCAGATACATGAGTTTCGACTCGATCGGGTCGCCTTCGGGCAGGGCATCAATGACGGTTTCGGAAGCCGCATAGGTTACACCGCTATCCGTCGCGATCGTGCTGAAGACCGCATCATCGAGACTGCCATCTTCAAAGAAGGCGAGGCCTATTTCATCCAATGTGGTGAGCAGCATTTTGGACGCGGCCTCATTGGTTGCGAACTTTGCGCCCTGATAATTGATGACGCCAGCATAGCCGGACACTCGGCGCAGGAGCTTGTCGAGCCTCTGGCGGTTGATGTCTTCACTCGCGCTGGACTGTAGAACCTGAGGGTGCGGGCGCGTGCGGCCATAGCTGTAAGGTTCCAGAGGAAGCTCAATCAGCACTTCGTGGCCGTCAGCGCGGGCACGTCGAACCCATGTGGTCAGGTTTTTAGCGCCGGGTGCGAAAGAGAGTGTGACTTCGGCGGGCAGCTCGTCAATCGCGGCCTGTGTGTGACGCCAGTTAATGCCCATACCGCCCACGATTAGCGAGATGGTCGGCTTGTCTTCGGCGTTCTCAAACGGGCGGGAATATCGCTCAAACGGTGTGTTGGGCCGGGGTTTAGGGGCCTCGACGGCAGCCACTGTTGTGGGGGTGGTTGGGTCTACCGTGACGCTTTGGCCTGCTGTGTCAGTGTTCGTTGCGCCGTCCAGTTGGCTCAGCGATTGGCCCGGCGCGACGAGTTTTCCGTTGATGCGGATGCCTTGGTTCTGTTGCGAAGCTGTGGGTTGTGACGGTCTTGGTGTGGCAGCGTTTCGAGAAGCGGCTTGCCCATACTCGACGCCGAGAGACGGCTCCTGAGCTTGCTCGCGCGCGCCATTGACGTCCAGCGCGGCGATGATGATCTCGCGGTCGACTGTTTCGCTCGGCAATCGCGTTTTGAGCGTCGGTGAAACGTCTCCATTCTCGTCGAACAGGGCGATTTCAACATTTGGGCTGCCCGCGTCTGCATCGCCGGTCAGGTGAATGAGGCCGCCCGCTGATGCGAAGACCAGACTCAGTGCCGTGAAGCTCAACGCGCCATGAACAAAGCCAGCTTTTATCGGGGAGGGGTCTTTTGGAATACGCGCCGTCATTCTTATTCGTCTGATTGTGTTGCAAACTCTACGATTAGGCCGCGAATGGTTAAGGGATCGCAAACCTTCATTAACCATTGCTGCGTTCGCGACTGATAGCCACGAAAAAAGCCGCCCCTATAAGGAGCGACTTGTGGATGTTTCGGTGGCGATTCGGGTTTGCCGATTAGGACGCTAGGTTAGCCCGCGCGCACACCGCCATCGGCGAGGATGCGCTCGCCCTGTAAGAGGTCGATGGCGCGTTCCAGTTGGTAATCCTCGCCCTCATAGTCTTCGGGTGGCATATCGTCTGGAATATGCGGGACGGCGCGTTCGCTACCCTCTTCATTCTCGATCGCGTTGGGCAGGTCAGCTTCTGTGTAGCGGCGGATTTTCGCGAGGTCTTCTTCGCTAAGGCGCTCATTGGCGACTTCCAGATCCGGCTCGATGCCTGTGGCCTGAATTGAGCGACCGGACGGCGTGTAATATTTTGCCGTGGTCAAGCGGATGGCGCCACGGTCAGCGCCGAGCGGGATGACGGTTTGGACAGAGCCTTTGCCGAAACTGGTCATGCCGAGAACAGTTGCACGGTCACGGTCCTGCAGCGCACCAGCGACAATCTCTGAGGCTGAGGCAGAGCCTTCATTGATCAGGACGACGATTGGGACATTCCGAAATTCTTCGCCACCCCTGGCATTGTAGCGGGCAACGTCACCTTCGCGGCGGCCAATCGTGGAGACGACCTCGCCACCCGAGAGGAAAAGATCACTGACCGTGATGGCCTGGTCGAGCAATCCACCGCCATTATTGCGCAGGTCCAGAACGATGCCTTTCGGGCGGGCCCCAATCTCGTCGCGGATGTCGTCCAGCGCTTCTTCGAGTAGGATTGTCGTGCGCTCATTGAAGGTTGAGATCCGCAGATAAGCGATGTCAACCTCTTCTGCGCGCCATGTGACGGATTTGGGTTGGATCACCTCTCTGGTAAGGGTCACGTCAAACGCGTCCTCGCCTTCGCGCAGCACCGTCACTGTAATGTCTGAGCCAGCAGGGCCACGCATATCGCGGACAGCGTCATCAAGGCTTAGGCCGACGATCGGTTGGCCATTGATCGCTGTCAGATAGTCGCCCGGCTCAAGCCCTGCGCGGCTGGCCGGTGTATCGTCCATCGGCGTGACGACTTTTACAAAGCCGTCTTCCTGAGTGACTTCGATGCCGAGGCCGCCATATTCGCCGGAGGTCGTGACCTGCATGCGTTCAAAGTCGCTGGTCGAGAGATAAGCCGAATGCGGATCGAGCGAGCCGAGCATGCCATCGATTGCGGCCTCGATGGCTTCGACTTCGTCAATTTCCTCAACATAATCAGCTTTTGCGCGGGCCAGCACATCGGTGAAGAGATCAAGCTGTTGATAGGTTGCGAGGCGTTTATCCTGCTGACTGTCTGGCCAGGCGGCGGTTGTGACCGCAAACGCGGTGGCTCCCATAACGACGCCGATGGCGGCTCCGGTCAGCATAGCTCTCATCTGCAACTCCTGCGCTCTGGTAGCGTTAGCCACCTTTCATCCAGCGGGCCGGGTTCATCGGCTTGCCGTTTTTGCGAACCTCGAGGCTAAGCTCCGGCTCCGGCGACACCCGATTGACCATGCGCGCGACGGGTTCGCCCCGCTTCACGCGCTGACCCTCAGTGACATAGCTTTCGGCCATGCCACTTAGAAGCACATGGTAACCATCGCTCGTCTCGACAATCAAGAGGCGACCATAGGTTCTGAACAGGTCAGAATAGACCACTTTACCCTCTACAGGCGAGGTCACCTGCGCGCCTGCCCGCGTGGCGATCACCAGGCTCTCAGACTTGCCACCCCCGGCTGTGCGGTCGCCCCAGCTGCGGATCAAGCGGCCTGCCGCCGGGCGATCTAGTCCGCCGAGCATATTATCAGATAGGGTGCGGCCCGGTCTTGGCGTAGTGCGTGACAGGCTGCGTGGGGCGTCTGTGCGTGTGTCAGTTCGGGCGGCGAATTGCAGTTTCGGCTTCCGGCCTGGCGCGCTCGGGGCATCGCGCTCAATTGCCGCCAGAAGTCCGCGGATGGTTTCAGCTTCGCGACCCAGCAGTGCGGCCCGGTCTCGCAGGGTTTTGGCGTCTCCGCTGACATCCTCAAAGGCGGCACGTTTTGCGGCTGTCATTTGCAGGATTTCAGCTTCTTTCAGCGATAGTGCGGCCTCTGCGGCATCGAGGCGGGCGCGCTCGCGCTTGATTTGGCGTTCCAGACGCCTGAGAGAAGCGATCTCATCGGCGAGCGCTTGTGTCTTGTCTTGCACGCGGGGCGCGGCATCGCCCATCAGGATCGCCGCGCGGATGGCGGCGTTGGCATCGGTGGGTGCGGTCACCAGTGCAGGGGGCCTGTGGCGACCGGAAATGGCGAGCGAGGCGACGAGACCTTGCAGCGCCTCTTCGCCCTCAACCAGTTCGCGGCGGGCCGAGCCGAGGCGCGCCGTCAAAGAGACCAGTTTCAATTCCGAGGCGGTGGCCTGTTCCTCACGGCGCTGGCTTTCCATGGCGGCGGCGATCAGGTCGGCCTCCAGACGGCCGAGATCGCGCTCGACCTCGTTTTCAGCCGCCTCAAGGGCCTGGAGTTTGGCCAGTGTTTCGGCGCGTTCTGCTTCCAGTCGTGACAGCTCATCACGCGTGACTTCGGCGCGCTCCGGGATAGCTGGGGCAGCGGTCAGTGCGAAAGCCGCAAGTGCAAGGAGAGATGGGCGAACAAGGCGCATGTCTAGATCATGCCACAGCAAGGGTGAGCGGGGAATTAATCAAATCTGTAATTAATGTAGCCTGATTTGCATCGGCCGGGCTGGCTGATGTCAGCCGCCATTTGTCCGAGTCACTACTGCGCCCACAGGCCGCGGCGGCGGAATTCTATCTTTCTGATGCGGACCACGCCGGGTAGGGTTTCTCCGACGGGGCGGAGGCCGAGATAGTCGAAGCCGCTTTCTGAGCCTTCTGCGCGTAGGGGCACGTTATAGTCGAAGCGGTATTCCTGCCAGTCTTCGGTGAGGTCGAAGCGTTGCCAGCCGCTTTCGCCCTGACGGCCTGTGTCATAATTGATTTCGAGGTCTGCGCCGGAGACCGATTGGGCCTGCACAAAAATCTGAATGCTGTGGCCGGAATAGACGGTTTCCAGATCGGCTGCGAGCTTGAAATGCGGACCGACTGTGACTTGCGCGGGTTGGGGTCTCGGCCCGGTAGAAAGCGTGAGGATGCCATCTTCGACACTGGAAATTGCGCCGAGGGCGAGGCCTTCGAGGCGTTTGAAGTTTTCACCCTCGATCGGCACGACGGAATAGTCGCCGCTGGCCGCGCCGCCAATCGGGCCGGTAGGCTCTGTCTCACGGCCCAGGAAGAGTGTGGCGAGCACCATTGCGACGCCAACCATGAAGACGAGGGGGAAGAAAATCTTGTCGCTCAAATCCTGTCCTCTTGCATGGTGGCTGTGCCCATAATCGCCTTCTGATAACACGTGCGTGTGTGAAGGCGAGCCTGTTTTGCTGCGATCAGGTATCAAGAGAGGCTGGCCTAGCGCGATTTTATCTGTGTATGAGACAGGCGAGACACTGACGTTTAGAGAGACATTCGATGACGACCTTGATTTTAACGCGCCATGGCCAGAGCCAATGGAACCTTGAAAACCGGTTTACCGGCTGGTGGGACGCTGATCTGACAGCGAAGGGCGAAGCGGAAGCGACAAAGGGCGGTGAGCTGCTGAAAGCCGCGGGCGTTGCACCGGTTCGCGCGTTTGCCAGCTATCAGACCCGCGCCATTCGAACGCTTTGGCTCAGCTTGGCCGCGATGGACCGGGCCTGGCTGCCGGTTGAGAAACATTGGCGGCTGAATGAGCGCCACTATGGGGGGCTGACGGGACTGGATAAGGCTGAAACGGCTGAGAAGCATGGCGCCGATCAAGTGCATATCTGGCGGCGCAGCTACGATATTCCGCCGCCGCCACTGGACGCCGACAGTCCTTATGATTTGGCGAGCGATCCGCGCTATGCAGGCGTTCCGATTCCGACGTCTGAAAGTTTGAAGCTGACTCTCGAGCGCGTGCTGCCCTATTGGCTAAGCGATATTGCACCGGTGCTTGCGGGTGGTGAGGACACAATTATTTCCGCGCACGGAAATTCACTGCGCGCGCTGGTGAAGCACCTTTTCGATGTTGCGGATGAGACGATTACAGGCGTTGAAATCCCGACAGGGAACCCTCTGGTGATTGAGTTAGATAGCGATCTGAAACCGACCGCGGCGCACTATCTTGATGAGGCGCGTGCGAAACCTCTGCCGGATATGCCATGAGCAGCGGCCAGTTCATTCTGCGTGCTGCGGCACCGGATGGAATTGGCATTCTGGCCGATGTGATGGGCTTTCTCGCGCATCACAAGTTGAATGTTGTTGAGAGCCATGATTTTGGCGATCCGCAGACGCGGCGTTTTTTCATCTGGGCGCGGTTTGAGGCCGAAAGCTCTTTTGATCAAAGCACGTTTGAGGATGGATTTCGCGCTCTGGCGCAAAACCGGGAGATTGACTGGCAACTGCGCGGCGTGGATGACAAACCGAACGTGCTCGTTCTGGTTTCGAAAGGTGATCACTGCCTGAATGATCTGCTGTATCGTCATCGGCGTGGGCGTTTGGGCGCTCAGATTGTTGGTGTCGTATCTAACCATCCAGACGCAGCTTGGCATGCGGAGCGCCATGATTTGCCGTTTTATCATATCCCGGTCACGAAAGAGACGAAGGTTGAGGCTGAAGCGCGCTTGCTTGATTTGATTGAAGAGACGCAGACGGATTTTGTCGTTCTGGCGCGGTATATGCAGATCCTGTCCGACGCGTTGACGCAAAAACTGGAAGGGCGCTGCATCAATATTCACCATTCCGCTTTGCCGAGTTTCAAGGGCGCGCGCCCCTATCATCAAGCGCATGCGCGCGGTGTGAAGCTGATGGGGGCGACGGCGCATTATGTGACGGCGGCGTTGGATGAAGGACCGATCATTGCGCAGGATGTCTCGCCGGTCGACCACCGTATGAGCCCTGAACGCATGGCTGAGCTGGGTAAGGACACTGAGGCGCGGGTGCTCGCGCGTGCGGTGACGGCGCATGCTGAAGGGCGGGTTTTCCTGAATGGCTATCGCACGGTGGTGTTTGAATGAGCATGGATCAGAAGCATATGACCCGCGCGCTTGAACTGGCGCGGTTTCAGCATGGCCGGACGGGCAAGAACCCGTCTGTCGGCTGTGTGATTGTTGATCTGGACGGTCATGTGATCAGCGAGGGTGCAACTGGTGATGGCGGGCGTCCGCATGCGGAACAGGTGGCGCTGAGCTCGCTGCCTAGGGGTGAGGCCGCCGGTGCAACGGCTTATGTGACACTTGAGCCGTGCCGTCAGCGGTCAACCTGTGAAGCCTCGTGTTCGACACGCCTGATCGATGCGGGTGTGGCGAGAGTCGTTATTGCTGCGCTTGATCCACACCCTCAGGGTAGCGGAGGGCTTCAGCGCTTGCGTGAGGCCGGTATCGCGGTTGAAGTCGATGTTTTGCAGGACGAAGCAGAGGCGCTGTACGAAGCGTTCTTTGCGTCTATCGCCTAGTCCATTGCCGCGTCGAGCAAGAGATATGTCGCCAAGCGCGGACTGGCGTGCTTTTTGGAGTCCCGCGTGTTCTCCAGAGCGTTCAAGGCGTCGCTTTCTTCAAGCGCAATGAAGTCACGGGCCAGCGCCATCAGGTCGCCATCACTGCGCAGGCGACCCCGGACACGTTCAACCTGACGCCCGGCTGATTGACGGATCGAGATGCGGCGCTTGCTGTCACCCTTGCGCGCCGACAGGGCGATTTTTTTCTTGTCGCGCGGTTTGAAAATCTCGCTGAGATTGATTCCGGATTCGATCAGGCGTTCGATGAGTTGTTCTGCTGTTTCTTCGCGTGATAGAGCGGGCGAGTCCTCGCGCTCCATGTCGGCGATAATATCACTCAGACTGGTACCGCCATTGACGGGGACTGGTGGTTTTGCCGGCGTCGGTGCCGGTTCGAAATGGTCAATACCGTTGACGTTTTCGGTGTCGTCGTCCTCAAACTCAGCGTCCATGACGACAGCAGGTTCGGGCGCGATTTCGATTTCCGGTTCAGCGGTTTGAAAGCTCTCGTCGGCGGATGACCCACCAAGGATCGTGTCAGCCATTCTATCGGCATTGGCCTCAAATAGGTCCTCTTCTGTCACGCGGGATGGCGAGGCATTTAAGCTGGGTCTTTCTTCCTCGATCAGCGCAGAGCCGTTTTCGAGTGGCGGTGGTGTGTCTTCTATCTCGGTCTCTGCGAACAGGTCCGTATCAGCAGAACTCGGTTCAACCTTATCCAATTCGAGTTTCGCGGATTTGACGGCGGCGGAGGCTTCCTGTCCGGCGCGTTTGAGCTTTGCCAGCGCGTTGGCGGCTGTTTCTGAGGCCTGAAAGCTTTGTTCCTGAATTTCACGGCTGGCTTGTTTAGCCTGATCGAGCGCGGCTTTGACCGAGTCGACTAGGCGATCGCCTGTGGTTGTAGCCGCAGCGGCGGCGAGTTCTCCAGCGCGCGAGGCGGTCTCCACGGTTTTGCGCGACTGTTCGAGCTTTTCTTCCATGCGAGAGATCGCATAGAGGAGCGTTTCATTGCGTTTGCCGGCCTCGCTCGCGAGGTGGTCGAGTGCCTCGATCCGATTGCGGAGATTTTGCCCGGTTTTATCGAGAGAGGAGAGGCGCGATTTTAGGCCGTCTTCTGCTGCAGCGACGTCTTCAGACGCGCGTGTAGCTGAGTCGACCATCAGCTTGATCTGGCTGGGGATGGCTGTGCTGAGTGTTTCCGTCTGTTGCTGCAGGTCTTTGGAGAGGTGTTCCAAAGTCGTGCGTTCTTCGGCGAGGCGTGTTGCCAGTTCGCGCGCATTGTCGGCGCTCGCATAGGTCACGGATTCAAGCCGCTGGCGCTCATCGCCCAATTCCTCAGACACAGCGCGCATCGCGGTGAGCGCGTGGTTCATGGTCTTGTCGACGTCAGATGAGGCCTGTTTCATCGTTTGAGCAAAGTTCGCAGCCTCTTTACCCGTGGTTTCGAGCGGTTGTAGGAGCTGGGCGGCGGCTTCAACGATCAAAGCGTTGGATGCGCTTGCCCGGACCTGCTCGCGCGCAAAAAGGCTCGCAATAATCATCAATAGGCCAGGCAGGATGAGCATGATTGATCCTGCAATAATCACGGCGGGGGCAAGGCTATCAATGCGCTCCAGACCGAGCAGCGCTAGGGCCCCGCCAAAGGCTGCGCCCCACCACAGCAAAGCCAGTACCCACCCCGTCCACATCAACCATCGCCCGGCGAAACGGGCTTCGTTTAAGCGGGTCTGGATACTCTCAAAACGATCTTGTGGTGCGGTACTCAACTCTGACATAGCTCTGTTATACCCTAATTTGGGGCAAAATTGCGAGCCTAATACACACGATCAGGGTTAAGTCTTCGTCAGCCTGCGCCGGGAATGGCGATTTGAGCCGGAGCATCCGGTCCAAGTGGTAGTCCCAGGAAGATCCAAAGCATCATTAGAGCGACGCCCGTTATTAATAGCCAGACAGAATAAGGGATCATGAGCGCAGTTAGGCTTCCAAGACCAAAGTCCTTCTTCCAACGCTGTGCGAAGACAAGGATAAGCGGGAAGTAAACCATCAGCGGTGTGATGATGTTTGTCGCCCCATCGCCTACGCGGTAGGCCGCTGTCGCGCCATCGGGGCTAACACCGAGCAAGATGAGCATCGGAACAAGAACCGGTGCCATAAGTGCCCATTTCGCAGAGGCTGACCCTACGAACAGATTTAGCACCGCTGAGAACAAGACCAGCAGACCTAGAACGATCGGCAGTGGCAGGCCACTACTTTGGATAGCATCTGCACCGTGAACAGCACTGATGAAACCGAGATTCGACCATCCAAACATGGCAACGAAGTGCGCGGCCGCGAAGGCAAGGACGAGATAATAGCCCATATCCTTCATCGCTTCAGCCATCATGTTCACGAGATCTTTGTGATTATTAATTGTATTGGCGGCAGCGCCATAAGCCCAGCCAGCAGCTAAAAACAGGACCAGAAATCCTCCGACCAGCGATGTAAAGAACGGGCTTAGGTTTGAAATGGGACTGCAGGTTCCGAGCGCGGCAATGTCTGGTGGACATGCGTCTTCATTAATCAGCGGTGTGCCAGGGCCAAATGTCATGGCCGCCCAGAGCGCGCAAACACCCAAGACCGCAAAGCCTGCCCATACAAGACCTTTTCTTTGCTCCGGCGTCAGAGGCTTATCTTCATCACCATAAGCTTTCATATCACTGTCGTCGTCGGGCTGCCATTCTCCAAGTCGGGGTTCGATAATCTTGTCAGTAACGAACCAGATGACTGGCAGATAGATGAACAGTAGCGCAGCGATGAAGAACCAGTTCCCCGCGATATTCATCGTCCATCCGATATCGATCTGACTGCTTTCGTAGGCAGCTTCGGTGATGCCATAAAGAAGGGCATCAAGTTGCCCGGGGAACACATTCGCGGAAAAACCACCTGAAACGCCAGCAAATGCACAGGCTATTCCGGCCAGTGGGTGGCGTCCGGCAGATGCGAATACAATGGCTGCTAACGGTATCATCACAACATAACCGGCATCAGCAGCGTGGTTTGAAAGCATCGCCACAAATGCGACCAGTGGCGTCAGAAGAATCTTTGGCGCATTTCTAATTGCTCCGCGAATAGCGCTTGAGAAGAGGCCGGAGCGCTCAGCAACACCTGCGCCTAGCATCACGACCAAGACATAGCCGAGGGGATGGAAGTGCGTGAATGTCTTCGGCATTTCGACCCATAAACGCTGAATATTTTCAGCTGAGAGTAAGCTGGCTGAGGTGACAATGAGCGGATTACCATCGGCGTCCAGCTGGGTAGGGTGTTGCGCTGAAACGCCCAGAAAAGATGTCAGGACTGAAATGCCGACGAGGATCAGAATGAGATAGAAAAAGATGAAAACCGGGTCCGGCAATTTATTGCCGGCTCGCTCGACCCAGCCGAGAAATCCTTTTTGCTCAGATGCTGCGGCGGTATCAGTCATGCCGTCCTCTCCCCGAATGGTATAATTTCATTTCGCTCCACATACTGTAATGCAAGCAAACTGAAGGAATGACAACAGGTCGGTTTCCGCGCGGGTGATGTGACGGGATGTCTGTTATTCTGAGCGTGTCCGTCGTAAGGAGAGGGATGATGAACGTGTTATATGTTGCTCTCGGTGGGGCCATTGGGGCCAGCTTGCGCTACAGCGCCGGATTGGCGTTCGGCAGCGGCGCACAGGCGACGCTGTTTGTAAATGTCGCCGGATCGCTGGCGTTGGGTGTCTTGATGGGGTGGCTGACAACGCGCACGGCCGAGTCCGGGAATATTTTGATGCTGTTTTTAGGCGTCGGCCTACTTGGGGCGTTCACGACGTTTTCGGCGTTTTCGCGCGAGACCGTGCACTTCTTCATGCAGGGCGAGGTTCTTCGCGGAGCGGTCTATGCTGGTGTGAATATGGCTGGTGCGATCGCAGCGTTTGCGGTCGCGCTTCTGGCAACGCAGCGGGTGTTGTCATGAGTGGGCAGGTTGTGACCGAGACCGTGAGCCCGAAAGAGGCTGGTGTGCGTCTTGATCGCTGGATCAAGCGCCGGATGCCGATGACACAGGGCGAAGTTGAGAAACTGCTGCGCAAGGGTCAGGTTCGCGTTGATGGGGCGCGGGCGAAATCGAATACGCGACTGGAAGCGGGCATGGAAGTGCGTCTGCCGCCTTATACACGCAAAGAGACGTCCAATACGCCGTGGTCTGCGCCGAAAAAGCCGGACAGCAGAGCGCTGGCCTTTCTGCGCCCGCTGATCGTGCACGAGGATGAGGACATGTTCGTCCTGAACAAGCCGGCGGGCATTGCTGTTCAGGGCGGCACGAAGCAGGGCGGGCGTCACATTGATGGCATGCTGGACGCGCTAAGCGATGGGGAGCATCGCCCGCGTCTGGTGCACCGGTTGGATAAAGCGACGTCGGGTCTGCTGATCATTGCACGCCATCCTGCGGCTGCTGCGCGTTTGGGTGATCTGTTCCATTCGCGCGATGTGCAAAAGGTTTATTGGGCGGTGACGGTGGGTGTTCCGCATCCGATGGCGGGGCAGCTCAGAAGCTGGATGCGCAAAGGAACCGGGCCTGAGGGCCGTGAGCGAATGATTATGGGCGCGCATGGCGACAAGATATCTAAACATGCGATTACCGATTATGCGGTTGTGTCCACAGCGGCACAGCGCGCGGCCTGGGTCGCGCTGAAGCCCTCAACCGGACGCATGCATCAGTTGCGCTTTCATATGCATGAGCTTGGCACGTCTATTCTGGGTGATGACAAATACGAGACAGCCCGCGAGGTTCCGCAGGGTGTTGGGAAAGGTCTGCATCTGCACGCCCGTGCGCTGGTCATTCCGCGTCCGAAGGGTAAGGCGCTGACGCTGCAGGCACCGCTATCCGGCACAATGCGAGACACGTTTGAAGCGCTTGGCTTTTATGAAAACGAAGCCGGACGCGATCCGCTGGAGATGTTTGTCTGATGAGTGTGCAGGCCGCCATCCAACGGGGCTATCAAGCTTATCAGCAAGGCGATTTGGCGGCCGCGAGGTCCGCCTTGCAGAGCGTGCAGCACCCGCAAGCTTGGCATCTACTCGGTCTGGTTGAGCGCAAGGCGGGGCAATATGGTGAGGCTTTGAATTGGCTGGCCAAAGCTGAGCGGGCCGATCAACGCAATCCGGAGATTCCAAATAATCAGGGGCGTGTGGCGCTGGATGCCGGGCAGGTTGGCGATGCAGAGCGGTTTTTTCGGCGTGCGCTGAGCTTGCGGCCGAATTGGGAACCGGCTCTGACGGGGCTGGGTAAAAGCTTGAACCTGCAAAAGCGGTGGCAGGAGGCGAGAAATGTCTGGGGGCTTGTCCTGCAGCAGAAGCCGCAGGATGTCAGCGGGCGCTACAATGCGGCCATGGCCGATGTTGAGTTGGGTAAGCTGGATGAAGCCGACGCGGTGTTCTCGCAGCTGCTTGACACTGGCGTCGATGATGCAGCCGTTTGGTTCATGCGCGGGCGTGCGAGATGTGAGGCAAGCCGGATTGAAGCAGGTATTGCCGACCTCGAAGCCGCGTGGACCCGCCGCCCTGAACCTCACGTTCTGAAGAACCTTGCCAATACGCTGTGGATGGCGGGCGAGACGGCGCGGTTTGAGCGATTGCTCTCAAATGTGCCGGAGAGGCTCGCCTTGATGGCGGTGGATTTGCGCGGTCAGAGTGGTGATCTGGACGGCGCGCTTGAGGCTTGGGCGCTTTTGAATGAAGCCCAAAGAGGGCAGGCGGCGGCGCTTGCGATTAAATCTGTCCTGCATCGCGATTTAAAGCAGATAGATGCGGCCTATGAGGCCGGTGAGGCGGCACTGGCCCAAGTCCCGAACGATGCGTTCATCATTGATGCGGCTGCGTGTGGTCGGTTGATGGTCGGTGATGGTGCAGGCGCTCTGGAGATTATTCAGCCTTTGCGGGCGGCCCAACCCCATAGCCAGCACTGGCTCGCCTATGAGACGACGGCGCTGCGCGTCATGGGTGATGCGCGCTATGAGCATCTGGTGCAGTTGGACACTCACGTCCGGGCCTATGAGTTGCCCGTGCCGGACGGGTTCAGCTCGATTGAGAGTTTCAATGCGGCCTTTCTGGAGGCGCTGGAGCCTGTGCGCGGATTTACAACGCATCCGCTGGATCAATCGCTGCGGCTGGGTCAGCAGACGTCGCGCGATCTGGTCACGACGCCTGACCCGGTTATTCAGGCCTATATCAAGGCCTTGGATCGGCCCATTCGCGCCTTCATGCAGGATATGGGGACCGCGAAGGATCATCCTTTGACCGCGCGCAATACCGGAGAGTATGCGTTTAATGGCTGCTGGTCGGTCAAGCTGACAGGCGGCGGGCGACATGTGAACCATATCCATTCCGAAGGCTGGATCAGCTCGGCTTACTATGCCTCTGTTCCTGCCGAAACGCGTTCCGGCGATAGCAAATCCGGCTGGATCAAATTTAGCGAGCCGCCTTTCCCAACGCGCCCGGAAACGCCACCGGAAAAATGGATACAGCCAGAGGCGGGCCTTTTGGTTCTGTTCCCTAGCTATCTCTGGCATGGGACAGAGCCGATCAGTGGCACGTCAGAACGGGTCACCGCGCCATTTGATGTTGTGCCGGTTTAACGCTCTTTCGGATCTAGCGCGTCGCGCAGGCCGTCGCCAATGAAGTTCAGGCAGAGCAGAGTGATCATCATGGTGAGTGCCGGGGCGAGGAGCATCCAGGGCTTGTCCTGCATCTCACGTGCGCCCTGAGAGATGAGTACGCCAAGCGAGGTGAGCGGCTCATTCACGCCGAGGCCAAGGAAGGACAGGAAGCTTTCTGCCATAATCACGACGGGGATGGTCAGCGTGACATAGACCGCGACCGGGCCGACAACGTTCGGCAGGACGTGGCGGCGGATCATGGTGAAGAAGGGTACACCCGTTGCTCGGGCGGCTTCGATGAATTCCTTATTCTTGATCGCGAGTGTCTGGCCACGGACAATCCGGCTCATCGTCAGCCATTCGACGGCGCCTATCGCGGCGAAGATCAGGATGATGTTTCGCCCGAAGACTGTCAGGAGTAGGATCACGAAGAAGATGAAAGGCATAGCATAGAGCACATCGACAAAGCGCATCATGATATTGTCGACGCGACCACCAACAAAGCCTGCAACCGCGCCCCATGTCACGCCTATGATCAGCGAGACAATCGTGGCGACTAAGCCAACTGCGAGGGAAATCCGCAGTCCGATCATCAGGCGCGCGAGGATATCGCGGCCCTGCTCATCCGTGCCGAGCAGATGCCAGTTCTCAAAAGTCGGGCTCAACTCACCGTTTGTGGTGATGGTGCGATAGTCGTGGACCCAGACGAACGGGCCGAGGATGGCGATGAGGACAAGAATGCCGAGGATCCACATGCTTGTGACGGCCGCTTTGTTGCGGAATAGGCGCGCTTTTGCGTCATCCCAGAGCGAGCGCCCGCCTTGGATGGCCTGCTCAATCGGTTCGGTGCGGTTCGAGAGGTCGATCCCGTCAGTCATATTTCACCTTTGGATCGAGCAGCGCATAGAGAATATCTGCGATGAGATTGAACAGGACGATCAGCGTCGCATAGATGATCAGTGCGCCCATGACGAGCGTGTAGTCACGGTTGATTGCGCCATCGACAAAGTAGGTGCCCATGCCGGGCAGGCCGAAAATTTTCTCAATCACCAGCGAGCCGGTCATGACGCGCGCCATGGCGGGGCCCGCATAGCTGACCAGTGGCAGAACAGCGGAGGGTAGCGCGTGTTTCATGATGACCTGACGCTCGCTTAAGCCTTTGGCGCGGGCGGTGCGGATATGGCCTGAACGCATCGTCTCAATCACGCTGGCACGCATGAGGCGGGAAATGATCGCGATCTGAGGAAGCGCGAGCGTGACCACAGGCAGCGTCATATTGTGAAGGTTCATCCCGATATTTGGATAGGTGCCGAGCCCGCCCACGGCGAAAATGCCTGCGCCCAAGGCGAAGAGGAGGATCAGGATCGGGCCGCTGACAAAGGTCGGGATCGAAATTCCCGCCATCGCAAAACCCATAACCGTGTAATCGCCTGTCGTATTCTGGCGCAGACCTGCAAAAATGCCGAGCGCTGTGCCGACGATCAAAGCCAGCGTCATCGAGAGGAAACCAATCGACAGGCTGATCGGCAAACCATCCGCGATCATGTCGTTCACGCTTTTGCCCAGTGTTTTCATGCTCGGTCCGAAATCGAGCTGAATAACGCCGAGCAGGTAGTCTGTGTATTGCTTCCAGAGCGGTTGATCGAGACCGAACTTGGCTTGCAGGGCGGCTTCGGTGGCAGCGTTGAGCTTGCGCTCACCGTCAAACGGACCGCCGGGGGCCGCGCGCATCATGAAGAAAGCGACGGTGATGATGACTAAGAGGGTCGGGATCGCAATTAGGAGACGCCGGGCGGTGTAAGCCCAAGGGATTCGAGACAGGCTGCGTTGCAGAGCGGACACTTTTGCACTTGTCTCCTGAATTTGAGCAGACTAAGCGGCTCTACACTTGGAACCGCTCTTGAGAGACCTTAGGTTCCCCGTGCAACAAAACTTGTCAACGCCGACATGCATGGTCGAAACAGGAAAATAGCCAGAATGGTCGATATTCGAAAAGTCACTGACGGATTTGCCGTCGCCCCCCAGATCGAAGTGGAAGATGTGCAGGCGATTGCCGATGCCGGTTACAAGACGATTATCGCCAATCGTCCTGATGGTGAGGGCGGCATCTCTCAGCCACGCATGGGCGCGATCCGGACCAAAGCTGAGGAGCTTGGACTGGCCTTTGTCGCGATCCCGTTTTCAGGCGCGCCGACACCGGAAACGCTTGAGCGGGTTGGATCGGCCTTGGCTGAGGCCCCTTCACCGGTTCTGGCCTATTGCCGGACAGGAACGCGGTCCATTACGGCCTGGGCGCTGACCCATGCCGGGCAGGGCAGCGGCGAGGACATTGTTGAGGCAGCGGCT
Source organism: Pseudomonadota bacterium (assembly GCA_038746145.1). GTDB lineage: Bacteria > Pseudomonadota > Alphaproteobacteria > Caulobacterales > Hyphomonadaceae > Henriciella. Next base: position 356,540 of record JBCDKW010000001.1, read on the forward strand.
GGGGCGGGCTATGACCTGTCCGGTTTGAAATCACTCTTATAGTTGCTTTCTCTGGTTGTTTTGCCACATTGTGAACAAATAATCACATAAAGTCGCTAAGCTGTGACTTGAATGTGAGCGGGTGACGTGCGATTCACTTTATCGAACGCTCATGCGTAGAACGGAGCAGAGTATGGCGCGCAATTGGCTTGCGGATTTCAAATATGAGGACGGCGCGTGGCTGGTTAAAAAAACCGGCCACCGCGTGCCTGCGACCCGTGAGCTAGCGAATGATGTTTTCACCTGGCTGACCTTTTACACGCTGGCGCAATCCTGGCGTACGTGGCGACGCCTGACCGGTCATAAGCGACCGACAATTGCGTTTTACCCCGACAAGCCGAGACCGTGGTACTTTGTCTGGCCGGTCATGCACGCCTCAGGGGCAAAGCTGATTTCTGACTGTTCGACGGCTGACATTGTCTTCCAGTTCGATGACACGACGACGTCTGATCATACGCCACCGACCACAAAGCCCGGTGCAAAGTTGGTGAATTTCGGCTGTCGCGACATTTCAAAATCAGCGGTTGCGGATGCCTTCAAAAAGGCTGCGGGGTATTCACTCAGTGTTGATCCGCGCACTTATTCTGGTCGAATGGTTGAAAAGTCCGAAATGAATGCCGCTCATGACGGACGAATTATTGAGGGACCAATGGAGCCTCTCGCAGACAAGACCTATCAGGTACTGGTCGATAATGAGATTGAGGGCGGTCTAGTTGAGGATTTACGGTGCTGCATCGTGGGCGGTGTTCCAGCCATCGCCATGCGCAAGCGCCGCCAGATTGATCGCCGTTTCTTGAATGAGAACGCTGAAGTTATTCTGGAGACGCCGGAAAATCTCTACAGCGAGGAAGAAATCGAACTGATTACGCGCTTTGCGAGCGAGATGGGGCTGCAATGGGGTGGTGTGGACGTCCTGCGCGATCAGGCGTCCGGTAAGATTTACATCGTTGATGCGAACAAGACGGATATGGGGCCGCCCGTCGCCATGAAGCTTGGGGATAAGCTGAAATCAACGCGGCGCATGGCGAAAGCTTTCGTGGCCGCGTTTGCTCCGAAAAAATAGAGAATGCGTCTGACTTGCAAGACCGTGAGTCTTTTGCTCAGATGCCGAAAATAGAAAAAGGCTTCCTCCCATGGCGATTCCCTTTGTTCGCGATTTTGAATTTGAATATGGAAAAGTTGAGCAGGTCTCACCGCTGATCCGGCGTGTGATAGCGAACAATCCTGGCCCGTTCACATTTACCGGAACCGGGGTCTATATCATTGGGCATGGCGAAGTCGCTGTGCTGGATCCAGGGCCCTATCTGGAAGATCATTTTGAGGCGCTGAAAGCGGCACTGGCAGGCGAAACGGTCAAATACGTCCTGATCTCACATGGTCACGCGGATCATTCACCGCTCGCGAAGCCGCTGGCAGACTGGGCGGGCTGTAAAGTCTATGCCAAGGGCTGCGGAGAGCCGACAGCCAAAGGTGTGATCAGTGGTGAAGAGCACACGGAGTTTGAGCCGGATGTCTGCATCGTCGAGGGAGATGTATTTGAAGGGCCGGGCTGGACGCTGGAAGTGCTTGAAACGCCGGGGCACACAACCCAGCATGTCTGCTTTGACCTGAAAGAAGAGAATGCTTGCCTCAGCGGCGATCACATTATGGGCTGGTCGACGACGATTGTCGCACCGCCTGATGGCAACATGGCGGATTATTTTCGCAGTCTCGATAAGGTCGAAGCGCGTAATTTCGAGACGCTGTGGCCTGCACACGGTGCGCCGATCCGGGGCAAGGACTTCGTTAAGGAATTCGTCCAGGCTTACCGCCAGCACCGACAGGACCGCGAGGATGGCATTATCACGCAGATGAAGGCCGGAGTGACTTCAATCCCGGAGATGGTGAAAATCATGTATGTCGGTCTTGAAGACCGCCTGTTCCCGGCTGCGTGCATGAGCCTGATGGGGCACATGGTCAAACTGCTGGATGAGGGCCGCGTCGTTTCAGATGACGCGAACCCGGTTGTTCAGAGCGAGTTTAAGCTGGCGAAGGTTGAGGCTTAGCTCTCAACCCGCCCGTCGCCACGATCGAGAATTTCCATCATGAAGGCGTAAACGCGCTTTGAATTGGCGCCAATGTCTGAGAGCCCGACGCGGCTAATGGAGCGCATATCCACGCGGGTTGCGCCCTCGACCGCCTTGATGCGGACAGCCACGTCATCCTTAAAGCCGAACCAGCCGGAGGTGACTGTGGCTTCGATCTGGATCACATCGCGGCCTTCTTGGCCCTCAAATGGCGTAACGAGCTCCCAGCCGCGAGAGGTGAGAAGGCGTTCTGCAAGCGCTGCAATTTCATCAGGTTCTTGATCAAAGAAGACCGGGTCCATCGGCTTGAAGCCCCGCTCTTCGTCAAGGTAGAGCTGCTCGGCCTGCTCTTGGGCTTCAGCGACACGCATGCCGCCGAGGCCTTCCCAGCGCGCATCTGCGGCTTCTGGGATAATCGGATCATCAAGAACAGGATTAGTCTCGCCTTGGGCAGCCCGCGCCTCAAGCAGCGTATCTGAGAAGCGAACCGGTTCAGACCAGTCGGTTTGAATGTCATGGATCGGCGGAAGGCTAAGCGCTGTTGCCCCAAACCCCTGCAGGCGGAACAGCATCATTGCGCTGATCAGGGTCGCCAATAGAGCGATCACAAAGGGCTGAAACCGCGGCGCTTTGATGAGTGCAATGACTTGAGCAATGACTGATAGGCCCAGTGCGATCATAACGATCATGGGTCCGGTCCCAAGGGTCATTTGACCTAGTCCAACCTGCCATGACCACCAGCCCCATTTGGTCCCTAGCGAGGCGATAAGGAACCATAGCACGGTAAAGATCGCTGCGGCAAGCGCAAACGCAGCCACTTTCATGCGCCATCCGGCTTTCGGGGCGGTGGTGTCGGTCATCTCATTTTCTCCAAAAAAGTGTCCGCCCCTGCCGGGGCCTTGCTCATTTTCATTTGGTCCACCGGACCAAATGATCGCTCTCGCGACCAATGATCAAGCCGTTGGCAGCGTGTAATCTTTGAACATTTCGCGCAGTTCGCGCTTGTTGATCTTGCCGGTTGCGCCGAGGGGGATCTCGTCGACGAACTGGACGTCATCCGGGGTCCACCATTTCGCGATCTTGCCCTCCAGTGCGCCAAGGATGTCTTCCTTGGTCGGGGTTTCACCGGGCTTGGCCTGAATGACGAGCAGCGGGCGCTCATCCCATTTCGGGTGATAGACGCCGATAGCGGCGGCATTGGCAACTTTCTCATGGCCGACCGCGATATTTTCCAGATCAATCGAGCTGATCCACTCCCCGCCGGATTTGATGACGTCCTTGGCGCGGTCGGTGATTTGCATCGTACCGTACTGGTCAATATTTGCGACATCGCCGGTGTCGAAGAAGCCGTTCTCATCCAGCACATTGCCGCCATCGCCTTTGAAATAGCCGGCGGCAATCGCGGTGCCACGTACCATCAAGCGGCCCGATGTTTTACCGTCATTTGGCAGATCTTCGCCTTCGTCGTTCATCAGTTTCAGCTCTACGCCGAAGGGGGGCCGACCCTGCTTGAGTTTTTGTTCCATGCGCAGGTCGATGTCTGCGTCCAGCAGGTGCGGCGGCAGTGTACCCAGCGTGCCAAGCGGGCTGGTTTCTGTCATGCCCCAGGCGTGGATCACGTCGACCTCATAGTCGATTTCAAACGCGCGCAGGATGTTTTCCGGCACCGCTGACCCGCCAATAATCACGCGCTTCAGGTGCGGCAGTTTCAGATCATTCTCACGCAGGTATTGCAAAAGGAGCAACCAGACGGTCGGGACCGCTGCCGTGATCGTGACTTTCTCTGTGGTCAGCAATTCATAGATTGATGCGCCGTCCATTTGCGCGCCGGGCATGACCATGTTTGCCCCCGTCGCTGGGCAGGAGAGCGCGAGGCCCCATGCATTGGCGTGGAACATTGGAACGACCGGCATGACCACGTCATCTGCACCCATGCCCATGGCATCTTTGCTCATTGTGATCAGCGTATGCAGGACGTTCGAGCGGTGGCTGTAGAGCACGCCTTTCGGATTGCCTGTTGTGCCGGATGTGTAGCAGAGGCCGCAGGCTGTATCTTCCGGGAAACCACCCCACGCGCACTCTGTCGAGCGGCCATCAATCCAGAGATCGAAGGCGACCGCGCCAATGCTGTTCTCCGGCATATCGTCGGCATCGGCATAAATCACAAATGTTTTGACCGTCTGGAGATGGTCTTTGATCGCTTCAACGATGGGCAGGAAGGTAATGTCAAAGATCAGGACCTTGTCTTCGGCATGGTTTGCAATCCAAGCGATCTGTTCCGGGTGAAGGCGCGGATTGATCGTATGCAGGATCGCGCCAATGCCCATCGTGCCGTACCAGCTCGCCATGTGACGCGCAGAGTTCCAGCCAAGTGTCGCGACACGGTCGCCAAGGCCGATGCCTTCATCTTTCAGAGCGTTGGAAACCTGTTTGGAGGTTTTGTACAGGTCCGCATAGCTGGTACGAACGATGTGTCCGCCGACGCGACGCGTAATGATTTCGCGCTGCGGATTGATCTTGTTTGCATGCTCTAGGATTTTGTCGACCGTTAGCGGCCAGTCCTGCATAATACCCTTCATCGTTTCCTCCAGAAACCTGTTATCTATTTGTGGGCTATCGCCCTTCGCGAGATGTTGTAGATGGAGGGAGGAAATACGGCAAGCAGCACCTGTGCGGAAACGGGGCATCATGGAGAGATTTATGCGGGTTTTGGTCGGGATTGCAGTGGCGGCAGGACTTCTAGCGAGCTGTTCAGGCGATAGCGCGGACACATCGCGGACGGAAACCGTTGAGACGGTTGAGCTCCAAGAAGACGGAACGACAGAAACCACTGTCACCGTTAAGACGAGCGGACGCGCGGCCCTTCCGACATCGGCGGTGGGCGAGTTTCGTGTCAGCAATCTGCCGGCCTTCTTTGACTGCGTGCGAGAGACGGATGGATTGCTGATTGCGTCTCATCGTGCGGGGCCTGCGCCGGGCTATCCTGAGAACGCGCTGGAAACGCTACAATATGCGCGCGCAGAGGCTACCGTGATCCACGAGATTGATGTGGTTGAAAGCCGCGACGGAGTGCTCTTCCTGATGCATGATCGCACGCTCGGCCGGACAACGACGGGCGACGGCATGATCGCGGATACGGATTGGGCCGATATTTCCGGTCTGAACCTGAAAGACAATGATGGGCGCGTGACCGATTTCAATCCGCCGCTGCTCAGCGATGTTCTGGTGTGGGCGAAGGAGAGCGGGTCGATCCTTGAGCTTGATAAGAAACCAACGACGAGCTTTCGCAATATCATCTCTGAGGTCCGCGATGCGGGCGCCGAAAACAATGTCGTTTTGATCACGTATAATGACAATCAGGCCAAGCAGGTCGCGCGTCTGGCACCTGACCTTATGATGACAGCAGGTATCAATAGCCCCGAGCATCAGGCTGAACTGGAAGCGGCGGGCGTGGATATGACCAAAGTCATCGCATGGATGGGTATTCGCGAACCTAACCTGCGGGCTTTCCGCGCTGTTGAAAGTCGCGGCATTGAGACTGCGTTTGGGACGCTGGGGCGCCCCGGAACACGTCTCGATGATGAATACTTGGCCGATGGGGATTTGAGTGAATATCAAGACCTGTATGAGGGCGGGCTGACTCTGCTTGCGACGGACGCGGTTTATCAAGTCGCGGCCGCGCTAGATGCCGATGACAAGGCGATGCGCGAGTGCGGAATTCAGGAGTAAGGCCCTTAGCGCTCACCCAAGGGCAGCATTGCTGGTGGCTCCGGCGCGCTTTAAGGGAGCGGGATGGCTGAGCCTGCATCCGAAAAATATCTAACGAATACGCAGGTCTATTTACTTGCAATCGCGTGCGGGGCGGCGGTGGCGAATGCTTACTACGTCCACCCGATTGTTTCGACGATTGAGACCCAATTCAATCTGCCCGAAGGTCAGGTCGGGATTGTTCCCGCGCTCAATCAGATTGCTTTGGCAGTTGGTATCCTCCTCCTGCTGCCGCTGGGGGATTTTCTCAGTAACCGTATTCTGACGTCAGTGACCGCGTTTGGGCAGTTTCTATCCATTGCGGTTATGGCCTTTGCCGAGCGGTTTGAGGTCTTTCTGATCGCGTCGACCATCCTCGGTTTCATGACCATCGCGCCCTACCTTTTGCCCGCCTACGCCTCAAAACGCGTTGCGCCGGACCGGCTTGGCTATGTCACAGCGGTTCTGACGACCGGCGTCATCCTTGGCATTTTGCTTGCGCGAGGCGGGGCGGGGATTGTGGCCGAATATTTCGGATGGCGTACGGTCTATATGCTCGGTGCTGGACTGATGCTGATCGTGTCCATCCTGTTGCCGCTGATCATGGAGCCGCGCCAAGCGAGGGCCAAGACTGAGTCGAAGCAGAGCTATTTTGGCTTGATCGGATCTCTGGTTCCATTGATGCGCGAGAAACCTGCCATCCTGACAACGGGCTTTATCCAGATGGGAAATTTCGGGCTGTTTATCTCGCTCTGGATGGGGATTGGGTTGCACTTGCCGAGCGAAGAGATGGGCTTTGGTGTTGATACGGTGGGGTACCTGTCCATGCTGACCGCGATCAATCTGTTCATCACGCCCATGCTCGGCAGTTGGGCGGATCGTGTTGGCGCGCGCAGAGCGCGGTTCTTGATGGCGATGATTCAGGTGGTTGGGGTGAGCCTGCTCTTCGTGACGGGTCATAGTCTCTGGCTGATGATTATCCCGATCCTGCTGATCAACCTTCCAGGCCCCGTCATCGATATTGCCGGGCGTATGACGTTTTTGAGTGAAGACCCGGAGGTCCGCACGCGCCTTATGACGATTTACATCGTGATGATGTTTATAGGCGGGGGGCTCGCTAGCTGGGCGGGGACACTGGCCTATGCCGCGGGCGGTTGGATCGGAAATGCGCTGGTGAATGCTGGTCTTTCAGCTCTTGTGATTGGATTGTCCTGGTGGAGCTGGCAATCAGGGCGCGATGTTGACGGCGCTCAATCCCGGCGATAAAGGCACCTCAGGTTGAGACGCCTGCCGTTCGCGAGACGCGTGTCTTTGGTGAAGCTCTCCCGGTCTATCCGGTTTTTCTGCAGACCTTTCTTTGGTCTGGGTGCAATGCGAACCCGCCCTTTATCTGACCGCATATGAAAGGATTTGCGATGACATCGCGCATCTATACCCGCGTTGAGGCGAAGGCCCGCGCACGAGAGATTAAGAAACACAGCAAAATGCCCATGACGCTCGCGGCCGCTTTGGAAGAGGTGGCGAAAGAGATGGGCTTTCGGGATTGGAACACGGCCTCTGCGCGCCTCTCCAATCAGGCCGAACCGAATTGGCAAGTCGGGGACCGTGTTTCTGGTTATTACCTGAAAAAGCCTTTCGAAGGGCGGATCCATGCTGTCCGTGAATTGCAGGGCGGTGCGGGTTATGATCTCACACTGCACTTTGATGAGCCTGTCGATGTCGTTGACTGGGAAAGTTTCTCGTCGCTCCGACAACGCCTGAATGCGAAAGTTTCACCGGAAGGCCGATCATGGGCGAAGACGAGTGACGGAGTCCCTCATTTAGAGGTCAAGACGCTGACGGCTCAATCAATCTGAAAATTGAAAAGGGGCGAGATACCTCGCCCCTTTTTTGAATTTAGACCGCAGCGGCTGTGCCCTTGCTGGGCTTTTTGCGCGGCTTGTCATCGACATATTTGAAGGTGAGCTCGTCCTTCTTCTTGTCGAGACCGATTTTGACTGTGCCGCCTTTGGCGAGTTTCCCGAAGAGAAGCTCTTCCGCCATCGGTTTCTTCACGTGCTCTGAGATGACGCGGGCCAGAGGACGCGCACCGAAGTCCGCGTCAAAGCCGCGCTCAGCGAGCCAATCGCGCGCGCCCTTGGTGATCTCAATTGAGACGTTGCGATCCGAGAGCTGAATTTCGAGCTGTAGGATGAATTTCTCAACCACGCGGTCGATGATTTCCGGCGTCAGGCCACCGAAGGTGATCACGGCGTCCAGACGGTTGCGAAATTCCGGCGTGAAGAGGCGTTTCAAGGCTTCTTCCTGCTCGTCATCCTTCTTGCCGCGGCCGAACCCGATAGAGTTTTTCGCGGCATCAGAGGCACCGGCATTGGTTGTCATCACGAGGATCACATTGCGGAAGTCGACTTTGCGACCGTTCGCATCTGTCAGTGTGCCATGGTCCATGACTTGGAGAAGGACGTTGAAGAGGTCCGGGTGCGCTTTCTCGATCTCATCGAGCAGCACGACCGAGTGCGGGTGCTGCAGGACAGCGTCCGTTAGCAGACCGCCTTCATCATAACCGACATATCCCGGAGGCGCGCCGATCAGGCGGCTGATCGAGTGACGCTCCATGTATTCCGACATATCAAAGCGGTGCAGTTCGACGCCGAGAATAGAGGCGAGCTGTTTGGTGACTTCTGTTTTACCGACACCGGTCGGGCCGGTGAACAGGTAGGAGCCAATCGGCTTGTTCGGCTCACGCAAGCCGGCGCGCGAGAGCTTGATCGCGCTTGATAGCGCGCCAATGGCATCGTCCTGACCGTAGACCACACGTTTGAGATCGGCTTCGAGTGATTTGATCGCAGCCGCGTCGTCGCGCGAAACCTGTTTGGGGGGGATGCGCGCAATCTTGGCAACGATGGCTTCGATCTCTTTGACGCCAACTGTCTTGCGACGCTTGGAGGCCGGGACCAGCCATTGCGTTGCGCCCGCCTCATCGATCACATCGATGGCTTTATCCGGCAGTTTGCGGTCCGTCATGTAGCGATGACTCAACTCGACCGCGGACCGGATCGCGTCATTGGTATAGCGCAGGCCGTGGAAATCTTCGAAAACCGGCTTGAGGCCTGTCAGGATTTTCACTGCATCTTCGACATTCGGCTCAACCACATCAATCTTGCGGAAGCGACGCGATAGGGCACGGTCTTTTTCAAAGTGCTGTTTATACTCTTTGAACGTCGTGGATCCCATGCAGCGGACTTCACCGCTCTGCAGGGCAGGCTTGAGCAGATTGGACGCATCCATCGCACCGCCAGAGGTCGCACCGGCGCCGATGATTGTGTGGATCTCATCGATGAACAGTATGCCTTTTTCCTGTTCGGCAATTTCTTTCATGACCGCTTTCAGCCGCTCTTCGAAGTCTCCGCGATAACGGGTGCCCGCTAGTAGGGAGCCCATGTCGAGCGACCAGATGACGGCGTCCTCGAGAATTTCCGGGACTTCATCATCGACAATCTTTTTAGCGAGGCCTTCAGCAATCGCGGTCTTACCGACGCCCGGATCACCGACCAGAATCGGATTGTTCTTCGAGCGACGACAAAGAATTTCGATGCAGCGTTCAATCTCAAGCTGGCGACCAATGAGGGGGTCGATTTTGCCTTGGCGGGCCTTTTCGTTGAGGTTCACGCAGTAGGAGTCCAGCGCCTCATTGGCTGGTGCATTGGGTGCTTCATCGGCTGCGTTTTCAGACCCGCGTGGTGGCGTGGGTTGGTTCTGTCCTGGCGTCTTCGACACACCGTGGCTGACATAGTTGACCGCATCATAGCGCGTCATATCCTGTTCTTGCAGGAAGTAGGTCGCGTGGCTCTCGCGCTCGGAAAAGATCGAGATCAGGATGTTCGCGCCGGATACGACATCGCGTCCGGAGCTTTCGACATGCAGGACGGCACGTTGCACAACGCGTTGGAAGGCAGCCGTTGGCTGTACGCGCCCCGAAGGATTCTCAACGATCAGGCTGGATAGGTCCTCATCGATATAGGTTTCGAGCGATGTTTTGAGTTGCGGTAGGTCAACCTTGCAGGCTTTCAGGACCTCGGTCGCATCCTCGTCATCTGTCAGCGCCAGCAGGAGGTGCTCGAGCGTGGCATATTCGTGGTCGCGCTCGCCGGCAGCCGTTAGGGCGCGTTCGAGGGCATTTTCGAGACTAGGGGTTAAGCTTGGCATTTTCGGGTTTCTCCTAGTCTTCTTTTTCCATCGTACATTGCAGCGGGTGTTCGTGGCGGCGCGCAGTGTCCATCACTTGCGCGACCTTGGTCTCGGCGACCTCGTAAGTGTAGACGCCGCAGACGCCGACACCTTTCTGGTGGACATGCAGCATGATGCGCATGGCCTGTTCCGGGCTTTTGCCGAAGAATTTCTCAAGCACCTGAACGACGAATTCCATCGGTGTGTAATCATCATTCAGGAGCAGCACGCGGTACATGCTGGGCTTGCGGGTCTTGACCCGTGTCTTTGTTGCCAGCCCCAGACCACCATCTTCATCGCCGGGCACGGTTGGTCCGTTCGGCGTGTCCGGATCGGACAGGATTATGCGGTCAATTCTCAGTGACATGCGTTAACAGATAAGTGGCCTATTGAGTTTGTTAAGGGTTAGTGTGTGCGCGAATAAACTCACCCGTCAATATGCCTATTTTATGGTCAGCGTGTGCAGGAGTTTGTTCACTCGTTTTCGGTTTGCACCCATGTCAGAATACCCGACTCGCGAGCGCGAATAGATGGCGAGCGTCGCCGTGTTGTTATCGGTCGATGCCGCTTCATCTGGTTCAATCACCATGATGTCGATATCATCCTTGAACCCCAGCAAAGGGGTCTTGGCCACGAATTTGAGGCGCAGCTGTTCCGCATCGGCCTCCACATCCGTCCAACGCCGCTCACTCGCGATGACTTCGGAGAGTGTTGAAAACAGGCCGCGAGCGGACTTATTCAGGGCAGGGGGCTGATCATCGGGTTCAGCCATGTCGCAAAGCCCCGCGGGTGCGATCAGATACGTGTTTGGCGAAGATGGGCGCGTTAGCGTTTTGAAATCAAGAAAATCGGTCATGGCTCTATAAAGCCGACACAAAGAGAAAGGGCCAGCTAAAAGCTGACCCTCATACTCTACACAAGGAGAAAGTCTGTCGTTTAAACCTTGGCCGCTTTCGCAGATTTCTTTGCCTGCTTGGCGATTGGTGCAAACGCTTCACGCATCGTGTCGGCATACAGTTCAGACAATTCTGAGAAGGTTTTGACACCCGCCTCAAACGCCGTCTTCATATAGCTTGCCTGAACGCTCATCGCATCTTCGAGTGTGGTCGTTGCGGCCAATTTCTTTGAGGTTTCAACGCCGAGCGTCATCTGCTCTTTCATCTGCGTCATCATCGTGTTGCTGACATCCTGCATGCCCTTCATGGAGGCGCGCGTGCTTTCAGTCGTCGCGCTCACGGCGCTGCGGGCATAGGTCCCCATTGAGTCATTCATTGGAAAGAAGCTTTCAAACATATCTGTGTCGAAGGCTGTGAATGGCATTTGAAATGGGGATGTCGATGTCATGAGAGGCTCCTGAGGGCTTTACGCTGACGTCAACATAGGGGGATATATTCGCTAACGCAACAAATTTTTGTGCGCCGCACAATAAAATGTTTGAAATACGCCAGATTACTGGAATGAAACTTGAAAACCTAACGAATTCGACGCCTGTGTTTACTTCTGGCTAACCATGCTGAGACACATTAAGCATTAATCCGGGGTCACCGGGCATATTCGGAGGATACGCATGGCGGCCCTGTCAGCAGCAAAACTTTTTCGTAACAGTCTGATCGGGCTCGGCTTCATGGGGATGGCTGTCTCGCCTTCTGCGCTTGCAGAAAAATACGCGTCTATCGTTGTCGATATGGACACCAGTGAAGTGCTGCATGCGCGCCATGCCGATGCGCCGCGTTATCCAGCGTCCCTGACCAAAGTTATGACGCTTTACATGCTGTTTGATGCGATGAAGGCAGGTGAGCTTCGTCTTAATGATAAGCTTACAGTGTCGCGCACGGCGGCCAGTCAACCTCCGAGTTCACTTCGCCTGAAAGTGGGTAGTACAATTACGGTCAGTGACGCGATTGATGCGCTCGTGACCAAGTCAGCCAATGACGTCGCCGTTGTTGTGGCTGAACGCCTCGGCGGAACGGAGCAACGGTTCGCGACCCTGATGACGGCCAAAGCCCGCTCAATGGGCATGACGCGCACGACCTTCAGGAATGCTTCCGGATTGCCGGATACGCAGCAACTTTCCACCGCGCGCGACATGGCGATTCTGGCAGAGCGCGTTCTAGAAGATCACGCCGCCTATTATGGCTATTTCGCAGAGACGCGTTTCAGTTGGGGGCGAAATACCTATCGAAATCACAACCGCCTGATTGGCAAGGTCGAAGGTGTTGACGGCATCAAGACAGGCTATACGCGGGCGTCTGGGTTTAACCTGATGACCTCGGCCAAGCGTCGTGGACGCCGCGTTGTCACGATCATGTTCGGCGGATCTACGGCGCGATCACGGGATCAGCATGTGACGGATCTGGTCGAAGCCGCCTATGCCAGTTTTAAGGACAGCCCGACCGATCCGCGTCTGCGTGCGCGCATCCAATTCAGCAACGTTCAGCCTCCTGTTGAACCAAATGGCGCGGCGATGCCTGTCCTGAATGGGCAGGTTTTCAGTGTCGGTCCTGTCGTGGCGCAGGGCGATGAGGGATCGAAGCAAGACTGATCCGCCATGCGTTTGCTTGGCCTCCTCTTTTTGGGATTCGCTTGGACGCTCATGCAGGCGCATGCTGCGCCTGTGGATACCGCTCGCCTTGATCAGCGCCTAACCCGATTAGCACAAGACGAAACCATGGTTGGTCTTGCGGTTGCCGTGATTGAGGATGGAGAAATCACGTTTGCGAAGGGCTACGGCGTGACGCAATTTGGGGGTGCGGAGGTTACGCCCGATACCGTTTTTCGCTGGGCGTCTTTATCTAAGGGCGTGGCGTCTACGTCTGTCTTGAAGCTGGTCGACCGCGGATGGCTTTCGCTCGATCGAACGGCGTCGGAGTTTGGCACGTCGCTGCGCTTGCCTCAGGGCGGACAGACGATTGCCACGATTGATCACATCCTCTCGCACCGCCTTGGCATTCTGCCAAACGCCTATGATACGACGCTGGAAGATGATCGTGATCCGGCGGCCATTCGTACCAGTCTCGGAAAGCTGGAACGGATATGCGCTGTTGGGGAGTGCCATACCTATCAGAACGTTGCGTTTGATACGGTCGCCGAGATCGTTCAATCCGTCACCGGGCGTAGCTTTGAGGATACGGTTCAAAGAGACCTTTTCGATCCGCTCGATATGCGCACGGCGAGCTTTGGGCTTGCGTCTTTGCGTGCGGCAACCGATTGGGCAAAGCCTCACCGCAAACGACGCGCGGATGTCGCGCCGCGACTACGGACGCTCAAACCCGCCTATTATAATGTGCCAGCAGCGGGCGGTGTGAATGGATCAATCCTCGATCTCGCCAAGTTCGCGAGGGCACAGATGGGACTGATGCCTGAAACTGTCAGTGAAACGATGCTGGCAGAGCTGCACAGCCCGCGCATCTATACCCGCCGCGAGCAATCCAGCATGAGCCGACGCTATGGTGGCCATTTGCGGGATGCGCGTTATGCGCTTGGCTGGCGGGTCTATAAGTATGGTGACCCGGGCTATCGCGTCGTCGGCCATCGCGGTGCGGTTGATGGATACCGCTCTCTCATCCTGTTTGATCCTGAGCGAAACTCAGGCGTGGTCGCTCTATGGAATTCAAGTGCGCGCCAGCCAGTCGGCGTGCAGTTTGAGGTCATGGATATGATTTATGGCTTGCCGTCTCAGGACTGGATGCAACTCGATACAGACGAAGCGCTTTAAAAGGCGATCTCCGCACCGGCCAGTTCGGGGAGACGAAGTGTGATCAGTAAGTCCCGCAATTCCTGTCTGGCGGCAACGTGGCTCATCGAGAAGGCCACGTTTGAGCCTTTCTCTGTCAGGTCGAGAAGGGTTAGCCCTGCTGGGAACAGTTCGCGGTAGATGACGCGCTCAGACAGACCCGGAGCGAGGCGGAAGCCAATTCGCTTGGCCAGGGCTTGCAACGCTCTGCCAACACGCTGCTTGTTGCGGGCCTCTAGAGGAGACATCCGGTTGCGCATGACGATCCAGTCAATCGGCTGGCGAGACGTGCGCGCTTTTTCTTTGCGGCAATCCCAGACCATTTCGGAATAAAAGCTCGGCCGAACCACTTTCAGCGTCTCGGGATGGACATCGCCCAGCAAGTCAAAATCGACGAAGCTGTCATTCAGCGGTGTGATGAGCGTGTCCGCACTGCGATGGGCGAGACGGGACAGGAATGTGTCTGTGCCGGGTGCGTCAATGATTATAAGTTCGCTGACCGCTTTCAAACGCTCAACCGCCCGGTTGAAGCGCTCCGTATCTTCGCGCTCTGCGGCATCAAGGTCGCGCTCCGTACTGGCATCAACACGGATGCTCTCAGGCATGGGCACTTTCGCCCCGCTCGATTTCAGCCAGCGGTGACGGTTCTCCAGATAGCGCGTCAGCGTCCGCTGACGCACATCAAGGTCAATGATCCCAACCGATTTCCCCATACGCATCAGAGCGACAGCCAGATGCACGGATACGGTGGATTTTCCCGCACCCCCTTTCTCATTCCCAACAGTGATGACCCGGCACTGTTTCGGTGCCGGGGTGGTCAGCGTGAGCGGCTCATCATCGGCCGGTGAGATTGGGATTTGTCCATCCGCCGCCATGGGTCGGCTCCCTGGGGTTGGTGATTAGGCGGCGTGGCGTACCGGTTCGGCTTGAATGTCGTCTTCGAATAGGAAGTCCGCGGCGCCGCCGACAATCGTATCCTGATGCGGTTGCGTCATGGCAGGCTCGCCGTCGAACAGATCGCTGTCAGGCAGCAGTCGCGAACAAGGCGTCGCGGTCAAGGCCTGCGTCGGGAACGGCGTGACCCCTGTCATCAGATCGAGCGTTTCGCGCAGACCGGACAGGCTGTCGGCCAAGGCCCCCATCTCATGGCTCAGACGCGCCGTTTCCTGCCGTGTCGCCTCTGCGCCATCGAACAGGAATGTTTCCAGATCATCGGTAGGCGCTGAGGCTGGCTCGAGCCTGTATTTAGGCTTGGCGGCGGTGTGGCGCTTTGTGTAAAGAGAGGCGATGGCTGCGGCTAGCAGCGTTTTCAGGCGGGTCAGGATAGGGTTTCTCATCCCTTAACAAAACAGGCGTAACAGTTAACAGGTCGTTTACAACTCTCCTCTCAGGCGAACTTTTCATGAAGAAAAAACCGTTCCTTGCGCGCTCCTTGAGCGAGCTTCGCACCGCTCTTGAGCCCTATCACCGTCAGGGAAAGCGCGTTGGCTTTGTCCCCACGATGGGGGCGCTTCATGACGGGCATGTCTCGCTTGTGGGGTTAGCACAGCGCGATAGCGACATTTCCGTCGTCAGCATCTTTGTGAACCCAACCCAATTCGCGCCCGGTGAGGACCTCGACACCTATCCGCGCACCGAAGAGGCCGATATTGCTCGCCTGACTGAAGCAGGGGTCGATATCATCTACCTGCCCCGTTTGGAGGACATGTATCCGGAAGGCTCGCTGACCAATGTCGGTGTTGAGCAGATGTCGGACCTGCTGGATGGGATTTATCGTCCGCACTTTTTCTATGGTGTGGCGACCGTGGTTGCACGCCTGTTCATCCATGTTCAGCCCAGCGTCGCGGTGTTTGGAGAGAAAGACTATCAGCAGCTTCAGATCATCCGGCGCATGGTGCGCGATCTTGGCTTCGCGATAGACGTGATTGGTGGCCCGACCGTGCGCGATGCAGATGGTTTGGCTCAATCATCGCGTAATGCCTATTTGAGCGCGGATGAGCGCCAGACGGCGAATGCGATTTCAACGGCGTTGCACCGCGCTGCCAAACGTCTGGAGCTTGGCGGACGCGCTGCCGATATCCTCGCCGAGGCCGAAGACATCATTCGCAAAGCAGGATTTGAGAAGCTCGACTACGTCAACGCGGTTGATCCTGCGAGCTTGCAAGATTTAGGCGAAGGTCCTGTTGAAGCAGGGTATGAAGGCCGTCTCCTCGCCGCTGCATGGATGGGTAAAACCCGGCTGATTGATAATGTTGGGTTCAAGCGGACATAAGCTGCCGCCGTCAGGCCGACGATCTACGCCGCTTTAGCCAACGTGCAGGCCGCACTCGCGGTCCATGCCGTTGAAGCGGGTGTCCTCTTCCAGCATGCCGGGTTCGAGCTTTTGCGTCGTGTGCGTATCGCCGACGCTGACATAACCTTCTTCCCAGAGCGGGTGATAGGGCAGGCCGTGCTCTTTCAGATAGAAATGCACGTCTCGATTGCTCCAGTCGACGATGGGATGGAATTTCACCCGTCCGTGCTGGAATTCGAGGATTTTGCGGTCCGCACGGCTTTCGGCCTGCACGCGGCGCAGGCCGCTATACCATGTGCCAGCGCCGAGCTTTGCCATCGCACGCTGCATTGGCTCGACCTTGTTCATGCGGTTATATTTATCGAGGCCTTCCTGGCCCTGTTCCCAAAGGCGACCGAAGCGGGCCTCCTGCCAAGCCGGGGTCATATCAGAGCGGAAGACTTGCAGGTTCAGGGACAACCGTGCCGTTAAATCGTCGATGAACTTGTACGTCTCGGGGAAGAGATAGCCTGTATCGAACAGTAGAACCGGAATGTCCGGCACCTGCTTTGTCATCATGTGCAGCAGGACTGCAGATTGAATGCCGAAGCTGGACGACAGGACATGATCGCGCGGCAGATTTTCCAGTGCCCACGCGATGCGGGTTTCTGCCGATTGGTCTTCGAGCCAGGCGTTCGCGGCCGTGAAGACTTTTGGGCCGTCAGCGGGAACCTCAACGGCTTGAGTAGGCGTGATTTGGCGCAGTGCTTGGCTCATGATCCTATCCGATCTCATCCTTCGCCATGTGGCGTTTGTGGAAGACCGATGTGCGACCGGCAGCTGCCAGCTGATACACCTCGGAAAATTCTTCCAATGCTCTCAGCACATTAGGTAGGTCCGCACGCGTCGTTGAGTAAGCGTCAAACCCTGAACGGTTCATATAGAAAATCTGATCCAGCAGGACATGACCGACGGCGCGAAGCTCACCCTTATAGTCGAGACGCCGCCGTAAAAGCTGCGCCTGAGAGTAGCCGCGCCCGTCGACATATTTCGGGAAATCCACCTCGATCAGGCCCAGCCGATCCAGATATGGCGCCAGATCATGCGGATCGCTATCGGGCGAGAGACGCACACCGATGGGGACGTTGCGGGACAGAAGCGCATCCGCGTTTTCCAGAAACTGAGCGAGGCGCATAACGATTTGCCCTGTCGGGGGAAGCTCTTCTTCCTCGTCGACAAAGACCCATTCGTTCTCGATTTCGATTTTGTTCTTGATGAGAGGCATGCTCAGTTCAAAAGCCTCGCAGCGCTGGTGAGATATAGAATAAACAAGTATGCGCCGACATAGCCAGCTACGACGAATATCGATTCGACAAAACCGAGTTTGTCTAATTTTTTCCCCACTGAGTTAACCAAAGAGGTGGAAAGAGCCACAAAAAAAACGCCACATAATGCGGTCACGGTTGCGTAGGTGTATTCTTGACCATCGGCGTTTCCACCGATTTCATTTAGGATTTCGCGAAGAAACGAGTCCGGACCACCAAGCAATAATGCTAAAAATGTAGCGCCATAAAAGCTTATTAGAAGCCTAAGGTGACCTCTTTCCTTCAGCATTCTTTATCCCGTTGCATACACGGCCTCCTTGAAAGGATCATGCCCGACGCGTTCCAGCGTTTCGATGAAGGTCTCGCGCTTGCCGGTTCGCAGTTTCCGGTAGGTATTGACCATCTTTTTTACCGCAGCAGGCACGTCATCGAATGGAATTGGCTTGCCGATACTCTGTCCGACAGCGGCTTTCTCATCGGCGCGCCCGCCGAGCGTGATCTGATAGAATTCCTCACCTTTTCGGTCGATGCCCTCAATGCCGATATGGCCGACATGGTGGTGACCGCAAGCATTCATGCAGCCTGAAATATTGATGTGCAGCTTGCCGATATCATCCTCATACCAAGGGCTATCGAAGACTTTCTGGATCGCCTGGCCGACCGGGATAGAACGCGCGTTTGCAAGGTTGCAATAGTCCAGTCCTGGGCAGATGATCATGTCTGTGATGAGGCTTTCATTCGCCGTGGCGAGGCTTGCCTTTTGCAGCTCTGCGAACAGGGCAGGCAGGTCATCCAGTGCGACATGCGGCAGGACAACATTCTGAGCATGCGTGATGCGGATGTCGTCATGGCCATAGCGCTCGCCCAGGTCGGCCATCACGTCCATCTGCTCACTCGTGGCGTCGCCAGCCAGCCCGCCAATCGGTTTCAGGCTGATCGTGACAGAACGATAGCCCGCCACTTTGTGCGGATGCAGGTTCGCCTTCGCCCAGCGCGCAAAGCTCTTGTCGGCGCGTTTTGCATCAATGAAAACCTGACTGCGTGCCGTTTTCTTGGGCAGGGCAGGGGGCGCGAAGTAGGCGTGGATGCGGTCAATCTCAGCTTGCGGGAGTGCAATCTTTTCACTGTCGTGCTGAGCCGCGAATTCTTCTTCAACCAGGCGTGAGAATTCTTCCCCGCCGATCTCGTCGACCATAATTTTGATGCGCGCTTTGTACTTGTTATCGCGGCGGCCAAAGCGGTTGTAGACACGCATCACCGCCTCAAGATAATCTAGCAGCTCAAGCTCCGGCACGAAATCACTGATCTTGCTGGCAATAAAAGGCGTTCGGCCCTGCCCACCGCCCGCATAGACCTCAAAGCCGATGGCCTCGCCTTGCTTGACCATTTGCAGGCCGATATCATGCACACGGATCGCGGCGCGGTCATGGCTTGCGGCATTCACAGCGATCTTGAACTTGCGCGGCAGGAAGGCGAATTCCGGGTGGAACGTGCTCCATTGGCGAATGATCTCACACCATGGGCGCGGATCGACGATCTCGTCTCTGGTGGCGCCTGCGAAGTGGTCGCTCGTCGTATTTCGGATGCAGTTGCCGCTGGTCTGAATAGCGTGCATCTCAACCTCGGCCAGTTCGGTCAGGACCTCGGGAATGTCTTTCAACGCGACCCAGTTGTACTGAATGTTCTGGCGTGTCGTCATATGCCCGTAATTGCGGTCATACTTGCGCGCAATATGGGCGAGCTTGCGCATCCGCCTTGCGTTCAATTGGCCGTAAGGGATCGCCACGCGCAGCATGTAGGCGTGTAGCTGTAGGTAGACCCCGTTCTGCAGGCGCAGCGGCTTGAATTCATCTTCGAGCAGTTCGCCAGACATGCGCCGCTCAACCTGCCAGCGGAACTGCTCGACACGCTCTTTTACGATCTGATGGTCAAATTCGTCGTAGCGGTACATCTTAAGTCACCGTTCTCGGATCAGGCGCGGGTGCGCTCAAATTGAGCGCGCTCTCCACACGGGCGATCCAACGCTGAATATTTGGAAATTCTGACAGATCAAACCCGCCCTCATGCGCGACGCGGGTATAGCTGACCAAGGCGATGTCGGCGCAGGTTAGGCCGTCGCCGGCTAGCCAGTCTGTATAGGTCAGTTGCAATTCCATGACGCCAAGCGCGCGGCGACCTTTGACCAGAAGGTCGGGGTCCAATTCGTCCTCGCTCAATCCGCGATATTTCATTTTGGAGCGCCGCACTGCGATGTAAGGCTCATGCGAATACTGCTCCCAATAGAGCCAGCTTTCCATTTGTGCGCGGGTGAACGCGTCGGTCGGGATCAGGTCTGAACCCTGCGCAAGGTAGACCATGATGGCATTGGATTGCGGCAGGATACGCCCGTCCGGCCAGCGCGCCAGCGGGACTTGGCCCACCGGATTAAGCGTCAGAAACTCTTCGGTCTGGGTCTCATTCTTGAAGATATCAATCTCAACCCAGTCATAGGGAATGTTGAGGTAATCCGCGGTCCAGCGCGGCTTCAGGCAGTTGCCTGACATCGTGTCGCCGTAGAGCGTCAGTTTATCGATCTCGCGTGTAGGCATTAGACAATGACCCCATATTGTATCGTCGGGCCGTTCGCGCGGATCGTCTCGCGCATGACGGTACGTCCCGCAATTTGCCGGTCCGGCGTGATCTGCATGATATACGGTTCAGTGACCACATCCTCTTGGGCTACCGCCTTCTCAAGCGCGGCTGCTGCTTCATCTTTCTCGAAGACGCCCATCTCGTTTGGGTCCTCCGACCAGCTGCCGTCTGCGCGCATCCAAACAGAAGTGCCCGTTGCTGTATCCCAGGCGGTCACGGCCGTCATAAGCTGCGGCTTTGGTTTCCTGCGGCGCTCACGCTCCGGCCTCATGCTGCGACCTCCATTGAGAAGCGCTGCAAGGCTTCAGCCGGGATGGCGCTAACCTCGCCAATGATCAGCAATGCTGGACCAGTGATCCGTGCATTCGTGATCAGTTGCGGCATTTCAGCCAGCGACCCGAAGACTTTGATCTCATTGTCACGTGTACCGTTCTCGATCACCGCAATCGGTGTGGACGGTGCGCGTCCAGCAGCAATGAGTTTCTCGGCAATTGTCGCCGATGTTCCGACGCCCATGAAGACGACAACGGTTTGTGCTGGCTTCGCGAGCGCTTGCCAGTCGAGATCGGGGACATCTCCGGATTTGGCGTGGCCCGTTACAAAGGTCAGCGTCTGGGCATGATCGCGATGGGTGAGTGGCAGGCCGGCAGACGCTGCACATCCCAGCGCGGATGAAATGCCCGGCACGACGCTCGCCTCAATCCCGGCATCGCGCAGGGCTTCAACTTCCTCACCACCGCGGCCAAACACAAACGGATCACCGCCCTTGAGCCGAACGACATTCTTACCCGCCTCCGCCGCCTCAATCATCAGCGTGTGAATATCGCCTTGGGGGACAGAATGATTGGCTTTCGACTTGCCGACAGACACACGCTCGGCATCACGGCGCACCAGATCCATGATTTCTGAGCTAACCAGGCGGTCGTAGAAAACAATGTCGGCGTTTTGAATTAATCTAAACGCTTTCAGGGTCAGGAGTTCCGGATCCCCCGGACCCGCGCCGACAATGTTGACGCTGCCGACACGCGTTTTGATGTCGCTTTTATTCTGCGCAAAATCCGCGAGCAGGTCTTCGAACGCAGCTTGAGCGCCTGCAAAGTCACCCGCTGTTGCCAGATCTGCGGGGCGACCGTTAAGCGCGGCCTCCCAGAATTGGCGCCGTACTACACCGTCATCGAGCGCAGCATAAACGGCAGGACGAAAGTCGAGCGCCATCTTTGATAGCTCCCGCATCGATTGCGGCATCAGGGCTTCCAGCTGGGTGCGGACTTTCTTGGCGAGGACCGGGGCTGATCCGCCGGTTCCGACAGCGGCAACGATTTCACCGCGCTCCAGCATGCTGGGGACAATGAAGTCACAGTCATCCGGGTGGTCGACGACGTTGACGGGAATGCCATATTCGCGCGCCCATTCGATTGACTGCTGCGTATTGGCTTCTGTCCGGCAGGCGATAATCGCGAATTTGGAGCGGTCCAGCGCCTGTCCCGCCATATCTCGCGGTGCAATCGTAATGCGACCTGCAAACTCTTCTGCAAAGCCGGGATCGATCTCGTTATCGATGATGACTGTAATTCTGGCGCTGGTTTTCGCGAGCAGGCGAACTTTACGGCGCGCTTCTTCGCCGCCGCCAAACACTGTGACGTGGGCCTCATCTGTATAAAAGAATGCTGGAAACAGCCGCATAATCTCAACTTCCGGAAAATAGTCCTACAGAAATGCTGTCGCGGTCGCTTTACGACAAGCGCAGCGTTCTTATTATACCGTTTAGAGAAACTAATCTCAAACTGTGCTTACACACGCCGATGACTGATCAGACAGACCGCCTTCCCCCTTTGAATGCGCTACGAGCCTTTGAGGCGGCCGCGCGGCGCTTATCGTTTACCAAGGCTGCAGAAGAACTGAACGTCACGCCGGGGGCGATCTCTCAGCATATCCGCCAATTGGAAGAGTATGCGGGAACACCGCTCTTCAAGCGTACCGGGCGCAGTGTGCTGCTGACCGATGCCGCGCAGGCAGCTTTGCCATTGGTCAGAGACGCCTTTGAGCAGATTGCAGAGGCCGGGCGGATTATGCAACTGCCTGCCCGAAAGGGACGCGTCATGGTCTCCAGCGCGCCAAGCTTTGCCGCGAAATGGCTGGCCCCGCGTCTGGATCGGTTCCACAGCTCTCATAGCGATATTGAGGCTTGGGTTAGTGCGGATAGCGGCCTGACAGATTTCACGACCGCGGACGCTGACTTCGCCATTCGCTATGGCGCAGGCGATTATGACGGGCTGAAGGCTGAGAAGATTTTGGATGAGACCGTTCTTCCGGTCTGCTCTCCAGCGCTCTTGGAAGGCGCGGATGCCATTCGCAAGCCCGCTGATCTCGCCAAGCATACGCTGATCCATGATGTCAGCGCGGAGGTCGATCCCTCCTGCCCGGATTGGAATAGTTGGCTCAAAGCGCGCGGTGCTGGAAGCGATGTCGACGGTGATCGTGGGCCGCGGTTCAATCAGTCTGCTCTGGCGATTGAGGCTGCCGCGTCCGGCCGCGGTGTTGTGCTGGCCAAGCGCGCTATTGCCGCCTCTGACATTGCGGCGGGGCGTCTGATTGCGCCGTTTGCGGATGGGTCGATCAGTGTTGATTACGGCTACTGGCTCGTCTGGCCAAAGGGGCGCCACCTCAGTCAGGATGTGCGGGCCTTCATCAAATGGATGAAAGCCGAGGCTGCTGCGAGTGAGGTCGCTGGGGTTTAGTTAAAACAGACCAGCCCGCTCCCCCTGCTTGGGCCACCCCATGGTGCTCGGAGACTGGGGTGGTTGGGAGGTAGAGCGGGCGGATCATGACAATTAATGCTAATTCATCGGCGCCGGACAATCCGGGCCTTGCGGTTTGCGCTGACCGGGCGGTGCGCGCATGGCGAGAATGCGTGCGAGCTTCAGACGGTCTTCGATCTGGTCAGTGCTCAACACACGCATGAAACAGGTAATCGGTTCGCCATTATCAGCAGCAATCACCGTGGCAATCCCGGTGCGCCCGCCATACCAATCCCAGAGGTATCCTGCCTTTACACTGTCTGCGAGGCGGATCGCATCATTGTGCGTGTTGATGATCGTCATCTGATCCTGTCCCGCACGGGCATTGGTCATGTCGAGATTGACCAGCTCGATCTCGCCGTCCGGAAAGGCCTCGAGCGCCTCGGCCATGCGCGGATTCAGAATGCGGCAGTTCGGGCACCAGTCAGCGGTGAAATTGATGATGCGCAGAACCGGCTCAGCGGTTGCTATGGGCACAGCCGCCAAAGTCATCAAAATTAGCAATGAAAGAAAGGCTCTGAACATGCAAACGGTCTCCTCTACCAAGAAGGTATAGCAAGATCGGCAGTCCGTTTCATGCGCGTTCTACATCACGTTTCTGTCAGCGTTCCTATAAACTCGACCCATTCAATCACGTCTTCACCGACGCCTTCCTTGCGCAGGAATTTTGTGAAAGCCGGGATCAGTTTTTGCGGGCTACCGCACTGTTCCACAGCGGCATTCAAAGTTGGCAGCGTGCGGGTCTCAAAGTCTTCTGCGAGCGCTTTGAAGTCTTCAATCATTGCCGGGATGCGCAGGGCTGTCATCGGACCCAGATTGCCGTCTTCGAGCTGATTTGCGAAATTACGGAGGCTACGGAGCTCGCTTGAATTCGACCGGGCAAAATCACTCAAAATACGGTCCGTTTTCCACTCTACCCATTCTGCTGTGCACGGCTCCGGTTCCAGACTTGCGCAGGCGCTTAAGGCGAGCAGCGCGGCCGCTCCGATCATAGGTTTGAGCATGTGTGACCTCCCTTTTGGGAGAGCTTAGGCGCTCGCCGACAGGCCTTCAAGCGCGGCGATGGCGGCCTCTGCTCTATCTGCCGGCACAAAGATATGGTCATGGTGATAGGCCGCTACAGCATTGCAGGGGATGCCAGCATCAGCGAGCGCGTTTGAGACCGCCGCGAGAAAACCAACCGCTTGCAAATCAGAATAGACGCTAAGCTCCAGCCAGGCCCATTGATTATCCGCTGGCGTATCGGCTTCAGCGCGCAGAATGATGGTCAGCCCTTCATCTTCGCGAAACAGCATGGCGATATCGCGGGCACTTTGCAGCGTGATTAGGTCAGCCCAGCTGGAGGCCTCAGCCGGGATCGTCTCAAACCGCCAAATCCCGTCATGGCGTTTGATCTTGAGCGACGCCAGAAGCGTTTTCAGATCGCGCTCAGCCATGTTTTAAAGCGCGCGCCAGCCAATATCTTTGCGATAGAAGCCCTGCGGCCAGTCGATTGCGCCGACGCCTTGATAGGCACTCGAAATCGCCGATGTTAGATCTGGTCCGGTGGCCGTTACGCCGAGGACGCGCCCGCCTATTGCAATCAGCTTACCCTCATTGTCCTTGTCGGTGCCTGCATGGAACACAGTCACGTCCTCAACCTCATTGGCCGCTGAGACGCCCTCAATGATTGAGCCTTTGGCGTAGTCACCGGGATAGCCTTCAGTCGCCATGACGACGGTCGCAGAAGGCTGAAAGTCATTCAGGCCCATCATATCCGCAATCTGAGCATGCGCATTCACAAGCCCGCCCGTCGCGCAGATCAGCAATGCAGGGACGATATCTCCGGGCAAACCTGCCATCAGGACCTGACATTCAGGATCGCCAAAGCGCGCATTAAACTCGACCACTTTTGGCCCCGCCTCTGTGACCATTATACCGACATAGAGCACACCCTGATACGGCATATCATCTTCCGCCATGCCTTCGAGCAGCGGTTCGACAATCAGCGTTGAAACGAGTTCGAGCGCACGCGGTGTCACAACAGGCGCTGGAGCATAGGCCCCCATGCCGCCTGTGTTCGGTCCGGTATCGCCGTCATTCACCTGCTTGTGATCCTGTGCGGCGGGCAGATAGACCGCCCCTTCGCCATCGGTCAGGACGAAGATCGACGCTTCCTCGCCCTCCATGAATTCTTCGATGACGATTTCAGCCGACGCGTCGCCGAACTTTCCTGTCATCATGGCTTCAACTTCGTTTTCGGCTTCTTCCAGTGTTTGGCAGATCACTACGCCTTTTCCGGCCGCAAGACCATCAGCCTTGATCACATAAGGCGCGTCCATTGTTTCGAGGAAATCGAGCGCTTCGGTCAGGTCGCTAAATCGGCCATACTTCGCGGTCGGGATATCAAACTTCGCCATGATATCCTTGGAAAAGCCTTTAGAGCTTTCCAATTGAGCGGCTTTCTGGCTCGGCCCGAACACGTCAAAACCACGTGCCCGCAAAGCATCAGAAAGGCCCGCGGCGAGCGGCGCTTCCGGTCCAACAACGATCAGGTCTGGTACGATTTGCAGCACCAATTCCTGCATCTTATGCAGGTCCATCGGGTCGACGTCGAAGCAGGGGCCGACTTCGTCAATGCCGGGATTTCCGGGTGCGCTGAAGACTTCGTCCACCAAAGGCGATTGCTTGATTTTCCAAGCCAGAGCGTGTTCGCGGCCGCCCGATCCGATCACTAGAATTTTCATGGCCCGCACATGGACCGTGGTGCGTGTCGGATCAAGGGGGCACAAGTGCTAGAGTGTCAGTCCGCGTGGCGCGATCTTTTCCAGCGCTGCGATTTGATCCGGTGGTGTCGGGATAACTTTCCGGGTCTTTAGATCGAATGTGACGGCGACCGCCTCACTCGTCATCCAAGCCTCGCCCGTATCCGGGTTCAGCATCCAATGCGAGAGCGTATGGGTCTTCTCGGCGGCTTCTGCCAAGGCTGAGTGGACAACATAGCGATCTCCTGCGCGTGGCCATTTGCGATATACAAGGCGGTATTCGAGAACCGCCGCGCCCATTTCCGCACCGTCCGTCGCAGAGGTGACATCCTGTCGCCAATCATACAGCAGGTTCGGCACTGAATCGGATATCCGGCCCATGAACCACTCCGCCTTCATCCGTCTGAAAATGTCACAATGATGCAGGGGAACTGCACCGCGCCCAATCTCCGGCGCTTTGTGCTCCAGCGCGAAATCGAGCGTCGCTTGAGAGTCTGGTAGCGGTGACTTTTCGACGTCCAGTCCGCGTGGTTTGGTATCTTCTGGCGGCGTTTCCACCAGCGCCTCCAGCCTCTCTTTCGAGCGCGTGCCCCACTGAAATGGTTGTCCGCTTTTGGTTTCGCAGTGCAGGATTCGTGTTCTGAAGGCGGCGGCTGGGGTGCCGTCGCCATGGCGCAAATCCTGATAGACCAGGGCGCTGCTTTCATCCCATTCGAGGACACACCCCGTCATCTTGAGCGGTCGACCGGGATGAACCTCGCGGATGAAACGGACATGGTGTTCTGCCACAATCAGCGTAGATAGAGCACCGTCTCGATAGGCGTGCGGCATACCAATCGCGGCGGCAAATGTGCCTAGCCCTTCCATCGCCTTTTCCATGTAGACGCGCACATTCATGTGCCCCATCTCGTCGCAATCCCAAGTGTTGGCACTCCCAGACCAGAGCGGGATCATTCGGCGCAGTCTCTGCAGGTTCCGCGGGCTTCAATCACAGCTTTCGAGACGGTAAAGCCTGCCGCATCAGTATCGGTGCTGAGCGCGCTAGACGTCGCATCGGCGTGTAATTCTTCTGCCCCACCACACTCGTCACAAATCAGAAAGACGGCAGAATGATTGTGGCTGGCATGTCCGCAGGCGACATACGCATTCATGCTCTCAATTTTATGCGCGAGGCCAACCTCCTGTAAAAAATCGAGCGCACGATAGACGGTCGGCGGCTTCGGTGCGCCTTCCCCGTCGAGATTGGCGAGCAGGTCATAAGCCTTAGCCGGGCCGTGACTGTCCAGCAGAAGCTCCAACACTTTTCGTCGGATCGGGGTCAGTTTCTGGCCCTTACGCTCCGCAATCTCCGCCGCCTCTTTCAGAAACGTTGCTGTGTCTTGCGGGCTGCAGGGTGTGTTCGCAGTGTGGGCGTGATCCGGCATGGCGACTCTCTTTCTGGACACTTAAATCGCATCGCATCCACTTTGGTTCAAGTCTCTTAAGATAGACTATCACTCAGACGGGCGATTGTTGCGCAGGCGTTCAATCAAAAGCGGCACGTCATATTCTTCGTCACCCTCATAGCGCGGGGCGTTTCGTGCGTAGGCATCTTCGATCGCATCATGGATCGGTCTAATCCGCTCGATATTGTAGGCATGGGTCACGACATAAGGTTCACCGGCAGCGATCTGGGTGACGACCTTTTCGGCAAACGTGTCCGCACTCATCGCAAAGGCCTCTGAGCCTTTCGTCATGTCTGACGC
>JBCDKW010000002.1:0-336001 GCA_038746145.1 Pseudomonadota bacterium
GCCAAGCCATTCAGACGTTCATTCGTATATTTTGCCTGACTAAAAACGATATCGATGTTGATCTCTTCGGGGACAGTGAGCGCGAATTGCTCGACAACTTCCTCAGCCTGCAACGCCCATTGGTCTACACGCTGGTTGGACTGAATATAGGCCGCGACGAAGACCGCGCGGTTTCCATTGGAAAATGCGAGTCCTGTTGGTGGATTCTCGATCCCTTTTTCAATTTTAGCAATGTCACCGACGCGCAGAGCGCTACCATCAGGTCTTTGGATCAAAGGCACAGATCGGATGCGTGCGATGCCGTCAAACTCACCACCAACTTCGAAGCCTATGTCACCCCCCTGCCCTCTGAACTGACCAGCTGGAACTTTTGCATCAGCGGCATTTATCAGCGCCGCCGCGTCGCCAAGCGATAATCCCGCAGCAGCAAGCGCCTCGGGGTCCGCAATGACGCGAACTTCCTCACGGGGTTTCCCAAACAGTTCGGTCTCTTCGGTAGATGAGAGATTTCGTAAACGGTCTTCAAGCCCTTCGGCCAGTCGGGACATCACGGCTAATGGTGCGTCACCCTCGCCTTCCCAAGATAATGAGACCAGCATGGTCGACGCCCCGACATAGACTCTCTCAACCAGAGGTGAGCTAACCCCCGCCGGTAATTCCGGGCGCGCAAGTTCGACCTGCTGGCGGATAAGTGTCCACGCGTCGTCGACTTCTGCTTCTGTAAGATCCTCACGAATATCAATGCTGATTTGCGAGACATTGGCGCGGGACGTCGACTTGAGCTCACGGATTTCTGGAAGTTCCAGCAAAGCCCTTTCAATTGGCTCGGTCACTGTCGCTTCCATGCGCTCAGCGTCTGCACCTGGCAATGTCGTCAGGACATATCCAAACCGCTCAACGAGTGTCGGGTCTTCTTGTCGGCCTAATGTCAGGATGGCCCCGATGCCACTGATAATCGCGATAAAGATGACCAGAAGCGTGAGACGCGGCAGGCGGTAGAAAAGCGTTGTCACGGCTGCAGCTCCAGGGAAGCGGCCTGTTGTGCGCCACCTGTTGACGACACACGTACGGCCTTAACGGGTTGGCCCGGCGTGATGCGTTGCAGACCGTCAAGGATGACCAGATCACCATTTCTGATCCCACCGCGCACATAGGCACGGTCGCCTTCTGAGTGGACGATTTCCACGACGCTTCTCACGGCACGAAGATCGTCGTCAGCCTCTCTTGCGATATACACCGACCACAAACCACGCTCCCCTTCAGCCAGAGCAGAGACTGGCAGCCAGAGCCCGCTTTCTTCGACATCACGCATAAGATTGAGCCGAATGACAGCACCGGCTGCGACGGATGATGGGTCATTAACATCAAAAACGGTTGTCACTGTACGCTGACCAGCCTCAATTACACCAGTGGCAGCGCGGAGCTTTGCAGCAACATCCCCTTGGTCTGAGACAAGCGTGTACTCATCACCGACATTCAATGTATCAGCGACCCTAGCGGGTAAACCGATGCGCGCTTCCAAGCGGCCATTCTCAACAAGTTCGAAGATCGGTTGTCCGGAGCCAGCTATCGCGCCCTCATCGGCCATGCGCGCCATGATCACGCCCGAATAAGGGGCGATAATCCGAGCCAGATCGATTTGAACCTGAACCGTCGCAGCCTGTGCTTTGGCGGCGTCGATCCGTGCCTTAGCCGAGTCAGCTTGTGCGACCGCTTCATCAACGCGTTGCTGCGCGACATGGCCTTTCTCAAAGAGCGTCTGTTGCCTCTGAACAGTGGCCAGTGCCAGTTTGTGAGCGGCGTCCGCTTCGGTAACGCTCGCTTCAGCCGCTGCCAGTTGCGCTTCAAGCGCACGTGTATCCAGAGAAGCCAGAAGACGCCCCGCTTTCACTTGATCGCCAACATCCGCATAAAGCCTCGTAATGCGACCGCCCGTTTGCGGCCCAAGACGACTGGTTCGCCGTGGTGACACAATTCCTGTGAAACGCTCTTCTAGGCTGAATGTCTGCGACAAGGACACCTCAACAACATCGACAGACAATGGATCCGGGGCTGCGGTGGGCACGAATGGACCTTCCTGAGAGCGTTGTCCGAGGACAAATACTGCTAAAAGAACAGCAACAATCGCTACCGCGCCTAGAAAAACTAGGCCCTTCAGAATATTGGGACGCGGCGTGCGGGTCGCAGCCTGAGTATCGTCATAAGTCATTTCTGCTCTCCAATCCCCTGACAAGATGGTCAGCGTGCATCTGTATAAAAGTCTCTCGATCTGGCGCTTCACTATCAGCAGATAGCCGCGGATACGTGGGAATATGGATCATCATCATCGTAAGGCCATGCAGTGACGCCCATATTGATTTTGCCGCAAGCTCTGGATCAAGATTATCCCTGAAATGGCCGAGGTCTATACCCTCTTCCATCATACCCATAAGAACCCGGAAAGCTCGTCCTTTTGACTGCTGCGTGAAGTCCGGGTGCGAAGCATCTAAACCTGTATCCTTCGCCGTGCCGACAAAGGCGGCAGCATAATGATGAGGACTTGATAGACCTTCCTGAACATACGTAGCAAGACAATCCGCCATTCTGGTGGAAAAGGCTGTCTCTTTGTCTGCAATGCGATGGATCTGCGCCAAAAGGCGATCAAAGAACGCATCTTTCAATTCATCGACCAGATCATCCTTGCTAGCAAAATACTTGTAAATCGCCGCAGGTGAATAATCGATTTTTTTGGCCAGTCTTCGAATAGACAGACCCGCTTCACCTTCTTGAGCGAATACACGTTCAGCCGCCGCGATAATCGAGTCGCGAACTTTCAGACGCCGTTTCTCGGCCGGAGTGATCGAAGTATCAGTCATGACAGTCTCTTGTTTAGGGACATATGACTATCGTTCAAAAAGTAAACAGTGTTCACTCAAAATTTCTTTTGGAGAGGTGACAAAGTTCCAGTTGCGACCTATTTGCAACTTATGACAAAACTATTTCCAGAAACAGCGAATGTCGGTGAGGCACTTCCAGCGACATTCCCAAATGAAACAACCCGTCACTTTATCGCCAAGCGCCGATCATCAGGCACAGCCCTTCTTTCCGAACCTGGCCCTACAGGATTAACACTGAAAGAGATCCTTGAGACGGCCATGCGGGTCCCTGATCATCGCCGCCTTGGCCCGTGGCGCTTTATTGTCTTTGAAGGCGATGCCAGAACGAAGTTTGGACTGGCAGCCGCTGAGGTCCGGCGCGGGGAAATCCCTGATGCACCTGAGGAACGCCTCGATATATCACGACGTTCAATGCTGCGCGCACCGACTGTTATTGCTGTTATCTCCAGTCCCAAAGACTGTCCGAAAGGGACGCCTGTTTGGGAGCAAGAATTATCCGTTGGCGCGGCTTGCCACAATCTTCTTCTGGCGGCTAACGCTGCAGGATTTGCCGGGTGCTGGCTCACCGAGTGGATGAGCTTCAGTGACGGGATAAACGACTTACTCGGACTGCAAGGCAATGAGCGCGTTGCAGGTTTTATCTATCTGGGTACGGCGACGGGAGAGCCTCAAGAACGAATGCGACCGGACGCTGCAGAGCGGATCTCTCATTGGCAAGGCTAGACCTTAGCTAATCCCGAATAGAGCTTCACTTTCTTCCAACACTTTAGCCCCACCTTGAGTGATCCCGGCGACGGCACCGGGCGCGCTAGCAAGTGTCGTTTCCGAGTAGAAACCGGCAAGCGCTGTCATCCGCGCGCGCGTTTCTGATGTCTCTGAACGTGCTGCGACCGCTGATTTCGCTAGGAAGTGACCACCGATGACATCACCGGCGAGCGCGAGGTATGCTGTCGCGCCGGCCAACGCAGTATCCCTGTCGCTCTTCATAGCCGCGCGCATCCACTCTGTGGCTTCTAGTAACCCCGCATTTGCTGCTCTCAATCGATCTGCGATTGCTACGAGCTGAGGATTATTCGTCGCGCGGGCTTCTCTGACTGTGTTTTCAATATCAGCCATCATGGACGTCATCGCCTGACCATCTGCCATTGCAAGCTTACGGCCCGCAAGATCAATCGCCTGAATTCCGTTCGTGCCCTCATAGATCGGTGCGATCCGCGCGTCACGATAGAGTTGTGCCGCCAAAGTTTCGTTCATGAAGCCCATGCCGCCGTGGACCTGCACTCCGAGGCTCGCGACCTCAACGCCCATATCAGTCGACCAGGCTTTCGCAATCGGAGTCAGTAATTCCTCGCGAAGCTTTGCCGCCTCCCGCGCCTCTGCTGTATCTGCAATATCGGCAAGGTCTGCTGCTGCACCGCACGCATAGCAAATGGCCCTCGCAGCCTGAACCCTTGCGCGCATAGTAATAAGCTGACGCCGAATATCAGAATGGTGCAGAATAGGCGCTGGCCCCTCGACCCCTTTGACCTTGCCTTGCTTTCTCTCCTGGGCATACGCAAACGCAGCTTGATAAGCCGCCTCACCAACACCAACACCCTCAAGGCCAACGTTTAAACGCGCCGAATTCATCATGGTGAACATGCAGGCAAGGCCATTATTCTCAGCGCCGATGAGCCATCCTGTTGCGCCGTCATATTCCATGACGCAGGTCGGTGAAGCGTGAATACCGACCTTATTTTCCAATCCGATGCAGGTTACTGTGTTGCGCTCGCCCAGTGACCCATCCTCATTCACGAGGAATTTCGGGACTAAGAAGAGCGAGACTCCACGTGATCCTTCTGGTGCGTCCGGCAAACGTGCGAGAACAAGGTGAACGATATTGTCCGCAACATCATGATCACCCCAAGTGATGTAAATTTTCTGCCCAGTGATCGCGTAGCTGCCATCTTCATTGGGAACCGCTTTTGTCTTCAAGGCTCCCACATCAGAGCCGGCTTGCGGCTCTGTCAGGTTCATCGTTCCAGTCCACTCGGCACTTACCAGTTTGGGTAGATATTTGGCTTTTTGAATATCCGTCCCATGCGCCAACAGCGCTTCAATCGCGCCAAAGCTCAACATCGGGCATAGGCCAAATGCCATATTGGCCCCGTGCAACATTTCCATGACGGCGAGGCCAAGCACTTTCGGTAGGCCCTGACCGCCCCATTCCTCAGGCACAGATAGTCCCATCCAGCCGCCATCACGAAAAGCGTTGTAGGCTTCAGCGAAACCGGGGGCGGCCTGAACACCGTTTTTCGTCAGTTTCGCACCGAACTTGTCCCCGGTCTGATTAAGTGGCGCGATGACATCACGCACCAACTTTCCGGCTTCTTCTAGGATCGGATCAAGAAGATCAGAATCAAATAGACTGCCATCCACGTCGGCGAAATCATTGATCTTGGCAATGTGTTTGAGCGCAAAGCTAATCTCTTCAACGGGCGCGGTGTAGCTCATTTAGTTGCACCTTTTGCATAACTGATATCACAAACTCTTCATATGCACGTTCTGGTCATGCGCAAACCCTGTCCTACCTTATGTCACAGGTCTAATCAGAATGGAGTTTTCAATGCGTACACTCGCCCTATCCGCCGCTCTCTTGGCATGTGCAATCCCTGCTAGCGCGCAAGTCAGCCTCTCCGGCGCAGACAAAGACACTTACAGCCTAGAGAAAAATCACGCTTTCATGACCTGGTCAGTCGTACATATGGGCATTTCTAATTATACTGTGAACTTTACAGATTTCGACGCGACACTCGATTTTGATCCTAAAACCCCAACAGCCTCTACGATCAGCGTCACGATCAACCCGCTCGCGATTGAAACCAACTATCCAGACCCCGAAAAGAAGGTCGGTTGGGAAGATAAGCTTACGAAAGGAAGCAGCTATTTCAACGGTGAAGAGTTTCCTGAAATTACTTTTGTTTCCACAGGCGCAGAACAGGTTGACGAGTTTTCCGGGACGCTCACTGGTGATCTCACTTTCTTAGGCGTCACCAAACCCGTTACGCTCGACGTCACATATAATGGTGTTACCAACACTCCATGGTTTGGCCAGCGTGACCTCATCGGTTTCAACGCATCAACGACAATCGACCGCACTGAATGGGGCCTTACGACGAATAAAGGCTCTGTCTCCAGCAACGTCGTCATCGAATTCTCAGGTGAGTTCCTTCAGGACGACTAAATAATAGCTGAGACGGGAGACAGATATGAAACCAAGCATCCTCATTGCAACGGTCGCAGGGCTCACTCTAGCAGCCTGTGGCGGTGCTGAGACAGAGATAGAGACCACAACGGAGACACCGACAGCGGAGACAGAAACAGTCGTTACCGACACTGACAGCGACAGCGACCTACACCCGAAACTGCAGGGCGTCGCG
The DNA here is from genome assembly GCA_038746145.1 of Pseudomonadota bacterium. Taxonomy (GTDB): domain Bacteria; phylum Pseudomonadota; class Alphaproteobacteria; order Caulobacterales; family Hyphomonadaceae; genus Henriciella. The sequence continues at coordinate 6,296 of JBCDKW010000002.1, forward strand.
GCAGCCACTTATAGCCTCGACAAGGGGCATGCTTTCCTCACGTTTGAGGTCGGTCACTCGGGGGGCCTCTCAGATTATCGTGTCAACTTCAGTGACTTTGACGCTGATCTGACTTTCGACCCAGCCGATCCAGAAGCCTCCCAGCTTAGCGCAACGATTCAGGCGGCAACGGTGCAGACCAATTATCCGGGCGATTATAAGCAAGGTCATGCCGACAGTCCTTATGAGAGCTGGAATGAAGATCTTTCTATGAACCCGCAATGGCTCAATGCAGGCGAGTTCCCGGAAATTATTTTCACTGCGACAGGCATCAATCGCACTGGCGATCTGGAAGGCACCGTAACAGGTGATCTGATGTTCTTGGGCGAGACCAAGCCGGTCACTCTCGAAGTCACTTATAATGGCACAGCCAATGCGCCTTGGTATGGCGAGCGTGACCTCATTGGTTTCAACGCCTCAACCACGATCACCCGTTCTGAATGGGGTATGGGCGCTTTTGTTCCCATGATCGGGGATGAAGTCACCGTCGAGTTTTCTGGCGAGTTCATTCAGGACGAATAGAAATGACCTCGGCCAGCCAATCAGAACGCTACACCACAGTTGCAATCATTCTGCACTGGCTGATTGCGCTGGCCATCATCCTTATGCTCGCAGGCGGGTGGTACATGACCAACCTGCCTGATGGCGCCCCCGGCCAATATGAACTCTACCAGCTCCATAAATCGGTTGGGATCACCATCCTCCTCCTCACCATCACCCGCATCATCTGGCGCGTGATGAACCCACCGCCGCCTTTGCCGGCGGATATGAATGAGCAGGAAAAAACCGCCAGCCATCTTGTCCACATGGCGTTTTACGGCCTGATGATCGTCCTCCCGCTAACAGGCTGGCTGTACAGTTCCGTCAGCACGAAGCTTGATGTTCCGACGGTCCTTTATGGCGTCCTGAGTTGGCCCGATGTCCCTTATGCTGAGGCCATGAAGACCGGCCTCATCAGCGGCATCGCCAACACCTCTCATACCGTGCTCGCTCTGCTCGCCGTCGGCATGCTCGCCCTTCATCTCGGTGGCGCGCTAAAACATGAGTTCAGTGCTGAAGAAGGCGTCGTCAAACGCATGCTACCCAACGGCATCCTCGGCAAAACCAAGGCGCCCAGCACGAAAGGCCGCGGGACGCTTGTTGCCTTCGGCTCAGCCGTAGCCGCCCTTGTCTTCGTCACTGGCGCGCCAGGCGTCGTCACAGCGCTATCCGGCGGTGGCGCAGCCTTTGCGGCCGGAAACAATATCAAAGCGAACTGGACCGTGGACTATGACGAGTCCGAAATCCGGTTCAGCGGCGTGCATGATGGCAATGACTATACCGGCACCTTCAGCGCCTGGGAGGCTGCGATCAAATTCGACCCAGACGCGCCGGAAGTCGCCGATGTCGAGGTCACCGTTTCTACCGCCAGCGCCCGTGCCAGCCAAAAGCTTTACACGGACAGCCTCCCTTCCCCCGAGTGGCTCAATATCGGCGCTTTCCCAACGGCGACAGTGCAAATCTTCGACATCACCGGCATTAAAGATCGTGCCTATACAGGCACCGCGCGCCTGACACTGAAAGACATCACGATTGAGCGCGAATTCCAATTTGTCTTGGATATTGAAGGCGACTCGGCCACGATGACCGGCCAGACCATCCTGCAACGCGCACCCCTCGATCTCGGCCAGGATTCAGACCCTGACGCAGATTGGGTAAGCGAAGATGTCACCGTAGACGTAACTGTGGTCGCGACACGCCTCGATTAGGATTTGCAAGACGCGCAACGCGGCCTAGTCTCCTCTCAAACAGAGGAGAGTCGCTCATGGCCCGTATACACGCCCTAATCTTATCCAGCCTTGTGCTCTCACTCTCAGCCTGCGTCTCCGGCACGGACATGACAGCCTCAGCCGCTGAACCCACGCAAACAGAAGCCGAAACCAACCCCATCCTCGGCCCTGGTGACCGCCAACCCTCCGGCCGCACCCTAGGCACGCGTAGCGCTGTCGTCGCACCTAATGCAGCAGCCGCCACGGCCCACCCACTCGCCACGCAAGTCGCGCTAGACATCATGAAAGACGGCGGTACAGCGATGGACGCCGCCATCGCCGCCAACGCTATGCTCGGCCTAGTCGAGCCGACGGGAAATGGCATTGGGGGCGACCTCTTCGCCATTGTGTGGGACCCGAAAACCAAAAAGTTATACGGCTATAATGGATCCGGCCGTTCACCAATGGGCGCAACGCTTGCCGATATGCAGGCCGAAGCTGATGCCCACGAAGATGGTGAACAAATTCCAGCCTATGGCGTCGCTCCGATCAGCGTGCCGGGCACAGTCGATGGATGGTTTGCCCTGCATGAAAAGTTTGGGCGCTTGTCCATGCGCGACAATCTGAAACCCACGATCGAATATGCGCGAAACGGCGCACCCATTCCCGAAGTCATCGCTTACTATTGGGACCGCAGCGAGCGTAACTTCCAGCGTTTCGTGGACAGTGGCATGATCGACGAATTCGACAATGCTCGCGCCACCTATTTCAGCCCGACCCCACGCGAGGGTAGCTTGTTCCGCAATCCAGATCTCGCCAACACGCTGACCACAATCGCCTTTAATGGCCGTGACGCTTTCTATAAAGGTTCGCTGGCGCGCACAATGCACAGCTATATGGACCGCATTGGCGGCTATATGACTTACAAAGACCTCGCCGCGCATGAGGGCGAATGGGTCGAACCGATCTGCATCAGATACCGTGATGAGGTTAGCCTCTGTGAGCTCGGTCCGAACACGCAAGGCGTTGCAGCATTGCAAATGCTACAAATGCTGGAACGGTTCGACCTGCGCGAAATGGGTTGGGGCAGCGCCGACGCTACAATGGCGCAGGTTGAGGCGAAACGGCTTGCGTTTGCAGATCGGGCGCGAGGGTATGCGGACCCGGCATTTAGCGGACTGAATCCACAAGTCTTCATTGATGAACAGCGGATGCGGGAGCGCAGTAATCTTATAAACCTAAGCAGCATAATTCCGACTGAAACAGTCGAGGATATTGAAGACGGCATAATGGAAGCTGCTTCACGCACGGATTGCGATGCATCCTATCAAGGCAGCAGAGAAGATTGGACGCTTTATCCGCCTTTGAGCTGCGTAGGTGAAGGGGGCGCTAAGTACTTTGCCACAGAAGATCTGAAAGCTGCTGACGCCAAACTCGAAGACGGCGATACGACCTATCTCACCGTCACGGACAAAGACGGCATGATGGTCTCGCTCATCCAGTCCAATTATCGCGGCATGGGCTCCGGTCTTGTGCCGGACGGTCTCGGCTTCATGTTGCAAGATCGCGGACAACTCTTCTCGCTAGACCCTGAGCATCCAAATGTCTTTGAGCCGGGCAAGCGCCCCTTCCACACCATCATCCCAGCCTTCGCCTTCAAAGCCAATCTCGAAAGCTGCGATGAATGGATAAGGACTTTCTACATCATGAATGGCCGCATGCCGTACGATAACGAACTTCCAGCGCGAAGTGTAACGCAATGCGAGTTCGAACCTTGGCTCAGCTTCGGCCTGATGGGCGGTGGGATGCAGCCGCAGGGCCATGTCCAAATTATCCTCAATCTCGTTGACTTCGGCATGGGCCTGCAAGAAGCCGGAGATGCCGCCCGCTGGGAACATCGTGGCGGCTGTGAACCAACTGATGATCTGAAAGGCGACGAGTGCGAGACCGATCTCGGCGTCATTTGGCTCGAAAGCGGCATCCCTGAAGAAACCCGCGCCGAACTCGAGCGCCGCGGACACACGATCAAATGCTGCCAAGCCAATGGCGGCGGGTATCAGGCGATCATGCGCGACTTTGAAACCGGTGCATGGATCGCGGCGACGGAGATGCGCAAAGATGGAAATGCGGACGGATACTAAACTTAAGTGATCCAGTTTCGCGTATCAGGCGTATTCAGCTTAGAGACACACAGTCTCGCCGCACTTTCCAGGCTTTCCTCCCTCCCCCCCAACCCTAAGCCGGGAAGTGCGGCTTTATTTTATGTCGTTGGGAACGACGTGCTCTTCCGCCATATATTCAACAGAACGCATTTCATGCAGACGGCTAACGGTCCGCTGAAATTCAAAGCTGCCATCGCCTTTTGGATAAAGCACTTCCGGCTCAGCATCCGCGCTTGCGACAACTTTGACCTTGGCTTCATATAAAGCATCGATCAGTGCAACAAAACGCGCTGCTTCGTTACGTTTAGCAGCGCTCAAAACAGGTATATTCTCGATCAGAACCGTGTGGAATGTCGCGGCTATTTTCAGATAGTCCTGCGCCCCTAGCGGCCGCGCGCAGAGTTCTTCAAACGTAAATCGCGCCACACCAGCAGCATGCCGATCAACCGCCAGTTCTCGCCCTTGAACCATTAATGTCATGCTCTTTGACCCAGAATTCAGAGTGAGACGCGCAAAAGCATCGTCAAGCCGCTGCATACCATCTGCCCCTGAATACCAGACCGGAGCCTCAGTGAGCCTCTCCAGTCGATAATCGCGTTCTGAAACGAGCTCAAAAACGTCACATCGCTCTTTCAAAAGCCCGATAAATGGCGTGAAGAGATTGCGATTGATCCCGTGCTTGTAAAGTTCGTCAGGATGGCGGTTTGAGGTCGCCACAACCGTAACACCGCGGTCAAACAGCTCCTCAAATAGGCGCGACAGAATCATAGCGTCAGCGATCTGAGTAACTTGAAACTCATCGAAGCAGAGCAGTTTTGCCTCTGCTGCGAACTGTTTCGCGACCGGCGGGATTGGATCACTGACAGACTCATCGGCACGCGCTTCACCGAGCCGTCTATGCACACGGCCCATAAAATCATGAAAGTGCACACGCATTGATGCAACAGGTGATGCAGCATGGAACAGGTCCATAAGCATGGACTTCCCGCGCCCTACACCACCCCATATATAGAGGCCTGTTATGGGTTTCGGTTTGCTGAAAAACCACCCGCTTTTGCCGCCGCCCGCAATCCTCGAAAGCAAGTCGTCCAACCGCTCAGCCGCTTGGGCCTGAGCCGGATCAGCCCTCAGTCGGCCATCAGATATCCGAGTCTGTAATGCGTTGCTGACATCGCCCATCGCGGTCTATCCGCCCAAACGATCAGCAACTTGCTGAGAAAATGTCGATAAGGCTTGTGGATCAGACAGAAGCGTCAGCAGGAGTCCACCAAGTGCGCCTCCCAAATGGGCCTCATGTCCAATCATGCTGTTAGGTCGCCCCAAGAATACAGCACCGATCGCAATCAGGGCGAATGTGACAGGGCTTTCAGTAATAACGTCCATGCTTTGCGACTAACCGTCTCCGCTTCGACAGGCAACAGCGCTTTATAAACCTGCGCAGCGGACTTGACCCATCTATCAGCGAGCAACATGCAGCGGCGATGAACGGGTCACGCACACCTCTGGACTGGGTTCTTTTTTCAACGCTGAGCCTGCTCTGGGCAAGCGCATACGCCTTTACGCGCATGGCCGTCAGCAAAGACGTACCTGAAGCAGGGTTTCCGGCCTACGTGATCATTCCCGCCAGGGTCACAATCGGAGCCATTATTCTGCTGACAGTTACCCAGTTCTCGAACCAGAAATGGCCGCCGCTGAGCGATTGGAGAAAATACGCAACGATGGCCGTTCTAGGTGTTATCGGAACAGCTTTACCCTTTTTTGTAATCACCCGAGCACAAGAAACCGTCGACTCCAGTCTTGCCGCTCTTTATGTGGCGGCCGCGCCCCTGTTTGTCGCCGTTCTCGCCCACTTCGTTTTCGACGATGACAAGATCACGCCGGCAAAAGGCGTAGGCCTAATTATCGGGTTTGCAGGTGTGGCTCTCTTATTTGGACGAGATGCAATTGCCGCATTCGGAAGCGCGAGCGTTGTGGCCCAACTCCTCCTTCTCTTTGGAACGAGCTTTTATGCTGTCGCGACCATTACAGCACGATATGGCAGGGATATCCCACCCCTGATCTTTGCATCAGGTTTTGTTAGCATCGCCGCATTCGTCTCGTGGCCGATGTTACTTTTCACGGATTTGAGCGCCCTTACACCATCAAAGGAGGCGATTATTGGTATTGTTGGCTTAGGTATCGCACCAACCGCCGCCGCATCAATCCTGTACATGATCCTGATTGCACGAACGAGTGCCACGTTTCTATCACTCACGGGATACACAATCCCCGTTATCTCGATCATTGTTGGATACATTGCGTTCGGAGAAGTCCGTCACTGGAGCGCGTTCGCGGCTTTTGCACTCATCCTATCAGGTGTTTGGCTAGCTCAACGCGGCGGGAAGGCCGACGACGCAGTTAAAGCCGAAACACGCCCTCAATCACCGTAATGCAACTGCCCCGAAGTTTAACGCGAGTTTCAGCTAGCTCGGCCTCTATCTGCGCACCACGACCAGGATAAGCCTGATAACATTTCACTGATCGGCCAAGTCGCGGGCCCATTATCGCAGCGACCATACAATGCCAGCTACCCGTCGCAGGATCTTCGTTGATGCCGCTACCGGGAGCAAAAAATCGACTCGTCACATCGACACCATCCCCACCCTCAGCAAAACAGCCAAAATTGCCGAGGTTCCAGCCTTCACCAGACATGCCTAAACCTGCGAGCGCCTGATAGTCTGGCTGTAAGGCCAAAACATCTTCGACCGCAGCAAACTCAGCGGCATAGAATGGTCCACCAATCACACGCAGCGGTTTTGCACCAAGGGCAGCGGCGATCTCATCATCATGCGGCAAATCAAACACCTCCGGCGCTGGGAAATCCATCTCCAGTGTCTGCTCGGACAGGCGTGAGACATACAATTCGCCTGAATGAACGGTCTCAAATGTGACTCTCTCTCCTTGAAACCCACCGTGCGCCCACAGCCAGTATGCGGCGGCCAAAGTTGCATGACCACACAGAGGAACTTCCACTGCTGGCGTAAACCAGCGCAGCGCCCACGTGGAATCTGCGAGAGGCACGATAAAAGCCGTCTCAGCGACATTGTTTTCGGCGGCAATGGCTTGGAGTGTTTCGTCGGGTAACCATCGGTCTAATGGCATAACGCAGGCCTGGTTCCCCTTAAAAGGCGCGTCTGCGAATGCATCGATTTGTGCAAAAGGAATCTCTGTCATTTGTTTATCCGCTTCACAACGTGGCCCATCTTACGGCCAATTTTTGCTTCTCGCTTTCCGTAGAGTGTAACGGTGTCTCCGGCATTCAGATACGCTTGAATATCCAATGCCTCTTCACCGAGCAGGTTTTCCATTTCAATATCATGAAAACGTGTCACGGGACCGAGCGGCCATCCGGCGACCGCCCTGATATGCTGCTCAAACTGACCTGTCGCGCAGGCTTCAGGCGTCCAATGCCCCGAATTGTGAACACGGGGGGCGAACTCGTTCGCCATCAAGGTTCCATCCGCTAGCACGAAAAATTCAAGTGCCAAGACACCGATATAGTCCAGTGCTTCTATGAGCTTTATCGCGGCATCCTTTGCAGCATCCATAGTCGTTTTGCTGATTTGTGCAGGAACTTTTGAGCGACGCAAAATGCCGTTGACATGCCCGTTCTCTGGGCAATCCCATATAGCTGTTTCGCCATTGGTAGCGCGGGCAATTAACAGAGAAATCTCTCGTTCAAACGGAACGATCGCTTCCAAGACACAAGGCACGTTTCCCAAAGCACGGTGCGCTTCGTGATAGTCATCGCCTATCTCAATCCTGACTTGACCCTTTCCGTCGTAACCATCGCGGCAAGTTTTCAAGATACCCTGCCCTCCGAATTGACTTAAAGGGGCCGGGATCTCCTCAGCACTCTCTATCAAGGCGAAATCAGCTGTCGGTATTCCGCAATTACGTAGATACGTCTTCTCGACAATCCGGTCCTGTGCAATCTCAAGCGGTTTCGCTCCGGGGCGGACGACAACCCCAGTTGCCATTAGAGCTTCTGCGGTTTCGACAGGGACATTCTCAAACTCGTACGTCACTGCATCACAGGAGCGCGCCCAATCGGTGACAGCAACAATATCAGTGTAGTCGGCTTGAACCACCATCTTCGCAACCCGACTGGCTGGACTATCCTCATGGGGACCCAATATGGAGACATCCAAACCGAGATTTGCAGCGGCGACAGCAAGCATGCGACCGAGCTGACCGTCACCCAAAATTCCGATTGTGGCACCGACCGGAAGAGGCTGACTCACACCGGGGCCTCCGCAATCGCGTCAGTCTGACGGGCCCGAAAGGCTTCTAATTTTGCTGCGACGTCTTCATCTTGTAAGGCAATAATAGAGGCCGCCAGAATTCCAGCATTGGCCGCACCTGCCTCCCCGATAGCCAGCGTACCAACAGGCACACCTTTTGGCATCTGCGCAATCGAGAGAAGGCTATCAATACCATTGAGTGCCCGCGATTGAACAGGAACGCCCAGAACCGGCAAAGGCGTCATCGACGCTGTCATGCCAGGTAGATGCGCGGCGCCGCCGGCACCAGCAATAATAACGGACAGTCCCCGATCTTTTGCACTAGTTGCATAGTCGACAAGTCGATCCGGTGTGCGATGTGCAGAGACGATGCGGGTCTCATAGCTCACGCCCATTTCATCAAGCATCTCGCAGGCTTTCTTCATCACGGGCCAATCTGACTGGCTACCCATGATGACGCCGACTTTGACTGCGGGTTTGTCGTGCCCCATTGCAAAGGCCCTTCTTCAAAGCGCGCAACATAAAAATACGGCCTTTCCCGTCAACCCGTGGGCACTGTGCAAGATAACCTGAACACGATAGTCTACCGCTCATGACAGACTCACTACTCATCCGAGATTCTGACAGACATCGACTGCTGTCAGCTTTGAATGTTGAGACTGATAACTTGCCGCGTGACGCCATTGCGGCCTTGGAAGCGCTCGCAGGAGAAGTTCTGCACTTGCGCGCGCAAAACCAGACATTGATGAAAGACTTCGAGGAAGCGTCGGATCTCGCTGACAAAGACGCTCTGTGCCCCGTTTTCAATCGCCGGGCTTTTATGCGGGAACTGACGCGGGAAATTGCATCGGCTGAGCGATACAATACGGCTCTTAGCCTGATCTACATTGATCTCGACCGGTTCAAACTCGTCAATGATCGGTTCGGTCACGCGACGGGCGATAAGGTTCTCAAGCTCGTGTCTTCAATTATTCTGGATAATATCCGCCAGACGGATATTCCTGCACGACTCGGCGGTGACGAATTCGCTGTGCTACTGACGCACGCAGAACACCGCCATGCACAAGATAAGGCCCATGTCCTAGAACGTGAAATTCAATCACTCATAGTCAGAGATAGCCAATCAGATACCTCAAGCAAAGTGCAAGTTGGTGCCTCCTGCGGGACGGTGACATGGAAACGCGGCCTTAGCGCTCAAGCGCTGCTTGATATAGCGGATGAAAGAATGTTTCTGGCGAAGGCAGAAACAAAACGAGACAAACAAGTTAGGCAAACATAATTTACGATTATACGTGACAGCGTTTGCAACCAATGGTTTACTCTCCGTAACGAATACAAGCAAAGGAGAGCCACATGTCTGTAGACCGCCGGATTGAAGAATTGTCCCGCCGTCACGCGAAACTCGATGAACAAATTCGCGATGAAGAAAAACGCCCTTCTGCAGACATTACCGTGGTCAAAACCCTCAAACGAGAGAAGCTCAGGCTTAAAGAGCAGATTGGTGAGTTGCGAACAGGATAAACAAAGCCCATCTTAGGCGGTTGCTGAACGATTCATGTTCGCAGGAGCCTGATATGGAAAAGCCGGTTACTCTTATTCTTGGCGTTGGACAAACCGTTGGCGAAGCGATTGCATTACGGTGTCTAGAAGCCGGACACGCTGTTGTTGCAGTGGATCCAGACGAAGAACAGCTTGCACAGATATCAAAAGCGGCAGGCGATAAGATTGAAATCCATCATGGAGACATCCACACGAAGATGGGGCTCAAAAATGCTCTATGCCTCTGTTTGGAAGGTCACAGCAGAATTGACAATGTCATCTCAATCCCGCCTTTGCCGGAGCCGGACACATTGCTCAATTCAGAACAAAACAGCGATGGTGACATCGATAAATCAATCAAATCAGCCATAAATACGTTACGAATTATCGGTGAGTCGATGGCTGAACGTGATGGTGATGTCGACACTGCAGGGGACAAAAAGCGGCAAGCCGGGACGTTTACATTCGTTTTATCTGCCGCGTCTTTGGGGTCTCAGAAGGGCTTTTTCAGTGAAGGTGTGGCGCAAAAGGCCATCAGAAACATCGTTCAAACAGCATCCGTCGAACTGGCGCTCCATCATATCCGCGTGAATGCGGTCACAGCGTTGCGCCCTCGGGCTGAAAAACGCGAACCCTGGCTCGCCAAACGCACACCGATCGGGAGAGCATCCACGGGTGAAGAAATCGCTGAGACTGTCCTGTTCTTAACCAGTCCGGCTTCGAACATCATCACCGGCGAGACAATTACTTTGGACGGTGGCCGTCAAAATCTGTCAGGCATCGTCGATGACGGCTAAGCGTCAGCTTTTGCCTTCTGGCGTTTCCATTTTTTGACTTTATCAACGGCGCGCTGGCGTTTCAAACGCGATAAATAATCAATGAATAGAATACCTTCGAGGTGGTCCATCTCATGCTGGATGCAGACCGCGTACAAACCGGTTGCCACTTCATCGACCTCATTCCCATCATAGTCGAGATAGCGAACGCGGCACTCTTTTGGACGCTCCACTGTGTCGAAAACCTCGGGGATAGACAGGCAACCCTCCTCATAAGGAGCAGTCTCTTCAGTCAAAGGCTCCACGACAGGGTTCACAAAATAGCGCGGCTCAGGCTCTTCATCCTCTTTCGACAGGTCCATCACAATAATCCGCAACGGTACGGCGATCTGGATCGCAGCAAGCCCAATACCCGGCGCGTCATACATCGTCTCCAGCATATCATCCATTAGCGCACGGATCTCATCCGTTACACCGCCCTCGACAGTTTTGGAGACCTCTTTCAGGCGCGGATCTGGAACCGTAATAATCTCTCGAATAGCCATGAGTGTCAGGTATGCAGGCCGACGTGCTAGGTCAATATCATCCTTGCTTTTCGATCAAGTCCAATTGGGCCTTACCTGCAGTATCAGCCTTCACCTCAATTTTCCTGGGTTCAGGCATGTTCTTTTCAGGTGGCGCAATCGATAGATCCTCAAACTTTCGCATTGTTGGCATTACCCTGCGATCAAGTGACGAGTTCATCTTATTATAGTTATCGACTGCGCCGTTGAGGGATTTCCCCAGCTTTTCAATGTGGCCAGCCATGACGGCAATGCGCTCATAGAGTTGCTGCCCTAATTCGGCAGCCTCTCGCGCATTCTCTGTCATCTTCTCTTGGCGCCAGACGTAAGACACAGTCTTCGCCAAGCCGATGAGAGTCGAGGGGGTTGTGACAATCACACCTTTCGAATAAGCGCGTTCCAGCAGGTCAGGCGAATGCTCCAGCGCTGCAGCAAAGAAGTTTTCACCCGGAATAAACATCGCAATGAAGTCTACGCGTTCATCTAAATTATCCTGATAGCGCTTCGATGCCAGCGCATCGATATGCCGCCGGACACTATCCGCATGCGCTTTCAGGTGCACAGTGCGCTGTAAAGGATCGCTTTCGGCAGCTGCGTCCATATAGGCTTTGAGAGACACTTTTGAGTCGATGACAATCTGACGCCTGCCGGGTAGATGGATCACAGCATCCGGGCGCTGGCGTCCGTCTTCGGTTTCGTCATGCACCTGTTCATCGAAATCGCAATAGCCAGATAGTCCAGCCTGTTCCATCACGTTTCGAAGTGTCATCTCACCCCATCGCCCACCACCCTTCGGTGCGGTTAGGGCATTTACCAGCTTACCCGTCTCAGCGGTATTACGGTGAAGGCTTTCGCCAATCGCTTTGACCTGCGCTTGAATAACAGATTTGTCTTCGACACGGACCTTCTCGATATCATCAACGCGCTTCTTAAAAGCCTCAAAATTCTCGCCGATGGGTTTCATTAGTTCTTTGAGTTCACCCTGTGCGCCTTCACGATGTTTCTTGAAGGTCTCATCCGCGCGTTCGAGGAATTGCTTGTTCACGCGGTCGAGAAGGCCTTGTGCCATCTCGGAAAACTCTTCGCGTTGTTTAGATGTCTGCCCCCGTAGAGTTGCCAATTCAACTTCTGCTGCTTGCGCTTTTCCTTGTGCTTCAACCAGTTGGCTTCGCACCGTATCAATGTCGATTTCGAGATCCGCGTAATCAGACCGCTCCTGTTTCAGAGCAAGGTCTAGGGCCTTACGCTTGTTTGCAAGCCAGAACACAGCCCCTAAAGAGAGGATCGCCAAGGCAATCAAACCCAAATGCAGTCCGCCAAGACCAACATTTCCGATGAAAACAACGTCTTGCATAATTAACGTCCTGACCTGATTCCGTCAGAACGTATAAAGAACAACTGATTTGAGCAAGTTAGACGTTAAACCGGAACAGCATGACATCACCGTCTTTAACGATGTAGTCTTTCCCTTCGGCCCGCATTTTACCGGCTTCTTTAGCAGTGCTTTCTCCGCCAGCGGCAACATAATCCTCATACGCGATGGTCTCGGCGCGGATAAAGCCTTTTTCGAAGTCCCCATGAATAACACCAGCCGCTTGAGGCGCAGTATATCCGGATTTGATGGTCCAGGCGCGGGACTCTTTCGGACCCGCTGTAAAATAAGTCTGCAAGCCCAGCAGGCTATATCCGGCATGGATCAGGCGATTCAGACCAGGTTCTTCCAAACCAAGTGTTTCAAGAAATTCAGCGCGTTCGTCATTCTCAAGCTGCGAGATTTCGGCCTCTATCTGAGCGGATATGACGACGTATTCGGAGCCCTCGTTCTTTGCATAGTCAGAGACGCGCTGCGAATATTCATTTCCGATCGCTGCGGAGGCTTCGTCCACGTTCGCAACGTACAGCACGGGCTTTGCCGTTAGAAGTTGGAGCATAGTCCAGGCCTTAAGATCGTCATCATCGACCTCGGCACGCCGCGCGGGTCGCCCGTCATTGAGTTCGTCCAGCGCTTTATCGATAAGAGCGACTTGGGCTTTCGCTTCCTTGTCCCCGGAATTGGCTTTCTTCACCCAATTGACCTTGCGCTTTTCAAGGCTCTCAAGGTCAGCCAGCATTAATTCGGTCTCAACCACGGCGAGATCGGCAAGCGGATCAATCCGACCTGAGACATGGGTGATATCATCGTCTTCAAAGCACCTCAGAACGTAGATAATCGCATCAGTTTCGCGGATATTGGCGAGAAACTGATTCCCCAAGCCTTCGCCTTTGGATGCTCCTTCCACAAGGCCAGCGATATCCACGAAATTCATACGCGCGGGTATGATTTCTTTTGAATCAGCAATCTCTGCGAGTTTCTGAAGACGTGGCTCCGGTACGGCGACTTCGCCCACGTTCGGCTCAATCGTGCAAAACGGATAGTTCGCGGCCTGCGCAGCAGCCGTCTGTGTCAACGCGTTGAAGAGAGTGGATTTGCCGACATTTGGCAATCCCACAATACCGCACTTGAAGCCCATAGCATCGCTCCGTTCAATATGAGTTCGCTGCCGCTTAACGCCTTTTTACGGTGAAAAACACCCGCTTTTGTCGCCTTTTAGCCGAATCCTCTAGTCAAAGGTCCGAGTCCTGATACTGTTATGAAAACTAAAGGGGAAATGAGATGCGATACGATATCTTTCTGGTGAACGCATTGAAGGACCAGGAACAGGCTGAGATGATTGTTCGCCGGCTGAAGGCGCTGAAATTCAAGGTCAAACACGATAAAAAGCGGGAACACACGACGCCCACACCGACAGATTACCGCAATGCGGACAAGTCACAGTCGATCGTCGTGCTGTGGTCAGAAGCCTCTTGTGACACATCAGATAAAGACAGCGACTGGGTTCACGCCCTCGCTCACCATGCACGTTCTAAAGACAATGTATTGGTGCAGGTCGGCTTGGACGAATCCATTCCGGATGAACCCTTCAGCCATGACAAACGCTACATGTTGGAAGGACTGACATCACGGAAAACCGTCGCGGGATATTACGACTTGGTAGATGATCTTGGCGACAAAGACGGGCGCAAAGATCTCCGCGCTTGGATTGATTATAAATCCAGCGACAAGGAGTCGAAAGAGGCTTGGAAGGAAGCCCATCCAACCGATCCTCTCTCACTCGTCGGGAAACCGGTACCGAAGAAAGCCGCAGCTCCTATTGCAGCAGCGACAGCGGCTGCTGTCTCAGGTGCTGCTGGTTTAGCCTCTGCGGCATCGAAGACAGCACCAGCGAGCGCTGCAGCAACGCTGACCGCTGACGATGATGATAGCGGTATCGGCTGGTGGATGATCGCCGGAATTCTTTTGGGTATTCTGGCGATGCTCTTCTTTGGCTGGCTGCTGCGAAAGCAGGCTGGAACGCCAGCCGTTGGAAACGCCATCGTCATGGCACCGCAATGTCCGGCTGGTCAAATGCCAGCCTATCTATTGGACAATACGCTTGAGCCTGCCGAAATCACTGACGATACAGCTGAATAGAGCAGCAAACTTATCTAGTAAGAAACACCAAAGAGCCCGGTCATCTGATCAGGCTCTTTTCTATTCGCGGAACCGACCACGGTCCAAATCTTCCTTCAGGCGTATTTCTGCCGGCTGCCCACTTAGGCGGTGGCGGTAAACCTGTGTATTCTCAAGGACGCGCTGCACATAATTGCGTGTCTCACTGAATGGGATCAGTTCAACCCAGTCGATCGGATCAACTTCGCCCGCGCGAGGGTCTCCATACTCACCAATCCACCGGTTCGGCCGCGATGCCCCGGCATTATAAGCAGCCGCTGTCATTATGTAGCTGCCATTAAACTGCATTAGAAGTGTATCCAAGTGCGCGCCACCAAGGGTCATATTGTAGCCGGGATCGTCGGTTAGCCAACTCGTTCTATACGGCAGACCTCTCTGGCGGGCCTCAAGTTGAGCCGTACGCGGAATGAATTGCATCAGGCCACGGGCATTCGCATGGCTGATCGCGGCCGGGTTCATCTCGCTTTCCTGTCGCGATAAGGCCAGCATGAGCGAACGTTCAACCTGCGGCTCTCTGAGGAGAGGATACTCGACAATCGGATATGCTGCATCAGCCGCAACAACGCCGCGCGCCAATCCCGCTTTCGCGCCTCGAACACCGATGTCAATGTAGTGATACTCCCGACCTAGCTCCGCGAGCAGCTCAAAGTCTTGAGGTCGCGTCAACTGGTCATCGAGGTGGTAGGCGAACTTCCGAAAGGCTGCATCCCAGCCGTTTTCTGCAAAGAGGCGCATTGCCCGAACCGTCGATCTTGCCTGAAAATTGAGACGATCCTCATCCGTGATCGCATATGCGTTCGCTAGACTAATCTTCCCGTCGGTTACTTTCTGCGCAGAAAGCTGGCCGTAATAAGTAAAATCAAACTCGGCTGCCGCGGAATAACGTTCCCGGGCAGAAACACTGTCACCCATCGCTTCTTTCGCGCGGCCCTGCCAATAGCGCGCGCGAGAGAGAGAAATCGGCGTTGAGACGCCTTTTTCCAGGTTTTCGAAATGCTCCAGCGCTTTCGGCGCGTCTGAGAGAAAGCGTAAAGCAACCCAGCCTGCATTGAACTCCGCTTCGGCAAAATCTCTCCCGCTCGACATTCCATGACGCGCAGCCAAATCATAAGCCAGTGTCCAATGGCGATTACGCAGTGCTGTCCGGAGCGCGATGTTGCGCTCATCCCATAGACGCCCTTGTCCCGCCGCTGGCACAGCGCGCCCATCAATATCTCTCAACAGCGGAGCAATTCGGTCCTGACTTAGCCTCGCTTTTCGCCGCCACCAGGCTCTGTCAAACACAAGGCCAGGGTGGCTCTGAAAATAGCCTGGGACTGCATCGATAACCCCGTCGACGTTACGGCCACGACGGATCAGACGGGACCGTGCGTCGATTAATAAACGCCAATCCGCACCGACATAAGGCTTCATTTGGGAGGCCGCACTGGTCTGTCGCGTCCACAAAAGAAAATCAGCACGTTTCTCGTGGTCTGCTCTCTCCAAAGCGCTACCCCAGCGCTGTAAAACAACCTGTGTCTCTGAGTTCGAGAGCGAACGGCCATGCCACGCCCGCCGAACCTGTTCTAAGGCAAGCTCATTCTCGCCCGTTTGAGAAAGCGCAGTGGCATAAGCAAGCGAGCCAGACCCTGTGGTCGCTCCGCCATGACGACGAAACCAATTAACCCTCGCTGACATACCCAATGCGGATGTCTCTATAGATTCTTCTGCTCGCGTGCGGATTTCTCCAATGTCAGGCCACGCACTTAATCGTGTGAGCGCCCGATCAATCTTATCAAACGACATCGCTGGGTCGCGACGGGCACGATACCAGGTCAGAATATCGCGCGCTGTTCTATCCCGGATTACCGGTTCCAGGCGTCGAACTTCGAACCAATCCGAACGGTCCACAGCTTCAAGCGCTTCACGCAAGAGCGCAGCATCTGCAGTATTCACAACCTCTGAGGCGGGCGTCAGTTGCGGCTTCACTGAAGGGGGTGGTGCCACAAATGAGAGCGCGTTTAACGGCAGAATAAGAGCTGTGGTGACGCACAGTACGAAATACCTAAGAGACAGCGTTTGCATTTCTATCCTTTGTCGAACGTCATATTCATGATTATACGCCACTTGTGACGAAAGTCTGTCGATTTGCCCTTCACGGCAAGAATTAGGTGAAGTCTGTCCAATGTTCCATGGTTCCATTCCAGCGCTCGTAACCCCTTTCAAGAACGGGGCCATCGACCGCGATGCCTTTGCCAATCTTATTGAGCGCCAGATAGCGGCAGGCTCCAGCGCGCTTGTCCCATGTGGAACGACAGGCGAATCAGCCACGCTGTCGCATGAAGAGCACAAAGCCGTTGTGGAGCTTTGTATTTCTGTATCGGCGGGACGCGTTCCTATCATTGCAGGCGCAGGGTCCAATGCGACTTCAGAGGCGATAGAACTGGTTGAGCACGCCAAGACGGTTGGCGCAGATGCCGCGTTGGTTATATGCCCATACTATAACAAACCGGATCAGGCAGGTCTGGAAGCTCACTTTAGAGCCATAAACGATGCGGTCTCTCTTCCGGTCATCGTTTATAACGTGCCAAGCCGAACGGCCTGTGATCTGTCACCGGAAACCGTTGGCCAACTTGCAAAGCTCCCGAACATTATCGGCATCAAAGACGCCACAGGGGATCTCGGCCGGGTGTCACATCACGGTGCCCTCACACAAGGCGAGCAATTCTATCAGCTTTCAGGCGATGACATGTCGGCGCTTGGACATCGCGCGATGGGTGGCACTGGCTGTATTTCAGTAACAGCCAATATTGCACCAGACCTCTGCGCTACAATGCATTCGACATTCGACGCAGGCGACTTAAACAAAGCCCGCGAGATTGAGCAGCGCCTTATCGCATTACACTACGCTATGTTCGAAGTCCCGTCTCCAGCACCCGCGAAATATCTTCTCTCGAAGATGGGGCTTTGCGAAGCTCAGGTTCGTTTACCGATTATGCCCCCCGATGATGCCGCATGTGCCGTCATTGACGAAGCGTTTGCGACTGCCCAACTCTGAACCATGGCCAAGAAGAACCAAACCAAAGGGCGCTCGGACGGCCTCGTGGCAGAAAATCGCCGCTCGCGTTTCGACTACGCTGTTGAGGACACACTCGAAACCGGGATCATGCTGCTTGGCAGCGAAGTCAAATCGCTCCGCAATGGAAAAGCGAACATTGCAGAGAGTTATGCCAGCGTTGAAGATGGTGAGCTTTGGCTGATCAACTCTGATATCCCAACCTATGAAGGTGCGAACCGTTTTAACCATGAGCCGCGGCGCAAGCGAAAGCTGCTCGTCTCAAGGCGGGAACGCTCTCGTCTTGCCCAGGAAGTTGACCGTGCGGGGCGCACCCTCGTTCCTCTAAAGCTCTATTTCAACGAACGCGGCTTTGCCAAACTTCTGATCGGCGTTGCCATTGGTAAAAAGAAAGCGGACAAGCGCGAAACCAGTGCCAAGCGCGATTGGCAACGCCAGAAAGCGCGACTGCTTAAGGAAAGCTAACCGGCTAAAACGTCCGCAAAAAGGGCTTCATCGACATTGCCACCGGTTAGAACAATGCCGATTCGTTTGCCTCGTAATGCATTAGGAAAAGCAAAGAGTGCTGCTGCGAGCGCTGCTGCACCACCCGGCTCCACCACAACCTTCAGATGCCTGAAAGCCAAACGCATCGCTTCGCGAATGTGCTCATCGCCCACCGCAAGGCCACCGGTCAAAAGCTTTTTTCCAACAGCCCATGTGATCGCACCCGGTTGAGGCGTCAGGATCGCATCACAGATTGAACGAGTGCCGGGCTGATTTGAGACGGGGTTGCCTAGCTGCAAAGAGCGCTGCCAATCCTCATGCCCTTTCGGTTCTGCAGTCCAAATCTGAGTGCCTGGTGACATCCTCTCAAAGGCCAGCGCGATCCCGGTAATCAATCCACCCCCACCTGTGCAGCAGATGACAGCATCGAGGTCTTCGACCTGTTGGCTAAGCTCAAGACCGCACGTTCCCTGCCCTGCAATAATCATCGGATCATCAAAGCTGGGAACAAGAATTGCGCCACGCTCGCGTGCGATCTCAGCGGCGATCTCTTCGCGACTTCCAGTTTGTCGATCGTAGAGGCGGATTTCAGCGCCATCGCTGCGAACGCCTTCAACCTTCACACTGGGCGCATCCTCAGGCATCACTATTAATGCAGGCATGCCCATGCGGTTGGCGGCCCGCGCAATGCCTTGCGCATGATTTCCGGATGAGAACGCTACGACCCCTGCCACCCTTTTTTCTATAGGGATTTGCAATAATCTGTTCATCGCACCACGCAGTTTGAAACTGCCTGTCTCTTGCAGACATTCAGCTTTGAAAAAACACGACGCGCCCGCAGCCTCGTTCAAAGCAGCACTCGTTAGGATCGGCGTTCTACACACCGCACCTGATAGGCGTTTAGCTGCGTCGGAAACATCGGTATACGTCGGTAGAGATAGGACACTCATGCCCTTGCTCTATCGAACATCTATGCTGCGTCAATCACCGCGTCAGTCGGAGATTTCGTTTTGCCAAACCTTCAAACGTGTCCCGCAATTCACTAGCCGAAACATTGAAAGCATTTTCAGGGTCGCCTGCACAATCTTCGAGATTCGAGATCGCCAATGAGTCAGTTACATCGACAGCAATCGTATAGAGATCGACCCCATAGTCATTACGGATCGCGTCACACGCATCCAGCATAAGCGCGTCGAGTCCCTTGCGTTTCAGATCTGGCGTATCTGAATTCGTCATACAAGCACCGGCATTCTGGCGACCAGTGTCTTCATAACAGCCATAATATCCCTCATAGTGAAACGGCACTCTGTTTTCACCGTCGGTCAATAAGATCATGACTTTTCGATTGGTTGGATCGTTAAAAGGTAGAGGATCTTTCCCCGTTTGATAACCGAAAAAGTCGACCCACTGACTTCGTGGTGACATAGCACGCAGTCCCCACATGAGGCCGACATCCATATGCGTACCGCCTGGAACCGGATACATATGATCAAGTTTCTCAGTGACTTGTTTTAGGCTTTCTGAAAGTCCTAGCATGGCCGTTGGACAATTAAACTGAGGCCCTGAAAGCGGTCTACGCTGGTTCCACGGGAGAATATCGTCCTGCCACTCGCACGCATCATTACCAGACGCCAAATATTCAAATTCGTTCGGATCACTTACGCAAGCATCCAAACTATCAGTAGCGCGCTCACTGCCATTATCAGTACAGTCGACATCTTCTTGTATGTACATATTCCTGGCGCCATCCATACCGTCTTGCACCGTGTTTTGATCGCAAACTCTTGCGCCACCAATGTAGTAACTTCCACTGACTTCGCGGATTTGAGGGCCAGTACCAAAGAGTTGAGATGGGTCAAAAGATCCCTGCACCGGAGGTGTGGGCGGTGGGGGTGGCGGCGGAGGCGGTGGGGGTGGAGAAGGCGGCGGGGGTGGCGGTGGCGACCCTGGCGGCGGTGGCGGCGGTGGCGGTGGCAATGCAGAGGGCGGCCGCTCATCAACCCACCGGGTCGGCGCCTCAGGCTTCAGCCATGCCGCCGGCCATTGCATTCCGATGATAGGAGTGTCCGTAAGGCTTTGCGTGACAAAACCACCGCTCGTAACCTTGCGCTCATTATCTGCTGCACGAACACATCCGCGCCATTCAACAGGGGCAAACATATCGTCAAGATCAGACTGACTCATCGAAAAGCCGGTATCTGGATCTTCAACATATCCTGAACGGTCTTCAAAAGCAGCTTTCGGCAGTGCGCGAGACCCTGCAGCTGGCGGTGCAGCTGGTGCACTATAGTCACGATCCACAGCAGCATTCCATACGGCGGGCTCTTCAACATTGATGTTGACCAGCGCTGCTGTGGGAATAACCGATATCCTCGTCAAATCCGGGTTCGGCGAAGACGTGTACATAATCTCAGTAAAAAGCTTTGCTGCAGCGCGCATATCTTCCATACGCGTGCCTTCAAACATCGAAGTTGTGTTATCCAGAACCAGAACGATTTCAAATGGTCGCTCATCGCCAATGTCCGCTTCACTATAGACATCAGCCTGGTTCTTGTCCCGACCCATTACGCCTGGAAAAATAGTCTGCGCATCGACCTGGACGGTTCCTTGAACTTTGAAATCGGCCGTGAAGTTGATACCTAAAGTGCCCCAACCGATACGGCTGTTTGCTTTTTCGAGATTCTCTTCGAAAGCCTTTTTGCCAGCGTTTTTTGCTTCGAGTTTGCGATCCGCATCTGAAAGATCAGATCTCTCAATATAGGCTCGCGCTGCTGTTAGGACTGCAGCATCGAGAGCGTCTTGCGCGTCCGCTTTAGCATTCGAGATTTGTGTGAAGTTCAACGCAAAGCCGACTGCGAGTATCAGCGGCACACTGCACAGCGCGTAAATCATTGCCGACGCACCACTTTGTTCGTTCAGTCTGCGTTTAAAAGTCTTCTGTGGATGTTGAATCGGCATACCAACCTCATGATGTTATGAAGTCACATATCAATGAGTTGGAAAAACTCTTTTACACCGGAATGATAATACGAGGCAGCTTGTTAACTTTCAAAAAAGACTAGCTGAATCAGAGTTTTGAGTAGGACTTATACCAATCAACAAAGACAGATAGGCCAGCGTTCAAGTCCGTTTGAGGACGATAATCAAATTCCGTCTTCATACGGGTGATGTCCGCGCATGTTTCAGTCACATCACCGGCTTGCATCGGCTCCATAATCTTATGTGCTGGGACGCCCGAAACGGTTTCTATCTCAGCGATAAAATCGAGGAGTGCAACAGGTTGGTGATGGCCGATATTATATAGTCTATGCAACGGTTTCGAGACCAAGACATCGTTATCAGCCAGAGCGATAGATAAAACACCGCGAACAGCGTCGTCGATAAATGTAAAATCGCGCTTCATCTGCCCACCATTGAAGACGCGAATAGGCTCATTCTTGAGGATTTTTTCTGTAAACGACCAATAAGCCATATCAGGACGGCCCCAAGGCCCGTAGACGGTGAAGAACCTCATCCCAAATTGACGCAACCCATACAAACTGGCGTAGGCCTCGCTCATTAATTCATCAGCCATTTTCGTTGCTGCATAAAGAGACACTGGCTTAGCAACGTGGTGATCTTCACTGAATGGAACAGGCGTTGTATCGCCATAAACAGAGCTTGATGACGCATACGCCAAAAACGGTCGCTTCGCTGCGTGTCGACAGAATTCAAGTACGGCAAGGTGGCCTGTCATATTCGAAGCTGCATAGGCGAATGGCTTTTCTAGCGAGTAGCGTACCCCTGCCTGTGCAGCGAGATGAATAACCCGATCAATCTCGTCATGTCTTTTAAGGCTAATGAGGGCTTCCGGCTGTGAAATATCAATTTGCTCAAATTGAAAGCCTGCACGGTCCCTTAGCCGCTCCAAGCGCGCCTTCTTAAGGCCGACATCATAATAGTCATTGAGATTATCAATGCCCAGAACCTCATGACCTTCACTCAGCAGTCCCGACGCCACATAGGAACCGATAAATCCAGCAACACCGGTAACCAAAAACAGCATGACAACTCCTTCGCCCGCTCATCTAGCGGCCAGCAGCTTTCATTGAAAGTCAGCAATAGCGGTTTGCGCGTTAGACTTGAGTAGCTCGAACCATTTGACGAGCGACACTTCCTATCTCTGGATGATCAATGGCGTGCGCGAGGATCGCCTCAAAATAGCCCTCCTTGGAGCCGCAATCATACTTTCCACCATTAAATTCATAAGCGTGGAAGCTCTGCTTTTCCATCAGTCGGGCCATGGCGTCTGTTAGTTGAATTTCTCCACCTGCGCCAGCGCCCTGATCTTCAAGGAGTTCAAAAATATCAGGCTGCAGGATATAACGCCCGGTAATGGATAGGTTTGAGGGGGCCTCTTCGCGCGGCGGCTTTTCAACCATACCAATCATCTCAATCAATCGCCCATCGCGACTCTTTGGTGTGATCACACCATACTTGGAAACCTCTTCCTCAGGGACCGCATCAACAGCAATCACGTTTCCGCCGACCTGGTCATACGCTTTAGTCATTTGCGCGAGACATGAAGTTTCTGCCTTTACGATGACATCGGGTAGAAGAACGGCAAAAGGCTCATCCCCTACAATATCGCGCGCGCACCAGACAGCGTGACCAAGCCCTAACGGAGCCTGCTGGCGTACAAAACTCGCAGCTCCGGGCTTTAACAAACTCGCCTCAAGTGTCTCCAGGACACCTTCCTTGCGTTTTTTCAGCAGAGTGGTTTCGAGTTCATAGGCGCGGTCAAAATAGTCTTCGATCGCACCCTTATTGCGTCCAGTCACAAACACAATGTGCTCTATTCCAGCCTCCAGAGCTTCATCGACAACGTACTGAATTGCAGGACGATCCACGACAGGGAGCATCTCTTTTGGAATGGCTTTCGTGGCAGGCAAGACGCGGGTTCCAAGACCGGCAACAGGCATAACGGCTTTTCGAAGTTTCATCGAAAACTCCCATTCGTTTTTCGGAGGCATACTCGCGTGTCTCACGTTTGGCCAGTTCGCGTATCAGGTTAATGCTTATAAAGTCGAGTACAGCCCTGCCCCAGCTACCCAGGTACCGGCACACGTTGCGATGACAAGCCATGTGATAAACCGCGCGGAGAGTTTGGAAACCTTTGGTGCAAATTGTTGGTTCAACTGTTCTTGTAAGAGGCGAGCTGGCGACTCAGATGGTGAGACGCCGTCTACAGCGTCTATCGCTTCAGAAAGCACTTCTTGAACCTCAGGAGCATCTGTCTTGGGTGAACTTTCATCCGATTTTCGAAGGGGTTTACCCATATTACACTCCATCTTTTGATTACTGATGGCGTAACAGTGCTAATCTTCTCCTAATTCGAAAGGGCATATTAAGTGTGTTGGATTCGCCAATGAGGCGAATAAAGTCCAGCGTCGCATCAGGAATTCCCCAAACACGGGAAATTAAGCGAAGCTCTGCAAAATTTGTTGCAATTTCAAAACATTATTGGGTAAGCACAAGGAAAGACGAAGCAGCGCAAGGGGTAAGCTGATGGGTCTCCAAAGCCTCAACTTCGAGGCTGGCGTGCTATACGAATGCGCGCCAGCTGATGGTGCATGCAAGTCAGACTGCAAGTTACTCGGTATGAGCGGCCCAATGAAGCGCTTTATAGACGTTATTCTAACTTTACCCGCAATTCTATTTCTCCTACCCGTATTTATCCTGGTCACCATCGTTATTAAGCTCGACGGCGGATCTGTTTTCTTCAGACAGGATCGCATCGGGAGAGGCGGACAACGCTTTAGCATGCTTAAGTTCAGAACAATGCATTCTGATTCTGACGCTCGCCTCACAACCCTGCTTCAACAATGCCCGCAGAGCTATCAGGAGTGGCAGACCTATCAAAAACTAAAATGCGATCCGCGCATTACCCGCGTCGGTGACTTTCTGAGACGCTCATCCCTCGACGAACTTCCTCAGCTGTTCAATATCCTCAAAGGAGACATGTCGATCGTCGGCCAGCGTCCTATCCTGCCCTGTCAACGGGATGCATATGGTCGTCACATTGAGGGCTATGAGCGTGCGCGTCCTGGACTGACCGGGTTATGGCAAGTCTCAGGACGAAACGCTCTCACATTTCAGGATCGCGCAGCTTTAGGCAGCGAGTACATTCGAAACTGGAGCATATGGTTTGACGTCAAACTTATAGCGCTTACGATTCCAAAAGTGCTGTTTAGCAAGGACACATTCTAGTCCTTAAAGCGATGCCCATTGATGCCCACCATCAACAACAATAGTTGACCCTGTCATAAAGCTCCCTGCATCCGAGGCGAGCAACAGTAGCGGGCCGGATAGCTCAGCGTGTTGTCCGAAGCGCCGCATCGGTATGCGCTTACGCATTTTCTCGCCTTCATCACTGTCTAGAAAATCGTCATTGATCTCTGTCTTGAAGTAACCGGGCGCAATCGCATTCACGCGTACACCATAACGGGCCATCTCAATCGCCATTGCACGGGTCATGTGATCGCACGCGGCTTTGGACGCGCAGTAGGCTGCCATTGTATGCCCAACACGAAGTCCAGCGACGGATGCAATATTGATCATACTCCCGGGCTTGCCAGCCTTCGCTAACGCCCCGGCAAACGTCCGCGCAACCAGCCAGACCCCTTTGACATTCGTATCCATGACGAGGTCATAATCAGCCTCATCCATCCGCGTGAACCAGTTTTCACGACTGAGACCTGAATTGTTGACGATGATATCCGCAGGACCACCGAACCTTTCGATCGTCGCTTCCAACCCTGCCTGTATTTGCCCTGTGTCAGTGACGTCCATCGCAACCGATAAAGCTTCGCCGCCAGCAGCTTCAATCTCAGCCGCCAGTGCCTCCAAACGATCCAAGCGCCGTGCCGCCAGAACGACTTTGGCCCTGGCTTGTGCCAGAATACCCGCAAAATGCTTCCCAAGGCCGGACGACGCGCCAGTAACAAGCGCAACCTTTCCACCCAGATCAAACCGATCCGTCATGCACAATCCTCCAAAATGGCATCCGGTGCAATTTAGACGGTTCGTTTCGCTTTGTCTTTGGCGTTTGTGGCTTCAATCGCGGCACGTGCCATCTGCCATTGCTCATCGCCCCAGCTGGTTAGCTGGGCAAAGTTACCACCTGTCGCATTATACATGCCCCCATCAATCGCGATGGTTTGTCCGTTCACATATTCAGAGCCGGGCCCCATCAGGAAAATTGCCAGATTAACCAGCTCATGCATCTTTCCGATCCGCCCCATCGGATTGGTTCCGTCACGCGCCATATCATCCGTACTGCCTGCATCAGGGGCAAGCCGCTTCGTCATGCCCTCAGTCGGGAACGGTCCGGGTGCAATTGCGTTAAAGCGCAGATCATAACGCCCCCACTCTACGGCCAGCGACTGTGTCATGACGTTTACACCCGCCTTCGACATCGCAGATGGCACCACAAATGGTCCGCCATTCCAAACCCACGTTGTCAGGATCGAACACACATTTCCACGAAGCTTTTGCTCAATCCAGCGCTTGCCAATGTCATGGGTCATGTAAAACGTGCCGCGGAAGACAATATTGGAGATCGCATCAAACCCGCGAATCGAGAGGTCTTCTGTCCGTGAAATGAAGTTTCCCGCCGCATTGTTGATGAGCCCCGTCAAGGGTCCATGCTGGCTCCAGATTGTATCATTCATGTCGCTGATCGCTTCAGCAACGCGGATATCACAGGCATGGGGAACGACCTTGCCGCCATGCTTCTCCATCAGCTCGTTGGCTGTTTCTTCGCAGACGCCACCCCGACGTCCACAAATGTGGACTTCAGCGCCAAGTTTGAGAAATCCCTCGGCCATCTCCTTGCCGAGTCCCGTTCCGCCGCCGGTGACCAAAATACGCTCATCTTTGAGCAAGCCGTCTTTGAACATCATGTGCGCCATATCCATGGGCATTTCTCCCTGTTTCTTTGTTTGAACGTTAGGATATGCCGAAAGACGTTCAGGAAAAGCGGCTTTCCAAAATAGTCTTCACTTTCGAAACGGCAGACTGATCAATCGCCACAGAAACCAGATCGGCAACACGATCCCTGCCCCCGCCAATGCCGGCTGCCAGAAGTTTGTAACAGCCCAGCGTAAAGCCACCCCCGAACTCGACAAAAACGACTTCAATGTCGCCCAGACATCAACGCTTGGAGACGCGGGATCGAATTCTGAAGCTATAACAAGAAAACCAACCAATACCGATAAAAGTAGGAGCTTCACCCAGCCCCAAAGACTGATACCGAATAGCCGACGCAAAACATGGCGTTTGACTTTTTTCTGTCGCTCAGCAGCGACAGGCTGACCCTTCGTCTCCGCCGGATTGGAGGGCTCGCTCTCCACACCCTATCCCGATTTCTGAATCATCATCGTGTGTGGATATGGAATTGAGATGCCTTGTTCGTCAAAGGCCGCTTTGACCTTTTTCGTAATATCGAACTTCACGTCCCAATAATCAGCGCCTTTGACCCAGCTGCGTGACTGAATATCAACAGAACTATCGTTCAGGTTCACGACTTTCACGAAAGGGGCTGGATCTGCCAATATCCGTTCATCGGCTTCGACAATGGCATGGACGATGCTGATCGCTTTATCCATGTCATCATTATAATCGATGCCGAATGTGACATCGACGCGGCGTGTCGGGAAGCCAGAGTAATTCTTGATCACACCATCAATCGCCTGACTGTTCGGGATCATGATCTGAATATTGTCGGGTGAGGAGAGGATCGTCTGAAACAGATTGATCTCTCTGACCTTACCCGCAACGCCTGCAACTTCGACGAAATCGTCCAGGCTGTAAGGCCGGAAGATCATAATCATGACCCCGGACGCGATGTTACCGAGTGCCCCTTGCAAGGATAGACCAATCGCGAGCGTCAACGCACCCAGAATGGCAACGAGGCTGGTGGCTTGCACACCAAAGACTTGAAGCGCAGCGATAAAAACGGCCGCGGTAATGCCCCAACGGACAAGCGAGCCAAAAAAATTCCCGAGTGTATCGTCGATACTCTCTTGTTGCAGCGCTGTTCTCTTTACGAGATTACCAAGCCAACCCGCAATTCTGAGCCCTATAATCAGGACAATTAAGGCCCCAAGAGCTTCCAATCCGAAACCAATAATCGAATCACCATAGGCGCCCCAGATCTCTGCGGGATTGGTCCAGTCCATCGGCATCTGTTGCTCCGTCGTTTCGTTTTCCATTGGTTTTCCCCTTTTTCAATCGAGCTTTTGCGGCCTTTTAAACTAGATTCGCCGCGGCGGTTCGCATTTCAGTCGATTACACATCACAGTCGCCACTTGCCCAAATCAGGGCGCCGATTATCCGGCAACAGACGCTTCAATGAGACAGGAATGACGGCCTCCTTCGCCATAGCAAAGACCATCATCCCATCGTCTGGAAAACATGCATCATAAGTGTCATCAAGTACATTCAGCCCGCCGGTATAGGCCCCCATAGCCGGTAGGATCAGACGCTCGCCATCTGTCACAAAACACCGCCTTCTGAGCGCGCGAACACGGCTGACAACACGCGCACACGGATGCAGATGCCCTGCGATCTCTCCGCTTTGACCTGTTGGTTCATGCCTGAAAGTGATGTCTTCGGTCACGAGTTCTCGCGCTGCGCGACCTCCGAGCGATGCCGGGGGCTCCGGATCGTGGTTGCCCTCAACCCATATCCAATCAGTATTAGATGTCAGACCGCGAATACGCGCCGCGTCCTCATTGGAAAGACGGCGCTCAGCTTTACCATCATGAAAACTGTCGCCCAGCGAAATCAAGGTGTCAGGCTGATAGGTCTGCACCAATCGCTCTACAGATTTTAGCGTTGCGCTGGTGTCATATGGCGGCAACATTTGACCGCTCGCAGCATAGCTCGAGCCTTTTTCGAGGTGTAGGTCTGATACGATAAGGGTCGATCGATCCGACCACCACAGTGCACCCTCAGCCAATGGCGTAAATAGCGCTCCACGTACACAAATTTGCACACGATCAGGCTGTATCTTAGCTTGCGCAACCATGGTTGAAACTTGAATCGAACCGTGTCGAAGGTCAATTCTCATTTGTGTCTTTCAATACGCGGCGTATGTAACAGTTATGAGCGATTCAGCAGACACAAAACCGCATTGGCAAGGACACCGTGATCGTCTGCGCTCAAAGCTTATCAAGCGCGGACCGGGCGCGCTTGAAGATTATGAACTCCTCGAAACTCTACTTTTCGCCTTTATCCCTCGCCGGGATGTGAAACCGATTGCCAAAACGCTCCTGCAACGGTTTGGCTCTCTATCGGCCGTTCTCTCAGCACCGCCCTCCGACCTAATTGGGACAAAAGGTGTTGGCGAGACGGTCGCCGCCTATCTCAAGGCGACGCAAGAAATCGGCCTGCGCGCCGCACAAGAGAAGATCAAAGCCAAGACGATCATTTCAAGCTGGACCGCCTTGCTTTCTTATGTGCGCACACATCTCCAACACGAAACCCGCGAACAGTTTCGCGTCCTGTTTTTAGACAAGAAAAACCAACTGCTCGCCGACGAGCTTATGGGGCAAGGCACGGTAGATCATGCGCCGGTTTATCCACGCGAGATTGCACGGCGTGCTCTGGAGCTGCACGCGTCAGCCCTCATCCTCGTTCACAACCATCCGAGCGGTGATCCGACACCGTCACGAGCAGATATTGATATGACGCGCGAGGTCATGGACGCGCTAGCCCCGCTTGATATCGTCGTCCACGATCATCTGATTGCGGCAAAACAAGGCGTGACGAGCTTTAAAAGTCAGGGCCTGATTTAGGCTTGCTACATGCCCCGCATATGTGGCTGTTCGAACGGAAAATCAGAAACGGCAAGGGCATCAATCCGCACTTGCTCGTCATTTGAGAATTTGCCGCGCTGTTCCTCCGGCAAGCCGGACGCAATGATACGCATAAGCTCATCCCCGAATTCATCGAGGACTAAGCGACGCTCGGGCCCTTTGACATCAGGGTCTGGCGGATCAATCGGTGGATGAAAGACAAACTTTACAACTGCGCGACCTTTGTCGAAGAACTTCGTTGCGCCGATGATAGACACAGGCACGACCGGGGTCTGACTGATCTGCGCGATCATCGCGGTCCCAGGGCGCGCAGGCCTCACGACAGGTGCCCATGATCCCCCTTCTGGAAATATGCAGAGTGGCGCTCCCTGCTCCAACACTTGCAAGGATTTGCGCAGCGTCGACCGCGTATAGCTTCCACGATAAGCCGGAATAATGCCCCACATCTTCGGTAAGATTCGCGACCACGCTGGCGCATCGACATTGTGTGCGCCTGCAATAAACTCAAGCTGCCGCGGTGCTGCGTAAATCATCAAAGGCGCGTCGACGAAATTGAAGTGATTGGCGGCAATAATGATCCGGCCTTCGCCCGGAACATGCTCGATGCCTTCGACCTCGACACGTCCGAATACACTCGCCAACCGTCCAATCAGCCATCGCATGATATGGCGCAGGACCCGTCGCCGCGGATACTTTAGATGTTTGCTCTCTCCCATATATGATGCCTACGCTTGATCTGGAGCCAAAGCAAATCACAAGGAAGCGAACTTGTAATCGTTCCGCACCCGCAGGCACGAAAAGACTTGCTCACTAAAATAGGGACGCTACCGTGATCGAGCTAAAGGCGCTCACTAGAAATGCGCCAATCTTTGGGAGCAAAATTCAAATGAGTGAAACCGCAAGCGCGGCCCCCCTTAATACGGGCAATAGTTATGGCAGTTTTGGATACCGAACCTACGTCCTGCTGACCCTCACAGTTGTATATACCTTCAACTTCATTGATCGGATCCTCATCGGTGTTGTTGGCCGCCCGATCATTGATGAGTTTGGTCTCTCCAACTTTCAGTTCGGCATTTTATCTGGCCTCGGCTTTGCACTCTTTTACACATTGCTCGGCATACCTATCGCAACCATGTCGGAGCGAATGAACCGGACGCGAATCATAGGGGTTTGCGTGATCTTATGGTCAATCGCGACTGTATTATGCGGATTTACGGTCGGATTTATAACGCTCCTCTTAGCGAGACTAGCTGTTGGTGTTGGAGAAGCTGGTTGTACGCCTCCGGCAAACTCTCTCATAAGCGATTACTATAAGAAATCGGCGCGCCCAACCGCGCTCGGAATTTATGCGATGGGCGTCACTGCAGGCGGTGTTCTCGCGCAACTCGGCGGTGGCTATCTCATCGAGAATTTCACATGGCGTGAATCTTTCATGATTGTAGGTGCACCGGGCGTACTGATCGGCCTCGTTGTTCTTCTAACGATCAAAGAACCACCGCGGGGATATTCTGATGCCCCCGGAACGAAAGCCCCGGAAAAAGCCGGCTTCAAAGAAGCGATGGCAGAAATCAGGGCGAGCCGAACCTTCTGGGTCATGACAATCGGCGCCACCATTGCTGCATTTTCCGGATACGCAATGACCGGCCTTGTTTCACTCTACATCCAATACGAGTTCAGTTTATCACCGGGCATCGCGGCAATCTATTACATGGCCCCCATTGCAGTGGCTGGAACTGTGGGGGCATTCCTCGGTGGCTACCTGACAGAGTTAGCAAATAAAAAGTCAAAGACAGCAGCATCATGGGTGCCGGGAATTGCGTTCTTGCTGTGCGTTCTGCCCTTTAGCTTTGGCTTCACAACACCGACAATTTCCCTGATGCTCATCGGACTGATGGGCGGGACGCTCCTGCAATACTTCTACCTAGGTGCCCAATATAATATTGCCCAATCAGTCGTAAGTTTAAGATCGCGGGCGACGTCAATCGCGGTCCTCCTTTTTGTGGTGAATCTCATTGGATATGGCGCTGGCCCACCGACACTCGGCTACGTCGCGGACTATTTCTCCAATCAGTTTATCGCCGATGGCGCTTTCGCAGGACAAATCACCGTCTCGTGCAGCCTGACGGATCCAGAACTCTCTTCTGAGCTCTTAGCAGCTTGCCAAGAAGCGAAAGCTTACGGCGTCCGCCTCGCCTGTATCGCAGGGGGCGTTCTCTTCGGATTCTCCGGAATTTTCTTCATTCTCTCAGGCCGAACACTGGTCCAAGAGCAATACACACAGGACGCCCCTGCATGACAGTAAAGCTGAGGCTTGCTGATAAAAGCGGAAACAGCGACGATGGGAGAATCTAGTGACGGACATTACAAGCGCGGAGAGCGCGCCAAAGCCCGCTGAGGTTGAAGGTTACGGCAGTCGCAGTTACCGTGCTTACGTTCTGTTTGCACTAATCGTCGTCTACACGTTCAACTTCATTGATCGTACGCTGATCAGTGTTCTAGGTGAAGATATCCGCATCGAGTTCGGCCTGACAGATATGCAAATAGGCCTGCTCTCAGGGCTGGCTTTTGCAGTGCTCTACACTTTGCTTGGTATTCCCTTCGCCATGCTTGCAGAGCGCAAGAGTCGGACAACAATAATTGCTCTCGCGATGGCTGCGTGGAGTGCGATGACCGTGGCTTGCGGTATGGCACAGAACACGCTGCAATTTGCGCTCGCCCGCGTCGGTGTTGGCATCGGCGAAGCAGGCTGTTCCCCTCCGTCTCATTCACTCATCTCAGACTATTTCCCCCCTGAGAAACGCACAGGCGCATTAGGGCTCTTTGCTTTGGGTATCCCCATCGGTTCAATGCTGGCAGCTCTCGGAGGCGCCTATATCGCAACACGCGGCGGACTTGATTGGCGAGATGCCTTCATCTGGATGGGCCTTCCCGGTGTTATTCTGGCTGTCATCTTCAAGATGACCGTCAAGGAACCCCCACGCGGATTTTCAGATCCGGGTGGGGCTGCGGCTGCAGCAGCCCGCCGTATGCCATCGCCATTCAAAGTCTTCAGCGTCATTGGATCCAAGACGAGCTTTTGGCACGTCAGCTTCGGCGGCGCGCTTGCGTCCTTTGCAGGCTATGGCATCGGACAATTTGTTCGACCATTCTGGACCCGCGCACATGAATTGCCGCTTCTGGAAGCGGCTCTCATCTTTGGTTTCGTTCTAGGGGTCGCTGCGGGTATTGGAACATTCGGTTGCGGCATCGTTGCCGATAAGCTTCGCGCTCGCCATCCAAATTCGGACTCTTGGTTGCCGGCTCTAGGAATGACCCTGTGTGTCCCGTTCATGATTTTCGGCTATAATACATTGAGTTTTTCAAGTGGCGCTGTGGCGATCTGGCTCGCGATCCCAGCCCTCTCAATCGCAGCGATCTTGCGCTACACCTACCTGGCCCCAATGTTCTCGGTTACGCAAAAGCTGGTTGAACCCAGAATGCGCGCGACGGCGGCCGCCCTTCTTCTCTTCGTGGTCAACATCATCGGGTACGGCCTAGGGCCACCAGCGATTGGCTGGATCTCTGACCAAGGCACAAAGTGGCAGCTCAGCGCAAATGAAGCACCTGTCACACTGGCACAGTGCGGGGCAGCAGAACGAGTGCTAACCCAAGTTCGCCGCGATGCGCGCTTGCTTGGAAAGGTCGAAGCAGGAGAGGTTGCACTGCCAGCAGACTTTACGCCGATTGCTCAGACGGTACGTGAGGACGCTATGGCTATAAACGCAACTTATTGCGCACCGGCCCGTAAGACAGGCGTGCGCTGGGGCGTGACGATAGGCTCTCTCTTCTTCCTATGGGCAGCCTTGCATTTCCTCCTTCTCAGTCGAACGATGAAGCGTGATCTGTGGACGCCGGAGGCGCAGCCCGCTACAGCCAGTTAATGGCTGTTTATACCACTGTCACCGATGAGGAGCTTGCTGCCTACCTCACCGATTACGATCTCGGTGAGGCGGTCGCCTTCAAAGGAATCGCTGAGGGCGTCGAGAATTCCAATTACTATCTGGAGACTACGCAAGGCCGATACATTCTCACGCTGTTCGAGAAGCGCGCTGACCCGACTGATCTACCCTATTTCATAGCGCTAAAACAGCATTTGGCCGCTGCCGGATTTGCGTGTCCCATCCCCGTCACAGCAAAAGACGGGGAAGCATTGAAAACCTTGTCTGGGCGCCCGTCTGTCATCGTCACATTCCTGACCGGGCTCTCTCCCAAGGCTCCAACAGCACGGCAATGCCGCGAATTAGGTAAAGGCCTTGCGCAGCTACACACGGCCGCCGAAAGCTTTACGCAAACACGGGCGAACACACTTGGGCCAGAGGCATGGCCACATCTTTGGGCTCGCTGCAACCACGAATCGGGCACCCTATCGACCGAAGACCAATCCCTTATAGAGCGAGACCTGCTTACCCTGGATGGCTCCCAAAATCTGTTTGCATCGCTCCCACAAGGAACCATCCATGCAGATCTCTTTCCAGATAATGCCTTTTTCTTGGGAGAGCATTTTACCGGAGCCATCGACTTCTACTTCGCGTGTACAGATGCTCTAGCCTATGACTTGGCAATTTGTGTGAATGCTTGGGCTTTTGAAACGGACGGCGCATTCAATTTCTCAAAAGCGGCTAATCTCTTAGCTGGATACACCGCTCACCGTCAGCTTAATCAAAGTGAGCAGGACGCTTTTCCCCTGCTATGCCTCGGTGCCGCGATGCGCTTCTTTCTGACGCGTTTGATCGACTGGTCAGAGACACCTGCTGGCGCCCTCGTCAAGCCAAAGGACCCAATGGATTTCTACGCGCGTATCCGGTTTCACCGGACCGCTAAAAGTATTCGTGATTACGGTGGTGTTTAAATAAAACCAAACTCACCAACGGCCTTTCCCCAGTCCGCATGCAAGGGCGCGCTGTAAGTCTTTTGGGTTGAACCAATCCTAACGTCCAACGAGGCAGCGTGCAGCATGAGCCGCGCTGTGTCCTTACCACCGTAAAGTAGATCGCCATAAAGTGGCAGACCGATTGACGCCAAATGAGCCCGAATTTGGTGCAGTCGACCTGTTCTGGGCTTAACTTCAAGAAGCGCAGCGTCTGTTTTCGATTCCAAAACAAGCCACTGCGTTTTCGCAGTCTTTCCCCCATCACTAATGCGCGCTTTTGGAGGTCGACCCGGGATGACCTCTAGGGGTGACGTTATAGTTCCGGAAGATACATCTCGCCCATCCCAAACAACGAGCGCGAGGTATTTTTTAGTCACTG
Source organism: Pseudomonadota bacterium (assembly GCA_038746145.1). Classification (GTDB taxonomy): domain Bacteria; phylum Pseudomonadota; class Alphaproteobacteria; order Caulobacterales; family Hyphomonadaceae; genus Henriciella. The sequence goes on from JBCDKW010000002.1 coordinate 40,647, forward strand.
ATCGCGCTTCAAATTGCTGGGATAAATCAGTGGCAACAGGCTGTGTCGTTGCAGCCAGTATGACGCCTGACGTGCCTGTATCCAAGCGGTGCACCAGGCGGGGACGCTTTCCATTTGAGCGCGCAAAAGCCCACAGCAAGTGATCAAGGTTTCGTCCGCGATTGCCGCGTGTTTGTGTCGGCAAACCAGACGGTTTGTTGATGGCGAGCACGCCGTCACTATGCGCAATGACCAAGCTTTCCACAAAAGCTCGATCTTCATCGCTCATTTTCGGAATGGGTCTATTCCTCATTCCACCTCATACCGCGCATCCACCAAATCCCCAAAAGAAAATGGCGGACCCGGAGGTCCGCCATCCCTGTTTTTCCGAAAGCGAAATCCCTAGAAGCGGACTTTCGCAGCGATATAACCCGTACGACCGAATGGATCATATGTTGCCGGGAAAGTGTTGGCCTGCTCTTGGTTGTCACCAAGAATTGGTGGCTCTTCGTCAAGCAGATTATCAATACCCGCGGTGATGCGGAGGTTGTCATTGACGTCCCACGATCCAGCAAGGTTGAAGTAATCGAACGCGTCGATTGTTTCGACGAGGAAATCTGTACCATCGTCGTCGTCAGTCGCTTCTCCGATACGCTCCCAACGTAGCTGGGTGCTGAATGGACCATTGGCCCAAGAGAAGGTCGTTACGTGCTTGTACTCCGAGATAGGATCGTCACAGAAAGCACCGAAGCGCCCCTTACAGTCGTTAACTTCGGCGCCTTCAAAGGCGAAGAAATCCCACTTGTCCAAGACAGTGCCAGAGTAGACCACACCGAAATTGCCCGGAATAGCATCAATTTCGAATTGATAATCTACCACAATGTCAAAACCGGCTGTTTCGAGGGAACCTGCATTCGCCAAATTAGCAAGCACGAGTGGCTCGCCAGAACGTTGACGGTTCACCGCCTGACAGAACTGTGTATTCGGATCCTGGCTGGGGTTATTCTCAGCATTATAACATTGGTTCAAAATACCCTGAACACCACCAGCAAGAGTCGTGATGTATTCTTCAATTTCGATGCTGTAATAGTCAACAGAAACAGTTAACCCATCAAGGAAGTATGGCTCGAACACTGCACCGATGGTGTATGTTTCAGCTTCTTCCGGTTCAAGGCCAGGGTTACCACCAAACAGACCTTCGATCTGAGTGTTGCGCTGTTCGTATGTACCAACATTCGGAACACCTGTTGCGGTACAGAGGGCAGCAATACCCTCACCATCAGGATCTTGAGATGCTGAGCATGGGTCAGTTGCGCCCGGGAAACCGTTGCCAACAGCAGAGAAGAGCTCGGCAACGTTAGGTGCCCGCACAGCCGTGTTATAAAGACCACGGAAGCGAAGCCCCTCGATCGGTGCGTATTCGCCACCAATTTTGAAGGTTTCTGTGTTTCCGACAGTTGAGTAATCAGAAACACGGAATGCCGCCTCAATTGCTAGAAGTTCCGCACCCGGCATATCTGCAAGGACTGGAACGTACACTTCACCGTAAATATCATAAACGTCGAAGCCACCAGAAAGCGGGGGGTTGGCATTGAAGCCGAGGAGGTTGCCTGTGCCGAGATTGTCATCAGGACGGAAGTCGAAATCTTCTTCACGATATTCGCCACCTATGGCCCAACCAATCGGTCCGCCCGGCAGTTCAACAAGTCCTGCAGTGTCACCCGACAGGGTTCCGCTCAAAATAGTCTGATTGTACTCGGCTTTGGAGTTCAGACCAGCAGTAATATACGCACCAGCTGCATCCGAAATTGTGTTTTCACCGAATATGTTCAAAGGAACACAAGCAGAGTTACCGCTCGAACAGACCGGGTTACCTGAACCATCATCTGTTACGTTTACGGCTTCAAGATAACGCGTGAGAGAGATGTCACCGCTCAAGTCAGTATTAGCTTGGGTGCGACCTGTCTGGAAATACACGTCATAGTCAAAGCGGTCTGAAATGGTTCCGCGAAGACCAGTTTGGACCTGGAAGGCAAAGAAGTCATCATTCGAGATCCGACCACCAGTTTCCTGCAAGCGGCGACCAATGAATGTAGAGACTTGATCGACCGTGCCGTCTCCATCTGCATCATTTGCTGCAGTGATCGTGTCAAGCGCAGTCTGCGCGCTCGCCTGAGCTGCTGCGAAGTTTTCAGCTGCTGTACCATCTTCGGTATCCTCGAAATCACTGAGGCGTAGACCGTCGAGGCTACCTTGAGCCTGTGCAATTTGCGTATTGGCAAGATTGACCAGACCCGCCCGCTGATCTGCCGTCAGGAACGGATTGTCGAGCTGCGTTGTGATCGACGTAAATGCTGGCGTCGGTGCAAGCTGCTGGGGAACTTGGTTAAAGGCACCTGTAAATCGAGCATAAACCTCAGTGTTCGCATTTATGTTGTAACGAGCCACTGTTGTCGTATTGAAACGCTCTTGTGGCAATTGCAGATAGTTCACTGGCGCATAATTATAGCGGTCATTACCCGCACCACCGTTAATCCATGGACGGAAGCCGGTGCTCAAGTCAAAGATACCTTGCCCCCCGCAAAACTCGTCGCCAGATATAAACGGTGTCAGTGGGTTTGAGTTCCCGTCCTCGTCATCAAGCGAGCTGTCTGGGTCAACCAGTGACGTACCAGCAGTTCCACAAGCAATGTTTGTAGGATCTGTCGCCGCTGTTAATGGCGCTTGGCCCAGGGCCGTGAAATCAAATGTATCAAATGAGTGGCCTGCAGGGACACCTGATGATCCAAACTCGATAAACTCTGTATCACCGTCGCCAAGCGCAACATTAGAGAAATCACGATCGCCTTGGAAAACATCTTCCCGGCTCGTGTATCCAATGTTGACGGTCACGTTGCCGCGATTGTTGTCAAAGTTCGCACCGATTGTCAGATCAGCGTTGTAAAACTGTGCGTCGCCTTGGTCGAAAGTCGACTCGTATCCAAAGTTGGCTTCCATGCCTTCGAAGTCATCTTTGAGGATGAAGTTCACAACGCCGGAAATCGCATCAGAACCATAAACCGCGGACGCACCGCCAGTGATAACTTCAACGCGCTCAATCATTGAAGCCGGGATATTGTTTAGGTCAACAACACCGGCTGAAGTTGTTGGAACAAAGCGCTTACCGTCAACAAGAACAAGCGTACGCGCAGAGCCCAAGCCGCGAAGGTCTGCGGTGGCTGTACCGTTACCCGGATTGTTGGATGTACGGTCAAATCCTGGAACTGCTTGAGGAAGCGTGTTTAGCACGTCCTCGGTGTTGATCGCGCCAGTCAGTTCAAAAACCTCAGCGTCAACTGTCGCGATTGGACTGTTTGATACGAAATCCTGCTTCGCGATACGTGAACCTGTAACCAGGACCGTTTCCTGTACAGCTTCCTCTTCTTCTTGCGCAACAGCTGGAGCTGTGACGACCGCAAACGTCGCGCCTGCAATAACAGACGAGGCGAGGAGGCGGTTTCTAAAAGTCTTCCCGTTCACTATGGAACCTCCAAATGGTGTTAAGTTATAGACACATCGTGCCTAGCCGGACCCAAACTTCCGGATAATCTCGTCGTATTGTAATCGCGGAAACACCGTCAATGCATCTACAGCGGTGGGGGCAAAGTTTGTGACAGAACTGTGGCAGAAGTGTCTCACTTATGTGGTCACTGCTGCTGACATGTATCCATAATCGAGACACCCACAAACAATGTTTAAAGCTCAATCGCGCTGAGGACGGCTACTGACACCGTTGTTATGATGACAAGCACAAACCAGGAAATCAGCAGCGAAAGCGTTCGTATGCCCGCCATAAAAACATTCGTGTCAGCCGCCACCATCAAGCTTCGACAAACGTAGATAATGGCCAGAATAAAATAAATAGAAACAAACCAACCGCCGAGAAACGGCGCACAGAGAAGGACTGCAGCTCCAGTCAAGTACAACCACGTATGAAGATGCAGCGCATGAATAGAGTGGTCGTATATATAAAGCCTACGCCGCCAAAAATGCAAAAGCGCCAGCGTAAAAATCGTTGAAGGCACAAGCAGAAGGCTCAACCGCGGCGCCCACTTCTCAAGACCAGCCAGGAACAATCGTGGATCATCAATAATATCAAACGTTCGATCCGTAAGCGCATCGGCCTCTGGCGGCAGGTCAGAGCCATCTGCGAGAGCCTCAATGGTGCTCTCCCGATTAACCGTTCCGTCCTCATTGAAAACGGGGGACACAGGCTCACCGTCAACAAGAATAGCGCTGTTTTCGCTTCCTGCGGACAGTTTAAGATCATCAAACCACTGCGTGTTCCCAACGACAGCAAAAACGACAAAAAAGAAAATCAGACTTGCCAGTAAAAAGAGACGAAATGGCGGGACATATCGCGCCCGCATACCGCTCGTATATCGCTTTGTGAGTCGCCCCGGCCTAAACAATAATAGAGGCATTGTGCGCGACAACCGGCCATCAAGCGCCAGAGTGTCACTGAGCGTTTCAGTGAGAAGAGACCAAATCGGACGGTGAAAACTCGCTGCGAGCTGACCGCAATGCTCACAGTATCGATCGATCACAGGCTTGCCGCAGTTCCGGCATGGTTGCCCAGATAAGTCAGCATCCTGTTTAAATGTGAGGCCTCCAATAGCGAGGCCTCCCAACGTTTCGATCTCTTGTGTCATCGCAACCCCTCCCCGAGCCGCGCCTTACTCCGTGGTTGTGGCTGCCTTCGCTTCAGCAATATCTGCGCGGCACAGCCAGCGTGAACGATGATTGTCCTCGGCATTCTCAGCCCACCCAGTAAGGCTGGGATCGACAAGGTTTTTGGTCACTTCAAACCACATAGGCGTGATTGGAGTTTCTTCTAGCATTATAGCTTCGGCTTCAGCGAAAAGGGTCGCGCGTTTCACCAAGTCGCGTTCTTGTCCAGCCAGCTCCAAAAGAGCATCATATTCTGGATTTGAGTAATTTCCATAGTTCTGTTGCCCTGCATTGGAATCGAGCAAGTAAAGATAATTTAGGGGGTCGTTGTAATCAGCTAACCAGCCACCATCAGATACTTCAAAGTTCGATTGCCTAAGGCGGCTGTAAAGCACTTTAGTATCCTGTAGTAGGATTTCCGCGTTTACCCATTCTGCTATTTCATTCCAGTTTGCCTGCGCCACCGGCGCCGCTTTCGAATTGTCGCCTGTCGAACGATAAATATACTCAAACCTGAGTGGATTGTCTGGTCCATATCCAGCGTCTTGCAAAAGCTCTCTGGCTTCAACAAGCCGATCTTCGCGCGTCATTTCTGCCCAACTAACGCGAGGTTTGTCTGTCTCATAATTCCCAATGCCGGGAGGAACAAAACTATAGGCTGGAATGAATCCAGGTGTCATAACCTGATTAACAAGAAACTCACGGTCCAAAGCCATAGCCAAAGCCCGGCGCACACGTAAATCGTCGAAAGGTGCCTGAGAAGAATTAAAACTCCAATAGGTTGTCAACAATCCAGGATGAGTACGCGCCCAGCCAGGGAATCTTTGATCAATTTCAGCCTTGCGCCCGCCATCAAAGTTATTGTTGACGTCGAGCTCGCCGGCCTCGATGCGGCGCTCGACTGCCGATAGATCAGAGATCTCAAAATAAGCCACTCGCTCAAAGCAAAGCGTATCGGCTTCATAGAAAAGTGGGTTCTTCTCAGTGACGATCTGATCGCCTGTGACCCAGTAGACGAGTTTATATGGGCCGTTCACCTCGATATTGTCAGGCTGCACCCATGACTCGCCATACTGCTCTACAATGTGCTCCGGGACTGGGAACGTCGTGTAATGGGTCAGAAGACCAAGCAGATAAGGTGCCGGCTTCATCAGCGTGATTTCAAGCGTGTAATCATCAATTGCTCGCACGCCTAACTCTTCAGGCGGCAGACCGGTTCCTGTCTCAGCATTGTAGTTATTCACCGCCTCTGCATTCTTAATCACATACAAAAGAGACGAATACTGAGACGCGACAGCAGGGTCCTGAATACGACGCATGGCGTAAACAAAATCATTTGCCGTCAGCGCGACACCGTCTGACCACGTCGTTTCCTTAAGCTTGAACGTCCAGACCAAACCATCATCGCTGATGTCCCAGCTTTCTGCGACCGCCGGAATAACCTGCCCATCAGCCGTGTGCTGCATAAGGCCATGAAACATATCGCCGATAATAATGTTTTCCCAAGCCGCGGAAGATCGATGCGGATCAAGCGTATCAACCTGCGCAGAGATACCGCGCCGTAGTGTCGGAACATCATCCCCACCCGATGAACCTCCCCCGCATGATGCGAGTGCCAATGTCAAAGCAAGGGCAGAACCCGCTAACAAAGATTTCAGCCTCATAAATGTTTCTCCGGTCTTTACCTAGGGCCAGTTATACTGCCACACTTACTCAAAAGAATGCAGCTTTGCATAGATCATGGCTGTTTCAGATGACCGGAGCCTGAACATATGCGCCAATTTCTTCCAGTGCTGACCGTCACGCTGCTCATTCCTCTGGCAAATGCAGAAGAGACAAAGCCCGCTACGACTGATGCTGTGTATGCGTGCGCTTCAATTACCGACGATATTGAGCGCCTAGCGTGTTATGACAATGCAGTTGGCCGACTCAAGGCCGCAGAAGATGCTGGCGAAGTCACCACAATCAGCCGCGCCGAAGTCGAAACAGTCCAACGCGAAGCCTTCGGGTTTTCTCTGCCCTCTCTTCCCCGCATCGCCATGCCGAAACTTGGTGGTGACAGTGATGATGGTGAAATTAGTGAAATCACAAGCGGTGTTACAAACATTCGCGAGTCCCGCGTCAACGGATTGCGGATCACCCTCGATAATGGCCAGATCTGGCAACAAACCGATGGCCGCCGCGTGACCTACTCAAAACGAAAAGGCGTGAAAGAGGCCATCGTAAAGCAGGCTGCACTCGGCAGTTTCATGATGAAACTGGATGGCGGTGTTGCCTTCCGTGTTAAGCGCGTCGAGTAAAAGAAGGTTCAACGACATGAAAAGCCCGGGATACGAGATCCCGGGCCCCCGAAAAGCTCACAAGAACTATCTTGCGCGAACAATAAATTCCGTCCGGCGGTTCTTCTCATACGCTTCCAATGTCCTGGTCGCATCGAGCGGACGTGTTTCACCATAACCAACAGCCGTTAGCCCTTCAGGCGCTACACCACGCTCAGTCAGATATTGGCGAACGGCAGTCGCACGTCTTTGAGACAAGTCGAGATTGTAGTCATCTGATCCCCGCGCATCGGTGTGGCCGCCAATCTCAATTGTGTAATTATCACACAAAAGAGCGACCCCGCTCGCAGCATCAAGCAGTGAGGCACTGATGGAGTTGATCACCGCCTTGTTTACTTCAAACTCAACATTACGCCCTTCCATAACCTGAACGAACGCATTCTGACATTGCCCAACGGTCGGATTTGACGGCAGTGCTGCGACCGCCGCCCCAACAGCGGCCCCACCGCCTTCAACGGAAATACCATCGACGACGACACTGACGCGTTGTCCCAGTTCTGTATCGCCTTCGACAGCGTTTTTACCGGCGCGAAAGGCTTCTTCTTTTGCGGAAAGGTCGGGCGCTGTTCCTGTTAACGTCGCAACTGTCCCGTTTAGATTAAGTCCCATCCATGGGAAACCGAGCGTACCAAAGACACCTTTCATTCGGCTTTCAGCAGCTGCGCTTCCATCCTCAACCGTAATCCGGTCAATCACGCGTGTGACTGTTCCGTCTTCAAAATCTGGCTGGGCTTCAATCGCAGCTTTAGCTGCCGCAAATCCAAATTCTTTAGCCGCCGCATCGGGCGCAACACCGCGAATAATTGCCCGATCACCGTTCTGCCGACCGCTCATCCAATCGTAGCCGAGGCCCGCGACCAGATCTGGAACTGCAACACTGGGTGTCTGCACGCTTGGGACATCAATGGCAGCACTTGCAGGAACAAACTTTCCATTCTCGACTGAAAAGAGATCAACATCAGGAATATCAACGCACTGGCTTGTCGGACCCGTCGGAGATGACGCCTGGCTACAAGCCCCCAGCAGAAGTACGATCCCTAGACCCGCACCGGACAGCGTTTTCTTCATCATCTTCTCACCCCTTATTTGAGAAATACCGTGTGTTAGCACTATGACTTTGATTTCGCCCGAGTGTCAAAATCATTCGCCTAAACGGTGTACGATGTCGCTAGACCTCAATCCAGTCCTGGTCTGTAGACATCGCCGTTCTTGATGACGGTAAGGACAGATTTTAGCGCAGATATGTCGGCAATCGGATCGGTAGAGACAGCCACCAGATCCCCGAACTTTCCAACCTCGATGCTACCGACGGCACTGCTCATTTCTAAATGCTCGGCAGCAATAACGGTTGCTGCTCGAATGGCTTCTTCAGGCGAGAAGCCTGCCTCAATCATCAGTAAGAATTCTTCCGCATTCTCCCCGTGCTCGGATACGCCCGTATCCGTTCCGAAAGCGATGTTGACCCCGCCTTCCCGTGCTCGGCGCAGCATATCGAGCATGAGTGGCCCAACAATCGCGGCTTTTTCCCGACTCGGCGCCGGCAGCCATGGTTGATCTGTCCAGCCAGTGACTGTGACGCCCGCCAGCACAGTCGGCACCAAAGTCGCATTCATATCCTTGAACAAAGCAATCGTTTCATCATCAAGATAGGTGCCGTGTTCGATAGACTGCACACCATTGCGCAGCGCGGCTTCGATCCCGCCTTTACCGTGCGCATGAGCCGTCACTTTCCGCCCCATCATAGCGGCAGTTTGTACGATCGCGGCGATCTCATCATCATAGAATTGTTGTTCCAGACCGGCTTTTGTGTTCGACAAGACACCACCCGTCGCGGTGATCTTGATAACATCAGCCCCGGATCGGATCGCTTCGCGAACAGCGCGGCGGCAATCATCTGCACCATTGCAGGCATTGGGACCTGCAAACACTCTCGTGAGAGTTGGAGAGAAGCCATTGGCATCACCATGTCCACCTGTCGGGGTTATCGCTAGACCAGATGCGCGTATTCGAGGGCCAGGAACCTTACCGGTGTCAATGGCGTCGCGCAGGGAGAAGATTGCCTCATTTGCGCCGCCGACGTCCTGTACGGTCGTAAATCCCGCCAACAGTGTCCGTCTAGCAAACAGCGCCCCATCCAAAGCCGCGTCCACATCGGAATCACTTAGAACTTTTAGGCGCGACGTGGGAGAGAACTCACTTGTCAGATGTACGTGACTATCGATCAGTCCAGGCAGGACATAGGCATTGCGCAAATTGATCACGCGCGTTCCCGCAGGATGCGTGGTAAATCCACTTTCGACAGAGGCAATCAGGCCGTCTTCGATCGTGACGGTTTGATCCATTAGATATCCCTCACCCGGAACGGCCAATAGATTACCAGCTTCAACGACGGTGATCTCTTGAGCATAAGCGCCACTAACGCTTCCGCTGATTACGACCGCTAAAGCCAAACAAACGCTTTTTAGTCCTCGCCTCATCTGTTTTGTCTCCTCTTCCTCATCGCAATAACCTGTCGCGCTCTGCACTCCATGACAACCCAGGCCTTGCCGCACGAGGTTGGCTGCGCCACATCGGAAAGGCAGAATAGGACAAAGCAATGCTGAGAACTGTCGTCGCCACTATTGGCGTTTCAATAGGACTATCATGCGAGGCCGTCGCAGACGATATCGAGTTCGACACCCCTGATCGGGTTGTTGATGCGCTGGTCGAACAATGTCTTGAAACAGACGGCGTGACGTATTTCGATGACAGCAAAACCATCTGCTACAATTCAGCGATCTTCCCGGAACAATTTTTGAAATTAAACGATCTGCCATCGGCAGACCGGATCATCATAACCAGCCCTGGCGGCAATGTCGCGACAGCTCGACTTATGAGCAAAATCCTCGACGACCGCGGCGAACCGGCCGTGATTGCAGGGGCCTGTATGTCAGCCTGTGCTATGGTTTTGTTGCCGGGCTTGGATAGCGTGCATATTCACCGCAGCGCTCATATCGCCGTGCACGGTATTACGATGATGGATTATCGCACCTGGTGGGGCTGGTTACGCGAAGACGGCGAAAAACCCTCACAATTTGACCTTATGCGTGCGCAGCTCGGCTATGATTTCAGCTATACGATGCACCGTAGCGGTAAGGACCAGATGGAAGCCCATCTTGAAGGCCAAAAGGTCGATGTGAACTATATCCAGATGATCAGCGATGCGATGTACAATTCCGCACTGGGGGAACCATGCCGTGTCGATCCAAAGGATTATTGGGGCATGCTCGATGCGACCCATCTCACAACTTATCTAAGTGATCGCATCACACGAATGGAACCTTTCGCGCAGAGCTGGAGCGACCCGAACAACCAATACTATACCGACATCACCAAGCCGATCAGCGAGCTTACCTACATTTTCGAAGACGATTTCGAAGACGCAGCCTGTCCTGACTAATCACCACTCAAGACCGACGCCCTCAGAGGCAATCGCCCGCAAAATATCTGATCGCTCCCCTCCGCGCGACATGTAAAGATCAATCCCCGCCAGCAATCGCATCGCGCCCGGCCGCAGGCCTTTGCGTGCTCTAACGATCACTCGCTTAGCGTCCTCACCCGGAAAACTGCGAATAGGCAGGACTGTGATCTCACCAGCACGTCTTTCAAGAACAGAGAGAATGCGCGCTAGGTCTGCAGCCCGATGGATCAGCACAATCGTCCCCTTCGGACGTGTTGCGAACAACATAGCAGAGAGCCAGTCCTTCAAACTCAGGCTTTCGACATAGGCCTCTTGTTTCCCCTCACCCGGTTCCTGAATCGCCCCGGCCTCAAAGAAAGGCGGATTGGAAAACACCAAGTCGAAACTGTTTTCCCATTCATTTGGTAAATCACCGGCATCCCCTTCAACGATCCGAACCCGCTGCTCCAAATTGTTGATCGCAACGCCTTCCACAGCAAGCGCCGCCATAGGCAAGTCGCGCTCAAGTCCTGTAAATTGTATTTCAGGCATCCGCCAAGATGCGGGTAAAAGCGCTCCGCCCGCTCCACATCCGAGCTCTAGTGCCTGACCTTTTAGCTCAGATGGAAGTGCTGCTGCCAAAAGGACGCTATCCGTCCCGGCCCGAAATCCTTTTGCAGGCTGCACGACTTGTACCCGTCCGGATAAAAAATCGTCGACGGTGGTTTCAGCGGATCGGTTCATCCATCCTGCTCCACGTCCCGAAGGGCGTTACGCGCGGCACTTGCGAGATCAGAGCGGACAACCACTCGTATAGGGATCAGGGGTCCACGCCCATCCATAAATGCTGTGTGCTCGTCCAACACAAACGGCTCAATCCCAGCCTCCCATAGCAGGTGCTTTACGTAGGATAATGTCACAGGATCATTGGTGCGGAACACTTCTTCCAAGGGGGCATTACTCCGATTTTTCACCCTGCGGTCGCATACCGCAGTCTCCATTTCACAATTTGCTTTATGAGTATGGAAAGCCAAGCGAAAGTGGAATAGGACAGCACAGTGACTGCAAAAGCGCCCTCTCTCGCCGAACCACGCCACGAAAACGTGGTCGAACGCCTTCAAGCCATGCTTGCTGACGATCTCGTCGCGACCGAAGCCCTTTTAAAAGAGCGCGCGGCCAGTCCTGTAGCAGTCATTCCGGATCTTTCCGGGTATATCGTCTCTGCGGGCGGTAAACGCCTTCGCCCCATCGTTACGCTAGCAGCGGCGAATGCTGTTGGCTCATGCAATCGGGGAAGCCACGCTCTGGCAACCGCTGTGGAGTTTATTCACACAGCAACGCTGCTGCACGATGACGTCGTAGATGAGAGCGACCTCAGACGCGGCAAACAGGCCGCGAAAAATGTCTGGGGCAACAACGCGTCAATTCTGGTCGGCGATTTCTTGTTTGCACGTGCCTTCACGCTCATGGTCGAAACAGACAGTCTCGAAATTCTGGATATTCTCTCAAAAGCCTCAAGCGTCATCGCAGAGGGTGAAGTTCGCCAACTCGCGGCCGCCGGGCGCAAAGATCTGCCGACAGAAGAATATTTGGCCATTATCGAAGCAAAAACCGCTGCCCTATTCGAAGCCGCGGCGCGCGCGGGTGCTCTGAGCAGTGGACCAGACGGAGCGACCCACTCAGACGCACTTGCCGCTTATGGCAAAAATCTCGGACTAGCCTTCCAGATCATCGACGATGCACTCGACTATGGCGGCACCACCTCCGTCATTGGGAAATCCGTCGGCGATGATTTCCGCGAAGGTAAAACCACCCTGCCCGTCATAATCGCCCGACGTCGTGGCAGCAGCGGAGATCAAGCGTTCTGGGACCGCGCGCTGGATCTCGATCATCAAACCGACAGCGATCTGACACATGCCATTCACTTGATCCGCTCTACCGGCGCTGCAGAAGCGACGCTCGCCGAAGCTAATGCCTACGCAGAGCTGGCGAAGACAGCGCTGAAATCACTGCCTCAAAGCGAGTGGACCGAGGCACTGGCTGACCTCGCAGACTTCTGCGTTAGCCGCGCTCACTAACAATCAAACGCACTCGCTTCACGGGCGAACTCTGGACACATTCATATGTAGTCTGCACAGTGAAGATCACGCGATAGGAAACACGAAATGCCCAAACGACACCTCAGCCTGATTAGTCTGTCTGCAATCGCGCTTGTTGCCTGTGCAGCGTCTTCAACCACAGCATCGGCACCAGACTATAGCGGAATGAGTGAGCGGGAACGGGAGATCGCACAGATCCTCGACCTGATGGAGGGCACCTACCCGATCTCATCAAACGCAAATATGCTCGCTGTCAAAGATGAGCGCGGAGATCCCGTCGGCCTCAATGCTTATGATGAACCGAGCGATGCTTTGGAGGCCGGTGACATCGCGGCTTTCATCGCGACGGTAAAAGCCGGTCAGTTCGATCCAGACGCGCCTGAAGCGTTTGCCTCACTGATCACTGCAATCGATTCTGCCGCTGCAGAGAATTACGATGGTGCCTTGACCGCGCTGGAACCTGCTCTCGATGATGAAAGCTTCTCTTCTGCCGCAGGATTCATTCAAGCTTGGACTTTGGCGCTCAGCGGTGACGGCGATGCTGCAATTGCGGCTCACCGCCGTGTCACATCACAGCTTCCCGGCATGACCGGTGACCTCTCGCTCGCCGCGCTCCTTGATTCTCTGGGAAGAAAGGATGAAGCTCTCGCGGTCTATCAATCCCTCACTCCCAATACAATCACCGCCCCCGAACACGAGTTCGATCCGCAAGGCCTCGTTTACATGCACGTCCAAACCGTAATTGCGCGCCAAGCCCTCTTGCTGCGTGAAATGGGACGGGTTGAAGAGGCGGTCACGTTATATGAGCGCCTTGCCGCTGCTGAACCGGAAGAAAGCGTTCGCTATGAAGCAATGATCGACAGCCTCCGCACAGGCCGCGGCCTCGATGACGAACCGATGTCACTCGAACGCGGCTATTCGCAATCCTTGTCGGACTATTCTTTGGCAATCTACTTTCAGACGATTATCGCCAATTCGTTCGCTGGCGTTCGCGAGGATGGATATGACACCACTAAAGGCATGTTCGATCAGCTGGCTCTTGTAATCGACCCAAGCCACGAAGACTTGAGACTGGGCGTCTTTAATGACCTTTATGATGAGAACCTGTTCGAAGGCGCACTGCATGTTCTGAACGCCGCCCCGACACAGACGGCATCTCTAAAACTTGCTGAGGCAACCACCTACTTGCGCATGGATGATTTCCCGCAAGCCGATGCGGCTCTGACGAAAGCGATTTCACTCGCTGACGAGGATGAGAAATTTGGCACATCTGTTACAGCAATGCGCATCTATGCTCTGAAAAAGAATGAGGCCCGCGCTCTGCCACTCGCTGACAGTCTGCCTGGGTTGGCAGAGACACAAGCCGACAAAGCAGCCGCCCACGCTATGGCAGGCGGTGTCTATGCCCAATTCGGCAAAAACGATCGCGCACTTATCGAAGCGCGTGCAGCCCATGCCATCGAGGACACGCATGATAGACGAATGTCTCTTGCCAACGCGATGGCCGACGCGGGTCTGATCGATGAGGGCCTTCTGATCCTGCGCACGGAAGCTTTAGCCCGTCCAAACGATCCCTACATGCTCAACACGCTCGGGTATTACCTCGTTCTGCACACAGACCGCCTCGATGAAGCGTTCAAAGTGCTCGCGAGAGCCTCTGCGCTTGCGCCTAATGATAGCTATATCGCCGACAGTTTCGGCTGGGTTCGCTACAAGCTCGGCGATCTTGAAGGCGCACTGAGATACCTGGAAATCAGTCGCCGCCAGCTGATGCCAAAACGCCACTGGGAGATCGAAGATCATTTAGGTGATGTGTACTGGCATCTCGGTCGCAAAGAGGATGCGAAAAAAGCTTGGGGCAACGCCCTGACCGAATTCCCGCCATCTGATGAGCGAAGCATCATCCAAGATAAATTCGACAATGGGATTTCAGGTCCACCGCCTGAACGCCAGCCTCTCCCTGATCTCTCTATCAGCGATGAAGCCGAAGTCGAACGAGAAGACATTTAACACCGCCACTCAAGACTGACGCATGGGCTTGCCCACGCTTGCGGATGCTGGGACAAGGGCCGAATGCGTTCCGCGATTCCTCTTCTCGCCTTGATCGGTAGTCTTAGTGCGTGCTCTACCAGCCCGACGGCCATTGGACCAATTGAGGCCATCCAACGCGCCCAGCATAATACCCGTGTTGAACTTGAAGCACGCGACTATGCCCGGTTCACGATTGCCCGATATGCGGAGCTGACCGGCGACCCAATAACGGCCGCCAAGAATTACAGCGACCTCATCAGCAGGGCCCGCGACGATGCAGGTCTCGCAGACCGCGCTGTATTCTCATCCCTCTTGATCAATGACTTTGAGACAGCGGCAAAAAGAGCAGCGGATATTGACCCGGCAGCCAGAGCTGATGCCGACCTGACACGCCTCACCCTCGCCGTAAACGCTTTCAGCGCCGAGAAATTCGACACAGCGCAACAATATCTGAACGGCCCCTGGCGTAGCGCTTTTCATAACGTTGTTGCGCAAAGCCTCATGGCCTGGATTGCGTCAGAAAGCGATCTCGAAGGCGCAGCTAAACTCCAAGCCGGTGCCGGACAGGATGATCCGGTCCTTCTGCCCGTCGGGCGCGCCATATCAGGCGTCATGCTCGCCAGTGGAGGCGAAGACCAAGCTGCACTTGCTGTTTTCGACGAGCTTTGGCGAGCCAAGGCCCGCTTGGCGCTGGCAGTTGAAACCGAGGCCCGTCTTCTTGCATCGAATAATCAACGCGACGAAGCCCTTGCGCGGCTCAAGCGATTCCGAACCGACATCGGTCGTCATCCGGCTCTAACAGCGCTGACCGTGCAGCTAGAGAGTGGCGAGCAACCAAGGCCCATCAAAATTAGTCGCAAGCAAGGCGCCGCATTGGCCATCTATGCTGCCACGGCTGCTCTGGCTGATCAGTCGACCTCAGACCTTCCTGCAGTTTACTTTACCCTGGCCCTTGAACTCGATCCGGACCTTGACGCCGCCCGCACGTTGTCGGCCAAGGCGGTGGATAGCGTCGGTCGCTTTGCAGATGCGGAAGCGCTCCTGCGCGCGATTCCTGAAACCTCGGTCTACCATACAAGCGCTCAGGGCCAGCTCGCTTGGGTTTTGCGTCGCCAAGAGCGAAATGATGAAGCGCTGACGCTGGCAAACGAAACGCTCAAACGCACAAATGACCGCAATATTCGTATACAACTCGCCGATCTCTATCAATCTCTGGGACGCGATGGGGAAGCTGAAAAGCTGCTCACGCAAATCATAGAAGCAGACGATATTGATGGCACCTATGACTGGCGTCTCTACTTCGCGCGCGGTGCAGCACGTGAACGTCAGGGCAAGTGGCCACCCGCGGAAAATGATCTGCAAACCGCGCTGGGACTGAATCCGGAAAACCCGACCATACTCAACTATCTCGGCTATAGCTGGATCGACCGAAGCGAAAATCTCGATCTTGGCCTGCAACTCATCGAAAAAGCCCTTCGCCTGAACCCGTTAAGCGGTGCGATCTCAGACAGTCTCGGCTGGGCGCACTACAAGCTCGGAAACTATGACCGCGCAGTCTTCTATCTTGAGCGCGCCACAGAGCTTAGCCCACAGGACCCGGTCATTTTGGACCATTTGGGCGACGCATATTGGCAGGTCGGGCGATATACAGAGGCCGGTTATCAATGGGCACGGGCGCTGCAATACCTAGATGATGAGACTGACGACCGCCTGCTTATAGAAGCTAAGTTAAACAGCGGCCTTTCCATCCTGCCTGACAGACCCGCCAGCGCGACTCTGCCATGACGACCCTCACAGATACGGCCCCGGCCAAGATCAATCTTTCCCTCCATGTCGGACCACCAAAACCGAATGGTCGTCATGACCTGATCTCACTCGTGACCTTCGCAGACGAGTTCGCCGCCGATACGCTCACCGCTCGTCCCGCCGCGCATTTCAGCCTCGCTATAGAGGGCCCCTACGCGGAAGCGTCCGGTCCGGCCCGCGATAATCTCGTGCTGCAAGCCGCCCGTGCCATAGATGAAGCGCTTGATGGGTCAGCACCCAAACTCGCCTTCCGGCTCGACAAACAACTCCCTTGTACAGCCGGGATAGGCGGGGGCTCATCCGACGCTGGTGCAGCCCTTCGCCTGATCGCACGAGCGCACGGCGGTGAAACCGCGCTGGAAGCCGCAAAAGCCGTTGCTCCAATGCTTGGTGGAGATGTCCTCGCCTGCTTGATCGGGGCACCGGGCATAATGTCGGGCGAAGGCGAGGTCTACGAGCCGATGCTTGGTATTCCGCGGCTTCCCGCCGTGCTTGTCAATTCCGGCGCTGCATGCCCAACAGGCTCCGTGTTCAGTGCCTATGACGACACCGCGACATCAACAGTACCGGATCATCCGCAACCGCCTTTAAAACGAATCCTCGTTGAGAGTTTTATAGACTGGCTAAATATGAATACGATCAACAGCCTGCAAACCGCTGCACCACGCATTTCGCCTTCTATCAATCATATCCTCAAAACGCTTGAGACCGTTCCCGACTCGCGCCTCATCCGCATGAGTGGCTCAGGCGAAACCTGCTACGCGCTGTTCGAAGGCATTGCGCAGGCTGAACACGCTGCAAACCTTATTAGCATTATGCAACCCGAATGGTGGGTCCGCTCTACGATATTGGGGGGTGGGTGATGCTATTAACCGGTCTCATAGCTGCCATACCCGTATCGATCGTCTCATTTTTTCTGTGCACGTTGGCCATTAAATTCGGACCCGAAGATAGTCCAGACGGCCTCCGCAAACTTCAGGAACATCCGATTTCCAGAGGCGGTGGCGTGGCTATAGCCGCAGTACTTTTGCTTGGGATCGTTATCCTAAAGCTTACCGGCGATACGTCCGTCCAAAATCCTACCGTGCTCAACGTTATCGCCTTATGCACGTCGTTTTTTTTGGTGGGTCTTTGGGATGATTTAAAACCTCCACCAGCGATTTTAAAACTTGGCGTTTTGACCATGTTGATTGCGATTTTCATATTAAGCGGTAACTACAGCGCCGCGATCACGACGCCATTAGGCTCTATCGAGATGCCACTTGTGCTAATGATCGGTAGTGGATTTTGGCTGCTTGTCTTCGGGAACGCGACAAACTTTATGGACGGTTCAAACGGCCTCATGGCGGGTTGCATAGCCATCATGATGACAGGCTTCGCAATTATTTTTTTGTTCGACTACACGTTCGTTATCTTCCCTATGCCGCTTATCATATACAGTCTATTTCTCGGCGCTGTTTTAGGCTTCCTGATCCACAATCTTCGCGGAAAACTCTATGCCGGCGACGCAGGATCGCTAGGCCTCGGCGCCCTTTTCGCGAGTTTAGGCCTCGTCTCGGGAGTCCAAGTCTGGACCGTCGCGACGCTTGCCCTGCCCTTTCTGATCGATGTGTTGATGACGCTGATCTGGCGCGAGAAGCATGGCAGACCTTGGCTCCAACCACACTTAGATCATGCCTATCAAAAGCTCCGTCTGTCAGGCTGGAGCCATATCGAGACGGCATTTCTCTATTGGGGCCTCAGTATCGTTTGCGCTATCTCCGCCGTAATCGCCGCGAAAGCGGACGGAGATGCCCCCTTCTTTGTGTTCTGGGGGCTTTGCCTGTCAGGCATCATCCTCTGGTCGGCCCACAGGCGCGGTCATCCCGCGCAATAGCTGTGCGAATTCACGAGCCGTAATCAGCTGAGGTTTCCGCCAAAAGAACAAGCGTTCCAGCGGGCGCGTTTCAAGCTTCACAGGCACGTCTTCATCGACTTCAAGTGAGACGATTAAACACAAGGCCAGAAAGACGTCCAGGTTTTCAGTGCCGCCGGGATCGTGGCAGGTCAGCGTGACAGACTGTGTCGCCGTGGCGACCTCTAACTGATAAATCCGCAACTGGCGCTGGGTTAAATCCGTCCAGACAGCCCGATCAACCTCTCGCAACTTAAGAGCTTTGCTTCCGCCACGTTTCGCCAGCTGTCCATTCTGGATGGCCCAGTATTCGAAATCGGCATGCGGATCGCGTTTGAACTGGAACTCCCGCATGCAAGTCGCACCTATGTATTAGGATAGGCTGGCCCGCCGCCACCCTCGGGCGTCACCCAACTGATATTCTGGTTTGGGTCCTTGATATCGCAAGTCTTGCAGTGAATACAATTCTGCGAGTTGATCTGAAGTTTCGGCTCCTCACCCTCATCCTCGACCCATTCATACACACCCGCGGGACAGTAGCGCGCCGATGGGCCACAGAACTTCTCAAACTCGGATGCCAGTTGAAGCTGGCAGTTTTTGATCTTCAAGTGCTTCGGCTGGTCCTCGGCGTGATAGGTATTCGTGAAGGACACATTGGTCAGTTTGTCGAAGGACAGCACGCCATCCGGTTTCGGATAGTCGATTTTCTTACACTTGCTGGCAGGCTTGAGATATTCGTGATCAGCCTTCTTGTGCTTGAAGGTCGGCAAAACCCCGAATGCCCCGCCGGTCAAATAGCGCATCCACATGTCGGGCATTGTAATCACCGCACCCGGGAGTGTACCAACCTTCGCCATCATGGGCTTCACATTGCGAACGAGCGACAGATCGAGTTTGACCCAGCTCTGATCATAAGCCTCTTCATAGGCGACCAGCTCGTCACCCGAACGCCCAGCCCGTAAAGCTTCGACAGCCGCTTCAGCCGCCATCATACCGGTCTTCATCGCATTATGCGTACCTTTAATCCGCGGCAGATTCACAAATCCGGCAGAACATCCTATCAAGCATCCGCCCGGGAAGGCCAGTTTAGGCACAGACTGGAATCCGCCAGACGTAATCGCTCGCGCACCATAAGCTTCACGTTTACCGCCTACGAGGAAGCGCGAAATCTTCTCGTGGTGCTTATACTTCTGGAACTCATCATACGGTGAGAGCCATGGATTCTTGTAGTTCAGGTGAACAACATAGCCGACTGAAACATAATTCTCGCCGCCTTCGGTAAAGTGATAGAGGAAGCCGCCACCACTGCCGTCACGCTCTTTCACCGGCCAGCCAAATGTATGCTGCACATAGCCGGAGCTGAATTCAGGGTGATCGGCTGGAACTTTCCAGACCTCTTTCAGGCCAATGCCATACTTCTGGTGGCTGCAGTCGCGTTCAAGGTCGAACTTCGCCTTGACCTCTTTTGTCAGAGACCCGCGCGCGCCTTCGGCAAACATCACATACTTGCCGAGCAATTCCATACCCGGCTCATAGTCGGGCTTATGGCTACCATCCTCGGCAATGCCCATGACGCCTGCAACAACACCGCGCACTTCGCCATTATCCCCGTAAAGAACTTCTGAGGCAGCAAAGCCCGGAAAAACTTGCACGCCCAGCTCTTCTGCACGTTCTCCAAGCCAGCGTGTCACGTTCGCGAGAGACCCCGCAAAACAACCGTGATTGTGCATGAAGGGCGGGAACGCAAAGGTCGGCATGGGCATCGCACCAGCCTCACCTAGCAGGTAGTACTTATCAGCATTTACTTCTGTGTAGATCGGCTTGTTATCCTGTTCGCGCCAGTCAGGGAACAATTCGTCCAAAGCCTTGGGATCGAGCACAACACCAGAAAGAATGTGCGCACCAATCTCGCCGCCTTTTTCAAGGACAACGACTTCCAGCTCTTCGCCTGCTTCCTGTGCCAGCTGCATCGCACGGATCGCTGCTGACAGCCCAGACGGACCGCCGCCGACAATCACAAGGTCGAATTCCATCGACTCCCGTTCGCTCATACCTATACTCCCAATGGGGTGGCGATGCTTATGCACCTGCCTTATAATTAAGAACCTCTACAAGACTGATTATAGAAAGTTTTCAGGCCGACAATGGATCAAAATGCCACTACCGTTGCGTTAACTGCACTTTCTGAATGGTGGGAAGACATGGGCGTAGAGGTGGACCAGTCTGAAATAAAAGCCGCAATCGAGGGCGCATCAACGCCAAAAAGTGCAAATAGCACTGCTTCCAAAGACCAAAATTCAGCCGCCAGCCCGGAAACAGGCTTGTTTCCAACACCTCAAAGATCCCGATCAGGTCCGAAATCGGTCGAAGATTGGATAGCTGAAGCCGAATCACTGGCGGCCGCTGCAACCGATCTGCCCAGCTTGAAAGCCGCGATTGAGTCATTTGAGGGCTGCGACCTGAAGAAACTCTGCAACAAAACCGTTGTCTATGATGGCACGATTGGCGCACCTGTGATGGTGCTAGGTGAAGGCCCCGGCGGAAATGAGGATCAGATCGGCTTACCCTTCGTCGGTAAAGCAGGACAGCTCCTCGACAAGATGCTCACCGCGATTGGGCTGGACCGAAAGACCAATACGTTCATTTCAAACGTCAACTATTGGCGCCCGCCGGGTAATCGGAATCCGGATAAGGATGAACTCGCCGTCTGCCGCCCGTTCGTCAATCGCATGGTCGATCTCGCCCAACCGAAAGTGATCATTGCCGCCGGCGGCGTGGCCGCCAAATCTCTGTTGGACACAACAACAGGCATCATGCGCCTGCGCGGCTCAGAACGTCCTTTCACGACACCGGCTGGCACCGAAGTTCCCATGTTCCCCATGTTCCATCCCGCCTACCTCCTGCGTCGTTCGCAAGACAAAAGCCGCGCCTGGCGGGATTTGCTCTTGGTTCAGGAGCGATTGAAAGAGATGGGAGTTGAGGTTTGAGAAAAACAAGCGAGATAGAAAACGGGGGCAATGTTCTGTTCGCTTTTTGGCTTGCGCTCGCGGTGGTGTTTCTTCTGGTATTTGGGGTGCTGTCTTTCGGACTTGGCCTGCCTCATTGGATTGGAATCGTTTCCGGTATAGCCTTCGGATCAATCAGTGGATATCTGTTTTCGAGATCAAAAATTGGCCCAATAGTCGCTGCTGCGATAATGGACATCCTTTTGTGGCTGGCATGGTGGACCTGATAATCATCTTCGAGAGTATTGATACTTGAATGCCCGCCCCACTCTCAATCATAATCCCAGCTCTCAACGCCGCCCAAGACCTCCCGCTCTGCTTGGCCAGCCTAATGCCCGGTCTTGAAGCGGGGCTTATCCGCGAAGTTCTCGTCATTGATGGCGGCAGCACAGACGACACAGCCCGCATCGCCGAAAGCACAGGCGCAACGGTCCTCACCAGCCCAGAAAAAGGCCGCGCTGCGCAGCTGCGACACGGCGCAAACCACGCCCGCGGCGACTGGTTCCTCTTCCTCCACGCCGATACAGCTCTCAGCCGCGACTGGTCGGAACGCGCCCTCGACCATATTCAATGCCACACTGACAAGGCCGCGACCTTCGCCCTCGCCTATCGCAGCGATCACCCCATGGCCAAAACAGTCGCTCGCCGCGCGAACTGGCGCGCCCGCACACTAGGCCTGCCCTATGGCGATCAAGGCTTGCTCATCTCTCGAAAAGTCTACACCGAAGTCGGCGGCTACCCAGATACGCCCTTCATGGAAGACGTCCAGATCGTCCGCGCCATAGGCAAGTCCCGCCTGCGCCACCTCTCTGCCGAGGCTCGCACCAGCGCCGCCAAGTACGAGCGCGACGGCTGGCGCAAACGCAGCTGGCACAACGCATGGCTGATCACGCGCTATTTATTAGGCGCGAGCCCTGAAAAACTGGCAAAGCGCTATTCATGAAACGCGCTCACATCCTGATCTATGCCAAGCCACCGCGCATGGGCCTCGCCAAGACCCGCCTTGCGAGTAGCCTGAACTCCCCTGCGCAGGCTCAACGAATCGCCCGCATGAGCCTCGCGCGAACCATGCGCGCTGTTCAGGCAGGACAATGGATCCCCGTTCTATACACTGCACCCGATGCAGCTCTCAACGACACGCTCGGCGGAATCTGGCCACCTCATCTGAAGCGCCGCTCCCAAGGCATCGGCACACTGACTGACCGCCTCAATAAGGGCCTCGTGGAAACACCACCCGGCCCCGTTCTCTTCATCGGCGCAGACGCCCCGGACCTATCCCCCGCCCTCCTCAATCGCGCCATCAAAAACCTACAATCGCACGATGCCATCTTTGGCCCAGCAAGCGATGGCGGCTTCTGGCTTTTCGGCCTCAAAAAGACGGCCCGCACGCGCAGCCCTTTCTACAATGTGCGCTGGTCCACCGAACACGCGCTGGCAGATGTGCGCGCAGACTTGCCTGACAACAGCCATATCGCCTACCTCCCAACCCTCATCGACATAGACGAAGCGCAAGATTGGCACGCTTGGCGAACATCACGCCGCCCTGTGGATAAGACATAAACGCTCTGCGGGTTACAGCGATAGCCACCTCCCACGACGACGCCAATCGTGGTTAATGGGGCTATGACTGATATTGCCGCCATTCTTCCGACCGACGCCAAGGAGCGCGCTGAGCCCCCGCACAACCTGTCCGCGGAAGCCGCCGTCATCGGATCAATCCTATATGATAACAATGCCTTCCAGCGGATTGCCGATCTACTGCGCCCGACCGACTTTTACGCCCCGGCCCATGAGGAAATCTACGAAGCCTGCCAGCGCCTGATCCAGAATGGTCGCGTGGCTGACGGTGTTACGCTACGCGAGCAGTTCGAGAAAGACGAGCGCCTGACGGAAATTGGTGGCGCGCAATACCTCGCCGAACTCTTAGACAGCGCGGCCTTCGGGCCGGAAGTGCAAGACTATGCCCGCATCATCCGTGACCTCGCGATCAGACGCGAGCTCATGCACATCGGCGCAGGCGTCCAATCGCGCGCCAGCAAACCCGACCGCGAATCCGACGGCACCCAGCAGATCGAAGTCGCTGAACGTGAACTCTTTGCGCTCGCTGAGCGCGGCTCAACCGGGCGTGGCTTCACCAGCTTTGGCGAAGCACTGACCGAATCCCTGCAAATGGCGGAGGCCGCCTTCAAGCGAGACGGCAAGATCGCAGGCATCCCGACCCGCCTAGATGATCTAGACCATAAGCTAGGTGGTCTCCACAAATCCGACCTCGTTATCCTCGCGGGTCGCCCCTCTATGGGGAAGACCTCTCTTGTTACGAACGTTGCGTACAATGTCGCCGCCGATTATCGCGGTGAGAAGCAAGAAGACGGCTCAACTAAAACCACCGCAGGCGGCAAGGTCGCCTTCTTCTCTCTCGAGATGAGTTCAGAACAGCTCGCCACCCGTATTCTAGCTGAGCGCACAGGCATCAACGCCCACAAAATCCGTCAGGGTGATCTCGATAAATACGACTTCGAGAAACTCCAGGACGCAACGGAAGAGCTACAAAACCTGCCGCTCTACATTGACGACCAAGGCGGAATATCCATCAGCCAACTCGCGGCCCGTGCGCGCCGTCTGCACCGATCCGTCGGCATCGATCTCGTCATCATCGACTACATCCAGCTTCTGTCTGGCACATCCGGAAAGGCAGACGTCAATCGCGTGCAGGAAGTCACCCAGATTACAACGACGCTGAAAGCGCTGGCGAAGGAACTGCAAGTCCCTGTCATCGGCCTGTCACAGCTTTCACGCGCCGTCGAACAACGCGACGATAAGCGCCCTCAGCTTTCAGATCTGCGCGAATCAGGGTCCATCGAGCAGGACGCCGACGTTGTTATGTTCGTTTATCGCGAGTCCTACTACCTTGAGCGGACAGAGCCTCAATCGGATGGACAGGATCCGGCCGCCAGCGAGAAATGGGCGAAATGGCGCCAGCGCATGGATGAGGTCTATGGCACCGCCGAAGTCATTCTCGGCAAGCAGCGCCACGGCCCAATCGGCAAAGTCGTCCTCGCCTTCGACGCCAATATCACCCGCTTCGGTAACCTCGAGCGCCAGCCTTCAGGCGCTGATTTCGACGAATAGGCACGCTATTTCGCCAATGACACTCTGTCTTGACACTTTTTCATTGGCGTCTTGGCAAGTTTCCAATTTATTTTGCCCGCGCGATGTGGCGGCTGGTCTCAGTTGCCCTGTACCAGAGAGGTCCACATGACGAAACGCAAAAAGAAAAGCGAAACACTGGATATCCGCCTTCCCCACGAGCAAAAGCAGGCCTTCATGTCTGCTGTTCGCTCAAACGAGGAAACAGCGTCTGAGGCGATTCGTGGTTTCATCGCAGACTATGTTTCAAAAACTGGGGTAACTGAACACATAAACCCCGTTCAGG
This sequence comes from Pseudomonadota bacterium, assembly GCA_038746145.1. Classification (GTDB taxonomy): domain Bacteria; phylum Pseudomonadota; class Alphaproteobacteria; order Caulobacterales; family Hyphomonadaceae; genus Henriciella. The sequence continues at coordinate 65,382 of JBCDKW010000002.1, forward strand.
ATCTCACCATGACCCTTAAACAGCATCGCCTTAAAACCCTTGGAACTGTCGTTGCAGCGTCATGCGGCCTTTCACTGATCGCGGCTATGCCGACCGCTGCCGCCTCCCCGTTCGATAGACTCGACAAGAATAAAGACGGCGTCCTTACGGAAGGCGAAATCCTGGAGGGTCACGACGCTGACATCATCGCCAAACTCGACACAGACGGCTCAGGCGGTGTCAGCCCTGAAGAGCTTGAGGCGGCGGGCAACCGTATCGTGATCAAATCGTCCGACGAAAGTGTCGGCGATAATGGGGAAAAGACCAGTCTGAAGACGCTTAAGGTTCTAAACTTCACTGATTCAACAGTGGAAATCGAAGATAACATCAAAAGCAGCGTCATCATCAGGCGCTCTGGCGATACAGACCTTACCGAAGAAGAACTTGAAGCGATGATCAATAACTCACTGACGATCATCGAAGAGGGTGACGGTAGCCGCGTTAAAGTCATTATCAATGGTGAGGACATAACCATCGATGACGTTGACGAAACCGACTGATCTTTGAGCGATGGATCAGGCCTTGGGCTGATATTTCGTTAGATAGTTCGGCACAATCGCCTCAATGCTTGCGGGCTCGCTGAGCCCTAAATCTGCAAGCGTTAGGGCGCCATTGCTCACCACATTGTCCGTCTTCAACATCTCAACCTGATCGCCTGTGATTGGCGGGGGGCCAAACACGGTCCAAATAGGCAAGAACGGTACATTCCAAACCCCACTCATCACCATGCCCATCGGCTTCGCGACAAAAAACGGGAGCGTTAGCGGATACCGCTTCCGCTTAATCGCCTCACTGATAAAGCGATAAAGCGCCTTGAAGGAATAGCGTTCCGGTCCGCCCAGTTCAAACGTCTTACCGGCCACATCATCGCGCGTCAGGCTGGCTACAATCGCGTCTGCGACATCGCCAACATAGACGGGCTGCAGCAATGTTTGTCCTCCGCCAATGGCAGGCAGGAATGGCGCAATATGGCTGACAGGACTGCTCGCCAATTCAGCAAAGCGATTGAAAAAGTCATCCTCTGGGCCAAACACAATGGATGGACGCAGAATGACAGCGTGCGGGACCGCCTCTTGAACCAGCCGCTCGGCCTCACCCTTGGTATCTGCGTAAGCGGCCTTTGCCCCTTCTTGTGCGCCAATCGCTGACATTTGCACAAAGCGCGAAAGTCCCGCCTCCGCCACCGCTTTCGCAACATTAACCGCGCCATCGCGCTGGGCCGCGGCAAAACTCTGCCCACCCTGCTCATAAAGAATACCCACCAGATTCACGACAGCATCCGCGCCCTCTACGGCACGTTCAACCGAAGCAAAATCGCGAATATCGGCTTTTACGATTTCAACAGAAGCTCGATTATCAGGGTCTACCAAATGCTGCGCATTGTCAGGCGTGCGCACAGCAATACGGACCCGAAAGCCTGCCCTAATGAGTGCGCGTGTCGCGTATTGCCCAATAAAACCGGACCCACCAAAAATCGTAACCAGATCGCTCATGCTCAACCTTCTTCTGCTGACAGAGAAATAGACCCGGAGCGTCCGGAACCAAGTCATTCACAGCGATTGTGTTTTATCTACAACAGCAAAAGCCAATCTCAGTTCTTGCAACTCATTATCATTGCGCCGAGACGAGTCCGCGTCTATCGCGCACGAGTTAAGAAGGAAGGACTTCCCCATGCGTATGATTACATGCTGCGTGACCGCTGCTCTGCTTGCATCAGGTCTGGCAATCGCCTAAGAAACAGACAGGACCGAAGACGAAACCCGCCTCGATACCGTTCAGGTAACGGGACAACTGTCCGAGTTTGGCGCTTCGAAATCAGCGACCCCTATTCTCAAAACCGCGCGCTCAATCTCGGTAGAAAGTGAACTTCAGTTCCGCGACAAGGGCGCTCTGACACTCGACGACACACTAAACTACACGTCAGGTGTCGTCGGCGACACATTCGGATTTTCTACGCGCGGTGACTTCCCCCGTATCCGTGGTTTTAACACGACAGAGTTCCGCGATGGGCAGCAGGTCCTGTTCGGCTTTTACAACAACACCCGCTCTGACGTTTACATGCTTGAGCAAGTCGAAATCCTGAAAGGCCCTTCCTCTGTCCTTTACGGTAAGGGATCGCCCGGCGGCGTCGTAAATGCTATTTCCAAACTGGCAGGCCCGGACAAGGACAGCGAAGCCGTCTTCGACGTCGGCACTAATGACCGGCTCCAGTTTGCTGCTGATTTCAATCAGCAGCTCGCAGACAATCTATATTTCCGCCTTGTCGGCCTCTACCGCGACAGCGGCACACAAGTCGATTTTGTTGAGGACAATGCGGTCATCCTGATGCCATCGCTGACCTATGATAACGGCCAAACCCGTGTCTCAGCGATGTTCGAGTATTCCGACCGAGATGGTGACACCGCTCACCAATTCTTGCCTTTGACCGCGACAGCCTGCGCGACCGGTGCCGTAAGCGTTGACCCGATTTTTCTCCGCGACAATGCAACAGGCGAAGAGATCGACTCCTCAACGTATCACGGTAATCCAGATTTCAATCGTTATGACACGAGCTCTTCATTGATAAGCCTTCTCGCAAGCCATGAGGTCAATGAGGACCTCTCCATTGATGGCGTTTTCCGACACAAGGATGGCGAAGCCGTCTACAGACAAGCTTGGATCGCTTTTTCAAGCACAGATGAACCGCGCATCGATGCGGCCGGAGATGGACCGCAAACCTATTTCAATGCCGAGAGAAGTTCTGAGCAGACTGCAGTGGATGTCCGCGCTCGGTATATTTTCGAGACCGGGCCGCTTGATCACGAACTTTTCGCGGGGGTTGGGCTTCAGCACGTCGAAACAACGAATGATGGTTTGGCTTTGCCGGGTGATATTTTTGGATTCAACATAAGTGGCGTGACGCTTAACGCCTACAATCCTATCTATAGTCCCGTGCCCGACAGCGCCTTAAACAGGGATAACTTCTTTGATTTCGGCGCATTCGAGGCAGACGATCTTGGCATATACATCAGCGATCAGATCTCATTTGGCGATTTCAAGTTCAATGTTGGGGTGAGATTTGACGACGTTGAGACCACGAATGACACCGACACTGTAAAGGACGAGGAGACATCTTTCAGTATCGGAGCTTTGTATGCGTTCGAAAACGGCTTCTCTCCTTACATAAGCTACGCAGAGTCCTTTGAGCCTCTTCCAGGAACGGTGGGACCTGACACGGCACGTCGACCCGCTGATCCACAGATCGGTGAACAAGTCGAGGTAGGAATAAAATACCAACCAGCAGGGACACCAACTTACATCACTGCCGCCTATTTTGATCTCACCGAGTCCAGTAGAATTGAAAGAGGTTTCATTGATGGACAAGAAGGCAACGTACAAACAGGTGAAGTCTCAGTCACAGGTTTCGAGGTCGAAGCGCAAACAGTGATCGGAGATTGGTCTTTGGAGGGCAACTTCAGCCTGATCGATACTGAGTTGGAAAATGGTGACCCATTTGACTCAATACCGGAACAGCAAGGATCTACATGGGTTCAGTATCAGCCTTCCGAAGGCGTGCTGGCAAATGCTCGCCTCGGATTTGGTATTCGTTATGTCGGCGAGAATGAGAGCAACGGTGTCCTACCCGAATCTGGCCCCCCCGTGCGCGTTGTCACAGACGGTGTAACACTTGGTGACTTGCTCATCGGTTATACAATCGAAGATTGGGACCTGTCTCTAAACGCGCGTAACATCACAGACGAAGAGTACTATGGCACCTGTCTCGCCCGCGGGGACTGTTTCCCGGGTGAGCGCCGCACTGTCGTTGCGCGTGTTGCGAAGAAGTTCTAACAACGTTGCCAAGCTAAAAAGAAAACGGCCTGCGGTGACTCATCTGCAGGCCGTTTTTCGTTTTGCCAAGATCGTCAGGTTATCAGCTTGAAAACTGGAGTCCCTTAAAGTCTCCGGATTCTCGCCATGCCTTTATGTGCGCGAAGAACACTTTCGCGCCCGCTGGGTGGCCAAGTCCGTGCCGATTTCGATCGTTAAGACCAGCCCCTTCATTATTATAGTATCCCGGCGTGCATTCCGTGCTGCCGATCAACATGCCCTCACCTGTCAGGATCAGATCGACCCAGGCATCCTGCGCGGTTTTCTCAGGTTCAACAGTCTGCGCACCTGTCTCTTCAACATGGCGAATAACCGTTGAGATCGTATTCGCATGATCAACAATATTGTGCGGCACGTTCGAGATCAGGTTCGCTGCCTGATAAGGCTGCACCATGAACAGGTTCGGGAACCCGTGAATATGCACACCATGCAGAGTTCGTATCCCATCTGCCCAGAGCTCAGATAACATCTGCCCACCGCGACCAACCGGATCAAACCCAGTCTGCTCATGGAATTCAGAGCCCACTTCAAAGCCAGACGCATAGACGATGCAATCGACCTCATAATGCTCACCGTTCGCGATGAGGCCCGTCTCAGTAATCTGCTCGACGCCCTTACCATCGGTATGAACCAGGGTCGTTCCCGGCTCATTAAAAGCCTGCAGATACGCATCATGAAAACACGGGCGCTTACAGAGCTGGCGATACCAAGCTTTCAGGCTGTCTGCCGTCCCCTTATCTTCCACAACATCATCACAGCGCGCTCGGATTTCGGTCATCTTCTCAAAGTCGGCATCCTCAAACGCTTGCATAACGGTTTCAGGCGTCCAGTCGGTTGCCGGCATCGCCATGACTTTCTCACGGATCCGCCTCGACAAATCGGTCCACCCGTCCATGACATAATCCTCGGCGGGCATGCCTTGGGACTGATTGTCGACAAAATTATCGAACCAGCGTTGTTGCCAGCCCGGGGTAGCAATCTCCTTGAACCAGTCAGGGTCAATCGGTTCATTGCCGCGCTCATCAATCGAAGAGGGTGTGCGCTGAAACACGAAAAGCTCTTTCGCGGCTTTCGCGAGATGCGGCACACACTGCACCGCAGTCGCGCCGGTCCCGATAATCGCAACGCGCTTGTCAGCCAAGTTTTCCATCGGCGCACCGTCAGCATCACCGCCCGTATAGGCATAGTCCCACCGACTGGTATGGAAAGAATGACCTTGGAATGTCTCAATCCCGGGAATACCCGGCAGCTTGGCAACATGCAGCGGTCCTGTCCCCATGCCGAGATACTTCGCTGTGAAAGCATCACCGCGATTTGTGCGGATCAGCCAACGACTATCGCCCTCCTGCCACTCAAGCGCCGTCACTTCCGTGTGGAAAAGCGCATTGTCATAAAGCCCATATTGGTTGGCGATCCGCTGGCAGTGTTGGCGAATTTCAGGGCCATGTACGTACTTTTCGGTCGGCATGTGAGCCGTCTCTTCAAGGAGGGGCAGATAGATCATCGCCGCGGTATCGCACTGCGCACCCGGGTAGCGGTTCCAGTACCACGTCCCGCCAAAGTCTCCGCCCTTTTCGATGATCCGGACGTCTTTGATCCCGGCCTCGCTCACGCGCGCACCAGTCACCAGTCCGGCAAAACCACCGCCAATGAAAGCAAAGGTGACATGATCCGTCTTCGGCTCGCGCGGCTGAACCGGCGTGTGTGGATCCACGGCATAGTCGGCGAACTTGCCCTCTAAACGCTGATACTGATCGTTTCCGTCACCGCGCATGCGCTTTTCGCGCTCTTCTGCATACTTTTTTTTCAGCGCGTCTTTATCAATCACCGGTGCATCCATGGTATTCTCCTTGAAACAGGAAGAAATCAAAGCTCACCAAGCGGAAGCCAAGACGCACTTTTAAAGAACTTGATTTAAAGCTCACCCAGAAGCCCGCGCACATGATCTTCAAGTCCATGCTCACGAAGGCGTTTACTCCGTTCAACGAGAAGAACCCGGCGCAGCTTCTCATAAGCCGTCTCAAGATCATCATTCACGATGCAATAGTCATAACGCCGCCAATGCAGGATTTCAGCTTTTGCATCCCGCATCCGCCTCGCCACCATTGCGTCATCAGACCCCGGCCGCGCTGCCAAACGCGATTCCAAGGCTTCAATGCTCGGCGGCAGGACAAACACGGATACGCAATCATTCGGCATCTGATCGTGCAGGGCATCTGCCCCCTGCCAATCGACATCGAACAGGACGTCACGGCCCGCTTCCAGCTGTGCCACAGTATCCGCGCGGGGCGTCCCATAATAATGGTCGAACACTTTTGCCCACTCCAAAAATTCACGCTTGGCGATCATCTCGCGAAAGGAAGCCTCGCTCCTGAAGTGATAATCCTTGCCATCAACCTCATTTGGACGCGGTGAGCGGGTCGTCGCACTCACCGACAAGACCACATCGTCAAATTCAGCCATCAGCTTGCGCGCCAAGGTTGTTTTCCCGGCCCCCGAAGGACTGGAGATGACGAGCATCAGACCACGGCGGCTTTCCTCTTCAGCGCTATTCGACATTGGCACTCTGCTCCTTGAGCTGATCAATCACGCTTTTGAGCGCGAGTCCCACATTCGTCAAATCCAGGCTCGCAGATTTAGAACACAGCGTATTCGCCTCACGGTGAAATTCCTGAGCGAGAAAGCCCAGTTTACGTCCGATCGGTTTGTCTTCTCTCAGCAAGTCCCGTGCGGACAGAACATGGGCGTCCAAGCGATCCAATTCCTCAGTAACGTCGGCTTTGGTCAGGAGGACGGCAACCTCAGCCGCAAGCCGTTCAGGATCTACACGGCCTTCAGTGTCCAACTCCGTCAACCGCCCCTCAAATCGGCCCCGAATCTGCTCAATCTGATCGCTGGCATAATCGCGCGCTCGCGCTGTCAGGTTTGCAACCTCTTCAACCTGCGCGGATAAAAGTGAGAACAGCTTACCTCCTTCATCGTCCCGCGCCGCAGCCAAACGATCAAACGTCTCATCCACGATGGATAGTATCGCGGCTTCATCCACCTCACTCACCTCAATCTCGCCCTGGGCCTCTTCCAGAACGCCGCGAGCCGTCATCAGCGTCGCAAGCGCTTGCCCGGTCGCAAGCTGGCCGTCTGCAGTCTCGTAAGCCGCAACGAGCGCCCTCAACGCCGCCTCATTGACCTTTACCGGAACCGCAGCATCGCCCGCATCATATTTCAGACTGACCTGAAAGCTCCCCCGTGAAAACCGCTCAGACAGCTTCGCCTTGATCGGATTTTCCAGCGCCGCAAGGCTGCGCGGCACATTCATACGAACATCTAGCCCCTTCCCGTTCACGCTTTTCACTTCAATGAAAAAGGTCCCAAAGCTCGCGCGCCCATCACCGCGCGCAAAGCCTGTCATACTCGATATGCTCAATCCTAATTCCCCCGCTCGCGCGCAATTTCCTGACGCTCATATTCACGATACTTCGCGACATTGCGCAAATGCTCTTCATAGGTTTCGGCAAACAGATGCCCGCCTTTTCCATCTGCGACGAAGAACACATACTTCGTCTCAGGTGGGTTCAAGACAGCCTCAATCGCATCCCGCCCAGGATTACAAATCGGTGTCTTGGGCAGGCCATCAATCTGATACGTGTTCCAGTCCGTGCGCCGGTCGATTTCAGACCGATAGAGCGTCCGGCGTTCGCCGCGGCGATTATACAGCGGTTCACCCTGACTGACCCCGTAAATGATCGTCGGATCGCTCTCAAGGCGCATGCCTTTCAGCAACCGCCCAACGAAGAGGCCTGCGATCTTGCCGCGCTCGCCGTCAACACCGGTTTCTTTCTCAACAATCGACGCAAGCGTGATCGCCTCATAAGGCGTTTGCAGAGGTAACTCGTCCTGACGGCTCGGCCACAGCTCTTCCAGCAAGTCGTCTTGCGCCTGCTCCATCCGCTCAATGAACTGAACCCGCGTTGTGCCAGCGCCAAATAGATACGTGTCCGGCAAAAGTTCACCCTCGCCGATCTCACGCTCAGGCATAGGGCCGCTCAAGACGTCGGCGGCTTCGACGCGCTTGAGGATTTGCGCCGTGGTGAGCGCTTCGGGAATCGTCAAACGCAGCTCAATGACATCCCCGGCAACAAGTTGCTCTAAGACACCAACAGTGCTCGCACGCGCCGGGATCGTGTAGGATCCGGCTTTGATAGCGGTCTCGACGCCATCAATCCGCGCCTTCAACCGCAGCAGTCTTTGATCCTTGATCGCGCCATCAGCCTCAAGACGGGTGGCAACACTCGCGAGGCCTTCTCCGCGCTCCACAGTAAACTCAAGCGCAGTCTCTAGAGGTCCATCGCGATTGATCTGGTCATTCAGCCAAATCCATCCGCCGACACCCACCGCAGCCGCTAGAACAGCTATAATAAAAATGAAAGAGATAAGGCCCTTCAGGAAGCGCACCCGTTATCCTCCGGCTGTTTCCCCAGACCCCTAGATTAATCGACTTTTTTAAGAACCAATGAAGCGTTTGTTCCGCCGAAGCCGAATGAGTTGGTCATCGCTGCACGAACAGGCGCTTTCTTGGCCGTATGCGGGATCAGATCGATGTCAGTCTCAACACTCGGATTATCGAGATTAAGTGTCGGTGGCATGACCTGATCGCGGATCGCCAGCGCACAAAACGCTGTCTCAATCGCGCCCGCACCACCAAGTAGATGCCCGACCGCAGACTTCGTTGAGGACAGTGAAAGGTTCTTCGAGTGATCGCCAAACAAGCGCTCGACCGCGCCAACTTCACCCTCGTCACCTTTCGGCGTAGAGGTTCCGTGCGCGTTGACGTAATCAATATCGCTGAGCTGCATACCGAGATTACGCTCCGCATGCCCCATCGCCATTTTCATCGCACGATAACCACCCTCTGAACCCTCGGCCGGCGCAGTAATGTGATAGGCATCGCCTGTCAGGCCGTAGCCCGCAACCTCGGCATAGATTTTCGCACCACGCGCTTTCGCATGCTCGTACTCTTCAAGAACGAGGACAGCAGCACCTTCGCCCATAACAAAACCATCTCGGTCCTGATCATAAGGACGTGACGCTTTCGTAGGATCGTCGTTGAAATTCGTTGACATTGCCTTGGCAGCGCAGAAGCCGGCAATCGCCAGTTTGCAAATCACAGCCTCAGAGCCACCCGCAACCATGACGTCCGCATCGCCATATTGGATAAGACGCGCAGAGTCTCCGATCGCATGAGCACCTGTTGCACAAGCAGTCACAACTGAATGGTTCGGTCCCTTGAAACCGTGCTTGATCGAAACCTGCCCAGAGGCAAGGTTGATCAAAGCCGACGGAATAAAGAACGGGCTCACTTTGCGCGGGCCGTTTTCATACAGATTGATTGATGAGTCATAGATTGACTGAAGTCCGCCGATACCAGAGCCGATCAGAACGCCTGTGCGTTCTTTCTGCTCATCGGTCTCAGGCGTCCAACCCGAATCGGCAACCGCTTCATCTGCGGCGCCCAGAGCATAAAGGATGAACTCATCAATACGCCGACGCTCTTTCTTGCTCGCGACCGCATCAGGATCGAAAGCATGCTCATCGTCGGCAGAGCCACCGCCGCGTCCATCTTTATAAGGAACCTGAAAGGCAATCTTGCTGGCAACGTCGGACGGATCGAATGTATCAATCGGTCCTGCGCCGGATTGCCCGGCAATCAGACGCTCCCAAGTCGCCTCGCGGTTGGCCGCAAGAGGCGAGATGATGCCCATCCCTGTGATGACAACGCGGCGCATGGCAGCTCCTCTTAACCGAGGTGCGCGTTGATATGCGTCACAGCGTCACCGACTGTGCGAATATTCTCCTGAACTTCATCAGGGATTTCGATATTGAACTCTTCTTCAAAAGCCATGACCAGTTCCACCAGGTCCAGCGAGTCCGCACCGAGGTCATCAATGAAGCTTGCGCTCTCAACAACCTTATCACCTTCAACGTCGAGATTCTCGACAACAATCTTTTGTACACGTTCAATAACGTCAGACATGGATACCTCTCTGATATTGTCTGAAAAACAGGCCTCTTTGAGCCATAGTGTTGCCGTTAGCACACACTTTAACGAAACGCCAAGCCCCAAGACCCTGTTTGCACTGCAGCAATAACAGCGCTTTAGATCATGGCCATCCCGCCGTTCACATGCAGCGTTTGCCCTGTCACATAAGCCGCTTCATCGGACGCAAGGAAAACCGCAGCTGATGCAATGTCACTCCCTTGCCCCAATTTTCCGGTTGGGATTTGCTTCAAAAGCGCCTCTTTTTGCGCCTCAGGCAGAACATCTGTCATCGGTGATTCGATGAAGCCCGGCGCGATGGTGTTTGCCGTTATCCCGCGGGAGCCAACCTCCTGCGCCAGCGACTTTGTAAAGCCAATCATGCCAGCCTTGGACGCACAATAGTTCGATTGCCCTGGATTGCCGGTCACGCCGACAATGGACGTAATCCCGATAATCCGGCCATGGCGCGCCTTCATCATCGGACGCACCGCACTGCGCGTCAGGCGGAAATAGCTCTCCAGGTTGACCCGAATGATGTCAGCCCAATCATCATCCTTCATCTGCATCAACAGCTTGTCACGCGTCACACCCGCATTCGCGACGAGGATACCAATACTACCAAGCGCCTCAATCGTCTTGGCCACCAGCGCGTCGGCTTCCTCTGAATTCGACAGGTCACTCGGAATGATCGCCGTGCGTTCCCCAAGCTCACCTGCCAGCGCCTCCAGTTTCTCAACATTGCGTCCCGATAGCGCGACAGTTGCACCCTGAGCATGCAGACCGCGCGCAATCGCCTTGCCAATGCCACCTGTTGCACCTGTCACCAGTGCTGTTTTCCCTGTCAGATCAAACATCTTGCTCTCCTTACCCGTTTAGCCGCGTCGCAACGGCTTCAATCTCATCCGGCGTTCCCATGGTCAGGCCTTCCAGCCCTTTCACTGTCCGCCTATTCATAACACTGAGTGTTTTCCCTGCGCCCGCTTCAATCATAAGCGCCACGCCCTCGCCCGCCATATACTGCACCGACTCCGTCCAGCGCACCTGGCCTGTCACCTGTTCAATCAGTTGGCTACGAATGGCATCCGGATCAGATCCTGCCGCAGCCGTCACATTAGCGACCAGCGGCAAGCTCGGCGCGGTGATCTCAATCTCAGCCAGTGCCTCAGCCATAGCCTCAGCCGCAGGCTGCATCAGCGAACAATGGAAAGGTGCGCTGACAGGCAACAGTACCGCCTTCTTTACCCCCGCTTCTTTGGCACCAGAGATCGCCAACTCAACAGCCGCCTTACCGCCGGAAATTACAATCTGGCCGGGCGCATTATCATTGGCGATTTCACAAACGCCTTCAACAGCGCCAGCCGAACACAAGGCCGCGGCCTGATCAGGCGAAGCCCCCAACAGAGCCGCCATCGCACCTTCACCTGCTGGCACAGCCTCCTGCATCGCATTCCCACGCACACGCAAGACTTTCGCACAATCGCCAACTGAAATCGCTCCGGCAGACGCCAGCGCCGAATACTCCCCCAGCGAATGCCCCGCTATAAACGACGCTGCACCCGCATCAATTCCATGCGCCGCCTCAAGCGCTCGCATCGCCGCCACGCTCACTGCCATGAGTGCCGGCTGCGTATTCGCGGTCAGCTTCAGCTCGTCCTCAGAGCCCGCCCACATGAGTCCGGAGAGGTCTTGCCCAAGCGCCTCATCCACCTCGTCAAACACAGCCTTGGCCACCGGAAAAGCATCCGCCAAATCCTTCCCCATGCCGATGAATTGACTGCCCTGCCCGGGAAAAATGAAAGCAAACTTGGTCACGCGTAACTCCACAACTAATCAAGGTTAGGAATGTTAAATTTTGCTGTGGCGGTCTGCGCTATTCTTTGTCCCTGCTAGGCGCGGAAGCGAAGGAAGCCACATGGCTTTCGAGCTTTCGCAACAACGCAGGGGCGAAAAAGAATGCTGGCCACCGCAGCAAAATTTGTCAGTCCTAACCCAAGCCCGCTTATAGCGCTGCCCGCACTGGTGCAAGCGGCTTGATTTCGGCCCTGTTTTGCGCTTTACGACGCGCTTCGCAAGATGTGCGGTCCTCAACGCTGGAATGAGCCAGTCTGCGAGGGGCCATCGCCGGGCCAGTCTCCCACTGTCCCAGCGCCGCTCATCAGATTTGGGAAAGAAAAGACATGGCATTTTATGAGCACGTCTTCATTGCACGTCCGGATATCTCTCCGGCGCAAGTGGAGACCCTCGTTGAGGAGCTGACAGGCTTCCTCGACAAACAAGGCGCAAAGGTCGGCAAGACCGAATACTGGGGTCTGCGCAACCTCTCTTATCCAATCAATAAGCAGCGCAAGGGTCACTACTCCCTGCTGAACATTAATGGACCAGCGGAAGCGATCCACGAACTGGAACGCGCGCACCGCATCTCTGATGACATCATGCGTTACATGACCATCAAAGTTGATGAGCTGGAAGAAACCCCATCCGCGATGATGAGCCGCAAAGAGCGCGGTTCGCGCCGCGACTAGAGGAAAGGAACAGATATTATGGCTTCCAGAAACACCTCTGGCATGAACATCACAAACATCCCGGCCCGCCGTTCGTTCGGTCGTCGCCGCAAGGTCGATCCATTTTCCGGTGCGAAGGCACCTGCGATTGACTATAAGGATGTGAAACTCCTTCAGCGCTACATTTCCGAGAAGGGCAAGATTGTCCCGTCCCGGATCACGGCTGTGAACTTCAAGAACCAGCGTAAGCTTGCCCGCGCCATTAAGCGCGCCCGCATGCTCGCGCTCCTGCCGTTCACTGTGAAATAGAGGAGATCGACCGATGCAAGTTATTCTCCTCGAGCGCGTCGAAAAGCTCGGCACTATCGGTGACGAAGTGACCGTTAAAAACGGCTTCGCGCGCAACTACCTTCTGCCGCAGGGCAAGGCACTCATGGCCAACAAGGCCAACCGCCTTCGCTTTGAGGCCGAGCGCGACATGATCGAAAAAAGAAACGCAGAAGCCCGCGATGCGGCGTCCAAGTCCGGCGAAGCCCTCGATGGCGCACAGTTCGTGCTCATCCGCTCGTCCGGTGCCACTGGCGTCCTTTACGGCTCTGTCAGTGCCCGTGACGTGGTCGAAATCGCGGCTGAAAACGGCCACAAGGTCAAGCGCGAACAAGTTCGCTTGGGTGCGCCGATCAAAACCCTCGGCATCCACGAAGTTGGCATCCAACTTCACGCCGAAGTCCGCGTTGAGATCACCATAAATGTCGCGCGCAGCGAAGATGAAGCCGAGCGCCAAGCCGCCGGCGAAAACATCATCGAAACGCTACAGGCCGAACAGCAAGAGGCTGCTCAAGAGCAGGCTAGCGAAATGGCAGAAGCCGCCGCCGAACTCGACACCGCCCCAGAAGGCGATGACGACTAGGCTCTGGTTGGATTATGGAATTGAAGAAGGCCGCTCCGAAATGGGCGGCCTTTTTATAGTTCAAACATTGACGTCTTGCACACACTGCGAATTCATCACGTCCGACCAAGTGGCTTGGAAGAACAAAGCTCCGTCTTCCGAAATGCCATACTTCTGGATCAAGGCATCTATCTCCACGAACTCGTCGCAAATCTCGGTTTTGTGACCTGCCTTGCTCAAGCACATATCTTTGAGTTTTTCCAACTTGCTTGGCGCCAGAGGACGAAGATCCAACCAGTATTCTGCATCGATGTTTGGCTTTGTCGAATGATCAGGAAGCGCGCTGGTTATGCGATCAATATCATAAACATCATGATGCACCTCGCCTGACGCGCGGTCCACACGCTTCATCCAACGATCAAATTCACTCGCACTTTTTTGAGAGGGGATAGACAAGTCATACCAAGCGTCCAGACAGAGAATTCCCCTGCGCGCCACGCGCACAGCTTCTCGCAAAAAACCTGACAGATCGAGATAATGGTGGAGACTGAACTCGGACACGACAAGGTCAACTGAATTATCCGGAAAGTTGATATCTTCGGCATGTCCAAGTGTGGCGGATAGGCCTTGTCGACTGCAAGCTGCGATCGCCTCGCTATCAGGATCAATGCCAAAAGCACAGATACCATGTTGCTCACAGTGATAAAGTAAGGAGCCAGTCCCACACCCGACATCAAGAATAGTTTCCGGCTGAGCGGCAACTAAGCGGCTACGGAATTTATCCTTATAGAACACTCATCTCCTCCACGACGATCCCTGAAATGACTGTCTTCAGGACATAGTTAAAAAATTCTGACTTTTAAGATCCTCCAGAAACCATTCGAGAGATACGTGTTGGGAGCAGAATCTTCGGATTGAGAAAGCTGTTTATGACCGGCGCATTAGCGGCTTCATTATCCACCCACCACACGTCTGTCTAATGTATTGGAATTAAGAAGGTCGCGCCAAAATTGGTGGCTTTTTATCGTAAAAGGCTCAATCCCAATCACGCGAATAACGATTTCTTGCAAGAAACCGTGTTATACGAGGCCCATGACTAATCGAGACAAATTTGACCGCTGGCTTGCCGCGCAAGGCGGCCCTTCAATCGAGATCATCGCAGGCTGCCATGGCGCCAAACACCTCCACCTCGATGCTGACAGCCTGAAAGCACGCGGTTGGAGCGACCTACCGATTGACTGGGTTCCACCAAACGGTGAAATTCACGCGGGTGGCTATCTGGAAGAGCGCGGTATTTACAACAGCCCGGTATTCAAAATCGACAATGAAGAACCGCGCAAACTCCACCTCGGCATCGACCTCTTCGCGCCTGCAGGAACGCTACTTCGCGCGCCCTTAGATGGCAGTGTCCACAGTTTTCAAAATAATGATGGCGATCTTGATTACGGACCGACGATTATTCTCGAACATGAGACGGAGAACGACCTCACCTTCTGGACCCTTTATGGGCACCTTAGCGAAGAGTCTTTGACCGACCTTACCGAAGGCCATACCGTTTCACACGGAGACGTCTTAGGCGAATTGGGCGACAACACAATCAACGGCGGCTGGGCACCGCATCTCCATTTTCAAATCATTCTAGACCTTCAGGGCCGATCCGGTGATTTCCCCGGTGTCTGCAAAGTCTCAGAACGCGCACACTGGGCAGAAATTTGTCCATCTCCGTACGCATTGCTGGGTTTGAACTTGGATTAGAGCGCTGCCCTACTCTGATCTTCAAGCTCTCCACGAACCCTAAAACCGTTTGCGCAGCTCTATGCGCCAGCCCAGTCCCACAGGATCTAATACGTCCGGCTGATAGGCGAGCGGTGTTTGACCAAGACTGTTCTCGACCGTCACAACATCATTCAAGGCGTTGGCCAGCCCGATCGTCAAACGCGTCTCTTCAAGGATCGGGAATCGGTCGAGGATCGGGTCGGAATAATTGAACTCATAAGACCCGCTCAGAATCACGCGGACCGTCTCAGAAAACGTCAGCTCATCTGTTCCGGTGTCCAGAGACCCGCCGCTGCGATACTGCACGCTTCCATAAAACCCCCAGCCATTATTCCACCGATAATAGGTCACATCCAAAGCGTGCTTAGGCGTGGCAAGATTGGAATCAATCGTGTCACCATTCAGGAGGTCCAGAGTAATATCGGCGAGACCCAGCTCGACTTCGTTTTCAAGTTCCCAGCGATGGACGATGGACAGTCGGCGCGTGCCGGGTCGCCCGCTTCTCTTTCGCTTTGGCGGCGTTTTTGCCAGCTTCGCCTTAATCGGGATGGACCAGCTCAGCGTGTTGCGCAGCGATTTTGAATTCACCTTGGAGACATTAATCGGGGTCCGATCAAAAAGCGTAAGCGCGCCCGTCTGATCTCTCACCGCAAGACCAAGACCTGACTCATCGAGGCGCGCGGTCGGAATCGTGAAGCTGCGAATGTCATCAGTGCTCTCGGAGACGATATAGTTTGTCCCAAAGGTCAGCTTTCGATCTTCCCACGGTGTCCATGACGCGCCCAGTTTGGAAATGGTTCTCGAGGTTTTGGATAGATCCGGGTTCCCACCATCGACAACTGTTGTGACAACCGTTTCAGCTTCAGCGAGATCAAAGAGCGCCCGGTTCGGCGAAAAGGATTGTGGCAGACCGAGCTCAAACAGGGTCGGCGCTATCTCTTCTGATGCCCAAGAATAGGTGAGGGTGAGACCTTCAATCGGAATCCAATTCGCCGTCACGCCATAGTCGCTCAGCGTGCCGACATCTGAAATATCGCTGAGTTGGCCATCAATAGATAGGCTTCCTCGCCCAAAGCGCTCTTCCTCCAGAGGCAGCGGCACGCTCAAAGCCGCTTGGACATACGCCGTGTCGCGGGAAAGATCAGTCGAGTCTGCACCATCTGTATAGGTCTCGGCCCGAACCCCCAACGCACCACTGGCCGTTATCGCGCCAAAGTCTGTCTGTGATACCGAGAAATTTCCATTCAGATCAGCCTTAAAAAGGCTCGACGTTGTCTCGACCGGATCGAAGGTAGCGCCAAGATTTCCAATATTCTCAAATGACCGATCCGCGTGGTCATAACTCGCCACGGCCGACCACGTGTTGGCAGCCAGTTTGCTGTTTATCGTCAGACCAAAATTGACGGTTTGTGAGCCAATGTCCTGGCTCAACTGAGACGCATCTAAAGGAGACAGACCGGTCAAAATGGTTGTTTCACTGTCCTCAAAGCGCAGGGACAGGGTTCCAAGTGCATCATCGGGCAATGCAAAACTCTTCAGTGCGCTGATCTCATAGCTTTCAGTCTCCGGAAGCAAGGACCGAGAGCTCGGTGCCTGAGTCGTTGCAAATGGGATAATTGAACGCTCAGATTCTAGAAGCGGTGAACTGGCGCTGTACTGTCCACGCAGGGTAAAGCGATCAGGACCGTCAATCTTCACCCGTGACACGGTCAGCACATTCGACAGCGTGCCCCCGCTCTTGGGCGCCTGTGTCCTTGTATTAATTGGGATGATCTGCAGGTCGTCCTCAAGGATGAAATTGATCACCCTCTGATTGGCGGTAAACCCATAAGCCAGTGAAGCCTCTTCCGGTAGCACTTCAACGCGCGCCAGCGCTTCAACCGGGTAATTATCCAGTTCGCGAAACCCTGAGACGCGCCGCCCATTGATAAGAACAACAGGAGGCTCGCTGCGCCGCTGTTTTCCGCTTGAGGTTTCAACTTCAATAATCTCTAGCAATTCAGCGATTGAAGACACGCCATAAGCGGCAATATCACTTTTGGTAAGAACCAATTCAGGCTCAAATTCCGACAGTGAACTGCCTTTCAGATAAGACCCGTCGACAATGACCTCCTCTAACTCCAGCGCATTGTCTGCAGTGTCAGACTCTCCATCATCTCGCGCCTCAACCAAAGTGGTCTCCGCAAACAGGCTTGGTGCATAAAGGGCTGTAACACCGCCTACTAAAGCAAGCCGGAATGCACGCGAGGCAAGACAAAGCCGGAGAGTCTGATCCTGTCTCATGGTACACTCACGGTCGACATTTTGATTGAGATCAATTTCGGCGTGGCCTGACCGTCTCCGCTCAGACGGAATTTCATCTGGTCAAAACTCGGCGGACCGAAAAAGCCTTTTGCGTTCCCGCTATTACCCGTCGGCTCAAACGGGATGCCCCTCGTATCAAAGTCTAAGGCTTGGTTGTCGTTTGCATCATGAAAAGCGCTAATGACATAAATGCCGGATGGAACATTTTCGAATGAAAGAGAGGCGCCTTCAGCGGCGTCTATGCGTGCACTTTTTTCACACGGTTCCTGACCAAGCTTTGCGTGCTGTTCTTTGGTGCATAGGCTGATCCAGATCATCCCGGTGTCGGATTTGATGTTTGTAAATGAGACGTCGACCGTATGCATCCCGGGTTCGACATCCTCAGGGACGGCAAATGAGCAGGCTGCGCTAAAGCCGACTGCTGCTGTCATCGCAATAACTGCGCGCATAATCGATGGCTGTGTTCTATTCAATTTCATTTTTAACTCCTACAATTCTTGACAAGACGACGCTCTTGCCAACTCGATAAGAGTGGCCCTGACCTCGTAAAGAAAGTCGTTTAGGATGAAGGGACGAAGGAAAATGTTGGGTGGTTGAACGAGACCACTCGCCAAGTACGAACGGTAAGGATCATGACCCTGTTTTTACAGACACTTTCAAAACGACAATTGTATATGCTCGGCTTACCAATCGTTTTGGGCATCGGTGCAGGAATCACAGGGCCTTTCGGCACATACCTCTACGCGCCAACAGTTCCGCGAACTCTATACTGGGTCTTTGCAATCAGTGGAGGGTGCGCAATTTGGTCTTTGATTGGTGCGTTTGGCAGACGTTTCATACCGGATTGGCCGCATGAATGGGGTGAGGTTTTAGTTGCAATTCCGTTTGCGCTTTTGAACCCGGTCTTTCTGGTGCTCCTCCATACGGGTCTCAACGCCTCATTTGGATCGCTATTTCCGACAAATTGGTCAGACTTTGTGATCTCTCATCTCATTCTGTCGGTCTTCGTGATTCTGCCAACGATCTATCTGGCGCGCCAGATTATATTGGAAGCTGAAACATCGGTCGGTCGCCAAGCTATAGATCTCCTGTTTGAAAAGCTCCCCATGAAACTCCGCGGGGCCACACCGTTCGCTTTGTCTGCGGAAGGCAATTACGTTCGGGTTTATACAGACCGCGGCGATGATCTCGTGACCTCAACACTCGAAGACGCTGTGCGCGCTGTTTCCGGAATACCCGGAGTGCGAACCCATCGCTCTTGGTGGGTCGCCGAACATGCTGTTCGCAAAATTGAGAAATCCGGATCGAGCTTCTTGGTCATTCTTGCCTCCGGACTGGAGGCCCCCCTTGGGCGCCGACGCAAGAATGCCATGGAGGCCATCATCTCAAGACTAAATGTGTAGACGCGCCTGCGCTTTCAGGGCGTCATTTTTGTCTGGGGCGAAGCACTAATACGTTGCCCAGCCCAGCAACGCGCCCTATCCCGTCCTTATGGCTAAATCCCACTTTGTCTGCCAGTCTTGCGGGTCTGTTTCCAATAAGTGGAGCGGGCGTTGCGATGCCTGTGGGGAGTGGAACACGCTGGTGGAAGAAACAATCAGCGGCCCTCCCGGCGGCCTGAAAGCGCCCAAAGGCACCACCAAACAGGGCACAGCCGATTTTACTGCCTTGAATGGAGAGACCGAGCCACCCGCCCGCATCGTGATGGGCGTGGACGAGCTAGACCGCGTCTTTGGTGGCGGCATTGTGCCCTCTTCTGCGACGCTCATTGGCGGTGATCCCGGCATCGGTAAGTCCACGCTCCTCCTACAGGTCGCCGCCCGTCTCGCACGCAATGGCTTGAAATCCATCTACGTCTCCGGTGAGGAAGCCACTGCCCAAATCCAGGAGCGCGCCCGCCGCCTGAAAGTCGCCGATAGCCCCGTCGACCTCGCGACTGAAACTGATCTGCGCAAAGTCCTCTCCGCGCTGAAAAAAACCAAGCCCGATTTCGTGGTGATCGATTCGATCCAGACTATGTGGTCCGACAGCTTGGAGGCTGCTCCGGGTTCCGTCAGCCAGGTCCGCGCTTGTGGTCAGGAACTTACCCGTTGGGCTAAAAAGTCCGGCGCAGCCCTCATCCTTGTCGGCCACGTCACTAAGGAGGGCCAGATCGCCGGCCCCCGTGTGGTCGAGCACATGGTTGATACGGTCTTCTATTTCGAGGGCGAGCGCGGCCACCAGTTCCGCATCCTGCGTGCGGTCAAAAACCGCTTCGGCCCCACCGATGAAATCGGCATCTTTGAGATGCACCAATACGGCCTCGCCCCCGCCCGCGAACCATCCGCCCTCTTCCTCTCCAGCGAAGATAGCGACACCGGCGGCGCAGCCGTCTTTGCTGCAATGGAAGGATCACGGCCCGTCCTCGCCGAAGTCCAAGCCCTCGTCGCGCCCAGCGCCTACGGCACACCCCGTCGCTCCATCGTCGGCTGGGACAGTAATCGCCTCGCCATGTTACTCGCCGTTTTGGAGGCCCGCTGCGGGGTCGGTCTCGGCGGACGCGATGTCTACCTCTCTGTGGCAGGCGGCTACCGGATGAGCGAACCAGCAGGCGACCTCGCCGCCGCTGCCGCGCTTCTGACCTCAGCAAATAATGCGCCCGGCCCGCGCAAGTCTATCTTTTTTGGTGAGGTCGCCCTCTCTGGTGCGATCCGCCCTGTTGCGCGCATGGAACAACGGCTGAAAGAGGCCGAACGCCTTGGCTTTGAACAGGCCTATGTTCCCGATGGCAGTCCAACCGCCATGGAAGGCTTGACGATTACCCCCCTAAAGCGCCTATCTGATCTTGTAGAGTTACTTGCCCCGGATATCGCGCAATGATGGAAGCCCTGACACCGTTCGATGGAATTTCCATCGTTATTGTCATTGTTTCTGTCATGATGGCGCTGGCCCGAGGCTTCCTTAGAGAACTTGCAACCCTTGGTGCTTTCATGGCTGCACTGGCGGCGGCGTACTATGCACACTCTTATTTGCGCGACCCGCTGGCCAATACGCTACCGGAGAGCAGCCCGAATTGGCTTCCTGATGCGATCCTGATTGTCGGCGCGTTTCTGATTATTTATGTGCTCGTGGCCTGGTTTGGCGCAAGCCTCTCGAAGAATCTCCAAGGGACAGATGGAATCAGTCTTGTCGATCGCCTCGCAGGCGGGGTGTTCGGATTCTTACGCGGGGCGGCTGTCATCATCTTTTTCGCCTATGCCATCGATATCGGCATGGATAAGGATCAGGTTCCGGAATTCATTCGGGATGCACAAATCTATCCGCTGATGGAATCCAGCGTTGCTGAAATAAAAAAGCAACTTCCTGATCTTATCGAACAGGGCGGACAAGACGCCTCTCTTGACCCCGAGGGCGAGCCGGAATAACCCGCTCACAAGCAGCTCAGCGAGGCCCGTCAATGTTCTTCGACCATGATGACGACAAGCCCCGCGAAGAATGCGGTATTGTGGGTGTCTTCAATTGCGAAGAAGCGTCTTTGCTTGTCGCTCTCGGTCTTCACGCCCTTCAACATCGCGGTCAGGAAGCCTGCGGCATCACCACTTACGATGGCGAACGGTTTCACACGGAACGGCATATGGGCCTCGTTGGAGAGAATTTTCAGGGTGACTTTTCCGACCGCCTACCGGGCCGAAACGGCATCGGCCACAATCGCTATTCTACCCAGGGCAAACCGGCGCTGCGCAATATTCAACCAATTTACGCCGACCTCGATAGCGGCGGCTTCTCCATCGCCCACAATGGCAATTTGACAAACTCGCGATCCCTTCGCCGCAAACTCGTTCAGCGCGGCGCGATCTTTCAGTCGACCATGGATACAGAAGTGATCCTGCATCTCATCGCGCGCAGTGATCAGGACCGGGTTGGGGATCGCTTTCTTGATGCGATCCGCCAGATTGAAGGCGGTTTCTCTCTTGTCTGCATGTCGAACAAGAAACTGATCGGGGCTCGCGATCCATCAGGCCTTCGTCCATTGATCCTTGGCAAGATCGGCGACGGGTTCGTCCTTGCCTCTGAAACCTGTGCGCTCGACTTGATGGGTGCGAGTTTCGAGCGCGAAATTGATCCCGGTGAAGTCGTCATTATCACCCAGCATGGACTGACCAGCCACAGACCCTTTCCGACGCGCCCGATCCGGCCCTGCTTGTTTGAGTATGTCTATTTCTCGAGACCCGACAGCATCGTGCAAGGACGGTCTGTCTATGAAGTCCGCCGAAAGATGGGCCAGTATTTAGCCGAAGAGCATCCCGCTGATATCGATGTTGTCGTGCCAGTGCCTGACTCCGGCGTTCCGGCTGCAATTGGCTATTCTGAAGCCTCTGGCATCCCGTTCCAGCTTGGCATTATTCGAAGCCACTATGTCGGGCGAACCTTCATTCAGCCGACGCAAAGCGGTCGACAGAAAGCTGTATCGCGAAAGCACTCTCCAAACCGCGCCGTCCTCGAAGGAAAGCGGGTTTTGCTTGTCGATGACTCCATTGTGCGAGGAAATACCTCGCGCAAGATCGTTCAGATGGTGCGCGAGGCCGGGGCCAAAGAGGTCCATTTCCGGTCTGCCAGTCCGCCGATTACGCATCAGGATTTTTACGGCATCGATATGGCCGAGCGCGATGAGCTCCTCGCAGCGAATAATACGCTGGAGGAAATGCGCGCTTATCTGAAAGCAGAAAGTCTAGGCTTCCTCTCCGTGCCGGGTCTCTACCGCGCCATCGGGTTAGATTATGATCCTGAATATCCGCAATTTGCCGATCATTGCTTCACCGGGAATTATCCAACCCGCCTGATCGATCATGATCAGAATGAAAGCAGCAAAGAAGACGAGCAGCTTTCGCTGCTGGACTAGGTTGAACCGTCGCGATAATCGGCGCGCATGGATAAACGGATCATCCTCATTACGGGCGCATCGCGCGGCATTGGGCGGGCTGCGGCCTTAGCTTTGGCTCACCAAGGCGATCATGTGATTGCGCTGGCGCGATCCAAAGCGGCACTGGAAAAGCTTGATGATGAAGCCAAAGCGCTTGGCGGAACGATGACTTTGATCCCTTTTGATCTGAAAGATAAAGCGGCATTTGAGCCGATGGGACAGGCAATTGCAAACAAGTTTGGCCGACTTGATGGACTCATCGCAAATGCGGGAATCCTCGGAACACTAGGGCCTCTTCAAGCAACCGGTGAACGCTCTTTCGATGAGACGATTGATGTGAACCTCAGCGCAAACTGGCGTTTGATCAGAGCAACGGATCCGCTCTTGCGGCGATCCGGTGCACCGCGCGCTGTGTTTTTGACCTCCGGTGTTGTGCCTCGGCCGCGAGCCTTTTGGGGGCCCTATCAAGCCTCGAAAGCCGGTCTTGAAGCCATGGTTCAGGCTTATGCGGCTGAAACAGAAAAGCTGTCCTTGCGGGTCAATCTGTTTGATCCAGGTGCGACCGCGACGACGATGCGAAAAGACGCAATGCCGGGTGAAGATCAAAGCACATTGCCGACGGCGGAGGCCGTAGCGTCTGAGTTGATCAAACTGGTGTCACCCGATGAAATGCGGAACGGGGTAAGAGTGGCTTATCGGGATATCATTTGAATTCCACGCAGCCGCTCGTGGCTTCGCGCGGGTGCGGGAAGGTTGGCGAGTTTAGTTGTCGTTGTGAGTTAGGCTTGCCCCCTCCGCCCTTCGGGCACCTCCCCCAAGACTGTGGGAGGAAAGTTCAGAGCCTTATCGAATTAAGAGCAGGATTTCCTCCCTCGCGAAGGCGGGGAGGTGCCCGAAGGGCGGAGGGGGTTCTAGCTGTTATGAGCTATCGTTGATGACGGGCGCTGGTGAGAAGTCTTTGCTCCAGCTGATGTAGAGTATGCGCTCTCCGCATTCCATGAAGCGGGGCGTCCAATAGCGGATGGCGTTCAGATGCGCTTCGCCGCTTGTGTCTTGCATCGGTGTCCAGTGATCGAGATAACTCTGGCGCTGTTGATAGAGCCAGACGTTGAGGTCTGCTCTGTCGGGCGCGAGATAGATCTCGACGCGGCCGTCTGAGGTGATGTGGTAAAATCCGTCCTGGCCTGTTTTGCGGATATGGGCGCGCAGGCGGATGAGCTGCCACCAGATATAGGGCCAAAGCCAGACGGGGACGTGCGCCCAGTCGCGGGGGTTGATGCGGACTTGCATGTTGGGGGCGAGTGTAGCGGTGGGTCGAACCCGGTCGGATAGATTTACAGTCCGGTTTCTCAGTCACGCTTTGCACGGCTTGACCGTGCAATCCATCTCCTGCGCTGGCAGCTGGGCTGAGAGGTGGCCTTAACTCCTTATTCTTGAGGTAGATTTCGGGTGCTGGATCCCACGGTCGAGCCGTGGGGACCGTGGAGCTGAGTGCGGTTCTGGAATAGTTCAGATTTAAGCGGGCGGTGAGGATAGAGCGGAGACTATCCAACAAATTCGATAACATCTTTTCTAGCCGTTATATTTTCAAAAGGCTTATACGCACTAGACACTAGTCCGTCGTTGCGCGTTGGACGTCTTTAAGATCGTAGTCAGACTGAGCGATCTCTTGCTGCAAAGCAATCACCCTTCCAGATGCAGCTCTGGGATGAACGACCAGAATTATATTCGGCACGCCCTCAGTCGGTGATTGAACTCGCTTGCTGAGGTCTGCTTCGTTAATTGGTATTGAGTTCCATTCAAGTGATCCGTCTTCGGCAATCAAAATTATATGAGCGTCAGACACGATATCCACGGCTCCAAGATCGGAGGCACGTTCAAGATCAAGTGTAGATTCTGACCGGAAAGCTTCACGAGCGTCGCATGCGGCAAGCCCGACCGGCAGCACTCCCGATATGAGTATCAACAATCTGATACGCACGGAGTGTCGACGCATCATACTCAAATCGCCGCCAGCAAAACGTCACACACTTTTTCGACCTGCCATGCACTTAAATAGGGGTGCATGGGGAGGCTGAGGCTTTCATCCGCAGCCGCTTCGCATTCGGGTAGCGGGCCATACTCGGCGCAGTGGGTGAAGGCGGGCATTTGGTGGATGGCCATGTCGTAATAGATGCCGCTTGGGATACCAGCGTCTGAGAGTTTGGCGCGAACTTCGGTGCGGTTCGGGACGCGGACGGTGTAGAGGCCGTAGCCGTTTTCCTGGCCGTCGAGTGGCATCTGACGTTCTATTTTGCCGTCGAGGCGATCATTATAGATCGCGGCAGCGGCCATGCGACGGTCACGCTCTGCCTCAAATAGGCCGAGCTTTTCAGCCACGACGGCGCACTGGATGGAGTCGCAGCGGCCATTGATGCCGACGCGGATCGACTCTTTACGATTGTCGCCTGTGCCGTGCCAGCGGATTGAGCGCATGCGATCGGCGAAGTCTGCGTCCTGACAGAAGATCGCACCGCCATCGCCGTAGCCGCCGAGAGACTTGGTCGGGTAGAAACTCGTCGCGGTGATCTCGACAATGTTGCCGATCCATTGGCCGCGATGCTTGCCGCCGAAGGCTTGTGCGCCGTCGGCGATAATGCGCAGGCCGTGGGCCTCGGCGACCGGGACAATGGCATCATAGTCCGCAGGCAGGCCGTACAGATCGACCGGCATGACGACGCGCGGGGTCAGTTCGCCTTTGGCTTTGACCGCTTCGATTTTGCGGGCGAGGTCTTCAGCGTCCATGTTGAACGTCTTGGGGTCAATATCGACGATCACCGGAAAGGCGCCTGCGAGGAGAACAGCGTTGGCGGTGGCGTTGTAGGTAAACCCAGGAATGAAGACGGCGTCCCCTGCCCCGATCCCCATGGCCAAGAGCGGCATAACGAGGGCCTGGGTGCCGGACCCGACGGCGACGGCCTCTGCGCAGCCTGTGAAGGCGGCAAGGCCTTCCTCGCATTCGGAGACTTCCGGCCCGCCGATATAGCGGCCGTGATCGAGGATGTCGGTCCAGCGCTTTTCTAGCGCAGGACGGATCGATGCCTGCTGGCTTTTCAGGTCAAACAATTGGATCGGTGCATCAGCGGGAAGATCGATCAGTGTGGTGGGTTCGGCGTCAGAATATGGCATCGGTTTAAGCTCCTAATGTGTGGAGGGCAGAGAGTTCGGCCTGTTCGGCCATGTGTACGGCGAGCGCGGCTTCACGGCCCGGGATGGCGCAGTCGCGCAGACCGAGGGCAGCTTCGAAGAAGGCTTCATCGGCAGCACCGAGCGGGTCCGGCAGGGTTTGCGAGACGTCGGCTTTGATCTGGAACGGTGTTGTGTTTTCGACCGCGCGGCTGAGGAAGTTGATCGCAATGGTGCCAGATGGATAAGTCAGGCGCATGCGACGGTCGCGTTCTGGTGCGCAGCGGCTGGCGGTGATGTCGGCGCTTCCATTCGAAAATTTGAGACGGGCGGTGGCTTCGTCGGTGTGTGCGGTGTGCGCGCTTTTTCCAGTGGCTTCGACGCTGAGCGGTGCGCCCATGAGCTTGGCGACCATGTCGAGATCGTGGGTCATCAGGTCCCAGATGACGGACACATCTCCTGCGCGGCCATCCGGTGCAGGTGGGCCCATGCGGACCGCTTCGATATGGGTTGGTGTTTCAGGAATATCGAACAGACCCATGGCGTCGAGGACGAAGCGCTCTTGGTGGCCGACTTGGAGCGTGAGCGATTTTGCGTCCGCAAGAGCGGCAAGTTTATCAGCAGCCGCGCCTGTTAGAGCTAGAGGTTTCTCGACCATGACGTGGCAGTCGGCTTCCAGCGCGGCTTTCACGACAGCTTCGTGATAGGTCGCAGGACAGGCGACGATGACGGCGTCTGCGGCGGCGAAGAGGTCGGCCTGGGACGCGAAGGCGCTCACATCATGCTTGCTAGATAGCGCGGCACAGCGCGCCTGATCAGGGTCGAAGACGCCTATGAAATCTGTGTGCGCGGATGCGGCGATCTTGCCGGCATGATACCCGCCGAAGACGCCTGCGCCGATGAGACCTGTCTTTAGGATGGTCAAAATCTACTCTCCACTGCCAAGACTCAGAACTCGGCGATATGCTTAATGCCTGTTTCGAATGAAGACGTCCTATCAAAAGGCATTACGAATTCTTTCAATAGGCCTCTTCCCTTCCGCTGCGGCGTCCCTCAGATAAGCGAAATAGATAAACGGAGGATTTCCCATGAGTGCCCTGCAAGCAACCGGTATTACACTTGCCAAACGTCCTGTCGGCGAACCCACCCCGGCTGATTTCGGAACGGTTAGCTATGAGGCGGCTGCGCCCGGGCCCGGCGAAATTCAGGTGCGCAATAGCTGGATGTCGGTTGATCCTTACATGCGCGGGCGGATGTATGACCGGGAGAGCTATGTGCCGCCGTTTCAGGTCGGTGAGGTTTTGCAAGGCGGCGCTGTCGGGCGTGTGACAGCGTCTAATCATCCAGATTTTGCCGAAGGTGATCTCGTCCTATCTATGGCGGGCTGGCGTGAGGCTTGGACGGCACCGCCTGCAGCCGTGATGGCGCAGAAGCTTCAGGATGGGACCGGTCTGCCGGACAGCGCGTTTCTTGGCATTGCGGGTATGCCGGGGCTGACGGCTTATGCTGGAATTTTGCGCGTCGCTGAGTTGAAAGAAGGCGACACAGTCTTTGTGTCAGGCGCGGCTGGCGCAGTCGGGTCTGCTGTCGTGCAGATTGCGAAGATCAAAGGCTGCAAGGTCATTGGCTCTGCCGGGGGCGCTGAGAAAGTTGCGCTGGTGAAAGACTTAGGTGCGGATGAGTGCATCGATTACCGCGCTGTTGATGGGTATGAGGGACTGTTGGCTGCGTTACAGGCGGCTGCCCCGAAAGGCATTGATGTCTATTTCGACAATGTCGGTGGTGATCATCTCCAAGCCGCGATTGAGTGCGCGCGACCGTTTGCGCGGATGGCGATTTGCGGGATGATTTCGCAGTACAACAATACAGAGCCAACACCCGGCCCGAACAATGTGATCCAGATTGTCGGAAAACAACTGCAGCTGAAAGGCTTTATCGTCTCGACTCATGCGGACATGCAACCGAAATTCCTCGCCGATATGGCGAAGTGGATTGCCTCCGGTCAAATGAAGTTTGAAGAGACGGTGATGGAAGGCGTTGAGAATGCACCGGCCGCCTTCATGGGTCTCTTTAGCGGACAGAATAAGGGCAAGATGCTGGTGAAGTTCTAAGCGTTTCAAGCCGATGTTTTTCAGAAACCGGGCAAGCTAATCGCCCGGTTTTTATTTTGGGCGTTCGATTGAGAACTTGTCGGTAATGCGCGCGTAGTGCGGGCCGTTGAGACGGGCGATCGGTGCGATCTTATCTATGTCTATGCGCAGCGGATCGGTCTCTGCGATCGCGTCATCGCGAAGGTGGAAATGTAAAACTTCGCCTATGACGATGACGCCTCCTCCGGCGAGCTCAGTCTTGTCGAGCAGGCGACATTCCATCGCCATTGGCGACGCTGACAATCTTGGCGGACGAACGGCGAGAGAGTCACTGGTGTCAAGTTCAGTCAGGGCGATCTCATCGACTTCGGGCGGTAAGCTGGCAGCCGCTTGATTCATCTGAACGGACATGGCCTCATCGACAATATTCACAACGAATTCACCCGTTTCGAGAATGTTGCTGGATGTATCTTTAACGCCCGCATCTGTTGTCGGTTCAAACCCTATGGCGACAACGGGTGGCGCACTGCCCATTGCATTGAAAAAGCTGTAGGGCGCAGCGTTTAGAATACCCTCCGCGCTTTGACTTGTAACAAAAGCAATCGGGCGCGGGATCACCGTTGAAACGAGCAGTTTATAAGCGAGCGCGCGAGGCAGATCAGCGGATGAAAAATGCATGTCTGGCTTTGGACAGTACTTTTGGTCATTTTGCTAGGCAGATATCTGAAATTGATAGAGGATTGAGACGTCGAATGCTCTATTTCGCCTGTTAGCCCAATAATCCAATCTCATGAGATGTCCCAACTATGACCCGCTTGTTTGATGCCTATATCATTGTCGACTGGAGCGCGTCATCTAAGCCGAAGACGGGTAAGGACTCGATCTGGGTTGGCATTCGCGCACGCGATGCGCGGCTGAAGTTTCAGTTCACGAGTGTGAACCCAAAGACGCGACTGGAGGCACGGACTTTTATTCGCGACATGGCGCAAAAGCTGATCGCACGTGGAGATAAGGTTCTCATCGGATTTGATTTTGCACTTGGCTATCCGGCAGGGACTGCCGGAGCAGCGGGATTGAAGGTCAACACGCAAGCGCCGTGGCAGGCGATGCATCAGCACTTGTCCTCCAAAGTCAAAGAGAAAGACGATAATTCGAATGCGCGGTTTGCTCTCGCAGCGGGGTTGAACTACGCCATGACGAAGGGACCGCATCCTTTCTGGGGCGTTCCGAAGACACAGGCGGTTTCGACTCTGGCGATGACCAAGGGTGATTTTTCCGCTGCAGCTCCTCTCAGCGAACATCGCGAAGCGGAAGCTTGGATCAAAGCGAACTTCAAGGCCAACCCTAAATCCGTTTGGCAGTTGATGGGGGCTGGCTCCGTCGGATCGCAGGCGCTTCTGGGTATTCCGACCGTTCAATATTTGAGGACTGAGATCGACGGCGCGCAGATCTGGCCGTTCGAGACGGGGTTTCGGACGCTTGATGAAGACGCGCTTGAAAATGTGACATGTGTACTTGCAGAGATCTATCCGAGCACGTTGGAAATCGCCCTAGAGACGAGTGAAATCCTGGATCAGGCGCAGGTCCGGACCCTCGGTGAACACCTCCAAACCCTCGATTCTGCGGGCAAATTGGGCAATCGCTTTGGACCGCCGGATTCGCTTGATACGGGAAAAATTGCCCAGATTGAACGTGAAGAAGGCTGGATTCTCACATAAATCGGCTGAATCCCCCGTATTTATTGGGTTTTCGGTATATTCGGCCTCTCCGAATCATGGATCATGCGGCCAACGGCATCTAACGCCGTTGAATAGAAAGGAGATCCCAATGAATAAGGGTGAACTGACAAAAGCGGTCGCTGATGCGACTGACATGTCTCAAGCAGAAGCTGGACGCGCTGTGGACGCGGTCTTCGACACCGTAGCAGGTGCCGTCAAGAAGCGTGACCAGGTCGCGATTGCTGGCTTTGGTACGTTTTCTGCCAAGACACGCGCAGCGCGTGAGGGTCGTAACCCAGCAACTGGTGAAACAATCCAGATTGCTGAGAAAACCTCTGCTGCCTTCAAGCCTGCTTCGGCTCTGAAGGATATCTAAGTCTTTTAGACTGTCACGGTCCACCCGCTCCCCCGCCCAACCGCCCCAATGGTCCCCATAGGCTGGGGTGGTTGGGCGGGGGAGCGGGCGGACCGTGACGACAAATTATGCGGCGCGTTTCTGATGGAAGCGCGCCGTTTTGTATTCGAGCAGCGTAACCTGCAGGAGTGCGGCAACGAAGACACCTATAAAAGCCGCTTCAATCATGCCTTGCGCTCCCCTACCCTGAATGAGGCCCAGCCAATAGCCCATCGGAATCATCACCGCGAAGAAAGAGCCGATATGGATCGCGCTTGGGAGCCAGATCATATTCTGAGCCCTTAGCGCCATAGACGCGGTCGCTTGAAGGCCGTCAAAGACAACCGCGAAGGCGACAGTCATCAGAAGTGCCGCAAGCGCTGGCGCTAAGAAGATCCCATCCATTTCAGCATCTCCGCGTACCAGCAGCAGTGAGAGCGGCTCTCTGAAGATGTAGATCAGGAGCCCCAGCAGAATTCCCGTTCCAACGGTCACGACCACCCCTAGCCGGGAGGCGTTCGCAACACCCTCTGCGTCGTTTCGGCCATAAGACTCTGCCACGCGCACACTGGTGGCCGTTCCAATGCCGAGGAAGGCCATGAAAGCGAGGCCCATGAGTTGGGTCGCGTAGCCATAGACCGTATTCACCTGCAAGCTGATCCACGTCGCGATGACATAGGTGAAGTTAAAGCCGCCCCACTCGGCCACGTTGCTGATCGCTGTGCCGACACCGACACTCAGCTGGCGCTTCGGTTCATCGGACGGGCCTTCGGGCGATGGCGCGAATGCCGGGGTCAGTTTGATGATCGCGACCATGAAGGCGATGACGAGCAGTGAGCGCGTTGCTGTGGTGGCCCAAGCGACACCGTCCGCACCCATCGGATCAAGCGGGCCAGCGCCTGTGACGAAGAGAATATTGAAGCCGATATTTGCGAAGACACCGCCATAAGCGATGACAGTCGCTACAATCGGACGCCTGAGTGCCTCCAGATACATGCCGCAAACCGCGGTGACCATGAAACCGATCAGACCAAGGGAGAGAATTCGGGTGCAGGACCCGACGGCTGCGGCGACGTCCAGTTCGAACCCGAGCGCAACGAACATAGGCTCAGCGAGGGGATACATGATGAGCGTCATGGCGACGCCGAGTGCGATGGAGAATTTGAACCCACGCCGAAAGATGCGGCCGGAGTCCTGCACGCGGCCCTGCCCCATAAGCTCAGACGTCAGGACCTGAACACCGAGCAGAATGCCCATGCCGAAGCCGAGCGCGATGCCCATTGGAAGCCATGAGTTCAGGACATAAGGCAGCTCTTCCGGCGCCATACGTCCCAGGACGACTGCATCCGTAATCCCCATCAACATCCACGCCGAGCGGGTGACGGCAATCGGAACTGAGAGCCGTAAGAGGTCTACAATTTGCGATGCCTGCATCCATGCAGGCCATGCCCGCTGATGCATGGATGGCTCCTCATCGCAGACGGGGCCGAGCCCGCCGCGCAAGATGTGAAGCCCGCGCCATATTCCCCCTTGCGTGAAATGGCTAGATGAGCATCGCGTTTATTTTCGAGTGTGGCTAACCAAACACAGGCTGTTGCTGTTGGCGGGCCTGTTTGCGGCGCAGCACGCTTTTAAGGCCAACCAGATGGGGAAGCTCGACTAGCATGCCGATAATAATGGCCGCATAGATGATCGGCTGATCCGGGATGACGGCCATGGTCACGACAAGCATCATTGGTGCATTTCGAGCGGCCGTCGTCATGCTCATCAGGACATGGTCTTCATAATTGAGGTTCATGACTTTCGAAATAGCCTCGCTTAGGAGGTAGGTCGCGACGAAGAATGCAAAGATTCCTACGAAGATGAGAGGGAAGACGCTCGCATTATCAAGCAGGGTTCCGACATTGGCTGCCGCAATTTGCCAAACCAAGACAGCGAGTAAGATTGGCACGATGAGCGCGACGAAAGTTTGCAGCGTTTCAAACTGGCTTGTACTTAGCAGTTTTTCAGCAGCGAAACGCGCGATGACGGCGGCTGCGAATGGAACGAGGAACCAGAGCCAGAGCGACTCGAAAATCGTGTCCGTGCTGACCCCTAATGCTTCAACGCCGAAAAGGTGAAGATAGACCGGGTACAGCAAAAGCTGGGCGAGCATATTGATCGGTAAAAGCGCAGCACCGAGTGCGGTATTACCCCCTGCAAGCTTGGTGAAGCCAAGAAACCAGTCTGTGCACGGCGCCATGAAATAGATCAGTAGGCCAATAAAAAAGAGCGGGTGCGCATTCAGCACAACAGAAGCAATTCCGAAGCCGATCGCCGGAATAATGATGAAATTGGCAATCAGAGCGACGATGAGGAACCGGACGCGGCCAAGGCTGGTCATCACATTCTGAATACGGACTTCGAACAGAAGTAGGAAAACCAGAAACAGAATGGTGTAGTCAATCCATGATGAGGCAGCGGCCCCGGCGGCTGGGACTGCCGTGCCGATTGCAGCACCTAGCAGAATGGCAGCAATCAGGGCAATCGGCGTGCCTTTGCCAGACATGACATCCGAAGCCTGCTTCAAAGACAGGCTTAACATACGCATTCCCCGTCACAGCAGCTTAAGTCGTCGAGCAAAAAGCCCTGATCAGCGTAATCTGCGATCACTGGGCTGCGTTGGTCCCACCGGCTGAGAATTTCACTGACCACAACGGCAAATCGCTGGCGGTATTTATAGATGAAGCAGAATATGGCTTTGTCATGCTGCACGTTTGGGCCAACCAGATAGACATTTCGATAGACAGTGCTTTCGTCGCGATCTGTCAGTTGAGCATGACCATTGGCAAAATCGAACAGCTTTCCAGCGAGGCTTTGTTCTGTGTCGAAGCCGGTTGCATCGATCGCGGGATGTTCGAGCTGGAAGGTGCGTGTTTTGGTGCGGATTTCAGTTTCAGAAATGTGCTCTGCGCGTTCATTAAGAAACTCGGCCTGGCCGCTTTGCTGAAGCAGGCGTACCCGACCGAACGTATAAGGGCTAAGACCATAGCTGGAATCACTGACGCGTTCGGCCCAGGGTTGGGACGGATCCAGCACGGTGACTGATGAGCCTGCCATCACGAGATTAAAGGCGGTCTCCATGCCGCTTTCAGCGCCTCCTATAATGACGTGGTGGCCTTTGGGCATTTCGGCGTAGGAATCACCAACACGGACTGTGTTGGGAATTGTCTTTTTATACTGGAATTCGCCCCCGGCCCAGATTAGCGCCCGGCACGCCACATCGCCCTCATTGGTCGTGAGGACCAGTTTTCCATCATCCTGTTTGTTGACATCGAGCACTTCAATGCCCTCGTCGATCTGTAGATTATGCACGTCAGCGACATCATTCAGGTATCGTACGTACTGCTCGCCTGTTGGGTGCTCGTCCTGCAGACCAAAAGCAGGCGAACTGTCCGGCGTGACAGCATTGAGATCAACCGCACCGAAGAAATTTCCGGTAAAGGATGGCGAAATGAAACGCGTTTCCTTCGCCCATTGGCTGAGGCTTTCGCCGACACAACCTCGCTCAAGGATCAGAGCGGGTATAGAGCATTTGGCAAGGAGGGCGCCTACGCCAATGCCGGCTGGGCCAGCGCCGACGATAATCACAGGAATTGTCTTCATCTTAGGTCTTGCTTTTCTGTCAACTCATGAGTGTCACTGGGCTAAGCAGTAGAGACAGCTCATAAGTAGATCATATTGTCGAAGTTCTCAGTTCGACCATTAACTATTCGCGGCGCGGAATGCAATGTAATATCATTGCCAAAGATGTGTATAAGATCCCTGTGAAGCAGAACCTGTGATTTAAAGCTTATCCTGCACGTCTGACTTCGCTGCCCGCCGCCTCTTTCACCGTGACGAGTTTCTCAGCAATGAGGAACGCTAATTCAAGCGCCTGTTCGCCGTTCAAGCGTGGATCACAATGGGTGTGGTAGCGTGAAGACAGATCAGACTCAGAGATCGCCTGTGCGCCGCCCATACACTCGGTGACGTTCTGGCCAGTCATTTCGACGTGGACACCACCGGGAATGCATCCTTCCGCGTTTAGAACATCGACGAAGTCATTCACTTCTTTCAGGATGCGGTCGAGCGCACGGGTCTTAAAGCCGGTTTCCGTCTTGAACGTGTTGCCGTGCATTGGATCGCAAGACCAGACGACTGAGCGACCGGAGGCTTTGACGGCGCGCGCGAGCGGGGTGAGGCCATCTTCAACGCCGTCTGCGCCATAGCGCGAAATCAGCGTAACACGGCCGGGCGTGTTGCTCGGGTTAAGGATATCGATGGCGCTCAAGAGCTCATCGGCTTCAAGGCCCGGTCCGCATTTTATGCCGATTGGATTCTCAACACCGCGGCAGAACTCGATATGGGCGTGATCGAGCTGGCGGGTCCGGTGACCGATCCACAGCATGTGCGCAGACGTATCATACCATTTGCCTGATCCGGTCGCTTCATCACGGCGGGTCATGGCTTCTTCATAACCCAGCAGAAGCGCTTCATGGCTGGTATAAACTTCGACCTGCGCCATTTGCGGAACATTGTTTGGTGTCACACCGCAGGCGCGCATGAAGTTCAGCGCGTCGGTGATCTTGTCCGCCATGGCCGCGTATTTTTCACCCAGCGGAGAGCGATCCACGAAACCGAGCATCCATTTGTGGACATTGTCTAGGCTGGCATATCCGCCTTGGCTAAATGCCCGCACGAGATTGAGTGTAGAAGATGCCTGTGCATAGGCACGGATCAGACGGTCAGGATCAGGCGTGCGCTGTTCGGGTGTGAAGGCCATGCCGTTGATATTGTCGCCGCGATAGGATGGCAGCGTGACACCGTCTATTGTTTCGACCGGGCTGGAGCGTGGTTTGCCAAACTGGCCTGCAAGGCGGCCGACTTTGACGACGGGCTTGGACGCGCCATAGGTCAGGACAACAGCCATTTGCAGGAGCACGCGAAGGGTATCGCGAATGTTATCAGCGGTGAATTCCTTGAAGCTTTCA
Source organism: Pseudomonadota bacterium (assembly GCA_038746145.1). Lineage (GTDB taxonomy): Bacteria > Pseudomonadota > Alphaproteobacteria > Caulobacterales > Hyphomonadaceae > Henriciella. Next base: position 100,074 of record JBCDKW010000002.1, read on the forward strand.
GCGCAATCACCGCCCTGCAACAGGAATGCGTCTCCATTGGCAACTTCGGCGAGACGCTCTCTCAGGCGATCAACCTCACCTGCAAAGACGAGCGGGGGAGAGCCTGCGAGGCGATCTTCGACAGCACTTAATGCTGCAGGATCGGGATAGTCTTCAGGGATATGTTTGGCTGGCTTGTCTCTCCAGCTATTTGGCGTCCAGGTCATAGTCTCTCCGTTGGGCTTCGGCCCTCAGTCGCCACTTATGCACAGGCCTTTTCAGTGCGGCAAGGCTGCAATGTTGCGGCTGCTAACAAAGTGTCGCCCGAATCTTGTAATGAATTTAACTGGACTGAAAAATTTTGCTCCCGGATACGCATTGCATGTCACACGTTTTCATCGCTCACGGCCCAAAAGATACAGACGCGCTTCTGAACATTCACGAAGCTTTGCGGGCAGAAGGGATTACAGACTCCTATGTCCCTGCCGGTGAGACGGCCGATCCACAGACGGTTATGAGCGCGATTGATGATGCAGTCGCGATGGTGGTCATCGTGTCGGCGTCTTCTATGCGATCCAAAGCCGTTCAGACTCAGCTTGAGCGCGCGGTTGATCGCGGCCTGACGCTTTTTCCGATCCGCGCCGATAATGGGCGGCTGTCACGACTGTTCCGCAATACGCTGGCAGACAAGCTCGACAGCTCCTTGAGTGACGCCGGTGGGCTCGATAATCTCATCGAGCGCGTTCGTGCACGCTATCAGAAGCGGTGTCCGGTGATTTCTGTGATGAATTTGAAGGGCGGGATCGGAAAGACGACAGTCTCATCTCAGGTCTTTGCGACATGGCAGGCCGCGCTCGGTGGCCGGGTTTTGCTGATCGATCTCGATCCGCAATACAATCTGACCCAGACCTTTTTCGATATGGACTATGCCGATGCGAGTTCGGCGCGGGATAAGTCCGTGATCTCGCTTTTTGAGCGCTCCCGTCTGCATTCTCGCGATGCGTCATCTCCGGCTGAAAATTGGAGCGAGGTATCGACCGCGCCGTTCACGCCCTCCCCGCGCGAGCAGATTACGCACAATCTGTTATCCGGAGAGACGAATGGCCCGGCTGGACGGCTCGACCTTATTTCGGGCCAGTTTGAGATTTCGAAATATGCGTTTGCACCCAGCCCGGACACGCTGACCTTGGTCGGTGCGAACTTCCGCAAGATGATCGACCATTACCGAAGTGAGTACGATTTGATTGTGTTTGACACCAACCCGAATGCAACATTCCTAACCCGATGCGCTTTAGAAGCCGCCGACCGGGTGCTCGCGCCGATGCATCCGGATGTGTATTCCCTTCGCGGGGTGCGTCTGCTGAACCAAGTGATGCATGAACAAGTCAGCGCGGATAAGCGGCCCTTCCTGTCGGTCCTGTTCAATGCAGTGGGACGCTCTGAACAGTCGAACTTTGAAGCCGATGCCCGCAATGGTGTTTTTGACGATCAAGCAGGGTTTGCGTTGTCAGAGGCGCTTCTGTCGACCGCCCTGCCCCGTACCGGACACTTGAACGTAAAGAGCCCGGAAGTTGGCGAAGCACCTTGGAAGCAGCTCGTCATTCACAAAGGGCGCGGGGGCGGTCTGAAATCGATCCGCATGACGCTGACTTCGATTGCGCAGGAATTGAAAACTCTGGTCGATGCCTGATTTCTGCTTGCAGGATGTCAGGCCGGACCTAGGGTGAAAGCTAAAGGGGAACGCTATGCGCTCATTTTTTCTGCTGATCTTTGGTCTTCTCTTGGGTGCGAGTGCGGCTCTGACAGCGGCGAACATCTCCCCGACAAAGGAACGGCTTGCTCCTTATATCGAGCGGATATTTGCAAACTTTGGGGAAGGTCCTCAACTCACAGTGGCGGATATTAGACCGAATGAAAGTACGTTTTTGCCGACACAGCTTGCAGCTTTTGCAATTGAGCCGTGCTTCCCGCGTCTCGCCGCATTTGAGGTGACGGAGCGCCCTTGGCTCGATCGTGATCTGACAGCGACGGCGCTTGAAGGGACACAACTCGATCCGTTTCCGGATCTGGCAGACTATCCCGGTCTGATCAAAATTGAGGGGATACGGTCGACAGCCGGTTCGCAGCGTGAGCATTGCGCGGCCGTGCGGGTTGCGGAGCATTGGTTCCTTACCGCGGCGCACTGTATCATCGATCTCGATATCGCGACGGCCAAGCCAACTTATGACGTGATTGCGGTGACACCGGACGTCGACGTGCGCAGCGAAGCTATCGCTGTGCAGTCGCTGACAGGGGCGGTCTGTCATTCGGCTTATGGCATGAATCGTCAGCAGTATCCGAATGATATCGCTCTGTTCTATCTCGACGATGTAACGGCGTTTGAAGACGTTGAAATTGCTCAACTTGAGACGATGGAAACGCGGTTGCTGCCCCGTGACTTGAGCGAGGTTTACATTTCCGGTTGGGGGCGAAATGGCGGCACGCAGTATCTACAGGGCGGACGCGTCCTGATCACGGAACCGGGTGAAGCTGTTCTGGTGGCTGATAAAGTTGGCGCCAGAGGCCCGAATGTCGGCGATAGCGGCGCACCGCTTTATGCCGCGACGCCGGATGGCCCGCTGGTCGTTGGGGTCTTGTCTCAAGTCACACAAGACCGTGATCAGAATGGGGATCGCAGCATCTATGTCAGGGCCGCTCCGATGTATGAGTGGATAAAGCAGACAATGGCCATTTGCGAACAAGACGGTGTCTATCTCTGTTCGCGAGCCGTGCCGTCCGGGCTAGAGCCCATTCAACCACTCAATTAGCAGTGCATTGACCTCATCCGGACGCTCCTGCTGGGTCCAGTGCCCGCAGCCTTCCAGCACATGCGCCGCTTTCAGATTTGGTAAATGCGGTCGGATCATCTGCATAATGTCCCCTTGGAACATGGCCAGGACCGGATCTTTCGTACCGCCGATAAACAAGGCGGGCTGATAGATGGTCGTGTCAGACAGGGCGGTAAGGTAGGCGTGATCTTCCGGCTGCGCACGATATCGATTGAGCGGTCCACGAAAGCCTGACGCGCGGAACTGACTGTCATAATAGCGGACATCATTAGCGTCGAGCCACGGCAACGGCATGGGCGGTTCCGGCAAGCGATCAAGCAGGCCCTCACAATGCGGTTTATCTTTCGGCCAAGTATCGTCGAGCGCATCGCCACTGATTGCGTAATAGAATTTGCGGATCGTGGCGGCAGGATCGGCTTCAAGCTCAGCTTCCGGACGCCCCTCTTCCTGAAAGTAGATTTGATAGAAAAAGAGGCCATTGTCGGTAAAGACCTTACGATAGAGCTCTAAGGGCGGAACCGGACCGAGGGGGATGTAAGGGACAGACAAGCCCGCAACTGCGCGGAAATGCTCCGCGTGCAAGAGAGCGGTGTTCCAGGCGATCGGGGCGCCCCAATCGTGACCGACAACGACAGCGGGAGCATCCAGTGACAAGGTTTGGGCGATGGCTGCGATGTCGCTTGTTAGAGCTTCCATTGTGTAGGCGCTAATCTCATCCGGTCGAGCAGAGCCGCCATAGCCGCGCACGTCCGGGGCAGCGACGCGGTAGCCTGCTTCAGCGAGCGCCTTGATCTGATGACGCCATGAATACCAGCTTTCCGGAAAGCCATGGACAAGGATCACAAGAGGCGCATCCGCCTCACCTTCAATCGCGATGCGCAGGCGAATATCGCCGTTCTGAACATAATGAAAATTTGCCATCTGATCCCTCCGACCAGAAGAGACTTAACCAGCGAGAGCGGTATCAGCAATGCCTGCTCCAGTACTGGGCAAAGGCAGATAGAAACTGACCATGGTGCCTTTCCCTTCCTCACTGGCAATTGTGAGACGCCCACCGTGCAGTTCTGCAAATGACTTCGTTAGGGATAGACCAAGCCCTGTGCCTTGATGGTTTCGGTCACTGGTTTCAGCAACCTGCTCAAAGGGTTGTGCAAGACGGGGCAGCGCTTCGCTTGGGATGCCTACGCCGCTATCCCGCACTGCAATGCGGAGTTCGTTGTTCTGACGATTGACCATGATGCGAATCGCACCGCCGGAATCGGTAAACTTGATCGCGTTGGTGACAAGATTGAGGATCATCTGGCGGATCGCGCGATGGTCAGCGTCAATCAGAGGTAGGTCATCATCATGAATGAGATCAACCTGCAGGCCCTTTTCCTCAGCACGGCGACGAACCATACGCACCGCCATATCCACAGGCTCAATGATATCAATCGGCTGTAGATCGACTGTCATTTTACCTGCTTCGATCTTCGCCATGTCCAGAATGTCATTGATCATATCCAGCAGATGCTGGCCGGAATTGAGGATGTCGTTGACATATTCACTGTATTTTTCATGCCCGAGCGGACCAAACGATCCATCGCGCATGATTTCAGAGAAGCCGATAATCGCATTCAGCGGCGTTCGGAGTTCATGGCTCATATTGGCGAGGAACGCACTTTTTGAAGCGGCTGATTTTTCGGCACGATCACGTTCAATTTCGAGGTTTCTGGCGAGTTGCGCCGCGGCTTGCTGCGCAGTCTTGAGTTCGCCGACAACCGTTTCAAGCTGTTTTCTCTGACGATCGAGTTGAACCTCATTCTGGACGTCTGCTGTCACGTTCAGGCCGACAGAGATCATCCCCCCGGTCGGGGTGATGCGCTCAACAATCTTGTACCAGTTATCATCTTGCGCGCGAATGACATTTGCGCCGCCCTCACGCCCGCCACGCCGGGCGCGGATGCCTGACGCCTGAGCGAGTTTGACGGTTTGGTGGCTCATCCCGACACGCAGAGAATCGCCTAAACCGAAGACGCTTGAGAAAGCAGTGTTCCAGTAAAGCAGGCGCTTGTTTCGATCCCAGATTGCGAAGGGACCCGTAAAGCCTTCAATCGAGGATTTCAGGCGTTGTTCGGCCTGTTGTGAGCGCTGGATCGCGCGCTTGGTCATCGTTACGTCAATCAAAACGCCGTGCAGCGCATTTGTGACCGTATCTCGGGACGCGCGGATGTCTAACCAAGTCTGATTGTCACTAAGAGCAAAGGTCTGGGACAGGTATTCACGGCTTTCAAACGTCTCAAAGACCTGCCCCATAATCTCAATATAGTCAGGATGAATGGTTTGCAGAAGCAGTGTCGGTTTATGAAAACCGGCCTGGTTGACCCCCATCAAGATTGCGGCCGGTTCGCTCAGCCAAATCTCTTGGGTATCCTCGTTCCAAGTCCAGTACCCTGACGTTGTTTCCTGTTGCACAATATCGAGAAGGCGGCCCGCCTTGGTCGCTTCGCCTTCAATGGCTTCACGGGCTGACTGTGAGTGCGCTGCACGACGCCACAAACCGAGAATGATGATGCCCGGACTGAGCAAAAGGAGAGCATACGCGAGCAGCTCAATAGCGCGCATCCATGTCATGAACGGGATTGAATTGCTGACACAGGCGTAAAGCGCTGAACTGACCGACTGGCATTGTGTCGTACCCCCTAAGCTTTGTACGGGGTCTGATGACGCAGAAAAATAGATTGAGCGTGCGCCATTGGCCTGAGGCATCCAGACGTCGGCTTTTACGAAACCTATGCGAGCACTGCCGTTGTCGGGTTTATAAACAATGACGACATCGCCCATTGCGGTCAGCCCGACGGTCTGACCGCTGGCTAAGATTTGCGACGCGACTTCACCTGCTGACCTGGCTCGCGAGCCTTCCCGCGCAGAGAGCGCGTCCGCAAGCCCCATAACAGTTTCAAGATCAGGGTGCGACCGGACCGTCTGTCGGGGGCCCCATCCACTGCGATAAGCGTGCATTAAAGTGAGCGACACGCCATCAGCTTTCCCATTTATATATTCGGAAACCGCAAGCGCTTCGCGTTGTGTGATGCTGCTGAGATTTGCACGATGACCACGCAAGTCGTCGACGGTCTTGAAACCAACTGCAGCGACCAAAGTCAAAATGAGAAGAAGCACAACGATGCGTGGCTGCACTTGCAGCTGCACTCGCGTCTGCTCTGACACAGTCTTTTGACCCGACATATCCGCTCATCCTGCAACGACGACTCACTCGCCGTGCTTTTCATCTTGTCTGAGCGTTTAAGTTTTAAGTTTGGTTAACCCTTCACGTGAGCGTGCGTGTCAGAATGTCTGCCACGTTTTTGGAGAGATCAGACGCTTGCAAATCCTGCAACGTTTTTTGGGCGAGACCGCGTGTCACCGGCTCAAGCTTTTTCCAGGCTTCGAATGCCGTCAGCAACCGCGCCGCTAGCGCTGGATTGCGCTTATCTGCATCACGGATCACTTCGGCCAGTAGAGCATACCCACTGCCATCCGGCGCATGGAAAGCGGCAAGGTTTTGCATGGCGAAGACACCGACGACAGATCTGACGCGGTTTGGGTTCCCGGGATCGTATTGAGGGTGCTGCAATAAGGTCTCAACATCTGAAACAGTGCCGGTCGCCGCCTGAACGGCGAACCATTTGTCCATAACGAGGTCATTGCTGTTCCAGTCGGACGCAAAGGCTTCAAGAGCAACTTGCTTCTGGCTGGTATTGGCGTCGCATAAGGCCCGCAAAGCCGACAAGCTCTCCGTCATGTTCGTAGCCGCGTCAAACGCATCCTTGAGGCGCGCATCACCGGTCGGGTCACGCAGGGCGCCTGTCAGGGAGATCATTGCTGAACGCATTGCGCGGATACCGGCTTGTTCTGCGTTCGGTACGAAGGGCGTTGGCGTTGGGTCGCCCAGCATGCGGGCCGCGTCGTCTGCGAGTTGGCGTGCAAGGGCCGCTCGTACATCTGCTCGAGCCTGGTTCAGCGCAGCCGGATCTGCAGGTGTGTGGTGTTGGAAGAGTTCACCGATATCGGGCACTCTAAGCAGAAGCGCAGCAAATGCAGGATCATCCTGTGCGCTGAGCGCTGTGCTGGCGAGCGCCTCGATCAGCGTTTGATCCGGGTCTGTCTGATCGCCATAGGCCAAGGCAAGCAGATCTTCGCGCAGCAATACCTGAAAGGCATTCCATTGATTGAAGCGGTCATCGTCCATAGCCGCGAGTGCGATACGGTCTGCTCGCTTCATCTCGTGGCGCAGGTAAATTGGCGCTGAAAAGCTCCGGTTTAGAGATAAGAGCGGACGGGACTGCAGACCGATCAGAGTCCAGACGGTCTCTTCACCGTTTACAAAGAGTGTCTTTTCTTCGACTTTGCCTCCGTCACGAGCAAAGGCAGCCGCGCGCACCGGCATAGGCAGCGGTTGTGGATCGCTATTGTTCGGTGTTTCCGGATTGGTCTGGAAGAGTTTCAGTGTGAGCGTGCCGGTGGCTTCATTCCACTCCTCGGTCGCTGTGAGTGTTGGCGTGCCGGGCTGTGCATACCAGCGCCGGAAATCTGAGAGGTCTTTACCGCTCGCTTCTTCGAAGCAGGCATAGAAATCCTCAATCGTCACCGCCTGACCATCATGGCGCGCGAAGTAGAGTTGCAGGCCTTTGTCGAAAGCCTCGTCGCCGACCAGCGTTTTCAGCATGCGAATGAGTTCCGCGCCTTTTTCGTAAACTGTTGCGGTGTAGAGATTGTCGATGCTGGCATAGCTATCGGGACGCACGGGGTGGGCGAGCGGGCCATTGTCTTCGGCGAACTGGCGGGCGCGTAGGCGGATGACGTCCTTGATACGCTGGACCGGACGCGAGCGCATATCGGCGCTGAATTCCTGATCACGGAAAACGGTGAGGCCCTCTTTCAGGCAAAGCTGAAACCAATCGCGACAGGTAATCCGGTTACCCGTCCAGTTGTGGAAATATTCGTGCGCAACGATGCTCTCAATCGCTTCAAAGTCGGCATCCGTTGCTGTCGCCTCATCGGCCAAGACATAGGCCGAATTGAATATGTTCAGGCCCTTATTCTCCATCGCGCCGAAATTGAAATCACGCACGGCCACAATATTGAAAACGCCAAGATCATATTCGCGTTGGAACACGTCCTCGTCCCACTTCATGGAGGCGATCAGGCTTTCCATGGCCCAGACAGCGCGGTCGGCGTCGCCTTTGTCGACATGGACGGCGAGATCAACATGCTCGCCGCTTTTCGTTGTGAACGTGTCGCGGTGAATATCATAATCGCCTGCGCAAAGCGCGAAGAGGTATGATGGCTTCAAATGAGGATCGTCCCATTCCGCAAAATGGCGACCGTTGTCGAGGTCACCGCTTTCGCCCGCTGTTCCATTGGAGAGCAGGATTGGATATTTGGCCTTGTCCGCCTCAATGCGGACTTTGAACGTGCTCATCACGTCGGGGCGATCCGGCCAGTAGGTGATGCGCCTAAAGCCAGTGGATTCACACTGGCTGCAGAAGCGCCCGCCAGAAATGTAGAGACCGGAGAGTTCTGTATTGCTCGAGGGATCAATCGTGACATCGGTTTCGAGGGTAAACCTGTCCGGCACGTTAGACAGTGTGAGCGTTTCATCTGAGAGTTGGTAGTCAGACGGCGCGAGTGGGACGCTATCAACCGATACGGCATTGAGTTTGATCTTCACCCCGTCGAGAACCAGCGCTCCTTCTCTTACCCGACGCACTTGCATCTTTGTTTTCACGCGCGTCGCTGCTGGTTCGAGGTCAAACGCCATGTCGACCTGATCAATCTCGAATGGAAAAGGTGTGTAATCAGCGAGTTTGATCTGGATCGGCGTATCGGTGCGCATCGAATGTGTCCTTCATGTCTTTGAGATTGGATTTAGCGATGCATTCCTCTGGCGCAAGAAAAGGAGTGAACTCTTTCCCCCACGTGACGGGTTTCCGTGCGCGTAAAGGCAACTATTCTCTCCCCCGTAAACAATACAATATGGGAGAGCCTGGCGGCCATGAATTTCGATTTTTCCGAAGACCAGAAGTTTCTGCGCGATGAAGCGCGCAAATTTCTCGACGCTGAGTGTACGACGCAACACGTCCGCGAAGTCCTCAATGACGATGCAAAGAGCCATCATGACGGCGTCTGGCAGAAAGTGAAGGAAATGGGATGGTTGGGCACAGCCATTCCGGAAGAGCATGGCGGGCTGGGTCTTGGGTCTCTGGAGCTTTGCGTTCTGGCCGAAGAAATGGGCCGTGCGCTGGCACCGGTGCCATTCGCCTCGACCGTTTATTTCTTCGCTGAAGGGCTGATGCTGGCAGGCAGTGATGCCCAGAAATCTGCAATCCTGCCAAAGGTCGCGAGCGGCGAGGTCATTGGGTGCTATGCAGCGAGCGAAGGGCCCGGCCATCCTGATCCTGCGAAGTTGAGCACGAGCTTTGATGGTAGTTCTATAACGGGCAAGAAGCTTCCTGTAACCGATGGCGATGTTGCGACCCACGCCATCGTTCTGGCCAAGGACGGATCCGGCGCGAGCCTAGTTTTGGTTGACCTGAATGGTCCGGGCGTAGAACGCACACCCGTCAAAACGCTTGAACCGACGCGCAGTCATGCTGAGATCACTTTCAATGGTGCGCCAGCTGAGCGTTTGGGTGCTGCTGGTGAAGGTGGCGATCTGCACGACGCGATCATGACGCGGGCTGCGGTCCTGCTGTCATTTGAACAGCTTGGTGGGGCGAGCCGCTGCCTCGAAATGGCAACCGATTATGCCAAAGAGCGCTATGCGTTCGGCCGACCCATCGGCGGTAATCAGGCGATCAAGCACAAGCTGGCCGATATGTATGTGAAGAACGAGGTCGCGCGCTCGAATTCCTATTATGGCGCGTGGGCGCTCTCGACCGATGCTGTGGAGCTGCCCGAGGCAGCCGCTGCCGCTCGCTTGGCAGCGTCTGAGGCTTATTGGTTTGCCTCGAAAGAGAACATTCAAACCCATGGCGGCATGGGCTTCACATGGGAAGTCGACTGCCACTTGTTCTATCGACGCGCGAAGCTGTTGGCCGTACAGGCAGGCGCGCCGAAGGTCTGGAAAGAGAAACTGGTGCGTGCACTTGAAATGAAGAATGCAGCTTAGGCGAGAGTTATTCCGCCGCGTGCTGAACCCCACAGAATATGTTATTGATAATGTAACAAGTTAATTGGAGAGTGAAGAGATGGACTTTAACGACACTCATGAAGAAGCAGAATTTCGTGCTGAGGCACGGAGCTTTCTAGCGAAACACCTCGACCCGAAAGGCGCCAAGCCTCTACGCCAACGTGTGTCCGGCGAAGAGTTTATGAAACGCGCCAAAGAGTGGCAGGCGCTGAAAGCGGACAATCGCTTTGCGCAGATCACTTGGCCAAAAGAGATGGGCGGCCGCGGCGGCACATCGATGCAGAACGTGATCTGGGGTCAGGAAGAAGGCAAGTTTGACGCGCCGACCGGACCGTTCACGATTGGTCTTGGCATGTGCATCCCGACCGTGATCGCGTTTGGCTCTGACGAGCATAAGCAGCGCTACGTGCAAAAAGCGCTGCGCGGTGAGGAAATCTGGTGTCAGCTTTTCTCAGAACCTGCCGCTGGATCCGATGTCGCAGGACTGAAAACCCGTGCGGTCAAAGATGGTGATGAGTGGGTGATCAACGGTCAGAAAGTCTGGACGTCTGGCGCGCACTATTCTGATTATGGGATCCTGCTCGTGCGGACTGACCCAAAAGCACCGAAGCATAAAGGCCTGACCATGTTCATCGTGGACATGAAGCAGGCCGGCGTTGAAGCTCGCCCAATTCACCAAGCTTCCGGTGGGCGTGAATTTAACGAGGTTTATTTCACGGATGTGCGCATTCCGGACAGTGATCGTCTCGGCGACGTCGGCCAAGGGTGGAAAGTCGCGATTGTCACGCTGATGAATGAGCGTCTGGCCGTTGGTGGATCACCGGGCCCGGATTGGTCTGAGATTATGGATTACGCCAAGCAGGCGGGCACGATCAGCGATGGTGCCTTCCGTGATAATCTGGCGGACTGGTATGTTGCCGCTCAAGGCTACAAGCTGACCAAGTTCCGGACCCAAACGGCTCTGTCTAAGGGCGAAACGCCGGGACCGGAAAGCTCCATTGGCAAGATCATCACGGCCAACCAGCTGCAGGATATCTGTAACTCCGCCATCGAAATGCAGGACCATTACGGCCTAATGACGAGCGAGGAAGAGATGCCGGCTGACGCTCTGTTCCAGCAGAGTTTCATGTGGGCGCCGGGTCTTCGCATTGCGGGCGGCACGGACGAAATCCTAAAGAACATCATCGCGGAGCGGGTTCTCGGCCTGCCGGGCGATGTTCGCGTGGATAAGGACGTCCCGTTTGATGAACTCAAACAGGGCTAGACCTACCGAAATCTATCGGAGAGCCGGGCATCGAAAGATGTCCGGCTTTTTGTTTGGGGCTTAAGAGCCCGCTTTGGCCATCGTAGTTTCAACGAAGTCCGCAATCTGCTCGACGCAGGCTTCTGACGCGTCTTTCAGCGTTGGCGCGAGGCCTGACCCATTATCGCCGATGCGCGCATTCACACGGTCTTGTCTCAAGATACTGCGCGTTTTTAGATCGACGAGGCTGACAGTTCCTTCACAGACCGCTGTATTTCCCTGGAAGCCAAAAGTCGAAAGCAGCGTTGAGAGTTCATACGCCGCTTGCACACCGCTTTCCGGCAGCACCGCGCCACCTGCCTCTCCGACAAAGCTCTCGACCAGAGCAAGCTGCATCAGGCGCGTGGATCGCCCTGCCCACTCGACCGATGGGATAAGACGGATCGCGCCAGAGCTGTCTTCGCGCATCATCGCACGGCCAGACATGATTTGCGGGGCTTCCGGCTCGCGTATGATCACTGTGGCATCAACAGAGCGCGGTGTAGACGCCGCCTCGATGCGATAGAGCGCGTCCGGGCTCTGCGGCTCCGGCAGAACGGAAACACAGCCAGCCAAGGTAAGCGCGAGCGCGCCAAAAGTCAGAGTAGAAAGACGCATTAGCGGGCCTCCTCATATGGGCGCGGTGTGCCAACCACGAAGCCCTGTGGATTGGTTTCAAGATCACGCGCGATCCGGTCAAGGCGTGCGATGAGCACCCGAACGTCCTGAGCCGTGGCGCGGGTCTCATTCAAGGTCATTGTGGTTGGTCCATCAATGAGGGCTTGCGCGGACAGAAGCGCATCGCGACCGGCGGCTAAAGCTTCATCGGCGGTACCGGTTGTCGTCCTGACATCTGCAAGCAGAAGATTCAGTTCTGCACTCAGCGCCTTGAGTTCTGCTTCGGTAGACGCAGCTGCGGCATAGGTTGCATCTGCGGCAATCGAAACATCCGCACTGGCTTGTTCAAGACTGGTAATCACGCGGCGTGCATCTTCGATCAGCGTCTCGTCATGCTCGGCCAACGTGGCCATGACACTGTTGGTGTTCGACAGCAGCGCGCTGAAAGTCGCGATGTTCTGATCACTGAGAAGCGCGTCGCTCGAGTCGAGCAAGGTCCCGGCGCGACCAGCAATTTCAGCGCCGCTGGCAAACAGCATGGCGAGTGGGTTTTGCACGCTCTTGATGACAGGTACGCTTTGGCCGGGCTTTGCGCGAAGCGGGCCCATCGTGTCTGTGCCTGCATTGATCTGAATAAAGGTCAGGCCAGTGATGCCCGCAATGTCGATGCTGGCGGTTGAGTCTTCCTTAATCGGCGTTGTCTTGTCGATGCGTATGCGCGCGCGCACTTTTGAAGCATCGCGGCGATCAATCCGGACGGTTTCAACCTCGCCGACCTTGATACCAATATAACGGACAGATGACCCCTCCTCCAATGAGACTGGACCGTCGAAAATGATGTCATACTCAGCATAGTCACGATTAAGCTGCGATGTGCCGAGCCAAAGCGTGAAAGCGATCACGGCCGCAGCCGCAAACAGGACGAAGGCTCCGATTAGGGCATAATTTGCTCGCGTTTCCATTTATCCGACTCCCATAATTGCGCCGCGCCCGCGTGGACCACCGAAATAGTCCTTTATCCACGGATGGTCGACCTGTCTTAATTCATCCATTGTGCCAACTGCGAGCACTTTCTTCTCACCGAGCACAGCAATCCGGTCGCAAGTCACAGAAAGCGTATCAACATCGTGGGTGACCAGAAACACTGTTAGACCCAGAGAGGTTTGCAATTCGCGCACCAATGCATCAAAGCCCTGCGCCGTAATCGGGTCGAGGCCCGCCGTAGGCTCATCAAGAAACAAAATGGGCGGATCAAGCGCCATGGATCGGGCAAGCGCAGCGCGTTTGCGCATCCCGCCGGAGAGGTCTGAGGGGTATTTGCGGCCTGCCCACGCTTCCAGCCCGGCCATGCGGATTTTCTGATCTGCAAGCTCTTTCATAAGCGAGAGCGGAAGGTCAGTATACTCTTTCATCGGGACCATGACGTTCTCGCGAACCGTCAGGTTTGAGAACAGGGCACCATCCTGAAACATGATGCCCCAGATGCGCTGTAGGGCATCATGATCTTTGCCTTGAAGGGCCAGAACGTCCTGACCGAAAACTTCGATCTGGCCCGACGCAGGGGTTTTGAGGCCAACAATCGCACGCAGGAAAACGGACTTACCTGTGCCGGAAGGACCGATCACACCGAGCACTTCGCCGCGCCTGACATCAAGATCGAGGTCTTCATGCACAACGTGTTCTCCGTAGGCGGTTTTCAGGCCGCGAACCTTGATGGCGATCTCCGCGCTCATATTCCCAACTCCAGATAGAACATGGCGAAGAGGGCATCGATCACGATGATCGCGAACAAGGCCTGCACCACAGATTTCGTCGTGTGATGACCAAGGGATTGAACACTGCCGCCGACCTCAAGGCCCTGACGACAGCCGATCAGTGCAATGGCGAGACCGAAGACAGGCGCTTTGGACATGCCGATCCAGAACTGGCTAAGCGGGACAAATTCCTGCATCCGGTTGAGGAAGACTGTTGGCGTGATGTCCAAGGCGAGCCAACTGACGGTAATGCCGCCAGCTAGACCAGCAATCATCGCGACAAATGTGAGAACAGGCACCATAATGATCATGGCCAAGATGCGCGGCGCAACGATGACATTCATTGGATCAAGTCCGAGCGTTGTCATCGCATCGACTTCCTGACGCATTTTCATAGCACCAATCTGAGCTGTAAACGCTGAATTAGTTCTCCCCGCGATAATGATCGCGGCGAGTACGCCAGCGAGTTCGCGCAGTAGGCCAAATCCAAGTAACTCGATCACGAATATCGTTCCGCCGAGATCTGCTAATGCGGTTGCGCCGATAAAAGCAACGACCATACCCACAAAGAAAGAGAGAAAGGCAACGATGGGCACTGCGTCCAAACCGCTTTCCTCCATAACGGACACCAGAGCCGTCCAGCGCATCTTCTGCGGGCGCAGAACAACACCTGAAATCGCGACCAGCATGGCACCGAAGAAGGACAGGCTCTCAACCATCTCTTCCCAGACATGCACCGCGCCGCGCCCAGTGCGTTCTAAGAGGTCAACGATGCCGTGGCCCTCTTCAACCATCTGAGGGGCCTCTTCTGGGCGTGTCGCCACAGTGCGGGCCTGTATTAGCAGCGCACGAATATCCTGGTTGTCGCCGAGAATATCCGGGTTTGTTTCTGAGAGCTCTCTCAAACTTCTATCGATCAGATAGGCACCTGCTGTATCCAGCGAGGAGAGATCGCCGGTTTCAACACGCACTTTCTCAGCAAAGGCTCGACCGGAAACCGCTTTGCGAAGGCTCTCATCAAGGCGGCCAATGGTTGCAATCGTCCAGTCCCCGCTCACAGTGAGATGAGTCCGGCCGTTCTCTTCGAACACGTCGAATTGCGGTTCGCGCATGGAATTATCCCTAATGCTGTCTTTACCCTAATGGATGAGGACTTAAGACGGGGCGCAAAGCAAGGATCAAATTTGATCCATCTGGCTCAGGGTTTCTCAATGCGCACATTTCGATTTGAGCATATTTCATCACCCCTGAACGCGTCTTTTGCGATTTCACGCGGGGCGCGAACGACCGCTGAGAGCGTTCGGGTTTGGCTGAGTGAAGACGGCGCAACCGGGCGTGGGGAATGCCTGCCCTACTCGCGATATGGTGAGAGTGTTGAGAGCGTTTGCGCGCAATTGGAGGCGGTTCGAGGCGCGCTTGAAAGCGGCGTGGCGCGCAACGAGGTGCAGAGCCTTATGCCTGCCGGCGCGGCGCGATGCGCAGTCGATGGAGCGCTGTGGGATTTGGAGGCAAAGCAGACAAGCGTGCCAGTTTGGCAGCGCGCGGGCCTGCCCGAAGCAAAACCGCTTGCCACGACCATGACTTTGAGTATCGCCGACGCTCAAGCCATGGCAGAGGCGGCGAAAGGGACGCCAGCCACCATTTTGAAATTGAAGCTCGGAGGGCCGCAGGATCTGGATCGGGTTGCGGCTGTGCGTGCTGCGCGACCGGATGCCAAGCTTATCGTTGATGGGAATGAGGCGATTGCGCCGGATGGTTTTGACCGCCTCATTGAACGGATGGCCGAGTTGGGCGTCAGCCTGATTGAGCAGCCTTTCCCGGTTGGTGATGACGAGCTTTTGCGGGGTAGAAATAGTGCCGTGCCGATCTGCACGGATGAGAGTGTTCATACCTCGAGCGATCTTGAGGCATTGGCGGAGAAGTATGACGTTATCAATATCAAGCTCGATAAAGCGGGCGGGCTGACAGAAGGCTTGCTGATGCTGTCTGAATGTCGCCGTTTAGGCCTCGGTGTCATGGTTGGCTGCATGGTGGTTGGGTCGCTAAATATGGCACCAGCGGTTCTGCTGGGACAAGCCGCTGATCTCGTCGATCTGGATGGCCCGCTCTGGCTTAAAAGGGATATTGAGTATGGATTGCACTATGAGGGCGGGACCGTGTCACCGCCAGAAAGAGCGCTATGGGGTTAGGCCTTCCAAACCATCCTGACATCGGGGGTCTTCTCTTCATTTGAGGCCCCGTCTGTGAATTCCACTTCTAAGAAGCCGTGCTTAGCATAGAAATCCCTAGCAGCTTGGTTTCTCTGAAACGTCCAAAGGTTGAGGACCTTGGTCTCAGCCTTGGCGATAGATAGGAGTTCCGATCCTACGCCCTGTCTTAAATTATCAGGAGCAATGTATAGATGGTTTAGCCATGTCTTATCATAGGCGATAAACCCGAGAATTTTTCTCGCATCCTCTGCAATGCATACAGTCTGCTTGGGCAGCACTTCTTTTCGAAAATACTCAACATCTTCATCAGGTGTATGCACGACAGGCAACCAAGGCATGGCGTGCGCGCGAGATGCTCTATGAATAGAAGCAATCTCAACTGCATCAGAAACGGTAGCCCGTCTAATCTTCATGTTCGTAGAGTAGACCCGATGTAGCGCCACACAAGACTCGAGCTTTTTTGCTGGCGATCGCAAAAGCCCTATGGAGCTAAATTTCACTTTTGAGTTCGGCGATGACAGCTTCAGCAAGGTCCCCTACCCCGTGATTGCGTTCCGGTGTGAAGCCGAAGCGCGCGATAACTAAGTCTTCCGACGGGATGACGAGGACGCGCTGACCCTGAAAGCCACCCATGTGGTAGGCGTCTTCTGGCAAGTTCGGATAGATGCGGTCTTCGCTTGGAGTATCAGACGCCCTGTTCAGCCAGAAATGCGCGCCATACTGATTGGCTGGCGTCGTCTCGCTAGGCGTGACGAGATAGGACATCCAGCCTTCCGGCAAGATTTGCTCGCCGTTCCAGGCGCCGTCTTGCAGGCAGAACTGCCCGAGCCGTGCCCAATCGCGTGCGGATGCGTAGAGATACGATGACCCAATAAAGGTTCCGCTCGCATCGGCTTCGAACGTTGCGGTGCTGATATTCAGCGGTCGGAACAGTCTCTGCTGGGTAAACTCGTAATGGTCCTGCAGGCTGCCTCCGACACTGCGCTTTATGATACCGGAAACGATGTTGGTCGTGCCAGATGAGTAGGACCAGATCGTATCGGGCGGACCGAGCAGAGGCTTCCCCGCTGCATAAACCGGCATGTCAGTCTCATTAGAGAGCATTTGGGTGACATCGGTGGCGGAGGAATAGGTCTCGTTAAATTCTAGACCACTGCTCATTCTGAGGAGCTGGTCGAAGGTAATTGCCGCACGGGGATCATCGGGCTTTTCCTGCCAGAGCGGGACTGGCGCGGGTTCAGCAGGCACGATTTTGCCGTCCTTTACCGCTACACCTGCAGTCAGCGCGGTCACGCTTTTCGCCATGGACCAGCCAATCAGCGGCGTATCCGGTTTAACGCCCTCCGCGTATTTTTCCGCGATGAGCTTACCCTTGTGAATTAGGACAATGGCTTTCGTGTTGCGTGGCGCGCTAGGGTCTGTCTCTGCGAAAGCCTCATCCAGCAATGTGTCGAACCGGGTCATCACATCAGGCGTGGCACTTCCTTGCGGCCAAGGTAAATCGTCTGAAATCGTAAGGTCTGGAAGCGGAGTGATCTTGTTCGGCAGCTCTTTTTCCCCAGAGGGCAAGAGCGTGCAGCCTATACCGGGTGTATAACCCGCGCGCCGTTTGAACAGGCCATAAAGCTTCGTCGTAACCGTCGATGTTTCGATATCGATCTCGTGGGAGACATTGGCCAGCGTACTGGATGCACCCGCGAGCGCTTCGAATTTCATGATTTCCGGTGAGAAGCCGCTGAGGAAATAACCTGAGCAAATAATCTTCGCTGCGTAACCACTGCCAGCTCGGGCGATGGATCCATATGCGAGGTAGACATAGGCTATGCCCGCCACAAGAAGAGCTGTGACGGCGAGGAGGATTTTCTTTAGCATGAGGTTCCGATCTCACGTGGGTTTTAGGACTGCAGTATCCAGCGAAGTATCTTTTTAAGTGCCTTTTCCAAGCCCCTTCATGGCAAGGTCAACTACCTCGACTGCGCGGGTCCAGACCATCTCTCGCCAGTCATCCTTATCAGGATAGAAAGTCTCTTTGATCTCGTCTTTGATCGCGGCACCGAGATCGCTGTTCACATCGCCTTTTTCATAGAGCCAGTTATCGCCGCGCACTGCTTCAAGGACGCGTGTGATTTCATAGGTTCCATATTCGATCACGATAAAGGTGACTTCGGTATCCGGGAGCGCTTCGATGGTGCCGTGCCAGAGGGTTCCGGTGAGCGGCGCAGACGTCGAGGTTCCCGCTTCAGGATCTGTGACCTGATCGCCGTACCACTCTCTCGCACGGGCTTTCTGTTCCGGCGTGCCGTCCATAATCAGTTCGCCATAGCCGTAAGGTCCAAGGCCGGTATGGAAGTCCAGGAACGCGGCTTTCTCGGCATGGTTGACGTATTTTTCCATGACGGAGGCGAACATTTGGTTCGACCAGGTCGGGCGCGTGCCGCCGTAGAAGATGCCGTCTTTGAAGTGATATTGGCCCTCAGAGGCAGCTGCCTGAAACGCGGTTAGGCCGTATTGTTCGATATAGGCATTGATCGCTTGGTCAGCCGTCTCTTTGGCAGGCCCGGTCCATTCGATAGGGAGAATGTACGCATGGATATCGGCATAGGCGCCGGGTTGGTCTGGTACTGTCGAAAAGTCCATGAAGTTACGATTGAGATCGACATTGTCCTCGGTCACACGGCGATCATGTGAAAAGCCGTACGGATTCATCGCATGGATCATCAGGACAGCGGTATCGTCCGGTAGAGTGTCGAAATAGCCTTCGCGCAAAAGCCCGGTTTGCGGGCCGGAACCACAATAGCCTTCAACGCCGTGGGTTGCGCTTGTGATAATGAGCATTTTCAGAGCATCGGCGCGCCCGATCAGGGCGATGTCTGTGTAAAGGTCTTCACCGCGAGAGCCTTTGGCATTGGGATTAAGC
This sequence comes from Pseudomonadota bacterium, assembly GCA_038746145.1. GTDB lineage: Bacteria > Pseudomonadota > Alphaproteobacteria > Caulobacterales > Hyphomonadaceae > Henriciella. The sequence goes on from JBCDKW010000002.1 coordinate 118,833, forward strand.
AGGCTTTCGACGTTGAGATTTCGCTCCGCGCAGGCCGCAAGGAATTTTTCACGAGCTTCGATGTAGTGGTCTGAGAAATAGGATTGGATGGTCATCGCACTTAAACCTCTTCTTCTGGATCTGGAAAATCAGGAGGGCTGGGCATACGGGCTTGGGCGGTTTGGATGTAAAAAAGCCAGATTTGCGCGTTGAGGGCTTGAGCAGCTTCATCATTACGCAGTTCCAGCGCTTTTTGCGCCTCGATCAATTCGCGCGCCAAAGCATCGCGCTCCGCCGTCAGATCAGAGACTTTCAGGCTCGGCGCATCGGGCACCTGCACATCTCGACCCGCTGCCTGTAGCAGCGCGCGCATTTCGCCTGTTTCAGTGAACAGCCGGTCGGCAGCACCATCCCACATTTCGCCCGCCATGACCGACATTAGGCCTGCCATTGCGGCATGTCCGGCAGAATAATCGCCTTCCAACTTTGGCGCGACTTCGCCGACGAGCTTGCGCCCAATCCGATCCAGGATCATTGCAATATCGGTCATGACGGCGCCCCCACAGCGTATTTCTGGCCCAGTCGCATCGCGATCATTAGCTCGTGCGCATTATGAGTAAACCAGCCTGACCAAGCGAGGATCGGATCGTCATTCACAGCGTCTTTGAAGGCCTTGGCTGACGTGATCCAAATGCCGAGCGCTTTGACATGGGTAAAGATCGACCACCACTCAAACGCGATCGGGTCGAACTGACAGCCTGAAGCTTCCTGCCAGATACCAATCGCTTCCGGCCATGGGATAAAGCCTGCGGCGCGCTCCTGATCATTGCCGCACCAGAGTAGATCTGTCGCCCAGGCTAGATCCTCGTACGGGTCGCCAATATGCGCCATTTCCCAGTCGAGCACAGCATTAATGCGCCCTGCCCCGTCATGCAGAAAATTTCCGTTCCGATAGTCGCCATGCACGATAGACAATCGCTGCGCCGGGGGCGGCGGATTGCGCTCAAGGTGGCGGATCGCAGCTTCTGCAATAGGTTGAGGCGATGACGCATTGCTGCGGATTTCATTCATCCAGTAATCGAGTTCCTTGCGCCAGCACTGATCCGGTGTCGGCATATCCATTTCGTCTGTCAGAGGCGATCCCATGACCGGTATGGCAGCGATACTGCCAAGATGTTTGAAAAATTGTCGTCCAATATCCACCCGGTGCGGTTCGATTGCTTCAATCTTGAACGGATTGATTGGTTCACCGCCCTCAATGCGGCCCATGACGAAGAAGGGCGCGCCGAGCGGACCGGGATCGGTCTCAAGGAACATGGCCTCCGGCACGGGAATATCCCCTTGACCATAAGCGGATTTAATGGCGGCGAACTCGATCCGTCGTTCCGTTTCGATGAGGCTATCGGGGGGATCGCGCCGCAGGATAACACCTCTCGTCTGTGGGCCGGTCGGGTCTTCGTAAGCGAGATCGATCGAATAGGTTTGACGGCTGGCTCCGCCATGAATGCGGGCGATCTCAGTCACACTGAGGTTTCGTGCGCCGGGAATGCGCGATGCGGCATAAGCAGTGAATTTGGCGGCAAGCTCTTCCTCAAGCATCTAGCACATCCTTCCAGCCATGGCGCGCATGCGGCCCAATGCAAAGCTGCTCAAGAATACCAATACCCTCGCTAACAGAGCCATCGGGTTGTTCATGGCGGGCTTTTACGATGGCCTGAATGTGTAGATTTTCGGGCATTTGCCATGGCAGATTGTCCGGCGTGAGGTCTTCGCGCTCAACGACGAGATCGCCGCGATAGGAGCCATGCCCACGTTCGGGATGGCCATAGCCGATACCTTTCATCATGAAAGTTGAGAGCGGCTCATAGGTGACACCATGGCTCTCTCCTCCGCCATTTTCAGCACTTAATTTTGCCGTTGCGACGCGGCGGCTACTATCGCGCCAGTCGACCTGCATCTTCGGCTGGTTGAGATGCATGAGCGCGTCATTGTCTGCGCCGTCTGCTGCCAAGACAGAGCGCGTGTTCCAAGCGCCACCGCTCGCGTCTTCATTCACGTGAAAATAGAGCGAGTGATCCTCGAAGTTGATCGGTGCCCAGAGCCAGTAGAATTGGGGCATCTGCATAGGAAGGACGGGCTGCTCATCGCGCGCACCAATCGGGCGCACGCCCCAGCTGCGATCCCGCGTGCCGTAAAAGTTAGCAACGTCGATACTTTCGCCATCGACCTTCAAGTGACCATTCCAATGCCCATTCTGTGTCATACGCGTGCAATCGATCAGCATACGCGGGCCCTGGCGATGCGTGAAGCGCGGTTCCTCAATCGGGAAGTGCCGCCCCATGAATGTGACATCAAGGGCGATGCCTTCCGCTTCCTCCAGCTTAAGGCGGACGCTTTTGAGGGGCTCTAACACGTCTACGGACAGCGGCCCAACACGGGTATCCATTCGCTGCATATTCAGAACACGGCTGACATGAACAGATTTCTGCACGCCGTCTTTTAGAATTGAAACCGCGCCATCCATAACGTTCAGATGCGGATAGACGCCAAACGCAGCCGCGAAGAAGGTCGACCCGTCCGCGCTGTACCCATTGAAGAAAAACCGATCATAGAAGTTACGATCCGAGCCTGCGAACGCAATCGGTTCGGGCGTCTGGTGAATGGGATATTCGTCCCCTGCGGTCAGCATATCATTCCTCCTTCGCGTGGCGTGACCTCTTTTCGGGTCTGCTCAGGTGTCTAAATTGGCCGCGAACAGGGTGGGCCGTCAATGCCTGCCGCAAGGGAGAGCGAAATGGCTTTTGAAGGCCCCAGCAAAATGAGCGTCGAAGAGGCCAACAGTTTTCTCTCATCGGCTTTCAACCGCCCGGATCATCAGGCGGTCGTGACAATTATGGAGCCTGGACGCGCGGTTCAGCGACTGAACGTTCGCGAAGAGCATTTACGCCCCGGCGGCTATGTCTCCGGCCCCAGCCAGATGGCGATTGCCGATAGCGCCGCCTATATGGCGGTGATGACGCTGACGGGCATGGAACCCATGACGGTGACGAGCAATCTGAACATCAATTTCCTGCGACCCTGCATTGGCAATGCTGTTCTGGCCGATGCACGCGTCATGAAGATCGGACAGGCGCTTGCTGTGATGGACGTCGATATCCGCGTTGAGGGCGCGGAGAAAGCCGCAAGCCATGCAATTGTGACCTATGCGTTGCCGCGAAAGGACTAGGCGTTGCGATTTTCTAAACCGTGCCAGACGCGCACGATAATAAGTCGATCTTCAACTAAGCGATACCGCACGATATAGCCGCGCGCGCCAAAGACGACTGTTAATTCGCGATACGTTGGATCGGCATCCCACGGTCGGCCCAATTCAGGGAAATTCTGTAAATCACCGACGCGCTCGATAATGGTAGCAACTGCCTTAACGGCGGCTTTAGGGCTATGGGGATGAATGAAATCATGCAGACGCTGGAGGTCTGCCTTAGCGCCCGTGAGCCATTCAATGCGGGCCATTAGGTGTCAGTTTGAAGCGAAGCAGCCCATTGAACCATTTCGTCTTGCGAGACTGTTTCGCCCGTCAATTCAAAATGTTTCCAGCGTTCTCGGATAAGCGCTTTCTCAGCTTCCAAGTCCTCCTCTCGTCGCAAATAGGCCTCGATCGCTTCTTTCATCAAATAATGCGGGCTGCGGTCGCGTTGTGCGCTCAATTTCTTAAGGCGCTTTTGAGTGGCTTCATCAAGGCGAACACCCATTGTTGATTGAGCCATGCTCCCTCCATCTGTTGCAACTTGTATAACAAATTGAACGCCTGCGAACAAGGCGTGCTATTTGGCGAGCGTCATTTTCACATTCACGACTTTCTCTTCAAACGTACCCGTAAGCGAGACATAATCCATCTGACGCGCGGCCAGTTCCCTCAAATACCACTCATGCTGGGCCTGGCGGAAGCTCTCTTCGCCCCGCCAACCGTCCTGAACCATTGGGAAGTCAGGGTGGCAAAGGAAAGTCACATCGTATTGTCGGTTTGAAAGCTCTATGAGTTTTGGATCAACAAGACCTGTATGCTCTTTCGAGTAAAAAAGTGTTGTGAGCGGCGTTGTATCAACAAAGATAAACCTGTTCGCACCGCCCTTCGCCGTTGCTTCCATTTCGATATGGGTTTCAGCGATGTGGAGGTAGTCTTCAAAATCAAGTTTGCCGCCGCGCTCCACCCAAAGCGTGCGCCCATACTCTTCGACATAAGGTTCATCAAAGTGTTCAGCGAACAAACGCGACAAGGTCGACTTGCCACTGGACTCGGCGCCAACAAAGCAGACGCGTTTCACCCCTACGCTCATGCCGCAGCTTTCCTCAGTTCGCCCCGCCAGACATAGAAGCCGTAAAACGCATTGAACCAAAACAGGCTGTAAACGAAGGAGGTGACATAGGCCTCTTTCACAAAGTAAAGCGGAACCGCGATTGAGTTGACGATGATCCAAAAGATCCAAGTCTCAAGCTTGCGGTTCATCAAGAGTAGCTGCGCCACAACGGAAAAAGTAAGAATGAAAGAGTCGATCAGCGGGTAACTTGCGTCGGTGAAACGACGTAGTAATTCGCTGTATCCCCAGGCTGTTAGCAAAGCAGCTGGGAAATAGAGGAAGAGATGCCAAATCGGCTGAACACGGGTGACCGGTAGAACTGTTTGCTGCGCACCGCCATAACGCCAATTCAGCCAGCCAATGATGTTCGTAACAATAAAGAAGCCCTGCAAGGTTACATCGGCGTAAAGCTTAATCTGGAAGAAAAAGATCCCAAACAGGAAACAGCCTGCAACGCCGAGCACCCAGCTGATCGGTTGATTGCGCGCCGCCATGATGACGGCCGACACAAGTGTCGCATTCGCTGCGATTTCAAGCGTGAGGAGCGGGGTCATTGTTTGGAGACCTTTGACAATTTGCGACTTGGCCTCACTGCCTGCAAATGCGCTTAGGTTCAAGGATTCTTTTGCTCACTCTGAGCATAGCGATGACGTTTGCGCAGCGTGACCCCTCGTCATACTGTGCCGCGCCGCCTATCACGCTGATCAAAAGCAAGACACTACGGGAGATCTCCATGAGCCTTTTCGACCTATCCGGTAAATCCGCAATCATTACGGGTTCATCGCGCGGCATCGGCAAAGCCATCGCTGAACAGTTTGCAGCTCAGGGCGCCAAAGTCACGATCAGTTCCCGAAAACCCGGCCCCTGTCAGGAAGTCGCCGGTGCACTGAATGATCAATATGGTGACGGCACCGCGATTGCAGTTCCGGCCAATATCTCATCCAAGGAAGAGTTACAGCGTATGGTCGACGCCACCAATGAGGCGTTCGGCAAGGTCGATATCGTGGTCTGTAATGCCGCCTCTAACCCCTATTACGGACCGATGAGCGGCATTTCAGACGAGCAGTTTGAGAAAATTCTGTCCAACAACATCATTTCAAATCACTGGCTGATCCAGATGTGTGCGCCGCAGATGAGAGAGCGCAAGGATGGCGCGGTAATCATCGTGTCGTCCATTGGTGGTCTGCGCGCCTCGCCTGTGATTGGCGCGTATAACATCTCCAAGGCGGCGGATTTCCAGCTGGTTCGCAATCTCGCCGAGGAGTTCGGTAAGGACAACATCCGCGTCAATGCAATCGCACCGGGACTGATCAAAACTGACTTTGCCCGCGCACTTTGGGAAAATCCAGATACGCTGAAGAGGGCCACGGCGACCACTCCACTGCGCCGGATTGGCGAGCCTGTCGAGATTGCAGGCGCTGCAGTTTACATGGCGAGCGCTGCTGGAAGCTTCATGACCGGACAGATGATGGTCGTCGATGGTGGGCAGACGGTGAATTAGCATGACCAAGATGATTGTACCTTCAGCGCTAAAAGAACGAACAGAAGTCTTACAATATGCGCCCGCTGTCAGGGCTGGGGACATGGTGTTTTTGTCTGGCGTCATTGCGGCATTGCAAGATGGAGAAGACGCTTCTGATGAAGCCTATTACCGCGCGACGGACGAGGCGTTTGCAGAGATTGACATGATCTTGAAGGAAGCCGGTGGCGGTGTTGCAAATATCGTCGACATGACAGGCTACCACGTGGACTTCCAATCACATATTTCAGCCGTCATGCGGGCCAAGTCGAAATGGATGCCGGGGCCGAGTTTTTCAGCCTTTACGCTGATAGGGATTACAGAACTCTACAATCCTCTTGGATTTTTGGAGATCAAGGCCAGGGCCTATATTCCGGAATGACCAGCCGTACGGGCCTCTCTGCCCAGCAAGAGCAATTCTTCGCCAATCTTCGCTCCGGAGCGTGGGAGCTGCCCGCTGGCATCGCGAACCTCGGCATCCGCCCGCAGAAGTGGTTGAAAGAGGTCCACTATGGCTTTGTGCGCTATGAATGGCCAAATGACGGGTCGCGCGATATTCAGCCTGACCGCGTATTTGGCGGCTGGGTCGCGGGTCTGAGCGATCATATTGTCTCAATGGCAATGGCGAGCGCACTGGAAGATGGCGAGTGGTTTACGACAACTGAGCTGCAGACGCGCATTTTTCGCCCTGTCCCAAATGGTTTGATCCATATCGAAGGCCGTTTGGTTTCGCGTGGCCGATCCACCGGATTTGTTGAAGCCGACTGGCGCGACGAGAAAGGGCGACATCTGGTTCGGATCAGCGCGGCAAAAGCGATCCGCACGATGGATGAACTCGGCCCGAAAAGCGCGCAGTAGCGTTTACTCCTGCGTAACGCGCCGCAACGATAATGCGTTATGATTGTAAAGGGCGCTCTTCTTTCCCTTGCCGCTCTTGTTGTGCCCGCACTGGCGCACGGCCAAGCGCTATCTCTCGACGTTGAATCCGTCTTGATTGAGGATGTGGGGGCGACTTGGCAGACGGTCCTACTGGTCAATGAATACACAAATCCGGTCGTGGTCTGCACATATAATCTTCGCACCAATGCAGATCAGCCCGCGACCACACGCGTGCGAAGTGTCGGGTCGACGAGTTTTGAGCTGCGCGTCCAACGGTTTGAAGACTCCAGCGCATTCACGCCGTCTGATGTGCACTGCCTGATCGCTGAAGAAGGTGTGAATACACTCGGCGATGGCAAGATTATTGAAGCCCGTACAGTGCTTTCAGATGGCACAAATGGCAACTCACCGGGATGGGGCAGCGCGAATGCCGAGAACGTTGCCGCGCTCGTGACTGGCACATACGGAACCCCGGTCATTCTTGGTCAGGTGATGACCTTCAACGACAATCAGGCAAGCGTCTTCTGGACGTTTAATTGCTCAAACCGGGGTACGCCGGCGACAGATGCCAATATGTGCGTCGGTAAGCATATCGGTATGATCAACGACACGCGGCTGGACGAGACGCTTGGGTTCATCGTCACAGCGCCCGGCAGCGGAACTGTGAATGATGTCGACTATGCTTTCGCACGCGGTGGAAACAGCGTTGCAGGCACAGGTAACACACCGCCCTATCAGTACACGATCTCAGGTGATTTCGATACCGGCGTCACAACACAAGCGGCGGAAAACGGCGGGAATGGAGGATGGTCCGTTCTGTATGGGACAGACCCGCTGCCGAGTAATCGGATTAATCTCGCAATTGAGGAAGAGACGGTAGCCGGTGACACAACGCGGCGTCATATTAACGAGCAAGTCTATTATGGCGTGTTCCGCAATCGCCAGACAGCGCAACTTGCCGTGTCCAAAACGAATGACGTTTATTCCGGCTCCAGCGTCGCCTTCGCAGTCCCGGGCAGCGACATCATCTACACGCTTTTAGTTGAGAGCACGGGCAGTGCGCCGGTAGATCGTGACAGTGTCTTTCTCGTGGACTCTCTGCCCAGTGAGGTTGCATTTTACAATGGCGATATCGACGATGGTGGCCCGGAAACGGGCGTGATCGCCTTTGACGCACGAGCTTCAGGTTTGACGCTCACCGAAGCGACCGATCTTGGGTTTTCAGATGCGATTGCTAAGCCGACCAGTTTTGCAGGCTGCACCTATACGCCAAGCTTGGGATACGACCCGGACGTGCGCCATATCTGTTTTAATCCGAAAGGGCTACTGCGCGGTGGGACACTGATGAGCGATACGGATTTTACGATTAGCTTCCGCACCCGCATCGAATAGGTGACGGCCTTGGCCTATGGGGCTAAGCTCGGCGTATGGCTGAGTCACCGACATCCAATCTCCCGGAGCTTTCTGTTTCAGAGCTGTCAGCCGCACTGAAACGGACAGTCGAGACGGCCTATGATCATATACGGGTGCGCGGTGAGCTTGGCCGCGTCACGATTGCGCGCAGTGGCCACATGTACGCTGACATCAAGGATGACAAAGCTGTCCTGAATACGGTCATGTGGAAAGGACAGGTCAACCGTCTGAACTTTCGTCCCGAAGAAGGTTTGGAAGTCATCGCGACGGGCCGTTTGTCGACTTATCCAGGGCGTTCGAACTATCAGTTGATCGCAGACGGGATGCGCCCTGCCGGCGCTGGCGCTTTGATGGCGCTTCTCGAAGAGCGGAAGAAAAAGCTCGCGGTGGAAGGTCTGTTTGATCAGGCGCATAAAAAGCCCCTGCCCTTTTTGCCTGGGACCGTCGGTGTCGTGACCTCACCCACAGGTGCAGTCATACGCGATATTCTTCATCGGATCAGAGATCGGTTTCCCGTACGCGTCATCCTCTGGCCAGCTCTGGTTCAGGGGGAGACTGCAGCGCCGCAAATCGAGGCGGCTATTCATGGGTTTAATGCGATGCAGGGCGCTGATCGACCTGACACGCTCATCGTTGGGCGCGGGGGTGGCTCGATTGAAGACCTGTGGCCATTCAATGAGGAAGCTGTGGTCCGTGCAGCGTTTGAAAGCACGATCCCGCTGATCTCTGCGGTCGGGCATGAGACTGACACCACGCTGATCGACTATGTTTCAGATGCACGCGCGCCGACCCCGACCGGGGCGGCTGAAATTGCTGTTCCGGTCCGCCGGGATTTACAGCTTCAGGTGGGTGAACTCGATCAGAGGGTCAAACGTGCCCTGACACGGCAAACACAACGCGGACGCGAACGCCTGAATGCAACGCGCCTGCCCCGCCCTGAGCGCTTACTGGAAACCAAGCGCCAGAGGCTTGATGCCGTGGCAGAGCGTTTGCCCCGTGCCGCTCTCATGCTGGTGGAACGGAGGCGGGGGCAGTTAAACACCGCAGCCGCAAAGCTGATCAGCCCAAAGCAGATCGTGCAGGCGAAGGCTTCAAAACTGGAGAGCCTCTCTGGACGCCTGGCAGGCGGCCTACGCCAAGCCGTATCACGCAAGCAGGTGAGTTATACGCAGGTCGCCTCACGTCTACGCCCGGAACCATTGCAGGCTGACGCTAGACGGGCGCGACAGGCCTTGAAACAGACGGCCATTCGGGCGCGACCTGCCCTGATGCGGACCTTAGAGCGAAAATCAGGACAGCTCGCCTCAGAATCGAAACTCTTGGACACGCTCTCCTATCAAGCGACCCTCAATCGCGGCTATGCCATTGTTCGCGATCGTGATGGCCATGTCTTGCGAGGCTCAAAAGGCGTTGCCGAAGGCACAGCCCTACAGGTCACGTTGAGCGATGGTGACCTTGATGTTGTGACTAAGACAGGCACACCGCCGCCGAAGTCGAAATCCAAACCGAAAACTGATTCCAAACGCAAAGCAGACGGTAAGCAAGCCCGCCTGCTCTAAACCCCGGTGACGCCTTAGTTTCGTCGCGAAGAGCCTTGATCCTCAAATCATGGAGATCGCTCGTCGTCAGGTTCTATTCGGGTTCGCTGCCCTACCTTTGGCGCCCACATTCGGCCCGTTTGAAAACCGTCGAGCCTATAGCCTGATCGCGGCGGCCCGCGCGCGCATCGGTGTGACGCGGCTCTACGATCCAGCTTACGTCTCGCTCGCTTATCCCGGAGGCGACGTCGCGAATGATCGCGGCGTTTGCATTGATGTGATTATCCGCGCCTATCGCAGCGCTTTCGGTTTTGATTTTCAGAAACATATTCACAAGGATATGAAGGCCAATTTCGCACTCTACCCGAAGACGTGGGGACTCAGCCGCACAGATCGCAATATCGACCATCGCCGTGTCCCGAATATGGAAACATGGCTCGCACGGCATGGGCATGAGTTGCCTGCGAGCGATTGGATCCCCGGCGATGTCTTGACCTGTCGTGTCGGTGGACGCCTGCCCCATATCGGCATTCTATCAGATCAGCGCGGACGAGATGGCCGCTGGCGCGCGATACACAATATCGGTCTGGGCACACTTGAGGATAGTCGCATCTGGGATTACGGCCAGAAACGTCGCTTTCGCTTCCTGCCAGCGCCGATTGAGGCGTGACGGCCCGCGAAATCCCCGCTAAGCGGAGCACATGAAAATTGCGACTTGGAATGTAAACTCCGTCAAAGCCCGCTTGCCCACCGTGCTGGAGGTACTGAAAGCGATCGATTGCGATGTGATCTGCCTGCAAGAAATCAAATGCGAGACTGACGCCTTTCCCTATCTGGAAATTGAAGAACTCGGCTACACTGCGTGCGTGCACGGCCAAAAAAGCTATAACGGGGTCGCCCTACTTTCTCGTTTTGATGTGGAAGATGTCACTAAAAATTTGCCTGATGACGCAGATGATGAGCAGGCCCGCTACATTGAGGCGCTGGTTCTAGCAGATCGCCCAGTTCGCGTTGGGGGGCTGTATTTGCCAAATGGCAATCCGGCCCCGGGACCCAAATACGATTACAAGCTCGACTGGATGGAACGGTTGAAGAATCGCGCGCAAAATCTGCTCGCGAATGAAGAACCACTCGTTCTATGTGGGGACTATAACATCATTCCGCGCGCAGAGGATTGCTGGGACGAGACCGTCTGGTCAGACGATGCGCTCGCGCTGCCAGACAGCCGCGCTGCATTTCGTCGTCTGAAACATCTTGGACTCAGCGAAGCGTTTGAGGTCAGCGATAATCGCGCGCATCAATATACGTTCTGGGACTATCAGGGCGGGGCTTTCCCGAAGGATCACGGCATCCGGATCGATCACCATTTACTCAGCCCACAAGCGGCAGACCGCTTGAAAGGCGTGGAGATTTATCGAAAAGCCCGCGAAATGGAAAAGCCGTCAGACCACGTGCCGGTCATTGTCGAGTTGGAGGATTGACCTCTATTTCTTGACGCATTTTCCGTTATAGACAGCGACATCCTCATTCAATCGGGACACAAGCGCTTGAAGCGACCGCTCTTCGCGCAGCAGCTCACCTTTAAGCGTCTCATACTCAGCTTTTGTCAGATCTGCCTTGGTGGCATAGTCGTCGCTGAAATTGCGAAGGCCTTCCGCCTCTTCCCAAGCATCACCAGCCACTTCAACCTTCTCCAAAAGGCCTTCGCGTGTCTCCGCTTTGGTCTTGGCATCGGCTTGGCGCGCCTTCAGGCTTTTCCCCAGCGCATTGCATTGTTTGACTTCCGCATTGGTCAACGCGCTGGCAGAGGGTATGGCAAGCGCGAGCGTTGCAAGAGCGGCGAGAGAAGACGACAGAGTTTTGATCATGTTGGCAAACTATCTTGAAAGGCCTGAATTGTTCCTGAACATAGCGGCCACAGTCGCGCCATGCGATGGCCTTTCTTCAGCGCATTGGATTAACACTCTGTGACGGTGATCGAGCAAACTCCACTCACCCGATGGCAAGTCATGCAGCTCGCCGTACCTGTTATGCTGGCCCAAGTTGCGATTGCTGCGACAGGCGTCGTCGATACGGCGATTATGGGACTGACAGGAGATAAGTCGGACTTGGCGGCCGTTGCAGTGGCGAGTGCTGCCTTCGGATTTATCTATTGGGGGTTCGGTTTCTTACGCATGTCGACAACGGGCCTGACGGCGCAGGCGGTTGGTCGCGGGGATGATAGCGAGAGCAGGGCTGTGCTCCAGCGCGGATTGATTGTTGGTTTGGCGATTGGTCTTGTGATCTTCGCGCTTGGACCGGTCCTGAAACCACTCGTCTTTCAGCCATTCGGGACGGAAGCCGATGTGGAATCGCTCGCCAAAGAGTATTTTGCGGCCCGCATTTGGGGCGCACCTGCGCTTTTGATGAGTTATGCGATCACCGGCTGGCTGCTCGGGACAGGGCGAACGCGCGCCATGCTGGCGATGCAGATCGTGCTCAATCTGGTGAACGTGGTTTTGACCCTTTGGTTTGTGATCGGTCTGGACTGGGGAATTGCCGGGCTCGGTCTTGGGACGGCGATTGCGGAATGGGTCGCGCTTTTGTTCGGACTTTTCATCGTCAGACAGGCCCTAAAGCCGGAAGCGCGCCTGTCTGATCGGGATGCGCTGATCGCCATGTTCAGTGCAAACAGGGATGTCCTGATCCGCACGCTAGCCCTGCTGTTCGCGTTTGCATGGTTTATACGCTCAGGCGCGATGATGGGCACGGCGCAGCTGGCAGGCAACGAGGTCCTGCTGCAGTTCGTGACCGTCTCTGCCTTTGTCCTGGACGGTTTTGCTTTCGTGGCAGAGAAGGAGGTTGGCGAAGCGTTTGGCGCCAATGACCAGAGACGCTTGCGGCGCGCAATGCGGGTCACGAGCGAGTTGGCGCTGGCCTTCGGCGCCGTCATCTCTCTAGTTTATATTACCGGCGGGGCCAGCATCATTGAGATCGTGGTCAAAGATGATGAGGCGCGGGTCGCTGCGCTCGCTTACCTGCCATTCTGTGCGCTTGTTCCGTTAATTGGGATCCCGGCGTGGCAGTTGGACGGGTTCTTCCTTGGCGCAACGCGAGGACGCGCGGTCAGGAATGCGGGCGTCTTGTTCTGTGTTGCTTATGTTGGGCTGGACATGATCCTGCGCCCAGCATTTGGAAATGCTGGGGTCTGGACGGCGTTTCTGTTTATGTATGTGTTCAGAGCTCTGGCGCTGGCAATCTATCTGCCAGACTTGCTGTCGCCTAAAGATCAGCCCCAACAGCCTCAGCCACAGAAGTGAACCCGTCACGCTTGAGTAGCCCTGCGAGTTCTGCATTGATCCGCGCGATCAAGCCCGGTCCCTCATAGACCAGCGCGGAATAGAGCTGCACCGCATGAGCCCCTGCCCTGATTTTGGCGTAGGCATCTGACCCACTGGAGATGCCGCCTGCGCCAATCAGATCGAACGTGTCATTCAAGGCGCGCGCGAAGGCTTTCAAGACTTTGGTTGAGGGTTGCAGAAGCGGCGCACCGGAAAGTCCACCTTCTTCAGCTTTGTCCTTCGATACGAGAGTCTCTGGACGATCAATCGTTGTATTTGAGACGATCAAACCTGATAGCCACATTCCCTCACTTTGAACTGTCTCGACGATGTCACTAATGCCCTGCTCATCCAGGTCCGGCGCGACTTTCAGGAAGACGGGCTTTTCACCGCCAGCCTTGGCATGGGCTTCAGCCGACTGCGTCAATAACGCTTGGAGTGCTTCGCGCCCCTGCAATCCGCGCAGACCCGGCGTGTTCGGGCTTGAGATATTAATCGTGATATAGTCGGCGCGGTCATAGACAGCCGCGATGCCGATTTCGTAATCGCCAATGAAATCATCGCTCGTCTTGTTCGCACCGACATTAGCGCCGACCGGAATAGGCGTGCGACCGACCTTGGCGAGGCGTCGAACAAAAGGATTCAGCCCGTCATTGTTAAAGCCCATGCGGTTGATGACCGCTTTGTCCTCGCTCAGGCGAAACAGGCGCGGTTTTGGGTTGCCGGGTTGTGGCTTGGGTGTGACCGTTCCGCACTCTACAAAGCCAAATCCAAAGCGCGCCATCGGGGCGAAGACTTCCGCATTCTTGTCAAAACCCGCAGCGAGTCCAATCGGGTTCGGTAAGGACAAGCCTGACTTAGGAAGTGTTACACCAAGCCCCCACTTTGCTGGGTCAATATCGGGTAATCCAACACCGGCTTTGAGGCCCTTAATCGTCGCCTTGTGCGCCGCTTCTGCGGGGAGCAGTTTCACGAAAGGCAAGGCGAGATCGGGCAGGCTCATTCGTCAATATCCTGTGGCAATATCGGCGTCTTATCAGGCCCGGTCTCAAGCGCCCAGACCCGCTTCGCCGCATCGATGCGCAGCGTGCCATACAAATGCGGGAAAAGCTGACCGCCACGGCTCTCTTCCCAGCGCACCTCGCCACTGAAATGCTCCAGCACATATTCTAGCAGGCGAACATCCGATTGACCTGCGTAGTGGAGACGCAAAGTATCAGAGACCTGCGCACGCGTAGACAGGTGAACGTAGCCATCGCCCTCATCGAGCGCTGTTTTAGTATAGCCAAGCGCCTGAGCCGCCTTCCAGTCATCCGCACTCAAGATTTTGTAGACACGCGTCTCACCCATATCTTTGCCTCATACAAATTGAGCGGGGATCAGCCCCGCTCAATTCAGTCATTTCTCTGTATAGGGTCCTACTAGGAGCAACCGCTCGTCGCACCACAAGTAACGCATTTCAGACAAGTCCCGTTACGAACCATCGTGAATTGCCCACACTCACCGCAGCTCTCACCTTCATAGCCTTGAGCACGCGCAATGCGTCTCAACTCTTCTTCTGGGGCGAGCTGGGGTTTCTCCATCACGCTCACTTCCGCTTTTTCTTCGATAGCAGGCGTGACTTTAAGCGCCGTTGCTGCGCCGCCGGGAGAAATGGACGCAACGACAGGTGCCGAGTGCGATGCGCTTGCTGTCCCCGTCCCTGTAGACGGCGATGCGGCTGATGAGGCAGCGCCACCTACAAGCTGCAAGTGCATTTGAGGCGACTGCGAGCGAACCAGACCGGATGAGACAGGAGAATTGAGAGATGGCTTCTCCGCGTCTTCGCCTTCGCCGATGGCTGTTGAGCCTGTCTCACTTGGCTGAACATGCGCCAGATCATTGCGACCAAGATAGGACACCGCCAGTTCACGGAAGATATAATCTAGAATGGAGGTTGCATTCTTGATCGTCTCATTGCCCTGCACCATGCCGGCTGGCTCAAAGCGCGTGAACGTGAACGCGTCCACATACTCTTCCAGTGGCACACCGTATTGCAGACCGAGTGAGATACCGATCGCGAAATTGTTCATCATCGCACGGAAGGCTGCGCCTTCTTTGTGCATGTCGATGAAAATCTCACCGATGCGGCCGTCTTCAAACTCGCCGGTTGTCAGATAGATTTTATGACCACCAACACGAGCTTTCTGAGTGTAGCCTTTGCGGCGATCCGGCAGCTTCTCACGGGAGCGAACTTCCTTCTCGATGATGCGTTCGACGATGCGTTCAGCGACCTGCTGCGCTTGAGCGCCTTTCGGAGCTGCGAGCAGCGCTTCGACCGCATCCTCGGCATCATCCTCATTGTCATTATCTGCCAGCAATTGTGCATTTAGCGGCTGAGACAATTTGGATCCATCCCGGTAAAGCGCGTTCGCTTTCAGGGCGAGTTTCCAGGACAGCATGTAAGCGTTCTTACAGTCCTCAACGGTCGCCGTGTTCGGCATGTTGATTGTCTTGGAGATCGCGCCGGAGATGAAGGGTTGAGCCGCAGCCATCATGCGGATGTGGCTTTCCGCAGAAAGGAAGCGCGTGCCTTTCATTCCGCACGGGTTGGCACAATCGAAGACTGCATAGTGCTTCGTCTTCAGGTGCGGTGCGCCTTCCAGCGTCATGGTTCCGCAAGCGTGCTCATTCGCCATGTCGATTTCTTCACGGGTGAAACCGAGCGCTGGCAGCATTTCGAACATTGGATCGTTTAGCTGATCCTCAGTAAAGCCGAGCGCTTTGCAGATGTCGTCACCAAGCGTCCAACGATTGAAAGCAAACTTAATATCGAAAGCGGACTCAAGGCCACCCTCAATCTTATCGATCGCCTCATCAGTGAAGCCTTTCGCACGCAAGGATGCATGGTTCACACCAGGCGCTTGGGCAAGTGATCCGTGACCGACGGCATAGGCCTCAATCTCACCGATCTCATTGCCTGCATAACCAAGCGTCTTAAGCGCTTCTGGAACAGCACGGTTGATAATCTTGAAGTAACCACCGCCCGCAAGTTTCTTGAACTTCACCAGTGCGAAGTCCGGCTCGATACCTGTCGTATCACAATCCATGACGAGACCGATCGTGCCTGTTGGGGCAATCACCGTGGCCTGTGCGTTGCGATAGCCATGCGCTTCACCAAGCTCGAGCGCTTTGTCCCACGCTTTTTCAGCATGCTTGACGAGACGCTTGTCGGCGCAATTGGCACGGTCCATTGGGACAGGGTTGACGCTTAGGCCCTCATAGCCTGCGGTCTTGCCTTTCGCGGCACGTCGGTGGTTCCGGATGACGCGCAGCATGTTCTCAGCGTTGGCTTCATAGCCTTTGAACGCGCCGAGCTCGCCCGCCATCTCCGCGCTGGTCGCATAAGACACACCGGTCATAATGGATGTCAGCGCACCACAAATCGCACGGCCTTCTTCTGAATCGTACGAAATGCCTGAAGTCATCAACAGGCCACCAATATTGGCATAACCGAGACCAAGCGTGCGGTACTCGTAAGATTGTTTCGCGATCTGCTTGGATGGGAACTGCGCCATGGCGACAGAGATTTCGAGCACAATCGTCCAGAGACGCACAGAATGCTCATACGTCTCGACATCAAAGCGCCCGTCTTCGCCACGATACTTGATCAGGTTCAGCGAGGCGAGGTTACACGCCGTATCATCGAGGAACATGTACTCGGAGCACGGGTTGGACGCACGGATGCGGCCTGCTTCCGGGCACGTGTGCCAGTCATTCATGGTCGTATTGAAGTGTAGGCCCGGGTCAGCAGACGCCCATGCGGCATAACCAATCTTTTCCCAAAGGTCGCGGGAGTCGATCGTTTTCATCGTCTCGCCAGTTGTGCGCGATGTCAGGTTCCATGACCCGCCCGCCTCAACAGAGCGCAGGAAGTCATCTGTGATAGAGACCGAGTTGTTGGAGTTCTGGCCTGCAACCGTGCTGTAAGCTTCAGAGTCCCAATCAGTATCGTAAGTCGCGAACTCAATCTTCTCATAACCCTGCTTCGCGAACTGGATGACGCGATAGACATAGTTGTCCGGCACCAGCTCCTTCTTTGCCGCACGCACAGCCTGCTTCAGCGCGAGGTTCTCTTTCGGGTCATAGCGGTCTTCGCCATCACCCTCAGCTTCAACACAGGCAGCCATGATGGCGGTCAGGTGCTTCTTGACGATTTTAGAACCGGTGACGAGGGCTGCGACTTTCTCTTCCTCTTTCACCTTCCACTCGATGTAGGTTTCGATATCCGGGTGATCGACATCGACGACGACCATTTTCGCCGCGCGACGTGTCGTGCCGCCGGACTTAATCGCGCCCGCTGCACGGTCACCGATGCGCAGGAAGCTCATTAGGCCGGAAGAGGTCCCGCCACCGGACAGTTTCTCACCTTCACCGCGAATAAGAGAGAAGTTTGAGCCCGTGCCGGAGCCGTATTTAAAGAGGCGCGCTTCACGGACCCACAGGTCCATAATGCCGCCTTCATTCACGAGGTCGTCGCCAACACCTTGAATAAAGCAAGCGTGCGGCTGCGGGTGCTCGTAAGAGGACTTGGACTTGGTCAGTTTCCCGGTTTCAGGGTTCACATAATAATGCCCTTGGCCAGGACCATCGATACCATAAGCCCAGTGAAGACCGGTGTTGAACCATTGTGGAGAGTTCGGCGCGACCCGCTGAGTTGCCAGCATGTAAGCCAACTCATCGCGGAACGCTTTGGCATCATCTTCGCTGTTAAAGTAGCCGCCTTTCCAGCCCCAATATGTCCACGTGCCCGCGAGGCGGTCAAATACCTGACGCGAATCGCGCTCAGGCCCGTAACGCTGGTCTTCCGGCAGTTTCGCGAGTGCTTTCTCATCTGCGACGGAACGCCAAAGCCAAGATGGAACAGAGTTTTCCTCGACCTTCTTCAGCTTGGCAGGGACACCGGCTTTGCGGAAATACTTCTGCGCGATGATATCGCTCGCAACCTGGCTCCAGTCTTCCGGTACTTGAATATTATCAAGCTCGAAAACGACCGATCCATCAGGATTACGGATCTCGCTCTTCGCCTTTCGGAATTTAATGCTCGAATAGGCCGACTTTCCAGCCTTGGTGAATACTCTTTCAATCTGCATAATTTCAGCTCCGTAATCCTATCGTATCATGACGAAGAAAGTGGCCCAGCCCTCTTTCTCCAAATCTTTCGTCAATGGCTCAAGCCGAGTCAGTGACTACCCGACTCATGAATGCACTTTTCTGCGAGAGGATCAACATCTAGTTAAATTAATTGTCACGCCATCTACATATAGTATGCGCGCTCGCTGTGCACAGACATAATGTTTCTTGTTGATAACTCTTTGTTAAGACATTTTGGACAGGTACCGAGTCGTTTTGACATCCCAAAAATGTAATTTCTCTGAAATACCAATAGTCATGCCTGACTCCACAAAATCGGTCCGCAGCTCTGGGGACAAGAGAGAACTCAGAGTCATATTCTAGTGAATGAAGAAAATTATATGAAAGTGATCAAATCTGCCGAGCTTCGACAAATTTTATGTGTCATTTTGTCAATTTAAGGCTCGGACAAATAAATATTCGGCGTACGCACGAACACTATGTAGCGTGCGTCCGAGGCGACAAAAGAAATGAGTCGTTAAGCTTTAGAATCGCTCAGCGGTATCCTCATCGTTCACGACGCCGTCCTCATTAGAATCGAGTCGCGTGAACATACGCTCCCCTGATGCATTGAACTCATCCAGCGTCATGATTTCATCATCGTCGCTGTCGAGAAATCCGAAGCGAACATAAGCCTGATTGATTGAGCGCTCTTTCTGCTCTTTTATCTGCTCCTCAAGACGGACTTCATACTCAGCGACATATTCATCTTCATAAACAGCGCCGTCGCTGTCTGCGTCGCGGCGATCATACCCAACCTTGCGCTCAGCCATAAACTCATCATAGCCGACCGCGCCATCACCATTGGTATCATAGCGATCCATAAAACCGCCTTTGCTGTGGCCACCACGGTTTCTGCGTGGCGTTGTTGTTGTGGCCGTCGTTGACGCTGTTTGTATCTCGGTTGTTTCTGTTGTCGTCGCGGTCTCAGTCTCAGACACAGGTGCGGTGGCGCATCCTGTCGCAAGCAAGCAGGCACTAGCGAAGACCGTTGTATAAAAGATCGTGCGTTTCATGCGTCTAATTTCCTATCGCATAACTTCAAATGTAAGTGAGGTCGTATAACCACGCTCGTCTGTTTGAGAGCCTTCAGGTGCCTCTGCCCGATGACGCGTCATAATCATATATATGCCCGGCATTTCGAAAGGCACGGAGACGATCCCGTTCTCATCGGTAGACACCGAGTGCTTGTACTTCGGCTCTTCATAGGAACCGCCACGGCGATAAACCGTCAGTTCCTTGTCCGCCATCGGTGCGCCATCAAAGCTCACCTTGAGCTGAAACTCGTCTTCCAGGAAGACTTCGCTTGGGTGGGTCAAAGGCTCGAACACGAGCCGTCCGAACGTGTTTCGCACCGGCGTCCAGCTCGGCGCACCTTTGCTGACATAGACATCCGCGACTGTTTCAGTCTGACTGGTTTTAACCGCCTCCGCATTCGCGACCATCTCATCGGCATTCGGTCCAAACACGAACTTCCATTCGCCATCGATAAGCGCACGCTTGCTTTTGCGCCCAAGTCGAACACCCGTGGTAAAACGATACGTCCCGTCATCGGTGAGGCCATGCTCCATAAGCATCAGCTGTTTGAATGGTGCTAAAGTCTCGAAATCGACCCGTGTGCCGTCCGGCCCAACGACATGATAATCATCCGATTTCACCGCAATCTCAGGCGCTGAAAAGTCCTCGGAGAAAGAGCATTCCAATGTCACCGTCTGCTCGCGCTCCGTATTGAACGTCGATGGCAGCATGTAAGACGTATGCGCATTGGCGGGGGCGGCAGCAAACGTCGCCGTCAACACCGCGGCACAGGTCAAAACTCTTTTCAGCATGGTCAGATTTACCCCTTCTCATTCTGCCTATGACGTCTAATAAGATTGAAACTGATTTGCAATCCCAAACAGGGCTGTAGACCATTCATCTCAAAACGCACGGGGCGGACTTATGCGGATTTTTGTATATTTAGTGCTGTCGATATCTTCCTGCTTGCTACTCGCCCAAGTAACTTTCGCGGAATCGAATGTCCTCTCCAAGCAGCAATCTGACATTCTCGGTACGTCTTTTGAGATCACAGTCGTTTCCGATTCTGAAAGCAGCATCGCAGTGGCTGAGGCTGCAGCGCTCTCGGAAATCAATCGACTGGCGAGCCTGTTAAGCACCTATGATTCGGATAGTGAAATTTCACGCCTAAACTCTACGCATGATATCCGTGCATCAGAAGAGCTCCTAGCCGTTCTGGATGCCTGCGAAACATATCGGAACGAAACGAAGAATGCATTGAGCTGTCGGCTTGGCGGGTTAATCGCGCGCTGGGGCGTCGCCGAGTATGAGCAGACCGCACCGGCAACCTCTGAGATGCGGCTCATGGCGGGAAAAGCAAAGCGTTCGGTGCTCACTTTGGATATGGATGGTGGTAAAGTCGTGAAGGCGGAAGATCTCATCTTGAATGTCGACGCCCTTGCCAAAGGCTACATTATTGACCGAGCCCTTGCGGCAGCAAAAGAAGCCGCGCCTGAAGCAAACGGCATCCTGATCGACATTGGCGGTGACATCAAATCGACCGGGAACGGTCCGCGTGACGGGCACTGGCAACTGCAAGCTGGCAACGGGGCCACAGCCGATATCGTATCAGTCTCGGACGGCGCCGTCGCAACCAGCGGGCAAGGTCACCGGGACCGCGTCATTGCTGGGCAGACCTATGGCCACATCCTATCGCCGAAAGATGGCTGGCCAGTCGTTGAGATCGCCGAAGCCACCGTTTTTGCGCCGGACGCCATACAGGCGGATGCGATGGCTACGGCTCTGATGGTGATGTCGATCGGTGACAGCCTACGCTGGGTGGATGGACTGGACGGCGTTGAAGCGAAAATTGTCGCTAAGGACGGGATCGTTCACACGTCTGCAGGCTGGGGCGATTTGCGAATGGCGGCGACAGATAGCGCGGCGACTGAACTAAATTGGCCAAGCGGCTATGAATACTCCGTCAGCCTGAACATCCCAAAAATGGATGTTGCGAACTATGAGCGCCCCTATGTTGCAATCTGGATCGCGGACAAGGATCGCAACCTAATCCGCACGCTCCTCTTGGCTGGCAACGAACCGCGCTGGATGGAAGAAAATTATTACTGGCATCGTCGCTTCGGCCGCAAATCCGGCAGCATTGTCGACGCTGTTTCTGAGCCGACGCGCCGGCCCGGCGACTATGAACTCATCTGGGATGGCCGCGATCATAACGGTCAGGTTGTGCCGGATGGTCCCTATATCCTGCATGTCGAAGCCGCCCGGGAGCATGGCGGACACCAGCATGATAGTCTGAGTTTTGAATTGGCGAGCGAAGCCTTCTCGATGCAGATCGAACCGGGTGACGAGTTGGGTCGGGTTACACTTGAATTCGGCCCAGCTTAAGCTTTCATGACCAAGAAGAAATTCAATAGAGGCGCATTTTATAGGGCATGCCGAATGTGGCACGGATACCTGTCTGCGGCCGCCTTTATCATGCTGATCTTTTTTGCGTCATCGGGCATCTTGCTCAATCACCCCGATTGGTTGGGCGCAGGACGCAAGGACAAACCGCTCATCAATATCCAACTCTCAGAAAGTGAGTTGCAGAGCATCAAGCAAAGCGAGACACCCGAAACAGTTCTCACAGCACGATTGCGCCAGGAGACACGCTTGATCGGCCAACTCAAAGATGCCGAATTTACTGAGTTTGACGGTGTTCTGAGATTTGCCGGTGTCAAAGGAAAGACAGACGTTTTTCTCGACTTTGAAACCGGTATCGCTGAAGTTGAAGTTCAGGCTGCAAATGTCACGTCGATCATCCACGATCTGCACCGTGGAAAGGATGCCGGGGCATTCTGGAAAGCGTTTATCGACATCACGGCAGGGCTGATCTTATTGATGTCGATCGCGGGCCTGATCCTGTTCTTCTCACTTCGGTTCAGACTAGCGAAAAGTCTGAAAATCATGGGTGGAATGCTCGGTGTGATCGCCCTGCTCTTCGTATTTTTGACGCCTTGAGAACTCCTAATTCGAATTCACGCGAACAGTGAACTCGAAACGCTGACCATTCGGGGGCGCGGGGACAGGCGCTGCGCGCTCAATAGACTTTAAAGCCGCCCGGTCGAAACGTTTCTTACCTGAACTTCGACTCACCCGCGCGTTCTCCAATTCGCCAGATGGCAGGACTGTAAACGCAATCATTGCGCTATCGCCTTTATTGCCGGAAATGCGGCTGGCACGCCTGAGATGACGTAAGACCTCACCGCGATAATCTTCTTCTTGGGCATTGCCTAACTGGTCCGCCGCATCGCTCTGGGGCGCACTGGTTTGAGCCCCCTGGCTTGTCTCGGATTGTGAACCCGGTTGCGACGGCGCGGACGGCTGCTCCTGTGGCGGGTTACTATTACTGGTCGGTGCATCCGCTGGCGATGATGGGCTTGCGCTATCCGGTATTTGAGAGGGCGCGGTAGGCTCGGGCCGCGATTGTGGTTGCGGAGGAATAGGTCTCGGCTGCGGCGATGGCTGGATAGGCTTCGGTTCTGGTTGCGGCAGCGGCTCCGGCTCTGGTAGCGGAACAGGATCTGGCGTGGGTGGTTCCGGCTCCGGTATTGGTTCAGGCTCAGGTGCTGGGGGTTCGGGTTCTGGGTCAGGTTCAGGTAATGGCTCGACAGCCTCCGGCTCAACAGGTGTTTCTGCAGGCTCTTCAGGTTCGATAACCTCTTCCACCGCTTCCGCCTTTTCAGAGCCAAGATCACCGCTTTCACTGACGCTAGGCGAGATAAAATCGACACGGACCGCCCCGCCCTTCACTTTAATGTCTGGCTCCTCAGTCAGCGACAAAGCGTAGATCACGCCATAGTGGAACGCGAGAACGAGTATGAAAACGACAGCATATTTGATGACACGCTCAAGCGTCATGACGGCACATTTTCCGTCACCACGACAACCTCTTGCGCTCCGGCATCGCGCAGCTCTTTTATAACCCGTAAGAGGTCTTTAGCGGGCAGTTCACTGTCCGGTAGCACACGCACGGTTGTTTCAACATCGCCCTGCACCGCGAGAAAGACATCGACGCTTAGGACCATTTCACCGGCATACTTGAGCGCGCCGGTGTCTGTAATCACAAGCGCGGAACCATCCTGACAGCATTCCAGACCGCTGGTCTGAACAAAGCTGATCCCATCACGATCAGCATTCGTCAGCGTCCCCGTGACCATAAAGAAAATCAGGATTAGAAAGACAATATTGATCAATGAGATGACCGGGTCACGCTCTGCCTTGCGCCTCGCCCGTTTCATGACGCATCTACCAGATTGATCTTGAGCCCCTCAAAGCTGTTAAGCAGTAAAAGAGTGTCGACAAGACGTTGCGTCTTCACAGCATCATCGACCCGAACCGTCACACCACTCAGCATTGCTAATTGGGCGTCGACGCGCGTGCGAAATACGATGTCATCGACAACTTCGTCTTCGAGACGGATTCCATTCGGCAGGATCTCTATCGCCATAATGGTAGACTCCGACGACGTCGCCGCCTGCGCTGACGCTTCGCTGATGCCTGAGACCGAGAGTTCCGAAAAGCGCGAGAAGGTCGAAGACAGCATGAAGAATAGGAGCAGCAGGAAGATCACATCTATCAAAGAAGTGATCGAAGCCCTTCGGCGGCGTCTGACCCGCTGCAGTGCCATTTAAGCCGTCTCGGCCCCCTTAGCCGCACCCGAAGCAGGTGCGGTTATAATGTTCAGCGCGCGATCCGTTCTAAGACGTTCGGAATCAATCCGCGCCTCGAACCATGACAAGGCGATAGAGGTCGGCATAGCGACCGCAAGGCCGGCGGCCGTTGTTAGCAGCGCGACCCAAATCCCGCCCGCCAGTGCGGCTGGATCAACTTGAGATCCGCCATCCTGAAGCGCCTGGAATGCTTCAATCATGCCGAGTACCGTCCCGAACAATCCAAGCAACGGAGCCAATTGAGCAACAGTATCAAGAATACGAAAGCCGCTCTCCAGCTTGCTAAGCTCTTGCTCAGCCTCGCTTTCAAGACGTTCCTTGGCATTGTCCTGATCTGCAATCTGATACCCTAGCGCAATCACATCCGTCATGACATGCGATGAGCCCGATAGGCGCTCAGCCGCATCTGAGCGGTGCCCATTATCCCATTGTTTCAGCGAGTCTTCGAGCGCTTCGTCACGGCCGATGCCAGCTTCATAATACTGCCACGCTTTATAGAGGATGAGGGTCAATGTCAGGATCGAGACAATGATCAAGATCACAATGACGGGGCCGCCTAACTCATAGACGTTTTGTACCGGTTCAAGAAAAGACATGGCTCATCCGTTTATTTTGTAAAGTCACACGTGGAAAAGTGAAAGGGGCGGAAACGGTATACACCGTTCCGCCCCATGCCGTATCCCCTTCGAAGTTTAAAAGGCTTTTGTAACCGTCAGTTTCGCATTCGCGCCGGGTTGGAAACGCGTAGACAGGTTCGGCACATAAGCCTCGTCTGTCGCGTTCTCCAGACCCACACGGATCGTTGTCCCTTCCAGCAACCCTGTATCGGGGCTGAAGGTGGCACGGAGGTTTAGGATAGTGTAGCTGTCACCAACCTCCGATGGCGGGTTAGAACCTGCGAAATTAACGATGTCAGTGTCTTCGGCGCGCAGGATCTCGGCGCTGACATCCAGACCGGGGCTAAAGCGCTTACCGACTGTCAAACGCAAAGTGTCTTGCGCGACACCACGGAAGTCAGAGGTTGTTCCTCCGTTGAAGGCATAAAGCGTTTCTTCACCGTCGGTGAAATTCGCGTTCATGTCGAAGTATAAACCACCTTCGAAAGCGAGCGAGCCTTCGATCTCTAAGCCTTGCGTCTCAACAGATTCAACACCTGCATATGATGTCATATCGTCAAGCGTCGTATCGTAATAATTTACTTTCAGAGCGAGCACGTCGCTATCTGTGAACAAGCCGACGCGATCGTATGAAGCCCCGACCTCAAAAGTCTCAGCTTGCTCAGCAACAAAGATACGATTCCGAGCTTCCAGCTGGCTATCAGTAGGAGCAGCACCGCCAGGAGAGCTTCTGCGCGGAAGGTCGTCAATAATTGGCAAACTACTGGTTTGTGAATAGCTACCAAAGAATGCGAGCCCATTATCGAACTGATAGCGAAGCGAGGCGCCGCCCATAAGCGCTGCGTCATCAAATTCGCCGTCAACTTGGGTATCCAGTGTCGCGTCGTTCACCCAGCTGGTATATTCACCAGAGATTGTTTGCGTTTCGTAGCGAAGCGCTGGTGTAAACGTGAGGCCGTTGCCGAAATCGATGACATCGATCAGAAAGAGTGCAAAGCGCTCATCTTGACCACCTGGTGCAGCACTTGCGTCCTGGCGATCACGATCAATGTACTCGAAGCCATAGCGGAGCTCATGCTCTATCGCACCCGTCTCGATGAACGACGTATTCTTAAGCGTGAATTTAGTCGTCTCGAACTTTAGATCCGCATTCACGACCCCGAATCCGTCGCGCGCTGTCACAAAGACAGGGGAAAATGGCGACGGCATGCCAAATCCGTTGGTAAACGGAAGGTAGGTTTGGTCGATCTGCTGATCAGAATATGTTAACGCCGCATAGAGATCGATCAGGTCGTTATCAATTGGTGAGAACTCATAGATCAGCGACGCTGTCTCAGTCTTAATATCACGGTCAACGTTCCCGAAGAAATCTGTTTCAGTAATAAACGTATCATAAGGCACGTCGCGGTCAGCAGACTCCGTGTTCGTGTAGCTGAGCATCAGGGACTGCTCGTCAGTGATGGCGACCTTACCCTTCAGGAGGAAGGATGGCAGCTCAAACGTGCTGTTGCCGATCTCGTTGCCATTACCGTCATCCTGATTAGTCTGCTCACGGTAGGAATAGTTTGCCAAAAACTCGAGGCGATCCGTTGGCTGCCAAGCCAGTGTCGCTGACCCATTGTATTGATCACCATTAAGGCCCACACCCCCTGTAATGGCTCCGCCGAGTCCAACTTCGCCGTCAGTGAAATCAGACGCGTCTTTTGTTTCAAGGCGGACGACACCGCCAACGACACCAGAAGCGTATTCAAAACTGCCAATAGTACCGCGGATAACTTCGACTTCTTTGTAGAGATAAGGATCCGTGAATAGCTGGTTACTAATCCGGTAGATTTCCTCTGCGCCTGTCGTCGCACCGTCGACGAGGATCGCAACCTTCTGGTCGGTTCCGTAAATCCGGTTTGCACCAAAGCCACGGATGTTCACACCTGACCCTGATGGCGTGTTTCCGTTCAGCAGGGTTACGCCTGGGACCGAGTCAATGATCTCAGCGATTGTTGCAGCCTGGCGATCGTCGATCTCTTCTTGTTTGATGACCGTAACCGCAGTCGGTGTGCTCGTTTGGACCTCGCGCTTACTTTGACCCAGCGTGATCGTACCGAGGAATTCGCCATCCTCGCCGCTTGCGTCTTCTTGTGCGAAGGCACTGCCCTGCATTGCCATAGCAAGACCAAGCGCTGTCATACTTGTGCGGATCGCAAATTTTCTTGACTGAGTGGACATGTTATCTCCTGTGCCCTCACTAGATGATAATGTTTCGCAGGTGCATTATCAGGTAGAGTGCGCGGAGCAACCTGAATTATTCTTTTAAGCGCGATAATTTATCGGGTGTGTCTTTAATGCAACTGATTATCAGAGTCGTTATCACGCCAGCTGTTTAGAGTGCCAAGGCTTAAGTGTTATCTTCGTCGCAAGTTAAACCGCACGCAAGTCGATCGCATCCTGCTCGATCGAGCTGTTGCTAGAAAACGAAATTACCCATCGAACAGCCCTGCCGGTCCACATATGAAAGCTACGTGGCAAGACTGAAAGTAGAAAACAGCCGCCTAGTCGGTGCGCATATTTCGATCCCTGACAGTTTATTGTGCGCCGTCATTATTTCTTGAATGACGAAGCCGTCTCCGAATTAGATTTCCAAGGATAGCATGTCGCTATCGCCTATTCGTCGTCCGGTTTAACTAGCCTCGATTTCGACCCATACGATGCTATCGCCGAAGCGCTTTGCATGCCGAATCAGCCATGCGCTGGACTTCGACTTCATGAATTTGTCCTATTCTATTGGGGCGGAACGTGACACAGAGGTCGTGCGCGATAGGTTCCCGACGTCTTTTTGTTAGCAGCCGTTGGTTTGTCTGTATTGAGTGCAGGCAATGCTGCCTTGTATTGATCGGGGGTCCGGTATTTCAGATACCGTAAATGTAATGACGCAACCTATCCAAGCCAGTACTAGACTATTCGGTGACGGGGGCCCTCAAAGGCTGAAAAAACCCGCGAAAAGTGGATGCTGAACCGGTCATAGAAAATCCGTCGCCACGGAAGCCGAGAGGGATGCTCTGGCAAACCTGCGGCCGACTAGAGGCGCTAAATTCGCACGGAGCCTTAGAGGTCGAGCGAGTGCTTTCTCAATCCTGAATAAAACTTAATTTTTCTACCGCGGGGATTGCCACGGCGTTCTAGTGATGTTGTTTTCAAGCAACACTTGTTGTTACGGGGAGAATTCAAGGGACGCATTTCATTCGGTAAAACCCTCATCGCTGGACTCCTAGTTATGCTGGTATTTGGTGCAGCCTCCTCACAAATTGGTCCAGGCGGCCCCGGCTTCGGCAGCGATCCAAACGCCAATAATCCAATCCTGCAATGGGAAGAGCGTCTGAACGCTGCGGAACGTCTGACAGTCTTCGGCGATGATATGTTCGGTGATGCAATCGATCCGCATACTGGGGCGTTGAGCTTCTCACAGACTGACATTTCAATTCCTGGAAACTCCGATCTCCCCGTTGCGCTGACCCGTAAGATGTCATCTGGCATGCGCTACGATAATGACGTCAATGTCGAATTCGGCGATTGGGAAATCGATGTCCCTCGAATTACGATGGTGACGCATTTCACACGGCCCTGGAATGGCAATCGATGCTCACAGAGCTATGCGCAACAATTTACGAGCGTTGTTACAGGCAGCACACTTGGGTCTATTATCGAGCCCCATGAATATTCAAATGGGATCATTGTCGAAGTAAACGGTTCATCCGAACAGTTACTCGAAGGACCGATCGGCAACCAATTCCCGAATAATGCATCCCATGTGACGAGGAAGCAGTGGTATTTCACATGCATTGGCCAGGGGTTCTTCAAAGGGCACGCGCCGAATGGTGATGTTTACGAGTTCACGAAGCTGATCGTTCGTGATGGGCGCGGTCTCAGGCGATTTGCTGGCTACAAGGATTTTAGAGACGTTTATATCCTTGCAGCGACCAAAGTCACAGACGCCGACGGGAACTGGGTTAGATACAGCTATTCCGGCAATAAACTGACACGTATCCATTCAAATGATGGCCGTGAAATTACCCTGAGCTACAATTCAGGCTCTGATCTCGTCAGATCTGTGACCGCCAATGGTCGGACGTGGACTTACGAATACGAACAAAAAAATCTAATCTGGCCGTACACGTTCGATCCAGACTATGATGCGCTCGACTTCAAAACGCTGAAACGCGTAACCCTTCCGGATGGGCGGTATTGGGATCTAGATTTGGCCTACATGTCGATGGAAACAGCGCCCTCGTCAGCGCCCAACTGTTTTTCCTCGACCTATAATATTTCGGTTAAGCACCCGGCGGGGCCGCAAGCCGATTTCGACATATCCGACCTCAAACATCGCTATGCCTATGGCGGGCAAGAGCCTATGCCGCCAACCTGCATTCTCGGCCAAGACATTGGCATTGGCGGCAATCCAATCAACCCGCTTTACAATGCCGCGACTATTCGCAATTTCGGGGTCACGCGCAAGACGATCACCGGACCCGGACTTCCAACGGCAGATTGGACATATGACTACGAGGAAGATGAGACCGTTGGCACATCTCTAAATGATCCAACGAATTGGACGAAAGTGACAGGTCCGGGCGTTCACATTACCTACACGCATCGTTGGATCAGCTTTTCGGAGGGAGGCGCATTATCCACCAAAGAGATACGTGAAAATGCCGGTGGGCCTATTCTTGAGTCCGAGGTTTACACCTATCGGATAGATAACAGCTTCGGCAACTCAAATCTGTTTAATTTCTGGTCGCCCGGAGATGTTGCAACAGACCTCCTAACAGACACGGTCATAACGACCCGCGGATCTGAGAGCTATCTCACCGACTATGATTATGAAACGAATTCCAATGCGGCGGACTACAGTTTTGGACGACCTCTAAAGAGCCGCTATTACAGCGCATCCGGGTCATCATCGCGCGTCACCGATACAGTTTATAAGCACGATACGAGTGCCTGGATTGTCGGCCTACCGGAAGAAGTGCGGTTCAATAATAAGCTGTTCGATACCCTGACCTATAACAGCTCTGGCAAACTGACCGCGCATCAGCGGTTCGGTGCACCGTGGGCAACCTATGACTATCGCGGCGATGGAACGCTCTCATGGGCAGAAGATGCGCTTGGGCGAAGGACACAATACAGCAATTTCAAACGAGGCATTCCTCAAAGCGTTAGCAATCCTGACGGGACCTCGGTTTCATATATTGTCGATAATGATGGCCGCGTCACGAGTATGACCGATGGTCGAGGGACGGTCACAAGTTATGGCTACAATACCTCCGGTTGGCTCAATTTAATCAATCGACCCGGCAGTTGGGCCGATACGGTGATCACCTACTCTGGCTTGGGGAATGGGGTTGTCCAGACCTCAACACGGGGCAATTCGCGAAGTGTCATCACGTATGACGGGATGAACCGCCCGATCCTCGTTAAAACAGAGGACGCAACCGGAGCGGCCGCATCTGTCTATGTGAAAACGTCTTACGACGCGCTCGGACGTGAGGTTTTCACCTCTCTACCATCCCACAGTGCCAATCCAACCATCGGTCTGGACACAGTCTATGACGCGCTGGGGCGTGTGAAGCAGACTCAAGAAAATACCGCCCCGTTCGCAACAACCACCACAGATTATCTGTCCAATAATCGTATCCGTGTGACGGACCCTGAAAACGGCATCACGACGACCACCTATCAAGCCTTTGGCGCACCTGCCACCGATGAGGCCATGATCGTCAGTGACCCAACCGGCACGACCACGACAATTACGCGAGATACCTATGGGAACATAAAGACTTTAAACCAAGCGAGCGGACTGAACGGTTACAATGTCAATGTCACCCGTAGTTTCTGGTACGACTCGCGCCTGCGCCTCTGCCGCCACTATGCGCCGGAGTTCGGCCACGAGCTGTTTGCCTATAACAATGCCAACGAACTAATCAGCCAATCGCGTGGCGATACAGCAGGGTCGTCTTGCGCAACACCGAATGCAGGCATTGCGACGACCTACCAGTATGATCTCATGGGGCGCCAGAAGACGATCGACTTTCCATCTGGGTCGCCCGACATTTATAAAACCTATGATGCCAATGGCAATCTGCTGACAGTTAATCGCGGCGGTCGAAACTGGACGTATACATACGATCCTTTGAACCATCTACGATCGGAAACGCTCAATATTGATAGCGAGAGCTTTTTGATCGAACATTTTTACAATTTCTCTGGACATATAATGGGGCGTCGTCTGCCAGGCACAGTTGTCTGGTTCGATCCTGATGGCTTTGGTCGCCCCAGAGCGATAATACGCGGATATCAGCGTCACGCCGACAACATCACTTACCACCCGAATGGAATGGTGGCCTCTGCCAGCTATCAGAACGGCACCAGTTACAGCCAGAGCCTAAACGCGCGACAGCTTGTCAGCGCCATGAATGTGACCCGTTCTGGTCAGGCCGTCACGAATGCGACCTATGCTCATAATAAGCGCGGCCAGATTACAAGCCTGAATGGCCTAGCGGCTGGCGGAAACATTTCTTATGACTATGACGCCAAAGGGCGCTTGATTGAAGCCAACGGCCCCTTTGGTTTGGCAGAATACACTTATGACGGTCTCGATAATCTTCGCCTGAAGGAGTTCCCCAACCGCACAGTGACGCTCGATTATGACAGCGCCACGAACCGGCTTATTAGCGCGTTTGATACGCGCGAAGGGAGTGCGCGCACGATCAGCTACGATGCCCGGGGCAATGTCTTCCAGAATGGCGCGATTTCTCTTTGGAATGACTGGTCGAACCAGCCGGTTTATATCACCGGTCCGTCTGACAATACTGGCCACGTCTATGATGGTAACCTGAAGCGCGTCAAAACGTTTGAGACTGGCAAGCAGACCTATTGGATCTACTCCGCGGTCACTGGTACGCCCGTCTATTCCAAAAACATCACAACGGGCGAAGTCAGCTACTATTTTGATGGCGCTGGGATGCGGTTGCAGGCGATCGACGGCATCAAGACATGGACGCATATCGATCATCAAGGCAGCGCTGTGGCCGCCACAGATGCCAGTGGCGCGACGCTCTGGACAGAGCGCTATCTGCCCTTTGGCGAGAAACTCATCGACCCGAGCGCCAACCAGGATCGCCCGGGCTATACCGGCCACGTTCAGGACAACTGGTCAGGCCTCACCTACATGCAGGCCCGCTATTACGATCCCGTCCTCGGACGCTTCATGCAAACCGACCCGATCGGGTATCAGGATCAGCTGAATCTGTATGCCTACGTGCATAATGATCCGGTGAACGCGGTTGATCCACTGGGTATGTGCACGGGTAGCCTGATTGAGAATGATGATGGAACTTGCGGAAGCACAGGTGGCAATACGACGGGCCTGAGCGGAGCGTTGCAGGGAATGAAGAGGCCCTCACCACCGTCTAATGACGTAGGCGGAAATAGTGGAGGCCCGCCTGCGCCTGAGCCTCCGACTTCAGGCTCCGATGGTGGAAGTGATGATGAGTACGAATACTTGATGGCGCCACAATTACCTCGTGGAGTCGCTCCATCATCTGGATTGACATCGGGTGAAATGTCTAAACTGGATCCCGCAGACTTAAATAACGGCGAAATAATGGCTTTAGCTGAAGCCGTAATGTCGCCTCACATTGGTCGAGTATATGGTGAGATTCTAGACGGCACAGCTAAAGGCCATTCATACAGGAATATAACATTAACAGAGACGGGGGCACATTTGCCTCGTAGGGCAGGCGTGACTTACACTAGCTATGGTGTAGGAGTACCGGGTTCAATGTCGGCAAGAAATTCGCCAGTTCGAATAATTAAAGGAACTGATGGAAAAATGTATTTGTCGATGAATCATTATCGATCATTTGTTGTGCTTGTTGAAGGGAATTGATCTTGGAGTACTATCAAATTTATCCATATAAGAATCGAACCATAGTTGATGAAATTCCAGCCCCCTTTTCGAATAAAATCAGCTTTCTGATACGAGCGGACGTAGCGTCCGCGTCCGACTTTGTTGGTCTACAGCAAGAATTACTTTTGAATATTGACTCAGATTGGCCACCAAGCTGGAACGGTGTAATTGATCAATACTGTTTCTCGGAAGCAGTCGAGGCTATGTCCAGTATTACCATAATTCTTGCTGTCTCTAAAAAAACCCCACTATTACAAATTCTGGAGCTGACAGAAGCATTATCAGCGATCGATCAGCACCACAAACACTTGTCTGTAACACTTTCCGTATGGATCAAATAAGGTAGTTACGGACCGAGTTCTTCACAACTGTAACTACTAGCAATACCAAGCTTTTTCCCATTAGACAGAGCGCTATCTGCCCTTTGGTGAGAAACTCATCGACCCCAGCGCCAATCAGGATCGCCCGGGCTATACCGGCCACGTTCAAGACAACTGGTCAGGCCTCACCTACATGCAGGCCCGCTATTACGACCCCGTCCGCTACAAATGACCTGTCGCGGCGCGGTGAAGTTTATCTCGATCCTGTTTGCCTTCATGACCAAAGAAGCTCATAGTATTCCCGCGCATGAAAAGGCAGTGCCCATCATCCTGCACAATCCCGCAGGATGCCGCGAGTGGCTCAGCGACGGCGAGGCAAGTTTGCGCCTGCAAAGGCCTTTGCCAGACGGCTAGCTGGTACTGGTGAGTTATCTTGCAGCACACTTGGGGACATGACAGGCGGGGCAGTGCGTGCTTGATATTAAAGCCTGAAAGAGCCGATGGGGAATCAATGGCGGACGATGAGCCTGCAGCAAAGAAAGACAGCTTTGACAGCCTAACGCGAGCGCAGCTAATCGCGCTGCTGCGAAAGCAGGAACATGCCAAAAAGCTCGGCCTTGTTTGGGAGCGGGATGCCATTGCGCATGATAAGGCGCTAAACCGGTCCTTCGCCTCGGCGCGTCTTATCCCAGACCAGTGCGAGCGCCCGGCCCCATGGGAAAATCTGGTCATTGAAGGCGATAATTTCGATGCGCTGCGCTGGCTGCGCATGGCGTATCGGGGTATGGTGAAGTGCATCTACATCGACCCACCATACAATACGGGGAATAAGGATTGGGTCTATAATGACGATTATGTGGACAAGACCGACCGCTATCGCCACTCGACCTGGCTGGAGTTTTTGTACCAGCGGCTTCTGATCGCCCGCGACCTGATGGCCGAGGATGGCGTCATGCTGATCTCGATCAATGACGAGAACCGCGCCCGGCTGGAACTCATGGCGGATGAAGCGCTGCCGGGGATGAAAGTGGGGAGTTTGGTGTGGCGCACTAGAAACGGTTCGAACGCAGACCAAGTCGCATATTTAAGTCCAGATCACGAACACATCTTGGTGTACTCGAGTTCCAGTTTTCAGTTTGCAGGTACAGAAAAGTCTTACAAAGGTTACGATAATCCTGATAGCGACCCTAGGGGAGATTGGCAGCCTGTTTCGATGAAACTGGGATTTTCTTACATTGATCGCCCCAACCTTTATTATCCGATAAAAGACCCCGAAACCGGTATTTGGTATCCTTGCAATCCAGATGAGGTTTGGCGATATGCGCGATCGGATCGGGTGCGCGTTGGTCAGCGCTTACAGACACAACCGATCGAAGATTGGATCGCACAAGATCGAATCCGGTTTCCCGCGGACCAGCGAGTGGAGCAATTCACTTCTGAGAGCCAGCTGATGGCAGCTATTGATAGTGGGGATGTGCCGAAAAGTGGCCGAACACCGCTTCTGCGAAGAGGGCTTCCGGATCTCGAATTCTGGATTGGAAAGAAAATCGGCTATGGAACTCCGCGTCGAAAACTATTCAGGTCAGAGTTACGCCGGTCTACGCAGCCTCTTTCTAGCTGGATCGCCTACACGCCCGACGAGCAAACGGAAGGCTCGAACAGAATACACAGTGGCTCTGCTGGCGCTGGATCGACAGTAGTCAAGCAGTTGTTCGGAAAGAAAGCATTTGATCATCCGAAGCCACTTGGTTTGATCCGAGGAGTTGTTCAGCAGGCGGTGCAACCCGGCGATCTCGTCCTCGACTTTTTCGCAGGCTCAGCTACGACGGCGCAGGCAGTCATGGAACTCAATGCCGAGGATGGCGGCGGCCGGCGCTTTATCATGGTCTCGTCCACCGAGGCGACCAAGGACGAGCCGGACAAAAATCTCTGCCGCGATGTGACGGCGGAGCGTATTCGACGCCTGAACGCGAATGAGGATAAATACGCCGACCTATCGGCGGGCTTTGCTTATTTGCGGATGGACACCTCTGATACGCTATTTATAGACGATGCTATCACCCCAGCCGCGGCGTGGAATACGCTGGAAGCGATGCACGACCTGCCACTGACCGAGTGGGCGGATGGCGAACCGCACGCCCTGCACGCCGCCGAACATGTCACCCTAGCGCTCGTGGACCGCGTGAGTGACGGGTTCGCCGCCGACCTCGCTAAAGCCCGAAACACCGCACCCGTTTTCGTGTATGCCTTCGCACCGGGACAGGTGGAGCGCCTCGGCTTGCCTGATGTCGAGATCCGCAACATACGCGAGACGCTCGAAAAGCGGTTCTTCCAATGAGCGGCGCATCGAACACCACCATAGAGCGGGTGAAACAGGTCGCGCTCGTAAGCTATCAAACCGACCGCGTCGTCGCCCTGCAACAGACCGCACAGCGAATTGTCGCCGCACAAGTGGCCAATCCGGCACAACGCGAAGCCATTTCCAAGAAGAGCGGGACAATCCTGCTGCAATCGCCTACCGGCTCCGGCAAGACGCTGATGCTTGCGCGCGCGGTGGAGGGGCTGGTTGGAAAGCTCGCACGCAAATGCATCTGGCTCTGGTTTGCGCCCTATACAGGCATCGTTGAACAAACCAAGACAGCGATTAGCGAACAATGCCCCGGTCTTCGCCTGCGTGATGCGACCCGCGACCGCGAACCAGGCCTTAGCCGCGACGGCGATGTCTATGTGCAAACCTGGGCTTCTGTCGCCGCGAACCGGAAAGATGCGCGCGTTATGCGCCGCACCCGCGAAGATGCCTTCGGCCTCGACGCCATGCTGGATATGTTGCGCCTTGATGGCTTTGCCATTGGCGTTGTCATTGACGAGGCACATACCAATTTCGGAACTGGCGCAGCAGCGACGAGCGACTTCTTCCTGAATGTCCTGAAACCGGACATCACCATATTGGCCAGCGCGACGCCAAATGACGAAAAGCTCGCTGCCTTCACGAAGCGCACCGGCATTGAGATTGAGAACCGTCTAACCGTTGCACGCCAAGACGTCGTCGATGCGGGATTGAACAAGACCGGGCTGATGCTCGGCTATCTCTCCATCAAGGACGAGGATCGTGTTTTGATCGATCAGGAAACCGCGATCCTGACCGCCGCATGGCATCAGCATCAGCGTGTGAAGAAACGCCTCGCCGAAAAAGGGATCGACCTCACGCCTTTAATGCTCGTACAGGTCGAAAATGATGGCGACGACCCAGACCCCGTCGCCCGCGTGCGCGGTAAACTGGAAGCGATTGGGATTGATCCAGACGCCATCGCCTCGCATACGGCCAAGGAACCGGATGCGGACTTCCACACGATTGCGTTTGATCCGTCGCGTGAAGTGCTGATCTTCAAAATGGCGGCGGCGACCGGCTTTGATGCGCCGCGGGCGTGGACGCTTGTTTCAGTTCGCCCAAATAATGACACCAATTTCGGTTTGCAGATTGTCGGACGCATCATGCGCGCGCATTCGCTGGTGCGCCCATTCCATCAGACTGACGCGCTGCTGGATCGCGGTTATGTCTTCCTCGGCGATCTTGGCGCGCAGGCGGGCTTGCAGGCGGCGGCGGATACGCTGCAAGCGGTGCAATCGAGTATCCAGACCGTTTGCGACCGGCTGGACCTTGTGGACCTTGGCGGCGGCGCAAAGCCTCTGCGCGTTTCTGACATCAGTACACCTTATATGGCGCGCCCGATTGTCAGCGAACCACCTAAGAGCGCCGAAGACCGCCAGCGCCGCCTTGATGTGCTGATTGCGGAAAAGCGCGTACCCGAAACCGTGCGCAATCATGCCAGCGAATTGCAAGACCGCGCCATTGTGCAAGCGGAGGCGCAGAAGTCATGGGAAGCAACAGACCTCTTCAATGGCGAATTGCCAGAACAGCTCGACCCAAACGCGCATGAAACACCGAGCACGCAGCAGCGGTCGCATCCTCTGAAGACAGCCCGTTATGACCGCCGCCACGATGTCCAAGTGCCACTGGCCTTCAAGACTGAACTACCGCCGCATCTCGACACGCTGAATAGCGAAGCCTTCAATCGGGACATGGCACAAATCTTTGTGCAGAAGTCGCAAATCCTGAACCGCTTGTTTCAAAGCGAAGCCAGAGCCAATCTGACCTTCGAAGACATGTTCTCCGAGGCTTTGGAAAATATGGAAGATGGCGTCTCAATCCAGCTCGACGATTCTCTCATCATGAAACAAGGCCAGCTTGCGTTCCGCTTCAATGACGATCTCGATGACCGCCAGCTCAAGCGCGCGATTGAAGCCGTTGTACAGGAGCAAGCCCTCGATAAAGGATTCGGAAGACAGGACCGTGCGACGATCCTGCGCGCGATCTATCTCGCTGCTATGCGCGAGCCTGATGCCCTGAAAGCCGCGCAGGCCGAAGCCTATGGCCGCCATGTGCAGGTTGGTGATGCTGAACGCTTGCCGGATTTCGTGATGGACTATGACAAGCGTCCGGCGGCGAACTTGAACCTCTATGGCATGATACCATCCGGTCTGAATGGTCCTGAGACACGGGTTGCGGAAATGCTGGACCGCGATACGAGCGGCGTCGTTCGTTGGTGGACCCGCCTTCCCCATCGCGCAGGCGGAACACGCGGCTGGAGCCCCGGCTTAATCCTGCCAAATGGTCGGCACTTCTTTCCTGACTTCGCCATAGGGGTCGCTGGGCGCTCCACAGAAGACGGGATCGCTCTTGCCGAAGTGAAAGGCGATCAGTTCCTAGGCGACACGCTGACCATTGCGAAAATAAGAAACGAGCACCGCGTCTACAGAAAAGTGAAATGGGTGGAAGAACGCGAGGGCTTGCTTATGCGCCTGACTTACAACGAAGCTCACAAACGAATCGTGCCGAACGGCGTCTTCGAGATCGCTGATTTTCAGCATTTATAGGCCATGCCGATTTTGTCACGGAAATAATGGTGATTCCCCCGTGCTTCCGTGCACCGACAGCAAAAGCTTGGCAAAACCGCCAAGTCCTTAAAAAAGTGGTACGCCCAACAGGGTTCGAACCTGTGACCTACTGATTAAAAGTCAGTTGCTCTACCAGCTGAGCTATGGGCGCATCCGAGACGGTCACATAGTCTGCTGTTACAGACAGGTCAACGCCGCTGGCTGCGACGCAAACGCATATTTCACTTGAACTTGCAGTCAGGGCTGTAAGAGTAAGAGAATGACATGTGGTATGTTCCAGAAACTCCCTCTTTTTACCGTGATGGCGCTTACCCTGTGTGCCTGCGCATCAACCAATCAATCCGAAGCAGTTTCGGACCAAAACAGCGTTGAGCGGGCATTCGAAAGCACGAGTAGAGGCCTAGGAAATGCTGCCATGACACCCGTCGGGGATTTGAATCTGACACGCGAAGAGATACCAGCTCTCCTACAGACGATTAAAGACCCTTATGATGTCCCGACTTTTATTCCATGTGATGACATCGCAGCGCGGGTCATGGCACTCGATGCGGTTTTGGGTCGCGACTTTGACACACCGAAGCCGGACGATGATCGGTCTCTTGGGCAAAAGGCAGCGGATGGGACCTCCAGCGCCCTTCTTGATACGGTTGCGTCAGAAGCGGGCGGTCTGATTCCGTTTCGAGGGATCGTCAGGCGTGTCAGTGGTGCCCGCGCATGGGATCGGAAAGTCCTGAAAGCTTATGAAAGAGGGAGCCATAGACGCACATATCTCAAAGGGTTAGGGTCATCGAAAGGATGTAGCGCCCCCGCGGCACCGAACCCGCCTGTTTCGAAACCTGATAAGGTCATCTTTAAGTGACTATATAAAAAATAGAAAATCAGTATTTTTCTATTTTATTAACTTATCGATCCTATACCTATTCATGTCGCAGGTGGATAGTATCATCTTACCGGACAGCTCATTCGATCCAGGTTCTCCGCCCTCTTCCTGGATCAAATACTTCGGCGGGGTGGTCTATATCACCCCGCCTTTTTCGTTGAGGCCATGTCGTATTAAGCTCAGCGTTTAGAAGCTACGCTTTAGTCCAACACTTATGACAGTCCCCAAATCATAAACATCGACATCGACACGGTCGCTACCGACTTCCTGAAAAGCTTCGTAATCATCGCCGAAGATGTTCTCGATATTGAGTGAGACTTCGTAGTCTCCGCCCCAAGCGACAAATTCTTTATTGTAGACAAAGTCGACAGAGAGCGGCGGCTTTTCAAGAATCGCTGGAAGATTTCGTGCTAGGATTTCGCCAGAGCGAATGCGCTCGCTCACGAAATTCACGAGCAGGTTGTAATCAGCATTGGCGTTGTAATCAGTCAGGCCGAGCTGTAGATTGAACAAATGCTCGGACTGACCTTGTAAGCGACGCCCGTCTTCAATCCGACCGGCTGCATTGGCAGTACCGCGCACAGGATTAAGATTGGTTCCAATATTGATTGCAACCTCTTCGCCTTCCGAACTCACCTCGGAGTCCGACCAGGTATAATTGGTTCGCAAGCTGATATCGCGATCCTCAAAAAAGCCCCACTCAAACCAGTCATAAAGCGGCAGCGTCTGCTCATACTCGATCTCGACACCGTAGAGCTCAGCGGCAGGGGCGTTGATGAACGTCGTCTGCAGGGTCTCTGCCGGGACCAGAATTTCCTCGATTGGGTTTTCTAGGTCTTTGTAGAACAGGCCGACGCGGATAAACTGATCGCGTGAGAAATAGTATTCCCCGCGCAAGTCGTAATTCTTGATCGCCGCATTCTGGAGGAATGGATTCCCGAAGAAGTTGGCATCCGTTTCGGTGTTCACAAAGACGGCTGGCGCAAGCTCACGGAATTGCGGGCGCGTAATCGTCTCTGAATATCCCGCACGGACCTGAATATCATCAATCGGGTTCCAAGTGATGGTCACCGCTGGGAGAAAATCTTCCTCCTCAATGACGCCCTCAACAAAGTTAGTAGACAGATCTGCGCCGATCTCCCGCGTGTCGACAGCCTGAATAGCGTCCTCATAGCGACCACCGATTGCTGCGCGGATGAACGGTGTCACCTGCATATCCAGGCCGATGTATGCGGCATCGGTTTCCAGCGTGGCGACATAGAATTGTGGGAATTGCTCGCCGCCGATTTCAACGACTTGCCCCTGATCTGTGCCGAAGATGAACGCATAGATGAAGTCGACACGCTGATCCGAGACGCCTTGTGCGCCCACACCGTCAATATCGTAGATAATGGAGGTGGCCGAGCGATCATTCTCAACGTAGGCATAGCCGGCTTTCAGCTCGACTTCGCACATGAAGGTACAGGTAGACGCGTCGCCAAATGTCAGGGGCAGTGTCAGGCCTATGCCAAAATCAGTCGTGTCATCATCGACGCGGCTAAACTGGAACCGGTTGTCCGCTGCCGCTGTTCCGAGTTCAAACACGCCGGTCACATTATTCGGGCGATAGGTGTTTGAAAGTTGGTAGGGCGCATCGCGCAGAGCTTCCGAATAAGAGCCCCGCCACTCCACTTCCAGATTGTTGAGACCTGGAAAGTAGGATGTGCCTTGAACCTGTGTCGTCCAAAGCTGGCGTTCAAACCATTCCAGCGCATCACGGCGCTCAACGACGTCCTCTTCGTTTTCACCGGACACGATGCGGGCTTCTTTATCCGTGGATCGCGAAACTAAGCCTGTCAGTTTGACCTCATGATTATCAAGAATGTCGAAGCCGATCCCAAGCAGGCCGTTCAACTCAATCGTATTTTGCGTACTGTTCAGCTCCTGGCTGAAGAATTCTGTCAGGCCGACCGGGTTTCCGTTTGAGTCACTTTGTGCGGCTGCCAGTCCCCGCGTGCCCCCATTACGGGTCGTCCACGAGTTTGAATAGCCGACGGCACCGATGACGCCCGCTGAAAGTGTGTCGTTGACGTCAAACCGCTCACCAAACGTCATCCCCAGACTGAAATCGGGACCAACGTCGCCTTCCTGCAATATGAGAAGCGACGAATTATCGGTCAATTCAGTGCCGAACGTGTTGTCCAACCCATTGGCGAGGGATGGGCGATCACGAGTACCATCGTCAAATCCAAGCCAATCAGTATCACCGCCATCATAGAGGAGACCGGAATGGAGCGATGCCTCACTATTATAGCCTGCCCCAACTGACAGGGTCAGAAAGCGATCCTCGGGGATGGCTTTTGTGCGCAGATCAACAAGCCCGCCACCAAACTCGCCGGACAGCTCCGGTGAGAATGTTTTCTGAATCAAAATCGTCTCAAGCGCCGAGGTTGGGAACAAGTCTAGCGGCGCAACACGGCGAAGCGGGGCCGGAGATGGGAGCGGTGATCCGTTTAGCGTCGCACTGGAGTAGCGCTCATTCAGGCCCCGCACATAGATAAACGAATCTTCTGCCGTCGCGATCCCGGCCACGCGCGATAGCGCCGCAGCGGCATCACTGTCGCCTGCGAGGGTGAAATCCTCATCATCAATGAGTGCGGCAACTTCAGAGGTGTTCCGAACTTCATCTGGAATGAACTGACCGCGCACGACAACGGTCTGCTGACGGGCTTCGTCATCGGGTGTATCAGGATCCGGCGTTTCCTGAGCGAAGGCGAGCGATGTCATACTGGCCGAGCAAACGCCGGCCAGCATGATCGACAAAAAGCGTTGGGAGGAGAGCATTTCTGACCCTAGTTGGAAGTAAGGTTGCCAGCTTGGTCGACTGACCAACCAAGGAACCAGGTATCATCGGCATCTTCGACCGCGCCGACATAGGTCGTTGCTTGTAGCGCGCCTTCACCGGTGACATCGAAAACAGGAACAGCATTTTCATTCGCACCTGGTACAACACCCGGACGTCCTGTCCGGAAGGTGAAGCCGCTCGTCGTAATCGCTTGTCCAGTGGTGAGATTATTCGCAGCTGTAAAAGTCGGGTCTTCGCCGTCGCTCTCTAGGTCTCCACCATTGCCGGAGAGGAAGATTGACTGGATCGCCAGATCCCCATTGTTAAAGTTTGTGATCGTCTCAGGCGTATCGACATCAAGCCCGGCATCCGGCCAGCCCAGTACAATTCCGTTTGCGATGGTGCCCTGCATACCGCGTCGCAGAACAACGCCCGTGTCCGCATTCGCATCACCCCCTGAGATGATCGTGAAATTAGACACTTTTGCGTCTGTCACAGGCGTCGCCGATGGATTTGAGGACAGGCTATCGCCTTCAATCCCGCGCGGGTCGCCTGAGATACCGCCTGTTGCAGAGGAAACACCGCCATAGACAATCGCGTACTGGATTGAGCCGGTCCAACCGTCGGTCCAGTCGAGGCTATCGTCGCCGCACCCGATGGCCAGCAAGTGCGTCGCATTGGTTGCACCACCAAACCACTCAAAGCAGTCGTCGAGATTGTTGTAAACTTGAACAAAATCGACTTCGAGGCCTGATCCCGTGCCTTGGAAGGCAATCCCGTTCAGCTCATCGGTGTTGGTCAGGCGGCTACCCGCATATTGAACCCGCGTATAGTAAAGTTGCCCGCTATCATCATCCGGTGACGCACCGCCGAACAGGCCCGAAGAGCCTTCGCCGGACTTCTCACAGTCTACGGTTCCGCCGACGGCTGTCCCGTCTTCGCAGGCATTGATCGGGGCACGTCCGTTGATTACAACACCGCCCCAAAGACCTTTTGTATCCTGATCGAGGCTGATCGAGCCATCAACCGCGCTCTTGGCGGTGAATACCACCGGCTCAGCCGCGGTCCCATTTGAGAGAATTTGTGACCCTCGACTGATCACCAGATAGTCGTCATTCCCTTCACCAACAATCGTGACACCCGGATCAATCGTTAGAACAGCTGCGTCACCGCTTGCCAGTGGGTTCGCAGGATCCGGCCCCAAATCCTGACCAATAAAGACGGGTCCAACCAATTCATAGATCAATTGTCCGCCATCTGAGAGTGTCAGATCGTTTGTGATCGGATTCGCAGACGAAATCTGGCAGAGCTTCTTGCCATCCAGAGTTCCATTCTGTGTCGTCCCGGTGGGACACTCAGCTTCTACAATCTGCGCATCAAACAGAGTTCCGGCCAGTGTGAAGTTCGCCCAGCTATTGGTCGGCGTTTCTGTCGAAGAGAATGCACCGACATAGTCAGCAGCATCGAAGAAACTGTCGCTGGCCAAGGTCATTGAAGTCGGGAAACTGTCCTCTGCTGTGCCGGGGAAGAACCCATCGCTCAAGGAGTTTGAGTACCCACGAACATTATCGCTTGCCGCAAAGCTCGGAACGCCGTCGCTGTCGCTGGCGAAATTCTGACCGTTATCGAGCGCGATCGATTCAAAGACGAGATCGCCGGACGTGATATTGTTGAACGTCTCTTGCGTATCCACGTCGAAACCCGGCGTAAAGCCCGTTACAATGCCGTTGACGAAGACACCTGCAGAGCCACGGCGAACCAGCATACCCTGATCATTACCGCTCGACCCAACCAGTGTGAAGTTTGCGATCTTCGGCGTAGAAACAGGGACCTTAGCAGGATCGGATGACAGGTTATCACCCTCAATCCCGCGCGGGTCACCTGATCTTGGGCGATCTGAATTGACGGCGGCGAACTGCAGTCGCCCGGTCCAACCATCGGTCCAGTCGAGGCTGTCGTCGCCTGCACCGGTAACGGCGGCAAATTTGACATTCACAGTTCCGCCAAACCATTCGATGCCATCGTCGAGATTGTTGTGAACCTGCACATATTCGACAACGGTTCCGTTACCGACACCTTGGAAGGCAATACCGTTCAATTCGTCAGTGTTCGTCAGACGCGCGCCCGCATATTCGACGATGACATAACGCAGCTCGCCTGAGTCATCATTCGCATCCGCACCGCCGAAGAGACCGGATGAGCCTTCGCCCTGCTTCTCACAGCCTGCTGTGCCGCCTGTCGCAGTGCCATCCTGACACGCGTTGATCGGGGCAAAGCCGTTGATGACCAGACCGCCCCATTGCGCATCCGTGGTGGCATCAATGATTGAAGACCCTGTTTCTTCGTCATTGATCGCAGCACGGGCAGTGAATCGGATCGGCGAGGCTTGTGTGCCGATCGCTTCGATTTTCGATCCTCGCGAAATCACGAGGTAATCGTCTGTGGAAGTAGATGTCCCGGCTTCAGACGCACCGAAGAAACGGACCCCTTCTGCAATGGTCAAGGTAACGGCTGTTCCAGCCCCACCACCAGTGTCCTGACCAATAAAGACAGGGCCATCAAGCGCGATCGTTGTGTTCGCTGGGATTGAGATATCGGCAGTGATCGTTCCAGTCATCG
Source organism: Pseudomonadota bacterium (assembly GCA_038746145.1). Classification (GTDB taxonomy): domain Bacteria; phylum Pseudomonadota; class Alphaproteobacteria; order Caulobacterales; family Hyphomonadaceae; genus Henriciella. The sequence goes on from JBCDKW010000002.1 coordinate 162,916, forward strand.
CGCAGACATCGACGTCAGAAAACCCGTCAGCGGCCACAGCAGCATACGTTGTCTCAGTCGTGCCAGTCGGACAGCCCGCCGTTGGAACAAGATCAATCGTCGACGTTGTTGGCGGGGGTGGCGGGGGTGGCGGAGGAGGTGGCGGAGGCGATACCGGCGTCGTCGGGGTACCCGGCGATGAAATGCTTGTGTCAGAACATGCCGCAAGTGCCAGCACGGCCGTTCCCGCTAATACCGCTAGTCTCAAAGCCTTGGTCGTCTTCATGCCGGTCAGCCTCTCGGAGTAAGATCGCCTATTCACTGTCCAAACAGAAAAGAATCACTTTCGCGAAACCACCCTGCTCTTGGGCGGCGCGTAGCAGCGACATGCGACCCTTTTTGAACACTTTTGCGAAGCAAATGTGACAGAACCAGCGACCAGAATCGCCAATAAATGCAGGCATATTGACGGTTTTTAGTCCCCATACGGAGTATGGGATTTCAGAACAGTTCAGTCTTTTCAATCACTCAGGAAAGGTCCGGTCGGCAGAAAGCAAACTGTCTGTTGAAACCTCAAAAAGCATACCGTCGCGGGAGAAGAAAAACGTCTCTGCGTCCCATGACAGTCCCGCCCCGAACTCAATCGCCGTCGTATTAACGAACGGCCCGAGATTCTCGGGCACGGTCCAGTCACCACCCTCCAACCTTTGCGAGATCCAAAGATCGACATTTCCTGCCTTCGGCTCCCGATGAGAATAGAAAATCAGCCAGCGCCCTTGGGGGTCCATCGCAATGTGATCGTCGGTCAAAAAGTGATTGATCCCGTCCGGCATCCTCTCTCTCCTCCATACACCCTCATCACTCAGTCGGGCCTGCATCAAATCGTATCCTCCGCCGCCGGCACGCGAATGATTGGTCACGAAGACAACAAGCCCGTCTTCGGTTGTGGCCGTATCGGTTTCATTTGCGCCCGTATTGATCTCAGGCATTGGCAGGGGTTCGGCCGTCCCAAATTGCCCGTCGCCCAGATAATCGGTCCGCCAGATATTCAGGTCATTATTGCCGTCCCGCCCCGGAAAGGCTGCATTAGTCGAGAAATAGAATGTCCCGTCAAAACGGCTAAAATGCGGACCCGTAATCATGCCGCGATGCGGTAAGCCCACCAGAACCGGCTTCGCCCAACCCGCTCCCTTGCGTTTGACGGAATAGAGAAGCGTTTGATCACCGTCTTCCTGTACATAGAAGCGAACGCCATCCGGCGCTTCTGTCATGGAATAGGCGCGCGTAAATGGCGTCGGCTCAGGCGCATCCGGAAAAACCCTCGTCGGGTCAGTTGGCGGCGTTCGCTCACAGGCGAACAAACCGAATGCTGCGAAAAGTACAAAAAAAGACACCAACCATTTCATAACGGATCTCCCAATTACCTCGCCCATTCCATGCGCTCTTAACCTCAGCTCGCGAGAAACGCAGGTGAAGCTTTTGTGAAACGCGCCAGCGCTCGCCTACCGTTCAACGCTTGCCGCATGACACGGAGCGCATTAACCAAAATACAGCATCAATAGCCACTCAAAGGTTCCTTATGCGATCCACTTTTCGCGCGGTTTGTCTATCGGCGGTTTTGACCGCCACTCTGCCTGTCCTGTCTCTGCCCCTGTCAGCACAGAGCCAGTCCGAGGTGACTGACAGTCTCTCCGCTATAATCGCAGACTATGACGTCTTCGCCCGTGAAGGCAGTCCCGATGCGCTTGCGCGCCACGAGGATCGCAAGCCCGACCGCTGGTCGACGGTGACGCCGAACTATATCGCACAGCGCGCAGAAACAGCGTCTGACCTTCTCGGCCGCATTGATGCGCTCCCCGAAGACGATCTCGGGACGGGCCCTGAAATCGCTATTCTGCGCCACCTGCTCAGTAGCGATATCGACGCCTACCGCTTCGATACGGCACGCATTCCAATTGTCGGCGATTGGGGCTTCTTCGCGACACCGCACTTCACCGCAGGTCGGACGCGCCTGCTGACCCTCGAGGACGCTGAAGCGTGGACGGCACGCCTACGCGATGTGCCGCGTTTCTTTGACGAGAACATCGACAATATGCGCCGCGGTATTGCCACAGACTGGACCGCCCACTCAGACCCGTTGAACACGGCGATGGATCAAATCCGTGAGCAAGTCGTGACAGATGCGGAAGACAGCACGCTCTTCATGCCCTTCCGATCGCTCAGCGCCGGGTCACTCTCTGAGAGCGAAATCGAAGCGCTGAAAGCCGATGGCAAGACCGCCGTGATGGACGCCGTCGCGGCTTATAAAAAGACACTGGATTTCCTTGAAAGCGAATACGCCCCAGCGGCCCGTTCCGGGCCGGGACTTGCGACACTCGAGGGCGGACAAGCCGCCTATGGCGCGGCTGTAACATATCACACAGCAGGCTCAGGCCTGACACCTGAAGATGTGCACGAGCTTGGCCTCAGCGAGGTCGCCCGCATTCGCGCGGAGATGGAAGCTATTATTGAAGAGCTTGAGTTTGAGGGCGGCTTCGCAGACTTCACTGATTTCCTGCGCACAGACCCGCAATTCTATGCGCAAACGCCAGAAGAGCTGATCGCCGAAGCCTCTGAGATGAGCAAGCGCCTGGATGGCCTGATGCCATCTTGGTTCGCGCGCCTCCCACGCCTTCCTTATGCCGTACAGGCAGTCCCACCCGCCATCGCGCCGGGCTACACGACAGGCCGTTATTCCAGTGGCGACTTGGACGAAGGGCGCGCCGGGACGTACTGGGTGAACACCTATCGCCTCAACCAGCGTCCGCTCTACGAGTTACCGGCTCTGTCCGCGCATGAGGCCGTCCCAGGGCACCACCATCAAATCGCCATCGCTCAAGAACTCGAAGACGTCCCGGAATTCCGGCGGACCTATTATGCAACGGCCTTCGGCGAAGGTTGGGGCCTCTACGCCGAAAAGCTGGCCGGTGAAGGCGGCTTCTATCGCACGCCATATGAACGCTTCGGCCAACTCTCTTATGAGATGTGGCGTGCGTGTCGTCTCGTGGCCGATACTGGCCTGCACTGGTATGGCTGGTCACGCGAAGAGGCCGAGACCTGCTTCAAGGACAACACCGCCCTTGCGCCGCTTAACATTCAGACTGAGGTGACGCGTTATATCGGCTGGCCGGGACAAGCGACGGCTTACAAAGTCGGCGAGCTGAAAATTCTCGAACTGCGCGCCTTTGCCGAAGAACAGCTCGGCGACGCGTTCGACATCCGCACCTTCCACGACCACCTTCTCGGCGCGGGCGCCATGCCGCTCGATGCCATGGAAACGCGGATCAAGGATTGGGTTGAGGATCAAAAGGCGGAGGCGTCCTAAATTGAGGCTCGCTTAATAGGAGAAACTGGCACGCACCTTGCTTCAGATAAGGCGAGTGGACATTCCATCTCTCCAAAGCAAGTTTTCCTTAGCCCGGCCCAGTGCCGGGCTTCTTTTTTATTGAACCGTGCCGCGCTTCAACATTTCTATGATGCTGGAAAAGTCTTTGCCGCCCAGCCCCATCTCAGACAGCGCCGCATAGAGCGCCTCCGCCTGCCCGCCCAAAGGCGCCACACTCCCGCTGGACATGGCCGCTTCCTTGGCCAGACGCAGGTCCTTCAGCATCATATCCGTGGCAAATCCGCCCTCAAAATTGCGATCTGCAGGCGAGCTCGGGCCGACGCCTTCGACCGGACAATAGCTCGTCATGGACCAGCTCTGCCCGGACGACTGGCTCGAAATATCATAGAACTTTTGTGCATTCAGACCCAACCGATCTGCCAGAGCAAACGCTTCGCATGTCCCAATCATGGACACAGCCAAGAGCATATTGTTGCAAATCTTCGCCGCCTGGCCTGCGCCACTTGTACCAGCATAGATCGTCACGCGGCTCATCGGCTCGAGCACGGCCTCAACATCGCTGAAGTCCGCTTCATCGCATCCGACCATTAAGGCGAGCGTCCCGGAATCAGCCGCCGCGGTCCCACCAGACACAGGCGCATCGGCCGCGTGAAAGCCCTTCCCTGATTCATTCGCCATCGCCGCCACCGCGCGCGCACTCTCGACATCAATTGTTGAGCAATCAACCAGTAGTGCGCCATCCTTGGCGTTCGGCAGAATATCAACCTCATAGACTCCGCGTACATGCTTGCCCGCAGGCAGCATTGTTATGATCGCGTCCGCTCCCTTAACGGCCTCTGCAGCAGACCCGCACGCCGTACACCCGGCATCGGTCGCGCGCACCAAGGCTTCAGCCGACAGATCATAAGCGCGAACAGAGCGCCCGGCCTTCGCCTGATTGGCCGCCATGCCTGAGCCCATGTTTCCTAGGCCAATAAATGCGAGTGTTTGCATATGAGTTTCCTCCATCAAAGAGCGGCTTCTTAAGCGCCTCTACTCCTCAGCGGCGAGCATGGCATCAATTTCTTCCAGCGTCTCCCCAAAGTCTGCGGCCATTTCTTCACGGGTTGCGAGATATTCACCGTGCTCATTGCCGGCCCAATAGCGGGTGACAGAAGAAATCGGCTCACCATAGTCGGGACCAAACTCTTCGACGGTAATCGCGCCATTCTTCCCAACGCTAACCCGAGGCTGTGGCCCGATGCGTGGTTCGAGCTTGAAAAGTTCCCGAAAATTGTCCTTGTCGTTGGGATAGTTGAGGACACTGTAAGTCGTCGACACATGGTCGAATCCAGCCACTTGAGTGACCAGAAATGCCGGGGCCTGATCCCAAGACTCACTGTCATGAATGACCTGCAGATAAATGTCGGTCGCGGCAGGGTCTTCGCCAATTCGCCAAGCCGTATCATACTCAGAATAGGCCGGTGAGACAGTTGACAGATCCATCCGTTCAAAGCCCGCAAACGCCGTGTCGAGATCGGGCTTGAACGTGAGATCAGGCCCCCGTGCGGCATTCCCACGCGCATCCGATGCCATCATGATAATGCAATCTTCATCCACGCATTCGATCAAAGGATAGACGCCACGAAACGGTTCACCGCGCACGAGAGTGACCTTGGAAGCGCCCGGTCCATCGACGAGGCCCTCTTCCAGCGCAGGTTCGGCCTCACTGGAAACGTCCACAGATGCCTGCGGTGTCGTGGTTTCTTGCGAGCAAGCAACGAGCAGGACCAAGGCAGCATATCCGATTAAATTAAAGCGCATCTCTCTCTCCCAATATTCGAGGGGAAGATGCACAGAGTCAGGCTGTTTTACTAGCCCCTGCCGGGGCATTGAAATCCTATTCTTGGTCCACTGGATCAGAAATTTCAGCGAAGCTAAACCGGATTTCAATCATCCCGGAACCTGTTCGTGATCGGGTAGCGACGATCGCGACCAAAATTCTTGCCGCCGACTTTGACGCCCGGCGGGGCTTGGCGACGTTTATATTCTGCGATGTAAAGCAAATGTTCGATGCGGCGCACAACAGCTTCATCGTGGCCCTTCGCCAGCAGCTCATCAACGTCGGCTTCCTCATCGACCAGCCCACGTAGGATATCATCCAACACCTCATAAGCCGGAAGCGAGTCATCATCGCGCTGATCTTCACGCAGCTCAGCGCTCGGTGGCTTCGTGATAATCCGCTCTGGGATGACTTCGCCGCTCGGCCCAAGCGCCCCTTTCGGTACAGTCGTGTTGCGCCAGCGCGCTAGCTCAAACACTTCAGTTTTATAGAAGTCCTTCAGCGCATTATACCCGCCACACATATCGCCGTAGAGCGTGGCATAACCGACCGCCATCTCGCTTTTATTCCCGGTCGTGACGACCATGTGCCCAAACTTGTTCGACAGCGCCATCAGCGTCACAGCACGCAGGCGTGACTGCATATTCTCTTCCGTCGTATCGGCGTCGCGCTCTGCAAATTGCGCGCTCAACATTTCATCCAACGCCCCGACCCCCGGCGCAATATTGATTGTGTCATATTTCGCGCCGAGCGCTCGGGTACAAGCCATCGCGTCTTCAAGGCTGTCAGAACTCGTATACTTGCTCGGCAGCATTACACACCAGACCCGATCCGGCCCAAGCGCATCGACCGCAATCGCGGCTGTCAGTGCGCTATCAATTCCGCCGGACATACCGAGCACCACGCCCGGGAAGCGGTTCTTGTTCACATAATCACCCAGCGCCAGAACCGCTGCACGATACTCCGCTTCGAGATCGACAGTTAACGTGGCAGATGGTTCCTCGGGTACAAAGGAGTGTGCATCGCCGTCATACGTGACGACCGTTGTGCCAGTTACAAAATCGCCGAGCAGTTGATGTTCCGTGCCGTCATGATCGACAGCATAAGACGCGCCATCAAAGACCAGTTCATCTTGCCCACCGACCTGATTGACGAACAGGTATGGAATGCCCGTCTTCGCCCACATGCTGAACGTTGTGTGCCGCTCAGTCTGGATTGTGCGACGCCAGGGCGAAGCGTTCGGCGCGATCAGCATTTCAGCGCCCGCCCGATGCAAGGCCGACGGAACACGATCAAACCAGATATCTTCGCAGATCGCGATACCGACCTTCACGCCATTAAAGTCATGCGTGACATGGGGCTCAGTCCCGGCATCGAAAATTCGTTTCTCATCAAACACGCCATAATTTGGCAATTCACGCTTGTCATAGCGCGCTTCGATTTTCCCGTCGCGAAGCAATACAGCAGAATTGTAAAGCTTGTTGCCTTCACTCCATGGGCTACCGATCAGGATCGCCGGTGCGTCTTGCGTCTCTACTGCCAGCGCAGATATCGCAGCCATCGAGTTCTCAACCGCACTGGGTTTCAGAACCAAGTCTTCCGCCGGATAGCCTAGAATGAAAAGCTCAGAGAGAACAACGAGATCAGTGCCCTTCGCCTTCGCTTCAGCATGGGCTTCGCGTGCGAGCTGTAAATTGCCTTGGATGTCGCCGACGACAGGATTGAGTTGCGCAACGAGGATTTTAAGCGAGCGTGTCATGATGGCGAGTTAGGGTCTTTCAGCGCATCTGACAACGTTTCGAATGAACGCAGAAATAGTCGAAAACCGCCCTCTATCCCCCAAATTTGACCCCAAACCCCAACCCCCGCCAATCCCTGCGAAGGCAGGGATCCATCTCTGAACATCCCAACAAAGACGACAGGTTCAGAGCTGGACCCCAGCTCAAGGCTGGGGTCGCCGGACGTGAGTGGGGAACAAAATCAGCAAAATCTATCCACCCCCTCTGAGAGCGCCCGTATACTCCTCCCCAATATGCAAATCCACATCAACCTCCGCGACTGGGCCCACGTGCCCGTCTGGCTCTGGCCCTACATCTGGTGGCAACTCATCCGCCTGCGCGCGCATGTGCGCAGAACCGGCCAAGACGGGTTTTATCAGATCACCTCAGACGGCAACGTCCACATCTATCTCGCGCCCGACAGATCAGACCTCAACGTCTGGCTCTACCAACAGCGGCAAAGCTATCTCGATCATTGGACCCCGATGCACGACACAAGCGGCGAGGCGCACCTGAACGCCATCCGCTATTGGACGCCCCGCTTCATGGAATGCGGCGAACGCATCCTCTACATCAGCTGGGGCAAAGACTTCACGCCTGCGCCCGCGATTGAAGATAGTTCGTAGCGGCACTAGCCCCCTCCGCCCTTCGGGCACCTCCCCCGTGAACGGGGGAGGAAAGTTCAGAGCCTAATCTAATCCGAAGCAGGATTTCCTCCCTCGCTTGCGGGGGAGGTGCCCGAAGGGCGGAGGGGGAAAATCCAGCACTCACCAACCTTCCGCACCCGCGAGAAGCCAAGCCCGGCTGCGCGAAATTCAAGTCAGGAGAAACTTAGCGTTTTCGCCGCGCTTTATCAGCATACGGGTTTGCGCCTTGGCGGATAATCAAGCGGATCGGCACACCCGCCAGATCGAAGGCTTCCCGCAATCCATTCACCAGATAGCGCTTATACGTCTCAGGCATCTGCTTGCCACGCGATGCCATCAAAACAAAGGTCGGCGGCCGCGCTTTGATTTGCGCCATATAGCGCGGTTTGATCCGCTTACCCTGAACGCTTGGTGGTGGATTTCGCTCAATCATATAGCGCAGCCAACGGTTCAAATCGCCCGTCTTCACGCGCGCACACCAGTCATCATAGGTCTTTGCGACGGCAGGCATCAAGCGGTCCATGCGCTTCCCCGTCAGACCGGACAGCGTCACCAGTGGTGCGCCTTTGGCTTGCGGCAAATGCTCTTTCAGACGACGCTCCAGCTCTTTCATCGCCATGCCGTGATTGGTGATCAGGTCCCATTTCGACACGACAAACACGACCGCGCGGCCTTCGCGAAGGGCCAGGTCTGCAATCTGCAAATCCTGTTTCTCGAACGCATCCTCTGGTTCCATGACCAGAGCAACCACATCCGCATACTTTAGAGACCGGACCGTTTCCCCGGTCGACATTTTCTCCAGCCGTTCATTGACCTTGGCCTTTTTGCGCAGGCCCGCTGTATCGACGAGGCGAACCTCGCGCCCCTCCCACTCCCAGCTGAGCGTCACGGAGTCGCGTGTAATGCCCGCCTCCGGACCGGTCAGCATCCGATCCTCGCCGAGGATTTGATTGATCAGGGTCGACTTACCGGCATTGGGACGCCCAACGATGGCCAATCGAATAGGCTTTTGTTTCGCAACGTCTTTGGCCGCCTCGATCTCGGCGGCCTCGTCCTCTTCATCCACACCCGCTTTCTCAAGCGCGGCGGTCAGCTGCTCATCACTCAAACGCGGATCATCAATGTCCAATCCTTCAAGCCGGTCGAGCAGCCCCTCATTGAAGCTGTCACTGTCTTCTTCTGCGTCTTCTTCAAGCGCTTTCAGGAAAGCTTCGTCTCCAAGCGCCTCACGAATAGCGGCATAAAGCTCGGCCAGTCCCTCGCCGTGTGCGCCGGACAGTCCAACCGGCTCTCCAAGTCCGAGCCCCCAGGCTTCACCTATACCGACATCTCCGGCGGAACCTTCAGCTTTGTTGGCAGCTAGGACAATCGGTAGGTTTGCTTTCCTCAAAATCTGCGCAAACCGCTCGTCCATAGACGTCACACCAACGCGTGCATCAATCAGGAAGAGGGCCAGCTCGGCCTCGCGGATCGCGATCTCCGTCTGAACCCGCATACGCGATTCCAGCGAGTCGTCATGCACATCTTCAAAGCCCGCTGTATCGATCAGTTTGAGCGGTAAATCCGCCAGTCGCCCATCGGCTTCCTTGCGGTCGCGCGTCACGCCGGGCTGATCATCGACAAGCGCAATCTGCTTGCCCACGAGCCGATTGAACAAGGTCGACTTGCCGACATTCGGGCGTCCAACAATGGCGATTTTCAACGGCATGGGCCAAGTATCTCTCTAGGCTCTATTCGGCCCTGCACTAACGTTATTCGATTGCGATCAGGCGTGCATCATCGGTTAGGACAATGAGCTTATCCCCGATGGCGATCGGTTCGATAAAGACAGGGTCGCGCAATTTTACCCGCTCCAGTTCCGTACCAGTCTCAGGATTGATCGCAATCAGCTCACCATTCGATGACGCAACGAGCAGACGTCCAGACGCTAAGACCGGTCCAGCATAGGTAATGCGGCCCTTCTTGTCCTTTGGCTTGCGGTACTGCTCCAACTGACTAACCCAGAAGACTTGGCCCGTCGGCGCACGAACAGCCACGACTTGGGCATCTGTGCTCACAGTAAACAGGTATTCACCGGCGAGGACGGGCGCTTGCGTTGAGCCAATCGGTTGCTGCCAGACGAATTGGCCACTGCGTCCCTCAATCGCGGCCATAATTCCGGACTGGCTACTCGCGAAGACAAGCCCGCCGCCGACAACCGGACGCGCGCCGATATCGTTGATAGACGAAATCGGCGTAAACTGCCCCGGTGCGGCAAGGGCCTCACTCCAAAGACGACGTCCATTCGGCGCGAGGTAAGCAATCACTTCTCCGGATGAATAAGGCGCAATCACAATGTCATCGGCCGCAGCCGGGCTCGGCGACCCGAGTACACGTGCGGACTCCGCAATCGCCTGATCCGACCAGAGAATTTCACCCGTCGCAGCATCTAGCGCAATCGTCTCATTATTATTCGACGCCACAAAAATGCGTCCATCAAGCAGTGCGGGCGACCCGATCATCGGCGCTTCGGTTTGTGTGCGCCAAATCTCGGCCCCATTAGAAATATCCAGAGCAGCGACGAAACCAAATCCGCTCGCAACGATCAGTCTATTTCCATCGACGGCCAAACCTGACCCATTGGCCAGGCTGTCCCGGCGATTGCCGGAGTCCAAGTCTGTCACCCAACGCCGCCCACCGGTTTCGACATCAAAGGCTCGAACCGTCTGTGCCGAGTCGATGACAAAGATCGTATCCGAATTCGCCACCGGAGCAGTCGTAAGCGCCGCACGCCGATCAGATCCGCGTCCCGCATCGACACTCCAAGCGGTGCGAAGGCTTTTAGCGACGTCCAAATGACCTGTGATCTTCGTCGATATCCGCCCGGCTTGCGGCCACGCTTCAACCGTGCGGGCCTCTGGAAGTGTAATCGGAATAGTTGCCAATTCGGGGTCAGCCGTCAGCTCCTGATCGCCAATCACCATGGCGATGCGGCCCTCTTTCTCCGCTTCAGACGCTTCGTCACCGCCCCCACGATCAAAGATTGAACAGCCCGAAAGCAAAAAAACGGCAGCGGCACTCAGCGCACCTGTCTGTCTCAATATACGACTCATTCCTCGGTCTCCTCGGGCGCAGAGGTGTCCTGCTCTTCTGTTGGTTGTGTCTCTACAGGATCATCAGACGGTGTAGGTATAACCGGCATAGCGGCGAGCGCTTGATTGGCGCGTCGGGCAACGCCGGGCGGCACATTTGCTGAAACACGGATCAAATTGAATTCAGATCGCGCAAAGGCGAAGTCGCCTTCCTGCATTGCTTTGGCTGCGATCAGTTCCAGCGCCAGCGCCCCAAAGGCAGATGACTCATCCGGTAGCGTCCCAAGAAAGCCCTGCAACTCTTCACGCGTCATATCATCAGCCTGTAGATAAGCAGCCTTTATGAGCGCAAGTTTGTCAACCGCTGTGTCAGGGGCGCCTTCGATCGAGTTCAAAAGAACCTCTCGCGCTGCGTCAGCATCGCCATTGCCCTCCAGACGCACCTGCGCCAGATATTGCGAAGCCGCCGGAGAAATCTCTGCGTCCGCTTCGACAAGCCCTGTCATCGTTTGTGCTGCGGCCTCATAATCCTGGCTGACCAGTTGATCGAGCCCGGCTTCAAACTGAGTCGTATTGGCTGTGATCGACTGGCCTTTTTGATAAGTCAGATACTCGTTTAGTGCGACGCCGCCGATGATAAGCGCGCCCGTTAGCCAGGCGGCCCATCCATACTTGCGCCACAGCACGGTCATTCGATCCTGCTGGAGGCCTTCTTCTACTTCATCGAAAATGTCAGCCAAGGTCGGCGACTCCTATACTCTTGATTTCGCGCACTCTAGCGGTCGCGCCTCAGAGGGGCAATCACTGTATGCCTCTATTCGCTTGGTTTGCTGAGTTTGTAAGTTTGTGCCTCGCTCGGGAAGTCTCGCGCCCGGACATCATTGGCATAAGCAGCGGCTGCATCGCCGATAATGCTGCGCAGATCAGCAAATTTTTTCACAAAGCGCGGGGCCCAATCGAACACGCCAAGCAGATCGTCGGTCACGAGAATCTGCCCATCACAGCCCGCAGAGGCCCCAATGCCAATCGTCGGACAGGAGACAGCTTTGGTAATCTCATCCGCCAGATCGGGGGCAACACCTTCCACAACGATTGCAAACGCGCCTGCCTCATCGGCAGCCGACGCCTCGTCCAGAACCCGTGACCACTCATTTGTGGAGCGCCCTTTCGCGCGGAAACCACCATCAACATTGATGGCTTGTGGCCGAAGCCCGACATGCCCCATGACCGGAATGCCCCGCTCCGTCATGTGGGCGATCTGAGTCGCGGCATAGGCGCCGCTCTCGATCTTCACCGCCTGACAGCCGGTCTCTTGCAGAATGCGCGCAGCGTTGAGAAACGCCTGATCCGAATTTGTCTCATATGATCCAAACGGCATATCCACGACAACAAATGCCGCCTTGGACCCGCGCATAACGGCTTTGCCATGTAGGATCATCATATCGAGTGTGACACCGACTGTGGACTCCATTCCGTGCACGACCATGCCAACGCTGTCGCCGACAAGCAAAACATCACAATGCGGATCGAGAATACCCGCCATCGCCGCGTCATAGGCCGTCAGGCAGACTAACGGCTCACCACCTTTAGCCTTTGCAATGTCGCGAACCGTTTTGCGGCGAATTTGATTTTGTACAGACATGGATACCCTCACATGAAGTGAGGGAATAACAGACGACTAACAAAGCGATAAGGTTACCTCTGCACTTGCTAATAAGCGCTCAAATTATTGTCGATCGTATATATCTGAACTAAGCAGAATTGTGATTTTTGATGAGGGGACAGTTTTGTTAGGGTTTAGGGTCATTTTTGTTTTGGCGGTTCTTTCCGCATTTCAGTTTATCACGTTCACACATGCCGAAACTGAATTCAAAGAGCAGACAAACGTATCAGAGGAAGCAGTACTAAATCAGTGGATTTACACGTCTGGATTCTACCGTTTTGACGGTGTGGACGAGGGTCCCGCCCAAGGCCCTGCAATTTCAATATACAGACGCGATAGAGTTGAGGTTCGGCTTGCATCTGGAGAGGCCGTCTTTTTCAATTGCATCACGGCTCAAGCAAGTGATCCTGTAAATGACTTCGACGCAGCAATAATTCTCGACGCTACACCAAAAAATTCGAACGGTAACTTTCCTTGGAAATACATAAGTGGTCGCCTGACCGTCGGAGACCGCACGAAAGTGTATCGCTGGAAATGGAGTCCATCCAACATGATCGTCTCACCTGTCCAAGACCAAGCCTCGCGGAGACTCCTCAACGCAGCGATTAAGGGAGAGAGAGTTTCTTTAAACGCGTTGGGTGGTGACCATCTCGGTTTAGAACTCCCTCAACCAAACGCTGACTTTGCCACTTTCTATAAAGCATGCCCGGTATTTTCGGCCCGCTAGTATCTCGGGATAGTACTCACTGCGGGGAAAATAATAGATCGATGACTTCAAAAGCGCGCCTGTTGGATAGGAATGTCATGACATAGATTTTGTCCCTTAATTCGCGTGATAAGTTAGATATAATTAGCCAAAGAAGATATTCACAAACGAGGGACGCCCAATGAAATCGATTACATTTAAGCTATTTGCCTCAACAGTACTTTTGGCGCTCTCGCTAAGAAGCACAGCGCTAGCTGAATCCGAAAATAAGATTGAAGGAAACGACTTCGCTGTATCAGAGCAACCCCTCAACGAATGGGTGTTATCAACAAGCCTCGGAACATTTGATGGATTCGATGCTGGCGATGCAGCCGACGTCAGCTATGCCCGCACCCGCGTAGAAGCACGCTTCGATGACGGAACAGCCGTCTTCTTCAACTGTCTAACCGCCAGCAACGCGATCGGCGAAAGCATATTTGATGCCGCCGTGAACCTAGATACGTCAAAGGACGAGTTCAAAAAGAACCTGCGGTGGCAGTTTGTCAGTGGACGACTCAGCGTCGGGGACCGGAAAAAGAATTATCGCTGGAAGATGAACCCAGCAAATATGATTTTGGCTCCTGTCCAGAACGAGGCCGCTCGGCGGCTCTTAAATGGCGTTATTAAAGGGGATACGGTCAGTCTTCGTGTGTTTGGAGACACGTATATCAATCGCGCGCTGCCGAAAATGAACGATGATTTCAAAGCGTTCTATAGAGATTGCCCTGCTCTCGCGAACTAAAGACTTACCTTATTTGCAACGCCCATAGGGAACGCTCTAAGCTCTTGAGAATAGGCGATTTATCGTTTTTCATAAAATTTTTCTTGCCGTTTTTCGATAATGTGATATTGTTTTTCAATACGCAGCGGAGATTGCGTACTTGCACAGAAGGACAATAACCATGCTAAAAACAATTATCGCAGCTAGCCTCCTCCCCCTTTCCGCAGTCGCAGCGAACGCTGCAAGCTGGGCCCCAATTCCAGGTCAGGACGCAGACGCGCCTCGCGCGGTCTACTCTGAAACTGAATCAGGCAGCGCAGTGCTGACTTGCAATGCCGAAGGTCAACTAACCGCAATACTAAGCCAAGTCACAGAAGACTTCGCTGGCACACTTGAAAAACAGGCCCCTTACCGTCGCGCGGTCGATGTGAAGATCGAGATGCCAGAACGCGAAAGCGAAGAGACTTGGACATCCTTGCCAGCCATCAAGACAATTGTCTCAGGCACACACAGCGTTGGCGCCAAAATCTTCAATTCAGTTATTCGCGAAGAGGCGTTCAATGTGAAAGTCGAAGGCAAAGATTTTGTGTCACTCGCCCTGCCACCGGTTGATGACAGCTTCAAAGCTTTCGCAAAGACTTGCCGGTCTTAATCCTTACTCAGCAGCGGCGGGAACGATTGTAACGCTCTCGCCGCAGCCACAGGCATCTGTCTGGTTAGGATTTGTGAAGGTAAAGCGCTCATGTAGGAGCGTCGTTTCATAATCCACCGTCGACCCCAAAAGGAATAAAACGGCCTTTGAATCGACCACGATCTTCACGCCACGATCCTCAACAATTTCATCCAGTGGTTCCGGCGCTTCGACATAATTCATGACGTATTCCATGCCGGCGCATCCGCCATTCTTGACGCCGACCCGCAAAAAACCTGCCCCGTTTTCAGACATGATTTCAGCCACACGTTCTGCAGCGGCATCCGTCAGTGAAACAAGTTTTGGTCGGGGTCGTCTGGGCATAATCGTCTAAGCTCTACAGCTTTTCTCCACTAAAGCATATTCAGCGCAAGGCGCGCTTCGTCGGACATGCGGCTCGGATCCCACGGCGGATCAAAGGTCAGGCGAACCTCCACCTCACCGACACCCTCAACGGTGCGCGCAGCCGTCTCAACCCAGCCCGGCATATCGCCCGCCACGGGGCAACCCGGCGCCGTCAGCGTCATCTCAATATCAACCTTTCGATTATCATCGATCTCGACATTATAGATCAGGCCCAACTCATAAATATCGGTCGGAATCTCTGGATCAAAAACAGTTTTAAAGGCTTCGATCAGGTCATCCGTAATACGGTCGAGTTCCACCTGCGGGATCGCAGACAGCTTCTCCGCAGGCGCTGCCTCGGAAATGTCAATCGTGTCGTGTACAGTCATATCATCGGCCATAATGTCTATATAAGCATATTTCGCGCCTTATGAAGCGCCTCTACGAACCCGTCGACTTCAGCTTCTGTGTTATAGATGCCGAAACTCGCCCGTGCTGTCGCGGTCACACCGAGATGGCCCATGAGCGGCTGACAGCAATGGTGTCCAGCGCGCACAGCCACGCCATAGCGGTCAAGGATTTGCGCCACATCATGCGGGTGCGCGCCTTCCAGACTGAAGGACATAACCGAGCCCTTGCCCGGCGCAGTACCATGAACCGTAATCCCATTCACGCCACAAATGCCCTCAATCGCGCGGTCATAAAGTGCTGATTCATGGGCCTGAACGTCAGCGAGGTCGAACTGCTCGAACCAGCGTACAGCGGCGCCGAGGCCAATGCCTTCCAGGATCGGTGGCGTCCCGGCCTCAAACTTATGCGGCGCTGAATTGTAAGTGATCCGATCCGTTTCAACGATCTCAATCATCTCGCCGCCCCCTTGCCAAGGGCGCAGCGCGTCGAGCTTTCCGGGAGCCCCATAAAGAACACCAATCCCGGTCGGACCGTAGAGCTTGTGCCCACTAAAGACGTAATAGTCGCAACCAATCGCCTGCACATCGACATCCAGATGGATCGCCCCCTGACAGCCATCGAGGAGTACGTCTGCGCCAACCGAATGCGCTAAGCGGACGATTTCCTGCGCGTCCGTGACAGTGCCCAACACGTTCGACATCTGCGTCAGCGCCACCATGCGCGTTTTCGGTCCGATCACCTCGGCCAGTTCGGCCATATCGAGAGAGCCGTCCTCGTTTAGACCGACCCAGCGCAACACCGCCCCGTGTCGCTCGCGCAGGAAATGCCACGGCACAATATTGGAGTGGTGCTCCATGATGGACAGCACGATTTCGTCACCGGGCTGGATCGTCTCGGCAATCCCATTCGCGACGATATTGACGCCCTCCGTTGCGCCGCGCGCAAACACAATATTGTCCGCGCTCGGCGCATTCAGAAACCAGCGCACATCCTCGCGCGCAGCCTCATAGGCTTCCGTCGTTTCATTCGCTAGCGTGTGCAGACCTCGATGCACATTGGCATAAGCCGTGCGCGACTGCTCAGCGATCGCGTCGATAACAGCATCAGGCTTCTGCGCACTCGCCGCATTATCGAGATAAATCAACGGTTTGCCATTGACTTCCCGCGATAAGATCGGGAACTCAGCACGGATGGCGTCTATGTCAAAAGGGCGTTTGTCAGACATGATCGGTATATGGGCGTGAGGCGTTAAAAAGTCACTGCGACGCGACGGGCCTTAAACAGCCGCCAAAAATCCACGCGCGGTCTCAAGCATCGCCTCGACGACGCTCTCATGCGCATCGTCCAAAGCCTCGGCGATAAACGCTTCCGTCAGCAAGGCGCGCGCCTGTGGCTCCGGAATGCCCCGTGCGCGAAGATAGAAGAGCTGATCTTCATCGAGCGCACCGGATGTATTGCCATGTGCGCACTCGACATCATCGGCGTAAATCTCAAGCTCCGGCTTGGCAAAGACTTGCGCGCCATCCTCCAGTAAGAGCGCCTGATGCTGCATGTCGGCGTCTGTGTATTGGCCAACCGTTCGCGGGACATGAAATTTGCCCTGAAACACGCCGGTGCCACCATCCATAACCGCACCTTTAATCGTTTGGCGCGTTACACAAGACTCAGCCCCATGGCGAACGTGGCTGGTAAAGTCGGCATGATACCCATCCGCGCAGAGATAAGCGCCATTGATCGTGGCCTCGCTCTCACGCTCTTGATGCACCAGTCGCGTCTCGAGCCGTGTGACTTTCGCGCCGAACGCAATCGCACTTTGCACAAATTCTGACTTTTCACCAAGATGCACGAGGCAGGTCACCGCTTGCGCCTCATCCTGACCGCCGCGTTGCAGGATCGTGCGGGAGACGCGCCCACCTTCCTGCATACCAATTTCCAACAGGAAGGACGAAAATCCAGCGCCGCCAATGTGGCTTTCGATCAAATCCACGCTCGCATCCCGACGCACCACAATAGCAATGCGCGCAAAGTTCGTCTCGTCGCGCGCACCCTCACAAACGATGTGGAGCGGCGTTTGAACCTCTCCTGTCACTTCAATCAGAAGCGTATCCAGTCCGCCTTTGCGACGTGCCATGGCCGCTGTCATTGCACCGAGTGGAACATCTTCAGCCTGCCCTAACGCTTGCGCATCTTGTTTCTCGAAGAAGCGTAACCCATCCGGCAGGGATTTCGGTAACTCGACCCCGCCTGCCTTGAATCGAATAACAGGCGCGTCGCCCTCATTCGGTAGCGCCTTGGTCGATGCGCCGTCTTTTGAGGCCTCAACGGCTGGCAAAGCGGCTTTGAAATCCGTCCACTTCCACGCTTCCATGCGCCGGTGCGGCAGACCTGTCAGCGCGAACGCATCAAACGCGCGTTCACGACGGCCATCTTCCGGCAGCATCGCGTAGCGCGCAATCAGCTCCAGCTCGGCCGCACTCGGCTGGCGGAACTTCTCCCGCAAATCTGCAACGGATTGGACCATCACGCGGCCTCCGAAAGGATGCCGTCATAGCCCTCCTTCTCAAGGCGCAGGGCGAGTTCCGGCCCGCCCGTCGTAAGAATGCGCCCCTTCGCCAGCACGTGAACCTTGTCAGGTTTAATATAGTCGAGCAGGCGCTGATAGTGCGTAATCACAAGCATCCCACGGTCCGGTGCGCGCAGCGCGTTCACGCCGTCCGCAACCGTCCTCAAAGCATCTATATCAAGCCCGGAATCCGTCTCGTCCAAAATCGCAAAGCGCGGTTCCAGCATCATCATCTGAAAAATCTCCAGCCGCTTCTTCTCACCACCGGAAAATCCGACGTTGAGTGGACGCTTGAGCATATCATTTGAGATATTCAGCGCTTTTCCGATCTCACGCGACTTCTTGATAAAGTCCGGCGCAGAAATTTCGTCTTCGCCTCTTAGTTTGCGTTGGGCGTTCATGGCCGTGCGCACAAACGTCATCACAGGCACGCCTGGAATCTCGGTCGGATACTGGAAAGACAGGAAGAGTCCGTCAGCGGCGCGCTCTTCCGGCTCCATCTCTAGCAAGTCTTCACCGTCCAGCAGTGCATTGCCACTTGTGACCTCATAGCCGTCACGGCCTGTGAGGACATAGGACAGTGTGGATTTACCTGCTCCATTGGGTCCCATAATGGCATGAACCTCGCCTTTGGGCACATGTAAGGACAAACCACTAAGGATGGTTTTCGCCTCATCCTCTTCGCCAACTGTTACGCTCAGATTATCAAGTTTTAACATGCCCGCGATGTAAGCCATCACGTGTGATTTGTAAGAGGTTTTCGCGCTAAAACTGCCGAAACCTATTCGCCCGGTCGACGGCGATCGAGACCCATGAGGTTTGGCCCGCTCAGGGCTTTCTGCATGTCGATCTCTTCCAGCAGGAGCGTGCCGATATAGTGAACGCTCTCTTCGCGCCCATGCACGACACGTTTCAACGCGGTATTTATAGGTGTCGCAACGCCTTGAGGCCCAACCAGAACGAAGGTATCGAAGCCGGGATCGGTGCCATAATGCTCGGCAAATACGGGGTTGGCCTGCAATAAACGATCAAACCGTTCCCAGTTCCAGGTCAGCGACGAATTTGCTCGGATCACTTCACCGAGATACATGCCCGCAAACTTTACTGAATTATCGCCGCGTCCATCACGCATCAGCGACTCACCCGCACTGCCGACATCAGCTTCCAGTTTGTTGATCGTGTGAATATCTGCAAGCCAGCGATCAATCTCTTTCAAACTCTCGATCGAGTAATCGAGCTGACTTTTATCGAGACGATTGGGCAGCAGGATCAGGCGGTCACCCTCTGGCGATAAGTAAGTCTCAAGCGCGCCGTCAATATCAGCCGCTTCCCCCGCCAAACGGGCTGGCCCAAGCGTGGGTTGATCTGAGGGAGAGACATCAGGCGCCGTCGCAATAACCCGGCCATCAGGATAGACGACCCTTGTCTCAGGTGTTCCCGAATTCGCGCAAGAGGCGAGCAGAACCACAGAAAGAAGCCAGAAACGGGACATTTCTCTCACTTTTCGCCTCATACACGAACGCATCACTCTTATACAGCAAACCCCGTGCCGCCTTGGCAAGACAAGACTTTTTGGCAGTTATTCAAAACTAGCTATCACCTCAATCTTGCCGATAATCGCTTCATTGAAGGCATCCAGCTCTTCAGCGGGAACCCAAAGCTCTTCGCACTCTCGACCTCCGACGACCTGTCTTTCATAGGCATTCGCTACGTCTGCACGCACGTCAAACTTTGTGACGTATCCCTTCTTGTCGTCGTTGTATTTAACATTCCAGTTTTTTGCGATCATCGCCGCATACTCTTCATTGGTAACTGGATAAAAGATCGGTTGATCAGGTAAGCGTAGC
Source organism: Pseudomonadota bacterium (assembly GCA_038746145.1). Taxonomy (GTDB): domain Bacteria; phylum Pseudomonadota; class Alphaproteobacteria; order Caulobacterales; family Hyphomonadaceae; genus Henriciella. The sequence goes on from JBCDKW010000002.1 coordinate 182,584, forward strand.
GGAAATGCGCTCCATCCCGACTGTTCAATTAAAGCGAGCTCAGCCGTCCCGACTGGCCTATAGAGAGTAACAGACTCTGACACTACCCAACACTGCCCTCGAGACTAACCTTAAGTAGAGCTTGCGCCTCAACCGCGAACTCCATCGGCAGCTCTTGCAGCACGTCCCGCACAAATCCGTTTACGAGCAGCGCAACCGCCTCTTCTTCGCCAATCCCGCGTTGGCGGACATAGAACATTTGATCATCGGCGAGTTTTGTCGTCGTCGCCTCATGCTCAAGCTGTGCATCAGCCCGGCGATTCTCAACATAAGGCACCGTATGGGCACCACAGTCGCCGCCGATCAGGAGCGAGTCGCATTGCGTAAAGTTACGCGCCTTCTCGGCTTTCTTATTCACAGACACCAGCCCGCGATACGTGTTGTCAGATTTACCGGCCGAAATGCCTTTGGAAATGATCCTGCTCTTCGTGCGTTTGCCGAGATGGATCATCTTCGTGCCCGTATCCGCCATCTGACGGCCATTCGTCACAGCAATCGAATAGAACTCACCGACGCTATCGTCCCCGCGCAGGATACAGCTTGGATATTTCCACGTCACCGCTGAACCCGTCTCAACCTGCGTCCAGCTAATCTTCGAGCGCGCGCCGCGACAGTCGCCGCGTTTAGTCACGAAATTATAAATTCCGCCCTTGCCGTCTTCGTCGCCAGGCCACCAGTTCTGCACGGTCGAGTATTTAATCTCCGCATCGTCCAGCGCGACCAATTCCACACAGGCCGCGTGCAATTGGTTCGTATCCCGCATCGGCGCCGTACAGCCTTCGAGGTAGGAAACGTAAGATCCCTTGTCGGCAATGATCAGTGTGCGCTCAAACTGACCCGTATTCTCGGCATTCATTCGGAAATAAGTGCTGAGCTCCATCGGGCAGCGCACACCCGGCGGCACATAAACAAACGTCCCGTCAGAGAAGACCGCACTGTTCAGCGTCGCGAAGTAATTGTCTGACTGCGGGATCACTGTACCGAGATATTTTTTAACCAGATCCGGATACTCTTTCACCGCTTCTGAAATCGACATGAAAATCACGCCGGCTTTCTTCAGCTCTTCCTGGAAGGTCGTTGCGACAGACACAGAGTCAAAAACAGCATCGACAGCGACGCGTGGCTTTTCACGTGCTTCAGCCGCCGACTCAGCCGCACCTTTTACACCAAGCAAAACCTCAGCTTCGCGAAGCGGGATACCGAGCTTCTCATACGTCTCCAAAATCTCTTTCGGAACATCGTCGATCGACTCATAACTCGCGCCCGCTTTGGGTGCGGCATAGTAATAAATGTCCTGATAATCGATCGGCTCATAACGAACCATCGCCCAATCCGGCTCTTCCATGGTTAACCAACGACGATAGGCTTTCAGCCGCCACTCGAGCATCCACTCAGGCTCGCCTTTCTTTTCAGAGATATAGCGAACGATGTCCTCGTTCAGGCCCTTTGGCGCATACTCGGTTTCAATCTCAGTTTCGAAACCGGCGGAATAATTCTCAGACTCGAGCGCTTTCGCGGCCGCAACTGTGCCTTCGTCAATGCTATCTTTGACTTTCACGTCTTCACGATCTGCAATGGGGCCAAAGCCGTCCATGAATCACTCCTATCTTGGAGATTTATATATTGCACTTGCGAGAATTTTCACCTGAAATCGGCAGGCCGCGAAGGATTGTCTCAGTCTAGTTTTGAATGAGACTTGTTCGCTTTGCGGCAGCCAGCCACGCATCGGCCGCCACATCGAAATCTGAAAGCTCTGAGGCCCAACCAAAACTCAGTCTCGCTGCACTTTCCGCGAGGCTGTCATCAACCCCCATCGCAGACAGCACGAGTGAGCGACGGACTTTGCCGCTAGAGCATGCAGAGCCTGATGAAATCGCAACACCACCAAGGTCCATTGCCATAACCTGCGTCTCGGCGCGAAAGCCCGCAATGCCAAAATTGGACGTTTGCGCGAGCCGCTCAGCGCCTTTGCCGAAGATAGTCACACCCGCCTCAGACACGAGCCGCGCCTCCATCGCATCGCGCGCAGCAGCCAGACCTTGCAGCTTGCCCATATCGCGCACGCCTGCCTCGGCCGCCACGCCAAAGCCAGCGACACCGCTCAAATTCTCAGTCCCGGACCGCAAAGATCGCTCCTGCCCGCCCCCGAACAGCACTGGCTTCAATGGCGCACCTGAGCGCACCCAAAGCGCACCAACACCCTGAGGTCCGCCAACCTTATGCGCAGACAGCGCAAGATAATCGACGCCCAGCAAGCCAACATTAACCATCACTTTGCCAAGCCCTTGCACAGCGTCGCAATGGGTCAGGCCACCCGCCTCGCGCACCATGACCGCCGCCTCTGCGACAGGCTGGATCACGCCGGTCTCATTATTCGCCATCATGATCGCCAGAACTGGCGTCCCGTCTCGCTCTGTATCCCAGCGGGCGAGCCGATCCTTCAACCAATCCAGATCGAGCGTACCGTTCGGCGTCACATAGGCCGTCTCTACCGGAACACCCGCATAGCCCGCATTCTTGGTCACGGCGTCATGCTCAATCGCAGAAACCAGCAGCGTGCAGTTCCCCTCCAGCTGAGCGACAACGCCATTGATGGCGAGTGCATTGGCTTCTGTCCCGCCGCTGGTGAAAATTACGTCCTGCGCCCGCGCACCGATCGCGACGGCGACCTGCCCGCGCGCAGTCTCAAGCACCTTACGTGCGGCGCGACCCGGACCATGTACAGAGGCAGGGTTTGCGCCCACTTCAAGCGCAGCAATCATCGCTTCTCGTGCTTCAGGACGTAGCGGTGCTGTCGCATTGTAGTCAGCGTAAATCATAGCGAAGACTTATGCGCTTTGTGCGTAGATTTCTACTGGCTAATGAGCGTTAGACAGAACGTTTCACTCGCAATCCAAACGCTCAAGGCAATCATCAACTTCATCGTCAACCTCTGCGACTGCAACGGCCAGACCGCCCGCTACAAGGATCGTCCCACCAACGAGGATCAGACCTGTATTTGACCCGGACCTTTTCTCGCCATTCTCATCCATGTCTGCATTAAGCATGGTTATCGCTTCAGAAAGATAAACCGTCTGCCCGGCAAAATCTGAATACGTCTCACCCGCAAGGGTCAGGCCAATGCCACTTTTGCGATGATCGTTCCAGGCAAAGTCACGATCCCAGCGCGAAATGAAAGACAGGCCATATCGACTGTCCGAACGCGCATCTCTTGAGACTGTTCCTCCGGTCAGAGGAAGCGTAACGTTAAACGCGATGGCAGCGCCGGCTTCGCGCTCAAGCGCGCTATCCCTTAATCCATTATCACTAAAGAAACCGGGCTGCGCAGCGGATGGGCCAGCAATAGCAGACAAAAGGCATGCTGCAATGACGGTCGTCGAGAGACAGTGTTTCATGACTTGCTCCTTCTGAGCATGATCGTGAGGCACGACATCGGATCGTTTCGTCAGCAAACACCATCTTCGATAAGAACATGTTTAAATTTTCTGCAGAAATATTTGCATTTGCGGCCCCGTCTTTGCTACAGACCGCGCTCAGCTTGAAATAATCGTCAAAACGAGACCCTACACATGGCAGAAATGCTCATTTCCGGCCCAGAAGGCCGTATCGAAGCCCGTTACACCGCTCCCCCGCACGAAGGCGCGTCCGTCGCGCTGATCCTGCACCCGCATCCGCGCGCAGGCGGCACAATGCAGGATCCAATCACAATCCGCCTGTATCAGATGTTTGAACGCAAAGGCTTCGGTGTCCTGCGCTTCAATACACGCGGTGTTGGTCGCTCTCAGGGCGTCTATGATCAAGGCGTCGGGGAACTCGAAGACGCGGCTTGGATTCTCGACTATCTCGAAAACATGGTCGAAAGCCCTCGCTATGTCTGGTGTGCAGGGTACAGCTTCGGCGCGTGGATCACGCTACAGCTTCTTATGCGCCGCCCAGAGATTGATGGCTTCCTCGCGATTGCACCGCCAGCCAATCACTATGACTTCAGCTTCCTCGCCCCCTGCCCGGCCTCTGGTCTCATTATTTCAGGGGAGAATGACGCGATCTCGAAGCCGGACGATGTTGAGCGCGCGCTCTCAAAGGTCCGCATTCAGAAAGGCGAAGTCATCGACCGTATCGCCATCGAAGATGCCAACCACTTTTTCACCGGCAAGCACGACGAGCTGATCGATCTTTGCGAAGCCTATGTCGATCGCCGCCTGATTGAGGATGAAGAGAAACTGCGCCGCGAAGCAGAAGCCGCCGCCGCTAAAGCCGGATCACGCAAACCTCCACTTCCGCGTGCCCTGCCGCTGCGTCCTGAAGATAACGACCCGGTCGGCTAGGTCGGCCAACTACTCTGTCAGCCTTGCTTCGCGCGTTGGCGCAATCGCCACAGGAACATCTGTCGATGAGGGATCAAAATCGATCTTCAACTTGGCATTGTCTGCCATCGCAAGACGGCGCGCCACAATTTGCAGAAGCGGGGAAGTCTGCTCCCCGGTTCCTTTCCCACTGAAAAAGATATCCTGAGTGGGCAAATAGACCAGTCCCACGATAAACAGCTCACCCATACCTGTGAGCCTCGTATTCATCGCGGCTTTTTCGTTTGCGGGCTTCGTGTCTTTGGTCTCAGCAATCGCAACGCCAGCGAGCGGACCGTCCTCAGGCGCGGTCAGTCGCATTGAGGCTTCATCTGAGACCCGTAAATGCGAATATGGCCCGGTAAACACGAGCGTTACGCCTTCAGCCGTGAGCCTCGCACGCCGACGCAATGTCATTGGCGCTTCTTTAATGTAGTAAGTCCCCGGTTCCATTTTCACATGGCCATAGGCAATGTCGATTCCGCAATAGGTTCCCGGTTTCATCGTCTTTGTCGGATTATCGAAGGTCGGGTCTTCCTCATAAAACCAGGGATCGAGATTATCGATCCTCGCCAGTTCTTTCAGATCCTCCATATTTCGGTGACTGGTTCGGGATAGCTCAATTTTTTGCTGCTTCTTCAGGAACGCATCATTGACCGCCTTACAGGCATCCGACTCTTTATCAGCGACACAGGCCGGGTGATCGCGTTTATTGCGCGTCAATCGTCTGGGCGCGTTGAACCTTATTTCGACCTTACCGTTCGCAGGACGGACACAACTCTCCGCTTTCGGGATCACAAGATCAGCCATCGGATCCGGTAAGGGATCGCAGTTCTTATTGAAATCACCAAAAAACGTTTTGTTAGACTGGTAGCGACCGTCTTTTCCAACGCACATATGCTGGAAGGTCGTTTCACCGCCATCAAGTTGAACGCCAGTACGCTTCTTGGAATTGTTCCAAGCAATGCAATCAGGCGCGTGGAGCATTGGGTTGCCATCCATCATGATACCGCCGGACCGATTAGTCATCGTCAAAACACACAGCGGAAACCCCCACGTCGCACTAGCAACCGCGCGACGGCGCATTTTCACATTGGCATTGCGTCCTGTCACGCTCGCCGCAGCATTCGCAGACTTAAACTCGAGTTCGACAGCCATTTCAAAATGCTGCCCATATTCATCTTGGGTTTCACTTGAAATATCGATGTCAGACAGTCGGTGTTCAACATTACCGCGCGCGAGTGAACGTGCTTGGCGTTTCGCCGCTTTAGTACGATCCTGAACACGTGGGCTCTCGCTCTTCAAAAAAGCAATCGCACCGCCCAGTGCAGCATTGTCAGCGGCCGTCTGGAGATCACCGGCAGATCGGCTATCCATACTCAAAGCAATAGACCCGAAGATAAGCGCAATAATTGCAAATAGAGATACACCAAAAATCGGCGCAACGGCTCCGTCCTCAGACGACATGAATGCCGAAATGGTGTAAAGCCCGCTCATTAATGAACATTACAGGCCGCCGTTTAATATTAGGTCGATCAGATATTTAAACTTTTACACAACTCGTATCCTGAATTTAACGCTGATTGCGAACTCCTGAGAAGACGAATAAGTCTCAGACATGCGCGATGAACGTCTCTTTCCGCTATTTCAGCCACTCGATGCCCTGGCGGGGATTGGACCGAAGCTGAAACCAACGCTGGAACGCCTGACCGGTGGCGACACCGTCTGCGATATCCTGTTGCACATGCCGGATCGCTGGCTGGATCGGCGTCCGCGCGACACGTTCGATGATCTCGTCGCCGATGAAGTGGCCACTGTACGCGGTGAGGTTCAGGCGGTCATTTCACCCTATACGGATCGCGCACCCACCCGTGTGCGCCTATTCGACGGCAGTGCCTTCCTGACCCTCACCTATTTCCGCGCGGATGGCCGTTGGTTGCAAGGACAGTTTCCAATTGGCAAGGAACGCATCGTCTCCGGCCGCGTCGCTGAATATCAGGGCGAAATGCAGATGAGCCATCCAGATTATGTCGTTGATCCGGATAAGGGCCCGCTTCCGCCGCCTGTCGAACCCATCTATCCGCTCAGCGCTGGCCTCACCAATAAGCGCGTCCACAGCGCCGCGAAAGCTGCACTTGATTTCGTTCCGGATAGCCTGCCCGAATGGATCGATCCCGCGCTTTGCGACCGCGAAAACTGGCCTGATTTCAAGACCGCCCTGACCCGTATTCATGCGCCCGTCGAATGGGATGAAGAGGCCATCATTAGAGCGCGCGCACGGCTCGCCTATGACGAAGCGCTCGCCCGTGAATTGACCTTCGGACGCGCCCGGGCCACTCGACGTAATCAAACGGCATCCAGCGTGCCCCCACAATCAGACGCCTTGAATACGCTCGTCAGAACGCTGCCCTATAAACCCACCAGTGCCCAAGTCCGTGCCACCAAAGAAATCATGGCCGATATGGGGCGCGACTTTCCGATGCGGCGGATGCTGCAGGGCGATGTCGGTGCAGGTAAAACACTGGTCGGCGCTTTCGCTGCGGTTCAGGCAGCGGCTGGTGGTTTTCAGACTGCGTTCATGGCCCCCACTGAAGTCCTCGCCCGACAGCAGTTTGAGACGCTGGACACGCTCCTCTCGCCCTTAGGATATACAGTCGCTGTCCTGACAGGCCGCGATAAAGGAAAAGCGCGCGAAGCCACGCTCATGGGGCTCGCGGATGGGTCAATCCAAATTGTCGCTGGCACGCATGCGCTGTTTCAAGCCGGGGTGAGCTTCGCCAATCTCGCGCTGACGATTGTCGATGAACAACACCGTTTCGGCGTGGCCGATCGCGCGAAACTCATGAGCAAAGGCAAGGCCCCGCACACGTTGGTCATGTCTGCAACACCCATCCCACGGACTTTGGCTCAAACTGTCCACGGCGATCTTGACGTATCCATCCTCGATGAAAAACCCGCAGGCCGCCAGCCTGTCGAAACCCGCGCGATTGCGGACACACGGATGGAAAGCGTCGTCGCTGCAGTCGGCCGCGCCATCAAACGTGGCGAGCGCGCCTTCTGGGTCTGCCCGCGCGTCGATGCCGATGATGAAGATAGCAGCTCCGCCGTCGCACGCGCGGCCATGCTGCGCGATCAATTGCGCGTCCCCATCGGTCTCGTACATGGGCGCCTTAAGGGCGAAGAGAAAGACGCTGCCTTAGAGGCCTTCCGGTCAGGCGAAACCAAACTCCTCGTCGCCACTACCGTCATCGAAGTCGGCGTCGATGTCCCGGAAGCAACCATCATGGTGATTGAGCGCGCCGAAGGGTTTGGCCTGGCCCAACTTCACCAGCTGCGCGGACGCGTCGGGCGCGGTTCAAAGGAAAGCTTCTGCCTCCTCCTCTACCGCGCGCCCCTCACTGAAACAGCCCGCGAGCGTTTGGACACGCTAAGGCGCACAGAAGACGGCTTTGAGATCGCAGAAGCTGACTTCAAACTCCGCGGACCGGGAGACATGCTTGGCAAAGCGCAGTCCGGACTGATCGCGCATCGCATTATCCGCCTACCCGAAGACGCAGATCTGATCGAGATCGCTCACAAAGACGCGCTGAACGCGATCGAAAGCGCAGACCGCATCAGTCCTGAACGCGCTGAAGCCCTAGGCCTTCTCAGCCAGCTCCTCTCACCTGACTTGATCGTTAGTGATTGAGTTTGAAACAGACTGCGGCTCTTCATCAGGCTTAGGCAGGGCATTCCCATATTCCGGCACAACCAATCCTGCCGTCAGGATCATCTTCGCCCCGTCCTCAACGCTCATATCCATCTCAATCACTTCGGACGCATGCACATAAATCAGGAAGCCAGAGGTCGGGTTCGGCGTCGTCGGCACGAAAATACCCAACATTTCAGAGCTTAGTTTAGCCCCAATCTCTTCCTTCGCATTCGAAGACACAAACCCCAGACACCAAGAGCCCTTCTTGGGATATTCCACCATCACACAACGATCAAAACTAGCCTGCTGATTATTGGCCAGAACATCGGTTAGCTGGCGCAGCGCCGCATAGACATTTCGAACAATCGGAATTCGCGACAGAATCCGGTCCGTCGCGGCTAAGAGAGACCGACCAACAAGATTCGCTGTGATCGCGCCCAGAATCGTTAGGGCAATCACCAGAACGATAACGCCGAAACCCGGTATTGCATAATTCGTATACGTCTCAGGCTGCAAGAGCGGCGGCAGAAGCGGCTTCACCCGATTATCAATGAAAGTGATCAGAAATTGCAGAATGTAATATGTGGCCGCCAAAGGTGCAGCAATCACCATTCCGGCAAAGAACCGCCCGCGCAGCCAGGCAAACATGCCGACTTGCTTTGGCTTATCATTCAAGCCGGGAATCATCTCATTTGGACGCTTGCCCTTCGCCATTCCGTTTCGCTCCTGAAATGCGGCCTACCCCACCGTTATACCTTGGCGGGTCTATGGTTTCCGTTAATTGTGGCAAAGATGGGAACGATGTCTGACTTTGAAAGCGGTTTATCCGCTCTTTTTATGAAGGTTTTTGGCGAAAATGCCGCTCTCGAAAGCCATAAACGGCTCTCTGGCGGGGCAAGCCAGGAAACATGGGCGCTCAGCGGCTCTGGCCACGAGGCCATTCTAAGACGTGCACCGGGCGGCACCAGCGCCGCACGATCCTCCGCCGCAATTGGTCTTCCAGCAGAAGCCGCCCTCATCGAAGCAGCCGACGCAGCGAGTGTGCCTGTGCCGAAAATCCTGCATGTCCTGACAGACACAGACGGCCTCGGCGATGGATTCCTAATGAGTCGCGTGCACGGTGAAACCATCGCGCGCCCTATTCTACGCAATGATGAATTCGCTCAAGCCCGTACCGCCCTGCCCGCCCAATGTGGCCAAGCCCTCGCTGCTATTCACGCCATCCCCACGCGAGGTCTGCCCGATACGCTTCAAATCAGCGGTGGCTTGGACCAAATCGCGCAATACGAAACCATCTATCGGAGCTTCGATGTTCCCCGCCCTGTATTTGAGTTGGCCCTTCAGTGGCTGAAAACAAATGCCCCTGAACCGCTGGACCCGGTCCTCGTTCACGGCGACTTCAGGCTTGGTAATCTGATGGTAGACGAGACGGGCCTCACCTCGGTCCTCGACTGGGAACTCGCCCATCTCGGCGATCCGCGTGAGGACTTGGCATGGATTTGCGTGAATTCCTGGCGCTTTGGCCAAAGCCAGAACCGTGTCGGCGGGTTCGGCCAATTGGAAGACATGCTTACCGCCTATAACGCTGCCAGCGGGCGAAACTTCACCGCAAAAGACGTCGACTGGTGGGAAATGCTCGGCACCCTGAAATGGGGAATCATGTGCATGATCATGTACGAAGCCTTCCGCTCCGGCGCAGACCCAAGCGTTGAGCGCGCAGCCATCGGCCGCCGCGTCTCAGAAACCGAAATCGACCTCATCAACCTGCTGGAGGCCGCCCATGCATAACCAACCCTCCGTCCCGGAACTTCTCCAAGCCGTCAAACTCTTCATCGACGAAACCGCTGCCCCAAACCTGAAAGGCCACGCCGCCTTCCACGCCCGTGTTGCCAGTAATGCTCTCGCTACAGCGCTGCGTGATCTGGAGGCCCGCCCGACCAATGACGACGAAGAGACCAGCCGCCTGCGGGCTCTCTTGAACGCGGATAGCAATGCCAGCCTCGAAGATATGAATCGGGACCTTTGCACCCGTATTCAATCGGGCGAGATGACCACGGCCACTGAAGGCCTGCTCGCGCACCTCAAAGCCACGACAATTGCCCAAGTCGAAGTTGACCAACCACGCTATTCAGGCCTCAAAACTGCAAAAGGCTAAGCCGAACAACTCCCACCGCCGAGCACACAGAAACTCGCACAATAGGGATGATTGAGCTGCACATCGCACCGCGCCTCCGCCAAGGTGAGTCCAAAATCGAATTCCTCGTCATAGGGCAGCAGAGTACAAGCCACGACACTCGCGGACTCAGCCCCTTTTCGCTTCACCACCATACGCTGGCTCGCGCACATCTGATCATCCGGCGACACGTTCAGAATGCCCCAGCAGTCCACGGTTATTTCAGGCGGTTCGTCGCCGTCTTTCATTTCCGGAAACAGAACGAGCTGCTTCCCGTCAGCCGGATCAATGCCAAGTCCCAGCGTCTCGATCAGCGCTTCATAGCCCGCGCGTGAAACATCCTCATCCTCGCCCCAAATCGTGCGCCCGGCCAGAGCAACATTAAAGCCATTCTCGCCGAGCCAAGCGAGCCCTTCCGCCGCCTTTTCAAAGCTGCCCTGACCGCGCTCTTCATCGTGTAAGTCGGCTGAAAAATGATCTAGGCTCACCCGCATGGTCAACCGATCACCAAAGCGTTCCTTAAGGTCCATCAAACCGCCTTTGATCCGCGGGCGCATCATCGGGCGCATCGCGTTGGTCAGCATCAGGACCGTAAATCCGCGCGACAGGGTCTCATCCAGAATCGCAATCATCTGCGGCGCCATGAAGGGCTCACCGCCAGTGAATCCAATCTCACAGCCGCCTTCACCGGCTTCTTCCAACTCGTCCAGATACGGCTTCACATCGTCCAACGTCAGGAAGACCAGCCGATCATTGCGTGGTGAGCTTTCGATATAGCAGTTCACGCACTGAATATTACACAGCGTCCCCGTATTAAACCAAAGCGTCCTTGTTCCGGTATACGCAACGCTCGCCCGCGTCTCGCCCTTTAGCGTGATGAAAGGATCAGCGAATTTTTGCGGAGAATAGTCCGTGTCAGCCATTGGCAAAAACTATAATCGACTCAAATCGAGGCGAAACTCACGAATATGTCATCACCTGTGGTATCGACTTAATTCAGCCCACCCTCACCCGGCCCATCCTCCAGGAACGCAATCACCGCATCCCAGTGAGCCAACGCCTCCGCGTCTCCCATGGCCGCGACTTCAGCCGCTCGTAATGTCGCGATAACAGACGCATCCTCACCATATTGGCTCATCAGCGCCATAGCCGCATCACGTGCTGAGGTATCATTCTCACTCATTGCCAGTGCTCCGCAATCCAAGGGGTCGGTTTCACATGCTTATAGTGGCGTTTATACCAGGGCGCGGGCCAAGCCCCATCGCGCGCCTCGTCCGGGTCAGGATGGCCTGTGAAAGCCACCACTCTTGCCTCGCTCGGCAGTTCCGGCACTTTAAACCAGTTCATCGGAAACTTCGGCATTAGAGAGTGCTTGAAACTCACACACCATTCGCTCGGCCAATAGTGCTGCTCTTCAATGAAGCGGGAGATATAGACCTGCTCAATCCGGATAGATCCGACCACCGCTTCAGGGTCTGCGTTGAACTCATCAAACAGCTGCGAATAACGCCCAACTGGAAACCGAAACACGGATGTATTCCCAATCCCGCCGCCCTTCTGGGTCCAGTTCTCAATCACGCAATACTCGCCGGGCTTATAGGCGAAGAACTCATCCAGCGGCCCGGTAATCACCAGATCAAGATCAAGAAATAGAACATCGCCCTCAAGCCCCGCTAGCGGTGTCTGCCAAACCGCGAGCTTCCGCCAAGGCGACCAGCGCACGCGTTCCGGCAAATTGATCTCCGGCAAAGGTTGCGCATCGACAGATTCATCAAATCCGTCCGAAGTGTCTGTGAAACAGATGAAGCGAAACTCACCGGTCATATTGCGCCGACACGCGCGGTAGAGCCGGTTCACAAACTCCGCGCCATAGCGCGTGCCCCAATTCATGCAAATAATCGTACGCACGGCTTAAATCCTCTCATGGGTGAGAATGCCGCGAGAGACGCCGGAACGGAAGCCCGATTTGCGCCAATCACGATTATTCCACTCAATTTCGATATTGGCCATACCGCCAGCACCCCGCGTCGTCGGATGCTTTTCAGCATAGTCGACAATCGTATCGAGAAAAAAGCGCCGATTGATCATGATCGACTGGTTCGTCCATGGCAGATAAGGCGCGCCCACACGCCACCAGCGCCCGCCCTCCATCACTTCAATCTCTTTGTGATGCTCATGCGGCGCGTCATGAGCGTAGCAGGCTCCACCGATCAAACGCTCAGCCTTTCCGGGCCGGGTCAGTCTGCGAAATAATGGACCAAGGCCTGCGCCATGATAGCGCTCATACTTCTCTGTCAGCGGAAACTTCTGCCCCGGATATTCGCGCGATCGCAGACGAAAGACATCCACCTCGCCGGCTTTTAAAGTGTCCAGTGCCAAAGACAGCTCTGCCTCAATCACCTCACGCGATTCAATCAATGGCAGGTCGTTTTCCAACAGCACGACATAGTCTGTCGATACATTCGACGCCGCACCCTTTAAGCCGCCGATAATACCCGTATTCTCAGGCATTCCAGCATAGGCAATGCCCATCCGATCCGCGAAAGCCGCAGCCTTGTCATCAAGCGCGTTGAAGTAGATTTTGACCTCTTCGAAAAAGTCAAAAAAGCCCCGGTCGAAATAGGTCTCAAGCGCGGCTTCAAAGGTGTCGAACTCACGCCAGGACAGCATACCAAGGCCCAGACCCGGCAACGCGTTGCGACCAACCTCACGCATCAAACTCTCAAGCGCCCTTCGCGCTGAATTCTTTGGACAAGGCATCAAACGCCATAATCTCGCGCATCAACGCTTCAGCCCTTTCGAGCCGCACCATGTTAGGCCCGTCAGACGGCGCGCGGTCCGGCTCTTCATGCACTTCCATGAAGATGGCTGCGACACCGATGGAGGCAGCGGCGCGCGCCAAAACCGGTACAAATTGACGCTGCCCACCAGACGTCCCGCCCTGGCCGCCCGGCTGCTGAACCGAGTGCGTGGCATCAAACACGACCGGACAGCCGATCTTCGCCAGTTCAGGGATCGCGCGCATATCGCTAACCAATGTATTATAACCAAAGCTAGCCCCGCGCTCGCACGCCATCACATTCGGATTGCCGCTTGCAACGACTTTGTTGATGACGTTTTGCATGTCCCAGGGCGCTAAGAATTGTCCCTTTTTGACATTGATCGCGCGGCCCGTTTTCGCGGCCGCCAACAGCAAATCGGTCTGGCGACATAGAAACGCCGGGATCTGGAGCACATCAACCGTTTCAGCAACAATCGCACACTGCTCTTCTGTGTGCACATCCGTCATCATCGGCAGTCCGGATTCGTTACGCACATCCTCAAAAATCCGCATCGCTTCGTCGATCGGCAAGCCGCGATAGCTGTCCAAGCTCGTCCGGTTCGCCTTATCGAAACTGGTCTTGTAGACGATATCGACACCGATTTTGTCTGACAGTTTGCGCATCTTAGCCGACATGAACAGCGCATGATCGCGGTCTTCCAACGCGCAAGGCCCAGCCAGAAAAACCAGCGGCAAATCATTACCGATTCGCATGCTTTTCTCAGGTCCACTGACCTCAATCACACTGTTTGGGCTAGTCGGCTGGACTTCGGCCATTGGAATGCCTTTCTCTACACGCCGCCCGTATACAGAAACCCCTCCCCTCCTGAAAGCCCAAGCGGTCACTCGCTCTGATTTTTCTGTCATCCGCCGATTGTTGCGACCCGTATGCAAGAAGAATGAGAATTTTCAGGAGCGTCCAAAATCTCTGAACCGGCTTCTTCCCCAACGATTATGTGGTTTCGCCGCGATTTACGGCTTGATGACAATCCGGCGCTGACAGCTGCACAGAACCACGGGGACGGAGCCCTAATTTGCGTCTACATCTATGAAACAGATGACAGCCACCGCGAGATCGGGGGCGCGTCGAAATGGTGGCTCGATAAGTCCCTACGCAGTCTGGCCGCCGATATTGAAGGACGCGGCGGCAAGCTCATTCTACGCAAAGGAAACGCTCAAGACACACTAAACACCATCATCGAACAAACGGGTGCAAAAGCCGTCTTCTGGAACCGCCGCTATGACAAAGCCGGTATAGAGATCGACAAGGCTATCAAGACCGACCTGAAGGACCAAGACATCCACGTCGAGAGCTTCAATGGCAGCGTCATTACAGAACCCTGGACACAACAGACGAAGACAGGCGGCTACTATAAGGTTTTCACACCCTACTGGAAAAATGTCCGCGCAGCTTACACGCCACCAGCACCACTCCCGAAACCGGAAACACTCGAAACACTGGCAGACCTCGCATCCGACAATCTTGATGACTGGGGCCTCCAGCCGTCAAACCCCGATTGGGCAGAGGGTTGGACAGACCTCTGGCACCCCGGTGAAAACGGCGCGAAACAAAGCCTCCAAACCTTCCTCGACGGCCCCGTCTCCAACTACGATACAGATCGCAACCGCCCGGACCTCGATCAAGGCACGTCCCGCCTCTCCCCGCATCTCGCGCATGGCGAAATCGGCCCTGCGCAAATCTGGCGCGCCGTGCAGGACCGGATCTCGAGCGGACAGGCCAGCGAAGACGCCGCTATGGTCTTCCTCTCAGAAATCTGCTGGCGCGATTTCTCTTACGTCCTGCTCTACCACAACCCCCATATCGCCAGCGAGAACTATAACTCAGACTTCAATTTCATGCCATGGCGCGACAGCGAGAGCGACCTCAAAGCTTGGCAACGCGGCCAGACCGGCTATCCCATCGTCGATGCAGGCATGCGCCAACTCTATGAGACAGGCTGGATGCATAACCGCGTGCGCATGATCGTGGCCTCTTTCCTGACCAAGCATCTCCTCCTCCCGTGGCAAAGCGGCGAAGACTGGTTCTGGGACTGCCTCGTTGATGCTGACCCCGCCTCCAATGGCGCAAGCTGGCAGTGGACCGCAGGATCAGGCGCAGACGCAGCACCATACTTCCGTGTCTTCAACCCGATCACTCAAGGCGAGAAGTTCGACGAGAGCGGCGACTATGTCCGCCAATGGTGCCCGGAACTCAAAGACCTACCCAGAAAGTTCCTCTACAAGCCGTGGGAAGCCGACCCGATGACACTTCACGCTGCCAAAGTGAAGCTCGGCGAGACCTACCCCTATCCTATCATTGATCACAAAGAGGGCCGCCAGCGCGCGCTGGATGCCTATGACACTCTAAAAGAAAAGCGAGACGCGGCATGAAACGCATCGCCATTATCGGCTCTGGCATCTCCGGCCTCGGCGCCGCCTACGCCTTGAAGGACACGGCGGACATCACCGTCTATGAAGCCAATGAGCGTGCAGGCGGGCATGCTCACACGATGGACGTTGATTATGATGGCACACCGATCAGTGTCGATGTCGGCTTCATCGTCTACAACGCGCTGAACTACCCCAACTTGATCGGCTTTTTCGACGCCATCGGAGCGCAAACAGAGCCAAGCGATATGAGCTTTGCGGTCTCTAACCCGGACGGCTTTGAATGGGCCTCAACGCTCAATGGAATTTTCGCCCAGCGCGCCAACCTGTTCAAACCGCGGTTCCACCGCTTCTGGCGCACAATCCTGAAATTCAACGATCTCGCCCGCGAAGAACTCGCCGCTGGCAAAATCGATGACATCTCGCTCGGTTCATGGCTCGCCAAGCATGAGTTCGATGAAGATTTTCTGGAAAACTATATCTTGCCGATGGGCGGCGCGATCTGGTCCACACCGGAGGCCGAAATGATGGACTACCCTGCCCGCTCTTTCTTCCAGTTCTTCGAAAACCACCGCCTCATGCATAAAGAGCGCCCGAAATGGCGCACGGTCGCGGGCGGCTCACGCAATTACGTCAGCAAAGTCGCCGACCTCCTGGACCACCGCCTCCGCCTCAACACCCCCATCACCAGCATCAAGCCCTTCGGCGACAAAGTCCGCGTTGTCGAAGCCAACGGAAACAGCGACCTGTTCGACGATGTCATCCTCGCAACTCACTCTGATACCGCCCGCACACTCCTGGATGAAAGCTTTGAGAACACCCGCTTCCTGCTTAAGTCCGTGCGCTATCGCCCAAACGACATTTACCTACATCGCGATCCGTCCCTGATGCCAAAGCGCAAAGCCGCTTGGGCGAGCTGGAATGTGCTGAAGCAGGACGGCCCTGACATCTGCCTAACCTATTGGATGAACCGCCTGCAAAACCTGCCGAAAGAACGTCCTCTGTTCGTCACGCTCAATCCTGAGACACCACCCGCCGCACACCTCACCTTCGCCCGCATGGAAAAGGCGCACCCGCAATTTGATGCCCCGGCAGAAGCGGCTGTACGCACCCTCAAGCGCCAGCAAGGCCAAAACGGCATCTGGCTCGCAGGCGCATGGATGGGCAGCGGCTTTCACGAAGACGGTTTGAAATCCGGCCTCTCCTGCGCGCTCTCGCTTGGCGGACAGGTCCCATGGACGGCAGAGAATGTCGATATCGTCCCGCTTTCGACGCGCGGCACGGAACCTGCTAAGGTTTTGGCGGGAGGAATGACTGCTTGAGCGAAACGCCGGCCATACGCCTGTTAAGAGGCCATACCGTGCATCAGCGCTCGATCCCGTTCACCCATCGCTTCAAGTACGGCCTGACGCTCGTTGACGTTGATATTGACCGCCTTGAGGAAGCCGGAAAGACCTCACGCTTCCTAAGCATAGACAAACCCAATCTCTTCTCCTTCTCACGCAAAGACCACGGTGCACACGATGGCTCCGACCTCCGCGCTTGGGCCGAGGATCAGTTTAATCAGTCTGACATAGACTATGGCGACGGCCCGATCCGCCTTGTCACGTTTCCGCGCCACCTGTTCTACAAGTTCGCGCCTATCTCGCTTTGGTTATCCTACGATAAAGACGGCCCGCTTCGCGCCATCCTCTATGAAGTCAATAACACGTTTGGTGAAACCCATATCTATGCCGCCGCGACGCCTGATGCCCCGCGCAGTAAGCACGCGACCGACAAAGCCTTTCACGTATCGCCCTTCTTTGATGTCTCCGGACGCTACGAGTTCACGCTCATCGACAAAGATGACCGCCTAAACCTGATCGTCGCCACAGAAACGCCCAGCGGGCAGCAGCACATGGCCACCATCGCCGCCAAGCGCAGCCCGCTCACGAGCGGCCAGCTCCTGAAAATCGCCCTGACAAAACCCTTCAATACGCTCGCCGTAACGATTGCCATTCACTGGCAAGCGCTGAAATTGGTCTTGAAAGGCGCGCGATATCACGCCAAACCAAAACAATCAGACACACGTATAAGTGTTGCAGAGCAAAAGGGCGCACGCCCTAAACGGGAGAAAGCGGCATGAGCTATACAGCACTGGATGACGATATCCGCGAGCGAAGTGACGTCATTGCCGCTTCACCCGAAAGCTTGCGCCAACTCGCTGGAATACCGGCCAGCTTCCGCCTTGCCGGCATGATGGTACTTCGCGCTCGGCGTGGCTCTGTACGTTTTGACCTCCCCGACGGTCGTAAAGTTCTGTTCGATCACGGGCAAAAAGGCCCGCACGCCGTCATTGAAGTTCACGATTTTGACTTCGCGAAACGCGCAATCGCAGGCGGCGATGTCGGCTTCGCGGAAAGCTATATGGACCAGCAATGGTCAACACCGGATCTAACGTCCGTGCTGGAATTCTTTTCAGAGAATTTCGAAGCCGCAGGCCAACTCGCCGTTGGTGGTTTCATCGTGCGGTTCTCCAACATGATCCGCCACATGTTCAATCGGAATTCAAAGTCGGGCTCCAAGCGCAACATTGAAGCCCATTACGATCTCGGAAACGACTTTTACAAGCTCTGGCTAGATGAGACGATGACCTATTCATCGGCGCTCTACACACGGCCCGATATGAGCCTCTCAGAAGCGCAAACAGCCAAATACGCGCGCATCGCAGATCAGATCGGCTTGAGTGAAGGCAAATCCGTCCTCGAAATCGGCTGCGGTTGGGGCGGCTTTGCTGAATACGCAGCCAAGGAACGCGGCGCTCAGGTCACCTGCCTAACGATTTCTCCATCGCAGCGCGAATGGGCACTGAACCGCATAGCCCGTCAGGGCCTCAGCGACAAAGTCGAAATCCGTCTGGAAGATTACCGCGACCATAAAGGCCAATATGATGGCGTTGCCTCAATCGAAATGTTTGAAGCCGTCGGCGAGAGCTATTGGCCAAGCTATTTCTCAAAAGTGGCAGAATGCCTGGAACCGACAGGCCGCGCGGCCCTCCAGATCATCACCATTCAGGACGACCTTTTCCAACGCTATCGTAAGCGCGCCGACTTCATCCAGCGCTACATTTTCCCGGGCGGCATGCTGCCGAGCGAAGAGGCTCTGCATCAGCAATTCGACACAGCAAACCTCGCCCTGACCGATACCCATTATTTCCGCAAAGACTACGCTAAAACGCTCCGCCTCTGGGCCAAAGCGTTCGAAGAGACATGGGCACAGATCGCCCCGCAAGGCTTCGACGAACGCTTCCGCCGCATGTGGCGCTTCTATCTCTCCTACTGCGAAGCCGGGTTCGATAATGGCCGCATCGATGTTGGTCATTTCACGCTCAAGCGGGCGTAAAAGAAAAGCGAGCCACGAAGCCGGCATTGTAAACTTCTACGCAAAAGAGCGCTTTTGGAAAAACGTTCAAATGAGTAAGTTAATTTCTAGAGCTCGTGATTTTGTAAAACGGGATTATCGCGAGATAGCCAAATTGAGCGCTATTTTGGTGGTGATTTACCTAGCACTATCTATTGAGGTCTGGCGAGAATATCCAAAAGCAGTTGTCCTAATTTCAGTCTTATTACCACCCATCGTTCTCGCGGTGAGGCTAGTTTTCTTTCTCACATTCTACCGCGGTAACTTTGAGGACGCTTATCAAGAATTTATCGGGTAATTCTGCCTACTGCATGACAGTCAAAGCTCAAGCAGTTATCGATCAGTTAGCCTAGTACATCTCGCTCAAAACATATTCGATCTTCTGACCGCGCGCCTCAAAGATTAGTTTTACCCAGCGGTTTTGATCGTCATACCAGAGATCCACAGCCAGATCTGATTTCAACCTATAGTGCGTAGCCTCGACAGGTTCACCGCCGACCATGACTGTATCTGTGCCAATCGTCTCAACGTCGATTGCCAGCACTTCACCGGTTTCAGTCGACAGCATCTGATCGCCTTTGACCTGCAGAATATTCCAATGGCTTGATGGGATCGTAGAGAGCGGCAGAGCGCCATTAAACAGCGTGCTATCAACAACAAGCTCACCGCCCGTATTGATCGCCTCAACCCGGCCTTTATCACCGTCGCTATTCGACTTTCCACTCAAACCAATGAGCTGGCCATCCGCCCAAGTCTCAGTCGCATCAAGACGATACTTGAACGCCGTAATCGGACCGAACTTTACGGTGAGATCGACGTCTGTCGTCACTTTGAAGCCTGTTTCAGTGACATCACTAAACGTCAGGACATGACGCCCAAAAGGCTTGCCTTTGCGCAGGACTTCAAAATCAATCACCGCGCCTTCATAAGGCTGGAACGGCGTCGGCAAATCGGCCTGCTCAGCAGACCCACTCGCCGTATCAGCACCACCGTTAAGCGCCATAGATAGTGCAACAGCCCCCGCCATCGCAGCTTTCATCATTAGCTTAGTCTCCAGAATTTCGTGGGTTCATGTGCGGTATAACAGATGCACATTTCGTCACCATGCGCGGCCGGGCGATGCGGAACACCGGGTTGCCCAAGGACCAGATCACCGCGTTTATAAACACCGCGCCCGTCCTCAAATTCACCCTGTAGAACAACCGTCGCCTCCAGCGCAGAATGACTGTGCTCAGGCGCAGCCTGACCGGGATCAAGCCGCATCAGCTTGCCGCGCCCTTTTCCGCGCTTGGCATAGTGTACACCCGATAGCCCGCGCTTCCACGGAACCGTCTCAAAATCACCCTGCGACAGCTCCAGCGCTTCCGGCAAAAAGGCATGCTCTGTTTCACGCGCTTCATTCGCCCATAGGCCCAGCGCATCGCGCGCTGCGGTCCACACAGTCAACGTCTCGCGCGCCTCAGAGGACAGTAATGTATGCAGTTCAGCCGCCAGCGCCATGTCTGCCGACAGGGCACCGCTCGCATGGTCGAGCATAAAGGACTGATAAGTATCGGATTTCATTCAGGAAACCTCAAGTGTCTTTTCTATTGCTGTTTACGGTGAATACAGCCAAGTGGATGAGTGGATATCTGCTTGTATTGCAGTGCACACACGCTTAGCGTGAAAATACAAATTCAAGGACCCGTATGACTATTCAGACTTCCGTCTTAGACCTCATCGGCAATACGCCCCTGCTCCGCCTCAACCAGCTCTCAGAGGACACCGGCTGCGAAATCCTCGGCAAGTGCGAATTCCTCAATCCCGGCCAGTCTGTCAAAGACCGTCCAGCGCTCGAAATCGTGCGCGCGGCTGAACGCGATGGCAGCCTCAAGCCCGGCGGCACAATCGTTGAAGGCACAGCCGGAAACACAGGCATCGGCATAGCGCTCGTCGGCGCTGCGCTTGGCTACAAAGTCGTCATCGTCATGCCGCGCACCCAATCCAAGGAAAAGAAAGACGCGGTCAGAAACTTCGGCGCGAAACTGATTGAGGTTGACGCTGTACCCTACAAAAACCCGAACAATTACCAGCACTTTTCCCGCCGCCTCGCCGAAGAGCTGAACGAGACCGAACCAAACGGCGCCATCTGGGCAAATCAGTTCGACAATACCGCAAACCGTGACGCGCATGTCAAAACCACCGGCCCCGAAATCTGGCAGCAAACCGACGGCAAAGTCGACGGCTTCATCTGCGCCGTCGGCTCCGGCGGTACGCTCGCAGGTACCGCCCAGTCCCTACGCGAGATCTCAAACGGTAAAGTCAAAATCGGCATCGCTGATCCCGGCGGCGCGGCGCTTTATGAGTATTACAAAAATGGCGAGCTAAAATCCGAAGGCACCTCCATGACTGAAGGCATCGGTCAGGGCCGCATCACCGCCAATCTCGAAGGCCTCACCGTCGACTATGCCTACCGCGTCCCCGACGATGAAGCGCTCAAAACCATCTACGATCTGATCCAGCATGAAGGCGTCTGCCTCGGCGGCTCGGCCGGCATCAACATGGCGGGCGCTGCCAAAATGGCGCGCGATATGGGCCCGGGTCACACCATCGTCACCATCCTCTGCGACTATGGCAATCGCTATCAGGATAAGCTCTTCAACCCCGATTTCCTGCGCTCGAAAGAGCTGCCGGTCCCGCCATGGATGGAGTAATCTGAAATGGAAACTGGCGACCCGCTCGTCACAGCCTCGTGGCTGAAAGACAATATCAACGCACCGGACCTTCGCATCGTCGATGCAACATGGATTGCGCCCTTCTTGGTGGGGCGAGAGACCGGACAACAGACCTACAATAAGGGCCACATTCCGGGCGCTGTCTTCTTCGACATTGATGCGATCGCTGAACCGGACAGCGACCTGCCGCACATGCTACCCTCATCAATCCTGTTCTCATCGCGCGTGCGAAAAATGGGGCTCGGCGACGGCAATCGTATCATCATCTATGATCAGAACAGTTTCTTCGCCTCAGCGCGTGTCTGGTGGATGTTTCGAACGATGGGCCACAAAGACGTCTTCGTCCTCAATGGAGGCTTTGCGGCTTGGCAAGCCGTCGGCGGCGACATCGAAGACCTGCCACCCGTCTCTGTCGAACGCCATTTTACACCCCGCGCCCGTGCCGATCTCGTCCGCGATATGAGCCATATTCAAACCGCGAGCGCCGATAGCAGCGCTACAATTCTCGATGCCCGTCCCCCTAGGCGCTTCGATGGCAGCGCACCCGAACCGCGCGCCGACCTGAAATCGGGTCACATGCCCGGCGCCGTCAACATTCCCGCGTCGCGACTGCTTACAGAAGCCGGCACGCTCAGATCCGCCCCAGCACTACAGGCCCTCCTCGGTAACTACCTGGAGACCCCGGTCATCACCACATGCGGCTCAGGGGTCAGCGCAGCAATCATCAACCTCGCCCTCGCCCGCCTCGGCCATTGGGACGCAGCCCTCTATGATGGATCATGGAGTGAATGGGCGAGCCACGCAGACAATCCCATAGACACCGCATGAAGGACGAAACACGCCTCATCCACACACGAAAAGAGCGGCTCTCGCGCAGCATCGTGAACCCGCCGATTGAGCGCGCGTCGACAGTCCTCCTACCAACCCGCGAGACCCTCTACGGCGAGAAGCCAACTTACGGCCGTATGGGCCTAACCGTGCATCGCGAACTCGAAACCGCCATGTGCTCACTCGAAAATGCAGCACACTGCCGACTGACAACTAATGGCCTTCAAGCCTGCGCCCTCGCCGTCGCGAGCGTTGTTAAATCGGGTGACCACGTGCTCATTTCGGATAGCCTCTATGGTCCGACCCGGCGCTTCTGTACCCGCCGCCTGAAAGCCATGGGCGTTGAGATCACGCGCTTCACCCCGACCCTTGGCGCTGATATCGCGGACCTGATCCAAGACAATACAAAAGCGATTTATCTGGAGTCCCCCGGCTCCCTCACCTTCGACATTATGGACACGCCAGCGATCGTCCGCGTCGCTAAGAACCGAAACCTGACAACGATCTTCGACAATACATGGGGCGTCGGCCTGCTCTATCGCCCGCTTGATTTCGGCGTCGATATTTCCGTTCAAGCCCTCACCAAATACCCCGTCGGCCACGCAGACGCGCTCGGCGGCGCAGTCCTCACCAATGATGACCGACTCACCAATCAGATCGCCATGTGCGCTGAGGATTGGGGCCTCTCTCTCTCCCCCGATGACGCCTATATGGCGCTGCGCGGCCTTCGAACCCTTGAAACACGGCTTTCGGCTCACGAGCAAAACGGCTATACGGTCGCGCGCTGGCTCGCAGATCATCCGGCGGCCCACACCGTTCTACACCCTGGCCTCGAAAGCCACCCGGATCACGACCTCTGGAAGCGCGATTTCAAAGGTGCAAACGGCTTGTTCGGAGTGATCCTTAAAGACACCGACAAAGCCAAACTCGACGCAATGCTGGAAAGCCTCAAACTTTTCGGCATGGGCTTCTCATGGGGCGGCTATGAAAGTCTCGTGATCCCATGTTGTGATCAGCTGGAACGCCTCGACACAGACCGCATCCATACCCGCGCAGGCCCGCTACTCCGTTTTCATATCGGTCTCGAAAATCCAGATGACCTGATAGAGGATTTAGACAGCACGTTTCGAAGCCTGAGTTAAAGCCACTGATCACGATCCTGCTGGCCAAGCACCGCCATGATCTCAATACCGCCCTCAATTTCTCGATAATAAATGACGTCACTACGATAAACGCAGCGACGATAGTTCTCGCGAATATCGTCTTGGGGATAGATGCGCGGCATACCCGCAATTTTCTCGAACTGGGTTCGCAGTCCCGCTAGATACCGATCTGCTTGAGCAATACCAAATTGACGCGCCCCATAATCGTATATCCGCCCCAAATCCTGTTTGGCAGTAGGCGCAATCCTAAAGAAGGCCATCAGCTTTGGCTTTTGCCTTGAACTCTGCCATCATATCTTCCCAAGGCTTTTCAACCCACCCATGCTCTCGCACGCTCTCCTCCGCCGCTTCCAGCTTCGCGCGGATATAGTCTCGCTCGGCTTGGCGCTCCCGCTCACGGCGAATCAGATCATTGATCAGCTCGCTCTTGCTGCTGAATTCTTCAGCTTCGATCTGACCTTTCAGCCATTCATCATTTGGACGGGTCAGTGAAATGCTTTGGCGTGTCATGGCGTGCTCCGATTATTTGGTGCAGATATGCACCAAAATTGCACCATATACAAGCTTAAACTAACCCGCCGCTCCGGCCGCAATCCTCGCCCGCGCAATCTCATCAGCAACGTAATTCGTCGGCGTGTCGCTGGATAGCGCCTGATCCAAAACCTCACCTAGCGTTCCGACAAGCGCATGCAGCTTCCGATCAACCCAGTCGCGATTATACGTGCCGGAAATCTCTGCCGCGACGTTAATGATCCCGCCGCCATTGATCACGTAATCCGGCGCATACAGGATGCCCGCGCGTCGCACGAACTCCCCCATCGCGGGCACGACAAGCTGATTGTTCGCCCCGCCTGCGATGACCTTCACTTTTAGCCGCTTCAATGTGTCTTCGTTCACAATCGCGCCTAGCGCATTCGGCGAAAACACATCGGCTTCAACGTCATAAATCTCATCAGGCGCAACTACTTTCGCGCCCGTCTTTGCCTTGATGTCAGCCAGCGCCTCCTGATCAATGTCCGTGATCACCAAATTCGCCCCGGCTTCCGCCAGATGTAGCGCCGTGTACCCGCCAACAGACCCAACACCCTGCACAGCCACGGTGCGCCCGTTCAGGTCATCACTTCCAAACGCCCGCAGTGCGAATTGCTTGATCCCTTCGAACACCCCAAGCGCGGTCACTGGAGACGGGTCACCGCTTGCCGCCGCACTCGACGTCAGACCAGCCGCATAGCGTGTTTCCTGTGCTGCAATCTCAATGTCAGCCGTTTCAATCCCAACATCTTCTGCCGTCCAATACCGCCCCTGGAGGCTCTCGACCGCGCGCCCAAACGCGCGGAATAACGCCTCTGACTTATCCGTTCGGGAATTCCCCCAGATCACAGCCTTGCCCCCGCCATGCGGAATAGACGCCATCGCATTCTTGTAGCTCATACCCTGACTTAGCCGCAGCGCATCGGTCAGCATGGCATCGCTATTCGGATAGTCCCACATCCGCGTGCCACCCGCCGATGGCCCAAGCGCAGTCGAATGGACAGCAATCACAGCCCGCAGGCCACTCTCAGCATCATGAAAGAAATGCACACCCTCATGCGCATCGAAGGAGGAATTATCGAACATTGGCCGGATCGATCCTGTTATCCAAGACTACGCCGCGCGGTGTAACGCATCATCCCTTCGCGTCAATCACGTCCGGGAACTTCCCCCACACCGCTCGGCAAATCTGCCTCAGGATCGCGCAAAAAAGCCAGCACATCCTCAAACACGGTCTCCGCCTGCAAATCCCGCAGCAGCATGTGATAGCCTTCAGGATAATAGGCCGTGCGCACATGTGGCGCCATCACTTTGGCTGTGCGTTTCACCCCCCGTTCAGGGATCACAATATCGCGCGCGCCATAGGTCAGCAGCATCGGCACATCGCTCGGCAATTTTGCCGCTGCATCGTGCGCACTTTCCATAACGCTGACGACGCCATGCACCTGCGAAATATCATTCTGCCTCAGCCCCAGAGGATCAGACCACAGCCGCTGCAGCATTTCGACATTGTCGCTCGGCTCAATCTTCACAAAGCGCGGCGGACGCACATCCCAACCCGGTCGCACCCGCGCCGAAATCCAAAGCGCCGCCTGCTGCACGAGCGGAATACTGCCCCATCCGCGCAGGCCTGGCCCGCTAAACACGACCCGATCCACGCCAACAGGCGGGCGATCAGAGCCAAACGCGCTCATCGTTACCGCCCCGCCCATTGAAATGCCGACCACAGCCAGTGTCGCATCAGGATGCTGGCCCCGAACCACATCCACCGCCGCGCGCAAATCCTCGCGCATATCCTCTTCTTCCGGCCATTCACCGCGCCCAGCCGATCGCCCAAAGCCACGCTGATCATAAGCATACGTCGTCACACCGCGCTCAGCCCAATACGGCGCGGCCATGTGAAAGGCATTGGCGTAGTCATTCATGCCATGCAGGCCGACAATCACGATCTCAGGCCCTCCATCGACCAGGGTCTCCTCAGCCGCCTCCCAAACCGTCAGCCCCAGCTCCGCCCCATCAAACGTAATGAACCGCTCATCCTCAATCTCAAATCTCGGCACAGGGGGAACCTCCGGCTCAAATCCAGCAAATGTATGTGGCGTCTGGCACGCCGCAAACGCGACCAATCCTGCCATCCCCGCTATAACAAAGCCCGCACCTTTTGCCGCAAGACGGGTAAGGCCTCTTCCTCGAACCATGGATTGCGCTTCAGCCATACATTATTTCTCCAGCTTGGATGCGGCGTTGTGAACAATCCCTCACTAATGAATTCCCGCCATTTTGCAACCGTCGCCGTCAAAGTCTTTTCCGCTCGCTTACCCAAATGCCATTTCTGCGAATAGCCGCCGATCAACAGGATCAGCTCGATTTCCGGCATCTGCGCCAGCAAAGCCTCCCGCCAGGTCGGCGCACAGCGTTTCATCGGCGGCAGGTCGCCGCCATTCTTGTCATAGCCCGG
The DNA here is from genome assembly GCA_038746145.1 of Pseudomonadota bacterium. Lineage (GTDB taxonomy): Bacteria > Pseudomonadota > Alphaproteobacteria > Caulobacterales > Hyphomonadaceae > Henriciella. The sequence continues at coordinate 209,132 of JBCDKW010000002.1, forward strand.
AAAGCAAAACCCCATCGGCGCAATCGCCACCCGCGACGCATCATAGAACTCCTCCTCACTCACCCCCATCCAGTCGCGCAGCCGCCGCCCCGATGGATCATCAAACGGCTTGCCAGACAGGTCCGCCAGATTGCCCGGCGCCTGGCTCGCAATCAGAATTTTCGCGCTCAGTGAGGGCTGCAAGATCGGGTTCGGCGCACGATCCATGTCTCCTTTGCATAACTGACATGCCCGGATTTTCGCGACCACGGAATGGAGATCATCTGCCATCCACTCTATCTGGCACGTCAGAGAAAACATCCAAGGAGGACAAAATGACAAGCAGCATAAAAAGAATGATCAAGCCGCGCCCTCATGATCTCGGCGGCGGTTTCAAGGTCAGGCGCATCCTCCCCTTCCACGCCCATAAAATGGTCGGTCCGTTCATTTTCTTCGATCATTTCGGCCCGGTTGAGTATCCGCCCGGCGAAGGCTTCGATGTCCGCCCGCATCCCCATATCGGTCTCGCCACCGTCACCTTCCTCTATGACGGCGCGATCCACCATAAGGACACGGTCGGCAGCGATATCGTCATCCGCCCCGGTGCGGTGAACTGGATGACGGCTGGGCGCGGCATCGTGCATTCAGAGCGCACGCCTGAGCCTGAACGCATCGCAGGCCAATCCATGCACGGCATCCAAACCTGGGTCGCCCTTCCCGAAGACAAACAGGACATCCCGCCGGACTTCGTACACCACCCAGCCGATACCCTGCCAGAATTCGACCTCGGCGGTGCAAATGCCCGCGTGCTCGCCGGCAAAGCCTTCGGCCACGAAAGCCCCGTCGAATACCCACACCCCATCTGGTATGTCGGCGCAGACGCCCCGAACGGTGCCAGCTTCACCATCGGCAAAGACGAAGCCATCGAACGCGCCCTCTATGTCGCTGACGGCCAAGCCACAATTGACGGCGAGGTCATCGAAGCAGGCCAAATGGCGGTCTTGAACGAAGGCGTCGACGTCCCCGTCACAGTCGGCCCCGACACCCGCTTCATGCTCGCAGGCGGCGCGCCCATGGACGGCGCACGCAAGATCGAATGGAATCTGGTCTCCACCACACAAGAGCGCATCGACAAAGCCAAAGCCGACTGGCAGGCCTCCATTGACGGCGAGTGGCAAGACACCGTCTTCGAAATGCCAGAGGGTGAGAGCGAATACATCCCGCTGCCAGGCAGCTAACTACGCGGGCTTTGTTGGATAGACGCTGGTTTATGCTCCTCTAGTGCACCCTCTCCCGCGATCGGGAGAGGGTGGCGAGCCCCTCAAACTCTCCCTCTATCCCCCAAATCTCACCCAAAATCCCAATCTCCGCCAATCCCTGCGAAGGCAGGGATCTATCTCTCCAACTCTCAACAAAGACGACAGGTTCAGAGCTGGACCCCAGCTCAAGGCTGGGGTCAGCGGACATCAAGATAAGGTCCAAGACCTAAAAATCTATCCACCCCCTCCACGAGTGCTCGTATAGTCCTCCCAATATGCAAATCCGCATCAACCCCCGTGACTGGGCCCACGTCCCGGTCTGGCTCTGGCCCTACGTCTGGTGGCAACTCATCCGCCTGCGCACCCATGTCCGCAAAACCGGCCAGGACGGTTTCTACCAGATCACGCACGATGGCCGCGTCGAGATTTATCTCGCGCCGGATAGGTCAGACTTAAACGTTTGGCTCCACCAACAGCGCCAGACCTATCTCGATCACTGGACCCCGATGCGAGAGAAAAGCGGAGAAGCGCATCTGAATGCGATCTGCTACTGGACGCCCCGCTTCATGGAACGCGGTGAACGCATCGTCTACATCAGCTGGGGCAAAGATTTCACACCAGCGCCCGCGATTGAGGATAGTTCGTAGTACACCCTAGCCCGCATGGTGAGCGGAGACGAACCACGCGGGCGGGATGAAAAGAGCCCCCTCCGACGGCTACGCCGCCACCTCCCCCGTGAACGGGGGAGGAAAGTTCAGAGCCTAATCGAATCTGGAGCAGGATTTCCTCCCCCGCCTGCGGGGGAGGTGCCCGAAGGGCGGAGGGGGCAAATCCAGCGCTCACCACCACAACCAAACTCAACAACCTTCCCGCAGCCCCAAGCGCGAAGCCAAGAGTGGCTGCGCGAAATTCGAATCACCAAGGTTTGGCCGCAACCTGCCAACCATCTTGATAAACCACTCTCCCCGGATCACGCGATGTCACCAAGTCAATCCAATACCCATAGGCCTCAAGATAGGGCTTCATCGCCCAAACCCGTTTCATCGGCTCGTGCGCGGTTTCTTTGAACCAGAAAATCGCGCGGTAAGTCTCATTTGTCAGATCAGGAACGTTCAAATGTGTTTCCAACCAATCCATTTGCTTAGTGATTTCATTCGCATCGTGGACGCTCGTTTCATAAGCATCGCGCACGCGATAAGCGATCTGGAAAACGCCGAGCTTTGAGGCTGTCCCTTTGCAATCTAGCTGGCTCTGAAAGCGAACATATTTCATGATGAACCTCATCATTCAAAATCGAAAGAACTGGACGATCATGGAGGAATCGAACCTCAAACCTGTGACCACCTCCCTTTCTTTGCGGGTCGGCGTTTGCAGCGCCGCAGGAGGGTCATGACCGACTGTCGAAATTGGTGGGGCGCTGAGGAATCGAACCTCTCACCTAACCACTCCACTTGTTTGAGGGACCGGGTTTACAATCCGGCGTGGAGAAAGCGCCCCAAAAGGGCTCTCAGGTCTGTTTCAATTTCCAGGAGACAAAAGAGCTCTGTTCACGCCCATCGGGCGCGGTGCGTTGCTAGGTGTAGCAATAATAGTAGAGCGTCATATTCATCATTTGCAGCGCCGAATATCGGCGTCGCTTAAGTCTGTCAATAAATTTCGAATGGAGAAGGAAACAGCCTAATCGTTCTTCCCAAATTTCCGATCCCGGCCAGCCAGGATCCGTAAGCGCAGAGCATTCAACTTGATGAACCCTTCCGCATCTTTCTGATCATAAGCCCCGAGATCATCCTCAAATGTCACAATGTCTTCGCGGTAGAGCGAGTAGGGAGATGTCCGCCCGACCAGATGCACGCCGCCCTTATAGAGTTTCACGGAGACTTCGCCGGAGACATAGCGCTGGGAATGATCAATCGCCGCCTGCAGCATTTCCCGCTCCGGGCTCCACCAGAAGCCATTATAGATCAGCTCGGCATATCGCGGCATCAGCTCATCCTTCAAATGCCCGGCGCCGCGATCCAGCGTGATCTCTTCCATCCCGCGATGCGCCGTCAGCAAGATTGTCCCGCCCGGCGTCTCGTAAATCCCGCGAGATTTCATACCGACAAAGCGGTTTTCCAACAGGTCGAGCCGTCCAATTCCGTGCTTGCGCCCATATTCATTCAAAACCGTCAGCAATGTCGCCGGCGACATTGCTTCGCCATTGATCGCGACAGGATCGCCTTTCTCAAACGCGATCTTGATGATTTCAGGCTGGTCAGGCGCCTCTTCCGGAGAGACCGTTCTCTGGAAAACATAGTCCGGCGCTTCCTCGCCCGGGTTTTCCAGAACGCGGCCCTCAGAGGAGGTGTGCAAGAGGTTTGCATCCACACTAAAAGGCGCTTCACCGCGTTTATCCTTGGCGATCTCAATGCCGTGCTTTTCAGCGAATTCGAGGAGGTCTGTCCGAGATTTGAAATCCCAATCCCGCCAAGGCGCAATCACTTTAATGTCCGGGTTCAAGCCATAATAGCCGAGTTCAAAGCGGACCTGATCGTTGCCTTTGCCAGTTGCGCCGTGACAGACCGCATCTGCACCGAGTTGGTCGGCAATCTCGATCTGGCGCTTGGCAATCAAAGGCCGCGCGATCGACGTCCCGAGCAAGTAAACGCCTTCATAGAGGGCATTTGCGCGAAACATTGGAAAGACAAAGTCGCGCACAAATTCTTCGCGAACGTCATCGATGAAAATATGTTCCGGCTTAACCCCGGCGGCCAAAGCTTTGACCCGCGCCGGTTCCAGCTCTTCGCCCTGACCCAGATCCGCCGTAAACGTGATCACCTCACAGCCAAACTCAACCTGCAGCCATTTCAGGATAATCGACGTATCAAGTCCGCCTGAATAGGCGAGAACAACTTTTTTCGGCGCAGTCGTCATAGCGATGAATTCTCCCTTGAACGGACCTCTAATCAGTCTGAATCCCTATGACGCGCCCTTTGTCTTCGCGCAAGTCACAGCCCGAAAATCGCCTGCTTTGCCTTCAAATGATCGTATTTCATACCCGGCGTGCGCCGCTTTTCATTGCGACACTTCCACCATCAAGAACCGAGGGAACTTCCAATGAAAACACTTATGAAAAAACTCGTCGCCGGAACCGCTGCAGCAGCCGCTCTGGCTTTCGGTGCGCAAGCCGAAGTCGCGAAGATGGACCCACCAACATCCAATTCAGTCTCATCCTACATCTTGCTGGACCGGACCGGCTCTATGAATGATATTTGGGGCGAGGCCCTGACCAGCGTGAACACTTATGCCAAAGCCGTCGGCACCGCCGAAGAGGGAGAGGTCAATGATCTCCAGACGACAGTCACACTGGCAGCCTTCGACTATCAGGGCGGCTTTCAGTTTGATGTTTTGCGTAATGCTGTTGAACCGCAAAGCTGGGAAACCGTAACGGACGCAGAAGTCACACCGCGCGGAATGACACCGCTCTTCGATGCGATCAATCGCGTAATTACGCTGGCAGAGGTCGAAAACCCTGAGAAAGCCGTCATCGTCATCATGACGGATGGCCTTGAAAACTCATCCAGCGAAGTCACCAAAGAAGGCGCGAAAGCGGCTCTGGAGCGGGCTGAAAAGCGCGGCTGGGAAGTTGTCTTCCTCGGCGCGGAATTCTCGGCCTTTGGGGATGCGGATGCCGTCGGCGTTTCGCGCGATAAACAGATGGCGGTTGGCGCCTCCAATCTGGCAGTGACCCAGGAACGTCTGGCACGGAAAGCCCGTTCTTATGGCAAAGGCGAAGAAGCCGAAATCATCTTTGACGCTGAGGATCGTGCTGCAGCCGACGAAGAAGGCGTTAAAGACCGCACCGGCGGGCGCTAAGCTTAGATTGGGAAGGGTTGCACTGGATAACGCGCTTTTACCGTAATTCAGTGCAAACCTTTCTCCAGTTTTTAAAAAGTGCAAACCTTTCTTCTGGAAGACAGCGATAATGCTTCAGGAGACATGAGTATGGGAAGCCGATCCAGATCCATCGCAAGGCCAATTTGTTCAGCCCTAGCCCTTATCGCAGCAGCAGGCCTTGTTGCTTCTTGTGGAGGAGGCGGCGGCAGTGGCGGTACGACAACGCCAACACCGCCCCCCCCACCACCACCTCCTCCCCCGCCTCCGCCGCCTCCTCCTCCTCCTCCACCTTCAGGAGATGTTGATATCAGCGGTTTGGTTACGTTTGATAGCGTTCCGGCGAACCCGACTTTCATTGGTCTCGACTATGCCAACATCGTTCAGAAACCGGCGCGCGGTGTCACCGTTCAGGCGCTCGATTCAAGCGGTACGGTACTCGATACAGACGTCACAGATGACGCGGGCGCCTATGACGTCACCGTCGCTGCCGGAACAGATGTTCGTATCAGGGTGAGAAGCGAAGCGATCAATACAGGCACAGCCTCTTGGGATATTCGCGTACTGAATAATACGTCCAGCAATGCCATCTACACGCTGAACGGGTCCCTAAGCTCATCAGGAACAGCGGATTCAACGCGCAACCTCAATGCCGCCTCGGGCTGGGGTGGAACATCCTACACCGGCACTAGGGCAGCCGCACCGTTCGCAATCCTGGATGCGATGTACGAAGCTGTTCAGACGGTTGTCGCCGTCGACGCCGACGTCACATTTCCAGCGTTGGAAGTGTTGTGGAGCGTGAATAATCGGCCGACAAGTGGGGCGCGAGACATCGCGACCGGGGATGTTGGCACTTCGTTTTACACGCGTTTGAGCGGACAGCCCACAATCGTCATTCTAGGTGCTGAGAACAATGACACTGACGAGTATGACAGTCATGTGATCGTGCATGAATTCGGCCACTATTTTGAAGATCAGATCTCGCGTTCCGACTCGGTTGGTGGGTCGTGGAGCACCAATCTGCGGCTTGACCCACGACTCGCCTTTGGTGAAGGCTTCGGGAATGCGTTTTCGGGTATGATCCTTGAAGACCCGATCTATCGCGACAGTCTGGGCACGGGACAGTCGAGCGGTTTCAATATTGATGTAGAAACAGGTAACCGTCCGAACGATGGATGGTTCAATGCGGAATCTGTTCAAAACATTCTCTATGATTTGTATGACAGTGACGACGACGGAAACGATACAATTTCAGCCGGCTTCGGGCCGATCTATGAGACACTGACGGAGCAGACTTATCGTGAAGCGGACGAGTTCACGAGCATCTTCCTGTTTTCAGATGCCGTTCGTGGAAAGACCGGTATTGATGACACCGTCCTGACGACTTTGCTGACCGATCAAAGCATTAATGGGACCGGACCACGCGGCGTTGGCGAAACCAATGACGGGGCTCGTGCCGAAGTCCTGCCGGTTTACAAAACGCTTACTGTGGGCGGTAGCGCTGTGACCGTCTGTTCTTCCGCTGTGAATGGCACGACAAACAGGCTCGGTGTCCGCGATTTTGCGACCCTGACTCTGACAGCAACAACCAGTTTGACGATCACAGCAACGAAGACATCCGGTGCAGCGGCGACGACAGATCCGGACTTCTTTATCTGGGAGGAAGGGGTTCTGTTTACTTCACGTGTCGCCGATAGCGGCGTGGCGGACAGTGAAACATGGACCGGCACGCTCGACGCGGGGACCTATGCCATCGAGTTCTTCGACACCAATAATTTCAGCTCAGCCAGCGAAGCAGACAGCTGCTTTGATCTGTCTGCTTCGTAGGGAGAAAAAGATATGACACGCAAAACACCTCTCTTTTTGACTTTAAGTGCTGCTGCTTTGTCCATTGCAGGCTGCAGCCAGTTCCAATCACAGCAGGCTTCAGAACCTGAAGCACAACAGGTGGTCGATTCTGAGACGGAGAAACCGCCTGTAAGGCTCGGCCCACCGATCAGCACGATCAAACCGGGTGCGGGGATCGTGATTGAGTCGACGCTATCTGATGGCGTTGTGGCCGGTGGAAATGGAACCGCGACACTGTCCGTCTTGGAACCTTTCTCCGAAGGCACGCTGACTTTAACATCAACCGGTAGTGAAGGCCTGCGCGTCTTCGGAGCCGAGACGACAGCACGTCTCGATATGAGCCTGGAAGGTCCGCACACAGTTCGACTGAGCTATGCGGCCGATGCAGACGGGGTCTATTACATCAACACCATCGCCACGACCGAGAGTAATGGCATCGAGGAAAGCCGAGCGCACGCGGTCCGGGTCGAAATTGGCGACTGGGAAAGCGCTGCTGAGGAACAGAAATCAGCTCAGCTCGAAGTGTCAGCAGACGGTGAAACGGTTGTGATCATGGAGGCCGAGGAGACGATCGAGTAGAGACTGGCTCAAGGTCTCCATCCGGCACTTATCCTAAATGTAATCGTCTATTGTGCCCGCGCATCCGTAGAGCGAGCATGACCGTGATTATGAAATCTGCTCTCGCTGGTTTGACTGTTTTGACGCTGAGCTTTGGTTTGTTGGATGCTAGCGCCGAAAGTTTATTAAAGCGATTTGCGCCAGAGACCATCTCTCTTGATGGGAAGGTAACGCTGTCGCCTGCATTTACCACGGATGGGAACACTGCATATTTCACGCGCGCGGACTGCGCCCTGATTTGGCAGTGCCCGCAGCTTTTGTATCGCAGCCAACGCGTTGACGGGTTGTGGCAAGAGGCAGAGCGGGTTCCGGGGCTTGGAGATTATCGGGTCGACTGGCCGAGTGTGTCTCCGGACGGCAAAACCCTGATTTTCAGCTGGACCGCGCCACGCGAGATTTATGACGGTCTGGATATTATTGAGAATTTTGATCTCTATTCGCTCGATCTGACAGATGCTGATGCTAAGCCTATTGCAATTGAAGGCGGTGATATCAACCGTCCGCGCGCGGGCCGCCTCAAGACCCTCCGCGCCTTTCATGTCCAGAGTGCTGGCACGTTGACGGAAGCGGGTGATCTATATTTTTGGGATGAGCGCGAGGATGCCATCGGAGAGCGCGATATTTTCGTGGCACGCAGTGATGGCATGGGCGGCTATCAGAGCGCGGAGGCCTTGCCTCAGCCAATCAATTCCAAGGGACGCGATCAGTTGGGGTGGATCAGTCCATCCGGTAAAGTGATGTTGGTCGCCTATCCCGATCGCGGTGGTTTAGGCGGTGATGATATTTTCATATCGCGAATGGAAGATGGCGTGTGGTCTGAACCGCAAAATCTGGGACCGCTTGTCAATTCGTCTGCTTATGATGGTGCAGCTCGCTTCACGCCTGACGGATCGGCGATTGTGTTTACGTCGACGCGTGCTTTTGAGGGGCAGCGAGAAGGACTCTTGCAGGTGTGGCAGGTGCCTACAGCGCCTTTGGTTGCAAACGGCACTTTGTTAGAGAGCGACCTCGCCGGCTGAGCCTATACGATATAGTCGGCGTCCAAGGCTTTATCGTCAGCGCTGCGCCAGGCGAAGTAGGAGTAGATGGCGCTGATCAGGGCGGAGCTGACGGCGAGGATCGGGACGACCAGTGCGAGCGATAAGCCGTTGAGCAAGACCGCTGCGAGGAGGCCGATCATGCCGACAATCATAAAAAGGCGGCCGCCGAGACGGTGCGTTTTTTCCCACGCTTGATTGCTCGACAGGGTCCAAGGCGTGCGGATGCCTAGAAACCAGTTTGGGCGGGTCTTTGGTAGATAATTACCGAGGATCAGAAAGAGGAGCGCCGTTCCTGCAATCACGAAGCGAACAAAGGGAATTGCGCTTGCTTCGATCGATGGGTCTGGATTGACGGACGACACTTTCAACCAACCGGTTCCAACGCTGATGCCGGCGAGGAGCACCATGGTTGCGATCCAGGAAATGCCGTAGGCTTTGGAACTTTTCTCCAGATTAGCTTTGCGCGGATCAATTTTCGGCATGAAGGCAAGGAGGACAGCCGTAAAGATACTGACGCCGATGACGATGTAATGGCTGATCATCGCTTCAGACCGGGTGCCCCAGCGGTCTGGCTCTCCGGCTGCGTTCCAATGAACCGGGATCTGTTGATCTGCTGGGAGGCTCATCCAGACCCAGATCGCAACGGCGATCATCACGCCAACTGCGAGGCCGCTTGCAATTATTCCATTCCGGATTGTCTTGTTCACTCTGCAGCCTCCTTTTGCTCGTCATCGCCATTGTCATGAGCGACCATACCCATCAGAGAGCTGATCGCATCCTCAATGACGCTTGTATTTGTGCGGTAGATTATGCTCGTGCCCTGACGTTCTGCGGTAATCAGATCAGCGTCTTTCAGGACATTCAGGTGCCGAGTGACCGTCGGCCAAGCGGCATCGAAATGCTCAGCCAGTTCGCCGGAACTACGCGGCCCTTTGCGGAGCAGGTCCATGACTTGACGACGAAGCGGATGACCGAGCGCTTTGAAAACTTCATTTGGCATTTTTGCTAATTAGCATTATTGATAATTATCAGTCAAGCTGATTTATGCCATGGTCTTCATCAAAGAGGTAAGCGTATTTATTTGCTCAATCCCCTGAGCATTGGATGCTTCGCGTATAGACCCTCAAACCTCTGATCCTTGAGATAATCCAGTTTACGCAATCTGCGTCCATCCTCACCGGAGCGTTGCACAGCTATCTCGTCGCGCGGCAGATGGATAAGCTCTTTCTCAGAGAAATCGGCGAAGAGCTCTCTCAAACTTCGTGCCATCATCGGGTTTGCAACGCCAAACGTCGTGACGACCGCTGAACTCGATAAAACGGTTCGCCAATCCTTCGGCAGGATCCGCTTAATCTGGTCCATATCCTGAAAGAAACTCCACACGCGCATGCCATAGGATCGCGCCAGCGTGTAGGCTGTCGCCAAGAGCTCAAAATCCCCGAGCTGCGCCGCCTCATCAATTGCAAAGAGCGTTCGGTACTTCGGCAACCGGGACGAGCGAGACAGCACTGCCATCATCAAAATAGCTGTCCATAACCGAAACAAAACGCCATGGCTTTGCAGCTTAGAAGGCGGGACGACAAGATAAATCGTGATCGGATCACCGCGAACGACGGCCTCCAAATCGATGGTTGATTTTGCGAGTGTCGACTGCGCTGCCTTTGAGGCAAGCGGTGTGAGATAGGAACATGTTGTCGCCAAAATTCCAGACCGTGTGACATCTGTCGTCTGTAGAAAACTTGCAATGTCTTCGTAGGCAAATGGGTCAAGCTTGCTACCAACCGTATCGAGCATAACGGAGAGTTCGTGAACGGCGTCGCCATTTCTCAAGCGCTTGCGAACACTTCCGAAGTTCCGTTTCTCTTCATCATCAATCGTGTTGGTCGCGCTGATGACCCCCGCAAGAAGAGCCTGACCGTGCAAGTCCCAGAAGCGGTCTTTTGAGTCAAACGATGCGCCGCCAGCCAGAATCGTGGCGAGGTCCATCGCAACGCTCGCCTGCTCAACACCTTTAAGGTCAAATGCCTGAAACGGGTTGAGAGACGCAGTCTTTTTCGTCACCAAGTTAAACGGGTCGATAACAAAGACTTCTTGTCCCATCTCCCGGCGACGCTTCGCGGTGACAGCGCAGGCTTCTCCTTTCGGATCAATAACGATGGCAGGCCCCTGATAGGTCAACAAGTTTGGGATCAGGGCAGAGCGACCCTTTCCTGTTCCGGTCGGCGCAATTGTGATCAGATGCCCTTCGCCCTCAAGCCATTCATCCTTTGGTTTTTCGGGAACCACTTGGCGGGTGTGAAAACCAATTCGTTTTTCGCGAGCAGATTTTGAATAGCCAAGAAGGATCTTGTCCCCTGCGCCCCTGACTTTTCGAGGCGCGCGCGTCTTGAGTTTTTCCGTCTTTTTTCTTCGCGTTACTTTTGCGTCCGTCATGATGCGTCTTTCAGCCAGCCGCCCTCCTTCATGGGCAGAGCTCACCCACGCTCAGAAGATTACTTTTTGTTTGATCAAGGGGCGATACCTGACGATCAAAAACGGCCAAACATCATCTTGAATAAGGTAAAATCTAGCCATTTTTATTAAGACTCAGTTAATTTGTTTTGTTTCCGCAACATTAAGCGATGACCAACCCCCATAGCCAACCTTCACAGTCCCGTGTATGGCGCGCGAAAACATATGCACGCAGCGAAAGCCCTCCCGAGATGACTGAACCGACGTCCCTCCGCAATATTGCGATTATTGCCCACGTTGACCACGGCAAGACGACACTGGTCGACTGCCTGCTAAAGCAGTCCGGTACGTTCCGTGAGAATGAGGCGACTCAAGAGCGGATGATGGACAGCAACGATCTTGAGAAAGAGCGGGGCATTACCATCCTTGCCAAGACGACCAGCGTCGTCTGGGGCGATACACGGATCAATATTGTGGACACGCCCGGCCACGCGGATTTCGGCGGTGAGGTTGAGCGCATCCTGTCTATGGTGGATGGGGCGATTGTCCTGGTGGATGCCGCTGAAGGCCCGATGCCGCAGACGAAATTTGTCGTTTCAAAAGCGCTTAAGATTGGTCTTCGACCGATTGTCGCCGTTAACAAAATCGACAAGCCGGAACGTCGCCCGGATGAGGTGATTGACGAAGTCTTCGACCTGTTCGCCAATCTGGATGCGACAGACGATCAACTCGATTTTCCGATCCTTTATGGCTCAGCCAAGAATGGCTGGATGAGCACGCAGTATGAAGACGAGCGCAGCGATATGAGTGAGCTGTTTGATCTCGTCGTGGAGCATGTGCCTGAACCGACCGTAGAAGACGAGCCGTTCCGAATGCTGGCGACGACGATCAGCGCGGACAATTTCCTCGGGCGGATCCTGACAGGGCGTATTGCGTCAGGCAGCGTGAAACCGAACCAGAGTGTGAAAGTGCTGGCCCGCGATGGGTCGCTTGTAGAGCAAGGACGGGTTTCAAAAGTGCTTGCCTTTAGAGGTTTGCAGCGCGAACCGATTGAAGAGGGTTTTGCGGGCGACATTGTCTCTATCGCAGGCCTCGCCAAGGCCAATGTAGCGGACACGTTTGTCGACCCGAGTGTCACTGAACCGATTGAGGCGCAGCCTATTGATCCGCCGACTCTGTCAATGACATTTCGCGTCAATGATAGCCCGCTGGCAGGGACAGAAGGCGATAAAGTCACAAGTCGCGTGATCTGGGATCGACTGCTGAAAGAAGCTGAAGGTAATGTTGCTCTGAAGGTTGATCGATCCGCCGAGGCTGAGGCATTTGTTGTTTCCGGTCGCGGGGAGTTGCAGCTTGCGGTCCTGATTGAGACGATGCGTCGTGAAGGCTATGAGCTCGGTGTGTCGCGTCCGCAGGTCCTTATGAAAGAGGGCGACGATGGCGAGAAGCTGGAACCGATTGAGGAAGTTGTCATCGACGTTGATGATGAGTTCTCAGGTGCGGTGGTCCAAAAACTGGCCGAGCGCAAAGGCGAGATGGTTGAGATGAAGCCATCCGGTGTTGGGCGCACGCGCATGGTGTTTCATGCGCCAACTCGCGGCCTGATCGGCTATCAAGGCGAGTTGATGACGGATTCGCGCGGGACCGCAATCATGAACCGGCTGTTCCTCGAATACGCGCCTTATAAAGGTAAAATTCAGGGGCGGCGCACTGGCACACTCATCGCAATGGATAAAGGCGAGGCCGTCGCGTTCGCGCTCTGGAATTTGGAAGATCGCGGGCCGATGATGATCCATCCGGGAGATAAGGTCTATCAAGGCATGATCATTGGCGAGCACACACGCGACAATGACCTTGAGGTGAATGTGCTTAAGGGTAAGAAGCTGACCAATGTGCGGGCCTCCGGCAGTGATGAAGCGGTTCGGCTGACGCCGCCGTTGAAGATGACACTGGAGCGGTCCTTGGCCTATATTGCCGATGATGAATTGGTTGAAGTGACGCCGGAGAGCATTCGCTTGCGCAAGGTCCACCTTGATCCGCACGAGCGCAAACGCGCCGCTAAGAAAGCTGTTTAATCGGAGCGTTTGATGCCCACCTTGACAATCATTGAAACCGGACAGGCCCCTGAGACGATCCGCGATGATTGGCCGGACTATCCAACGATGTTTTGTGAGCTGTTGGAGCCTCATCTTGAAGGGTGGAACTATGTTTCGCTGCGCCTGTCACAGGGTGAAGCACTGCCCGATCCAGCGGACTTAGATGCGATCCTGATCACGGGATCACCGGCTGGTGTCTATGACGATACAGGATGGATGAGCCCGCTGATGGACTTTATTCGCTGGGCCGCCGCGGCGCAGACCCCGCAGATCGGGATCTGTTTCGGGCATCAGGCGATTGCGCATGCACTTGGTGCGCAAGTCGGGAAATCGGATAAAGGATGGGGCATTGGGCGGCATGTTTATGATGTGGTTTCGCCGCAGTCTTGGATGGGTCAGCCAGCACCCGCAACGTTCGGACTAGGGGTTAGCCATCAGGATCAGGTGCAGTCTCTCGCGCCGGGCGCTGAACTGGTTGCGCGCAGTGATTTCTGCGAGTTTGCCGCCCTCGCCTACCCGACGGCGAAAGCCATCAGCTTTCAGGGGCATCCCGAGTTTAGCCCTGATTTCAATTGCGCGCTTTATGGTGTGCGCAAAGGCGGGGCGCTTGCGGTAGACTCGGTTGAAGCGGCTGAGAAGAGTTTTGAGACCCCTGTCGATAATGATCAGGTCGGTCAATGGATGGCCACGTTCCTGAAAGACGCAATCGCTTAGCCCTGCGCGGCTTTACCGACGCCTTTTTTGACTTTTCCAAGCGGTTCCATGGATTGGAGATAGCCTGCTTCTTTCGGGATATGCAGGCAGGGTGATCCATTTTCGTCGGTACCGACGACAGGCAGGACGGTGACGACCGGTTCCGCAGAGAACCGTGTTTTCGCTGCGTCTACGCTGTCAACTTCGGCGAGCTTTCCAAGATTCATCCGGGTCGGGAAAATAATTGTCGCCTTGTCCGCGGCTTCCATATCGAGCGCTTCCTGAGCGCCAAGCCAGACGGCTTCTGTTGTCTCGCGGCCATCCTGTTCCGCGCGTTGATCCGGTGGGGTCGGCGCAAGGTAGAAATGGGTATCGAACCGCTTCGGCATCATATCAGGCGTGATCCAGTGGCCGAAGTGAACGAGCGTATCGAGCGCGAGGACGAGGTTATGGTCGCTGATCAACTCAATAAAACTCTGTTCGCCGCGATCGACAGCAGATCGAAACGGATCAAGTTTGGTTGCTATGTCCTGACCGACGAGCGCTGCACCTTCACCGCGTGCATTGGCTGGTCGTGCCAAGAGGATACCGGCCTCTTCAAACGCTTCACGCAGAGCGCAGATCCGCGCGGCACGGTCCAATCCGTTATAGCCACCGTCACAGAGGTCGGCCCAACCCGGGCTTTCATCCTCTTCATTCGCTTTGCCACCTGGGAAGACCAAAGCGCCTGAGGCGAAGTCGATTTCATAATGGCGTTTGACCATTAGGACTTGAAGGGTCGGCTGGTCGCGCAAGAGGAGGACGGTTGCCGAGAGGCGCGGCTTTGATTTTGGATCTGTCATTCTCTCTCCTGAGGCGATGCATCAAATTTGAAGGAAATCATGGCGCGCTTCTACGCGTGATTTCAATGCGTTGTCTTTATCTGTCACGCTTCACCCAGCGTCACGGAAGCAGAATGCACCCGACCTTATCCCCCCTTGAGTCCCGTCCGGCATCCCTACGGTTTACACCTGTTCTGCATTTGCAGACCGGAGACCAGGTTACGATCCTTGCAGAGACGATGAAGCAATTTGAAGAGCGCGTCTCATTTGGCCCTGCCGCGCAGATAGCAGAGCCCAAGTCACCGGCCGCTGTTATTGCTGAGCAAGTCACCAAAATTGCTCGTCTTGCACATGATAATACGGATGTGCGCCCGATCATGATTGCAATGCCGATTGCAGCCCTCATCGATCCAGATACGCCACTGGCTTGCGATGCTGCGATCCGTCGGACGGTGCTTTGCCATCAGGAAATTTGCTTTGAGATTAGCGATGCAAGCCTGATGAACCGCTCAAAAGACATCAAACAAGCGCTGATCCGGTTGCGCGAGATTGGTTTCAGGCTGTCACTGAATGCGACGCGATCCTGGCAAACACCACTGAGTGCGGATCTTCGTATTCTGTTCGAAGGCTTGCGGGTTGATCGACGTCAGATTGAGCTTGAAGATGATTTGGAAAAACGGATCGACACGGCCGCATCTTGTGGAATGCATGTGATTGCTGAACACGCGAACTGGCGTGACGGCGATTGGCTCGAATCGATCGGTGTTGAACTTGCGGTTCGCCCGCGCGCCGACGGTTAGGCGACCGCGTCTTCGCGGCGTTTCGCTTCCTCTGAATAGGCATCGAGTTTCTCGAGCAGGTAATCCAGATCCTCTTTCGGGATGGCCTGGAACTGCGTCAAGACACGTTCAATCATGCGCATGCGGAAGCGGGCCTTGTCATTCGCCTCGCCATCCATCTCGAGCTCATGATAGACTTTCACGCCAGCGCGGAAGGCCGGGAGGAGCTTACGGTGAAGCCCTGCCCGATCGAAGACAGCCTGCAGGCCGAGTGGGCCTGCATCGTGGATCATCAGCCAGACACGGCCATGGGGGACCCCTGAAAGCTCAGCCAGCGCGTGTTCAACAAAAGGCATATGACCGACGCAAAGCGCGCGCATAATGAGCGATTGCGTGAGGCGACCGTTGAGATGAAGCTGAGACACGAAACGTGGTAGATCATTGGCGCGCCCAGCCTGCTCGACCAAGTCGATCGTTGCCCGCTCTCTTGAGCCTGCGGCCAGATCAATCGCCATTTGAGCTGGCAGCTCGTGACGGTTGATGAGCATGTCGAAGACTGAGCCGGACACGAGCGAGACCATTTTCTCAGCAATGTGGACCGGCACATGATCGCGAAGAACGATTCGCTCATGCAGCGTTGCGTTTTTCGGGAAGCGAGACAGCTGGGTCTCATAGGCTTTGTCAGACAAGTCAGCGCCGGGATTGCCCGCGAGCGTTTCGACAGCGATCTCAGCGGCATGTTCTGAAATCGTCTCTGAAAGTGACGACGAAATCTTGGAACGAGAGGCAATGGCGGATTGCTTCGCCGCCGTCACTGACAAGACCAGTTCACGCAAGTCTTCATCGGAGAAGACAGGCGAGTTTTCGAGAACCGGTAGGGCAACCGACTCAACATCTTCAGCCAGTTTCAGCGCGACTTCGCGAGGCAGTTTGGGAGAGTTACGCAGAGTTACAGAGAGTGTTCTGCGCACTAGCTCCGCAGCGTCCTGAGCAAGGATTTGAATAATCTCGTCAGCGTATTGGCGTTCATCATCGCTTAGCGCGTCAATCGCGATGCGACGACAGAGGCGGTGAGCCACGCCAGCGCGCTCCTCAGATGTTTCGCCTTTCATCAAACGAACGATGTCAGCTTCGGTGAGTTGCGGGCGCATGCTTTGAACAGTCATGATCAGCTTTTCCTTGTCCCCGGACAGATTTTCTCGACAATTAGATCACTGGGGTTAATACCCGGTTTACCAAATGCTTGCGCCAGACAGGCGAGACCTTGAAGGGAGAAAACATGCTCGACGGTATCCGCGTTATTGAACACGCCACCTATATGGCCGCACCCGGAGCAGGAGGAATCCTGAGCGATTGGGGCGCTGACGTGATCAAGATCGAGCCACCGGGCGGTGATCCCATTCGTAAGTTCTTCGCCACAATCGGTACCGATATCCAAGACAATCCGGTCTTTGATTTTGATAATCGCGGTAAGAAGTCGATCATTCTTGATACGCGGACCGAGGAAGGCAACGCCATTCTGCGAAAGCTTGCGGGTGATGCGGATGTGTTTTTGACCAATGTTCGCCCGGGTGGGTTGAACCGTGCAGGGCTGGATTATGAGAGCCTTGCAAAGGCGAACCGGAAACTGGTTTACTGCACTTTGACCGGATATGGACTGCAGGGCCCTGATGCAGACAAGCCGGGCTTCGATGTGGCGTCTTTCTGGTCGCATTCGGGTGTCGCAAATTTGACGATCCCCAAGGGCCAAGAACCGTTTCCGGTGCGAACGGCGTTCGGGGATCACACAACAAGTATGGCCGCAGCGGCCGGTATTTGCGCGGCGCTGGTCAAGGCACAACGGACCGGCGAAGGACAATTGGTCGAGGCCTCTCTATTGCGCGCAGCCTTGTTTGCAATGGGGAGTGATTTTGCGATCCAGCTCTTCTTCAATCGGATCGGCTCAACCAAGTCGCGTCATGAAACGATCCAGCCGCTCATGAACTTCTTCAAGACCAGTGATGACGCTTGGATTTGTATTGTGTCGCGGCAAGGCAGCGTCGACTGGGCCCCGATTTGTCGGGCTTGCGGGCGTGAAGATATTATCGACGATGAGCGCTTCACCAACGCTAAGGGGCGTCGTGCGAATTCGGCCGTCTTAGTTGACTTGTTGGATGAAGGTTTCGCACGTTTCACCAAAGCCGAGATGGCGGCGCGACTGGATGCAGAAAGCATTGCCTGGGCACCGGTACAGACTTTGGCGGAAGTGGCGGCTGATCCTCAAGTTGAAGCCGCTGGTGCGATTACCCAAGTTCCGAGCGCGTCAGGTGATGGATCAACGTTTAAGTCGCCTGCCTCACCAATCCGGTTTCCGGGCGTTGATGATGGTCCATCAGGGCCATCGCCTGGCCTAGGTGCGCACACGCGCGATATTCTGGACGAGTTGGGATATTCGACCGGCGAAATTGACGGTCTGTTTGAGAACGGCGTTGTCAGCTAGAAAAAGTAATCGCCCAGCCGATAGAACACTTTCCGGCTGGGCGAGATTTTAGATCCGTAGTTTGAGCGGGCTAAGCCGGTTTAACCTTCAGGACATTCCCCTGCGTGTCTTCGACGATGACGCCGGTTCCTGAGACAGGGTCTGTGCCGTCGACGGTTTCAGCCGACCAGACCGTATCGCCGAGTTTCACGCGGCCTAGACCCCCTGTGAAGTCGGTCGCAACGACGCCGCGCTTACCGAGGGTTCCGGCCATACGTTTATTCAGCGTCGGGTGCTCCTCTATATTGTTGCGGACCGATTTGCCGACTGTGCGGCCGAGGATAAACAGACCGACCGAAGCGATACCGAAGAAAATCAGCTGTCCCTGCCAGACAGTCAAACTGTCCGGTGCGAAGGCCGTGAAGGCCGACGTCAGGGCCGCGGCGATGGCAATCCAGAGCAGGTCCCACGTGCCCAGCGCCATCTCGATCGCGAGCAGGATCAGGCCAAGGGCCAACCAGTGCCAAGCACTGGGTGGCCACATGGTAAGTTCAGCAAGACCGTCCATTAGCTGTCTCTCCGCGTTCCTGGAACACCAATGCGTGATGCTTCACGGGCATCCTGAGCACTGTCTGTCAGGCCGCGAATGCCCTCAATCGTTCCTAGGATCGAGCTGAATTCAGCAGGAATGATAACGGTCTTGTTGCCACCCGCGCTGGCGAGTTTCTCAAACGCCGTGACGTATTGCTGACCGAGGAAGTAGTTGATCGCGTTGACGTCGCCTTTCGCGATCGCTTCGGAAACGAATGCAGTGGCTTTGGCTTCCGCCTCGCCTTCCCGCTCACGGGCTTCGGCATCACGGAAGGCGGCTTCACGGCGGCCTTCGGCCTCGAGAATGGCAGACTGTTTTTCACCTTCTGCACGAAGGATAGCAGACTGCTTTTCACCTTCAGCGGTCAAGACTTCCGCCCGCTTGAGGCGTTCGGCTTTCATCTGACGCGCCATCGCTTCTGTGATGTCGGCTGGTGGTGACAGATCAGCGATCTCAATACGCGTGACTTTGACGCCCCACGGATTGGTCGCTGCATCGACGACGGAAAGTAGGCGCGCGTTGATATCATCGCGGTTCGACAGGACTTCGTCCAAGTCCATGGAACCCACCACAGTCCTGATATTTGTCAGTGCGAGATTTGTGATCGCGTTTTCAAGATTGTTGACCTCGTAAGAGGCTGCGACCGGGTCGATCACCTGAATGAAGACAACCGCGTCGCACGAGACCTGCGCGTTATCTTTGGTGATGACTTCTTGTGTCGGAATGTCGAGAACGCTTTCCATCATATTCATTTTGCGCCCGACGCGCTGATAGAACGGAATGATGAAGTGCATGCCAGGCGTTAGCGTTGTTGTGTAACGCCCGAAATTCTCGACCGTAAAATTAAAGCCCTGCGGGACAACTTTCACCGCAGAGGTGAGCAGGACAATGCCTGCGACTGCCGCAAGAACGACAGTGATGAAAAATGGATCCATTTTTGGGCCTCCCTGAATATGACCAAACATTCATGTGGGGAGACATTTACCGTTTTTCAATAAGGATTGATCGAAAAACGGTGTACCTGTCGCCCAGCCACACCGTTCTCGCGTGATTTCATTACGGTTTTCCAAATAAGGAAAAGATAGCGCTAGCCCATCTGCGACAGCAACGTATCCGCCCCGGAGACTGCAAACCCGCCGCCTTCTTCAATGTTTAATTGTTCGACTTTGCCATCCCTGACCAGCATGGAATAGCGTTGCGAGCGTGGTCCCATGCCGAAGCCTGACGCATCCAGTTCCAGACCAACCGCTTTCGCGAACGCGCCGTTTCCATCTGCAAGCATACGGATATGGCCTTCTGCACCGCTCGACTTGCCCCACTCTCCCATGACGAACGCGTCGTTGACGGATGTGCAGGCGATTTCGTCGACCCCTTTTGCGGCCAGCTCTTCTTTCTTGTCGAGGAAAGTTGGCAGGTGGTTGACAGAGCATGTGGGCGTGAACGCACCCGGCACAGCAAACAGCGCGACTGTTTTTCCAGCGAAGATGTCGGCCGTGCTGCGAGGCTCAGGTCCCTTGGCCGTCATCTCCATGAATGTGGTTTCTGGAAGTGTATCGCCAATCTTGATGCTCATCGTGGATTCTCCCGTTTCGCTTTGTTTGGGATGTAAACGAAAGACTGGACTTGCCAAGGCGATAAACTTCCGTCAGCGTTTCAAATATGACCAAGGACAACAATTCCAGCCTGGTCGGCAAACTTCTTGTTGCTATGCCGGGCATCGGGGATTCGCGCTTTAATCGCGCGGTGATCCTCGTCTGCGCGCATAGTGAAGACTATGCGATGGGACTTGTCCTGAACGATCCAATGGAAGATTTGATGCTGCCGGACCTGTTCGACCAGCTTGGTATTGAGCAGGATATTAAACTACCTGAGACGCCGGTTCTGAATGGCGGGCCGGTTGGAACCGATCGCGGGTTTGTTATCCACTCGACCGACTATTATAGCGACGGGGCGACCCTGCAGGTGACTGATGCCATCTGCATGACGGCAACGCGCGATGTGCTGGTCGCTATGGCTAGTGGCGGATCACCGAACCGATCAGTGCTCAGTCTCGGCTATGCCGGCTGGGGACCGGGGCAGATCGAGTATGAGCTGAGCCAGAATGCCTGGATCGTGTCTGACCCGGATATGGCTCTGGTGTTCGGGGACGCGTTTGAAAACAAATGGGAAGCGAGCCTCGACAGGATCGGGATTGATCCGGCCTTTCTGCACATGGATGGTGGCAGCGCTTGAGCGTTATTCAGCTGGCGCCGGGGCGGTTTCAGTTTCTCGTTCCAACTGACGCGCTACATCTCCGGGTGAGCCGGAGCCGCGGGCAATCAATGCATAGGCTGTCGGCACGAATAGGACTGTGACCAGCACAGCTGCAATCACGCCAAACAGGATCACAATACCAATGGCAGCCCGTGTTTCGGCCCCTGCCCCGCTGGACAGGATGAGCGGTAGAGTCCCTGCAGCTGTGGTCAGACCCGTCATTACGATGGGTCGAAGCCGTGCCATCGAGGCTTCCTTAAGCGCGGCATAGAATTCCTGACCTTCATCACGCAGCTGGTTAGCAAATTCTACGATGAGAATACCATTTTTGGCTGCGAGACCCACCAGCATGATCAGGCCGATTTGAGTGTAAATGTTCAGGCTAACGCCAGTGACCCAGAGCCCAAGCAGCCCCCCTGCAAGCGTTGCCGGGACGCAAAGCATAATGATGACTGGATGGCGATAACTCTCAAACTGAGCCGCCAGCACGAGAAAGACGATGACCAGCCCAATGATGAAGACGAAAAGAATGGACTGACCGGACGTTTTAAAGTCGAGGGATTGGCCCTTGAAATCGATAAGCGCTTCGCTCGGCAAAACGTCACTGGCAAGCGCCTCCATCCCATTGAGAACATTTCCAAGCGTCGCCCCGGGGGCCAGATCAGCCTCAATCGTAATGGATCGAACGCGATTGTATCGGTTTAGATTTGCACTGTCAGCGAATGGCACGATGGAGACCAGATTTGAGAGCGGGATAAGACGCCCAGATCTGTCAGAGCGAACATAAATATTCTCGACATCATTGGGATTGTTCTGATCAGAGCGTAACCCTTCGAGGATCACATCATACTCTTCGCCGCTCTCGATATAGGTCGTGACCCGGCGCGATCCGAGCATGGTTTGAAGCGTTGACCCTATGTCGGCGACCGTAACGCCGAGGTCTGCAGCACGGTCATAATTCACCTGAACGCGATATTGCGGCTGGGTTTCTTTATAGTCCCAATCAATGTCAGCGACGCCGATATCGCTATCCTGTAGAGCCTCGAGATAGAGATCGCGCCACCCAACGAGCGTTTCATAGTCGGGCCCACTTAT
The DNA here is from genome assembly GCA_038746145.1 of Pseudomonadota bacterium. Lineage (GTDB taxonomy): Bacteria > Pseudomonadota > Alphaproteobacteria > Caulobacterales > Hyphomonadaceae > Henriciella. The sequence continues at coordinate 230,987 of JBCDKW010000002.1, forward strand.
GACGAATTGCACCGGTTTGCCTGATCCACCGCCGAGACCCTGACGCATTCGGGCAAAGCCTCTGATGCCCGGAAGATCACTCAGCGCGCGATTCACCTCACCAATGATGGCGTCTGCCGGGCGACGTTCACTCCAGTCATTCAAGACGATGATGATGAAGGCCTGATTGAAAGACGAGCGACCAAATCCCGGAGCGCGGATTAGAAGGCGATTGACCTCGGGCGGCTTGCCGTCCTGGCTTTCTGTGTATGGCAGCAGGCGTCGCTCAATCTCATCGACATAGCGCTCCATATAGGCATAGGATGCCCCTTCCGGGCCGCGGACGAAGGTGAAGAACGCACCGCGATCTTCGCGTGGAACGTATTCCTGTTTGACGACCTGTGAGAGTTGCCATGCGCTGAATAGGGTTGCGAATAGAACCAGACCAACAACGATTGGACGCATGATCAGACGGTCCAGGACCCAACCATAGCCTTTACGAATGACGCCAAAAGCACCGTCGACAGCGCGTGGAAGTGCTGTGACCATCGAGGACTTACCTGTATCAGCTTTCAGGAGCTTTGACGCCATCATCGGGGTCAGCGTCAGTGCGAGAAGACTGGAAATAATGACTGCACCGGCAATCGTCAGAGCAAACTCTGTAAAAAGACGCCCGACATCCCCTTGCAGGAAAGTGATCGGAACGAAGACCGCGACAAGAACCAGCGTTGTGGCGATAACGGCAAAGCCGACCTGCCGCGTGCCTTTGAAAGAGGCAACAAGTGGGCTTTCGCCCTCTTCCTTCATACGCCGGGAGATATTCTCCAGAACAACGATTGCATCATCAACGACAAGACCTATCGCAAGCACCATGGCCAGAAGAGTTAGCAAATTGATCGAAAGACCGAGCGCATACAGCACGCTGAACGTCGCGATAAGAGAAATCGGGACGGTGATCGCGGGGATAATTGTTGCGCGCAGGCTGCCCAAGAAGAGGAAGATCACCAGTGTTACCAATCCGACTGCAATGGCCAGTGTGGTGTAAACCTCACGAATAGAGGCTGAGATAAAGACTGAGCTGTCAAAGCTCTTAGCGATGTATATGCCCTCTGGCAGCGTTTCATTGAGACGATCAGCGAGCGCTTTAGCGTTCTCTGCCACTTCAACGGTGTTCGCCGTAGACTGTTTGACAATGCCGAGACCCACCATCGGTATGCCATTGCCGCGGAACATGTTGCGGTCTTCAACAGTGCCGCGCTCGACACGGGCAACGTCGCCTAGACGCACGAGATAGCCGTCATCACCTTCTGCGATAACGAGGCCTGCAAACTGTTTCGGGGTTCGGAAAGCGCGGTCGATACGGACCGTGTAGGAACGGGTATCGGACTCGATACTGCCGGCGGGCGCTTCGACGTTTTCGCGTCTCAAAGCACGTTCAATATCGGCGACGGTCAAGTTTCTGGCCGCCAGAGCACGGCGGTCAATCCAGACCCTGAGTGCATAATTTCGGGATCCGCCCACGCGCACACGGGCAACGCCATCGACGGCGGAGAAACGGTCTACGAGAAATCGTTCTGCATAATCTGAGATTTCAGGCGTCGTCATGTCTTCGGCGACGAGATTGAGCCAGATGATCACGTCACCGTCTGAGTCGGCTTTTTCAACCTCAGGCGGATCAGCTTCCTCAGGCAGATTGTCGAGGACACCTGAAATCCGGTCACGGATATCGTTTGCAGCAACATCTATGTCCTGATTAACACCGAACTCAACTGTGATGCTGGATCGACCGTCACGGGAGTTGGAGTTGATAAAGCGAATGCCCTCAACGCCTGCAATTCTGTCCTCGATAATCTGGGTGATCCGCGTTTCGACAACGGTTGCAGACGCGCCTGGATAGTTCGTGTCGATACTCACAATGGGTGGATCGATGTCCGGATATTCACGCAAGCTCAGCCGGTCGAAAGAGACAAGGCCGAATATGATCAGGACGAGCGCAATAACCGATGCGAAGACCGGGCGCTTAACGGCGGTATCAGACAGAAGCATGCTGTACGCCCTTAGTTCGATGTAGAGATGCTAGAGGCATTGCCGGCCCCAGCCATGGGCTTCGGCTCGAGCAGTGATTTGTCACGGATCGCGACAGGACTGCCTTCTCGGACCCGTATAATCCCCTCCGTGATCACCTGATCGCCCTGATTAAGGCCGGAAACGACTTCGATATAGCCGTTGCTGCGGGCACCGAGCTCAACAGGCACGCGCGTCGCGCGCTGTCCATCTTCTCCCCCGCGAACGAGCCAGACAAAGGTCTGCGGCCCAACGGGCTGAACGGCTTCTTCAGGAATGGCTAAATTCGTGCGTGGTTCGGCAGCGACTGTCACGCGCATGAACATGCCTGCGCGAAGAAGCTGGTCCGGGTTTGGCAAGAGGGCGCGCGCGCGTATGGATCGGGTCACCGGGTCAATGCGATTGTCCAGAGTGGCAACGCTACCCACAAAGCGCTCACCGGGGAGGTCGTCCGTTTCGGCAATAATTTCGGTCCCAGGCTGAATTGAGCGCAGCAAAGTCGACGGCACATCGAAATCGAGCCGCATCTCGCTATCGTCGACCAATGTCGCAACGACGTCGCCCGGGCGCACGTAAGACCCAATGCTAACCTGTCGAAAGCCGAGGACACCATCGAACGGGGCTACGAGGACACGATCGCGCTGACGCGATTGCAGGGCGCGGAGGTTGGCGTTTGCGCTATCGAGATCACGGCGAGCGGAATCGAGCTCGGATTGTGAGACGGCTTGGGCTTCGGCGAGGCGCTCTATTCTCTCCAATTGGCGGCGGGCTTCCTCGACATCAGCCTCAGACGCCTCAACCAACGCGACTTGCTCTCTCTGGGCGAGCGAGAGGAGCGTCTTACCTGCGCGAACGCGCTGACCGTCATCGAAATAGAGCGCGGTTACACGGTCAGCCGCATTCAGGGTCAGTTCGACCATTTCTTTGGGTTGGAGGGTTCCAAGTGCTTCAATATCACGGGAGAAGGTCTGTTCACTGACCTCTTCCACGAAAACACTGGCCGGACCGCCGCGCTGAGCCGCAGCCGGTATTGCAGCCAAAACGAGGCTGAGCGCGAGCATGATAAAAAGATTACAGCGCAACATTAAAGTCTCCGGTTCGGCTCGCAGTATCAAGAGCGTCTGTCGTCCAAATCCCCCCTAAAGCTCGATACGCAGCAATCGCCTGTCTGGTTGTCGTCAAACGACTAATTTCGAGCTGATCCTGAGCCTGTAGAAGCGTGCGCTGGGCATCGATCACATCAAGGAAATCATCGAGCCCTTCTTCAAAGCGCAAGCGTGCGAGATCAACGGCGCGTTCAGCAGCAGTCGCTGCGGCCTCAAGGTCTTCGCGACGGGCCTGTTCCTGAGCATAGTTTATGAGCGCGATTTCAACCTCGCCGAGCGCGTTGACGACGCTTGCCTCATACCGCGCAAAAGCCGCGCGTGTCTGCGCATCCGTTACGTCGATATCGGCGCGAACACGCCGCAGGTCAGGTCCGTCCCAACGAATGGCTGGACCGATCCCGAAGCCAAGACTATCGCCAAGGTCATTGCCATCTGAAAACAGTGAGAGAAGATTTGCGTTGAAAATGAGTGTCGGGAAGAGGCGTGCACGGTCTGCCTTGCCCAGCGCGAGGAGGCTGGCAATATCGGCTTCTGCGGATCGAATATCGGGGCGGCGGCGGATAAGGGCCTCTGGGGTTCCAACCGACAGCGTCTGTGGTGGTACAGGCGTCTGTCGACGCGGCTCGAGGCTGGATTGAATGATTTCCGACTCTGCTAATCCAGTTTGCCCGGTTAGCGTAACCAATCGTGCGCCGGCCGTGCGAATATTCGCTTCAAGCAATGGAAGGGAGGCGAGTGTTGCCCGGTACTGGGCCTCCGCGCGCTCTAGATCAAGACGGGTCGCGCGACCGTTTTCAAACAGGGTTTTCAGGAGGTCCAGACTGTCTTCTTGAAGCGCCGCATTGGCCTCAGCAACAGAGAGCCGGACTTGATTGCCGCGAAGGTCCGCATAGGCCAGCGCGGTTTCTGATGCGACGATGACCGCGACATCACGCCGGGCTTCTTGAGCGACCAAAACATCAAACTCAGCGCTTTCAATCTCAGACGCGATGCGGCCAAAGGCATCATATTCCCAGCTCGCGCCGATCTGCGCGTTCCCTGTCACTTCGGCATCAGCACCGTCACGCGCGGCACGGCCGAGATCGGCGCCCGCTTGAGACTGCGTGGAGAGCGTTGGGTCGAGACGCTGTCGTTGTAGCCTCGCTTGCACGATGTCGATATTCGCCTGCGCGACGGTGAGGTCCTTATTATTGGCAAGCGCATCCACGATTAGTTGATCGAGAACGGGATCTTCAAAGCCTTCCCACCATGAGGACTCGACCTCAACTGAGGCGAAAGTTGTATTTGCTGCATTATCAAAAGAGGACGTCGTAGCGCCAGTATCGGGGCGCTGTGGCGCGTCGGGTGGCGTTACGCATGCTGCGAGCATTACTGCTAATAGCGCGCAAGGGAAAAGACGCTTCAAAGGTGGGGCCATCATCATGGTCCTTTAGATACGCCGTTTGTGATAATTGCCACTTATGAGTGTACATATCAGCTACTCATAAGCGGCATTAATCGATTGAGCCCTGCTCGTTTTTGAATCGCAAACTAGTAGTGGAGCGACTTCGAAAGCGGGTTCTTCTCTAGAGGCGGTGAGAACTTGGTCAGGACGATACCGTCCACCGCCTCTTTATACTCTTCCAGTGTTGGGGTCCGTCCGAGAATCGCCGCCAAAACAACAACTGGCGTTGAAGCGAGAAGTGACTCGCCCTTTTTCGCGTCCGTATCCTCGACAACACGTCCCTGGAATAGGCGCGTGGACGTGGCCAAGACCGTGTCGCCTTTTTCAGCCTTCTCTTGGTTCCCCATGCAGAGGTTACAGCCTGGGCGCTCAAGGTAGAGGACATTGTCATATTCAGTGCGGGCCTGCTGTTTCGGGTCGTCATCGTCAAACTCGAACGCGGCGTACCTTTGCAGAACAGCCCAATCGCCTTCAGCTTTTAACTCATCAATGATGTTATAGGTCGGCGCAGTGACCACGAGCGGTGCCTTAAACTCGACTTTTCCGCGCTTTTTCTCGAGATTTTTAAGCATGCGCGAGACGATCTTGATATCGCCTTTGTGGACCATGCAGGAGCCGACAAAGCCAAGATCAACCTTCTTATCTGCAGCGTAATAAGAGACCGGGCGGATTGTATCGTGCGTGTAGCGCTTAGACACGTCATCATTGTTGACGTCCGGATCTGCAATCATGGGCTCATCAATAAGGTCGAGGTCGACTGTGAATTCCGCAAAATATTTCGCATTATCGTCGGGTGTTAGCGCCGTAACCTCACCGGAGCGGATTTCAGCGATGCGGTTGTCCGCCAACTCGATGAGACCGGCGAGCATTTGGACGTCATTGTCCATGCCCTTGTCGATCATGATCTGAATACGCGACTTTGCGATTTCCAGTGACGCGATCAAAGTCTCGTCATTTGAAATACAGATAGAAGCTTTCGCCTTCATCTCGGCTGTCCAGTCCGTGAAGGTGAAGGCCTGGTCGGCCAGTAGCGTCCCGATATGGACCTCAATGATCCGGCCTTGGAAGACATTGTCGCCGAACTCTTCTAGCATCTGCGCCTGGGTGGCGTGAACGACATCACGGAAGTCGATGTGATCTTTCAGACGGCCCTTGAAGTTAACTTTGACGGATTCTGGAATCGGCATGGACGCCTCGCCAGTTGCTAGCGCGAGCGCGACTGTGCCTGAGTCCGCACCGAAAGCGACGCCTTTGGACATCCGCGTATGGGAGTCCCCGCCTATGATAACCGCACGGTCATCAATGGTAATGTCATTCAAGACCTTGTGAATCACGTCGGTCATCGAGTGATATTCACCTTCAGGATCGCGACCGGTTATCAGGCCAAAATCGTTCATGAAGCGCATCAGTTTCGGCGTATTCTTCTGTGCCTTGATGTCCCAGACTGAAGCTGTGTGACAGCCGGACTGGTAAGCGCCGTCAACGGTCGGTGAAATAACGGTCGCCGCCATCGCTTCCAATTCCTGCATCGTCATGAGGCCGGTTGTGTCCTGAGAGCCAACAATGTTGACTTTGACGCGTACGTCTGAGCCGGCATGCAGGACGGTGCCTTTAGGGACGCCGAGCGCATTTCGGTTGAAGATCTTCTCAACAGCTGTGAGCCCTTGATCCTCTTCAGAGACGATCCGGGATGGAGCAAAGACTTGGGGCGGCTCAATGCCTAGAATATCAGCGGCAATGGTTTGGAGTTTCTTACCGAAGACGATCGCGTATGACCCTTCAGCTTTCATGAATTCCATTTTTTGCGGCGTGAATGACCCGGCAATGTCCATGAGCTCACGTTCACCGGACTCATCATAAAGCTTCTTGGTCTTGGTATTGATTGTCAGAACCGTACCGGTCTCGACAGAGTAGGCTTCTTCCAGGATGAAGTCACCGTCTTCATCCTCAATCGGCTCACCATTCGCATCGAGCTTTTTCTTCCAGTTCTTGAGGTCAATCCCGATGCCGCCAGTCACGCCGACCGTGGTCAGGAAGATGGGCGAAATACCGTTTGTGCCGCCGACAATTGGGGCAATGTTGATGAACGGAACATAGGGGCTGGCCTGTTTGCCCGTCCAGAGCGCGGCATTGTTAACGCCCGACATCCGCGAGGACCCGACGCCCATAGTGCCTTTCTCCGCCACGAGCATAACGCGCTTGTCGGGGTGCTGCGCCTGCAAGGCCCGAAGCGCCTGTTGCTTTTCTTTGTCATGCTCAAAAATGCATTGGCCGTGTAATTCACGGTCGGCACGCGAGTGAGCGTCTTTGCCCGGCGATAGTAGGTCCGTTGAAACATCGCCAATGGCAACGACGAACGTGACGACTTTAATCTGTTCCTCAATGTCAGGCAGTTTCGTGAAGAATTCCGCTTTCGCGTAGCTTTGAAGCAGGCTTTTCGCGATCTCGCTGCCTCCTTTATAAGCTTTCTCCAGACGCTCAATATCGGCATCGTAGAGGAAGACCTGAGCTTTCAGGACGCGCGCAGCCTGCCGTGCGACAGTCTTATTATCGCCAAACGCGAGATCGAGCAGAACCTCAACCGAGGGGCCGCCCTTCATATGGGACAGAAATTCAAACGCGCGGTCGCGATCAATCTCAGGCACTTTCGTCTTGAGAAGGATAATGTCTTTGAGGAATTTCGCTTTCACGCGGGCCGCACTCGTCGTGCCGGGAAGCGTATTATAAATGAAGAAATTTAGCGCATCGTCGCGATGCTCGTGATCGGCGTCAAGAATCAACGCGATAAGTTCTTCCACCATTTCGGCGTATTCGACCGGTTTAGGCGCCAGCCCTTGTTCTTTACGGGCTTCAATTTCTTCAAGATAATCAGTGTATAAGCTCATGATGACCTCGATATTTTTATCTTATTCGCTGCTGGGTCCGGCTTACACGTAAGAACGATTTGCCGATATTCACCTTTTAGCCGCATGGGTATGTTACCTGTAAGAGGTTTTCAAGTCGTTTGCAGCCGATTTCGCTGCGCTTAGGACGAATGTCTAAGTCTTTGCTTTTGCTGCGATTGTTTTGCAATTTCAGGTGGATGGATGCGGGCGCATCCGAGGACCTTTCACAATCGGGTGACTTAGATGTGTAGCGCGTGACCCAAAGCCCGAAGAGCGGCTTCTTGTAGGGCTTCGCCCTGGGTCGGATGTGCGTGGATTGTGCCGCCTATGTCTTCCAGTCGCGTTCCCATCTCGATGGCGAGACCGAAACCGGACGCGAGTTCGGCGCACCCTTTGCCGACGGCTTGCAGGCCTACGACGAGATGATTGTCCTTGCGCGCAACGACGCGAACAAAACCGTCCGTGCGCTCAATCGCGAGAGACCGCCCATTTGCGGCCAGCGGGAAGCTCGCGGTGATAATGTCGAGGCCTTCAGCTTTGGCTTCATCTGGCGACAGGCCGGCACTGACAATTTCAGGGTCCGTGAAGCAGATCGCCGGAATAACCTGTTTGTCCCAGTCGCGCTTATGACCCGCAACGATTTCAGCGACCATTTCACCCTGAGCCATGGCGCGGTGAGCGAGCATCGGTTCACCGGTGACATCGCCAATGGCGTAGATGCCATTCATCGCTGTCTGGCATCGGCTGTCGATTTTGAGGAACGGCCCGTCCATGTCGAGGACGAGGTTTTCGCGGCCCCAGCCTTCGGTGACGGGTTTACGGCCAACCGTGACGAGGACTTTTTCAGCGTCGATGGTCTCTTCTTTTCCGTCCGATTTAGTGATTGTCAGAGTTCCACCTTCATGGGTCTTGGCGCTGGTCTTCAGTTTCAAATCAATGCCAAGCGCTTTCAGGCGCATCGTGACCGGTTTTGTCAGCTCTTTGTCGTAGAGTGGCAGGATGCGGTCTTCGCGCTCGACAATTGTTACCTTAGCCCCGAGCTTGGCGTAAGCCATGCCGAGTTCAAGACCGATATACCCTGCCCCGATCACCACCATTGTTCTTGGAACAGCCTTCAAAGACAGAGCTTCTGTAGAAGACAAAACATCTGTACCGAATGGCAGGTTTGGTAAATCGACCGCTGTCGATCCCGTCGCGATGCAGATTGTTTCTGCCGTGATTTTCGTCTCGCCGTCTTTGCCGGTGACTTTAATGGTCTTGCCATCCAAAAATTCAGCCCAGCCCTCGACGACGCGGACTTTTGCTTTCTTCAGAAGGCCACCGACACCGCTCGTGAGCTGTTTCACGATGCCGTCTTTCCAGTTGATCGTCTGCTTCAGGTCGAGCGCTGGTTGTGTGACGGAGATGCCGAGATCATTTTTGCCGGAAAAGTGTGTGGCTTTCTCGAATTCGTCCGCGGCGTGGATCAGTGCTTTTGAGGGAATGCAGCCAACATTGAGGCATGTACCACCGAGCGCATCGGCATCGACGATGATCGTATCCAGACCCAATTGCCCTGCCCGGATCGCGGCCACATATCCGCCCGGCCCTGCCCCGATAACGAGGAACTTACATTTCAGATGAGACATGCGCTCTAATCCTCAATAAATATTGTGGCTGGGCTCTCCAGCAGACCCTTGATCCGCTGCACAAAGACGGCTGCATCCCAGCCATCAATGACGCGGTGGTCGAAGCTGGAAGACAGATTCATTATCTTGCGCGGAACGAACTCGCCGTCCTGCCAAACCGGCAGCGTGCGGATTTTATTGACGCCGACAATTGCGACTTCAGGGTGATTAATGACCGGTGTCGTTACGATGCCGCCCAGCTTACCGAGCGATGTGATCGTGATGGTTGATCCTAACAGGTCTTCGCGGGTCGCCGTGCCTGTGCGGGCGGCCTCCGCCAAGCGCGCTACCTCGGCTGCACAATCGCGTAGAGACTTCGCCTCAACGTGCTTCACGACTGGAACGACGAGACCGTTATCGGTCTGGGCCGCGACCCCCATATGCATGCCGCCGGATTGATGGATCACACCGGCTTCATCATCGAACCGCGCATTCATTTGCGGTTGATCTTTGATCGCCTTCGCCATAGCGCGCATTAGGAATGGGAGGAGTGTCAGCTTGGCCTGCCCGTCTTTGCGTTCCTTGTTCAGACGCTCGCGAAGCTCTTCGACGGCGGTGACGTCGATCTCATCGACATATGTGATGTGCGGAATGCGCGATTTAGCCCGAGACATCTGTTCAGCGATTTTTCGGCGCAGACCGACGACTTTGATCTCCTTGACGGAGATGTCAGCGGTGAGGCCGTTGGATACGGCTGGTGCCACATCTGAATCAACGCTGCTAAGATACGTATCCAAGTCCTCATGCAGAATGCGCCCTGCTGGACCAGAACCCGCGACACGACGAAGATCGACGCCTGCATCCATAGCGCGACGGCGCACAGACGGCGCGGCAAGCGGTTTTTCACCTTCAGCCCTGCGGGGCGCTGGCGGTGGTGAGGTCTGTGGTGCAGCAGCAGGCGCAGGCTTTGCGACAGGCTCCGGTTTCGGTTCAGGTTTGAGCTCAGCTGTCGTCTCTGGTTTCGGCGTCGGCGCTTCCGCCTTCACGACTTCAACTGTCTCACCGGGTTGGATATTGCCCTCGCCGTCAACTTCCATGCGGATGATGGGAGATCCGACAGCAACCGTGTCACCTATCTCAGCGCCGAGCCAGATGATCTTACCGTCTTTAGGCGCAGGAATTTCGACGGTTGCCTTATCTGTCATGACTGAGGCAAGGACGTCATCTTCACGGACCTGAGTCCCGACCTCGATGGCCCACTCGACGAGTTCCGCCTCGGCCACGCCTTCGCCGATGTCCGGCATTTTAATAATGTGCTCTCCCATCAGGCTGGCTCCATTACTCGTTTGAGCGCATCACCGACACGTTTTGGACCTGGGAAGTAATCCCATTCCTGCGCATGCGGATACGGGGTGTCATAGCCGGTCACCCGGGTTGGCGGAGCCTCTAAGTGGTAGAAGCAATGATTGGCGATGAGCGTCACGAGTTCTGCACCGAACCCGCATGTGCGCGTTGCCTCGTGCACCACAACGCAACGACCGGTTTTCTTTACAGACTCCGCAACCGTATCGAGGTCGACCGGAACAATCGTGCGTAAGTCGATCACCTCAGCGTCCACGCCCGCGTCTTCAGCAGCTGCGAGCGCGACATGGACCATTGTCCCATAAGCGACGATTGTGACGTCTCTGCCTTCTCGGCGGATGGCAGCTTTTCCAAGCGGGACTGTATAGTGGCCATCCGGGACTTCGCCGAGATCATTCTTGGACCATGGCGTGACAGGGCGATCATGATAGCCGTCGAACGGGCCGTTATAAAGCCGTTTAGGCTCAAGGAAGATCACCGGGTCATCATCCTCGATGGACGAAATCAGGAGCCCTTTTGCGTCATAAGGATTAGACGGGATAACGGTCTTGAGGCCGGCAACGTGTGCGAACAGGGCTTCTGGGCTTTGGGAGTGCGTCTGACCACCATAAATCCCGCCACCGGTCGGCATGCGGACCACCATTGGACAAGTGAAGTCGCCGTCAGAGCGATAGCGAATGCGGGCGGCTTCTGAAACAATCTGATCGTAAGCAGGATAGACATAGTCGGCGAATTGAATCTCAACGCACGGGCGCAGTCCGTAGGCTGCCATACCAATTGCCGTACCAACAATCCCGCTTTCATTGATCGGGGCATCGAAACAGCGATTGCGGCCATACTTTTCCTGCAGGCCCTTGGTGCAGCGGAAGACACCGCCGAAATAGCCAACATCTTCGCCAAAGACGACGACTTTATCGTCTTGGCCCATGGCGATGTCATGTGCGTCACGGATCGCCTCGATCATGCTCATACGTGCCATTAGACGCCAGCCTCCCTGCGTTGACGGACGAGATGGCTTGGTAGCTCTCTGTAGACGTCTTCGAACATGTCTTTCGGGCTCGGGTGCGGGCCATCGTGGAGTGTGCCGTTGGCCTCGGCCTTTTTCTGGGTCGTGAGGACCGTGCTGTCGATTTCGGCCTTGGCTTGCTCGTGGCGCTCCTCTGACCAAGCGTCTTTTGCGATCAGATGGGTTTTCATTCGCTCAATCGGATCGCCGAGAGGCCAAGCCGACGACTCTTCTTTCGGGCGATAGCTGGATGGGTCATCAGAGGTTGAGTGCGGGCCAGCGCGGTAGGTGACATACTCTATAAGCGTCGGCCCCAACCCGAGGGCTGCGCGCTCGACGGCCCACTTTGCCACGGCATAGACGGCAAGATAGTCATTTCCGTCGACCCGCAGTGACGGTATACCGAAACCAAGTCCACGTGCCGCGAATGTCGCTGAACGCCCGCGCGCAATGCCTTGAAAGGTTGAGATCGCCCACTGATTGTTGACGATGTTCAAAATGACCGGCGCGCGGAAAGTTGAGGCAAAGACAAGTGCGGAATAGAAATCTGACTCGGCGGTTGCGCCGTCGCCGATCCATCCGGCAGCAATCTTGGTGTCGCCCTCAATGGCAGAGGCCATGGCCCAGCCAACCGCCTGCACATATTGTGTACCGAGATTGCCTGAGATGGAGAAGAAGCCGTACTCTTTTGATGAATACATGATCGGTAGCTGGCGACCCTGCAGCGGGTCGGCCGAGTTTGAGTAGATCTGGTTCATCATATCTTCGAGCGGGTAGCCCGCACTGACCAGTAAGCCCTGCTGGCGATAGGTCGGGAAGTTCATATCTCCTTCGCGCAAGGCCGCCTGAAACGCGCAAGCGATGGCCTCTTCGCCGAGGGCTTGAATATAGAAACTGGTCTTTCCCTGGCGTTGGGCGGTCAGCATGCGCGCATCGAAGCTGCGCACTGTCATCATATCGCGGAGGCCTTTTAGTGCCGCCTCATCGTCTAAATTGGGGGCCCATTCGCCGACAGCTTTGCCATCATCATCCAGCACGCGGATAATGTCATAGGCGAGTTCCTGAATGTCTTCAGGAGCAGCATCTACCGGAGGACGCTTCGCCACGCCCGCTTTTGGCACGTCGAAGCCACTGAAATCAGGGACATCACCGGGCCGGCATTCCGGTTCAGGAACGTGCAGTTCGAAAGGTTTCTGGGTCGCCATGATCGCGCTCATCATTACGGACAGGCTAAATGGTGGCCACGCCCTTGTTCATTTCATGAGGCGCTATGTGGCATATATGGGGAAATCATAAAGGGATATAATTTTCTTTTTTGCGATGCTAAGCGCAAATATTTTGCGTTAATGCGCGATATGGCAATATGTAATTATGATCCGAGCTAGTATTTTAGGCGTCTATTATAGACCATCATGACGATTTCAGCTTCATAAACTCGTATGAAGTGCAGTCCTCTGAAACGCTCAGAGTAATCCATCAAATTTAAAATAAAAGTTCGAGCAAGAACGAACCTAATATCCAGTTTTTCTATTTATGGTTGTTTTTGTCAGATCACAACTGACAGTGAAGAAGTTCACTTAACTTGCAATGGAGAAAGTCCAATGAAAAAAGTCCTAGCCTTTGCAGCATCTGCTGCTCTCATCGCCGGTGGTGCTTACGCTGCAGATGTCGATTCTAATGCTGGTGCACGTATTGTTGCCCCACTTCAGGTCGCAAATGCAACGGCGCTGTACTTCGGTACAGTTGTTCCAAGCATCACTACTGCGGATACTGTCATCGTATCTGCTACCGGTGCGAAAACTTGTGGTGCCGAGCTGACTTGCTTGACAACTGACCACACAGCTGCAGCCTTCAACGTCACTGGTGAAGATGCTCGCACTTACACAATCAGCCTCCCTTCGTCTGTTCAGATTTCTAACGGATCTCAGAACATGGATGTCGACAACTTCACTGGATCAAAAGCCAGCGGAACTCTGACATCTGGCGCTGACAGCTTCACTGTTGGTGGAACGCTGGACGTTGGTGCGAACCAGGCTGCTGGTGAGTACACAGGCACGTTCACTGTTACCGTTGAGTATCAGTAGAGCCTGACTGCTGCGTGCGGGTCCCCATCCGAATATTCTGTTCCCCTCATCGGATCGGTCCCGCGCGCGGCACTTATTTTCAAGCAAGGTGAATGTTATGAAAAACATGAAATCACACATACTACTTGCAGGTGTCGCGCTCGCACTGGGATCGTTCACGCCCGCGATCGGTAATGATGATCCAAATATTGGCGGTGGTTCTGCGGACCCTGACTTTGAAGGCATCGTCGGTGCCATCATCATCAACGGATTGAACATTTCTGAACGCCAAGATCTTGATTTCGGTGTCATCGCACCAAGCCTGACTGTGGCGGACACGGTTCATGTTTATCGCAATACTGATAATAACAGCGTTTGCGGAAGCGCGCTGACCTGTCTGGAGCCTGGTAATCGCGCACGTTATACGGTCACAGGTGAGTCTCTGAGATATTACACAATCTCTGACCCTGGTTCGATTACCATCTCTGATGGTAACGGGAATTTCATGCTCGTCGACTCCTTCTCGGGGGCCGGAAGCGCCAATGAAACAGAATGGCGTGGCTGGCAGCAGATCCGAAACTCTGGTCTGGCGCGGTTTAATGTCGGTGCGATCCTGCATGTCAATCCGAACCAGACGCCCGGAACCTACACGGGCACATACACGCTGACCGTCGAGTACCAGTAGCTTTCAAGTCTCGTTCAAACTCAACTTATGGAAAGGAATACCCTCATGTTCCGTACACTTAAGCTCGGCCTATTGGCCACAGCCACATCGCTTGCTGCACCTCTTGCAGCGGCTGAACTCATGATCGCGCCAACCCGCGTTGTCCTCGAAAAAGGTGAACGCTCAGCTGAACTTATTCTGGTTAATAAAGGTGTTGAGCAAGGCGCTTACCGGATCAGTCTTGAAAATCGCCGTATGTTGCTCAATGGCTCCATGGAAGACGTGAATGAACCCCTCGAGGGCGAGTTATTTGCTGACAGTTTCGTGCGCTTTTCACCGCGTCGCGCCGTGCTGGAGCCAGAAGGTCGTCAGACGATCAGAATTTCCGCAAATACGTCCAGCCTAGAGCCGGGTGAATATCGCTCACACCTTCGTATTAAAGGCGCACCCACGAGTGCGGGTCGTACACTGAGTGAAGCCACGAGTAGCACTGGTAACGAAATTTCCATCGAGTTGATTGCCATTCGGTCTATTACCATACCTGTCATCGTTCGCGTCGGAGAACTGGACGCAGAAGTTGTTATTGAAACTGCTAAAACGTCTCCGAGTGACGAGGAAGGTGAGACAATCCTGGCAGCGCGTTTCAAGCGTACCGGCACAGCATCGACCTATGGTGACATAAAGGTGTTTGTCGAAGACCAGCCTGAGCCGGTCTACTTTGCGCGCGGCATCGCCATTTACACGCCAAATACCGAACGTGATGTCATGCTGCCAATGCCCACAGAGATCGCGGAATCTCTTGAAGGGAAAGCGGTTCGCATTGCCTATGTCTCATCCGATCCAAGCAATCCGCGCACAATATCCGAAGTCACGACAGTCGTTGGTCAATCTGACTCATGAGGGACGACTGAGTGAGGAGCAGGGTCGATGGCTATCCGTCACAGCTCGTTCGTGGTCGCCGCGACCCTGCTCACCTGCCTGCCCCTTACGGCGCAGGCACAAGGCGACCCATTCGCCCTCCTCTTCGGTGAAGACGAAACACTCGATGCCAGCAGCAGCGACAGAGCTGGGGCAGATGACATTCGTTTTGTCGGGTTGCGCATAGGAGGCCTTAAAGTTAAAGCGCAAATGACGGCGTATCAACGCGAAGAAGGCCTCTGCATTGTCGCCAAGGACATGATTGAGACGCTCAACGCCCCCATTACGATTGAAGATGATATTGCGACGGGCTGGTATATGCGTCCGGAAGAGCAGCTAACCCTGTCCTTTTTTAATGAGACCCTGCAAGTATTCGGGGCCGATGAAATGACCATCTCAGGACGTGTCGCGAATACGCCCGACGGATGGTGTGCGCTGCTGGATGTCTGGTCGCGCATTTTTCCAGCGGAGATCACCTACGATCCAGGTACTTTGACAGTTTCCATGGAGCCTTTCGAGACACTGCCCTTCGTTGCCAGACTTGAGCGCGAAGCGATGCGCGATCGCCTAAAAGCTCGCAAAGACGGCCACGGCCCAAACTACCGCGAAATCGAGAATCCATATGCCTGGGTCAGTTTCCCGACGGCGGACATTGCTGTTGATGTGAAGGCCTCCAGTGAAGGTGATTTTGACCTTGACGGGTCTCTGGAAGTCGCTGGTGATATTCTCATGACCACTGCACGCATCCGTACCGCAAAAAATGAAGATGGAGATCGCTCGTTCCGCGCCAGCTTTGACCGCGTCTTTCATCCTCCGGAGAAAAGTTTCCGTCCTCGGCAAATAAAGTTCGGTGACGTTGCAGGCCTGTTTCAGCCGCTTATCCGGCGCAGTAATGGCGGGCGAGGCCTGCGGATCACGAATACGCCCGCCTATATTGCTGACGTCTTCGATGTGACGGAAATTCGCGGTCCGCTTCGTGAGGGCTGGGAAGCCGAGCTCCACCGTGACGGCCAGTTGATTGAGTTCGTAACTGTGCCCGACGCACAAGGCGATTATGTGTTTCCCGAGGTTGATATTCTTCCGGGGCATAATCGCTTCGTTGTTAAGCTTTTCGGGCCTTATGGCGAAACGGAAGAGCGTGAAGTCATACTCTATGCTGGTCGCGACATGATCCCTGAGAATGAGGTTCGCTATGATTTGGCCCTGTCAGAAGAAGGTGTCGGGCTCGCGGGCGATGTCATTGACGAGCCACAAGGCGCAAGCGCCGCGTTGAGTGTCTCTTACGGCTTGTCCCGGCAGGCTTCGCTACAGCTTGATGCAGCTGCATCCGAAGCCGATGGCGCAAGCGCGGCGGCCAGCTTGTTTCTTGCAAAAGGCAATACAAATGGTGTTGTCCGCCTGGGTGTCGCCGGCGCTGACAAACCTGCGGTGGAAGGTGGGGTCGCCCATATTTTTGAAGACAAGACCAGCCTCAATGTTCGCTACACCTATCGACCTGAAGGCATGCCATTTGATGATACAAGACACAGTCTACGTGCCAATTACAATACATCACTCCCGATTGGACAGTGGGGACTGCCCTTTAGAGCGCGGACAGAGTGGCAGCGCAGCGCGGATGGGACAGACATTTTATCGCTCAATGGTCGTGTAAGCGGGAACCTTCAGGGTTGGCGTTGGACGCACAATGCGAAACTGGGATTTCAAAAGCCGGACACCGGAGAGGCACGTACAGACCTCAATGGTGAGTTCGCGGCCTCAAAGCGTTATGCAGGAACCCGGTTTAGAGCCGGTGCCCGCTACAGTGTTGCCCCGAGCCCGCAGATTCAATCTGTCGACCTTGCGCTGCAACGCCAGATGCCGCGCCAGAGTTTCGCTCAGCTCAACACCTCCTACGACCTCTCAACTGGCGATACATTTTTGGGTGGGTCATATGGCGGACAGATCGGCCCAGTCACTCTATCGGCTAATGGAAGCATCAAGAGTTCTGGCGGGTGGGTCGCTGGATTGCGGCTTGCAACAGCTCTGTTCCATGACAAGACACGTGGCCGTTACCGCGCCGCGACTTCAGGTTTGACGCGCTCAGGTGCAGTGCAATTGAATGTCTATGATGATCTCGATGATGATGGGGCTTTTACAGAGGGTGATAACCCAATTCAAAGTGCAAGCTTTATCGTTGAGCGATCTATTCGCGCGGATAAAACAGACGGGTCCGGTAGTGTTGTCATGACCGGGGTCAGCGCCCATCGCCCGGTCAATGTAGAGTTATCCCTTGGCTCTCTGGATGATCCATTTCTACAGCCGAAAGAACCGGGGCTGGCGATGACTGTACGCCCCGGCCAAGTGATCAGCGCGGATGTGCCACTGACTTTGTCAGGGGATGCTGAAGCGACTGTCATACTCATTAAAGGCGACGCGCGGATGCCTGTTGCGGGTGTAGTTGTCGAAGCGATTAATGCGGATGGGCGTGTCGTGGGGTCTGCGATGACGGAGTATGATGGATATGTCTATCTCGACGGATTGCCGGTTGGTGATTTGACCCTGCGTGTTGCTCAAGACGCGCTTGAGGCAGCGGGTGGAACAGCGGACACGGTGGATATCATCCTGACGCGCGATGAGCCTTCCGCTTTTGGCGCGAGAATTGAGATTTTTGTGGGGGAGGAAAATCGCTCTGAGGCATGAACACGAGAAATTCTAATATCAGAGGACAAATGGCGACTGCCGTCGCATTCATTTCTTATTTTTGGTCCACTGGACCAAAAATTCTGGCGGAGCCAAACCAGAAATGAATGGTGGGTGGTAACGGGCTCGAACCGCTGACCCTCTCGGTGTAAGCGAGATGCTCTACCAACTGAGCTAACCACCCCACAAATGCGCATATGCGGGAAGCTTACGCATTTGACAAGCCTGTCTGCTGCCGTTTGGCAGGTTAATTATCATCCGGGCGCTGTGGGCGCTGAAACCGACGACCGTCCTGCCGAAATTGACCGCGCCTGCTCGAACGATCGAGACGCCGCAGAAGTGTCGCGCGCTCTTCGGCGCTTAGGCGCTCAAACTGACGCGCCAGCTCATTATGTAGTCCAGTCTGAGCGGCAGAATCAGCAAGACGGACGGCAGCAAAGGCTTCTTCTACCGCTTTGGTATCGTACGGATCAGCAGCAAGGGCAATCCGCAGCTTACGTCGGGCTTCACGCAAGTCCTGGCGCTCAGCGCGGGTATCTCTGTAAGCTCGGCGAAGGGCATCACGAACAGAAGAGCGATCATTTTCTGAAACGCTTCGTTCGATTCCCCGCACCAAGGCACGTTCGCCTCGATCTGGTGCCGGAGGCGGTCGATCCTGCCTCAGCCCTCCCCCGATCAGGAGACCCACGAGCAGCCCATTCAGAACCAGTGAGACAATCAGAACGATCGGTAGTATACGGCTCGATGGTTCACTCATAGGCTACTCTCCACATCGCCGAGCCAGTCATCGAAGCTACCATCGAGTGTGTCCGTGTACGTCACGTCGGCCTCAAGATAAGCGTCAAAACCCGAATTACCCGCATAGGAATAGCCTGCCATGAGGCCAATGCCGAGGCTGGCCATGGCGGCGCCTGTTGGTAAGCGCAGCCCCAATGGAAAGAGGCTGCGCAGCCAGCTTTCGCGCTGCGCGGATTTTTGAGCGACTGGAGCAGCGTCAAGAATTGCAGTCGCGAGATGGGTGGGCGGCTCGGGCACTTGGTCGGCTTGCATCAGCATTTGATCAAGCTCGACGGCCTCCTGCAGCGCGGCCTCGAAAGCCTCAGGCTTCGAAGCGAGAAGCGCCTCTGCGGCGTCGCGCTCGTGATCGGGCCAAGCCGCAGGATGGGCTCCATATACCGCTATCAGGTCCAGCACGCGCTCTATTGTGATCGCAGATTTGGTCATTGTTTCTCGTCCTTGCTTGTATTAGCGCGTAGCACACTTTTGAGCGTTCGGCGTGCGCGCCCTAAAAGGCCTTCCAGAGCGTGAACTGTAATACCCATTGCAGCAGCAGCCTCTTTGTTTCCTAACCCTTCGAGTGCGGACAGTGTCAGCGCTTCCTTTTGCCGGTCCGGCAAAGCTGCAATCTCGGCCTGTATTCCAGATACAGCTTGCTTGGAGGCCAATTGCTCATCAGGCCTAAGCGCAGCATCTGTCGTCTCAGGGGGCGTCTCCATGAAGACTGGCTTGGCCTTGCGCAGCCTGTCGCGACAGAGATTGATCGCGACCGTACAGGCCCAGGTCGAGAACTTTGCCTTGGGCTGCCAATCAGCAAGCACTTTCCAGGCACGCAAGAAGGTCTCCTGTGTCACGTCTTCGGCCTCCGCCTCATCCCGCAGCATCCGGTAGGCGACCCGGTAGATGATGGGCATATGCCTGTGAACCAGCGCAGCTTGTGCCGACTTATCGCCGGCTGCTGCTTTTGTAATCTGATCAAGTTCGCTGATACCGGGCACCACATGAGCTTAGTGCAGAAAAGCGCGGCGGCGAAGGGGGGGAAGGCTTCGCCGCCGCAGCAGAGGGGGCTTGCGTTTTATTCGCCGCCCCGGAATCCGCGTCCGCGACGTGAACCGCGCCGTTCCTGCATCTTAGCCTTTGCGGCTTCGCGTTCGGCCTCAGAGATCACGCCGTCACCGTCAGTATCGACGCGGGCAAAGCGGCGTTCCATCCGCTCATCATCAGAAGCAGCATGCTCCTCAGCCGTTACAAAACCATCGCCATTTGCATCGAGACGCTCAAAACGGCGCTGACGGCGTTTGGCCTCGCGGCGGGCTTTTTCTGCTTCCATGTGAGCTTCAAACTCTGCAAATGACATGAGGTTGTCGCCATTCGCGTCAGCATTGGAAAAGCGTTCCGCTTTTTGGGCTTCCAGTTCAGCCATCGAAATATTGCCGTCACCATTCGTGTCGACGCGTTCGAGTCGTTCAGCCCCCCGATCACCACGCTGGGCCGTTGCCGTAACAGCCAGACCACCAATCAGAGAGGCGGCGCATACAGAAGCAATCAGTGTTTTCTTCATATCGTTAGGTCCTTTCCTTTGAAACCTGACTGTTAAACGAGTGAAGAGTCAAAATCCGTCGGAAGGGTGCCAACTTTATCTGCAAAAAGGCTCGAAACGGTCGAGCAATGAGCCTTAAAACTATGTTTTAATTGGGGAAAATTTTTGCACCCTGTCGCGCGACAGAGGCGATCTATAAGGCCGTAAGACAGGTTATCACCATCCATTTGAACCCCAAGCGCAACCCGCTGGACCTGTTGTAGCGCGCTTAAAAACCCATGAGCATCAAGAAGCGATTTTTCTTGCGTAGCGTCCAAGTGACCCGATACCCCCAGTTCCTTAAGAGCAGCCCTCAAAGACAGGGGGAGTTCAAGTGTCGGCACGTTTGTGAGCAGCCCATGCTGAACGATGAATTCGAGATCGACCAAACCGCCGTGCCGCATTTTGAGATCCCAATCGCCTTTTGAGGGCTTATCGCGGTGCAATCGCGCCCGCATGCTCAGAATATCAGTCGTGCGTACGTGTGGATTATCAGTAACCACGACATGATGGGCGGCATCCGTCTCAACTTGCCATCCGAGCGTGCTATCACCCGCAACCGCGCGTAAACGCGTCAACGCCATATGTTCCCATGTCCATGCACTCTCCGCATGGTAACGATTGAATGAGGCCAGCGAGGTCGCTACGGGGCCTGCCCGCCCGGACGGACGTAGGCGCATATCAACCTCATAAAGCGCGCCCTCACCGGTTTCAGCCGATAGGGCTGTGATCAGACGCTGCGTGAACCGCGTGAACCAAGTCTGAGCCTCCGACGGGTCAACGGCATCGTAGATGACAAGCAAATCGAGATCAGAGCCCGCCGTCATCTCCCTCCCCCCAAATTTACCCAGGCCAGCAACGCACCACTGCCCCGGAGGCTTCCCATAGCGACGCACGGTTTCATACTCCGCCGCCTTAGACATCAGTCTGACGGTTATATCGGCGAGATCGCTCCAGTCGGCCGCAGCATCACGCGCCGCAATTTTGCCGTGCAGTAAGCGATGGCCAATCAGGAAAGCTCGCTCACCATGCCATTTGCGGACAAGGTCCATCGCTGTTTCAAAGTCTGTCTCAGCATCAAGGTCTGGAGCACTTTTGGTGTCTGTCACTGACAACAGGACTTCCAATAATACGGGGCGACGTGACAATTCTCCGCCAATGCGCGGGGCCAAAGCAAGCGTGGTGGTCAAATCTTCCAATAAAACTGGTTCAACAAGCAGCATAGACAGAGTCTGGACACCTGACCGAAGCCCTTCAAAAAAACGGGAAAACCTCTGAAATGCCTGATCGGGATTTCCCGTCTTCCCCATAGAGATAAGGAGATCCGGCAAGAGCGCGGTCAGTAATTCACGCCCTCTGGCGGTCCGGGTGGCTGGTGTGCGCCCACGGTGCCATCGGCGTATAGATTCGATCACGCGGGCAGGATCTGAAAAGCCCATTCGCGACAGCGTTTCGACTGTACCGGGGTCATCATCGACACCGGTGAAGACCAGATTGCCTTCATAAGCGGCATCACGTTTGCGAGCTTCATTCGCGAATAGAGCATTGTAGTGGTGATGCACAAGGCGGCGGGTTTCGAGGATCGCTGTATCGAATGCATCAAGATCGCTAAAGCCGGAGAGCGCCGCTACGCGGGCGCGTTGGGCTTCAAAGCTCGGCAGCGTGTGGGTTTGCTGATCATTCAGCATTTGGATGCGGTGCTCGACACGCCGGAGCATCTCATACGATTCCGTAAGGTCATTTGCTGTTTCACGCGCAACAACACCGAGCTCAACCAGAGCATCTAACCCCTCAAGCGTGCCAAGCACCCGCAAGGACGGATTGCGCCCTCCAAGGATGATCTGTTGGGTCTGCACGAAAAATTCGATCTCGCGAATGCCACCGGGGCCGAGCTTCAGGTCAGGGGCCTGGTTGACGAGGTCAGCATCGCCTGCCCGTGCATTGATCATACCTTTGATGGCCTGCACGTCTGCGATGGCCCAGTAATCGAGATGCTTTCGCCAGACGAAAGGTTCTAGTGTTTTCAGGAAGGCTTCACCGAGATGCATATCGCCAGCGGCGGGTCGCCCTTTGATCCAGACCATACGCTCCCAGTTCTGACCGACGCTTTCATAATAAAGATCGGCACGCCGGGTTGAGACCGCAAGCGGTGTTGAGGAGGGATCGGGGCGCAGGCGAAGATCTGTGCGAAACACATACCCATCAGCAGTGCGCTCAGATAGAATGCGCATCGCTTCGCGGACTGCACGGCTTGCTGCATCACCCGGATCACGCCCAGCGCCATCGAAGACGTCCGCATCGAAGAATGCGGCCACGTCGATATCGCTGGAATAGTTGAGTTCATGAGCGCCCATTTTTCCGAGCGCAAAGAGCGTCAAACCATCATCATCACAGTTGTTTTTTGTTAGCGCATGACGTAGCGCAATCCCGCAGCAGCGATCAGCAAACTGGGTGAGATAGCGCGTTATTTCATGGAGTTTCAGGTTGTCGGACAGATCGAGCAGCGCAAGCGCCAGATGTAGTCTTGCTTTATCTTGGCGAAGGCGCGCCATGAGATCAGATGTTGAAATGTCAGCGGGTAGCGGTGCGAGACACGCTTTGATCGTTTCTAAAAGGTGCTCAAAATTATAACTTGAAATAGTGCCCGTATCGATAAGACGCGACAGGTATGGCGCATTCTCTTTTGCGAGGGTGAGCGCAGTCTCACTTTCCATCTTTAGGCTTAAGCCCTCTTGAGCGTGAGTGAGGCTTTCAAACCGCTCGATCCCAACGCACTCTCATCAAGCTCAAGTTGCCCGCCATGCAGATTGGCCACCGCTTCAACAAGCGCCAGCCCGAGACCTGAACCAGCTTGAGTACGTGCATCATCGAGACGAACAAACCGGCCTTTGACACGCTCGCGGTCACTCTCTGGAATACCAGGACCGGTATCGCTGACCGTAATCGTTATGTCTTTGTCAGCGGTCTCCACATTTAGTGCGATTGCACCGCCACGCGGCGTATATTTAATGGCATTATCAACGAGGTTAGAGAGCGCCTGAGCGAGTAGCGCCTGATCTGCCTTTGCCCGAAGATCGGGTTTGATATGAGCTTCAAATGAAAGACCGGCTTCTTCACAAGCTGGCTCAAACAGGTCAGCGACATCGGCACAAAGCTCACTAATGTTGAGTTTTTGAAGATGTTCCTCCCCGGTGGAGCGGACGCGGGACAGATTCAGGATTGCATTGAAGGTCGCAAGCACTTGATCAACTTCTTCGACGGTTTCACCAAGCGTATCGCGCGCCGTCATTTCATCCATTGGGCCTCGCAGAGCCTCTTCGAGCCGATTGCGCAATCGTGATAGTGGCGAGCGAAGATCATGCGCGATGGCATCTCCGGCGTGTCGAGTGGCGGACATCAGGGTCTCAATCTTTGTGAGCATCGCGTTCACAGTGCTCGCCAGACGGTCAAACTCGTCATTCGATCCAATCACCGGGACGCGCTGGGACAAGTCACCCGCCATAACCGCTACAGATGTTTCAGAAAGCGCCTCAGCTCGACGCGCTGCATAGCGGGATGTGAAGAAGCCTCCAATCAGAGCTAAGAGCATGCCAATCGGCGCAGCGATAATGATCGCCTGATTCATTTTTCCAACCACAGCGAGACGGTCACTCATCTCAATTCCAACTAGCAAAACGCTCTGATTGGAGAGGCGAACAATACGGCCTTCAATCGGAATGATCGAGACTTCACCGGTCGGACGGCGCCCTTCAATCTCAAAGGTAACAGCGTCGACATCGCCTGGATCAGCCGGCGGGGTTACGGGCATCTCTGCCATATCGCCGACAATCTTGCGCCCTGCCCCTGTTTCAAACTGATAGGTGAAGTTCCGGACCCGCACCAGCGATCGCTCGCGCAGCGCTGTTTCAAGTCGCGTTTGCCCACCGGTATTGTAGGCTACGGCCAATGCCCGAAGCTCCGCTTCCAATTGGGACTTTGCTTCTGTGCGGAGGCTACCGACCGTCGCCTGAAACAGATAGCCCATCAGGCCCGCCGAGAAGACTGCAAACAGGAGCGCGTAGATCAGGGCGAGCCTGAAACTGGTTGTTCGCAAAAAGGCAAAAGGCCCCGACGTCATGCGGTCAGGCAGTAACCCGCACCACGCACTGTCTGCAAGAGCTGCTTATCGAACTCTTTGTCAATCTTGGCTCTCAACCTCGAAATATGGACGTCAATCACATTGGTCTGGGGGTCAAAGTGATAGTTCCAGACCCCTTCGAGGAGCATCGTGCGCGTAACCGTCTGACCGGCATGGCGCATCAGATATTCGAGCAGTTTGAACTCGCGCGGCTGGAGATCGATCTTAGCATCACCGCGTGTAACATTGCGGGACAGAAGATCCATTTCCAAATCGCCGACTTTGAGTTTGGTCACAGGCGGCTCATTCGAGACCTGACGTCGACCGAGCGCCTCAACGCGAGCGATGAGTTCCTCAGGTGCAAATGGTTTTGCGAGATAATCATCGGCGCCAGCTTGAAGGCCCTCAACGCGATTGTCGACGTCGGAGAGAGCAGACAAGAAGAGCGCTGGCGTTGTCCCGCCACTGTCACGAAACTCTTGGACCAGTTTCAATCCGGGCTTTCGTGGAAGCATGCGGTCAACGACGAGGGCATCGAAATACCCGCCACGCGCTTCTTCCAGACCCGCTTCGCCATTCTCGGCTGTGACAACATCATGTCCCGCGCCTGTGAGAACATTTTTAATAAAACCGGACTGTTCCAAATCATCTTCAATAACGAGTACACGCATAGCCATTCACCTGAATTAGTTATTGGATATGTCGACAGTGACAAACAAAGTGCGGGCGTTTGACCGAACCGCCATCAGAACGTTGTCACGCCCACGACGCTTGGTTGCACTGATTTCATTCTCCAGTGTTTCAACCGAGGTCAGAGGCTGACCGTTAACGTCGAGAATGACCATGCCTGGCCGCAAACCGATCTCGCGAAGAGGGCTGTCGCTGGATAGATCAACGATGACCATGCCCGGCTCGTCGGCTTCCATATCCATGTCCTCACGGGCACCGGCGTCAAGGGAGCTGAGGGTTAGCCCGAGAGGTCCTTCCTCTGTTTCAGCATCATTGTCCGGGCGCTCATCCTCGCTTGGGTCGAAGCTGGCATTGATGTTTTCCGGGCGCTCACCGACTGTAACAGGCACACTCACACGGGCTCCATTTCTGAGAACTACGAACGTATTGTTTGAACCCGCAAGAAGAGACCCGACGACGCGCGTAGTTGTTGTTGCGTCAGTCACCTTCGTTCCGTTCACCTCAACAATAATGTCGCCGCGCCTGATCCCGGACTTTTTAGCCGGTCCATCGGAGACAATGTCAGCGACAATAGCCCCTTCAGAATCAGACAGTCCGCGAGCATCAGCAATATCATCGGTAACATCCTGAATTGTGACACCGAGCCAACCGCGAGTGACCTTGCCGTCCTTCGTCAGCATGTCCGTCACAGTTTTCGCCTGATCGGATGTGATTGCAAAGCCGATCCCGACTGATCCACCTGTTGGAGAGTAAATCGCTGTGTTGACGCCAACGACATTACCATAGAGATCGAATGTCGGGCCGCCAGAGTTTCCTCTATTGATGGCGGCATCGATCTGCAAGTAATCGATATAGGTGCTGGATCTGCGTCGATCGCCGGGTTTGGCAATGGCTGAGACAATCCCAGCCGTCGCGGTCCCCCCGAGACCAAACGGGTTCCCGACAGCAACAACCCAATCACCCCGGCGCAGCTGAGATGAGTTTCCGAAACGAACATGCGCGAAGTTCGACCCTTCCGTGACACGTAAGACTGCGAGATCTGTCTCCGCATCTGCGCCGACCAGCTCCGCATCAAGTTCACGGCCGTCCTCAAGCACAACTTCGATTTGGGTTGCGCCTTCAACCACGTGGTTATTCGTGACGATCAGACCATCACTTGAGATGAAGAACCCTGAGCCTAGAGAGCGAGCTTCGCGCGTTGGGCCATCTTCTTCCTCTTCTTCATCAGGCCGCGGTACACTGCGAAACCGATCAAAGAAGCGTTCCAGTTCAGAGAGATCGCTTGCCTCACGTTCAGAAACAACATTGACCGATACAACGGCCGGACTGACCTGCTCAATCAGATCAGCAAGGCTCACAGGCGCTCCGGCTGGGGCTTGGATCGTTATCGGTCGGGCATCCGCATTCTGAAACTGCGGCCCCAAAAGGAAGCCAGCGCTCGCGCCAGCTCCAACAAAGCCAGCAATTAAGGCAGTGCGTGATAATCCCAGTATTTTCATTTTTCTCTTATCCTGAAGTGATGTTCTCTTCGCTATGTGTAATCATTATTACGGCGCGAACAGGGCAATGGTCATTAAACATCATTAAGCTGAGATAGGAGCAAGTCTAGTTTCGATGTTGACCTCTGCTTCCAATGTTCTGTGAACCGGGCATTTATCAGCGATTTCAAGCAGGCGCTGCCGCTGCGCCTCGTCCAGATCGCCTTCAATGAGAATACTCCGGGTGAACGTATCGATTCGGTCGCGCGGACCGCAATCGGCGCAGTCTTTTGGATGGGTCTTCTCGTGAGAGAGATTTACGGTTACGCGCTCAAGCGGCCATCCTTTGCGATCTGCGTACATCCGCAATGTCATTGAGGTACAGGCACCGAGGCCTGCAGTCACAAGCTCATACGGGTCAGGACCGGTACCTCCACCCCCGACACTTTCCGGTTCATCAGCGAGAAACCGACGCTGTCCGGTGCGAACTTCATTCTGGAAAGGTCCTGCGGCACGGGTTTCCCGAACGATGACATCGTGTTGACCGGCTTCAGGCAGACGTTGATCTTGCTCGCGCGGGGCAAGGTAACGCCCTGCCCAGCCGGCTATGACAGAGGCAACATATTCCGCGTCCTGTTTGCCGGTCAGCAGGTGATCCGCTTTGTCTAAGCTGACGAAACTTTTGGGGTGCTTGGCAGCTAGGAATAAACCTGTCGCGTTTTCGATACTGACGGTTTGATCAATCGGAGAGTGCATGACCAGAAGGGGTTTCTTTAGGGCCGCTGCAGCTTCGCTGACCCGCGCGCCTCTTACATCTTCGAGGAAGCTCTTGCGCACGACGAATGGGCGACCGGCTAGCAGTACCTCTTTCTCACCCTTAGCCTCAATCTCAGGGACATCTGCACCGAATCGGTGGATGACATGTTCTGCATCGGACGGAGCGCCCACCGTTGCAACAGCGCGCACGTCAGGCAGCTGGCTGGCGGCTACGACACTGGCTGCACCGCCGAGCGAATGTCCAATCATCAGAGTAACACTACGCACCTGGCTATCCATCCAGCGCACTGCATCGATCAAATCTTGCACATTTGTGGAAAATCCCGTCCCGGCGAAATCACCATCGCTTTCCCCAAGACCAGTGAAGTCAAAGCGTAGCACGCCGATCCCATGATCTGTGAGGTAACGCGCAATCCGGCTCGCCGCGAGGCCTGTCTTGGAACAGGTAAAGCAATGGGCAAAGACCGCCCAACCGCGGACCTCTCCGTGAGGTGTTTCCAAGACACCCGAAAGGCTCAGCCCGTTTGAGTTCTCGAATGTCACTTTCTCGCTGGCCATGATCGCCTCCATGCCTCTGTTGGGTGAGACATAAGGTCAATGACACTCACCTGCCAATCACAGGGGAGTGTGTAGGACGTGATAAAGTCTAAGCGTCTTGCGGGTCGATGGCTTCGACCTCGGCATTGTCTGCACCGCGATTGCGCAAGAAAAGAATGATGCCAGCCAGCCCTAATATTCCGAACGGAAGCCCCCAAAGGAGTTTTCCTGTGATGCTATCTGTGCCTGGGCGAAACAGGACAAACTCGCCATAGCGCTCAACAAACCAAGCCCGAATCTCGTCATCAGATCGTCCTTGAGCGACCATGGTCCTGATACGAACGCGCATATCGCCTGCGATATCGGCTGCTGATTGACTAACCGGCTCATTCTCACAGGCGACACAGCGGATTTCGCGCATCAAGTCCTGCGCGCGCGCTTCATCTTCTGCATTTTCGAGAGGAGTTGTGCCTTGAATTGCCAAAACAACAGAAAGGATGGCTGCTTTAATCATGCGCCCAATTTAGCGCGTCTTCGCCCCGAAATAAAGCACAGCAATCCGCCTAACGACATCAAAATGACGCCCCAATAGATCAAATCAACGAGCGGTTTTTTGAACACTTCAAATGTCCAACGCGTCACGCCATCAACACGCCGACTTTCGCCGAGGGCCATGTAGAGATCGGAAAAACCCGAACTATAGATCGCGGTTTCGGTCGTCGGCATGCGTGCCGCCGGATAAATGCGCTTCTCTGGGGACAGTTTCGCGACAGTGCGCCCGCGTTCAGCGGTCAAAAAGGCGCGGTCTGCATACCAGTTTGGTCCTTCAACAGCCTCTACATCGTCCAGTGTGATCGTCCATCCTGCCATTTGCATGGACTGCCCCTTTTCGAGTGCAAGCGTTTGATGTTGGCGTAGGCTGGTCTCGCCCACGGCGCCGATGATGAACACTCCAAGGCCCGCATGCGCTAATGTCATGCCCCAGACACGGGCTGGCATCTTGGGCAGACGCTCCAGCGTTTTCGCGCGCCGCCAGATTTCGAACGCTGCTCCACCTATGAGCCAGACACCAAGACCAAAACCGAAACCAGCAAGGGGCGAAATATCCAGCGGGCCGACACCCAGTAAAGCGAACGCTGCAACAATGCTTGCAAATCCAGCGACCCACTTCCGGAGCGAGCGCAAATCAGCCTTTCCCCACGACCAAGCCTGTACAATCGGCAAACTAACAAGCGCCAAGACCATGATGGGTGTGAATGTCAGATTGAAATAGGGTTCACCGACGGACATGACCTGACCGAAAGCTTCGGCGATGAGCGGGAAAAGTGTCCCGAGCAGGACTGTCAGGGTCGCCACTGAGAGAACGAGATTATTACCCATAAGCGCACCCTCGCGGCTTATGAGCATGTGCTGGGCTCCACCTTTCAAGCTCGGTGCTCGTATCGCAAAAAGCACCAACGCAAAGCTGCCATATAAGAGGAGGCCAATGAGCAAGAGCGTCCCACGCGTCGGGTCAACAGCGAACGCATGCACACTCGTCAGCAGGCCGGAGCGTACGAGGAACGCCCCCAGAATTGCAAAGCAGAAAGCCATGACCGCGAGCAAAGCTGTCCAAGCCCTGAAACTATCGCGCTTTTCAGTCACAATGATGCTGTGGAGGAGTGCTGCGCCAACCAGCCAGGGCATCAAGCTCGCATTCTCAACCGGGTCCCAAAACCACCAGCCACCCCAGCCGAGTTCGTAGTAAGCCCAATAAGACCCCAGCGCGATGCCTGCAGTCAGAGGCACGAAGGCCGCCATAGCCCATACACGCGCCGTTTTTGCCCATTGTCGATCAATCCGGCCTTCTATCAGGCCAGCCGCTGCAAGCGCGAAAACAAATGAATATCCGACATAGCCTAAATACAGCATTGGTGGATGCGCTGCGAGCGCTGGGTCCTGCAACAATGGATTAAGATCAGACCCCTGAAGGGGTGGACGATCTATGCGGGTAAAAGGAGACGACGCGAACAATAGGTAAGCCATCGCGCCAAGCGTTAGCAGGCCTTGAACACCCAAAGCACGCGCTTCAAACACAGCTCGCCCGGTCCGCAGCGTTCGGGCTCCGGCTGCCGCAAAGCCGAACATGACCAAACACCACATGGCCATGGACCCTTCATGGTTTCCCCACGTGCCAGCGAACTTGTAAATCCATGGCTTTTCGGTGTGGGAGTTGCTTACCACGAGGTCGACTGAAAAATCGGAAATCAGGAACGAGCGGATCAGAATCAAGAACGCGATACCCATGAACGCGAAGCCGGCTATCGCCAGTTTGCCCGCCAGATCGCGGTTTCCTGAGAGGCCAACATAAGCGAGGCCTGCGCTTGAGGTCAGCGCGAGAAATGCCAAAAAGTGCCCGATCTCAATCATGGCTTTTCAGCGTAAGTCTCTTCTTGTTCTTTTTCGAGGTCACGAAGCTCTCGCGGCTCATATGTCTCGTCATGCTTCGCGAGGATTTGCTCAGCAGTGAAGATGCTATCACTCTCGAGGAAACGGCCGGTCGCAACAACACCCTCGCCCTCGCGAAACAGGTCTGGCACGATACCGACATAACTCACACGGACAAAAGCCGATGATCCATCAACGATCGTGAACAGGATCTCAGCCCCCTCGCCGTATGAGAGCGACCCTTTCTCGACAAAGCCGCCGATGCGAATGCGTTCGCCGACGTCCGGCATTCCGCGCTCAACGAGCAGCTGAGGCGTGTAGAACAGGTCTGCATGCTGGCGCAGCGCAAACGCAGCCAAGGTTGCAGCTGCTGCAACCAACAGGGCAGCCAATCCGACCCCGTAAAGACGTTTCGTTCGCGCTCTCATAACGGGGCATATAGTCGAAAGAGATTGTGTAGGAACTGCGGCAATTACGGGCGCTGAGATGCGGAAGAACGTTCCTGTTTCGCAGTGTCGATCATCGCATTGAGCATACTGCGGGCCTTATCATCGCTTTCGAGGGTGTCTTCGATAGCAGCCCAACGCGCTTGAGCCTCTTTGTCGCGACCCGCTCGATAGGCACTCAGGCCTGCAAGGAAACCCGCTCTGATTTGCGTGTTATCGAGCCGCCATGCACGTTCATAAAGCTGTGCCGGGACATCTCCGATTTCGCCGCCATCATTGTTCGTTAGAATGTCAGCAAGAGCAACGAGAGACGGCACGTGCCTGTCATCGCGCCTCAACGCAGATTGATAAGCTCGAACAGCATCTTCCGAACGCCCGTTAGATCGTAAGAGATTGCCAATGAAAAAATGCGGCTCTGCATCGTCTGGCTTTGCAGCAGCTAGGGATTGGAGCCGTGTGAGAAGCTCATCTGTTGAGAGCGTATTCGGATCAGCAGCAGCGATTTCAGCGGCCCGATCAGAAAAGGGCTGTTCGGCTAAGTCCGGACGGCCTTTCCAGAAATATAAACCTAGAGCTGTCATAAAGATGACAGCGATTAGAACTTGATCGCGCCGCCTCATTTTACGCGTCGCAACGCTATGGTCGCCCTAAGGCCTCCGAGCGGACTTTCTGAAAGGGTCAGCCCGCCGCCATTCATGCCAGCAATATCGGCAACGATCGACAAACCTAGACCTGTTCCCGGCGCGCTTTCATCCAGCCGCACACCACGTTTTATAGCTTCAGCGCGTTCTTCCTGGGTGAGGCCTTTTCCGTCATCATCAATATGGATCAGCATTTGACCGTTCTCTGCAGGCTCCGCAGAAACTTCAATGCGCGATCTCGCCCATTTAGAAGCATTCTCCATCAGGTTGCCGATCATCTCCTCAAGGTCCTGTTGTTCAATTCTCAGGAATACGGGCGGGATATTGTCTGCTGAGATCGTTTTACCATCATGGCCGAAGAGCTTGTTGAAAGTCCTTGTAAGGCGCTCGATTGCTGGTTGGAGAGGTGTTCTAACCCCTAGCGTCTCGGCTCGAGCCGCCGCTTGGGCTCTGCGCAAATAATGATCGACATTTGTCTTCATGGTTTCAGTTTGGCGCTTTACGACCTCGTCCAGAAGGCTCTCACCAACTGCTTCGTTGCGTAAAACTGCCAAGGGTGTTTTTAGCGCATGCGCAAGATTACCGACATGAGTGCGCGCCCGGTCAACCACATCGCGGTTATGCTCGAGAAGCTTATTCAATTCCTCGGTGAGCGGTTGCACTTCAGAAGGGTAATCACCGTCCAAGGACGCCATCCGCCCTTCACGGACCTCTCCAATATCGGCTTGAACGCGATTCAGCGGCCGAAGAGCAAAGCGCAACCCCAGAGCCATAGCGATCAAGGTTCCTCCAGCCAGAGCTAGCATAGCGGCCAGAAGAATCGTTCGTAATCGGTTTGCCCCCGCGTTCGTCTCGCTGCGGTCTGCGGATACAGTAAATAGAATGGGGGTTGCTCGCTCAGGAAAGGTGAGCGCTTGGACGACAATGCGAAGAGGTTCTTCGGCGGGTCCTTGGATACTCCCACGCACAAGAGCGCCGGGATCCGCCAAAGCCGAGCGCACAAGTACCTCATTTATCGGAAGATCGCCGTCCCAAACGCTTCTTGAGCGAATATCAGCGGCCGGATTGCCAGCCTCGTCCGTCGCTATGATCGCCCAGTAGCGACCAGAAAGAGGTGTGTTAAATCGAGAGTCAGTTGGCAGCTTCTCTTCAATATCCTGAACACGGCCTGTCCCGTCATCAAGTGGGTCGATTGCGCGTGACAGTGTTATCAGGGTCGTTTCAAGCTCATCATCCAACAGATTTATGGTCTCGGTGCGATATACTGCCGTAATAGCGACGATACCGCCAATCACCACAAGAAGGCTCCAGAGAAGAGCACCTATGAGTAAGCGTCTGCCAAGTGACAGACGCCCAAACCTATTTTTGAAAATAGTATGCTCGCCGCTCATATTAACGGCTTATCGCTTGCGACAGACCAAATCTAGCCAATCGCGCCCGTCCGCTCTTCTTCAGGGACAACAAGACGGTAGCCTAATCCGCGCTCGGTCTGGATACGGCTTGTGCCTATCTTCTTACGCAAACGCCCGATGAAGACTTCAATCGTGTTTGAGTCGCGGTCAAAATCCTGATCATAGATATGTTCAACCAGTTCGGTTCTCGGAACAACACGTCCCTGATGATGGATCAGATAGGATAAAACCTTATATTCATGCGCGGTGAGCTTGATCGGCTCACCATTCACGGTCGCTCTCGCAGCACGGGTATCAAGACGCAATGAACCCGCTTCAATCGCAGCAACCGCATGTCCTGATGCACGTCGCAAAAGAGCTCTCAGCCGCGCGAGAACCTCTTCTGTGTAGAATGGCTTGGTCACGTAATCGTCAGCACCAGCATCAAACCCAGAGACTTTTTCGCTCCAGCGATCTCTTGCTGTCAGGATCATGACCGGGAACGTTTTGCCGTCTTCGCGCCAACGCTCCAAAACGGTCACACCGTCCATTTTTGGCAAGCCAAGATCGAGGATAACAGCATCGTAAGGCTCAGTGTCGCCTAAAAAGTGCCCGTCCTCACCATCCGCTGCCAAATCAACGGCATATCCGGCATGGGTCAACGCGTCTGCCAGTTGGCGACGCAGATCAGCTTCATCTTCAACAACAAGTATTCGCATAGTCTCTACTCTACTTTGAACTCAGGATTCGTCCAGTTTTGGCGTCGACAGTGAACTCCATACGGCGTCCTTTGTCAGTCACCCAGTCTATTACATAAACCTGACGATTATTACGGTTGAATAAATTCGCATCGACTTGATAGCCGCCATGATCGCGTTTTAGCTGGCGAAATATCTGATTTAGCGGCTTCACGTCGCCCTTATTCCGGGCATCACGCGCTTCGTCTGCAGTGAACGAATTGCCCCACTGGCTCTGCGATAGAGCAGGCGTCGCCGAAAGGCCAAGGGCCAAAGCGGCCAGAAGAACAGTGATCTTTTTCATCTTGAAGAGATTATTACCCGAGGGCTCTGAACCCTTTCTGAACATGAACAAACAAAAGCAGTCATGTTGCAGTGCGCTTTGCCCATTCGTGTAGCTCTGGGTCATCCGGATTATCGATCACCGCTTCCAAGCGAACGTAAAGATGCCCTAGCTTATTTTGTCTTTGTACGCCCTTGCCTCGCAACCTAAGCGTCGCACCAGTATTCGATCCACTAGGCACTTTCAAAGTGACCGATCCACCTGGCATTTTCACATCTACGCTGCCGCCCAGGATCATCGTCTGCAGTGGCACGCCTTGGCTCATGCGAAGATCATTTCCATCACGTGCCCAAGTAGAGCTTTCGCGCACAACAATCTCCAAAAGCGCATCTCCCGGTGGTCCTCCAAAGGCTGAGCGCTGCCCCTGACTTTTCAGGCGCAGTGTCTTACCCGTTTCAATTCCAGCTGGAATGCTGACCGTCAGCGTGCGACCGTCGCCCATCGTCATATCGCGCTTGGCACCTAGAACGGAGTCCTCAAAAGCGATCTCAACGCGATAACGCAGGTCAGCCCCTTTACGAGGGCCCGGCCTGCGTCGTCCACCACCAAACATTCCGGATAAGATGTCTTCAAACGGGTCGCCTTGAAAGCCACCTTGTGGTCCGCGCGACCCGCCGAATCCTTCGCCTGGAAATCCCTTTGGGTTACCACGTTCGTCAATCTCACCGCGATCAAATTGAGCACGCTTCTTGTCGTCGCCTAGAATTTCAAATGCAGAAGAAACCGACTTGAATGCCTCGGCTTTAGCTGCGTCATCAGGATGCAAATCAGGATGGAGCTCTTTCGCTTTACGTCTGTACGCACGCCGAATCTCATCGCTTGTCGCGCTGCGGCTCACGCCGAGAGTTTGATACGGGTCTTGCGCCAAATGCGGATCCTTTTGGGAATTGCATTCGATTTAGGAAGACTCAAGCGAGATGGAAACCCATGAACCGATGCGCCCGTTAGAACCTCTTTGCGCCACACAGACTTCATCCGCTCCAGCAATGCGTTGAATTTCGGGCTCAATCACTTCGCCAGAGTGTATAACAACTCCATCCGAGAGCCATTCAACCAAATAATCACCGGTCGCGGTCGCCTCTGGTAGAGCCCAACTTGTTGCAACGTCAAGACCACGACGCGTCCAACTCACTCGATCACCACGAACCCTCAAATGCCCGACCGGGAGCGGTAACCCACCCTCATTTTCATAAACGAATTCAATTGGATCACTGTCATTTGCCTGCCAAACAAGTTCGAGACCAATGTCTTCATCACTTAAGGCGATCTCGACGAGCCTTTCATCGGCAATAACGACACGCGCGCCCGTTGGCACTTCAGCACTGGTCGTTCCGGACAAGCCTCGCAGCAGTCTCGTCAATCGCCAAGTCTCAGAACCTACAAGTTCAGCCTGCGAAAACGCAACGAGTTCCCATCCATCGGCGCCTTCAACGAAAATCCTATTTCCGCCACTAAGCACGGACAAATCGCTGAATGAAGAAAGATCGGCCCCAGGTATCCGAACCAACAGCTCACCAGAATGATCCCATCGCCCTAATGGCCCGGATGCTAAGGGCGCAATAAGTTCTCCTATGCTCGCAGGCCTATCAATAATAGCTCTCTCAGTCAGGCTTCCAGCATCGGGTCCTGCGCTGACACGCACACGTCCGGGCCATGGTGACGCGGTCACACCAATTAGAGGGCCTGCCCCATCAACCGCATCTATCACAATCAGTTCTGGCGCTGCCTGCACCGTCACAGGACTAACGCGACCGGGAGCGTCGATAGCCCGCACAGCATCGCCCCCGCGCACAGGCAAAAGAGCCACATCGCGACGCAGACTATCGTCACGCACCGAACCGATCTGCCAAATAGTGTCATCTACGCGAATACCATCCCCAGGCTCCAGATCTACTGCATCAGGACCAAGCGCAACCTGCCCGCTCGTCGCGAGCAACGTCTCTTGCAACAGTCGCCCGGCCAAATCACGGGCGCGCCCACCACTTAGGACCATAGGCAGGTTCAGTCTTATAGAATAATCACGATCACCATCATTATTTATCGCCTCTGCCGTCGCTGTCTCATAAGCTCCTTCTCCGCTGATATGAGTGATAACAATCTGGCCCGGTCGCTTATCCAGTAAAGTCCGATCAAATCGGAGACTGTCTTCAATCGTATCGCTAACGCCGATCGAGCGGATATCTCCAAGCCCCTGACGAAAAGTCAGGACGCCCTCATGCTCAATCAAAGTCAAACCGTGGACCGCCTCTAAAGGCGCGATGGCAGTCCGCAGATCGCTTACACCTTCCAATGCATATCCGTCGATGAAACCAGCAAGTGCTGACACGTCGACACTCACCCCGGCCCGTTCAGCAAGATCACCGACAACTTCGCTAAGAGAGATGAGCCCAGTTCTTCCATTCAACCAGTGTCCAAACCGCCAGTTTGGGCCATCGCTCCAAACGCTCGTCAAAGAAGGCCAATGCGGAAAGGGCCGACCATCCCATGCCCACACCAGCGCTTGCTCAATAAAACCTTGTTCTTGCCAGTACGACAGCGCGGCTTCCAATGCGTTACGCTGGTACAGGTCGTCGCGTGTTCCGGTCGAATAAGGCGGAAACGCACTCTCTGAGCTTTTGGGATCATAAAAGACATTTGGACCGTTGCCACCGCGATCAACGGCAGGAAAACCAATCTCAATAAGCCGCACGGGCTTAGAAGAGGCGCCCCAAGCCGTAGAACCGCTTGAACGAACACCGCTGGGACGAGAATAATGTGTATTGCTCCACCACCCGAAGAGATCCTTAGCGCGAAAAACCCAGTCCTCGCCATGCGCGGTATCAACAATCGGCGTGCGTACCTGGGCATCACGGTCAGATTGATTGGCATAGTACCAATCATAACCTTCTCCACCCGCCATATTCGCAAGCAAATAAACGGGGTCATCAGCACTCTCAAAGCCGGCCACGGCATCAAGATGCTGATCCCCATCGCGCCAATCACCAGCAGGCGGATACCAATCTACACCGACAAAATCCACGTCGGACGAGGCCCACAGCGCATCTAGCGGAAACAGGACATCATTACTTCCATCAGCTGGGGCATACGCCCCATACTCGGTCCAGTCTGCCGCGTAAGAAATCTTCACACTCGGGCCGACAATTGCCCGCACCTCAGCCGCGAGCGCCACAAGAGCCTCAACAAACGGAAACGCGCCGGTTTCATCACGCACACGCGTTAGCCCAACCATCTCCGATCCGATCAGAAACGCCTCGACAGGCACGCCTCGCGCAGCTGATGCAGCCGAAAGTCTCGCAT
Organism: Pseudomonadota bacterium; assembly: GCA_038746145.1. Classification (GTDB taxonomy): domain Bacteria; phylum Pseudomonadota; class Alphaproteobacteria; order Caulobacterales; family Hyphomonadaceae; genus Henriciella. The sequence goes on from JBCDKW010000002.1 coordinate 268,001, forward strand.
GATGCAAGATAAAGTGCCGAAAACCGAAGCCTCCATCTACGCCAACGAAATCGTCAATCTCGGTACGCGCAGCTGCAGTTCCATCATTTTCAACGCTGATCCGTCCACGCCATGGAAAGCCATCACTGTCCATAAGAATGAAGGGCGACATAGTCACCGCAACGCCAGCTTCGTTCAGCGCTGCAATCCCTTCGAGCACGCACTCATCTGCAGGCGTTCCGCCATAAACCGCGCCCCCATTATCATCGCGGGAAATCAAATGCGCGCCACCGCGTATGACACTGTCTACACTCCAAGCATATGGCACCGTTCCACGATCATAAGTCTCCACACCAGGGCGCAAATCGCACTGACCCGCGCGAACATCCGTCCCAAACCAAGCCACAGTCAGCGCGGTCGAAGACACACGCGGTAAATCAGCTTTCATCTGATCGACAGACACAGCAAAATCGCTGCGCCCATCGCCATTATTCATATTGAGTGCGCGCTCAATCCCTGGAAAACGACGCTCTCGCACAACGGTCGTGCCATACACAAACTCTCCAGACGCGGGGATCACATTCACGCCACGCACCAGATCCCGAAGTGTCTCTGGTTGATCTGCCCCCGCTCTCACCACTTCAAAAGACAGTTGAGGCATCCGATTCCCGAACGCATCAAGCGGCAAATCTTCGAACACGATGTAGGCCGTCCCACGATACGCTGGCGCCTGACCAGCGCCCTCAATCGCCTCGATCAGCGGATCGGGCATCTGATCTTGTGTACCAGTATAAAGCCGCCACGTTACAGCGCCCAATTCCAACGGCTCATTATTCGCCCAAATACGATCGACACGCGTAATCGGCCCTTCGCAAAGCGCCACTGCAAAACTGACGCTGTAGCTATATTCAGTATATCTCGGGCCACCTTTGCCGGCGCTTCTCTCTTCACGTCTCTCTCTGAACCGTGAGGCCCAAATCACCTGACCCCCAACACGGTAGCGCCCATAGACCGTTGGCAGGCCCGCCCCTTCGCGGCTTTCCATTACGGTCAGAGATTTGACCCGCGGCCCTTCGATCGGGGGGCGTAGAGAGGCATCGATAGCCCGCCCAGCCAGACTTCCGACAAAACGCCCAATTGCAGCGCCGGTCGCCGCTTGACCAAAGATGGTTAGCCCATTCGGTAGTAGCGCCGACCCAACAGCCGCACCGGCTTGACTTAAAGCAATCTCAGCCATTCACTCCCCCAAAACAAAAAACCGGTCTCGCAGAGGAGACCGGCCTTTTCATTCAATTTAATCGCTTCTAGGCGTTACAAATCGCTACCGCCCCACAGAACAGAGTAAGCCTCACAGTGCACGAGCACGCTACCGAAATCCGCCAGATCAACACCGGCAGGCACTTCATATTCCTGAACGCCGCGCGTTGATTTCAAAACACCGATATTGATCGCACCATCAGTTGCGTTGCGACCGGTCGCATCGCTAACATCTTTCGGCGACAGGAAAATTTTCAAGTCAGGGCCATTCGCTGCGCGGAAATCATCGCTAAAGACAATGAACGTGCGCCCATCGCGCTGAACGACATCATAGCTGCCTTTCAGCTTCTTAGACTTTCGAACAAAATCACCGCTCGGCAGTTCAAGAGTGGTTTCAAAGCTCGCCTGCTGAGGCGCATTCACTTGCGCAAAGCTAGGTGCGCAGACGCCAGCTCCAGCAGCGGCGATAAAGAAGGCAACAGTTGCAGATTTAAGATAGGACATTTGGGTCTCCAGTTCGGTTATGATCTCGCCATCACTTGGCGCAGGACTGACCTAATCGACCCTCCAAACACATACCAATCACCCCTTTTCACCGCTGATCACGCGGCTGTGTGCATCGTGTGAGCCTCAAGATCTGGAAACGAAAAGGCCGCCGCAATCCGCCTCGTCCACCATGGGACAAGCCGCGTCTCACAGACACTACGCCCCCAATAGGCATGTATAATCCGGCCCGTCTCGCTCACAATCGCGCAATGCTTAGCCGGATGCCCCAGGCCCATGCGAAATAACAGAACATCGCCTGCGACTGCATCCCCAGGTGCAATCTCAATCATATGCCGCCGCGCTGTCTTTAACAAAGTCTCTTGCCCCAGCGCCTCGGCCCAGTCCGGTGAGTAAGGCGGTACTATCTCGGGCTCGACACCTACCAGTTCCCGCCAAACGCCGCGTAATAAACCGAGACAATCAGTTCCGACACCTTTCTTGCTTGCCTGATGACGATATGGCGTTCCAACCCAATCGCGCGCCGCCTCAACAATCTGATCACGCGTCATCTTTTACCCCCATCATTGCCATCCGCTGCAGGACCACTCAGCACAAAGTCTGTCCCCGGCATGTGCGGAAAGCCCCGGCATTCCAGCAGCGACCCATCCGGATTACCCTGCCCATGAACCTCACAGCGCGGATCAGAACACCGCCGTTGCATCACACGCCCAACAGACCGCTCTAAATCAGCCTTCAGTGAAACCAACTCGGCTTCAAACCCACCCTGAGCGCCGCGCGACAGTTCGCTCAAATAGCCAGACCAGACCCAGATACTGCCGAGTTCAGGCGCGAGCCAATCAACGCGAAACACATCCACCCGACAGCCGTTCCAGAGCCCAGCCGACAAATCTGATTCGGTAATCGCATCATTAGAAAGCGCCCCGCTTGCAGCAGCTCGTCCCGGCTTCAATCCCGCGTCTTGAGTAAATTTCCCTGCTTCAACAGCAGCGCCCGGTGCATAAGTCACGCCCTCCACCAAGAGCTCGCGATCATGATCCGTGAGCCCTAGGACAAATCCGTCCTGACGCGTTAGTCGCCAACACAAGCAAAGCGTCACCACGTCTCCGCTGAGCCGTGCGGAGAGATCATTTGATATGTTTTTCATTTTAGATCGCCACTTCAACCAGTCCGATCTTTACCGCCCGGCCGATATCGAATGCCTCGACAACGCCTTCGAGACGATCACTCTCAAAGCGTACAGCACAGTCAAACTCAAACCCGGCGGTCACACCCGCCCCAGCCGATGGAGGTGCGTCAAAGACGATCTCTCCGTCTTCGATAGTCCAGTTCAAAACCTCAACACCATCAACCGCCACCCGAACCGTTTCGATCAGCGGAAAACCAATCGCCCGTAAGACATCGCCATACGCTTTCCGCAATCCAAACCGCACCTGCGCGTCATCTCCCTCACCCAAAACCTGATCCAAAGCAGACACATCAGCTCCAGGACCAGCACTTGAGAAATCCATCGGATCCCGAAATCGAAACGCATAAAGTCGCCCCTGGCGGGCTTCAAAAAACGCGATCACATCATGCAGCTTAGAGAGCGTATCAACCGCCCCGCCAACGTCCCAGCGTCGGCGCGATCCTGCCCAACTTGCACCGCGCACCTCGCGCCCGCTCGCCAGCGTCAAAACCTCCGTGCGCCGCCCTGGCCCACCGCGCGCACCCGCCGCTAAGGCCAGCGGGAAACGCACATCATGAAATCCACTCATCAGAAGAACCGCCCGCCGCGTGCCGTTGCTGCAACAATCAGCTCCGCGAGATCACCGCCAGTGCCAACACCTGCACCACTGCTTGTCCCGAGTAACCCCTGCAGCAACGACACCTGCGCGTTCACGCCGGCAATCTCTTTCAAAATCGTCTCAAGCAACCGCTCAATCTGTACTTCCAAGAGCTCTCGTAATATTTCTTGAACTGTCTCATCCATGCACGTCCTCCACCAACAGCTTCACTCGAAACACACCACGCAGCGACGTGCCCCGCCGCGTGCGCATAACATCGGCATAGGTCACCATAGCCATCACGATGCGCTGCCCTTCAGGCGCTACCGCGTCCCAATCAGCGACCTCAATCGCTGTCCGCAACGCCCCCAGAATGGTCTTTGCTTCCAGAAAACCGCCAAACTTCGATCGGCTTTCAAACTGAAACTCATGTTCCTGACGCGCAGCGTCTAACGTATCGGCAGGCCGCACCCGATGCCTCTCCAGCCGCACATAGGGAAAATATCCGCCCTCGGTCTCGCTATCGAACACGCGGGCAGGCTCCCCCAGCGCATCACTCACACCATCATCATTGCGCAAGACGGACAGCACCGCGTTGATAACGCCCGCTTCCGCATCCGCTAAAAATCCATCAAAACTCACAGTCTCACCTCCCGCCTGCGGTCCAGAATAGCCATTACATCGGGCGGTAAATCGCCGTCATCCTGAGCAAAATCGAAGGATGAAGGGCTGCGCGCCGCATAGGCCGCCGCTGCTGTTCGCAGCACGGCCTCAATCAAGTCAGCGGGCACATCGCCCGCCCCGCCAAAGCCGACCTCAAACTCAACCTCGACAGACCCGTCAGGCGGCACCCCCGGCACCATGCTCCAAGGCCTCAGCGCGAGCCGCCCACAGTCCAAACGAAAACGGGCGGTCTCATCAGAGGCCGCCCGGTCTTCATCATATATCCGCACCGCCTGCAGCGCCCTGACCGGCCCCACCGGCAGACGCGCCCCACGCCCACCGAGATCAGACGACCAGCGCGACCACTCCGTCAGCAGCGTTCGCGTAACCAGCGCCAGCCCCGCCGCCTGCTCCACCCGTGCCGTCGCAAGCGTGATCAGATCAGCGACAAGCTCATCCTCGCCCTCATGCCCAATCCGCAAAAAAGCCTTCGCCTTGGAAATCGGCACAGCCGCCTCCGCTGGCGGCGTCACAACCGTCAGGTTTGTCATGTCTTTTGTCCCTAAAATGAAAATCCGCTCATCCCCGCAAAAGCGGGGATCTCGTCCATAAAATCGGGACTCGCGGAAAGAGATCCCGGCTCAAGGCCGGGATGAGCGAATAGGTCGACCTAAGGCTTAAAACACCATCGCCTTAATCGCATCAAAGTTCTGGACACCGCCACCGACACGCTTCGTCGTATAGAACAGCACGTAAGGCTTAGCGCTGAACGGATCGCGCAGCACGCGCGCGCCCTGACGGTCTGCAATCAGGTATCCACGACGGAAATCCCCAAACGCAATCGCCGCATTTCCTGCGCCAATATCCGGCATGTCTTCCAGCTCGCTCACTGGATAGCCAAGCACGGTCGCAGCTTCGCCGCCAGTGCCCGGCGCCCAGAGGTAGCGCCCGTCACTATCCTTCAGCTTGCGCACCACAGCCGCCGTCCGACGATTCATCACAAACCGCCCATTCGTGCGGAATTGCGACTTCGGTGTGTGGATCAGATCAATCAGCTGATCCCCCGCATCAACTTGCGTAAAGTCACCGGCGACAGAGCCAATCTGACCCCAGCTATGCGAACTCTCATCAACGATTGTATAATCGAGAAAGCCCTTCGGCTTACCAACACCATCGCCGCTCACAAAGGCCGCGCTCTCCTGAACGCTAAACGCAGCCTCGACCTCATCGGCAATCCATTCATCAACATCGGCATACGCATCTTCCAGAAGCGTCTGTGTCGCTGCAGGCATCGCGTACAGCTCACCGGCTGGAAACTCCAGCAGGCTCAGCCCCGCCGTTGTCGTTTCAGTCCGCGCATCTGTTTCACCGGCCCATTGCGCGCCAACACCCAACGAGACAGGCTTGCGATAAACGCCCGCAGACGTCTGGCGAACCGTCGCAATCTGGCGCATAGGCGAGGTCTGCATCAGCCGCGCTTCAATGAGCCGATCCAACTCCGGCGGTGCAACATAGCCACCCTGATCATCCGTCCCAGCCGAAAGCGCCTTAGTATCCAGCCGGGCCAAACCACTCTCATCGCCTTTGCGCAGATACTGCGACCACGCCTCATTATGCTCACGCACATCAGGCTCGACCGCACCCTCAGCGGGACGTGCCGCTTTGAGGCTGAGCGCATCCAGACGCTTATCTAGCTTGCGCAGCTTCTCATCCAACAGAGTGTCAGCTGCACCCTTGCTTTCAATCTCGGACAGCCGCTCATCATTAGCCGTCTTATAGGCCTCAAATGCCGCCATCATTTCAGCGGCTAGCGCCTTCGCCTCACCGCCCATTGCTTTCACTTCCTTGGTCATTTTGTCTCCTGTTTGACCTAAACCACATGAAACCGCGCCGAGCTGAGCATCGGCTCAGCCACCAACGACACTTCCACTAAATCGACGTCCGCCAATGTCCGTCCTGACGCGCCTAAATAGGTCCAGACCCGAGGCCGAAACCCAATCGACAAACCATCAAGCCCGTCCTCGATGAGCCCTCGAACCTCGCGCCGCTCAACCAGTCCACGCACGTACAACCCACGCCCATCCTCAATCATCCGAACCCAGCGCCCAACCACCGCGCCCGATTGATGCTGCAGCAACATCGGCACGCCGCCGCGCCGCAAAGATCTCGCAAATGCCCCCGCGCGCACAACATCTCCGCCACTGTCAGCGACGCCAAACAGTGAGGCATACCCTTCAATCAGAACGGGATCGGCTGCGCCAACCGATCGTCTCGTGAGAGCCCCCATCAGAGCGCCTCCACCTTATTCTCAATCCGGTCGAGCTGCGCGCGCACCGCTTCCAGCTCCGCCTCAACGCGAGCAAGACGCTCATAAACCGGAGCCGTCCGCTCCACTTTCTGTTCCAAAACTTCGATCCGCTGCGCCGCCGCCCCGGCCCACAACAAAGCCCCGCCCGTTTGCACTGCCAAAGCCAGAACAAACGCAGCCGTAAATTTTCGCTCGATCAAATTCCAAACCCCACTTGTCCACGCAAAAGCGGGGACCTCTTCAGTCACGCATCAGAGCTAGATAAGTGCGACAGCCCTGAGCTTGGTTCATGCGCAAGGCAAAGCCGCCGCGCGGAACCTGCTGACACCGCGTGCCGCGAAGCGGCTCAGCGTGGTAAAAACTACAAGCCCAATATCTCGCGCTTTTCAGCGTCGCTCAAAAACTCAGCTGACGAGACCCGTGCCCACAGCGCTGCGCGTTCATCCGCGAACGCCGGCACGCCATCCAGAACCGGCTCAACACTCACATCCTCAAACCGCCCAGCAAGCCAGACAGAAAGCGCCTCAGCCGTCTTCACAACCAGCGGCAGTACTGTCATCCGCCAGAACGCCGAATTCGCCTCTTTATACGTCGCGTAGGTGTTATCTCCCGGAATGCCGAGCAGCATTGGCGGAACACCAAACGCCAGCGCAATCTCCCGCGCCGCCATGGCCCGCGTCTCCTGAAAGTCCATCTCCGCTGGCGACAGGCTCATCGGCTTCCATTCAAGCCCGCCTTCCAACAAGAGTGGCCGCCCGGCATTCATCGCTCCGGCATGCCCTTCGGCCAGCTCGCCTTTCAAACGGTCAAATTGCTCATCGGTCAGCCGCGCGCCATCCTTACCATAGATCAGCGCTCCGCTCGGCCGGGCCGCATTATCAATCAGTGCCTTCGCCCATCCGGCAGCCCCATTGTGCAAGTCCAGAGCCTTCCGCGCCGCCGCCAACGGACTCAGCCCATAATGACTATCGCTCGGATGATAGAGCTTGAGGTGCAGCACGGGTGACCAGCCGTCTTCCTCACGGCCGATCACCCGTTCCCCACGCCCAGCCCGCACGGCATACCCCGACACATGCCCTTGGCCGTCTTGCATCACCCGCACCGTATCGGCTCGCAAAGCAAATACGCCGCGCGGCGCCTCATCACCCTCCAGCGTCACGGCTTCAGCCCAAGCATTGCCCGTAATCTGCAAGTCCGCATAAAGCCGCTCAATCAAAGCCCGGCCCGCTTCGTCAGGGTTGGGCTCCCGCAGCAATCGCCCGACCTGATCATCACTCGACCGAAGCGGAATGCTCGCCGCCGCCTCCGCAATCATGCGAACACAGCGATACGCCACCGCATTCCCGACAAAGCCGTCACGCATCAGCGCACCGGCATCAGAGCGTCCCCATACCGCACCCGGCAGCTGCGATAGCGCCACCATCGATACAGAAGATTTCGCCTCCGTTCTGGACCAAGGAAACCTCATCCCCACACCTCATATTTCGCAATGTTAGCAATATGCCCCAATCCCGAACCCACGGGATAGATTGCCCCAAATCGCAATCATGACGGGCGAAATTGCAGGGACAAACCATACCGTATCCAACGACAGCGCCCAACGCTCAGAGCTCCCGCACCCGTGGCTGCCCTTGACCATCCAGCATCAAAGCCGTCACCGCCCACACCAGAGCATCAACGCGGTCCGGCGAGCCGACAAATCCGTCTGCCCCGAACCGGCACATCTCATCTTCGAGTGTCTTCAGAACACCAACATGAGCAACATCACCACGCTGATAGAGCGCCGCGACCGGAGCCGCCCGCTGGGTCTTGCCAAATCTCGCATGACGCAGTTCCACAGGTACATCGCAGCCCGCGCTTTCAAGAACCGCGCGAACCATCTCACCGCCTTGATTAGCCTCCGCAACAACCGAGCGTGCACCGACACTGCGAACCAAAGCCGCAACACGCGCGCCCCAATCAAGCGGCCTCAATCCACGCACCGATGCATCACCCAGAATGAAACACCGCCTGCCGAACCCTTCTGCCCCGGCAATTCCAGCCGCAATAATTCCACATGCATCCGCGTCCGCGCCACTCGTCGCAGGCGGATCAACCGCCACAATCACATCATCAAATCTCTCAGGCGGTCGCGCGACACGAGTCTTTTCAATTATCCCACGTGTCCACATCGCATGCTCAGGATCTTCCAGCAGCTCACCGTCAAGTTCCTGTCGGGCCAGCACTGTGCCCCCATAGGTTCGATGCATCTCGGCAAGGAAACTGTCGGCTAGATTCGCTTTATTCGCAGCTGTGCCCGCGCGTGTCACGATGGCTTCACCATTCACAAGCCGCTTCACTAGCGGGACAGGCCGGGGCGTCGTCGTCGCAACACACTGCGGATGTGCGCCCAGCCGCAGCCCCATCTGAAGCGTATCCCAGACAGTCTCTCCGTCTTTCCAGGCCGCAATCTCATCACACCAGGCCAACTCAAACTGCGGCCCCCTTAGACGATCAGGCTCTTCTGCTGAAAAGACATGCGCGACGGCCCCGTTTGGCCACTCCAGCTCCCGCTTCGAACTATGATAGACGGGCTGAAAATCAGAGATGCGTCCCAAATTACAAAGCCCCGACTCTCCTTCAATCATCACGGTCCGTGCGTCATGCAGGGTCGGCGCAACAAGCGCGATACGTTTCACCCCGCACTGCGTCACCGCATAACGAACCCACTCGGCCCCTGCCCGCGTCTTGCCCGCACCACGTCCTCCAAGGAACAACCAGTTGCGCCAACCCGTCACCTCGGAGGCCGGTCGCTGCGCCGAATGTGCACTCAGCAAAAACGGATAGTGTGCCAGAAACACAGCCTGTTCACGTGTCAGGTTCTGCCAAGGAACCCGTTTCCAATCCTGGAACCATAGACGCCACATAGGCTGTAAGCTCGTCATCGCTCATCTCATTAACGTCATTGATCGAGATCATGCCCCTATCGCGGGCCTCTGTTTCGCTCTTCGTAACCGAGCCGGACTTCTCGATCATCTCGCCAATCCGCTTCATATCGGCAGAACCCGAAGGCGCGAGCGCCAAAGCCTCAAACGCTTTTAATCGCCTCAATTCCTCTGCTAGCGATTGGATGTCTGCCAAGTCTAAGCTCGTGAGCAGTCCGTCTGTTTTAAGGTGCTTATGAACAGTTTGACCTGTGAAACCGATCAACGTCCCGATGCGATGGCAGGAGTGGCCCATCGCATGGAGTATGGCAGCTTCAAGCGAGTGTCGCCGCGCCCAACGCAGCCCTCGATTTTTAAGATTATTCGTCATTCTCGTAAAATAAAGGAGAGCTGCATCGACGGGATAAGATACGCCCCTCGCCGACAAGAACTGGACGAAACAGCGGATTGACGACAGTCTATCCAACAAACCATATCATTGCCATGACAGCCATCATTCATCATTCCGACTACGATGCGGATACTGTGGGCGACGACCACCGCTTCCCTATGCGGAAATACTCCATCGTGGCGGATCTGCTGCGGGAGCGCGGCTGCACATTTGAAACCCCAGACCACGCCAGTCAGGCTGACCTAGAGCGCGCGCACGATGCAAACTATGTCCAAGCTGTTCTGACCAGCCGCATCGACCGAAAGCTTGAACGCAAGATCGGTTTTGAAATCACCCCAGCCATCGCAGCACGCTCACGTGCCAGTTGCGGAGGCACCCTGTTGGCGGCCCGCCGCGCTTTAGAGATCGGCAGCTCAGCCAACCTCGCAGGCGGATCCCATCACGCTGGACCTGAAACAGGCGCCGGCTTTTGCGTCTTCAACGATGTCGCCATTGCTGCACTCGCCCTGCTTGAGGAAAAGCCCAACTTGAAAATTGCCGTTCTAGACTTCGACGTTCACCATGGCGACGGCACAGCCCTGATTTTCGCTCGTAACCCTCAAGTCTTCACCACCAGCCTCCATTGTCAGGACAACTGGCCCAGAACCAAGCCTCCAAGCGATCTCGATATTGGTCTTCCAAAGCACACGGGTGACGACCAATACCTCGAAGCTGCGAACCAAGCCCTCAAACAAACACTGGATAAGGCAAAACCTGATCTGCTCTTCTACAATGCAGGCGTCGACCCACATGTCGAAGACCGTCTCGGCCTGCTCAACATCTCAAATATAGGTTTGAAAGCGCGGGAAAGCTTGGTCATAGATAAGTGCCGCGAAAGAGGGCTCCCGATCACAACTTCTCTCGGGGGCGGCTATCAGAAAGACCCAGCCAAAGTCGCCGAGCGCCATACATGGGCGGTTCTGGCGTTACTCGATCAACAAGATAGCTAGCGGGCAGCCTTTGCGCTGGCGCGATCGCATTCATCGTTGGAAACCGTGAGTCGCCCGACATTTTCATCACCAATATTCAGCATAGTCAGCAAAACCCGGCGATCATGGTCGGCGACAGGCAGTTTTTGAAACCTTGGGCAAAGCGTCAGCAACAAGTCTTCCCGCTTACGCATCGCATCCACCCGCGACATAATCAGAGAGGAATCCAGATACCCTTCATACACTTCACCTTGAAGGCTCAGCGGTGTGACCTTGAAGGGGGTATTGTAGCCATGCTTACTGCGGAGCGCCTTATTGAGGTTCGACTGTGTGATCTCGGCCTGATAAGTGAGCCATTCAATACGTTCAGCACGCGTCGCATTAGCGTAATCAAAACCAATGCCAGACGTCTTGATCGACGCATAGAGCGTGGTTCCGAGAAACGCTAGTATGAAAACGTATTTCATCATGATCCTGCCCGCATAACAAAATATGGCTATTTCTTCGTTTCTCTGATGCATGAAATTTCAAGCATTGGAACATAATTGAACTCAATGCGGATGTCGGTTTCAGCAGAGAAATTCGGTAAGTGACGTTGCCTCAATCAAAGAGTCCGGACATGTCTGAAAACATGGCCGAACTTGTTCATAATCAAAAAGAAAAGCAGACAGCTCTTCCAATCGGACAAGCGGCGAAATCAGCGCCAGATCTATCGGTCGCAAGAACCTTCCTGAAACAGACTTATGGCTATAATAGCTTCCGCGGTCTGCAAGAGGACATCATCGCAGATGCCCTATGTGGCAAGGACGTACTCGCTATCCTCCCAACCGGCGGCGGCAAGTCACTGTGCTACCAGATCCCTGCAATTTTGCGCGCTGGCGTGGGTCTCGTCGTTAGCCCACTCATCGCGCTTATGGCCGATCAGGTTGATGCTTTGAAAGCCGTAGGTATCCGCGCTGAACGCCTCGACAGTTCGATCTCCTATGATGCCAAGCGCGAAGCCCTTAAAGCAGCGGCAAACGGTAAGATTGATCTCCTCTATGTCTCACCTGAAGCTTTGGCGACCGGACTGGGCAACGCGCTTGCAACCCTACCGCTCTCGCTCATAGCAATCGATGAAGCACACTGCGTCAGCCAGTGGGGCCATGATTTCCGACCTGATTACCGCACACTGAACCGGCTCAAAGTCTTGTTCCCGAATGTGCCGCGCATGGCGGTTACTGCAACAGCCGACGGACGGACGCAAAAGGACATCCTGGCTCAACTCGACCTGAAAGCGCCCGCGATCCATATCGCCAGCTTTGATCGCCCTAACCTTACACTGTCCGCGGAAGCAAAATCAGGAAACAAAATCGATCGCCTTGTTTCTCTCTTAAAGCCACGAATCGGTCAGTCAGGCATCGTCTACGCCGCAACCCGAAAAGGGGTTGAATCGCTCGCCGAGGCTCTGACCAGAAATGGTATTCCTGCTTTGGCCTATCACGCAGGCTTGCCCGCAGAGACACGCGCGGAGAACCAACACCGTTTCCTTCTGGAAGACGGCCTCACAATGTGCGCAACGATCGCTTTTGGAATGGGGGTGGACAAACCGGACGTGCGGTATGTCATTCACGCCGATAGCCCAAAATCTATCGAAGCCTACTGGCAGGAAGTCGGGCGTGCAGGCCGCGATGGTGAGCCTGCCGAGGGGATCGCACTCTACGGTCCAAGTGATCTTCGCAGAGCGTTCATGTGGGCCCGCGACGGTGACGCCGATGACGTCATCAAGCAAACCCAAGTCACAAAAGCCCGACAGCTTTTTGCCTTCCTGAAAGGCAGTGACTGCAGAAGAGCTGCCATCAGGTCCTATTTCGGCGAAATCGATCCGGACCCCTGCGGCGAATGCGATAACTGCACATCAAATCCGTCCGAAACATTCGACGTCACCCGTTATGCGCAGATGGCTGTTTCAGCGGTTCTGCGATGCGGGCAAAAAATCGGGCGAACACGGGTTGTTATTCACCTCTTGGGACAGGCAAAAGACGACTTTGATCGCGATCTCTCTCGGCATTCAACTTACGGAATAGGAACCGATCTTGGCAAAAATGTCTGGTCTATGATTTTTGATGAGTTACTGTTTGAGAATATTCTTGCAGAAGGCGGCGAACCGACACGTCCATATCTTTATGTCCCTGATCACAGCGCAGCAAAGCGTCTCTTCAATAACGAGTATACGATAAGCCTAAATTCAGACCCAACCGCCAGACGGACACGCAAATCTCGAACGACCTCTGCAAAGGTAGCCTTCTCTGACCTCTCAGAATGCGATCAATTGATCTTCGAAGCCCTACGCGACTGGCGCGCGGAAACAGCACGGCAAATCGGGAAACCGCCTTACGTCATCTTCCACGACCGCACCCTGGCCGCCCTCGCACAAGCATGTCCTTCAAACCCGGACGATCTACGTCAAATCTCCGGGATTGGGGACAAAAAGGTCAAACGCTATGGTGCCGCTGTCTTGGATATAATCAAACATACGGATTGAAAGCAAACAGCGTTCAAAAGTGACCTCAACTGCATCACGCCGCAAATTCCCACTTGCTCAGAACACGCTTTTCCGCTTTAGAGCGCTCTCGGATAAATGCATATCTGACTTACCCAATGGATGCGGGCGTAGCTCAGGGGTAGAGCACAACCTTGCCAAGGTTGGGGTCGTGAGTTCGAATCTCATCGCCCGCTCCAATTTGACTAGTGCACTAGCCGACAATGATCTGCTTTAGCTTCACGGTCTCGTATTCAAGTTCGCGAACGCGGTAATTTACAACATCGCCGATCGTGATCATTCCATAAAGACTGCCACTCTTCATGACTGGCATATGTCGGAAACGACCTTCGGTCATTCTTTTCAAAATTGAAGTCAGAGTCTCCTGCGGTGATGCCGTCTGTACGTTGCTGGTCATAAGTGTCTCGACCGACTGAGACAAAGTGTCCTCGGACGAATCCGACAACTTCCGCACAATGTCTCGTTCGGACAGTATTCCGACCAAATTCCCGGTTTCGCTCAGGACCAACACGGCACCAATTCGCCTGTTCCGCAGCTCTCCGACTGCAGCGCCAAGCGACGCATCCGGTTGAACAGAGAATATGTCATGACCCTTATGATTGAGGATATGCTCAACTGTTGCTTCTGAGTGAGACTGGTTGGTCGCAGGTGTTTGAGAATAGGTCGGTTTTTCTTTTTTTTCGTTCGCGCGAGGCCCTGCGTAATTTGTTGGCACTGGCATAATAATTTTTCCTCCTATATCAATCTTCGCTGACTAATTTCAGTATAGACGATAAATTCAGCTCCGGAAAATTATGTTTGGTCCACTTCCCCCAATTATCGCTACAGCTCTGTTTACAATTGCTATTTTGGCCGGCCACCAGTACCGTAGAAACTGGAAAAATGAAGGCCCGGCCTGGAAGGCATGGCTGTTTGGACTGGTCGCGGCAGGCTGTTTCGCGACGGTTGCTTTTGTGCCACTTAGTGGGATTTAGCGTAAATAGCGTAAGATTAAGCCGCTTCTGACTCTAGTTTATCCATCATTTTCTTCGCGCGTGGACATGCGAGTCGATCTTTAAGTGGACTGTTCGGATCAACATCTTTTTTACAAACCAAGCACTGATCAGCATCAGAGATCGCGTTCAAACCACCACAGCTTCCCTTGATGGTCCGTCCTGAAAAAATAACACCAAAAGCCATCCCCACCATGAGAATTAGCAAGAGCACAAAAGCGAGTAAGAACGTTTCCATAGGGCTAACCTTCCGAGCCGGATTGGTATTGCTCAAATAGTGTATTCGAAATCGTATTAAAGACCAGCTCATCTTTGTCACCAGCCCGCACGATAAAAAGCACAGCTAGGTTTTGAGAATTCGCGACATCGAGTCCGCGATCAGCACCGAGCGCGAGGAGTGCGGTCGCCCAAGCGTCAGCACGAACAGCATCCTCTGCGATGACGGTCACCGATGCCGTCTTGTGTGTAATCGGCCTGCCCGTCTGAGGATCTATAATGTGAGAGAAGCGCGCGCCGACGTCTTCGAAATAATTGCGATAGTCACCTGAGGTCGCCATCCCCTTATCTGAGAGATCGATGGCCGTTTCGAGAGCACGCGCGCCTGCGATTGGCTTCTCAATTCCAATGCGCCAATCTGTACCTCGCGCACTAGTACCGCTGACGAAAAGGTCACCACCAATTTCGACAAGAAAATCCGTCGCACCTTTTTCTGCTAGTGTGTTTGCTACAGCATCAATTCCATAGCCTTTAGCAATCGATGAGAGATCGATCGATGCCTCGGGCGATAATTTTGTAAGTGTTGTCCGGTCCTCGCTGAGTTTGATAACTGTGCGCTGTCCAACGAATTGCATAGCGGCCTCAAGAGCATTGCCCTGCGGTTGCTTCGTAACTGTCCCGGACGGCCCAAACCCCCAAAGGTCAATCACAGGCTTCAGTGTTAAATCAAGTTTCCCGCTTGTGCGCTCGTAAATATCGTTTGTGAGCGCGACCATATCAGCAAGCCCCTCAGAAATCTGGATAGGTTCTAAAGAGAGGCTCTTATTCAGACGAGAAACTTCCGAATCAGGGTCCCAGTTTGAGTAGGCCGCGTTGACCTCAATCAGTGTTTTCGCCACCGCAGCCTCAAGCATGTTCTGATCAAGCAGGCGAGCTTGATCCACGACAACCACATTATAGGTCGTCCCCATGGTTTGGCCTGAGAATCGGTATTCAGCAGGAGGGCGCTCGCAAGCCGACGCAAGAATGATGAAAAATGCTGCAATTACTCGAGAAAACATGTGTTTTATTAGACCTAAGTGCGACCTCTTGGACCTAGACATGATGCCACATAAATAGGATTTACTGCATTGTTACTGAAGGAATGGAGGCAGCGCTTTCAAGAGCTGGAAAAAGCTCTGGCCGCGTTGTGAATTTGTATGTAGGTGCCGCAGCAACAGGACTGCAGCTTTCTGGGAAATAGCGTCGGCGTAATATGACTAAGCAATTTACCTTGAAAAGAGGACTAGACGTGCCGGTTGAAGGCGCGCCAGAGCAAGTTATCCATAATGGGCCAGATACGCCTGTTATCGGTGTTCTGGGAATTGCTGATTACGTACAATTGAAGCCGCGTTTAATGGTTGAAGAAGGTGACATCGTCGGTGCCGGTGCTCCTATCTATTTTCACAAAGACGCTCCGGACGTTTACATGACGTCTCCCGTCTCGGGACGAGTGAAAGCCATTAACAGAGGTGTCAGGCGCGTTCTGATCAGCGTAGAAATTGAACGCGACGATAATGTAGCTCCACCTGTCAACTTCAACGATGTCGGTGATGCATCGACGGTCGAAGGTATCGTCGAACGTCTATGCAAATCTGGCCTTTGGACATCGTTCAAAACACGACCCTATTCAAAAACACCGATGCCGGACACGCGCCCAAGCGCGATCTTCATCAACGCCATGGACACAGAGCCTCTATCTGCTGACCCAGAAGTCATTATCAGCGAGCAGGAAGAGGCTTTCCTTGAGGGACTGAAGACTATTGTCCCATTGAGTGATGGTGAAGTTTTTCTCTGCAAAGAGCGTGATGCCGTCATTCCGGGGACAAGTGTTGAGGGGGTCGAAGTCGCCGGATTTTCCGGGCCGCACCCTGCAGGCCTGCCGGGCACACATATTCATTTCTTAAAGCCGCCGAACTCGGAACGTCTTGTTTGGACAATTGGCTATCAGGACGTCATCGCCATTGGAAATTTGATGATGACAGGAACGCTAAACGCTGAACGCATTGTGGCACTATGCGGTCCCCTGATCGAAAAACCACGCCTTGTCCGCACGGTGATCGGGGCCTCTCTAAAAGTCCTATCACGCGGCGAATACGATGAGAGCACTCCGGTTCGACTGATTTCAGGGTCCATCTTGAGCGGGCACTCATCTGAATATGACACAGGACACTATCTGGGGCGCCATGCTCGCCAAATCACCGTGATCAAGGAAGATAAGGATCAGATTCCACTCGGCTGGATCAGACCGATGGCGAATAAATTCTCAGCCCAGCCTGTTTTGGCTTCAGCGATACTGAAACGGGTCTTTCCAATGACCTCTAATCAGAATGGCGGTCGGCGCGCGATGGTACCGCTTGGGCTGTTCGAGGAGTTGATGCCGCAGGACTACCTGCCGACACAGTTGCTTAAGGCGCTCTTGGTAATGGATACCGACACAGCCCAAGCGCTCGGCGCGCTTGAGCTTGACGAAGAAGATTTGGGCCTCGTGGGTTTTGCCTGCCCAGCCAAGTATGAATATGGAATGGCACTAAGAGACTGCCTGACCAAGATTGAGAAGGAGGGTTAAATATGGGTTTGAGAGCGTATATCGACCGTATTGAACCTCATTTTGAACGTGGCGGAAAATACGAGCGATACTTCCCTATCTATGAAATGGTAGAGAGTATTCTCTATACGCCGAAGAGCGTGACCACAGCTGCGCCGCACGCGCGCTCTTATACCGACATGAAGCGCATCATGACTTATGTTGTGCTGGCAACGGTTCCGGCGATTTTATTTGGGCTTTATAATGTCGGACTACAGGCGAACTCAGTTCTGGCAACGGATGCGTTTGAGCCGACAGGCTGGCGCGCAGGGATTATAAGTTTCCTTGGGATTGGATTTAATCCGGACAATATTTTCGCGAACTTCTTCCACGGCTCGCTCTACTTCCTTCCCATTTACATTACCACGCTTGTCGCCGGCGGGATTTGTGAAGTGATTTTTGCCGTTGTGCGCAAGCATGAGGTCAATGAGGGCTTTCTCGTAACGTCTATGCTGTACACGCTGATCATGCCACCGGATGTGCCGCTCTGGCAGGTCGCTTTAGGAATCATCTTCGGCGTGGTTATCGGCAAGGAAGTCTTTGGTGGAACGGGCAAAAACTTCCTGAACCCTGCTCTGACAGGTCGCGCATTTTTATACTTTGCTTATCCGGCTTACATGTCGGGCGACTCTGTCTGGACCGCCGTCGATGGCTATTCAGGCGCGACGGCGCTATCTGTAGCGGCTTCCGACGGATATCAGGCGCTGTCTGGGCCAGAATACGGGATCACGTGGTTAGACGCATTCTATGGCACGGTGCAAGGCTGTATCGGCGAGACGTCTACACTGGCGATTGCCGTGGGGATGGTGTTCCTATTGGCAACGCGGATTGCGAACTATCGCATGATTGCCGGCTGTCTGATCGGTATGATCGCGTTCAGTCTGTTGCTCAATGCTATCGGGTCGGAGACAAACCCAATGTTTGCAATGCCTTGGTACTGGCACCTTGTGGTTGGTGGCTTTGCCTTTGGTCTTGTTTTCATGGTCACTGAGCCTGTTTCCGGCGCTCAAACAAATATGGGCCGCTGGATCTACGGGGCGCTGATTGGCGTCATGGTGATCCTGATCCGGGTGGTCAATCCAGCTTTCCCAGAAGGGATCATGCTCGCAATTCTATTCGGGAACGTCTTCGCACCTCTGATCGATTACTTTGTGGTTCAAGCCAACGTCAAACGCAGGATGAAGCAATATGCCACAACCTGACGACACATCTGTCAAAGAGGCAAAGCCAAAAGGCCCGATCGGGCGCTTCTTTGCTCTGCCGGCGGATTCTGTACCGAAGACGATTTTTGTTGCTGTGACGCTCTGTCTGGTGGCATCGATGGCGGTGTCCGCCATGGCGGTCTCACTGCGTCCCGTGCAAGAGGTGAACAAGCTCGCCGACAAGCAGAAGAATATCCTGCAAGTTGCCGGGTTGTATGACGAAAATGTCCCGGTTCTGGAAGCGTTTGAAGCCTCTTTCGAGCAACGCATTCTCGACATCGAAGCAGGCGCGTTCACTGACGAATACGATCCTCAGACATTTGATGATCGTGCGGCGGCCGATGATCCTGCTCTCTCAATAGAACTCGATGAAGACCCCGCAGGTATTGGGCGGCGCTCCAACTATGTCACGGTCTACCTCATGCGCGACGATGCAGGCGAAATTGACAAAGTGATCATGCCTGTTCACGGTTATGGGCTTTGGTCGACGCTCTACGGCTTTATCGCACTAGAGGAAGACGGCAACGAGATTTTCGGTCTTCAATTCTATGAGCATGGTGAAACGCCAGGGCTCGGTGCTGAAGTGGATAATCCACGCTGGAAAGCCCTTTGGAATGGAAAAGAGCTCCGCGACGAGCATGGCACCTTGCAAATCACGGTCGCAAAAGCGGTCCCTCCTGCGGGCCAACAGTATCATGTTGACGCGCTCGCCGGTGCGACACTGACGGCGAACGGCGTTGATAGTCTGGTTCGGTTTTGGGTCGGTGAAAACGGCTATGCGACCTTCCTAGAGAACCTGAAAACAGGAGAGGTTTCGTAATGCAAACCCGAAAGCAGCTTCTGGTCGATCCACTCGTCGATAATAATCCAATCACACTACAGGTTCTGGGCATCTGCTCGGCATTGGCCGTGACATCATCTTTGTCTGTTTCCTTTGTAATGTCGCTCTCAGTGATTTTCGTCACCGGCTTCTCATCCATGTTCATTTCGATGATCCGCAGTCAGATCCCCGGCTCGATCCGGATTATCGTGCAGATGGTGATTATCGCATCTATGGTGATCATCGTAGACCAACTCTTGAAGGCTTTCGCCTTTGAGATTTCCAAGACGCTCGCGGTCTTTGTCGGCCTCATCATTACAAACTGTATCGTGATGGGTCGCGCGGAAGCGTTCGCGATGAAGAACCCACCGATTGCATCATTCATTGACGGCGTCGGCAACGGCATGGGGTACGGGCTCATCCTTATGATGGTCGGCGCTGTGCGCGAACTGTTTGGCGCTGGAAGCCTGTTTGGCATCACCATTCTGGAAACCGTCAACAATGGCGGTTGGTACGTGCCAAACGGCATGCTGCTTCTGCCTCCATCAGCCTTCTTTATTATTGGCCTGATCATTTGGGGCTTCCGCACCTGGAAACCGGAACAGGTTGAGAAGCGTGAGTTCAAAATTCAAACGGTTGAGCAGCACTAATGGAAAACCTTCTCTCCATTGCCGTCAAAGCGATTTTCGTTGAGAATCTCGCTCTCTCTTTCTTTCTCGGCATGTGTACGTTTATTGCTGTCTCTAAGAAAGTTGCGACAGCGATCGGTCTCGGCGTTTCCGTTATTGTTGTGCAGTCGATAACGGTTCCGGCGAACAACCTGATTCTGACAAATCTGTTGCAGCCCGGCGCGCTCGCTTGGGCAGGTCTGGAAGATGTGGACCTAACCTTCCTCGGCCTGATCTCATACATCGGTGTCATCGCGGCAATGGTGCAGATCTTGGAAATGGTACTCGATAAGTACTTCCCACCGCTCTACAATGCGCTGGGCGTCTTCCTACCGCTCATCACAGTAAACTGCGCGATTCTTGGCGGCTCCCTCTTTATGGTCGAGCGGGATTATAATTTGGCCGAGTCAGCAACTTACGGCGTATCATCCGGCTTTGGTTGGGCGCTCGCAATTGTCGCAATGGCAGGCGTGCGCGAAAAGCTTAAATATTCAGATATACCGGACGGCTTACAAGGCTTAGGCATTACGTTTATAACAGCGGGACTCATGTCCCTCGCCTTCATGTCGTTTGGCGGGATTAAACTCTAGAGGATCACATCGTGGCTACCTTCGGACTTGGCATCTTTCTCTTCACCCTGATCGTCATTGCACTTGTGACGATTATCCTTGCGGCACGCTCGCAGCTTGTCTCAACCGGCGCAGTCAATATCACCATTAACGGTGAGAAGACCGTTGCTGTGCCCGCAGGCGGAAAACTGTTGCAGACGCTAGCAGAGCAACAGCTGTTCGTTCCATCTGCCTGCGGTGGCGGCGGCACGTGCGCTCAGTGCAAGGTTAAAATCCACTCTGGCGGCGGCTCAATCCTACCGACTGAGGAAAGCCATATCACCAAACGCGAAGCTGCCGAAGGTGACCGCCTTTCGTGTCAGGTTGCTGTAAAGCAGGACATGAATGTCGAGGTTCCAGAAGAAGTCTTCGGTGTCAAAAAGTGGATGTGCGAAGTCGTTTCGAACGAGAATGTTGCAACTTTCATCAAAGCGCTGGTTCTGAAACTGCCTGAAGGTGAAGACGTAAACTTCCGCGCAGGCGGTTATATTCAAATCGCGGCACCGCCACACGAGGTGCACTATAAAGATTACGACGTCGAAGAAGAGTATCGCGAAGATTGGGACAAGTTCAATCTTTGGCAGTACGTGTCTAAAGTCGATGTCCCGATCGAGCGCGCTTACTCAATGGCGAACTACCCTGAAGAAAAGGGTATGATCATGCTCAACGTTCGGATCGCTTCACCGCCACCCGGCAGCGAAGGCATCCCACCAGGGCAAATGTCATCGTACATCTTCAGCCTTAAGCCAGGTGATAAAGTTGAAATCTCCGGTCCTTTTGGTGAATTCTATGCTCGTGACACACAAAAAGAGATGGTCTTTATTGGCGGTGGCGCTGGCATGGCTCCAATGCGCAGCCATATCTTCGACCAGCTTAAGCGTCTGAAAAATCGCGATCGAAAAATTACATTCTGGTACGGTGCACGGTCCAAGCGTGAGATGTTCTTCGTTGAAGACTTCGATCAGCTGGACGAACAGTTCGACAATTTCGAATGGCACTGCGCCCTCTCAGATGCGCTGCCCGATGACAATTGGAAAGGCTACACCGGCTTCATCCACAATGTACTCTTGGAAGAGTATTTGCAGAACCATCCTGCGCCAGAGGATTGCGAGTACTACATGTGCGGCCCGCCAATCATGAACTCGTCCGTGATTAACATGCTGCTAGAGTTGGGTGTCGACCGCGAGGACATCATGCTGGACGACTTTGGTGGCTAGAAGTTCGATTTTTGGCTGTTGCCCGCTGACATAAAAAATTTAAGAAGAAGCCCGCTCAGATGAGGCGGGCTTTTTATTGCACTGGTCCAACAGAAGTAGGTTTCAAAGCGACCATACTCGCTTCGCTATCAAGTCAAACCCTTTTATATCTAACTCTCTGCTTCGTCTTCCTGGGCGAGCGCTCTGTAGACATTTGCGGCGAGCGCATGACCGAGCCATGCCGGGGGCGTACAGAATGCCATAATGAGACCTGAACGAAGCGCGCGGGCAATAGCGTCGTCAAGCGTTACGGGGAGCATTTGACCGGCGAGCACAGCAAGCGCGGTCGCCATGCCGATTGGAACAAACACGAGGATCAGCAAGCAGGGACCGAGCACCTTGAAATGACCCTTTGTCCAAGGCCACGTTCTGAAGACGTGAATTTGCGCACGCGAACATGTGGCGGCCGCAAATGTCATCAAGCGGGTCACGAACCAGAAGATCCAGATAAGACCCGGGAAGATTGTCAGAAAGAACAGGGTTATGACAGGGTCCTGCATGACCTGTTCGCGCACATCATCCGGCGTATTGAGCTCCAGATCGAGAACAATACTCAAGCTGGTCGCAACAACTGTGTAAAACATCGCGAAGCCAGCAAGAACGAAGCCCACGGCGAAAAAGACCAATAGCCAAGCCAAAGACAGCTTCCACGCCGAACGCCAACGTCCCTCTTCGTGATCAAGCACGCTGGCATACATTGCATGAGAGAAGAGTGCATGTGCGTAAAGCGTCGCGAAGGCTGCAACAAGAAACAACACCGTCCAAACGCCACCATCCGGCAACTCAATCACAAACCAATGTGTTGCGACCCATAGAGCGATGAACAGCGCTGCCCAAGGTAAGCTGGGAACAATCATCCGCGTCGCATCTGAAAGCGTATTTTTTATAAGGGTTTCAGCGCGCAGAATGTTTGTCATGCGCGCTGACTTAAATGATTACATATGTCGGGCAAGGCCCGGTCACCGATTATCGTCAGTGACGTTCAGCATGAACTAGTCATCGCGCCGAGCGTCCGGCAAGCGATCATTGATATCATCGCGAATATCGAGCAGCGTTACGATCAGGCCACCAATAACACTCGCAGCGACCCAACCGACCAACGTAAACCCAATCAATGTCAAAATACGTCCGAGTGTGCCACCAATGCCGACCATGAGTTCTGCCGTCGAAACCGCTTCAACGAAGCCATTATAGTAGCCCATAAAAATTCCGGCACCGATGATCACGAGATAAGCGGCATAAACCATCAAACGAAAGCTATTGATGATGAAGAACTTCATGCTTTTTCTCCCTTATCTGTCGGATCCGGACATGGCGTTCTCCACATCCGGAACAGACCCAGTTTGATGAATTCCAGTTGTTAGCTCATGCCGCACTGCATGCCGGCCGCCATTGCAAAGCCCATGAACTGGCTCATCTGATCAGGTGTCAATTCACCCATCATCGCCGCCATAGCTTCTTCTGACTGGTCTCCGGATTTCGCAGCATCGACGAGGATCTTCAGAAGATCATCATCAAGCTGCTCAACCGCAGCATCGGCCATGCAGTCACATTCAGTCTGTGTGCTGCCGTCCTCAGCAAGACACGCTTTTACGAGTTCTGCGCGAGGATCACCGCCGCCGCCACACGCGGATAAACCAATAAGTCCAACGGCAACCAGTGTGCCCATAAACATCTTTTTCATAGCGATCCCTCTCCAAGTTTACTTCGCTTATACAGACGTTTCCACGAATCCCACGGGCTGGCTAGGTCTGAAATCGTATTATTCGCGACGAAGCAGCTCGCTCAAACGGAGTTTATCCTTACCGCTGGCCAAGAATGCTTGCTTCATGTCTGCCGGATCGTAGACGGTGCGCACCCAATCTTCGAAAGATAGGTCGCCGGTTTCGGCATAAGCGAGATATTCCTCAAAGAAGTGATCTAGCAGACCTGTCTTTCCTTCACGCAGATGCAGGTATTTCTTTGACAGCTGCTGGATCGCTTCATCAATCGGCAAGCCTTGGCGAAAATGCATGTAGAGTACACTCATCAGCCCCGCCCGATCTGCGCCCGACTTGCAGTGCATCAACGCTGGGTAAGCAATTGTTTCGAAGAGGTCTTTCGCCGCCAACACAGTCTCGATCTTCGGCGTGTCGCGCGAGTAGACCTGAAAGTCGACTAACGCGATCCCATTCGCTTCACAGGCCTCTTTCTCCAAGAGATAATAGCCTTTTGTGGAGACGCCTCGCAGGTTCAGAATAGTCTTGATCCCGCGCTCAACTGCGTGCTCGGCAATCTGCTTTGGACTGGGCTGATTAGAGCGCCACATTTCATCAGAAATCTGATGCAAATTCTGGAAGCGTAGCCTGAGGAAATGGTGATCTCCCCACATCAATTCTCTATTCGCACGCTTTCGCCCATCACGGGTTGAGAGATCAGGCGCGATATGCGGTTTCCGTTTGTGTTTTGGACGCAACTTCATACGCGCGCGATACCCCAGCCCCTTCGCAGCCGCAAGCGCAGCACCACAGACACAAAAGAAACGGATCAGTAACCACGGTTGGCTATACGGATTTTAGATATGTCTAAGAGGGACACACACTCAAATGCGCCTGATCAAAGCTGCTTTCATGCACAGCGTCATTGCTGCCAGCCTCATAATTGCACCGCTCGCTGCATCCGCCTTCGGAATTGGCCTTCAGCCGACAACTGTCGAGATTGATGTTGAGCCGGGTGACCGACAGCGCCAGGTCATCAACATTGGCAACGTCCACACTGAGGACCGTATTGCCCTGACGCTCGGCCTTGCAGACTGGAGCCTAGACGAAAATGGTCAGATCAAACTGAGTCCTCCCGGAGACAGTGATCAGTCCGCTTCAGACTGGGTGCGCTTCAGCCCGGCATTCGTCGAACTGGACCCCGGCGAAACTGAACAGGTTATCGTCGATATGGCAGCCCCGATGCGCGTCGATCGCGAAGGCGACTACCGCTTTGCCCTGATTGCATCAACGATCTTACCGGAAAGCCGCGAAGGTCAGTCCGGTGTCTGGAAAAAATATCAGATCGCCAGCCTTTTCTACCTGACCATGGGCGACGCGACGAGTTCTCCTGCGGTGACAGGCGCTGACCTGACAAAGCGCGAAGATGGCATGACACTGATTGAGGTGGATATCGAAAATACCGGAACGGCTCATGCACGACTGCGTGGTGAGGCGACCATTAAAGGCGATGACACCGACCCAGTCACGATTCCGATCGCTAATCTCGTTGTTCTCGATGACGCAACGCGCACATATCGCATTCCGGTTGAAGAAGACCTGCCAACGAACCCGAGCCTCGAACTCACACTCGAAAATATCTTCGCTCCGCAAGCGAGTAGCGGCAATATACAATTGCCCGTTTTCGAGAGCGATTTGAGTTTTGAGGAAGCGACGCTGCTGGACGCATTGGACGGTGGAGATGAAACCAGCGTCGAATAAAGACAAGTATCGCGCCGCAATACTTTGCGGATTAAGCATGCTCAGCGCGGCACCTGCGGCCGCTTCTTGGCTGGATTCTGACTTCTATTGCCGCGTCTATGGATGCGTGATCGTCCATGACGGTTTCACGTTCGATGTCTACGACAATTACGACTTTTCAACAGGTGGGACAGTCGCGTCCGGCCAACCGATGATCGCATGGACGGGGAACCCTTTTGACGGTGCCGGAGACGTAAATCCCGTTATTACAGGGACACGAACAGAAGGTCTCTACGCTGTACCTTTGCAAGACCAAGGCGTGATACTTGGCATAGATACGAATGGCGATGGCGCACCGGACCGGTTACCGACGGATACGAATAGTAACGGATTCCTGGATGCGAGCGATACGCTTGATCCATTTGCATTGACCTCATCGACACGACTGGTTTCGGCAACCAGCTCAGCACAAAGAAGCTTCTATCTATCGTCACGCACCGACTTTTTCATTGTTGCGGAAAGTCGACTGCTTGGCACACCTGATGCCCTGAATGATCCGGCACAACTCTCCAATATCAGCTTCATCTACGACGTCACGCGAAGTGGTACCGATGATGGCATGCAGTTTGGCCAAGACACACGTGGTGGAAACTACATTCGATCGTTGGGTAACTTCGATGACCTGCTGGACCTTTATCAAACACCACAGGAAATCATGGAATTCACAAATAGTATTCGTCTGCGCAATGCTGTCGGTCTTCCGAGCCAATCCATCCGATTTGATTACGTTTATGATTTCGAGGCCTATGATCTGTCATTGGGCGAGGGGCATCTCCAATACGAGATCGAATTCAGTTTCTACAATCGGTGATCCTCTCGTCTTGATTGATCAAAAGGTTCGGGTGCCGAAGCGATAGCCCAGACCGGTGAGCGCCGCGATAACATCGTAAACAGGCAGTCCCATCACACCGGTATAGCTACCGGAAATATACTTCACGAAAGCGCCTGCCCTGCCCTGAATGCCATATCCGCCGGCCTTCCCAAGCCCCTCACCGCTTCCAATGTATGATGCGATTTCACGATCAGTGAGGCGTTTCATGATGACCCGCGTATCATTGAGTTTCTCTGACCGTCGACCATCAGGCGAAACGACAACCAGCGATGTCAGCACATGATGCGCGCGGCCCGATAGGAGTTGAAGGCATTCCCGAACCTGATCATCCGTCTCCGCTTTCGGCAATATACGCCGACCAAGCGCGACAACCGTGTCGCCAGCAATGGTGTAGTTTTCCGATCTATGAACGGCCAACGCTTTCTCGAGCCCCATACGCTGCGCATAAATCCGAGGCAGTTCGTTTTTAAGAGCTGTTTCGTCAATGTCGGCAGGCATAACCTCATCTGGCTCTATGCCAATCTGAGCCAGCAAGTCGCGTCGACGCGGACTAGCGGAGGCCAGAACAAGTTTCATCAGAGAATCTTGAACGTTGCGTTCGCGCTTGCGATGACTGTGTCAGCCGATGTCACGACGGCGCGGGCAAACGCGATTGAGCCGCCGATTTTCGTAACTTCAGGATCAATCTGAAGCCAGTCCCCAAGGCGGCCAGCGCCGCAATAGTCGGTGGAAAGCGAGATTGTCACAAGACCGTTCTCGACCTCTCGACTGGCTGCCATCAGCGCACCAGCACAGCTTAACCCCATCGCATTGTCAGCGAGGGCCGCGATCAGTCCTCCGTGAACAAGCCCACGAGAGTTGCAATGAGCTTCTGCGAGGATCAGCCCGATCTGTAAACGATTTGAGGTTTTGCGTGAATAGATTGGTTCCCAAGGGTCCGTCAGACCGGAGCGACGAAAATGCCTCTGAAAGCCTTCGGGTATCGTGGGGGTGCCCAGCGACATTGCCTATTTGAAGCGGTAAGTAATTCGACCCTTGGTCAGGTCATAAGGTGTCATTTCAACCAGGACTTTGTCACCGGTCAGAATACGAATGCGATTCTTGCGCATTTTCCCGGCTGTGTAGCCGATGATCTCGTGATCATTTTCGAGTTTTACACGAAACGTCGCATTCGGCAGTAGCTCAACAATCGTTCCGTTGAACTCGATAATTTCTTCTTTTGACATCCTGTCTCCATTTTAGCTGACACGTTAGGCGTGCCAGCAAAGATATGATGTGGTTCGTATCTCCCGTCACCCCTGCGGGCAAGGCTGGACTGCATTGAAATAAAAAAGGGCAGCTCAGAAGCTGCCCTTTTTAGAAGTTGGTAAAAAATACCGAGATTTAGCCCGCGCTCGGCGTGAAACCGCAGGTTCCCTTCAAGAAATCCATTGTGGCTTCTGTTGTTTCACGGCGGTGCTCCGGCCACGGATAACCGTGCGGCATATCCTTAACCACGACGAGTTCACTCTGTGGCTGGTCGCGCTTGATGGCATTGTAGAAATCACGACTATGAAATAGCGGCACTCGGACATCACGATCTCCGTGTATGACAAGCGCAGGAATCGACGCTTTCTTGGTATTGTCCATAGGATCCATTCCAGTAACCGTGCGTCCTTGGAAGACGCGCTGCACGCGATTGTCGCCCCAAAGATTTCCAAGGCGTGTCAAGTTTGAAACACCGGCACCTGGAATAGCACACTTATAAGGCCCGTCGGGACGGACAACCGCGGCCATTGCCGCGAAACCGCCATAGGAAAAGCCCCATATTGCGATCTGGTCTGGGTCCGCAATTCCTTCATTAACGAGCCATGCAGCACCATCATCCTTGTCATCCTGCATTTTCTGGCCCCACTCATTGTCACCTGCAAGCCAGTGCTCGCGACCAAAGCCGACGCTACCACGATAGTTCGGCTGAAGCACTGCGAACCCATTACTGGCAAAATATTGAACCTGCCAATTAAAGCCCGAGGCATAGTCGCGAACCCACGGACCGCCATGAGGATGGATAAGTGTTGGAAGTGGGCCGTCTGCTTTTGTCCATCCCTTCGGTAAGGTCAGTAGTGCTGGTATTTTGAGACCGTCGCGCGCCGTATAGTAGACAAGCTCGGTTCTCTCAAACTCTTTTTCTGCTATCCATGGCCGAGTCGATCCAATAGCCGCAACTTGCGCCTTATCAATAAGCAGATAGTAGGCGGTTGGATAGTCAGTGTCCGAAACGGTGAACAGAATACGGCTCATATCGCCATTGTATCCCGCCAAACCAATTCTTCTCCCATCAAAAGCTTGTTCGAGACCGCTGACGATAGACTGGAATTCGGAGTCAATAAAATAGTTCTCAACGGCTGCTCCGAGGTATCGGAAGCCAATAACCGAGCCAAAATCGTCATCTCTCGCAGACCTTATGATCGTAGATCCACCTTCACTTGGATGAGCAACGCTGAAATCAGGATGGGCAAATACTGGCTCATCGCTGAAAGAGTCAGTTTTCATATCGTATACATATAGTGCCACCTTGTCAGAAAACTTGTCTGTAGCCACGAAGAATTTACCTGGCGCACCTGGTTGAGGCGCAACCACTTCAACGACAAATCTATCTTTAATTTCAACAGTCAAAGCATCTTCAAGCGTGTACTTTCCTGAGTCTGTATCAAGTAGTTTAACGAACTGGGTCCATTCGCCATTTTTGAACTCAAGATCAGAGGTCCCAAATGGCTCACCGGTCAAGCTGTCGATAATGTAGCTTTCGCCGACTTTCTCGGTCAGCATCAGCTTTTCTTTACTAGTCTCGAGATTGTGTCTGTAATATTCAGTCCGACGAGAATTCCCAACGCGAGATATCATGATGTCAGAATCGCTTTTTGGGAGTGTGGATACAATTCCGACACCACCTGAAAAATCAGTGCAGCGATTATTTCGACCCGCCGGCATATCATCGATCTTTGTGATCATTTCGTTGCCTAGGTAAGCTTTTGTAACGAATGTCTTGGTAGTTCGAGTCGGATCGCCTTCGATGCATCCGCGCGTCAGGCCGGTGAAAGTTTGTTGGGCGAGCCAAATAGACTTACCTTTCTTCAGCGCTGTCGCACTGCGAAACTTCATTTTTCCTTCTGACGGAGTGATTGCTGAAGGTAGTACGGGTTTTGAAGTATCTATTGTACCGCTTATGTCCCAGTAAGCAGCTGCTTGTTCTTCGCCGTCATTTGTGGGGTCTGCAACAAGTCCGACCAAATATGATCCATCTTGGGACATCGAAACTTGCGATATTAGTGGATATTTTTCAATGTCTTCAAGCGTAAGGGGCTGGGCGACTGCCGACATCGTTCCAGCAAGCCCGAGCAGTCCTGCGATGCCGCATATGAACTTATTTTTCAAGTAAAACTCTCCCAAGATTAATTGTACGATGCGACATAGACTATTTGGTCCGATATCCGTCAAGACCTACGCCGCATGGCCTAACGCGATTGTGATGCGGCTAAGCGCACAGTTTCAAACGTGTCATCAATGCAACACGTTTTGGAACAAATCACATATATCCCCACAGCATACGCATAGCAACCTTGCAGCTTTGTAAGGTTCGTGGCTTAGTTGATGTGTCCCGACATTTGTCGGACGTAATATCAACATCACATCTCCTAGGGGGAGAATAGATATGTCAAAACGCTCGCTAAGATTTAGCGTTCTCACGAGTGTAGCGTTCAGCGCCTTGTCGCTTGCCGGTACAGTTCATGCCCAAGAAACAGACACAGACGAGGACATCGTCGAAGTCGTTGAGGAAGAAGTCGAAGAAGCACGCCAAGAGCGCGTGGTCGTCACTGGTTCACTTCTGCGCCGCGACGAGTTCAGCTCTGCCTCGCCAATTCAGGTCATTACTGCTGAAACAGCAAACCTGAAGGGTCTCCTGAATGCGACAGACGTTCTACAGTCTGCCTCTGTCTCAGCCGGCTCTACCCAAATCAACGGCAACTTTGGCGGCTTCGTTGTTGAAGGCGGTACGGGTGTAAATACAATTTCACTTCGTGGCCTTGGCCCTCAAAGAACATTGGTCCTTCTCAACGGCAGCCGTATCGGACCGTCCGGTACTCAAGGACAGGTTGGCGCAGTTGACCTAAACGTTATTCCAGGCGCTGCCGTAGAGCGTTTCGACATTCTCAAAGATAGCTCATCCACAATCTACGGTTCTGACGCTGTTGCGGGTGTTGTTAACCTGATCACGCGTCGCCAGATGGATGGCGCAGAGATCAACTTTGACGTTTCAGTCCCATTTGAGGGTGGCGGTGAAGTCTATACGATCGACGGTGCTTTCGGTCTAAACTTCGACCGTGGCAGTATTTTCGTCTCTGGTATGTATGAATTCTTCGATGACTTGAGCACGAAGGACCGTGACTTCCTCGCATGTCAGCAAGATTATCTTACTGACCCAGACACGAATGAACGGACTGATCCGATTGATCCAGACACTGGCGACTTCCAGTGCTTCAACCAGCTTAATGATGCTGCTGACCAGTTCACAACAAGCTTCGGTTTTGTCGGCCGCTATTTCTTTGACGAGAGCGCAGGAACTTACGTCCCACGCACAAGTTTCTTAGATAACGAATACAATCATCCGCGTGACGATAATGCTGACGTGATTCCAACAACGGAGCGTGCATCTATATTCGCGGCGGCCGATTATAATTTGGGCTTCGCTGACTTTGCCGCTGATTTTGTTTACACAAACCGCACAACAGAGCAGAATGATTCGCGTCAATATTTCCCGTTCCAATCTCCGGCTGATCCGCTGACGTTCATTCCAGGATTTTTCAACCGTCCAATTTCTGTTGTTCCTTTTGATACAGAAGTAGAAATCGACTTCTATCAGTTTAAGGCTGCTTTGACGGGCGATTTTGGCGTGGATACTGGCGTCCTTTCAACTTGGGGCTGGGAAACAGCATTCGTCTATTCCGACTCCACTGGTGATTACACACGCGATACGATCCCTCTGAACCGTGCGAATGACGTTTTTGACGATTTCGCAACGGCAGAAAACTTCACCAACCCTGACGGCACGATTGGATGTCGCTACGTTCCTGAAGCAAACTTGTCCGAGTACTTCTCTATTACTCAGGGCGGGTTTAATCCAAACGGAACAGATCCGAACTCGTTATTCGCCAGCTGCCCTGCCATCGATTACTATACTCGGGAATTCCTAAGCGGAAATCAGAGTCAAACAACATCTGACTTCCTGTTCGCGAAAGATGTTGGCCAGACAACATATACGCAGACAACCTTCACCGCGACAGCCGCCGGTGACGTGTTCGAATTGCCTGCAGGCGCAATCAAAGCCGGTCTCGGTGTTGAATATCGTGAATTTGAACTTGATGACCAACCTGGCACCTTCTCTCGTGGCTACACTTGGACAGAAGTGATTGGCACCGATGCAGACGGTAATGACATTCTCCAGCAGAATGCCCAAGGTAACCAATGGGGTCTTTCATCATCCGTTGCAACGACTGGTGAAGATAATGTCTTTGAAGTCTTTGGCGAGCTTGAGGTGCCGATCTTTGCCGGACAGCCATTTGCCGAAGAACTTAACTTCAATATCTCAGGGCGTGCATTCGAGTATGACTCTGGCGGGTCGGACTCCATCGTGAAGTATGGTTTGAATTGGCAAATAAACCCAACGATGCGTGTCCGTGCGACATCAAGTGAAGCCTACCGTGCTCCGGCGCTTTACGAGCTCTTCTTGGGCAACCAGACGTCGTTTGCCAACCAGCTCACGATCGATCCTTGTGATCTGACGGTTGATGCGGCCGGGAACTTGCTGGACACATCTCAGCAAAACCCTGTCATCAGAGACAACTGCGTTGACGCTGCAGGCGGGGCACTTGCTGTTCCTGCTGGATTTACACCAGGAGGCTCGTCAGCGGAGGTCACATCTGGCGGTGGCGGCGAATTCCTTGAGCCTGAAACGTCAGATTCTCTGACTGTTGGCTTCATCTATACGCCGACATGGGCTGATCTCAGTATCGCGCTCGATTACTTTGAAGTTGAAATAAACGATCAAATTGCACAGCTAAGTTCAGCTGGCATCTTGAGCGGTTGCTACGCTTCGGAGAACTTCCCGAATGATCCACTGTGTTCACTTTTCGTGCGTGGGGACGGCGGGATTGATGACGACAGAATTGTCAGCATTAGCGACAGCTTTGTGAACATCAACTCTCAGACAACCCGTGGTCTGGACCTGACACTGAACTTCGAACGTGAGTTTGATTTTGGTGATATCAGTTTCGACACGCAGGCAACCTGGACGTTCGAAGATGAGTTCCTACTCTTCTCTGGAACAGACTTCGAGCCAAACGACTTTAATGGTGAAATCGGCCAACCTGACTTGGTTCTTAACACTATTCTGTCACTTGATCGTGGTGACTTCCGTTACTCATGGTTCACTGACTTTACATCTCGCATGTCAGAAGCTGAGGAAGATTTTGTTCCTGTCATTCGAGGCGGTGACTTCTTCAAAGCCTTTACAGAACCGCAGTGGTATCACGGTGCGTCTGTACGCTACACGGCTGACACATGGCGTGTAACGGCGGGTATCGACAACATCTTTGACGAAGCGCCACCATTCGTTTCTGACGGTGTTGCGACACGTCGTGGTAACACACCTCTGGTAACAACTCAGTTTGATTACCGTGGTCGCACAGCGTTCCTCTCTGTCTCTAAAGCTTTCTAAATTTCAGAGATACCGAATTGGAAAAGGCGGCTTTCGGGCCGCCTTTTTTATTGATCTTTTTCTAGGCATTATCGCAGGCGCCTATTGGCGCTCGGCCCTCTATCTCCGAACCACCAAAGCGTTGCTGCTGTTGCTGCAAAAGTGGCTGTCTCTGTGATGGCTTCCCGTTCAGCAAGTCCTGCCCCTAACCAGATACAGGCCGCGATCAACCAGAGAATCAGCGTCAGGGCCGGTCTAGTGATGCCTCGGACAGCATCAACCCATTTATAGCTCGCCCGTATCTCCGCCTCCGCTTTCATGGACGCGTCCAGACCCTGCCAACTGCCCGTGACATCCGCCAGTGCCAGTTCGGCCTCAGTCTCCGCCCTCGCCGCTTTCTGCTGTAGCTCAATCAATTGCACTTCGTGCTGCCAACGTGCTTTCTCATGTGCTAATTGCTGGCGTTTCTCAAAGAACCCAGCCAAACGGCCGAGCGCTGTCCCAACCAAACCAAATAGTCCCCCACCAGCTGCGCTCGCAGCCAGTCCCGCTATGTCTGCCATATGTACCTACTCCTTCCATAATACCACGTTGCTGGGCGTTCTCGCCGATCTAGGTGGATAAATGTTTGTGCCAGTCCCCGACCAGAAAACCCGTGCTTGCTCGCCAAATCTCGCATCTGAAAACGGTCATGCCGAGCGAGCGATATATCGACGGCGATCTGCTTGTGCCGCGACAGAGGCGCTCCGCCGACAGCCGCGTTCCATTGCGGACAACGATGTCCGGAATTGATAATGAGCGGAGCACCGACATCACGGCGCAGACCTTCTAGCGCATCAAGAAATTCAGGGTCGTGCCAATACTCACCGGCACAGAATCGCCCGCCGCAACGACAAGCCAGTTCACGAACGCTAAAATGCGGCCAACGCCAATCGGCCGATAGCGCGACGTCGGCATCGCGTGTTGAGGAATAGAGCATCAAGCCGCCTCAACGGCCTCAATGCGTACGATGAGTTTCTGGAACGCAGAAACAAGGACCGCGATTAATTCCTCTTGGCAGAGCATTTGTGCGCTATTCGCATCGTTGGCATCGCTTAAACGCCACAGCGCAGCATCGTCGTATCCCGAGGCAAGCAATGCTTCACGGACCTCCTGCGCAATAAAGCCAAAATGGCGACCATCCTGACCTTCACGCCGGAATGTGACAGGGCGCAAGAACTCCAGAAGCGGAAGAGGATCGTGCAGGTCATCAATCTCCTTCTTGCCACGCCGATCAGAGCTCACTGTCGGTGCGTTTTGCAAATAGACATCGCGCCAGACACGACCCGTCTGTCCCAGATCGACTGATGCATTGCTGGAAGGCGCCGGAGGAAACGCGAAAAGGACATCAACTTCATCTGGCCTGATCGATATTGCATTGTTCGTAATGTTTCCCGTCGCATCGGTAGCGCCAAGATTGACATTGGATCCATAAGACCGTCCGCGAAAATAGACTGCCGCCCCATTGTTGCGCGCAACATCAACAACACCATTGTCCTGTGTCACAACATAGCCTTCACTGGAGGCCGCACGAATACGTCCTGCGACACTTAATGTGTCAATGCTATCAGGCGTTTTTGCAATCCCGACGTGACCTGTGGCATTATCGATTTCAATACTGTTTGACCATGATCCCCCATCGGGGCTGACACGCAAAACAAGGTCATCATTGCCGACAAGACCTATTTCAGCGCGACCGCTCCAGCCTGACTGAAACAGGATGGACCCAATATTATCTGAGGTCTCTTTATTCAACGTTATACGCAAGTCACCAGTGCCCGCATCTGTCGTTTCTCTGGCCGCAAAGAGGGCTGTATTCAGTCTTACTGAAAACGGGTTGTTGCTGTCAGCGACTGTAGCCAGTCCCAGAAATTCTAAATTCTGTGTGTCTCCACCAATGGGTGACCACGCTGTTCCATCGTAGAGAATGAGAGCACTTTCAGCCTTGTCATAGACACGCCATCCCGCTTTCGGGACTTCGAAATACCAAGCACCATCGGCCCAAAAGGCCAAACGTGACGCCATCCCCTCCCACAAACCGACGGGAGCTTCCCCAATCAACCAGGCTTCACCATCTACCGGAGCAGCTGGCGGCTCAGCCGAACCTCTACCCTCAACAGCCGTCAGAACGAGCGTATCAAGACGGCGAAGGCTCTCATTTACCGTGACATGCTTTTGCGACTGATTTGGTAACAAATAAGGCAGTTCGAGTTTTGCTGTGAACTCACTTTCAGACATTCCCGGTCATCCCTTCATCAATTGCGAAGAGATTAGGAGGAGATATCAACCCCACGGATTGTTTTGAGAATGCTCCAATAAAAACAGCCGTGTTAAGAGGGATAGACGGTCATCTATCCCACAAAACGGAGTACCGTAATCGAAAGTTAGACTGATAATCTAACCGAAGTCGACACTTGGCGGTGTGCTGAATGCTGCACGATCATCGCCTAGGTCGAAGAAGTCACGTTCTTCAAAATTAAAGCTGCCTGCAACGATAGATCCGGGGAATTGTTCGCGTGATGTGTTGTAGTCTTGGACAGCACTATTGTAGAAACGCCGCGCGGCTGAGATTTTATCCTCAATAACAGAGAGCTCATCCTGAAGATCGAGAAAATTCGTGTTCGCTTTGAGGTCCGGATAAGCTTCAGCCAGCGCAAATAGTCGACCAATTGCCCCCGTCAAAATGCCCTCTGCAGCCGCCATATCTCCCGGGCTCTGTGCATTAACCGCCTGCTGACGAGCCTGAATAACAGCATCAAGCGTTTCTTTCTCGTGGGAGGCATAACCTTTGACGGTTTCGACCAGATTAGGGATGATATTCTGTCGCTGCTTCAACTGTACATCAATGTCAGCAAAAGCCTGATTGCATCTCTGCCGCTTAGCGACGAGTCCATTGTAAATCGCAATGACAATAATCGCGATCAGAGCAACAAGACCCAGAACAATCAAAAGCGCTTCCATACTTCCCTCCAAAACTGTGTTCGATCTGGATTATCCTGCATCGTGAAACTGAGCAACTGCTGCCTTAGTAATATTTTGCCGGACGCAATAAGAAAATTCTTGCGTTCGAGCAGCACTTTTAGTCGTAATCATCATTGCTGACGGGGCCGCGATCATCATTGTCACGGCGCGGACGAGCGACCAGATCACCAAGTTCATCCAGATCGATGAACACATCTGCTTCACGACGCAGATCGTCACCAATCATTTGTGGTTGGCTTTTGACAGTAGAAATTACCGTCACACGAACGCCCTTGGCTTTTATCGCTTCCACAACACGGCGGAAATCACTGTTACCGGAAAACAGGACAATGTGGTCCAGATAATCGGCGGCTGTTAGCATATCTGTGGCAAGTTCAACGTCCATATTGCCGCGCACACGGCGACGCCCTTCCCGATCCGTATATTCGCGGGCATTTTTTACGACAGTCGTAAATCCATTATAGGCTAACCAATCGACTAGAGGCTTGATCGGATTGTGTTCGTCCGTTTCGAGTATGGTTGTATAATAGTTTGCCCTCAAGAGCCGCCCGCGCTTGCGAAATTCGTCGAGCAATTTTCTGAAATCAATCTCTAACCCCAGCCCGCGTGCAGCGGAGTATAGGTTTGCGCCATCAATGAAGAGAGATAACCGCTCATCTTTATAAAAAGCCATCAATAAGACCCTGTATTTTACAATATGTGGGCCGTAGAACACGCCGCAATCCAATGCAAGCGCGGGTTGCGCTCTTTTGCTGCGGCGCATATACGGAAGAATTACAGGAGATTTTAATGGCCCGTGTGACCGTTGAGGATTGCGTTGAGCAGGTCCCGAATCGTTTCGAACTCATCATTCTTGCAGCGCAACGCGCTCGCATGATCCGTGAAGGATCACCGCTGACAGTTGATCGCGATAACGACAAAGACCCCGTCGTATCACTGCGTGAAATCGCTGACAAAAGCGTGGATCTGAAGGTCGTTAAAGAGTCGCTCGTTTCTGATCTGCAGGAAGTTCGTCCTGGAGAGGAAGAAGAACGCGAAGCAGACCGCATTGCGCTTGAATCAGGTCCAACGGCGACAGAAGATGACGTTATGCGCGCTTATCAGGCTGAACTTGAGTCCGGTCGCGACGACCGGTTATAGGATTTCATGACAAACGCTGCCGCCAGACTGGATCATCGGTCGGGGGCAATGCCTCAACCAAGAGGCATACGCGCAGATGTCGCTTTCCTGAGCGCTGATGAGCTTGCTGACACTGTCATAGATTATCAGCCTGATGCTGATCGCGATCGGCTCTTGCGCGCTTACGATTACGCCCGGATAAAACACGGGGAACAATTGCGCCAATCAGGCGATCCTTACTACTCGCATCCAGTGCGTGTGGCGACGCTTCTCACGACAATCAAACTGGATGATGCCACAGTCATTGCCGGCCTCCTTCACGACACCGTCGAAGACTGTGACGATGTCGACCTCAGCGATATCACATCTCAATTTGGCGAAGACGTTGCAGACCTGGTCGACGGCGTCACCAAACTCGAAAAGCTCGAATACCAAAGCGAAGCCTCAAAACAGGCTGAGAATTTCCAGAGATTCATCCTCGCAACCGTCAATGACATTCGGGTTCTTCTGATCAAATTGGCAGACCGGATGCACAATATGCGCACGCTGCATTTCAAGCGAAAAGAGGAAAGCCGCCAACGTATCGCGCGTGAGACAATGGATCTTTATGCGCCGCTCGCCCGCCGCGTCGGCTTGCACTATGTCGCTTCTGAAATGGAGGATTTGGCGTTCCTCCACCTCAACCCAGAAGCACGCGAGCAGATCCTCAACCAGCTTGAAACACTCGAATCAGAGAACAAAGACGATCTGGAGCGCATTCGAGAAGCAATCCGATCCATTATGAAAGATCAGAGCATCAATTGCCGGATCAAGGGACGTCGGAAAGAACCGTATTCCATCTGGCGAAAGCTGGAGAAGCGCTCCATCAGTTTTCGCGATGTCGCCGACATTTTCGGCTTTCGCGTTATCGTCCCGAAGAAGGCTGAATGCTATCAGGCGCTTGGCGCGTTCCATACTGTTTGGGCCTGTATCCCCGATCGTTTCCGCGACTTCATTTCCGTTCCCAAGCCGAATGGCTACGCTTCACTCCATACCACTGTCAGAGCTGACGAGAACCGTTTGGTAGAACTTCAAATTCGCACTGAAGAGATGGATGACACAGCAGAACGCGGTGTCGCGGCACACTGGAGTTACAAGAACAGTTCGTATGGGTTTGACGTTGAAAGCTCAAAAGCTGCAGGCCTCGATCCAGAGGCAAATCTCAGAGCATTCGGAGATCTGCTCTCACACGGCGGTGATGCGAACGAATTTCTCGAGCACGCAAAGATGGAGATGTACCGAACCCACGTCTTCTCCTTCACCCCAAGAGGTCGGCTCGTTCTCTTGCCAGCGGGCTCTATGCCTCTAGACTTTGCCTATGCAGTTCACACAGCTGTCGGCGATACCTGCGAGGGCGCAAAAATCAATGGCGTGCTGCGGGGCCTACGCACGCCACTTAAAAATGGAGATGTGGTCGAGATACTTCGACGCGCGGACCCACGCCCAGTCCCAGGTTATGAAGCCCTGACAGTCACAGGACGCGCTCGTGCGGCGCAAAGGCGATTGCGACGGGAGACTGAAACGCACGAATTTGAACGCCTTGGCCAGACAATGTTTGAGCGAGGCATGCGCCAAATCGAGATTGACCCTGTGACAGTCGATATGCGCCGCATAGCTGACCGTGCAGGATTTGATGGCGTCAGACCTATGTTCGAAGCCATCGGGCGCAGCCACGAACAGGTAGACCGCCTGCTCAAACTCGCTTTCCCCGGTGTTGAGCATGAAGACGCCGTTGAGCACGAACGGATCACATTGGATGAAGCCAATCCAAGTGACCTAGTCGTCAGTGAAGGCTTGAAACCGGGCGTTACGCTGCATCTCGCAGAATGCTGCTGTCCAATTCCAGGTGATCGAATTCTAGGCCTGCGCGAGCCGGATAAAGGCCTTGTTGTTCATACAATCTACTGCTCCACAGTCGCACGCTATGACGATCAGCCGGAGCGCTGGGTCGACTTGCAATGGAGCGAGCTTGCCAAATCCGGCATTCGTGCCGTTGGCCGTATTTCGGTCAACGCCGTGAACTCAAAAGGCGTCCTCGCTCAACTCTGTAATGTCGTCGCTCAGGCAGGCGGAAATATAACGGGCGTTCGCACACCTAGTCGCGGTCCCGGCTTTATCGAGCTTGTCTTTGACATCGAAGTGGACGATCTACGCCACTTGGAACAAATTAAAGCTGCCCTTCGCGCGCTGGCAGTTGTCGAGCGGGTTGAGCGGCTGGAGGAGAGTGACTTTGAATAATCAGGACGTATTGGACGTCTTCCGCGATGCGGGGGCTCTGCTTGAAGGTCACTTCATCTTATCATCTGGTCGTCGCAGCCCCGTCTTCTTGCAAAAGGCCCTTGTCTTTTCTCAACCAGAGCTCAGCTCCAAGCTATGCGAGGCTCTCGCGAAAAAAATACTGGACCGGTTAGGCAAAATTGATGTGGTGGTCGGCCCTGCAATGGGTGGCGTTATCCCAAGCTATGAACTCGCCCGCCATTTAGGCTGCAGAGCTGTCTTCGTTGAACGCGTGGAGGGCGAGTTCGAGTTGCGCCGCAGCTTCGAAATCGCCGATGGTGAGCGTGTTTTGATTGCAGAGGACATTGTCACGACAGGTCTCTCTTTTAGGGAAACGGTTACCGCGCTGAATAAGCTCCCCGGAACAGTGGTCGGCGGGTCTTGCATTATTGACCGCAGCGGCGGCGAAGCAGACGTTGGCTGTGGGCTTGTTTCACTGGCGGCTATCAAGTTTCCGGATTATGATGCCAGTGATTTACCGCCAGACCTCTCCGCCCTCCCTGCCGTAAAACCGGGTAGTCGGGGGCTGGCATCGTGACAAATCGCATCCGTCTCGGGGTCAACATCGACCACGTCGCGACAATCAGGAATGCTCGCGGTGGCTTGCACCCTGATCCTGCCCGTGCAGCAGAGCTAGCAACCAAAGCCGGCGCGGATGGCATTACACTACACCTCCGTGAAGACCGTCGTCACATCAAAGATAATGACCTCGATGCGATACGCGCAGCAACAGCCCTACCCATCAATATGGAAATGGCGGCAACCGACGAAATGATGGACATCGCGCTCCGCTTCAAACCGGAAACAGCGATGTTTGTACCGGAAAAACGCGCGGAATTAACGACCGAAGGCGGCCTCGATGCTGCACGCGGACATAACCACCTCGCAGACTATGTGCGGCGACTGCAAGACCATGGAAGCCGCGTCTCCATGTTCATCGAACCGGACCCGGTCCAACTCATCGCCGCGAGCCGCATGGGCGCGGATATCTGCGAATTCCACACAGGCCGTTATGTCGAGTTCGTGCAAGCTGGTGAAGGCGAACTCGCTGCAGCTGAGCTGGAGCGCATCGCTGACTGCGCCGCCGAAGCAGTCTCCCTCGGCATCGAACCTCAAGCTGGTCATGGACTGACATTCGATACCGTCATCCCTGTCGCCGCGATCCCGGAACTGACAGAGCTGAATATCGGGCATTTCCTTATTGGCGAGGCCATCTTCACAGGGCTTGGTGAAGCCGTAGCGCAAATGCGCCGCCTCATGGATGAGGCACGAGATGAAAGCGCCGACGCATGATCATCGGCATTGGCAACGATCTTTGCAATATTGAACGCATTCAAGGCTCTCTCGATAAATTCGGTGAGAAGTTTGAAAACCGCTGCTTCACCGAAGGCGAAATCACTAAAGCTCGTAAGCGTCTGCGCACGGCGGAGACTTACGCCAAACGCTTTGCCGCGAAAGAGGCTTGCGCAAAAGCTCTCGGCACAGGCGTTCCCAGGCGCGGCGTGCACTGGAAACATATGGAAGTGATCAATCTCCCATCTGGAAAACCGACACTTAAACTCACCGAAGGCGCGGCTGAACGATTGGCTGAAATCACACCTGACGGTCATAATGCAAAAGTGCACCTGACCATGACAGACGATCACCCCTGGGCCGAAGCGCAGGTCATCATAGAGGCGCATCCTAAATGAACCGAAGCGCAAGCAAATCATCTCGCCCGAAACGCACACGGCTACGCGCCGCGGCGAAAACAAAGTCGAAAAAACGGCCCATGTTGAGCGCTCAAGAACGCGCTGAACTGGAAGCTCAGATCGGCTACACCTTCAAAGACGAAAGCTGGCTCAACCGTGCGCTAACCCATCCAAGCCTCATCGATAATTATGACGGTGACGCGCAATTCTCCAATCAGCGCTTGGAGTTCCTGGGCGACCGCGTTCTCGGTCTTATCATCGCTGAGATTCTCACCACGCGCTTCCCCAAAGAGCGCGAAGGCTATCTCACAAAACTTTTCCACCAACTCGTCAGCGGCGAAGCTTGTGCAGAAGTCGGCGAACAATTCGACCTGCGCAAATACATTTTCCTCGATAACTCCATGCGCCACAATAAAGCAGGCGCTTATGACAAAGCCGTTGCGGATGCGGTGGAGGCTCTCATCGCCGCCGTCTATCGCGATGGCGGTTTGGACAAAGCGGCCGACTTCATTCGCCGCTATTGGATTTTCGATGCCTTCCGCGCCGAAGCTGACAGTGCAATTAATCCGAAAACACGCTTGTCCGACTGGTGCGGTGCAAACAAGACCCCCTATGCAACTTATAAAGCGCTGTCTCAGGACGGTCCGCCTCACGCACCTGTCTTTACTGTGGAAGCAACGGTAAACGGTCATGCCACCGCTGAGGCAAAAGGCGGAAGCAAACAAGAAGCGGAAATGGCTGCGGCCTCAGCCCTTCTAGATATACTGGACAAACATGACCGACACGATTGAGCCCTCTGAAGATACCCCTGCTCTGCCTGCGATGCAGGACATCACTCATGCAGGTTTCGCAGCCATTATCGGAGCGCCGAATGCCGGCAAATCAACACTGGTAAACCACTTGGTCGGCACAAAAGTTGCCATCGTAACCCATAAGGTTCAGACAACGCGCTTCCCTGTTCGCGGGGTTGCGCATCTCAACACAACTCAGATCGTGCTCGTCGACACGCCCGGCATCTTCCGTGCGAAAAAGCGTCTCGATCGTGCGATGGTCAAAGCGGCATGGTCCGGCGCAGATGATGCAGATGCCGTCGTACACCTGATAGATGCGTCCGCGTGGGTCGCGGAAAAATCGGACAAGGCCAGCGCGGCTGAGCGGCTATCCGTCGAAGACGACCGGCGCGTCATTGAAACGTTGAAAGAGACCGGCCGCAAAGTCTTCCTCGCTCTGAACAAAATCGATCTTTTCCCGCATGAACAGGTCCTACCGCTGATGTCGGAGCTGAATGAGACCGGCGTCTACGAAGACATGTTCATGATTTCTGCCCTAAACGGCGATGGCGTAGACCGCGTTTTACAGGCTATCTCTGCGAAAATGCCCGAAGGCCCGGCGCTCTACCCTCCAGAGCAGACCGCAGACCTACCGATACGCCTACTGGCCGCTGAAGTGACACGCGAAAAGCTAATGCTGCGTCTGCATCAGGAACTCCCCTACCAACTCATGGTCGAAACCGAGAGCTGGGAACCCTTCGACAATGGCTCTGTGCGCATCCGCCAAGCCGTGATAATCGCACGCGAACAGCATAAAGGCATGGTCCTCGGGAAGGGTGGGCAATCGATCAAAGCCATTGGGAAAGCCGCACGCGAAGAACTGACAGAGATGCTCGGCCAGACCGTTCACTTGATCCTTTTCGTCAAGGTCGATCCCAAATGGATGGAAAGGCGGGAGTCCTATTCCTCGGTTGGGCTGGAGTTCGATGCTTAGGTGGTCCTGTGATGCAATGGCGCGATGAGGCGCTGGTCCTGGGAGGGCGACGATTCGGCGAAGGCGGGCTTATCCTCGATGTTCTGACCGCCCACAAAGGCCGCCGTGCGGGTCTTGTCTATGGCGGTGCGAGCCGAAAAAAGCGCCCGCAATACGAAGCCGGAAACTCACTTAGCCTACAATGGAGCGGACGGCTGGAAGACCAACTCGGTCGTTTCGATGTTGCGGAAGTGACAACCAGCCGCGCTGCGAGATATCTTGATGATCCAGCCGCTCTCGCGGCCATTAGCTCAGTCAGTGAACTCCTTCGCGCCGGATTAGATGACGGCGACCAGATCGGCTCCGCCCTCTATGAACCAACGATCTTTTTGCTGGAGACTTTGGACGATAGTGACATTTGGCCAAGCCTCTATTGTCGCTGGGAACTCGGCCTTCTCAGCGCACTCGGGTTTGGACTCGACCTCGACCGGTGTGCACTATCAGGCGCGAATGACGGGCTCACCCATGTCTCCCCCAAAACCGGTCGAGCCATTCGCGGATCAGAAGCCGGTGAATACCTGGACAGATTATTCACCCTCCCGCCATTTCTATGCGAACCAAATGCGATGATTGGTGATGACGATATTAGGAACGCCCTCCTGCTCACAGGCTATTTTATAGAGGAAAGATTGTTCGCGGGCATGAACCGAACCACACCGGAAGCCCGTGCCCGTTTAGTCAATCGTTTGATGTAATGTTCGAAACGAAAGGCACGTCATAGCCTTTGACTTCAGTTATCCCAATCTATCTGCTTTTCAGCGCAAACCTATAACCAGAAAATGAGCGCCATAAGACCATCAAAAAGGACGGCTCATGCCAGAGGGACATACGATACACAGAGCCGCACGCGACCACGCGACAATGATCAAAGGGCAAGCTGTATCCGCGACCTCACCACAGGGTAGATTTGCCGAGGGCGCTGCCAACCTGGACGGTGCGGTCTGCGAGGATACAGGCGCGATTGGCAAACATCTGCTCCACCATTTTGATAACGGCCAAACGCTACACGTCCATCTCGGGCTTGGCGGTTATTTCGTAACCCAATCCCAACCCGCAACAGAACCCAGAGAGGTCACTAGGCTCCGCCTAGCCAGCGCCACTCACGCGATCGACATCATTGGTCCAAACACCTGCGAACTTATTCCAAGCGCGGAGATGGATGAATTTCGCATGCGATACGGACCTGATCTTCTCGCGGATAAGCCAGAGCCCGAACGCGCGATTGCCCGAATTCTCAAAAGTCGGGCGCCAATCGCACGGCTTCTGATGGACCAGAAAGTCATTTCAGGCATCGGAAATATCTACAGAGCCGAAATATTGTGGCTGCGCCAGCTGAACCCTATGATACGGGGCATCGACCTAGATGAGACTGAACTCAACCGGCTGTGGGACGAAATGCGCGCGCTTCTTCAAGTTGGCGTTGAAACAAACTCAATCATAACAAATGGCGACATCCCGAAAGCAGGCCAAGCTGTTAGAGAGCGTACAAACATCTTCGGCAAAGAGTCGTGTCCCCGCTGCAAAGGCAAGATCGAAAAATCCAAATTGAGCGGTCGGACTTTGTATCATTGCCCTAAGTGTCAAAGCTAAAAAGACGACGCAATCTGAGCCATTATAGCTCCGGAATTTACCGTCAAACTACCCTACTGCTCTTGACCCGTTCATGAAAAACGCGCACGCAGCAGCGACTTTCAAAGATGCGTTGAGTGTGAGGTCTGTTATGCGTGTAGCAATGATCGGAACGGGTTATGTCGGTCTTGTGAGCGGCGCCTGTTTTGCTGATTTTGGCCATGTCGTTACCTGTGTCGACAAAGATGCAACAAAGATTGAGCGTCTGCATCAGGGTATCATGCCGATCTACGAACCTGGCCTCGAAAAGCTCGTTGAAAACAATGTGAAAGAAGAGCGCCTGTTCTTCACCACAGAAGCAAAAGACGCCATTGCAAGTGCAGACGCGGTAT
The DNA here is from genome assembly GCA_038746145.1 of Pseudomonadota bacterium. Lineage (GTDB taxonomy): Bacteria > Pseudomonadota > Alphaproteobacteria > Caulobacterales > Hyphomonadaceae > Henriciella. The sequence continues at coordinate 312,664 of JBCDKW010000002.1, forward strand.
TCATTGCAGTCGGCACACCCTCAAGGCGCGGTGACGGTCATGCGGACTTGTCTTACGTCTATGCGGCTGCCGAAGAGATCGCGGACCTTATCAACGGTTTCACTGTCGTCGTGACCAAATCCACTGTTCCTGTCGGTACAGGCGATGACGTCGAATCCATCATCCGCAAGAAGCGCCCGGACGCGGATTTCGCGGTCGTATCGAACCCGGAATTCCTCCGCGAAGGCGCGGCCATTGGCGACTTTAAGCGACCTGATCGCGTCGTCGTCGGAACCGATAATGAGCAGGCGAAAGACGTCATGCGTGAGCTGTACCGTCCGCTCTATCTAAACGAGACTCCGATCGTCTTCACAAACCGCCGTACGTCAGAGCTCATCAAATATGCTGCTAACGCCTTTCTGGCTGTGAAGATCACCTTCATCAATGAGATGGCGGACCTCTGCGAAAAGGTTCGTGCGAACGTTCAGGAAGTGTCGAAAGGCATCGGCCTCGATGGCCGGATCGGTCCGAAATTCCTGAATGCGGGACCGGGCTATGGCGGTTCCTGTTTCCCCAAGGATACACTCGCCCTGACCAAGACAGCCAATGACTATCAAAGCCCCGTACGCATCGTTGATACTGTTGTTGAGGTGAATGCTGCCCGAAAAAAGGCAATGGCTGAGAAAGTCCTCGCGGCAATGGGCGGCGATGTCTCGGGCAAAACCATTGGCGTCCTCGGCCTCGCCTTTAAGCCAAACACAGATGACATGCGCGATGCACCGAGCCTAGATATTGTCCCTGCCCTCATCGCAGCCGGCGCGACAGTAAACGCTTATGATCCGGAAAGCATGGAAGAAGCCAGCAATATGATGGACGGCATCAACTATACCAAGAACCCGTATGAGGCGCTTAAGGGCGCCGATGCGGCTGTGATCATCACAGAATGGGACCAATTCCGCGCACTTGATCTCACCCGCGTTAAAAACACGCTCAAAGGCAATGTCGTCGTGGATCTGCGCAACATTTACGACCCTGCAGACATGGCGAAGCGCGGCTTTGATTATACCAGCGTTGGGCGGCCGGTTTAGATGCATCTCGAGAAACGCATCCTAGTCACTGGTGGTGCAGGCTTTATCGGGTCTCATCTCTGCGAGACTTTGCTTGAAAACGGCGCAGATGTTCTCTGCCTGGACAACTTTTTCACCGGCGCCCGCACGAACGTAGCGCACCTGCTGGACAATAAACGCTTTGAGTTGATGCGCCACGATGTGACGATCCCGCTCTTCGTCGAGGTCGATCAAATCTACAACCTCGCCTGCCCCGCCAGCCCAATCCACTACCAGTTTGACCCGGTCCAAACCACTAAGACGAGCGTTCACGGCGCAATTAATATGCTCGGTCTGGCGAAGCGGACGAAAGCGCGAATACTGCAGGCGTCCACATCAGAGGTTTACGGCGACCCAGACGTTCACCCTCAACAGGAAGACTATTGGGGCAACGTGAACCCCATCGGGCCACGCTCCTGTTATGATGAAGGCAAACGCTGCGCAGAGACGCTTTTCTTTGACTATAACCGCCAACATCAGCTCGACATCAAGGTTGCGCGTATCTTCAACACGTACGGCCCGCGCATGCACCCAAATGACGGGCGGGTGGTCTCTAACTTCATCGTTCAAGCGCTGCGCGGCGAAGACATAACGCTTTACGGAGATGGGCAGCAGACGCGCAGTTTTTGCTATGTCGATGATCTCGTGCGTGGCCTCATTTCGTTGATGGAAAGCCCTCAGGATGTGACGGGGCCTATGAACCTCGGAAACCCCGGCGAATTCACAATCCGCGAACTCGCAGAGCACGTCATTGACCTCACCGGCTCAAAGTCGAAATTGGCGAATAGGCCGCTCCCGCAGGACGACCCAAAAAAACGCAGACCGGATATTACCCGCGCGAAGGATCAACTGGACTGGAGCCCCGAAATTCCGCTCCGTGAAGGCCTGGTCAGCACAATCGAGTATTTCGAAGGCCTACTAAAGCGTATGGGATAGAAAAAGCGGCGTGCGATCTCCGTCAACGTAAGCTTTGTCTAAAATTGCCCTCTAGAAGTTGACCTTCCGACCGTTTTTTCCGGTTGAAGTCCCCTGCCATGAGTATCACATGAGACAAGCACCAAAATCATTCAACAATAGGGTGACGGTGCCAGGTTGCCGCTGAGCGGGACCTGTAAGCAAAAGGAGTCTCGATATGACGACGACAAAAACCCTCCCAGTGCTTCCTTTAAGGGACATTGTGGTCTTTCCAGACATGGTGGCGCCGCTTTTCGTGGGCCGCGACAAGTCCGTCCGCGCGCTCGAAATGGTCGAAGAAGGCCGTAACGAGATCGTTCTGGTTGCTCAGAAAGATCCCGCGACTGACGATCCAACCGAGGACGATGTGCATACGATTGGGACAACAGCGACAATTCTGCAGCTGCTAAAACTGCCAGATGGAACTGTAAAAGTTCTCGTCGAAGGTACGTCTCGCGCGCTCATAAACCGATTTATTGACAAAGATGATCATTACCTCGCTGAGGTTGAACCGATTTCTGCCATCGAAATAGAAGGCGGAGAGATTGAGGCTCTGCTCCGCGCCGTCATCGAACAATTCGAAAACTACGCGAAGCTGAACCGTAAAATCCCCCCTGAATCCGTCAGCACCATAAGCGAGTTGACCGATCCAGGCATGCTCGCGGACGCCGTAGCTGCTCAGCTGCAGGTCAAGCTCTCTGAAAAGCAGTCTCTGCTTGAAATGCCAGACGCCAAAGCCCGGCTTGAGAAAATTCTCTCGCTGATGGAAGGCGAGCTCGGCATGATGCAGATGGAGCGGAAGATCAAAAACCGCGTCAAACGCCAGATGGAAAAGTCTCAGCGCGAATACTATCTGAACGAACAGATGAAAGCGATTCAGCGCGAGCTTGGCGGCGAAGGCGATGAAGGCGAACGCGACGAGGTCGCCGAGCTCGAAGCCAAAATCAAGGAAACCGGCCTTTCAGAAGAAGCGCGCATAAAAGCGGAAGCAGAAATCAAAAAGCTCCGCCAGATGAGCCCTATGTCAGCCGAAAGCACGGTCGTGCGGAACTATCTAGAGTGGCTGCTGTCTCTCCCGTGGGACAAGCGCAAGGATATCTCAACCGATATCAACGCGGCTGAGAAACAGCTCAACGATGACCATTATGGGCTCGACAAAGTAAAAGAGCGCATCCTCGAGTATCTTGCCGTCCAGAAGCGCACCAACAAACTCCGTGGCCCGATCCTGTGCCTTGTTGGCCCTCCCGGCGTTGGTAAAACATCGCTTGGTAAGTCCATCGCGGAAGCGACAGGGCGTGATTTCGTGCGCGTATCGCTCGGCGGCGTGCGCGATGAAAGCGAGATCCGTGGCCACCGCAGAACCTATATTGGGTCTATGCCGGGCCGAGTAATCCAGAGCTTGAAAAAAGCGAAAACGGGCAATCCTCTCTTCCTGCTCGATGAGATCGACAAGATGGGAATGGACCATCGCGGGGATCCCTCTGCGGCCCTGCTTGAAGTCCTGGACCCTGCACAGAACTCGACCTTCAATGATCACTATCTCGAAGTCGATTATGATCTGTCGGACGTGATGTTCGTAACGACGGCGAACAGTCTCAATATGCCTCAGCCTTTGTTGGATCGTATGGAGATCATTCGAATTGCCGGTTACACAGAGGACGAAAAGCTCGAAATCGCGAAGCGTCACCTCATCCCGAAAATCCGCGATGATCATGGCCTAAACGATCAAGAGTGGGTGATCACAGATACAGGTCTGATGGACCTGATCCGTTATTACACGCGCGAAGCCGGTGTCCGATCTCTTGAACGCGAGCTGGCCAAACTCGCCCGTAAAGCGGTGCGCGAGCTCGGCAAGGAAGAGACGAACCAGATCACCGTCCAACCCGATAATCTCGGCGACTTTGCTGGTGTCCGTCGTCATAGACATGGTCTTGCTGATGAAGAGAACCAGATCGGTGCGGTCACAGGCCTGGCTTGGACCGAAGTCGGCGGCGATCTCCTTACGGTCGAGGCCGTCTCAATGCCGGGTCGCGGCAATACCAAAGTCACTGGTAATCTGCGGGATGTGATGAAGGAGTCAATCTCTGCGGCAGGGTCTCTGGTCCGCTCACGTGCGGTTGATCTTGGCATAAAGCCAAGCACGTTCAACACGACCGATATCCATGTCCACGTCCCAGATGGGGCAACACCAAAGGACGGGCCGAGTGCGGGCATCGCCATGACAACGGCTATGGTCTCGCTTCTGACGGGCAATCCGATCCATCGTGACGTTGCCATGACAGGTGAGATTTCCCTGCGCGGTCGCGTGCTGCCAATCGGTGGTCTCAAGGAAAAACTCCTTGCGGCGCTTCGTGGTGGCATCAAGACCGTTCTGATCCCGGAAGAGAACGAGAAAGATCTCGCCGAAATCCCGGATAATGTGAAGGACGGACTGACCATAATTCCGGTCTCTGACATAAATGAAGTGCTGGCCCGCGCCCTCGTGCAGCCACTCTCACCGGTAGAATGGTCAGAGGATGATGAAGCAGCCCTTGCTGCGACACTCTCAGGTCGACCAACGCCGCCGGATGCAACGCCGGTCAGGCACTAAATCATTTAAGTTTTGAACTTCAAAAGCCGGACGCAATGTCCGGCTTTTTTATTTCGGTATGGTTAGCAAATCTCTCGTCTAGAATACTCCATCAACAGAGACACCGCCAGGACCGGCTCCAAACCGATTATCGTTTTTCTGCGACGGCCAAAACCAAAGACAAATCACAAGAACCAAGGCAGCTAAACTCGCTATAAAATATGCAGTAGCTAAGGTTAGCGCTATAGAAGTAAACTCGATTTCATCACCTCCGCCAAAGCTTGCAAGTGTCGCCGGATTTAGAACGAATATGATTGATGCGAGCACCACAATTACGAACGGAATAACGAATGGGGAAACCCATATAATACCACGCCCAAAATCATGCAGACGCTGCGTTGCCATGGCCAATGCGACCCAAAGATTGAGAATGGCGAATGGCAAAATGATCAGGATAATTTCGGTAGCGCTAGGGATTGACGCTGCTACGGAGCCTGGGGACATTCCGCCCGGAATGACCAAAAGTAGAACTTGTTGAACAACCCCGATAGCAAACGCGAAACCAAGTCCATAAAGGACATATTGCAGACGGCGCATACGCCCTCGAAAACTGAATACAGCTTGTGGAAGTGGGACCCAAGGTGTCTTTGGAATTTCGGTGTTTATAGCTGCCGCGCCCCCTTCACGGACCTCTCCAAAAGGCACGCGCGCAACCCACATCAGGGACCAAATCGCCAACAGCGCACTCAGAGGGATCACGGCATTCGCAATCGACGTCAGATTTGGTTCAAGAATATAGTCGATCTTTGATGGTGTCGGAGACCTGTACTCAGGCTGACTCTGTTGACCCCAGGACTGATTTCCGCGTTGCTGCGAGGATTTGTACTCTTCTTCACAGGTCTCTTCGGGTTCACTTTCAGCGTCAGACCTGGCTCTTTTCGCCTCACATTTAGCAATCGCTTCGGCCCGTTTCTTTTCCTGCCTCTCTGAGCGCTCGATCTCCTTCTTCGCTTCGAAAGCATCAGGGTCCTTCACGTACTCAATGCGCTCCTGATAAGCTTTTTCATACGCGACGTTCTTTTCGGATATGCCAGCATAGAAAAGAAAAAAGCCTAAGAAGAGCGGGAGAAGAACCAGAACGGCCCACAGACTTGATTTCTGACCATCTCTCAGGCGCCTTGTGTGAATAATGTAAGAACAAAACGTTGTCACAGTGAAGACAATCGGTGAGGCATAAGTCGCAAAACGCCCCAGACCTCCACCCTCACCGCCAACGAGACCGACCACTCCTGCGAGAAAGGGAATAACCACAACAACAGATACCTGTATGAAAAACAGGAGCGTCCAGGCTCGAGTAAACTCAAGCTTGCTGCTGGTTCCAGCTGGGTTAAACAGCGTTCCAAGCCAGCGCATTGGCGTCGGATTCAGTGTTTGCGCGTCTGTCATGGCTTGGTTTAATCCTCAAACTTTATTGCGTTCAAAGCTCTATACACGTTTCAATTTATTTATCAATAAACGATAATGATTTATTGTTATACGAATATAAACTCAATACGCCAGTCACTCTAAAAAACGTCGCCCGATGGACCCTTCCCATAGCGATTGTCAAATTTTTGACTTGGCCTGGTCCCAACCCAGACAGTGTAGGCGAGCCAGATTCCGAGATAAATCAGAATTGCAAGGAAGAACGCACCGAGGCGGTTAAACAAATCCAGCGCTTCTTCCTCCGTGGGCTGACGCCCACTTTCGCCGAGCTCAACAAGAGCCACGACAGCGTCATAGTTTTGTACTGTTACGCCAACGATTATGATTAGAGTTACAATCCATGGGATGATATGAACCCACGCTGATTTCCCCGAGTCGTGGAGGCGCTTACCATAAATGCACACACCTATGTATATTAGAACAAAGGTCATAATGTTGCTGATGAGCGGGATGAAACTGAACACAACGTTTGCCGCGAGAAGGCCAGTCCAAGCGGCCCAGAACTGACTTGGCGCTATGCGTCCATTCGGACTGAATAGAATAGCGCCAACGCCCATCTGTCCATGAGGTGTATCTGACATTCAGACCTCTATTCAAACTCGATCATAATGGCGTCAGCTGCGACACTGTCACCCGCCTCGACATTCACAGCTTTGACCGTCGCATTCGCTTCAGCGCGGATGATATTCTGCATCTTCATCGCTTCAACGATACAGACAGCCTGCCCCTCTTCGACCGTATCACCTGCCGCAACATCGACTGAGACAACAAGGCCGGGCATCGGGGAGATAATCAGCTTGGAAAGATCGGGCTTCTCTTTCTCCGGCAGACGCTTGTGCATCTCCGCTGTCGCCGGCGTACAAACCAACGCATTCAATCGCACGCCGCGATGAGTGACGTGGTAGCCTTCTGTGCGATCAGAAATCTTCACAGCGAACGCTTTCCCGTCGAGGACGCCTTCAAATAGGTGCTGACCAGGCCCCCAATCCGTGACTAAGGCGTGAGACTTGCCATTGTGAGTCAGCGTCGCTTCGCCTTCGCCGAGGTCCAGCTCGATCTCATGGTACTGGTCACCAAGAATAACCGTCCAATGCCGGCGCGGCTCTGACATCGGGGACATACGACCTGAAATGGCTGCACCACGCTGCGCTTTTACAGAATGCGCGTACGACGCCGCTGCTGTTAATAAGAGTGTCTGCTGCTCTGTCGGCACCATGCCTTGAAACCCATCAGGAAACTCGTCCTTGATATACGCCGTGGTGATATCACCCGAACGAAAGCGCGCTTCATCCATAACGGCAGCGCAGAACGGCATATTGTCCTGAATACCCTCAATATAGAACCGATCGAGCGCCTTCGCTTGCGTATCGAGCGCCGCATCGCGATCTTTGCCATGCGTTACAAGTTTAGCGATCATCGGATCGTAGAACATAGAGATTTCATCACCTTCGCGCACGCCACTATCCATGCGGACGGCGCCGCCTTCAAGATCACCCTCTCGCGGGGGTTGGAAGCGTTTCAGGCGCCCGATAGACGGCAGGAAGTTACGATATGGATCCTCTGCATAGACCCGGCTTTCAATCGCCCAGCCGTCAATTTTCAGCTTATCCTGTTTCAGGTTCAGCTTTTCTCCATAAGCTGAGCGCAGCATTTGCTCGACAAGGTCGACACCGGTGATCATCTCCGTCACCGGGTGCTCCACCTGAAGGCGCGTATTCATTTCAAGGAAATAAAAGCTCTTATCCTTACCGCTAGCGACAAACTCAACAGTGCCAGCGGAGTCATAGTTCACCGCTTTGGAAAGGGCGACAGCTTGCTCGCCCATTTTCTTCCGGGTGGCAGCATCAAGCAGCGGAGACGGCGCTTCTTCTAGGACTTTCTGGTTACGACGCTGGATCGAACATTCGCGTTCGAAGAGGTAGACGCAGTTCCCATGCTTATCGCCCATAACCTGAATTTCGATGTGTCTGGGCTGCAGGATGAATTTCTCGATAAAGATACGGTCATCACCGAAAGAAGCGGTCGCTTCAGCTTTAACTGCGGGATAGCCCTCCTCAACATCCTTATCATTATGGGCGATCCGAATGCCTTTACCGCCACCACCGGCTGACGCCTTGATCATAACTGGATAGCCAATCTCCTGAGAGATTTTGACAGCTTCCTTGGTGCTTTTGATCAGGCCCATATGTCCCGGGACGGTGGAGACACCGGCGTCGGCGGCAAGCTTCTTAGAGCTAATCTTATCCCCCATCGCCTCAATCGCATGAGGATTGGGACCGATAAATGTGATGTTTTCGTCAGCAAGACGTTTAGCGAAGGCCGGATTCTCTGACAGAAAACCGAAACCCGGGTGAACCGCTTGTGCACCCGTCTGCCTAACGGCATCAACAATCTTGTCCATAACAAGATAGGATTCAGCGGCCGGTGAAGGCCCGATATGCACGGCCTCATCCGCCATCTCAACAGCCATCGAGCCCGCATCTGCGTCAGAATACACAACGACAGTCTTCACGCCTAATCGTCGACACGTCTTGATCACGCGAACTGCAATTTCCCCGCGATTGGCAATCAGGATTTTTTCAAACATGCAGCTCCAAGCCCCGTAAATATCTATTTCAATCCGCCACCGGACTTAAGCCCCCTGCCCCGCCTTGTCCACGCTGACTTTCGGTAAGGGTTGTGCAGTTCGAAGCAATATGTTATTAAACGCTCACTTACTTATGAGGCAAGCTATGAGCATCGTAAAACTGGATTTGGACGCGCTGGTCAAAACTGGGAAGATCAGCGCAGCGCAAGCGGAGACTTTGGCAACATTCAGCATCGCTGAACCAAAAAGCGCCATCTGGATGAGCGCTGTCCTGATTTTCGGTGCACTTGGTGTCGCCGCGGGTGTTCTGGCACTGGAGCCATCAGCAATAATGGGCCTTCTGCTCGCCCTCACAGCTTTAGGCATCGCAACGTGGCTAAAGCTGTTTCAAACCGATGATACCTGGATGGTTCTGGGAAGTGCATTTGCACTTATGGGAACGATTGGACTGTCCGGCTGGGTGGCGATGGAAGCCGGCGAAGACCTCGTCGCGATATGGCCCCAACTGTTCATTTTCGGGATCATGACGGCTGGCGCGCTGGTCTATCGATCCAGTTTCCTAGCGGCGCTAGCCGTCTTGGCGCTCGCTGCCGTTTTGGGAACGGGCACGTTTTACTGGCATGCATCCTATGCGCTGATCGTGCGTGAACCAACCGTGACAATCGCAGTCTTCAGCGCGGTCGCAGGCGGGCTCTATGCCTTGAGACCTCATCTCTCAACAGCATGGCAAAGCCTTACAACCGTCGCGGCACGCACAGCCATATTCCTCACAAATTTCGGCTTCTGGGTCGGATCGCTCTGGGGTGATCATCTCGGCGAACACTGGGTTGCCGGTGACAGTTGGAGCGCTCGCTATGAGTGGCGCGAGACCGCTACGCATATTCCAGAACTCGTCTTCAGTCTTGGCTGGGCTGCATGTCTTATCGCGCTGTTTGTAAAAGCGCCTCGTGGCGGCTTCCTATCGACGAGTGCTTTGGTGTTCTTTGCAATTCACGCCTACACGCAGTTCTTTGAGACGTTCGCAGATGATGCGGTCTTCCTGATCGTCGGCGGCTTCATGGCAATCGGCGTCGCAGTGCTCGCGACGCGGTTCAGCGAAAAGCAAGTGGCTTAAGCTGCCACCGCAAGGCCTTCTACAAACCCGGGAACTTCAACGCGCAGGAATTCAAGCAGCGCCTGTTCAGCCGGACTGACTTTGCCGTCCCAGCCGAGCCGCTTCATTAGCCAGGCATTCTCGTCCTCGGTGACTTTTTCAGCGGCCCGATGTGCAGCATCCGCCGCTTTCATTCGCGCCTCAGCCGCTTTCTTGCTGCTATAGGTGACATTCTTGAACCAGTCATTTCCGAATGATCCAACCATCTTCGCAAACATGCCGCCTGCCCCACGACCAGTATCCTTGACCCAGTTCTCCCTGCGCAAGGCCTCCTGCTCAGAGACAGGATCAGGATGCGCGCGCGCCATCAAATGATTGGCAATCGCGCGTGCAAAGAAGTCATTCCACTTCGGATCATTCTTGGCGAAAGCAACCGCGTCATTGGTTTCGAATAGGACGCGCGCTTCATCGCGGCTGACCCAACTCGCGCCATCCCCCGCACGAGCAAAAACAAGAAACCGCATGCGCTCAACCATATCTGCACTTACGGCTCCATCTGATACGATCCGCGCTGAAACAGTTTTCATCGTATAGTCGAACAGGCTTTCGTGCGCGCCTTCAGCATAGCGCAAGATATGAATGAGAAGATCGATCTCTTCCAGACTGGCGTGGTCACCCTCATGATCAACCTGCGCGATAAGCCAAGCGGCTTCTTCCTCAGTGACCCATCCCTCAGGCGGTTCACGGGTTAGAAGATAGTCTTTGACCGCTTCGGTGAAACGCATTTTCCACTGCGGGTCGGCACTGGCGAGTTGGTCATTTAAACGAAACAGGGCTTCGGCTTCACCGCGACTAACGATGCCGTCTTCATAGACCTGTCCCACAATCCGCCTAGCCTCTCCCTCAGACATTTCGCCAAGGCGTGCCACACGGCTCATCATAACTTGCAGATCCCGGTCCATAGCATCTCACCTGTTTTACCAGATAGGATTGTAGCGCAGACCTGTTTCCAGAGCGTTTACGCGCCAGGCGTCTCAATATGCAGAAAACGGGTAAAAAGATGGAGCAGTTCACGCGGCATCTCTTTGGGCAGGAGCCCGTCGACTGGGTCGTCGTGCCGGATAACCATTGCACCAGATTCCGGATCATCAGCACGGAAGTAATTCATGGCCCATTCCGGAAATGCACGTTCCTTGATGCTTTCACCAATAATTTGAACAACGCCGAAGTGACGGTCATCCTTCAAGATACGATCATAGATACCCATGACTTCTTCTTCTTCGCCCTCAAGCGCTTGCATGAAGCTCTGATTGTTATGGGCAAGGAAACCGGTAATGTAGCGCTCATGGTTGTTTGACTGCGACACGTCCAGGATCGCAGCGATGTCCTCATCACTCATATGGCTATTCGCTGTGCTGACATAGACAAGACGGTACATAAAGTCTTGCGTATAGTGGTCGATATCCAAAGCAAGCGCATACAAGCGGGGAGTGTGAGAAACTGGACTTGCACAGGCTCTCAGAGCGATTTGATCAGCAAAAAAGCTCTTTTCCTCGCATTTGGTGGCTTCTTATTGTCATTCGCGCAAACGACGTTATCGTTTACGTCAACGATAATACGACCCGGGAGAAACGGATATGGCTCTGGACATGATGTCAGCAGAAGGCATGGGCGAGGTGCTCGCCAAGCAGAAGGCCGCAAACATTCGCGATGGTATTCCAAGTGCGGATCAAAGGATCGCTTGGATCGACAAATCCATCGACCTGTTGGTGACCCATGGCGAAGCGCTCTCCAAAGCTATGGCTGAAGATTTTGGTCATCGCTCGATCGATCAATCGAATTTCACTGATATTGCAGGCTCTATCGGGGCTCTCAAATTCTCCAAGAAGAACCTCAAGAAGTGGATGAAGCCGGAAAAGCGTAAGGTCGAGTTTCCGCTCGGACTGCTCGGCTCCAAGGCTCAAATCCAATATCAGCCGAAAGGCGTAATTGGTGTGATAAGTCCGTGGAACTTCCCGGTAAACCTGACCTTCGCGCCCCTCGCAAACGTCTTCGCGGCGGGCAATCGCGCGATGATCAAGCCATCTGAATTCACAGAGCGCACCAGTGAACTGATGAAAGAGCTGATTGCGAAATATTATACCGAAGAAGAAGTCGCTGTCGTGACTGGTGGCCCTGATGTTGGGGCAGCCTTCTCCAAACTCCCCTTCGACCACATGATCTTCACGGGCGCGACGTCCATTGCACACCATGTTATGCGTGCAGCAGCAGACAATCTCGTCCCGCTGACGCTTGAACTAGGTGGCAAGAGCCCGGTCATCCTCGGCCAGAGTGCAGACCTCGACAAAGCCGCAGCGCGGATCATGGCAGGCAAAACACTGAATGCGGGTCAAATCTGCCTTGCCCCGGACTACGCCTTTGTCCCGGAAGCCAAGACACGGGATTTTATCGGAGCGGCGACGGCCTCAGTCGAGAAAATGTTCCCATCCGGGCTGAAAGACAATGATGATTACACATCAGTCGTGAACCAGCGCCACTATGAGCGGCTGAATTCTTACCTCGACGATGCCCGTGAAAAAGGCGCAGAGATCATCGAAATCAATCCGGCGGGCGATAATTTCACCCAGCAGCCTCACCACAAAATGGCGCCGCACATCGTGGTGAATCCGACCGATGACATGAAAGTCATGCAGGACGAGATTTTCGGCCCGATCCTACCGATCAAATCTTACACGCAGACCAGCGAAGCGGTTGCCTACATTAATGATCATGAGCGTCCGCTGGGCCTCTACTATTTTGGTGAAGACGCCGCTGAACGCGACATGGTCCTCAATAATACGACGTCCGGCGGTGTGACCGTGAACGATGTAATCATGCACGTCGCGCAGGAAGACCTGCCCTTTGGCGGCGTTGGGCCGTCCGGCATGGGGGCCTATCACGGTCGCGACGGCTTCTACGAGTTTAGCCACAAGAAGGCCGTGTACACGCAGACCGGCAGCGAAGTTCTCGCCATGGTCCGTCCGCCCTATGGCGACAAGTTCCGCAAGACCGTCGCTGGGCGGATGAAGAAATAGATGCAGTCAATAACGATTGAGGACGGTGAATTCGCCGGGTGGATGACATGGCCCGGCGAACCCTTTGAGCACGATGCTGCAGGGCCGTTTTACTTCCGAAAAGGTGAAAAAGGCCCCGTCGCTGCCTTTCGATCAGAACGTAAACACATGAATGCTGGCGGCGTTATGCATGGCGGCGCTTTAATGACATTTGCCGATTTCGCGCTGTTCGCACTCGCCCATGACGGCATAGAAGATGACGGATACGGCGTTACAGTTGCGTTTAATTGTGAATTTCTCGCGGGCGCACCTGAAAACGCATGGATAGAAGCACGCGGCGAGATCATGGGCGGCGGACGCTCGATCACATTCGTGCGTGGCGTCGTGACCGCTGACAGCGAGCCGGTCTTGAACTTCTCTGGCACGATCAAACGACGGCAAGCAAAAGTCGCCGGATAAGACTTGCACGACGGCACAAATGCACCGTATTCGGGTCTCGTAACGAAGAGGCCTCTCGCATGCCCCCTGCTCCACTAATTCGGAAACGACAGAGCAAAATCCTCGCAACACTCGGCCCGGGCACGCGGTCGCCCAAGGTCGTCGAGATGCTCGCGATGGCAGGTGTCGATGTGTTCCGATTGAATTTCAGTCACGGCACACACGAAGATCACCGCATGGCGCTGGAAACTGTGCGCCGGGCTGAGGCACGCTTGGGGCGCCCGATTGGCGTCCTCGCTGACTTGCAAGGTCCCAAAGTTAGGGTTGGCGCATTTCCGGATGGCAAAGTGAAATTCGGGTTTAATGAAACGCTGTCATTGATTGCGGGTGAAACAACAGATCAACCGGGCACTATTCCGGTTCCCCATCCAGAGATTTTAGACGTCCTGGTCGTCGGGGACGAAATTCTCGCCAATGACGGCATGGTTCGCTTTACAGTGAGCGAAGCTGGCGAAACGCCAAAAGTCACGTGTGCCCTTCCCGGCGAACTCTCAGACCGCAAAGGCTTTACTGTTCGCGGGAAAGCCCTGCCTGTTCAGGCTTTAAGCAAAAAAGATCGAGCAGACCTCGCCTTTGCGATGGAACTTGATGTCGACTTCGTTGCGCTAAGCTTCGTTCAGAGCGCGGAAGATATTCACGAAGCCAAAGCGCTCATCACCAATAAGGCGCCGCTGATCGCCAAGCTGGAAAAACCTGCCGCAATCAAGAACCTTCACCCAATTCTGGAAGCCACAGATGGCGTTATGGTCGCGCGCGGTGATCTCGGCGTCGAGTTTCCAGCCGAAGACGTCCCAGTAATCCAGCGACGCATTATTCGTGCGGCCCGCGCCGCCGGTAAGCCTGTGATCGTGGCAACACAGATGCTGGAATCGATGATTGATAATGCAGCCCCGACCCGCGCGGAGGCCAGCGATGTCGCAACAGCAATCTATCAGGGCGTCGACGCAGTCATGCTATCAGCCGAAACCGCTGTAGGCCGCCATCCGGCGACAGCGGTTGCCATCATGGACCGGATCATGAACGCCACCGAACGCGCTGAAGACCACCGCGAAGCCATGGACCAGTTCAGCGGCGGCGCTAAGGATGATCTGCCTGTCGATATTATTGCCGACGCCGCCTTCCGCTTGGCCGGAAACGCAGGCGCAACAGCCCTCGCCCTTCGGACAGGGTCCACGCGCCGTCTCATCCGGTTCTCCCGACAGCGCGGCCCAGTACCCATCCTTTATAGTTCAAACGACAAGCACCGCCTGCGCCGCGCGCAGCTCTTATGGGGCGTGCATGCGCTCGAAATGGGACCTGACGGCGATGATGGCTGGGTCGAGCGGGTTCATACACGCTCCGGCATGATCGGCGCGACAGCTTGGTCAGCATGGCGCGGTGAAGACGAAGGAGACGTCAGCGCATGGCTCATGGGCGTCGTTAGCGAGGACGACGGTTAAGCGGCTTTCGCCTCAAACATATCCTCATTCAGGAAGTCTGTGATGATATCACGCGACTCTTCCATCTTGGTCACGATGAATAAGTGACCCGCATCCGGAATCACCGTCATGCGACTGTTCGGAAGACCAAAATTAAGGATATGTCCGTTCGCAACGGGGACAATCGCGTCTTTCTCGCCCATCACGACGAGCGCTGGCATCCTTAGGAACCGAATGAAAGGCAAGCTCGACCAGCCTGCAAAGGCGAGCATTTGAAAGATATACCCCTTCGGATCGGGTGACATCAAACTGTCCATATGATGGCCGGCACTTTCATCGGCGAGGTCGCCATACAACGTCGCGAAATTATCCCTCATATAATTCGGGTCCGTGTAGCGCCGCGCGTCAGCCATCTTCAGGATCGATGCAGGCCGCCCCGGGATCATCGTCATACCGGCTGTCGTCGCGCAGAGGATCAGTTTCCCAACACGGTTACGATATTGGATCGCATACTGTTGCGCCATCGCACCGCCCCAGGACACGCCCATGACATCAACCGACCCAATCCCAAATTGGTCAAGCAATTCACGGGCCCAGCGCGCCAGCATCCAAGCCCTGTAAGGCCAGCGAGTGACAGGACTACCGCCCACACCGGGAACATCGAAAGTGATGATTTCACGGTCCGGGAACATATCCCCAAGGCGGATGGCAAGCTCGAGGTTCGCCCCTATCCCGTTGAAGAAGAGAAGCGGTAGATGATCGGAGCCTTCGGGCGCTGGCCAATGCGCTGTGCGTAACGTAACGGGGCCCACTTCGCGCATTGTAATATCAGGGGCACGCTCTGGTTGTTGTTTTGCCATCGCTTTCATCCTCAGCTTGTGAGAACCGTCTTACGACTTTTCGTGCACATATTCACCCGGTGCATTACAGATGGGCTGAAAGTCCTCGCTGCCACAGGCTTGAGGCGCAGGTTTCAGAGCCCCGGCATGCTCTTTGATCCAGTCGCCCCAACGCGGCCACCAGGACCCCTGCACTTCTTGCGCGCTCGTCGCCCAGTCATCTGCTGTGAGGTTGATATCTGGATTAGCAAAATACTTCGCCTTCGGGTTCGCTGGCGGATTGATCAAAGATTGAATGTGCCCGCTGGAAGACAGGACAAACTCAATATTCTCCGACCCCAGTAGATCGGTTGTGCGATAGCACGCTTTCCAAGGCGTAATATGATCGGTCACACCCGCCACAACAAAGGCATCACACGTCACTTTCGACAGATCTGCGAAGTGTCCTGCAACTTCAACTTCACCCGGATTATCGAATGGCTGTTCCAGCGCCATGTCGAGATAATCAGAATGCAACTGCGCAGGCAGGTTCGTCGTATCATTATTCCAGTACAGAACGTCATACGGTGGTGGATCATCGCCCATCAGGTAGTTATTGACGACATAGTTCCATATCAAATCATTTGGTCGCATCCACGCAAACATGCGCGCCAGATCATCGCCTTTCAGAACACCTTTGCGTTTTGAGAGTTTCCGAGCGATTTCAAGACTGTTCTCAGAAGCAATCTCGCCGATCTCGCTGTCATCCTGACGCGGGTTCAAAACACAAACCATGAAGGTCAATGAATTGACACGGTCATCGTCGGCCGCGGCCAGCATGCTTGCAAAGGTCGCCGTCGTAATCCCGCCGGAACAGGCGCCGGAAATATTGATCTTCTCAGACCCGGTAATCCGGCGCACAACTTCCGACGCCTTGAACAGAGAGTCGATATACTTCTCTAAGCCCCAGTCGGCATTCTTCTTGGTCGGGTTGCGCCAGGAGACGGTGAACGGCTGCTGCTGATAGGCCAACAGGAATTGAACCATGCTCGTCATCGGGGTCAGGTCCATCGCGTAGAACTTATTAATCTGCGGTGGAATGATCATGAACGGAATTTCGTGCACATCTTCCGTTAGCGGCTGATACTGGATCAGTTCAAGAACTTCGTCACGCCAAACAACTTTTCCTTTGGAGACAGCGAGGTTCTTACCGACCTCGAATGGGCGACCATCAACTTGAGACGGCATGCCACCATTCTTCGTGATGTCAGAATAGACATTCTTCAGACCCTTAAGGAGCGACATGCCTCCTGAGTCGACAACGCGCTTCATCGCGCTCGGATTACCAATCAGAGAGTTCGTCGGCGCAAGCGCATCCGTAATCATCCCCATAACAAACTTGGCCCGCGCATGCTCAAGTTCTGTCATCTTGAGATCGGTCACCCAATCCTGGAGGTTCTTCTGCGTCGCGAGATACGTCTGCATACCACGCTTATAGAAAGGGTTACGCGCCCAAGCCGGATCTTTAAAGCGGCGATCCTTACGATCGGGCGCAACTTCAGACCGTCCGAGCATAGCAGCAGCATTATCTCTGGTAATCTTGCTGGCATATTTCGCTGTGGTCAGCGGGTTTGTTACACTAGATCGTAACATCATCGCGACCGCACCCAACAATTCCTGACGGTTAATACCACCCAGCAGCGGGTTCAACGCATTGGTGCTCTCAGCAGCATTTGCTGCAATCTCGTTTTCTTCACGCATCACATCCTCCAACCCACAATTCTCATTAAAATCCTGATCGTGGTTACGTAGTTACCGCATAATCCCTAAATAATATCAACTCTGATATGAAAGAACTTATCTAATTCCTTATCGAGCTTCTCATGTCTCTGCGCTAGGTAAGAGCCATGAAAACGCGTGATCGCATTCTCTCAGCGGCCCTCGACCTGTTCAATGAAGAGGGCGAAGCCGAGATTACAGCGCTGGATATTGCCAATGCGCTCGAGATTAGTCCCGGTCATCTTTACTATCACTTCAAGGGCAAGGATGCCCTCATCCAAGACTTGTTTGATAATTTCGAAGAAGAAATGCGTGTTATCTTACAGGGCGCACGAGGGCGACTGACAACGCTCGAAGAACACTGGGTGTTTCTCTACATTCTTCTCGAAGAAATCTACGATTTTCGTTTCTACTATCGCAGCTTGAGCCACATGGCAGCGCGCTATCCGGACTTGAGTAACAGGCTCACCTACTTGAATTCATCCTTGCGTGACATTGTTGACGCTTCGCTGAATGAGTTTGGTGATGAAGAGCTTCTACCGACAAAATCACGCCTCAAGGCCGTCTTGGTCGATCAGCTGCTCGCAACACTGACATTTTGGCTGGAAGAAGATGCTATGGGCGGATGGAATTCTGACAGAACACCGTCAGATCTGATCCACGATACTGTTTTGAGAGCACTTCTACTGATCGCGCCTTATCTGCGTGGTGATCGTGATGCAATCAATGCTGACATTCTCGCACGCTATGATCATCTTGCCGGATAGACATCCGCCGAACGCAAGCAGAGAGCTCACATCCGGCAGATGGACCGTAGGACTTAAGCTTTCGCCAGTGCCTTGGCTTGGCTTACCCATCCGTCACGGATCAAGCGGCCATTACCACCGATCTTGGCATCAATAGCCTCAGCTTCATCTTTATTCAGACCCGCCAACTGCTGGAACGATACCACACCTTCGTCACCAAGACGCTTCGCCATAGCCGGACCAACACCATTGATTTGAGTCAGGTCGTCAGCAACAATTTCAGCCACCTCTTTAACCGCTTTTACAGCAGCCTTGACTGGCTTTTCAGCTTTCGCTTTGGCTTTTTTGGCGACCTTTTTAGCTTTCTTCACGGGCTTCTCGTCAGCAGCTTCACCAACATACGCATCGATTTCATCAGACAGACGCGCCAGACGCTTCTTCAGCATCATGTCGCCTTTCTTCATCGCGCCTTTGGTTGCAGATGCAACTTCGTCTTCCAGCTGTTCAAGCTTGCGGGCAAGCTTATCGACAGTTGAGCCTTCACGGCTGACGCCCAGCAGATCACGCATGCGGGACATACGCGCGTCAAAACGCTCACGCACTTTTTCCTGCAATTTTTGAGACGTATCAACGACCTTTTTCGCGCGCTTCGTTGCAGACTGAGCCACCGTGTTGCCGGTCAGGCGCGCCATAACGTCAGTCTCAAGTTCACCGCCGCGCTTTACCAGATCCTCGAACATTTCGACAGACTGCTCAGTCGCTGTGCTCGCGCCGCTGCGTGCAACATCAAAGGCCATACCATAAGCGCCGATGCCAGCCAGCCAGATCTTGCGGGACGCTTCAACAGCACCGGATTCGATCGCCTTGCCAGTCTCACGCGCCTTGTTACGCAGAGCTTTGTCTTTTTTGATTTTCTTGTCTTTTTTCTTCGTTTTCTTCGCCATGATCAGGCTCCTTTCTATCCAATGATGCCAGAATAGGAGCTCTTTTTAGAAAACGCATACTAATCTACCGCCGATGAGTTCAGCGGCAGCATTTCACTCTGATGTACCGGGCTTTCTGGGCGGCGCGGCTTTGCGTTTAGCCGCGCCCCGACGTCGGAGGTTTTTACGCAGCGCCTCCTTCAGACGTTTCTCTTTTTCGCTCAGCTCTCGCTTTTCCGCCATGATCACAGTCCAGTCTCATAAACGCTCTTTTCACGCATGCGATCATACGGTAATCGCCGACAATTCAAAGGCCGCGGTAGCTCAGTGGTAGAGCGCATCATTGGTAATGATGAGGTCGGGAGTTCAATTCTCCCTCGCGGCACCACCCCAATCCCTTTGTGGCATTGAGATTTGGCCGTTTGAGCTGAATGCGAGGTTTGGCGAGTGTAACGCAAGTGGCACGCAGCTCACCCAGCAGTTTGTCGATCGCCTCGACTGAGCCTTCAAGATAATCGGGAGAGAATGACGCGTAACGTTCTGTCATTCCGTGCTTGAGATCTTTGTGGCCTAGTTGAGCCGCCACCTGCCAAGCTGGAATTCCTTCGATACGAAGCCATTTCGCCACCGTATGCCGCAAGCTGTATGGTTGGACATCTTTGTCCAATCCGGCTCGCTCGCGAGCTTTGCGCCAAGCTGTGCGGATCGACTTCACGTGATCTCCTTTGTAGGAAACCACAGCGCCCTTCAACCCGGTATGATGAGCCATACCGTAGAGTTCCGCGATTACCTCTGGTAAGCGAACGACCGGGCGTCGTTTATTATTTTGCTCTCTACCGGCTGGGTTCAAATCAATTCGAGCGTGGGTGAAGTCCACTTGCTCCCAAGTCAGGTCACGAATTGCGTTTGGACGGGCTCCCGTCCCTAGCCCCCATATAATGAAGTCAATCAGGTGTTCGCTGTCCGTCGCATCGATCATACGAGCCAACTCGGAAATTTCCATTGGACGCCCTTTCGGCGGCGAGGCGTTGGCTCTAAGCATGCGAATAGCTGGCGGGTGCTCAATCAGTTCGTACTTCCAAGCTCGATTGATTGCCGCCTTTCCGAGCGCCAGTGTCCGATTGATCGAGTTGTTGACTTGCCCCCGTGCTCTCAACCAATCGTGAAAACGCTCCTGTGTCTTGGCATCCCTGAGGTCTGACACCTCTATATCACCAAAGAAGTCTTTCCAATGCCGAAGAGCCAGTTTGATACTTCCGGCACTGCTTAGGTTTTTGGCGTGCTCTTCGTAGTACGCATCCATAATCCAATGCAGGCGAGGGTTTTCAAAGTTTGACTGCTCAGAGAGGTGGCTAACAAACCACGCGTCGAGCGCCACTTTAGCTTTTTCCAGATCTTCGGTCTTGAGAGACACGTATCTGGTTTGTCTGCGTTCGCTGTCGAACCAACAACGGTGCCAGAACTTGCTGCGAGGACGTTTGGCTAACCAATGGTCGCCTACTTGATAGATTCTGGATGTAGTGTTGGACATGTTGTTTTTGCGATTAGGAAGTGGACGAGCTGATACCCAAAGTAGGCGACGCTTCGGCTGCCTTTTTGGATGTATCCAATAGAATCACTGTTCCGAGCACGTTTCAAGGTCGAAACGCTCAGACGTAAGAGTTTGGCCGCTTCTTTCTCTGAGTAGTGGTAGAAAGGTTGGATGCCATGAGCTTCCGCGATCCTTTCTCCAACACCTTCGAGCACAGGTTCAATAGATTGATTGGTAGATGTTTGCGGAACCGATCGATCAGATGGTGTCATGTAAAATGCTTTTAAGTTAAGATGCGATAGAATTGTTGAAGTTGCTGGCTAAGGACGGCCTTCCATTCGGCGATACTCATCGAATTGCGATGGCCAATCGTGCGACCGCTGATTTTAAATTTTCGCGGTGGTTTGTCGCCAGATTTTATAAGGTACTCGTGTTGGCGTAGAGATTTCAGAACGGGCATAGCCGTACCAGTGTTTTCAGAGAAGGATTTCAGCGATTTTTCTGAATTCATCCCCGTGATCTTCACGGCTGTGTTTCCGCTCACAATATCCTTCATGGCTGGGGTCATGCTCTCACCATAAGATTGCTGCACAAGTGTCGCGTGAAGCCCGAATTTCCGCGCTTCTTTGAGTATTCTGCCCAAACTGGGTGAAATGAACTGATGGGCTTCATCTATGAATAGGTGGATTGGCGTCGAGTTGAGCGGTCGCCGCCGAGCGTAGGACTGCAGTTGTGCCACAATAAATCGGCCAAGAGTTTCTCGCGACAGGTCCCCAAGATCTCCAAAGTCAAACACGATCAAACGCCCGTCCTCCAGCGCACATTCAAGATCAATTGTGGAAGGATTGTTGAGAAACCGGGCGACCGGAAGACTATGAAAGATCGTTTGGAGTTTCGTACTCACAGACAATCGTGTTCTGTCGTAAGCTTTCTCGGGAAAAAGCCGATCAAAAAAGTCTTTATGAGCGGGGTTTTTTAGATGCTTCTTTGCATAAAGCACATACGGCGCCGAGCTTTTCGGGTCCTTAAACCGTATCAAGTCCTGAAGAGTTCGATCCCCCATTTTAATGAGGGTGTATATGCAGGGATAGAGCAGAGCTTCTGTTTGAGTAGAAAATTTCTGTGCCGCTGTGCCCGTATCAAGCAATTCGCGAAACACGCTTATCATCTCTTCTGTTTGGACTGTGATCGCTCGGGACCCCCTATCCCGTAGCTCCAGAGGATTTAGCGAGGGCGCACCATCTTCGAGCAAATCCGGTTTCACGTAGACAAGCCGATTGCCGACCTTGTTCTCTCTAAAACGGGCGATCTCCTGGGCGAGTTTTCCATGAGGGTCGATGACGACTAGTGCCGCTTTCTGTCGGGAGCGCAGATAGTGATGAACCAGCGCTTTGACCGTCTCAGACTTTCCTGTCCCGGTGGCGCCAATCAGACAGGTATGTCGTCGCCGGTCACTTTCATGAACCGGTAAATCATCGCCGGATTTCAGAGTAGTTTTCGATGCCCAAAGCTTTTGAAGCAACGCTCGAACCGTGGTGTAGATCCACTTCAATGGGACGAACCATACGTCCACCAATAATTCGCAGGCTTTACGTGTGAGCCAAAATGTTGGCCCCTTCGCGGATGTTTTCTTCCAAAACCGTTTTCGTTTTTTTGCCATGTGGCAGTTAAGTTATTGATCGAACTTGGCAGCTGCTGCGACACAAGATCCTCTCTTCAGAATCTACACATCCAACTCTCAAATCCGAGTCATAGAATCAAAATCGGCTAGACTCTTTCGCGGTTTGCGTTTTTGACTCCATGTGTTTTCGATTCAAATTCAATCGAGATTTTGGATTACCCTACCAGGTTTGCGGCCATGCCAATGAAGGCAGCCGCTCCAAAATTACCGGTCCAAAAGAAATTTCTTATGGCATCTCTCAGGTCAGGGGTTGGGTCGCTGACCTTCATAGTCAGCAAAATACCTATACCCCACGCTCCGATGACAATCAGAAGCGCAATTATGAGAATGCAAAGTCGTAATCTATCACTCATTTCACCTCACTCTCTACCGAAAGAACTGAGGTGGGGGTCTTAGGGCCAAACCTCGATCCTTCCGAAAATCGGAGAAATCGAGATCGCCGCCCGCGGCAAAAAAGGTGCTATCTCGTAGATACTATTGCCCGTGCGCTTGAGTTTGGTTATGCGCCTGGTAGGGCCGAAATTGTTGCCGCTCAATTACCCCTTAAAGTGGGGACCAGATTGCCCCCGATGAACCATTAACATGCGCGAAAACTTTTGATTGTCCAGATGACGCAGGGGCAAGAGTATTGGTCTTTTTTGGCTGGCTACCCCAACAAATGTCGCATGATGTTTATCGCGACTACTCCGCCGCCGATATACAGCATTGCCCGCAAAAACCCGCGCCAATCCAATAATGCTTCATCATTTAGTTTCTTATGGAATTTCTTTGAGATCGTAGCGCTCGCCGCAGAATTAGCCCCTGTTTCAATCATTTCCTGAAATGGACTGGAGAATTCAATCTTGGGGTTAGCTTCATACAAGGCGAGCGCTATCTGATCCAACGTTTTGGGACTATACCACATCGGAGAGAATGCTTCGTAGTCTTCTTTCCCAGCTTTCTGGTAGATCAAATAGACATCTTTTCCGGGGGTGTTTTGGCCTGCCTGATCTGACTGGCCCAACCGTAATGTTAGGATCGACGGTTGGTTTGTAGCGGCGTTCATGCCGCCTCCAACCTATAAGGCGGCATGAAGGTCGCGGGCAAGATGGTTCTTGGTGCGGGTGGTTTATATCCCA
>JBCDKW010000003.1:0-266669 GCA_038746145.1 Pseudomonadota bacterium
TGAGGATGTTGTCTTCGACCGCGGCGGATTTGTGTTCCATGGCCGGGTGAAAGCCCTGGCAGATGCCGCCCGTGAGGGCGGACTGAAGTTCTAGGAGAGGTCACCATGGCTGAAGATAGAGGTAGAGGGCGCGGACGCCGCAGGGATCGCGACGAAGAGCAGAGCGAGTTTGTCGACAAGCTCGTCGGCATCAACCGCGTCGCGAAAACTGTTAAGGGCGGTAAGAATTTCGGTTTTGCTGCGCTTGTCGTTGTCGGTGACCAAAAAGGTCGTGCAGGCTTCGGTAAGGGTAAAGCCCGTGAGGTGCCTGAGGCGATCCGTAAGGCGACTGAGGAAGCCAAACGCAACATGGTTCGCGTGCCACTTCGCGAAGGTCGTACGCTTCACCATGATGGCCGTGGTCGTCACGGTGCCGGTAAGGTCGTCTTGCGTGCAGCGCCTCCGGGAACAGGTGTGATTGCAGGTGGCCCAATGCGTGCCGTCATGGAAGTTCTGGGTATTCAGGACGTCGTTGGTAAGTCTATCGGCTCGTCTAACCCGTACAACATGGTTCGCGCGACATTCCACGCCCTGAAAAACCAAGCCAGCCCGCGCTCTGTCGCGTCCAAGCGTGGTTTGAAAGTGCAGGACATCGTTGGTCGCCGTACAGATGGTGCGTCTGAAATCGATATGATGGGCGGCACCTCAGAAGCGGTTGACGCTGAGGCGGCTGAGCCCGCAACGGCCGAATAGGCCTGAACAGGAAAGGATCGAAAGCCATGGCTAAGGCTAAAGCGACAGTGACTGTGCGCCAGATCGGCAGCCCGATCCGCCGCGCCCCGGATCAGCGCCAGACCCTGATTGGTCTCGGACTGAACAAAATGGGCCGCGAGCGCACGCTAGAAGATACGCCCGCTATTCGCGGCATGATCAACAAGGTGTCTCACCTTGTCGAAGTGGTCGAAGGATAAACCCATGAAACTCAACGAACTTTCTCCTGCTGAAGGCTCCACCAAAAAGCGCCACCGCGTTGGCCGCGGTGTTGGCTCAGGCAAAGGCAAGACCGGTGGCCGTGGTGTCAAAGGTCAAAAGTCTCGCTCAGGTGTTGCCATTAATGGCTTCGAGGGCGGCCAGATGCCGATCTACATGCGTCTGCCAAAGCGTGGCTTCACGTCTCGCAACAAGAAGCAGCACGCTTGGGTCAATCTCGGCATTCTGTCCAAGGCTATTGAAGCTGGCAAACTCGACGCCAAGTCTGAAATTACAGAAGCGGCTCTCGTCGAGGCCGGTGTTGTGCGCCGTGTGAAAGACGGTGTGCGTCTGCTGGCAAAGGGTGAGGCTCCTAAGAAAGTGAACATCACAGTGACGGGCGCCTCCAAGGCCGCGATCGCCGCGATCGAGAAAGCTGGCGGCAAAGTTACGGTCACAGCGCCTGCTGAAGAAGCGGCTGCAGAATAATTTTTAGACGCTTTTTTCACAAAGCCTCTTCACAAATCATGTTTCGCCGCCGACTTTGGCGGCGTAACTGTTTTTACGGATAAGGAGTCCGACCTTGGCTACAGCTCAGGAACAGCTCGCGCGGAATATGAATTTCGGAACTTTTGCGAAAGCGAAAGATCTTCAGAACCGCCTTCTCTTCACGCTCTTTATCCTGGTGCTTTATCGCCTTGGGACATTTATCCCGCTTCCCGGCGTTGATCCTGCTCAGTTTGCGCAATTCTTCCAATCTCAGGAAGGCGGCATGCTTGGCAGCATGAACATGTTTGCGGGCGGCGCGCTCGAACGCATGAGTGTTTTTGCCCTAAACGTTATGCCTTACATCACCGCGTCAATCATCATTCAGATGATGACCGCGTCCGTGCCTGCGCTTGAGAAACTCAAGAAAGAGGGCGAGGCGGGCCGTAAACAAATCAATCAGTACACGCGTTATCTGACGCTTGGTTTCGCGATTGTGCAGTCACTCTTTATCGGGGCGGGCCTCGCGGGCGTTGCCTATGATGATATCCCGCGCTGGTTCTTCATCCTGACCGCTGTCGTTACGTTTACAGGCGGAACCATGTTCCTGATGTGGATGGGTGAGCAGATCACCGCACGCGGCGTTGGTAATGGTATTTCACTCATCATTTTCGCGGGCATCATCGCCGAAATGCCTCGCGCGATTTTCAACTTGTTTACAAGTGGCCGTGAAGGCGGGGCAGGGAACCCTGTCCTGATTATCGGTGTTGCGGCCATGGTCATCGCCTTGACGCTTTTCATCGTCTTCATTGAACGCTCTCAGCGGCGGGTTCTGATCCAGTATCCAAAACGCCAGCAGGCTGCGAATGCGCCGGCGCAGGGGCAATCATCCTTCATGCCGTTGAAGCTCAACACATCAGGTGTCATCCCGCCAATCTTCGCGATTGCGATCCTGATGCTGCCAATGACCGCTGTTGGTTTCACATCCGGTTCGGCTGACGCCGCCACAGCTGCTGGCTCAGGCGTCATGGGCTGGGTCGCAACGAACTTCGCACCAGGCCAGTGGACCTACATTATCACTTACGGCGTGCTGGTCGCGTTCTTTACGTTCTTCTATACGTCAATCATGTTCAATCCAGAGGAGACGGCCGACAATCTTCGCAAGTATGGCGGCTTCGTTCCCGGCATTCGTCCAGGTAAAAATACAGCGGCATACTTCGACTATGTGCTGACTCGACTCACCACGATTGGTGCGATTTATCTTGTTTTCGTGTGTTTGATGCCGGAGGTTCTGCGCCGCTATGTTCCGACTATTCCATTTTACATCGGTGGAACTAGTTTGTTGATTGTGGTCTCAGTGACAATGGATACAGTCACGCAAATACAATCTCACTTGATCGCGCACCAGTATGAGGGGCTGATCAAAAAGTCTCGTCTGGGAGGGCGGCGTAAAAGATGAACCTGATCATATTCGGACCGCCCGCGGCCGGTAAAGGCACGCAGGCTAAGCGCCTTGTTGCAGACCATGGCTATATCCAGCTCTCAACGGGAGACATGCTGCGGGCAGCCAAAGCGTCCGGATCTGAACTCGGTCAACGCGTCGCAAAAATCATGGAAGAGGGCGGGCTGGTCTCCGATGAGATCGTGATCGGACTGATCGACGAACAGCTGACCACGCACAAAGGCGCGCCCGGCTTTATCTTCGACGGCTTCCCGCGCACTGTCGGCCAGTCAAAAGCGCTCGACGATCTACTTGCATCCCGCGGAACAGCTATCCATTGCGTCCTGCGCCTTGTCGTTGATGAAGAACAACTTCTGGCCCGCATCACGAAGCGCTTTGAGGAACAGGGCCGCAAAGACGATAACCCCGAGACATTCTCGTATCGTCTCGAGCAATATAATGAGCAAACCGCTCCACTCGTGCCAATCTATGCAGAGCGCGGATTGCTACGAGAAGTCGATGGCATGGCCTCAATAGAGGCGGTCAGTGCAGGCATTGATGCGGCCTTGAAAGAGTTCGCGTAGGTTTATGGGTTAGGTCCGCCCGCTCCTCATCCTGAGCGAAGTCGAAGGGCCCAACCACCCCAATGGTACCCTCTGTGGGTGGTTGGGCAGGGGGAGCGGGTGGACTGTGATCATTAAAAATGGCCACCTGTCATTCGCTCTGAATCAGCGGTTGACGCGGTCACATTGGCGTCTATAACGACGCACTTCGTTAAGAGGTCGAGTCTGCAAGCGTGCGGCGCTCATTTGCTGTGCGAACTGCGGCTCTCTTTTTTGAGATTTAGGAGACAGGCTTTGGCCCGTATTGCAGGCGTCAATATCCCGACGAACAAGCGCGTTCCGATCGCGCTGCGCTACATTCATGGCATTGGCGCTGCCAAGGCAGACGAAATCTGCGCGAAAATTGGCATCGAACCACAGCGTCGCGTGAACGAGCTGTCTGATTCTGAAGTCATTCAGATCCGTGAAACGATCGATAGTGATTATATGGTTGAGGGTGACCTTCGCCGTGAGGTTTCACTGAATATCAAGCGTTTGATGGACCTCGGTTGCTATCGTGGTCTGCGCCACCGTAAGCGCCTTCCGGTTCGCGGTCAGCGCACGCATACGAATGCACGCACGCGCAAAGGCCCAGCCAAGCCGATTGCCGGCAAGAAGAAATAGGACGGATAGGGTATGGCTCGTCAAACCACTCGCGTCGCAAAACGTGCCCGCAAGAATATTTCTTCGGGCATTGTCTTTGTGAACTCCACATTCAACAACACGATGATCACCATCGCCGATGCGCAAGGGAATACAATTTCCTGGTCATCTTCTGGCGCGATGGGCTTCAAAGGCTCACGTAAGTCTACGCCGTACGCCGCTCAGGTTGCAGCTGAAGATGCTGCGAAAAAGGCGATGGAGCACGGTCTTCAAACAGTTGAAATCAACGTCAAAGGTCCAGGTTCAGGCCGTGAGAGCGCTGTTCGTGCGCTCCAAGCGGCGGGTCTCGCGGTGACAGCTATTCGCGACACCACGCCGGTGCCGCACAATGGCTGCCGTCCACCAAAGCGCCGCCGCGTCTAACCTCTGACTAAAAGCACTCATAAGGAGGCCGCCAATGGCCGATATTGCAGTTGTAAATGATCGTAACTGGAAAGCTCTGATCCGCCCGAATCGGCCAGTGATCGAGTCAGGACGTGACCCAAACCGCATAGCCAAACTCGTTGTTGAGCCACTCGAGCGTGGCTTTGGAACAACGCTTGGTAACGCTCTGCGCCGCATCTTGCTGTCGTCTCTTCAAGGCGCGGCGATTATCGGTGTTCAGATTGACGGTGTCGTGCACGAGTTCTCATCTATCCCGGGTGTTCGCGAAGACGTTACAAACATTATCCTGAACCTGAAACAGGTTGCGGTTGATATGCAGGGTGACGGCCAGAAGCGTATGATCCTGAAAGCCTCTGGTGCTGGCCCGGTCAAAGCCGGTCAGATCGAGACAACAGGCGACGTTAAAATCCTGAACCCGGATCTCGTCATCTGTACGCTTGATGATGGCGCAGACCTCCACATGGAATTCACGATTGCGACGGGCAAAGGATACGTCCCCGCGACAGACAACCGCCCGGAAGATGCACCGATTGGCTTCATTCCGGTTGATGCAATCTATTCTCCTGTTCGCCGCGTTGGCTATCAGGTTGAGGACACGCGCGAAGGGACAGTTCTGGACTATGACAAACTGACCCTGACGGTTGAGACTGACGGGTCTATCACACCGGAAGATGCAGTGGCCTATGCGGCCCGCATCATGCAGGACCAGCTCCAACTCTTTATCACCTTTGATGAGCCTGAGAGTGAAAGCGGAACGCAGACAGAAGAGAGCGATCTCGGCTTCAACCCTGTGCTCCTCAAGAAAGTCGACGAGTTGGAACTGTCTGTCCGCTCTGCAAACTGCCTCAAGAACGACAACATCGTTTACATTGGCGACCTCATTCAGAAGTCAGAAGCCGAAATGCTTCGCACGCCGAACTTCGGCCGTAAGTCTCTGAATGAGATCAAAGAAGTCCTTGCGGGCATGGGCCTCCACCTCGGCATGGATGTGCCGGACTGGCCACCAGAAGACATCGAAGCGCTCGCTAAGAAATATGACGACCACCTTTAAGGAGTAGGCCTGCGAAGGCCCACAACGGAGACTGAAAATGCGCCACGGCATTGCACATCGTAAACTGAACCGCACCGCGTCTCACCGCAAAGCGATGTTCGCCAATATGGCGGCGTCTCTGATTGAGCACGAGCAGATCGTCACAACGCTTCCAAAAGCGAAAGAGATGAAGCCTTTCATGGACAAGCTGATCACGCTTGCCAAAAAAGGTGATCTGCATGCGCGTCGTCAGGCGATCTCCAAGGTTCGCAACAAAGACGCGGTCAAAAAGCTCTTCGAAGTCTTCGGTGAGCGCTACAAAGATCGTAACGGCGGATACACACGCGTTCTTAAAGCAGGCTACCGCTTTGGCGACAATGCTCCGCGCGCCGTTATCGAGCTCGTGGATCGTGACGAAGACGCTCGCGGTGCAGCCGATCGTGCCCGTCATGAAGCTGAAATGGAAATGATGGAAGAATAGGGCGATCCCTTTTCCCTTAATCAAAAAAGCCCGACGCTGATGCGCCGGGCTTTTTGTTTTACGGTCACTAACAGGGACTAGTCCTCTGGTTGGCGCAGTTCGAAGGTCACGTTCACGGTCATCGAATAGCTGACCTCACCGCTCGCAATCGGCGTTGCGGCATCCATCGCCATCTCGGCCCGTGCCATCATCATCGGTTGAGGCTGGTATCCCCCGCTCTCTGACAGCGTCACGATCCGTGCAACTTCATACCCCGCCGCTGACGCATACAATTCCGCGCGCGTAATCGCTTCTGCCATGGCAAGGCGCCGTGCTTCATTCTTAGCCGCCCGGTCATCATCCAAACCGAAGCGCAAACCGGAGAATGTATTGCCGCCAGCTTCTACAAGCGCATCCATCGTCTCGCCGAGATCATCCAGATCACGGACCCTTACAGATAGCTGATTGGACACCGTGTATCCAATCAAACGCGGCGGTTCGCCATTGCGCCGATTCGAATAATCATAGCGTGGGTTCATTGAGAAATTTGAGGTTTGCATGTCGCGGCGCTCAATGCCTGCCTCTTCCAGAACCTCGAAGACGCCATTCATGGCGGCGCGATTATCAGCCATCGCTTGCTGTGCGGTTTCAGCCTCACTGGTAACCCCCGTCATGATGAAAGCAATATCCGGCTCACGATTAACGCTCGCGTCCGCTGAGATTTGCAAAGTTGTCTCCGGCTGGATCGACTTTGGATGCGTACTCGCGATTGGGTCTGCATTCGGCGTGATCGTCGGCTTCGGGGCCGGCGCTTCCGTGACAGTCTCAGTATCGCTATCACTCAGACTGTCAGGCGCGTCGTCTTCACCACTGTTGCCCCCACAGGCTGCCAGTGCGAATACAGCGGCAGATCCCAAAAGCAGTTTCCATGACGTTTTCATACTCGGCCCTCCTTAAACAGGCACATGCTTGATATTGCCATTGAATTGCGCCAATGCGACAAGATCAAGGCCGTAATTTTCAAGCGGCCTTCATGTGCTGGTCGGGCCTGTAGCTCAGTTGGTTAGAGCGGACCGCTCATAACGGTCTGGTCGGGGGTTCAAGTCCCTCCGGGCCCACCAGATTTGCCTGAAACGGAAGCATTCTATATACAGCGCTATGACATCTGCCCATTCCCTATTTGAAAAAGCCCATAGCCTTATGCGCCAATCGTCTGGTGGAGATATGCTCGCGCGTAGTGCTGAGATGATGAAACGGGCTGCGGACATGCAGCATGCGGGTGCAGCCAACAATTATGGTGCAATGCTACAGCATGGCCACGGCGTTCCTGAGGACCTGATCGCCGCGCGATCCTATTACGCAATGGCCGCGGATGCAGGTCTGGCTGCGGGGCAATTCAATTACGGCTTCATGTGTCTGCATGGCCTTGGTGGCGTGCAGGATGCGGCGATGGCTCGCGACTGGTTTGAGCGCGCCGCCAAACAGGACGAACCAGACGCGCTCACCCATATGGGCCGCATGTGCATGATCGGCGAGGGCGGACCTCAAGACTTTGCCGCCGCGCGCCAATGGTGGGAGCAGGGCGCGAAGGCTGGCGACAATCGTTGCGCCTTTAATCTGGGTGTGGCCTGCGCGGGCGGCCATGGTGCGCCGCCGGATTTTGTTGAGGCGTTAAAGTGGTTCCGTCTTGCAGAGCAGTTTGGCAATCTGCAGGCCGCGGCGGAAATCGCTAAACTCAAGACCGTTATGAGCGACAAAGAGCTTAGGTGTTCGTCGCAGCCTCCAAAGCAGACCAATAGCTAGCTGTGACAGCTGACAGCGTAGAAATAGCATTGTCTGCAATGAAGACGATGATGGCGATCAATATAGCGCGCCAGATTTTAGCAGAGCCGCTATGCGTGCCCTCAATCAGAAAGCTGTAGAACAGGCTGTAGATCAGAAATGTGATGAGCAAAGATGAAATGAAGTAGGCGGTATTCATTTCCAGATTCATCATGGCCACGAATCCAATAGAGATGAGCGCCCATAGCATGCCAATAGCGAGTATAGAAAAGTATAGCCTTAGCCTCGTGACAAGAGACGTACCCTTTCCCCAAACAAAGACGAGGCTGCCCACGGTCCCTTGAAAAATCAGGTATATGACAGGGTAAACGACAGAGTATTTTGCAAAAAAGTCATTTGCGAGACCGTCAATGACAGGGTCTGGAGTCCCCTTGGGTGCAGATCTTTCAACCATATTGCGGAGGAGCTCAAAAAAGGGAGAGTTTTCTCCGGCCCAGAAGAAGCTCAACAACATCATGAGGGTGAGCAAGGAGAAGGTTAGCCGGATCGTTGGGGTATAGGTTTTTTTCCAGCTTGGTGATCGTGCCGCAGCGGCGATCTGTGCTGGCTTGGTAAGAAGGTGCCACAGTGTTGTGCCCGCTCTAAAGCTGAGGCCGAAGACGTCTTCCAGTAGGTCATCCAAGCCAGGCTGATCAGATTTTGCTGACTTGCCTTCTGAAGCTTGCATACGCTCGACCTCGCCCTTTGCTCACTTGCACTTATCTAGGGCAGCGTTAACACACGCCAAACCTAAATCTTGGGAGCGTTAAATGTCCGGACCACAATATGTTTATCACATGCAAGGCGTCTCAAAGACTTATCCGGGTGGCAAACAGGTCTTCGAAAACATCCATCTCTCCTTCCTCCCGACCGCGAAAATCGGTGTGGTTGGTGTCAACGGCGCAGGGAAATCGACGCTTTTGAAAATCATGGCCGGTGTCGAGACTGAGTTTAACGGAGAGGCCTGGGCGGCTGACGGCATAAAAGTTGGCTATCTGCCACAGGAACCGCAACTGGATCCCGAACTGTCCGTCTTCGAAAACGTCGCGTCGGAATGCCCGGAAAAGAAACTCCTCGACCAATTCAATGCTATCTCGATGAAGCTCGCCGAGGATTATACCGATGAGTTGATAGAAGAGATGACGACGCTGCAAGAACAGGTCGACGCCGCCGACGCATGGGACATCGACAACAAGATCGAAATGGCGATGGAGGCTCTGCGCTGCCCACCGGACACGGCCGATGTTAAAGCGCTCTCAGGCGGCGAAATCCGCCGCGTCGCGATCTGTCGTCTGCTTTTGTCGCGCCCCGATATGATCCTGATGGACGAGCCGACGAACCATCTCGATGCGGAGACCGTCGCGTGGCTACAGAACTACCTCATCAATTTCAAAGGCTGTGTCATCCTCGTGACGCATGACCGCTACTTCCTCGATGACATTACGGGCTGGATCCTCGAACTCGATCGCGGTCGCGGCATTCCCTATGAGGGCAATTATTCGGCGTGGCTGGAACAAAAAGCTAAACGGATGGAGCAAGAGTCGCGCGAGGATAAAGGCCGCCAGCGAGCGCTTGCCAAAGAGCTAGAATGGGTCCGCGCCGGCGCGAAAGCAAGGCAAGCGAAATCCAAGGCCCGTATTCAGCGCTATGAAGAAATGGCCAATGCGGCGGAGCGCGAGACGGTCTCTACCGCGCAAATCCGCATTCCCCCCGGCCCGCGTCTCGGCAACAAAGTGCTGGAGGCGGATAAAGTCCGCAAAGGATTTGGCAATCATCTCCTCATCGATGACCTCTCGTTCAACCTGCCGCCTGGCGGGATAGTCGGTGTCATCGGTCCCAACGGCGCGGGCAAGTCGACGCTGTTCAAGATGATCCTGGAGCAGGAGCAACCCGATGCCGGCACGATTGAGCTCGGCGATACGGTTAAGCTCGGTTATGTCGATCAGAGCCGTGATAAACTCGACCCAAACAAGAATGTCTGGGAAGAGATTTCAGACGGTCTCGATGTGATCAAACTGGGCAATGTCGAGATGAATTCACGTGCCTATGTGTCGGCGTTCAACTTCAAGAAAACCGATCAACAGAAGCCGGTTGGCAAACTCTCGGGCGGGGAACGTAACCGCGTGCATTTGGCCAAAATGTTGCGTGAAGGCGGCAACCTCCTCCTTCTCGACGAACCAACAAACGACCTCGACGTTGAGACGCTTCAAGCGCTTGAAGAAGGTCTCGAAACCTTCCCGGGCTGCGCCGTCGTGATCAGCCACGACCGATGGTTCCTAGACCGCATGGCCACCCACATCCTCGCCTTTGAAGGCGACAGCCATGTCGAATGGTTCGAGGGCGATTTCAGCTCTTATCTGGAAGACAAGAAACGCCGCCTCGGACCGGAAGCAGTTGAACCGAAGCGGGTGAAGTTCAAGAAGTTCGAGAGATAAGCATTTGATCCAGTCGATCAAATGCCGCGAGAATGCGAGATAAGAGACCTCAAACTGCATTGACAAAGCTGTGCCCAAAGTCACTCTCCGTTTCATGAAAAATGGAGATGGCGATGCGGTTAATTTGGCTTGGGCTT
Organism: Pseudomonadota bacterium; assembly: GCA_038746145.1. GTDB lineage: Bacteria > Pseudomonadota > Alphaproteobacteria > Caulobacterales > Hyphomonadaceae > Henriciella. Next base: position 10,408 of record JBCDKW010000003.1, read on the forward strand.
GCAGCGGGACTTCTAGCAGCGTGTTCGCAGGATGCGGCTCAAAGCCAACCCAGCGCGCAGGAGGTGTTTGAGTTGCGTTCTCCGGTGGCGAGCGGGTTCACGGCGATGACTTTGCCTGAGCTTACAAGTGCGCTTGAGGACGGCGACGTGACCTCCGTAGCGCTGACGCAGGCCTACCTCCAACGCATCGAAGAGGTCGATTTCAGTGGCCCGCGTCTGCAGAGTATCCTCGCGCTCAATCCGGATGCCATCGCACAGGCCCAAGCCAGCGATGCCCGCCGCGAGGCTGGTGAAACGCTTGGCTCGCTCGACGGTGTGCCCATCCTGCTCAAGGACAATATCGAAACGCTCGATCCAGTTGCGACCACGGCCGGATCATTGGCGCTCAAAGACAATGTTACGGGTCGTGATAGCCCTCTCGTCGCGGGCCTTCGCGCGCAAGGCGCGGTGATCCTCGGCAAAACCAATCTCAGCCAATGGGCGAATTTCCGGTCTAATGATTCGATTAGTGGTTGGTCAGCCATCGGTGGCCAGGTTCGCAATCCGCACATGCTAGATCGCTCCCCCTGTGGCTCAAGCTCTGGCTCGGGTGCAGCGGTCGCGGCGTCATTGGCGGCAGGTGCCGTTGGAACAGAAACCAATGGCTCAATCATTTGCCCCTCTCAAGTTAACGGAATCGTCGGCTTCAAGCCCACGGTCGGCGTTCTCCCGCAAGAGGGCATTGTTCCAATATCAGCGTCTCAGGATACGGCGGGTCCAATGACGAAAACCGTCACAGGCACCGCGCTCATGATGGATGCGATGACAGGAGAGACGAGCTATGTATCAGGTCTCGATGCAGACAGCCTAAACGGTGTCCGTGTCGGCGTATTGCGGTTTGCGCAAGGCTCTAATTCTGACATTCAGATGCTGTTTGATCGCGCGCTTAGCGATCTGGAGACGGCCGGGGCTGTCCTCGTCGAAATCGAAGAGTTCTCTCCGGATGCCGAAAATTTCTGGGGCGATTCGCTCGCGGTGCTGCAATACGAGTTCAAGGACGGATTGAACGCGTATTTGGCAACAACGCCGGACACGGTCACAGCGCGCACGCTCGCCGATGTGATCGCGTTTAATGAGGCTGAGCCCCGCGAACTCGCCCTTTTTGATCAGAGCTTGTTCGAAGCGTCTGAGGCCCGTGGCCCACTCATCGAGGAAGACTATATCCGCGCCCGTGACGCCGTGCAGAGTGCAACACGCGAAAACGGGATCGATGCGTTGATGGTGGAGTATGATGTCGCTGTTCTCGTCTCACCCTCCGGGCCGATCAGTTCCCGTGTTGATCCGATCAATGGTGACGTGTGGCCAAGCTGGGCGGGGGCCGGCTGGATGGCCGCGATTGCAGGCTATCCCCATGCAACAGTCCCCATGGGTGACGTTCACGGCGTGCCTGTTGGATTCTCACTCATGGCAGGCAGCGGGGATGACATCGCCCTTCTGTCCTTCGCTTACGCTTATGAACAAATCAGCCAACGCCGCGTAGAGCCACAATATCTCCTCAATGCAGAAGAGCGACCTGAAGTCGCCGCTGCGACGTTGAAAGGCAATGACTAATGGACCTGGATTTTACCGGAAAAAGGGTCCTGATCGTCGGCGGCTCAAGCGGGATCGGTAACGGCATTTCGCACGCCTTCAGAGCGCGCGGGGCAAATGTCGAAGTTTGGGGTACGCGTCCGAGCGCGAGCGATTACGACGGCGAAGAGGGCAGTGATCTCACCGACCTCACCTATACCCAAGTCAATGTCGCCGACATAGACGCGGTCGAAGCTGTTGAGCCGGGAGAGCGCCTCGATGTGCTCGTCCAATGCCAAGGCACGGTGCGCTACAATCGCGAAGAGTTTACGCGCGAAGGTTGGGACACGGTCATGGATGTGAACATCAACTCCGTCATGGCGGTCGCGCGCAAGTTCCATAATGCGCTCGCGACGGCGCAAGGGTCGATGATTATCGTTAGCTCTGTCGCTGGTTTCGATGCAACAATCGGCAACCCCGCCTATTCTGCTTCAAAGTTCGGGGCTGTCGGCCTAACCAAGACACTCGGGGCAGCCTGGGCGAGCGACGGCATCCGCGTCAATGGTCTCGCACCGGGTCTTGTTGAAACGAAGCTGACGCATGTCACCACGAAGCATGAAAAACGCCTTGAAGGCGCTCTGCGTGCTATCCCGCAGCGCCGTATGGGTACTCCAGAGGATATGGCTGGCGTCGCGCTATTTCTGGCTTCGCCGCTGGCTGCCTATGTGACAGGCCACACGGTCATCGCTGACGGTGGCTTGAGTTTGCAGTGACTAACTGCCCAAGTGATCCACGCGACCGTAAAGCGTGTAAGGGCGCTCTTGAGGACAGAGTTTAGCCGCTTCATGCAACTTGTCCCTATCAACCAAGGCATGAATCCGATGGGCCAAATCGGTTACCTCGTGAATACGCGCGATCCAATCACCAGTGTACTTTTCAACAGCGATACCGGTCAGGCCAATCTGGATAGAACGATGGTCAAGCGCGTCATGGGTTAGATTTCTCTCGGGGTCCCACTGAATCCTTACGGGGGTCTCTGCTTTGACAGTTTGCCATTGCGATAGACTCATATTCTGCGGCTTTTTACTGCCGCAACTATGGTCAAGAGCCCAAGCAAATCCTTCATGCATGATATCAATAGCAAGAATTCTATTTTGTCCTGAGTCCTTCAACCCATAGCCAGCTCAATACATCATCCAAAGGAAGCTCGGCTTAATCCACGTCATTCGAGTCATTTTAAAGGGTGCAACAAATGTTTGTGCAGCAAGTGCAGGTTCGGCAATTTCGTCGCTATATGCTTGATAGACCCGTATCGTCTTTTCGTCATAAAACGCTCTAACCTGTTTTTTTGGAATCATATTATTTCTATCTTCTTGTGATGTTGGGTAGCCGATTGCTCGGCTACCCTTTTACACAAACGGCCTGCTTCAGGGTGTGAACCACTTCAACGAGATCGGTTTGTGCGGCCATGACTTTGTCGATGTCCTTGTAGGCCATCGGTGTTTCGTCAACGACGCCTCGGTCTTTCCGGCATTCCACACCTTGTGTTGCTTCAATGTGATCGGCAACGGTGTAGTTGGCCTTCGCAGCGGTCCGTGACATGGCCCGTCCGGCCCCATGAGAGCAGGAGCAGAAAGACTCCGCGTTGCCTTTCCCGCGCACAATGAAGGATTTCGCCCCCATTGAGCCTGGAATGATACCGAGGTCGCCTTCGCCGGCCCGAACCGCACCTTTCCGAGTCACCCAGACATTCGCACCGAAATGATGCTCTTTCTCCACATAATTGTGGTGACAGTTCACTGCGGATTTCTCCAGAGTGAACGCGGGCAGGGTCTCCCGGCAGGCCTGTAGTGCGCGATCCATCATCGCTTCACGATTCAACCGGGCATAGTCTTGCGCCCAGTCGACCGCTTCAATGTAGTCATTGAACAGGTCCTCACCCTCAACGAAGAAGGCGAGATCGCGATCGGGTACATGGTAACCGAGGACCCGCTTCTCCAGCGCGGCACGGGCCTCACTGATGAAGTAGGTTCCAATCCGGTTGTCTGTGCCACGCGAGCCTGAATGAAGCATGATCCAGACACGGTCCTCTTCATCCAGACAAAGCTCGATGAAATGGTTGCCGCCGCCTAGAGTGCCAAGCTGCGCGCCGAACTTACCAGCCGTGATCTTCGGATGCTTATCCAGAATCGGGTCTAGCCGTTCAACCAGCTGCGACTTGCGCAGGCGGGTTTCAACGCTTGCCGGCGTGTCCCGGTGATTACCGCGCGGCCCGTTTCCGACAGGGACCTTCCGCTCGATTTCGCTCCGCACGGCTTTCAGATTGTCCGGCAGTTGCCGTCCAAACAGGCTTGTCCGGATCGCCATCATACCACAGCCGATATCAACGCCGACTGCAGCCGGAATGATCGCACCTTTGGTTGGGATGACAGACCCAATCGTGGCCCCGCGCCCATAGTGAACGTCGGGCATGACCGCTAAATGGCTATGAACAAAAGGCAGGCCCGCAACATTCTCCAATTGCGCACGCGCTTTTGGCTCGACAGGAACCCCTTTGACCCAGGCTTTGATCGATCCGCCGCGAGACGTTTCGATCACTTCAAAATTAGACATTGTTCTTAGGTCAGTGTGTGACCTCTCCTTTCAGGTTTGTTCTGGCATGACCACTTTCGGGGTCACATCAGACCCTCCGCGCGGCCCCCTCAGGATATAAAAAACCCTCCGGGCGGATCGCGCGGAGGGGCGGAAAAACCGGTTTTCACCGGGTGGGCTGACCATCAGCCCGTCATCCAACAGCCTCCATAGGCATATATGCGCTCCGTTCTGTGAACGGGCGATAATCCACCTGCAGATTTGAATTCCACCGTTTCATCGGATGGTCCTCGCGTTGAATGAGGGCGCGATATGTCGGAGCTCGTCTGATCCGTCAAGCACTTTCTCAAATTATTTGATGACTGCACACGCGACGCGCGGGCCTGCACCGCCGATCGGTTGCGTGATGTGGTCATCGCGGTTCTGGTGAATGATGAGCGCGGTTCCGTCTTCATCATCAACCATGGACATCTCTACCCAAGGCGCGAAAATTTCGTAGCCCGCTGACCCATCTGCGGCTGCCCAGATGTTTGAGAAGTCACCCGGCTCAGGGCCATCCGGATTGAGAACGCCGTGCCCGCCGGGAATCAGTCCCATATGTCCGCCTGAAAGTTTGAACTCGCCCACGTCGCTACAGTCACCAACCTCGTGCAGGTGCAGACCGTGCCAGCCTGGTGTCAGCCCGCCTTCCATAATTGTAACTTCCATCAGAACGCCGTTCGGGCCGTCAATCAGTTGCCAAGCCCCGATGTCGCTGCCGGTCGCGCCAATAACATTACCGCTCAGGGTGACGCTTGTGGTTGCGGCTTGTTCCATCTCTTCCATAGGCGGCTGCATCTTGCCGTCTGCCTCCTGGCTCGTGGCGCAGGCGCTGAGCGCTGTAAGGGCGAGGGCGGATGTGAACAGCTTAAACATCATGGCAGGATCTCCTTTTAAGTCTAAACCTACCTATACGAATTTAGGAGCCTGTCAGCCTTGAATGAGAAAAGTGATCGCGCGGATAAGGTTCTCGTCGCTCTCGGCCATTTTGAGAGCCGGGCGAGCGCACAGGCCGCGATTGCTGCCGGGCGTGTCAAAGTAGACGGCAAAGCGATCCAGAAACCATCGGAGAAAATTCGTACTGATGCCGCGATAGAAGCCCGGCCCGCGCACCCTTGGGTCTCGCGCGGTGGGGTGAAGCTCGCCCACGCTCTGGATGTTTTCGATGTGGAAGTTACGGGTAGAATCTGCCTCGATATTGGCGCAAGCACGGGAGGTTTCACCCACGTTTTGTTGAGCCGCGGTGCGGCCTCAGTCGTCGCCGTGGATGTCGGTCGCGGGCAATTGCATGAGAGGCTTCAGCGCGATCAACGGGTCGTATCGCTTGAAGCAACTGATGCGAGGGATTTGACGAAAGAGCAGGTCGTTGACGCCAATCTCATTGTCTGTGACGCCAGCTTTATTGCTCTATCCAAATTGCTCGGAAATCCGCTTTCATTGATGACGGTTGGCGCAGACCTCATCACGCTGTTCAAACCGCAATTTGAAGTCGGACGCGCTCATATTGGAAAGAATGGCATTGTTAGCGATCAAGTCGCCGTGGAGACTGCTGAGACCGCTTTCACAAATTGGCTCGCCGACCAAGGGTGGTGTGTCCGCTCCACCACCGATAGTCCCATCACAGGCGGAGATGGTAACCGTGAGCGCTTGATCTGGGCTGAGAAGACTTAACCGACAGGCCCGCGCGGCGCTGATCCGCCACCGCTCTGGCGCCGGTTCAGGAAGGCGAGGCGCTCAAACAAGGCGACGTCCTGCTCGTTCTTCAAAAGCGCGCCATGCAATGGCGGTGTCAGTTTATCGGGGTCTGTCTCGGCCATGGCCTCGAGGTCAATGTCTTCGTTCATGAGCAGCTTCAGCCAGTCTAGAAGTTCGCTCGTGCTGGGCTTCTTCTTCATGCCTGGTACTTCGCGCATGGAATAAAATGTCGTCAGGGCATCTGAAACGAGCTTTTTCTTGATACCTGGATAGTGAACGTCGACGATCTCTTTCATTGTCTGTTCGTCAGGGAACTTGATGAAGTGGAAGAAACAACGGCGTAGGAAAGCATCCGGCAGCTCTTTCTCATTGTTCGAGGTGATGATCACGATCGGGCGCTGCTTCGCCTTCACGGTCTCATCGGTTTCGTAGACATAAAACTCCATCCGATCGAGTTCCTGCAACAGGTCGTTCGGGAATTCAATGTCGGCTTTGTCGATCTCGTCAATCAGAAGGATAGGGCGTCCATCGGCGGTAAACGCTTCCCACAGTTTGCCTTTCTTGATGTAGTTGCGCACATCCTTGGCGCGCTCTTCACCCATTTGGCCATCGCGTAAGCGGGAGACTGCGTCATACTCATAGAGACCTTGCTGAGCTTTTGTCGTCGACTTGATGTGCCATTCGATCAGCTCAACGCCGAGCGCTTTTGCAACTTCGACCGCCAGAACCGTTTTACCCGTTCCGGGCTCGCCCTTTATCAAGAGGGGGCGCTCAAGCGCAATCGCAGCATTTACCGCGACACGCAGATCATCAGTTGCAACATAATTCTCAGTGCCTTCGAAACGCATCGGAAATCTCCAAACCTTTTGAAAGACAATACGTCGCGCGCAGGGCAGGGCAACCGTGACGCTGCGCGAAGAGACTGTTTCTGGTCCTGATTGAGCGTTTGCCAGCTCGAAGCGAATTGGTGCAATTTGAAAGGCTGCGTTAACCATTTCCCTCTAGTCAGGGTTGAAATCAGGACTGGGACAATGCCACTCAAACTCTCTCTAAGGCCTAGCGAAGCAGTTATCGTCAACGGTGCCGTCATGCGCAATGGAGATCGACGAGGTGTCATCGTTGTTGAAAATCAAGCAAAAATTTTGCGCGAAAAAGACGTCGTCTTTCCTGAAGAAATTAACACGCTCGTCCAGCACGCCTATTTCGCGATCATGCAAATGTATCTGACAGGTGAGACCGACAGCGGTCTTTATGATGATGCCATGAACGTTCTGGCAGACCTCGTCGCGACGAGTCAGGACGATATCCTGACCCAGCGCGCTTTGGATGTTTCAATTCTTCTTGCCGAAGACCGGATTTACAATGCACTGTCCAAGTGCCGACAGATGATGAAAGCTGCTGGAGGCCAAAATGGCTGATGGGGTCACGCTCGCTCAAACGCAACAGATGCCGAGTTTGCTGCTAAGTCTAGAAGGTGCCGTCGAAGCCTTGGAAGCTGGGCAATTTCCGTCTGATACCGAGCTTACCGTCCATGTGCGCGATAACCTTCTGACATTCTCGCCGGGTGCAGTCGTCACTGGAGCTGCTCATCGCCGGTTAGCCGGATTACTGCAGGTCATGAATGCGCTTCAGAAGGGCAAAACGTCCTTTGAAGCTCTGCAACGCCGCAAGCCAGTCTTGCATGCGGATGTGGCACAAATCCTCGACGCTTTGCGCAGCAAGGTTTAAAGCCCCGCTCTCACGTGTGGGAGTTTATCGTGTCTACTGAATTCTTCACTGTTTTCACCAGTGCTTTTGTAACCTTCTTCGTTTTGATCGATGCTCTTGGTGTTGCGCCGGTTTTTGCGTCCCTGACCGCTAAGGGCGATGCTGCGTATCGCCGGTCCATGGCGATCAGGTCCGTTCTGATTGGAACGCTCATAATCTTCGGGTTCGCATTCGGTGGTGCTTGGTTGCTTGGGGCCTTGCATATCAGCATTGATGCATTCCGCGCAGCTGGCGGGATTTTGCTCTTCATTATCGCTTTGGATATGGTCTTCGAGAAGCGAACAGAACGCCGCGAAAACCGAGCTGACGCTGTTCTCTCCAGTGACGATACATCACCGGAAAAGCCGGATGACGTCTCCGTCTTCCCAATCGGCATTCCCATGCTCGCTGGTCCAGGTTCCATTGCCACAGCAATGCTCTTCATGTCGCAAGCGCCCGACTGGACTGTGAAAGCAGCTGTCCTGTCCGCGATTGCGATCAATATGGTCATCTGTCTTCTGATTTTCCTTGCCGCAGGGCCGCTGGTAAAGCGGTTAGGGGAGAGCGTCACAGGAGCGATTACCCGTATTTTCGGGGTTATCCTTGCTGCCCTCTCAGTTCAGCTCTTGATCGACGGCATTAAAGGCGCCTTTGGGCTCGCTTAGACGGTCTCAGCCGTAGCGCTTGAGTGTGCTGGCTTTAGTCAGCACAGACAGCATGCACATCAAAATGGCGAGCCCTATGGCAGCGAGTGCCATGATCTGCAGGATCAGGCGTGTGGTCCATTTCACCCCGATCTGCGCAAGATTGAGAATACTTGGGCCCAGTTCCTTCGATAGAGCGACCGCTCTGTCACCACCGGCCCGTGTCACAAGGAGGGCGCGTCGCATATCTTCCGGACTGCGCGTTTGCTCAACGAGGGCGATTGCGCCCTGAGTGCTCGTTAGCTCAGCGAGCAGCGCCACTGTCGTCATGTCACGGCTTAACCGCTCAAGCGCTTCCGCGTTCACGGCCGCTTGGTAGTAGGAGAGAATTTGCCCGGCGCGCTGATTGGAGGTCATTACAGGCTCGAAAGCGGCGCTCAAACGTTCCCGCAGCAGCTCGCGGGGTAGGGCATCTTCGATGCGGCTTCCCAGATATGTTTCAAACCTTGGATTCAGGCGTCCAGCCCGTTTTGCCGTAACCAGCACGGTCACGCCATCTCCAAAAACCGATGTCCCGGTTTCGTCCTCGGCTCTCGCCAATAGCCCTAAAGCTCTCAGCCGCAATTGTATGTCATCAATGCCGCCTTCCCCGCGCAGCCAGCTCTGTGAGCGACGCACAAGATCTTCTTCATCTCCCAGAATCGAAAACGGATTATTCCTTGGCAGCGCAGCACCCAGATCGGCTATGGGACGGCTCGCCGGCGTGACATTGCTACCCTCTTCACCCTCAGTTTCAATCTGGTCCGTTAGTCGATCAGGCGGTGAAATCGCGCGCTGATAGTTTGCACGAACAGGATCAGGCAGAAACAGCAATGCTGCACGGAGAATACGCTGATCCTGTGTGCCGCTCTCTTCGGCCGCCGCGGCCGCGCGCACAGCATTGGCGTCTGCCTCATTCAGCATTTGCGGAGCTGCGAGAAGGTACCCCCGCGCAGCTGCAAAATCGCGATTGCCCACAGCCTGGTCAATGCGCAAGGCCCAGTCTCGCCGCGCGGCGGTATCCGGCGCACGCAACTGGGTAAAGGCCCGGTCGATTTCGGATCGCGTTTCAGCCCGCGCTTCAATACTGTTGGGATTTGTAATCGCAGATGTCGTATATGCAGCAACAATCGTGTTTGCCGCCAGAACAGCCATGAGCAAAAGCAGCGCATTGAACAGCAGAGCTTGACGCCAACTTGACGTTTTCACGCTTGTCCAATTCTTCCAGCGCGATGCCATCGCTACGCCCTCATTACTCTACGTTTCCATTAGCGACACACCGCGGGGTTCGATCAAGGGTTCAGTCGCATGCCTTGTGCTGAAAATTCTACAGATAGCCTTTCTTGGCTGGGCATATCGGCAAAATTGGGGCTAATTTGCGCGTCATTATGAAAACCCGTCTTTCAATCCTAGACCCTTCCCCCGTTTTTGAGGGGCGAAGTGCCGCGCAAGCACTAGACGAAACGCGCGCGCTCGCGGTTGCCGCAGACACGATGTCTTATCGGTCTTTTTGGGTTCAGGAACATCACAACGCCGCGAGTTTTGCCGGCACAGCCCCTGAAGTTCTTATGGCTGATATCGCGTCACGCACCAAACGCATCACAGTGGGATCCGGCGGCATTATGCTCCCAAACTACTCCCCCCTGAAAGTTGCCGAACTCGGTCAAACGCTCAGCGCTCTCTATCCGCAGCGGATCGAAATCGGATTGGGACGCGCAACAGGGGCTGACCCTAGAGCTAGCGCCGCGCTTCTCGGTCAAGGTGCTCAGACATTTCAGACCATGCTTCGCCTCGCCATGGATTGGTGGTTGGACGCAAGTGGTGAAGCGAAAATCGGTGTAGATCACCGCGCGCACCGAATCGCCGCGAACCCATCCGGGCCACGTCCTGATTTATGGATGCTATGCTCTTCACCGGAATCTGCCGCATTTGCAGGGCAGATGGGGTTAAAGCTCGCCTTTGCCGACTTTCTAAATCCCGACGGTGCCGGTGCGGCTTTAAGTGCTTACCGCAGCGCGTTCGAACCCTCTCCGTTTGCGGACCAGCCCTATTGCGCCATTGGCCTTGTCGCTCTGGCCGCTGAGACAGACGCGGAAGCAAAACGGCTCTCTGCAACCATGCAAGCTTGGACACTTGGGCGTTTGTCTGGCCAGTTTCACCCGTATCAAAACGCTGACATCGCCCATCGCGCGCTCCTCGAAGCAAAAATCGCAGGCAGGTCTGATCAAATCATTGTCGGCGCAGGATCCGATGTTGCCGAACGCCTGTCCCATAAGGCGAATGATGCAAGCGCTGATGAGTTATTTATCCTCACGATTACGGACTCAGCCGAATCACGGATCGCAAGTTACGCTTATCTCGATGAAGCATGGTGAGCGCTTCAAGATCAAAATCTTCGAAACATGACAAAATCGATGACAATGCTTTACCGGATTGCAAGCGAATCCTGTCACTGCTACACGCTCCACTTCACTCGGCGGCTCTGTGGCGGAGTGGTGACGCAGCGGATTGCAAATCCGTGTACGCCGGTTCGATTCCGGCCGGAGCCTCCAATTCCCCAGAACTATGAAATGATTGCGATGATGCATTTGCTAACGCGTCATTAACCTTTCTGAATCATAAAGAAAAAGTCTTCATTTGGAGACACCCACCATCACCCAACGCCTCGGCGGGACTGTTTGTCCCGCCATTTTTTATTCAGGGGTGATATTCGAGGTTTGACAGCCAAACCGCCTCTGGTAAGACACCTCTTCGATGGTGATCCGCGATAGCTCAGTTGGTAGAGCAGGCGACTGTTAATCGCCCGGTCGTAGGTTCGAGTCCTACTCGCGGAGCCATACAAATCATTTTCAGAACCAAACACCCGACCTGATTATGGCGACCTTTTCACCAAGGGGCCTCTATCCGGTACAGCACTCTGGATGTTTCACCACTGATGAAAAGATGACCGTCTTCGTCGATAGCGATGCCATTAAAGATTTGCGAAGGCGGCAGTCCCGGCGCACTGGCCGATCCAGCTGGAATTTCAGCTAAAACGCGACGCGTCTGATCGTTGCCGATATGAACGATTCGAGCGGCCTCGGCTTCGACAACAACAATCCCGGTTTCCGTGACAAGAAAACCCTCTGGCGCTTCAAGATTATCAGCAACAACTTCAGGTTCGTCTAATGCGACACCGCCCCGCGCAATCATCATGATCTGTCCAAGTTCCCGATCGCCCGCGTACAAGGCATCATCAAACACGTAGAGACCTGTTGGTGCGGGCAACTCTGTCGCAAGCTTCACAGGCTCGCCCTCCCCGAAAAGGCTGACACTGCCTTTAATATGCTCAGCAATCGCTAGGCCGCCTCCATAGCGAACTGCCGCCACAGGTCCTGCCAAGTTTGGATACTGCTCTACGCGCTCTCGGACGTCAGGGTCCCAGACGCGAGCATCGCCATCGAACCACGATGTTAGGATGATGCGATCACCATCCGCCGACGCGTTTATGGACCCGCCCAGTTGCCCAACGCCAACAACGTTGCGTTGGGTCACAATTTCCTCGCCCGTCAGACGATCAAACCCCCGCAGGGCGTGGACATCAGCGACCCAGACCGTATCCCCAATAACGGCAAGGCCACCGGGATGAGCCATGCCTTCCGGCTGTAGAGTCGTAACCGAGCCATCCTCATTGATCCGCTTGATAAACCCATCCGTGTAGCTTGAGACATAGGCTGTATCAGAGGCATCAAACGCGAAATTGTCCAATCCGGGCGTCAGTGTAGCAATCACCTCTTTACTGTCGTCGACAACACGCACCAATTCCCCCGTCGCCGTATCAAGGACGTGGAGCACGCCTTGGCTGTCGAACTTGATGGCTGCGGGCGTTGAAAACCCGGACGCTTCAACCCGGCGTTCCCCCGTATCGACGTCCAAACTGACAATTTCGCCGGTAAACCAACGCGGGCCGTAAAGGCGTTCATCCGGCCCCCAATCCATACCGTTCAGGCCGCATCCGGGACCGAGATCGTCGGCGATCAAACGCGCAGGCTCGACGCCTTTTGGATCAAGCTCGTAGACATTGGTGCCCAGAAAGCACTGCGAGATGAAAAGGCGATCGTCATTTGAAAATGTGATTGGATTAGGTCCAGGGGCTAGTTGAGCCGCAACGACTTTATTTCCGTCGACATCAAAGCCCGCGACTTCGCCTGTCAAAATAGAGGTCCAGTAGAAGGATCCGTCGGATGCGAAAGCGACGTCATCAGGACCAATAACACCATCGGCGGCTGTAAACCGCTTCACTTCCGCTCCTGTTTCGGGATCAATGACGGTCAGGTCAGAGCCGATGACCGATGCGATATAGAGAAGACCATCCGGGCCGAAATGGATGCCATTGGAGCCCGCGATATTTGCTCCAGTGGCAAACACTTCAATTTTGCTCTCCTCAACGGTTGCAGGCTCCTCTCCAACGATGTCAGCAGAGAGACTCTCCCTTTGCGGATCTTGGACGCAAGCTGCGAGACATATGCTCAACAGCAGTATTGGCTTTAAACGGTCCATAATCCGATATCCTCCTCGACGAAGCGCTCCAACATAAAAAGTCAAAGACAAAAAGCGCTTCTGTTTTTTCTTTTGTCACTAGCAGATCGATTTGACTCGGAAAAGCACACACGAAACTTCAAATCTGGCACATCTTTGCGATAGACACTTCTGTTCGTTTGGATATGTCTGCCCCAAACAAGCAAGAAGAGAGACCTCCCATGCGCAAATCTGCACCTACGAACGCGTCCCCATTTCTGAGTGGTTCAAACACGCTCATTCGAAATTTCGGCCTCGCGCTCATCGGTAGCTGCCTTTTGACGCTCTCCTCATATCTATCGGTCCCGATGGTGCCGGTTCCGATTACGATGCAGACGCTGGCGGTGACCTTGATTGGTGCGCTGTATGGCTGGAGGCTCGGCTTTGCGACGGTCGTGTTCTGGCTCGCACAAGGCGCTATGGGCTTGCCTGTTTTTGCAGGCGGTGCGTCGGGCCCCGCGGCTCTGATGGGGCCGACGGGTGGATACCTCGTCGCATTCCCGTTTGCAGCGGTCGCAACAGGATGGCTCATCCAGGGCGCGAAAGTAGACAAGCCTATTCTCGCAATGTCATCGATGCTTATTGGCAACGCGATTTGCCTGCTTGGTGGATTGGCGTGGCTATCAACGTTTACTGGCCTGGAGCAGGCTTTCGCCTTAGGCGTGGCTCCGTTCATTCCTGGCGCTATCATCAAGTCTATGATGGGCGTCGCAGCCCTTCGCCTAGTCTATGAGATCGGGCGCGCTCGACTGAAATAGGCCCTTATGTTGCGCGTGTTGGCTGACCAAGTCTCTGCTTGGTTTCCCAGTCGGGATCAATCCAGACAGGCGCGTCAATAGCTGGCAGGGCTACTTTGCCCAAGATCATGTCCGAAGCCTTCTCCGCAGCCATGATCACGGGCGCATTGATATTCCCATAAGGCACTGTCGGGAAAATCGAAGCATCGACCACGCGCAATCCATCCAGTCCGATCACACGACATTGCGGGTCCACAACGCTCGCGGCGTCGTCTTTAGAGCCCATGCGCGTTGTCCCGCAGGGATGGTAGGCGCTCTCAATGTGCTCTCTGACCCAAGCGTCGATTTCGTCATCCGTTTGGACTTCAAGTCCCGGCTGAAGCTCATCATCGCGAAACGCATCCATGGCCGGTTGAGCGATAATCTCACGCGTCAGACGAATGCATTGGCGCCAGGCGGCGATATCGTCTTCATGCTGGAGATAGTTGAACAGGATACTCGGGTCGGCCTCCGCATTATCCGAGGTGATCTGGACCCGTCCCCGGCTTTTCGGTTTGTTCGGCCCGACATGAACCTGAAAGCCATGTCCTTTAATTGATGGCGTCCCGTCATAGCGCATGGCGGCGGGTAGGAAATGGTACTGAATGTCGGGTGACTTCAGGCCCGGTTTAGAGCGAATAAAGGCGCAGGACTCGAAATGATTCGTCGCGCCCAGGCCGGATTTGAAAAAGAACCAGCGTGTCCCGATCAGGAATTTACTGAACAGATCAAGTTTATTGTTCAAACTAACAGGCTGTTTGCACAGGAACTGGAAATACACCTCAAGGTGATCCTGCAAATTATGCCCGACGCCCTCGTGAACATGCACCGGCTTGATGCCGTGTTCTGAGAGTAAAGCCTGTGGGCCAATACCAGAGCGTTGCAGGATCAATGGAGACGCGATCGCCCCGGCCGAGAGGATAACTTCCTTGCCGGCTTTCAATTCAAGCGTTTTGCCTTTCTGCGTCGCCAGAACGCCTGTCGCGCGCTTGCCGTCAAATGTGAGCCTGTCGACGAGAACATGCTGCATCACGCGCAGATTTTTCCGTTTCAGGGCAGGGCGCAGATAACACCGCGAAGTCGAAGACCGACGTCCACCGGACACGGTCATGTGCATCGGGCCGAACCCTTCGCCGCGAAGGCCGTTATAGTCCTCGGTTTCCGGATACCCCGCCTCGACACCCGCATCGATAAAGGCGCGGTAGAGCGGATTAAGGCGCATATTATTGCCACCGGACACGCCAAGCGGTCCTGAGCCCCCGCGATACTCATCCTCACCATTCTGCCAGGTCTCGGCGCGCTTGAAATAGGGTAGACAATCGGCATAGCCCCAACCCGCCGCGCCGCTATCTTCCCACTCGGCAAAATCATTCGCATGCCCACGCACATAAACCATGCCATTGATCGAGGACGTCCCGCCAAGGCCTTTGCCCCTAGGACACGTAATACGACGTCCATCAACATACGGCTCAGGATCTGATGAATAGCCCCAATTATAGCGCTTGGACGCCATCGGATAGGACAGCGCCGTTGGCATATCGATTAGGATATTCCGATCACTGCCGCCCGCTTCGAGCAGCAAGACAGTGTTCTTCCCATCTTCGGATAGGCGATTGGCAAGGACGCAACCGGCCGAGCCAGCGCCAATAATGATATAGTCGTATGTCGCAGTCATACTTGCGCAACTACCCGATCATAATCGGCCTGACATCAAGAATTCACAGCGACTAAAGGTCTAGCGTCTTACCGAACAGGTGGTCCATCCGGCGTCGCGAAGAAGACATCCTTGCGGAAGCGCATTTGTGGACGCTCAGTGCGGACTTCGATGACGATTGTATCCACGGTCTCGCGGCCATGGCGGTCAATGCTTGTCACCTCAACGCGATGAACACCCATTGGCAAATCGGTCGGCAGTTGCGCACGCCAGAGGTGCATGTTCCTGTCGGCAACGGAGCTTTGCGGCTGTGGCGCAGATGGCCCAAATCGAGAGCCTTTAAAGGCTTCATAGCCCTGATTGCGCTTATCACCAGATCGGCTTTGCAGGGCATAGCGCGCAACCGAAAGCTGCCGCTGCGCTGCAAATGGGTCAGCCCACTCCGCTCCAATCTTTGGTGCATCACCCCGTGCTGTCTGCGTCCGTTCAAACGGCAGAGTCTGCCCGCTAATTTCCGCGCTGACCTGCGTTTCCGTCGTCCCATCCCAGACGTTGGCTGTCAAAAACGTACCCCCCGCCAAATCTTCCGGGGTCAGGATTTTGACATCGGGTAAATCATTGATGGACAGTGGAGGTACTGGATCGCGCGTGTCACGGTCACTGCGGGCCCATGCAACAATGGTATCAAACCAGTTGCGGAAGTCAGGTGTGTTCACAGACAGCCACATCCGGCGGTCGCGTCCTGTATTCGCGCCATAATAGGTCTCAATATAATCCGCGCCGTCAAACTGAAGATCAAGCCAGCCCATAGGCGCTCCCATACGTTGCAGTGCCATCGGTACGCCGTGCACGTCAAAATCGCCGTGGAACCAACCGCCTGATCCGGCGCCAGCAACGATGTGACGAAAGGGCAAAGCTTTGCTGCCAATGGCGTCTGGCCACCCTTCGAACGTGTCGCCAGGGCTAAAGTTTTCAAGCGCATGGGTGTGGCCAGACAGTGAAAGTGCTCTGCGATCTGCCAATAATCGGTATAGCCCTGTGACATCATATGTTGAATGGAAGGGTGTCAGCGTATCAACAAAGCTTACAAATGGAATGTGATGCGCAATGACCACCAATTTGTCTTCCGGCGTAAGCGCAAGCAGGTTTTCGAGAAACTGCATCTGATCGTCGGTAATACGCCCATTATAGGCTTTGCGATCACGCGTGACGCAATATTCTCGTCCCTTCAGCTTTGCATCCTCTGCCGTGCACGGATAAACAACATTATCCAGCGAGATGAAGAGCACATCGCCAATCTCAAAGGCGAAATAATTCGGGCCATAGAGATTGCGCCAGCTATCAGCTGAATTCTCATCGAAATCAGCATCGAAGTCGAAGTCGTGATTGCCATGCACCCACCATTGTGGCGCCTCCAGAACGGACATCACCTCTGCCATGCGGGGGATCAGGCCGAGATCATCACCGATCACATCGCCGAGGGCGACGACGCAATCCGGTTTCGTCTCATCGCTACGGTCAAGAATAGTGTCGATCGTCGAGTCGCGAAAAAAGCTGATATCCTGATTGGCGTAGGTTTGCGGGTCACCAAGAATTGCGCACCCGAAATCATCTCCAACACCGCTTTTGATCAGCGGAAAATTGATGACTTCCGGCAAAGGACCGGTCGCGGGTAAGCCGCCATAGCGCAGTTTTTTAGGCGAGCCGTTCGGCTTATGCTGATACGCAAATTGCGGCACCCAATTCTCATCATGCGGGACCTGATAGCCTTCAGGCTGAATAACGAAGACCGCCATATCATCGCGCTTGGGGAGGGCGTAGGCACCGTCATTATCCGTTAGAACAACCTCACGCCCGTTTGAGACTTTGACGCCGTCCAGTCCGCGCTCGCCTTCATCGCGAAGACTGTTTTGATTGGTATCTAGAAACACGACACCCTTTGCCATATCGCCGCCATCGCCAGCACCTCGTACAATATTCGGCGCACCGACATAGTCGACAAATTCAGCTTCACCCCCGCCATCAAAGTCCACTTCGTAATCGACTGTAACACAGGCTGTCAGACCAAACAGGCCCAACGCGAAGAGTGATGGCTTCAAAACTTTCATGGCAGACCCCGTCTAAAACTGTTCAACAGTCAGTAGACGAGTCCTGTGAAATTGGAATGACAGATTTGAAAGAAGCTACGATTTCACATGCGGCATGTGCAAACCGCTCGGTGACGCCGTGAAGATCTCGCATCCATCTGCCGTTACCCCAACCGAATGCTCAAATTGTGCAGACAATTTCCGATCCCGTGTCACCGCCGTCCAGCCATCTTTCAGGATCGCGGCATCCTTGCGCCCGACATTCAGCATAGGCTCAATTGTGAAGAACATGCCTTCGCGCAGTTCCGGGCCGGTGCCTGCCTTAGCATTGTGAACAACGTTTGGCTCGTCGTGGAACAGGCGACCAAGCCCGTGCCCACAGAAATCATCAACGACAGAAAACCGTTCGCGCCGAGCCACTTCGGTGATCGCGGCCCCAATATCACCAAAGCGATTGCCTGGCTTCACAGCGGCAATGCCAGCCATCAACGACTCGTAAGTCACATTCATAAGCCGCTCGGCAAGTCTCTTTGGCGTCCCCGCGGAATACATGCGGGACGTATCGCCATGCCAGCCTTCCACGATCGCTGTGACATCGACGTTCAGAATATCACCGTCTTTCAGCTGCCGATCGCTTGGCATTCCGTGACAGATGACATGATTAAGCGAGATGCAGGAGGCATACTCATAGCCGCGATAGCCAATCGTTGCGGACTGCGCGCCATGATCGTAGATGAATTCGCGGATCAAATCGTCGATCTTGCCAGTGGTCACACCCGGCTCGACATGGCCCGCGACCATATCAAGACATTCGGCCACCAAACGCCCGGCTTTGCGCATACCTTCAAAGCCTTCTGCATCGTGGATGCGGATTTCTCCGGTGCGCATCGGCATCAATAGGTCAGTTTCTGTCATCGCTTACTCTTTCCTTGAGCGCGATATGGCATTGAATGCTTAAAATAGCTATGCCTATCCTGTCCCTGCGTCATGGTTTTCATGTCAACTATTCGCGATAATCTGTTGGAAAGAGATAAGCGGAGGAAGCCCGATGGACTTCACGAAAATTAATTACAGCGTGACCGACGATATCGCCACGATCACGTTCAATGATCCAAAGACCATGAATGCGGCAGGCATCGACACCGCTGAAGAGCTTCTTCTGGCCTTTGAACTCGCGGGTGACCAAGCGCGCTGCACGATTGTCACGGGCACAGGTCGCGGCTTTTGCTCCGGCGCAAATCTCAACCCGAAGATGACAGATGGCGGCGGCAATCAAGGCAAGCCCGATGCCGGCAAAGCGCTTGATTCGCATTACAACCCGCTCGTCAAAGCTATGCGCACGCACCCGCACCCGATCATTACGGCCGTGAACGGTGCAGCTGCCGGCGTCGGATGCTCCATCGCTCTGATGGGCGACTTCATTATTGCGGGTCAAAGCGCTTATTTCCTTCAGGCCTTCCGCCGCATCGGCCTCGTCCCTGATGGTGGCTCAACCTTCCTGCTCCCGCGTATGGCAGGACGTGCCCGCGCGATGGAAATGGCACTCTTCGGGGAGAAAATTCAGGCGGGCCAAGCGCTCGAGTGGGGGCTGATCAACCGCGTCGTCGGCGATGATGCCCTCATGGACGAAGCGCGGGCCTACGCCCAGAAACTCGCTGATGGTCCCACACAGGCGCTTTCCATGATCCGCGATCTCGTCTGGTCGTCTGAAGACAACACATTCGACGAGCAGCTTCAGGCCGAGCGCTTCGCACAACGCACCGCTGGCCGCCAGCCGGACTTCAAAGAGGGTGTCACGGCCTTCTTAGAGAAGCGTTCCGCAAATTTCAGGGCGTCTTAAATCTTAGCTAAACCCAATCGCCACAGCGATCACCATCACGACCACGCTCAGCCCTAGCATCGCCGCTAGGAACCGCCAGATAAACGCGACCCACGTCGCCCATGAGAGCTTCGCCGCTGCGAGACAGCCAATCAGGACTGGCGAAGCGGGCGTGATTATATTTGTGAACCCGTCGCCCAACTGAAACGCCAGCACTGCGCTCTGGCGGCTTAGCCCTGACAAGTCCGCCAGCGGCGCCATGATCGGCATAGTCAGCGCCGCTTGGCTCGATCCACTCGCGACCGCCAGATTGATCACAGATTGTGAGGCAAACATCGCTACGCCGACCAGCTGTTCCGGCACTTGCGCCGTAAGTGATGCAATGCTCGCTAGGATCGTGTTCAAAACGCTCGCCGTCGCTGCATCATCTCCGCCAAGCAGGATCACAATCCCCTTGGCCAACCCGATGATCAGCACCGCTGGCACAAGTTGCATCGCACCTTCCTGAAACGCCTCCGCCGCCGCATTAAAGTCCATATCGCCTAGCCCAAAGACCCGCGCAATCAGTGCTGAAACCAGACCCATCGTTAAAAACTGTGCCCCAAGCTCAGGGAAGTAGTAGCCCTTCTGCGACACACCCCAAACGACCCAGACGATGCCCAGAACAAAAGTCAAAAGGATCAAGGCATGCCCAATCCCGAAGCGCTCGGTCGTCTCTGCTTTCGGCATTGTGTCCCGTAACACCGCATCGCTCGTAGCGGAGCGTGAGACCGTCTTTCCCAACCGCACATTACGCGCATAGCGATAGACCCAGGCTGCGCCAATCGCGGTAAACCCGACCCACATGGTCAGTCTGAACGCGAAGCCTGATAATACAGGCACATCGGCAATTCCCTGCGCCACGACAACCGAAAACGGATTCATCCATGATGTCCCAAACCCGACCTGAGTCCCCACAAAGCAAACCGCAATGACGGTCAGACTGTCATATCCCAACCGCAAGAAAGCCGGCAGCAGCATAATCGTGAAGACAATCGACTCCTCACTCATCCCGAAAGTCGCTCCGCCAAGAGCAAACAAACCGAAAAGGAGTGGAGGAAGCCAGTCTGCCGATCCATCGCGGTCTTTTAATAGCGCCGCGAGACCCGCCTCCATTGTGCCTGTACGCATAATAACGCCAAACACGCCGCCAATGATCAATAGAAACGCAACCAGCCCGACAGCGGCGGAATAGGGACCGCCAGACACCATTCCATCAAAGAACAGGTTCAGGAATCCCGGCTCTCCGCCACTGGCGAAAATCGGCATTGGTTGG
The DNA here is from genome assembly GCA_038746145.1 of Pseudomonadota bacterium. Classification (GTDB taxonomy): domain Bacteria; phylum Pseudomonadota; class Alphaproteobacteria; order Caulobacterales; family Hyphomonadaceae; genus Henriciella. The sequence continues at coordinate 30,919 of JBCDKW010000003.1, forward strand.
CGACCAACCGTCTCAAACCGGTCGAGACTGATCCCGTTCTCAACATCCAGAAACCGCCCCGCTGGCACCAAGGCGGTCGCGATCCATGCCAAGACGCCGATCACAAACATGATCAGCAGCGTGTCGGGTGTCTTAAACTGCTTGGCGGTCTCTGGTGTCTCGGTCTGCATGGCGCTCCCTTTTTCTCAGGCTCGGTCAAGCTTGCCCAATTGAACGCAAATGCCAAGCCTGTCTTAACTGGTGGTTCGCAATCGCGCGACATGGTCGCGTCGATCTGCCCGCTTCATCAGGCTTTCCCCAATGAGGAAACGTTGTGCTCCGCAACCGCGCAGGCGCACAATGTCTTCAATTTCACTGATCCCGCTTTCCGAAATAAAGTCGCGTCCGTCCGGGATCATCGGCGCGAGGCGCTCGCTCGTCGCCAAATCCGTCTGCATGATCTTCAAGTCGCGATTGTTCACCCCGATGAGAGTAGAGGGCAGGGCAAGCGCGCGCTCCACCTCGTCTTCGTCATGGGTCTCAACCAAACTATCCATACCGAGATCAGTCGCCGCTTGGATCAGATCAAGCGCCAGCGCATCATCGGTGCACGACAGGATGACCAGAATCGCATCCGCCCCCATCGCACGCGCTTCCAACACTTGCAGCGTATCGATCATGAAATCTTTGCGCAGCATCGGAATGCTCACCACCTCGCGGATCGCCGCGAAATCAGCAGCACTCCCGCCAAAGCTCGGCCAATCTGTCAGCACAGACAAACAGGCCGCGCCGCCCGCCTCATACTCGCGCGCAATCGCCATTGGGTTTGCACCGGGCAGGATCTCCCCGGCGCTCGGACTTTTGCGCTTCATCTCACAGATCAACGCATTCTCATCGGTTTCAACAACTGCGGAGAGCGCTGCCGCAAACCCTCGCGGTGGCGGCTGACGGCTCGACTCACTCATCATGTCCGTTACCATCCGCGCATGGCGAAGGGCCGCGACCTCATTCTTCTTATAGGCAATGATTTTATCGAGAGCGGTGGTCATACAGGCGACTTAGATGCCTCAACCAATTTCGACAATGTCTCGCGCGCCGCACCTGAGTCCAACGTCTCGCGCGCCATCTCCGCACCCGCTTTTAGGTCAACGGCCAGCCCCAACACATGCAGGCCTGCTGCCGCATTCAAAATAACTGCATCGCGGAAAGGCCCGTCGCGCCCTTCAAATAGGTCTCGGATCGCCTTTGCATTATCTTCCGGTTTGCCGCCGCCCAGCGCGGAAAGATCAGCGCGCGCAATGCCCGCATCCTCCGGCACGATCGTCAATTCCGTCAAAGCGCCATTCCGCACCTCAATCACCTGCGTCGGTCCGGCAATCGATAGCTCATCAATCACGCGATCCTCGCTCGAAGATGTCCCATGCACGACCCAGGCGCGCATCACACCGAGATCGCGCAGCGCCTCTGTCATCGGCCGCAGCCAGCGCGCTTCATTGACGCCCAGCACCTGATGCGTCGCACTCGCCGGATTGGAGAGCGGCCCCAGCAGGTTAAAGATCGTGCGAATACCGAGACTCGCGCGCACCGGCGCGACATGGCGCATCGCGCTGTAATGACTGCGCGCAAACAGGAACCCCACGCCTGCCTGCTCAATGCACGCCCGGAACCGCGCCTCATCCAGATCAAGCTCAACGCCCAGCGTTTCAAGCACATCTGCGCTTCCTGTCTTCGGCGGCACAGACCGATTGCCATGCTTCGCGACCGTCCCACCGCAGGCGGCAATCACAATGGCGCTGGCGGTGGACGTGTTGAGACTCGTCCAGCCCAGTCCTCCGGTTCCGCATGTATCCAGCGTCGGCCCGTCCAGCGAGATCGCACGCGCATTCGCCCGCAAAGTCTTCGCCCCGGCCAGTAGCTCCGCACCCGTCTCACCGCGCACAGCCAAGCCCATCAGAAACGCACCAATCTGGTCTGCCGGAACTTGGCCGGATAGCAGCGCCGCGAACGCGCTTTCAAGGTCGGATTGAGACAGTGCCGCGCCAGACGCGAGAGATTTAAGGGTTGGTGACAGGATATTCATTTACTCATGTGTTTCATCAATTGTCCGCCCCCTTAGAAAGCCGAATTGGGGTGAACATTTTGTGTTTTTTATCCACGGCAATGGCTGATCAGGCTCGATATTCTCGTACAATGATAGATCAATTCCCGGTACTCTCACTTCATTCAAGATTTCATTTAATAAGACCTCAACATCTGCATCAGGGTCAATGACGTCGATGCCAACAATAATTAATGGTCGTTGCATGGTTTCGAGCTGAGTTTTCGCCTCAACTTTTGTGCCAGTATATTTTCCGGCAATTAGACCGGCAGATAGTTCTGGAGACATAACCGAGCCTGAAACGTAGATTGCAGTACAAAGAAAGTTCGCTCTGCGTTCTGCTAAAGTTTTGTCATCTTGAGCTGTATTCGAAGATAATCCCACCCCGACAACTAGGTCGAATTTGGAGAATTGAGTCCTTGCATCTGCTGTAGCTAACAAACCCAGTAAATCATAATCATTCCCATCAGCTGTTAGAAATTCAGTTGCTGAGCTCAGTTTCCAGTGGGCCTGATTTTTGAACAGATGCACCACAACGAGTAGTTTCTCTTGGCCGAGCTTGTCTTCAATGCCTACTGTTGTCGATTGATATTCTTCTTCACCAAGTTTCTCTATGCTCGTCCCAGAGTAACCGTACATCTCACCCTTTAATCTGAGCTGTTTGAACTCATTGAATTCAGCTTTAAGTTCATCAAAACGATTGTCTCTGGCTTTAGTAGCGATCTCTGCATTAATTCTTTCTACATTTGCACTTATTTCCCGCTCGTTCTTATTGAACAAAGCTCGATCTCTTTCAAAGTCGGTGGTGACGTTTGTTAGCAATAACTTTGTTGCTATTAATGTTGCGGCACCGATCAAAAATGTGAGCCCAACTGCCAAACGCGTTATCGCAGGCACAGCGAATTTTGCATTTTCTGAGGGAACTTCTGATAGGTCACCAGAGCCGAACAGAACCAAGTTAAGTGGCTTTACATCTGAGTTGAAGATTACAAATAATCCTACTGCGAAGAATAGTGTTGCAAGCATTTTTTCCCGACTTAACTGCATAACTAATCTTATCCATTGATACTCGATCGTGACAACGGGTATTTTTGATCGCCAACCAATTACGAAGTATGCTCGTGCTTCGTCAAAGTACTTTCCGACTGAAACTGAAGTCCAAACACAGGCCGTAAGACGTGCCGCACAGCCGTAGTCTCTTCGTCTACTGTAACCGGATCCATGACAAAACGCCTGAAGCTAGCCCGCTATTTGATCAGCCGCGTCTCAGGATAGGCCGCGTGCCAACCAAACCAGAAGGCACGGTGCGCGGGTAATCTCGCCAAGGTCGCGCCATCGTCAGAAACCAGCCGATCCTCCTCAACCGTCCAGACCGTTCCAGTCTGATCTGTGACGCGGCCATCGCGATCATAGCTGACAAACTGGGCCTTACCCTGCTCATAAACACGGTTCGCCCCGGCGCGATCGGTAAGGATGACAAACTCCGTCAGGCCAATGCGCTCATTCACAATCGGATTTGCCTGCAGATAATCACTATCAATCGCCAACTGTTCCGTCGGCGCGCCGGGGAAGCGCAGCGCCAAAACCTCTTGCTTGTTGTCCAACCGCTGATCATCGAACGGTGTCGTAAACATCAGTTCATCAGTTGAAAAATAGTCCCGGTAGGCAATCCCTTCGCGATAATCGCGCTGGTGCCCAGTGTTCAGCGACAGGACTTTCGTGTCCGGATGCTGGCGCTTCCAATCGCCCCAGCGCGTTGTCACAATCGGGCGATACTTCAGCTTAAACCCATTGCCCGCCAGCGGTCCCATAACCGGCTCACCGGTGAACGTGTTCCACAGCGATGACGTCTGGCGGTCATACATCAGCTTGTTAGAGCGATACAGAAACCCCGATGTCCCAAAGTCCAGAATGGTCGTGTCAATCTTGCTCTCATACGGGATCACCACGCCACACAATGTGCAATAGACGCCGACAATGTCGACGCCTCCGATCTGATCCACAAACATTTCATGCCAGGCCAGAATCCGTTTCGGATAGGCCCGCGCGTCGCCATTGATTTCCAACGCGAAGACAACATCGCTATCGCTCAAATAGGTCGCCTGATCGGCTGTAATCATCTCCGGTTGGCGCAGCGGCGGGATGCCATCCTGCTGCACGCCGCCCCAGCGGATTTCATCCAGCCGGATCAGCGCGCTTTCTTGGCGCCCCTGAAAATAGGCAACAAATCGAGGATCAACCGACTCATACAGAAATGCCTTGAACGCGGCATAATCATCCGTGATCTGCTCGTCCTGGCTCCAGAGATAGTCATACCAGCGGTTCACATTGCGCCCATAGCGCTTCCCTGTCCGCTTCGCCAAAAGATCGAAAATTTTCTCTCGACTATACTCAGAGCGCGTATTCGTCGCGATTTCCAGCAGTTGCGGCATCAGAGCTGGCGTCCAGTCAGACCGAACCTTCCGAATGGCGCGATCTACGTTGCGCTCGCTCGGCGCGTTGAGAAGATCAATGAAGAGGTCAGCTTCAACCGGCGACGCGATCACTGTTCTGTTCGTTTCGGCAGAAGCCGTAATGTAGTGTTGGCCAACGCTGTAGAGGCCAAACGCTATAGACAGCCCTAAAAATAATCTAAAAAGAGTTGAACCAGACATCATGCGCGCACTTCCTGCTGATGCGGCTGATTTAGCGCTGCCAGATCACAGGGTCTAATGACACGCTTTCACTTTGGTGTGATGTGCCGTGCTTAGGCTAGCTCACGGCCAACCAATTGCGCAGCATCGCATGCCCATGCTGGGTCAGAATGCTTTCGGGATGAAACTGTACGCCGAAGACAGGTCGAGAGACGTGTCGCACGGCCATGATCTCTCCATCCGCAGTAAACGCATCGGCCACCAAAGTGTCCGGCAAGTCCTCTGCGCGCACCGATAGCGAGTGATAACGGACCACGTCGAATGTCTCCGGCAAGCCCTCAAACAGCGGTCCGCCCTCATGCCGGATTGCGCTGATCTTGCCGTGCCGGATTTCCTTTGACGTAATCACCGCGCCGCCCTCGGCCGCGCCAATGCTTTGATGTCCGAGACAGACACCGAGGATCGGCAAGTCCGCAGGCGCCTGCTTCACGACCTCAACGCAAATCCCAGCTTCATTCGGCGTGCACGGCCCCGGAGAGAGGACGATCCCATCTGCGCCGCGCTCAAGCGCTTCGCTCACGCTCACTTCATCATTGCGCACAACTTCCGTGCCAGCACCGATCTCTTCCAGATAGTGGACAAGGTTCCAGGTAAAGCTGTCATAATTATCGATGACGAGGATGGTCTTGTTCATTGGTCAAACTCATAGGCGGCCGCCAATGCAGCGGCCTTCTTAAGCGCATTTGCTTTATGCACGGTCTCATCAAATTCGTATTGCGGGTTGGAATCCAGCACGACGCCGCCACCAGCCTGAATGTGAAGCTCACCATCTTTCAAGACCGCCGTGCGCAGGGCGATACACGTGTCCATATCGCCATTCCAGCCGAAATAGCCAATCGCGCCGCCGTAAATGCCGCGCGCATTCTGCTCCAACTCGTCAATGATCTGCATCGCCCGGATTTTCGGCGCGCCGGACACTGTTCCGGCGGGTAGTCCCGCCAGTAAGGCATCCACGGCATCCAAACCCTCACGCAGATCGCCCTCAACATGGCTAACAATGTGCATCACGTGAGAGTACCGCTCGACAATGAAACTTTCTGTCACCTCGACGCTGCCATAGGCGGCGACGCGTCCCACATCATTTCGACCAAGATCGAGCAGCATCAGGTGCTCCGCCATCTCTTTCTGGTCCGCCAACAAGTCGGCTTTGCGCTCCGCATCCACAACAGGATCCCCAGAACGGGGCCGCGTACCCGCAATCGGGCGGATCGCAACGCGTCCATCGCGAACCCGAACCAAAATCTCCGGGCTCGATCCAACAAGGCGAACATCGCCAAGATTCATATGGAACATAAACGCAGACGGGTTCAGCCGCCGCAGCGCGCGATAGAAACTGATCGATTTGCGCTCATAAGGTGCGCTAAAGCGTTGGCTCGGCACAACCTGAAAAATGTCACCCGCCTTAATGTAGGTTCGCGCCTGCTCGACCATGTCGAAATACTGATCCTTGGTCGTATTGGACGTGAACGCCAGATCCTCGGCTTCGCCATCGCGCGGGCTCAAGGGCAGGGGGGCTTCCAGCGCCGTCTCAACATTATCGAGCAGGGCGTTCACGTGCGTTTCTTCGCCGTCGCTATAGCGCCCGATTAACAGCAATTCCTGATACAGATGATCGAAAATCAGGACCACACCGGGCACGACTAAAAGGGCTTCAGGCACATCTAGCGTGTCCGGCTTTGTGATCTCGACCGGCTCAATGTGCTGGATGAAATCATAGCCGATATAGCCGAATGCCCCGCTCGCCATCGGTGGCAGGTCTGTCTCCCCCTCCGGCACATCCGAACGCGCCGCCTCGGCAAACGCTCGCAATGCATCACGGGGCGCCGTGTCCAGCGTCGTTGCTTCGACAAAAGCGATATTATCGCTAATCTGTCCAACCCCGTCCAAAACCCGCATCCACCGACGCGGCGCTAGCCCGATAAAGGAATATCGGCCCAGTCGCTCACCGCCATGGATCGACTCAAACAGGAATGTCCCGGGCGTGTCAGAGCCAAGCTTCATCATAGCGCTGACCGGGGTTTCAATGTCGCCGGGTCTGCGCCTGACGATCAGACGATCCTGCGCGCGTGTCTCAGTCATGTCAGACGCCTATTCTATGACCTGAATGCCACGCTTATAGCCCGCGAGCGCGGCATCATTCGTCTCAAGTTTGGTCTCGGTCTGAATTTCGAGAAAGAAAGCCTCGAACAAATCGCTTGCCAGCGGATCTAACAGACCAGCCGCTGTCGTCTCTGCCAGAATGTCGAGCGTCTCTGTCGCCGGACGATCAATCACAGTGATTTGCAGAACAATATTCTGACCGGGCAGGCCGGGACCGACGATGACTTCGCCTTCACCTCGCGCTTCAAACAAGCCATTGATGAGCTGTCTTGGCAAATTCGCCTGCGGGTTTGTCCGCGAGAGCGGGCGGGCATTGCTTTCCAGAACGGTTCCGAACCGCGCGGCTTCTTCAGATAGCGATGACTCACCATTCTCGATCCGTGTTTTGATCTCGCCTGCAGTGGTCTGGATTTGATCTGCTTGCTTCTGCAGACGCCAAGCGACCGCGAGACGGTCTCTGACCTCCTCAAACTCCGGCATGCGCTCCGGGATAATGCTGTCGACACGGGCCATCCAGGTTGTTTCTTGATCGCCAAAGCGTTCCGTCGTGCGCCCAACCGGACGCGTGAAGGCCTGACGCAGCAGTTCAGGGTTTTCCGCCAATGGACTAAAGAACGCCCCGCCTTCGGACACACCGCGATTATCAACAGGGGCAAAGGTGAATACCGGAACACCGAGATCAAGCCCGATCTCTTCCAGCGTTGAACCTGCGCCTATCAGGTCATCAAATCGAGGCAGCGCTTGATAAAATGAATTGATCCCCTGATCACGTGCCAACTCATCCACAATGCTATCGCGGACCTCCTCATAGGGGATCGCATCGCCCTCGATGATTTCCTGAATTTGCACGATGACCCATGCGCCATTGATCAGAACAGGCCCATGGATCGATTGGGTCCCAGCGCCGCGGCTGAATACGCGTTCTGCAAAGGCGGCATCAGTAATCCCCGTTTTTTGTGTCGCTCTGATATTTGAGGACAACAGCCCCGTTAGCTGGTCTGCGCTCGATCCACCTGCGATCTGACCCAGAGCTGCACGGGCATCGTCCTCGCTTGGGAACTGAAACTCTGCGATCACGCGTGTATCCGGCCCGGTGTAGCGTTCAACACGATAGGCCTCATAGAACCCGATCAGGTCATCTTCTTCAAAACCGGTCGCCGCGCTACCTGTGAAGTCATCCACTGACATGCGGATTAAGGTAATCTGACGACGTTCAGGTTCTCGTAGGCTGTCGCCACGCTCCTCATAAAGTGTGCGCAACTCTTCTTCGGTTGGTTCGCCTATTTCAGGCAGCATATCTTCGCGAAGCGTGAACCAACTCGCTGAGCGGAGTTCACCATTGTAGGATGCCTCGATGCGCGCGAGGGCATTCGGCACCTTCAGACCCGCCGATGGCATCCCCTGCAGGCGATTAATCGTGAAGTCGCGTTCAATCGTGTCCTGAAAGCTGCGCTCAGAATACCCATTGTCGCGAAGAAGCGCGAGATAGAGCTGGGAATCAAACAGGCCAGTTGTGTCGGAAAACGCTGGGTTTTCCTCGATACTTTGCTGCACAGCATCCGGCGTCGCCGTGATGCCGAGCTTGTCACCATAGGCCCGCAAAGCAATACGGAACCGTTCCCGATTGTAAATCTGATCAATCAATCCCTGATCGAGCGCCTGCTCCTTGGTCAGCGAGCGACCATTGTCATCTTCCATCGTGCGCAATTCGCGTTCGACCACCGAATCAAATTGTCCATCGGTCAGGGTCCGCTTGCCAGCCACCGCAAGATTATTGCCGAGATTGCCGCTAAACACGTCGGTCATGCCCCAACCTGCCATTGCCACGATGATCAGCGCAAAGACCAAAAGGCCCAGTTTCGAGCGAAGCATATTACGCAATAGGGTCAGCATATTCGGTCGCGGCTCCCGCAGGTGAGTTGTTTCTCTTTCAAATGCTTGCTAGGCGAGCGCGCAAACTTGTTCAAGACGGGGCGTCACATGGTTAGACCACTCATCGCAGGAAATTGGAAAATGAATGGGCTGAAACAGAGCCTGTCAGAGATTGACGCGATCAATCAGAAACTCAGTGGGATGGACGATAAAGCCGACTGTCTGCTCTGCCCGCCGGCCACGCTCATCGCTCCGATGGCGGCGCGCGCTGGCGATCGCCTGAATGTCGGTGGTCAGTCCTGTCACGCGTCTGAAAAAGGCGCGCACACCGGTGACATCTCCGCGGAAATGCTCGCAGACGCGGGTGCATCCTATGTCATCGTCGGCCATTCGGAACGCCGTCAGGACCATAATGAGACCGATGCTGATATAGCAGCACAAGCTGAGGCAGCTCTGCGCGCAGGCCTAACGCCAATCATCTGCTGCGGTGAGACGCTGGAAACCCGCAAAGCGGGATCAACGCTCGACTTTGTCTCCGGCCAACTCGCAACCTCACTGCCCGACAGCTTACAAGGCAAAGCCTTTGTTGTCGCGTATGAGCCCATCTGGGCTATCGGCACCGGTGAAGTCGCCACACCGGATCAGATCGGCGAAGTCCACGCCCATATCCGCAGCCTTCTGATAACCCGTTTCGGTGACACAGGTGCGAACACGCCCATTCTCTATGGCGGGTCGATGAAACCGGGCAATGCCGCAGACATCCTCACCGTGCCGCACGTCAATGGCGGTCTGATCGGCGGTGCGAGCTTGAAGGCAGATGACTTCATGGCCATCTACGCAGCTGCAGAGTAAAACACTGACCCACAGGGGTTGGCGGACGCGCCAAGACGGCCTAATCCGCACAGATTGATTTTCAGGGACTTGCCCGCATGACCAATGTCATCCTCGTCATCCACATTCTGGCGGCGGTTATCTTAACCACAGTCGTTCTGATGCAGCGCTCAGAAGGTGGCGCGCTCGGCATTGGCGGTGGTGGCGGCGGAGGCGGCGGTGGCCTCATGAGTGGGCAGGGCGTTAAAGGCGCGCTGATACGAACGACCGTCATTTTCGGTGCGATCTTTTTCATCACCAGCCTGACACTGACCACTATGGCAACCCGTAACAATCCAACGGCAACAGCGCCTGCAAGCGCTGGAGAGGGCACAGCGACACAAGAGTCCGCCACAGGTCTCGATCCAACTGCGATGGGTGACCTGTTAGAACCTAGCGATCCTCTGACGTCTGATCCTGCGCCCAATGAACCCGTACCGAGTGATCCACTCACCGACGGGTCCCTGAGCGATCCACTTGCCAGTGACCCTCTGATCTCCGATCCTCTCACAGAAGAAGACACCGAAGACAGTCCTCCACAGTAAAATCGACAACGCCGCTACTGCACTCACGCGAATCGGACGACACAACACTCCCATGACTCGCTATATTTTCATCACTGGCGGCGTGGTGTCCTCATTGGGCAAAGGTATTGCGTCCGCTGCGCTTGGCGCCCTCCTGCAAGCCCGTGGCTATAAAGTCCGTCTCAGAAAACTCGATCCTTATCTTAACGTTGATCCTGGCACGATGAGCCCACGTCAGCACGGGGAAGTCTTTGTAACAGATGACGGCGCAGAAACCGATCTCGATCTCGGCCACTATGAGCGCTTCACCGGCGTCTCCGCCCGTCAGTCTGACAATATCACAACCGGTCGCATCTACTCGACCATTATCGAGAAAGAGCGCCGCGGTGATTATCTTGGCGCCACGATTCAGGTCATCCCGCACGTCACAAATGAGATCAAAGACTTCGTCCTGTCAGATGCGGGCGAGGGCGTTGATTTCGTCCTCTGCGAGATCGGCGGTACCGTCGGCGATATTGAAGGCCTGCCTTTCTTCGAAGCCATTCGCCAGCTTGGGCAGGAATTGGGCCCAAGCCGCGCCTGCTTCGTCCACCTGACCCTGCTGCCTTACATCCCGGCCGCAGGCGAGATGAAAACCAAACCGACCCAGCACTCGGTCAAGGAATTGCGTTCGATTGGCATTCAGCCTCAAATCCTGCTCTGTCGCTGTGATCGCCCAATCCCGGAAACCGAAAAAGGCAAGATTGCCAGCTTCTGTAATGTCCGCCCAAGCAGTGTGATTGAGGCTCGCGATGTCGGCCACATCTATGACGTTCCCGCCGCCTATCATGACGAAGGTTTGGATAGCGAACTCCTCCACCATTTCGGCATTACAGACGCGCCGGAGCCAAACCTGTCGCGCTGGGATGAAACCTCACGGCGCGTCCATAACCCTGATGGCGAAGTGAATATCGGCCTCGTCGGCAAATATGTGGATGTGCCAGACGCCTACAAATCCGTCGTTGAGGCGCTGACCCATGGCGGCCTCGCCAACAATGTCAAAGTCAACATTGAGCTGATCAATTCAGAAGCCTTCGATGAAGACGCCGCGCCTATCGAGGTTCTCGAAGGCATCAATGGCATAATCCTTCCCGGAGGCTTCGGGGAACGCGGCGCTCGGGGAAAAATGCGAGCGGCCCGGTTCGCCCGCGAGCGCAAGGTCCCGTGCTTCGGTATCTGTTACGGCATGCAGCTCTCCGTCGTTGAGGCAGCGCAGAACCTTGCCGGAATAAAAGATGCGGCCACAACCGAATTCGGTCCAACAAATGAGCCCATCGTCGGCCTGATGTCAGAATGGACCAAAGGCAACGAAAAAGTCACCCGCGATGAGGACACCGACATGGGCGGCACAATGCGTCTCGGCGCCTATCCCGCCCGTCTCAAGGAAGGCTCCAAAGTCGCAGACATTTACGGCACCCTGGACATTTCAGAGCGCCACCGCCACCGCTATGAAGTCAACACGGACTATGTCTCGCGTTTAGAAGATAAAGGCGTCGTCTTTTCAGGCATGTCGCCGGACGGCGTTCTGCCGGAAATCATCGAACTCGCGGATCACCCTTGGTTCATCGCGGTGCAATATCACCCCGAACTCAAATCGCGACCTTTCGAACCCCACCCACTGTTCGCAAGCTTTATCGGCGCAGCGGTGACCCAGAGCAGACTGGTGTAGCGAAAAGCGCATTTGTTCTACATTATATAACAAGTGTCGGATTGAAGTTCGTACAGATCATGATGCAACGGATTGTCATCTAGTAATTTTGAGAATTTGATCTTCCTTAGTTAAGCACTTGGGGCTGTCCTCCCCATAAGGTCGGCATGGTTTTGGCTTAGGCCAGCTCTCTTTGGGACCAATTTTTAAGTAGGGCGGTAGCACATCGGGGTTCCATTTAGCAGGGTCGGAGTATGCGCTCTCAATTTGCTCTCTCGTCAACCCAATAGAGCATTCTCCCAAGCCTAGCTTAAGGACGTCGCAAAAATATATGCCGTCAAATATTGCGTCGGTGAAGTTAGCTTCGGAGAGGTCCTGTTCCTGAAATTGCACGCTTTCTAGATAAGCACCACTGAAGTCGAAACTAGCGATTTCACCTCTCGAGAAAACAACATTTTTAAGTTTTGTGTTTCTAAAAAGCATTCCCCATGGACATTTAGTGCCGTAAAAACCAACCCTAGTAAGTTGACTATTTTCAAATGAAACAAGCCAAAATTTGGTGAATTCGAATATTACATCGTCTATTGTTGTGGATCTAAAGCCATCTATCGAACTCAAGTCGTTTTCATAGAAATGCAAGCCTTCCCAATTTGCATATTCAAATCCCGCTCTTGGAGCAGGTCCATTCAAATCGAAATCTACCCAAATCCTCAAAAGATCCTGACAACTTGACCTGTATCTCTCATTATATCCTTCTAATGGATTATTTTGGCATCTACCTGTGACGCTGAAGTTTGTAATACCCTGACTTAGCAAGAACTCTATCGATTTATTCTTGCCGATTGCACCGTACTGATCATCTGACAGCATTCGGATAGCGCTGAGTTCACGCTCTTCTTGGATGGCAGGATACTCGACATCTACCCACCGTTTTCGATCTTCGGCTAAACCGTTTTGAGCGAGCCAAGCTGACCAAGCGCCTATAATCGCCGCAGCGACTGCTATCACAAAACCAAGAATTTCTAACCAGCGCCAGAAACCGAGTGGGCCGTTGATTACACGAGCTGCATTAAATTGTTTGGCCGTGTGTTCAGCGTGTGCGCGGGCACGTTTCACCATTCACATCGAACTCCATATCATTAAACGACTCTAAATCTTCTAGACTAGAATTTTTCCACAGTCGAATTCGTGCTAACGATCAGCGTTAGAAAGCATGACAAAACACCGCTCTATCCACACTTTCAGCCCCGTCAGCATTGAGAATCGGGAAATCTATCCACCCCTCCTGAACCTGCCGTATACTCCCCTCCAATATGCAAATCCGCATCAACCCCCGCGACTGGGCCCACGTCCCCGTCTGGCTCTGGCCCTACGTCTGGTGGCAACTCATCCGCCTGCGCGCCCATGTGCGTAAAACCGACCAGGACGGATTTTACCAAATAGATGCAGACGGCCGCGTCGTGATCTACCTCGCCCCAGACAGATCAGACCTCAACGTCTGGCTGCACCAACAGCGCCAGAGCTATCTCGATCACTGGACCCCGATGCATGACACAAGCGGCGAAGCGCATCTGAATGCGATCCAATACTGGACGCCCCGCTTCATGGAATGCGGAGAGCGCATCGTCTACATCAGCTGGGGCAAAGACTTCACGCCTGCGCCCGCGATTGATGATAGTTCATAACAGCACCAGCCCCCTCCGCCCTTCGGGCACCTCCCCCAAGAATGGGGGAGGAAAGTTCAGAGCCTAATCTAATCCGAAGCAGGATTTCCTCCCCCAGACTTGGGGGAGGTGGGCCAGCCAAAGGCTGGGTCGGAGGGGGCTTCTGGAGTGGTCGCCCAGCGATCATTTGGTCCAGTGGACCAAATGAAACGGCAGAAGCCCCGGAGGGCAAATCCCAAACTCACCAACATCAAACTACCCCACCTTCCCGCACCCGCGCGTGAAGCCAAGCCCGGCTGCGCGAAATTCAAATCAGGAGACAAAGCGCCCGCGGCTCGGTTCATGGGCTGGTGAAGCCAGACCGGAACCCGCTTTCACTGCGTCACGCAAAGCGTGTCAGCGCAGTAGCAAATAACTCAACCCGCTTATCCCCGCTGCGGCAAAGCCGCTCAAGGCGGGGATCAAAGAGCCTGCGCGCACCTTAACCCGCTCCACTTCACTCTGCCTCTTGCCCTACGCATCGCCCTCCGGTATGAGCGCGGTTTGATCTTAACGGGGCAGCGGCCCTGACCAACTTATCGGAACACAAACATGGCTGTCCCTAAGCGAAAAACGACCCCGTCCAAGCGAGGCATGCGCCGCGCTCATGACCGCCTGAAAGGCAATACATTTATCGAAGACCAAGACTCAGGCGAACTGCGCCGTCCGCACCACATTGACCTGAAAACAGGCATGTACCGTGGTCGCCAGATCCTTGAGCCAAAGGACGACATCTAGTCGCCTCTGCTCAATCACGAATTGACACACACCGGCAGACGCGTACCGCTCTGTCGGTGTTTTTGTATCTGGTGATCGTATGAAAATCCTCATCGCTGGCGGCGGAATTGCGGGGCTGACGACAGCGCTCTGCTTTGCGCGTCGCGGCGCTGAGGTGACTGTTGTTGAGCAAGCTGAAACGTTCGGTGAAGTTGGCGCAGGCCTGCAGCTCAGTCCGAATGCGATGAAGGTCATGCGCTGGCTCGGCTTGGAGGAACAACTCGCCTCAAGCGGGTTCGCGCCCGAATTTGCAGAAATGCGAATGGGCGAAAGCGGGCAGCAGATCTTCAAATTCCCACTTGCGCATCGAAACGCAGCCCAACAGCGATGGGGTGCGCCTTATCTGCATATCCATCGCGCGGATTTGATTGAGCGTCTTTTCACAGCGCTGGGAACTGAACCACGCGTTAGTTTGATGACCGGTGATAGCGCTGCAAGCTATCAGCAGGACGGTGATACTGTTACGCTTAAGCTGGTGTCCGGGAAAACACTGGATAGCGATCTGCTGATCGGAGCCGATGGCATACACTCCACCATCCGCACTCAAATGCTTGGCCCGGAGGAACCGCGATTTACCGGAAATACAGCTTGGCGCTGCACAGTTCCAATTGATCTCTTAGGGCGTCATGCGCCCGACCCTAATGCCACAATCTGGCTGGGGCGTGGCAAACATGCGGTCAGCTATCGATTGCGCGGCGGACAGCTCGCGAATTTCGTCGGTGTCGTTGAGCGCTCTGACTGGCAGAGCGAGAGTTGGAGCGAGGAGGGTAATAAAGCCGAAGCGCTTGCCGATTTTGCAGATTGGCACCCTGTGGTTCAGTCTTTGATAGAGGCGGCACCGCGCTTGTTCAGATGGGGTCTGTTCGATCGCGCACCTCTGTCAAAATGGACGGATGGTCGTGTCGCGATCATGGGCGATGCGGCGCATCCAATGCTACCCTTCATGGCCCAGGGCGCAGGCCAGGCCATCGAAGATGCCTTTGTCCTCGCAAGAAATGTAATGACCCAAAACCCGACTGAAGACGTGCTCAAAAACTACGAAGCCGAGCGAAAACCCCGCGCCAGCCGCGTACAATCGGTTTCGCGCGGCAATGCGAATCTGTTCCATCATCGCAGCGGTATAATTCGCCTAGCAACTTACGGCCCGATGTGGATGGCGGGCCGATTTGCTCCCGGAGCAATCATGGCCCGCCAGGACTGGCTATACGGACACGACGTCGTCACTTAGCCGCGAGACCACCAACCGCGTTTCTTTTTCTTAGGCGGCTCCGTTTCGAGAACTGGCTCTGTCGTGATAGGCGCTTCCACTGGTTCAGCAGGTTCCGCCTTGATCTCAACCGGTTCAGCAGGCGCAGGGTCCTCTGACTCAGCAGAGCTATTCGGAGTGTCGGATACGGCCTCAGGAGTCTGATCTTCGGATGGCGCTTCGTCTTCGACAACGCTCAGGATTTCCGTACTCTCGTCGATCGGCGTTTCCGGCTCGACAGGCTTATCACCTGCCTCGGTGCTTTCAGCCTCACTAGCCTCAGACCCAGCTTCAGAGGACTGATCACCTCGTCCACGGCGGCGTCTGCGTCGGCGACGTTTTGGTTTGGTCTCCTCTTCAGAAGACTGATTATCCTCTGAGCTTGTTTCAGCATTTCCATCAGCCTCAGGCTTTTCGCCTGACTTGCGCGCCATCGGCAAGGACACCACGCTGGCTTTCAAACCGCCTTCAGCGGCTTCAGGCAGGGTAGGGGGCTCATCGCCCAGCATCGTATCGAGACTCAGCGACAGACCATCCAGCAATGCACCACCATCGGCAGGCGGCGCACCAACATCAATCTGATCAGAGTCGCGGCGGCGTCTGCGCCCGCCTCTGCGGCCTCTACGGCGGCGTTTGCGACGTCCACTGTCTTCAGAATCGTCCGAGCCGTCGTCGCTAGACGCAGAGGCACTGTCGCCGTCTTCAGAGACAATCTCGTCTTCTTCATCTTCATCATCGGTTGGGAGGAGATGATCATCCTCGTCGCCTTGGAGGAACTGCTCACGGTCCGGTTTTTTGCGACGACGGCGTGACTTTGGATCCTTATCCGCATCAAGGTTAAAGCTGCCGGGAATCATATCTGCGTCAGATTTGATCGCGATTGAAAAACCGGCCTCTTCTTCGATCGCGGACAGTTCATCGCGTTTGGAATTCAAAAGATAAAGCGCAACATCTGTGGGCGCGGTCACGCTCAAGCCACGCAAAGTGCCGCCTGCAATTCTCGCTTCGATGGCGCGCAAAAGCTGAAGCGCGGCCGATGAGATTGAGCGACTACGACCTGTTCCATCGCACGTCACGCACTTTTCAGAGGTGGCTTGCAAAACTCCTGCGCGGCGTCTTTGTCGCGAAATTTCCATCAGGCCGAATTGCGAAATGCGATTGTTCTGCACTCTGGCCCGATCGAGCTTAAGGCACTCTTTCATCTTCTTTTCGACGGCGCGGTTATTCTTGTTCTCATCCATGTCGATGAAATCAATCACGACCAAGCCGGCCAAATCGCGCAGTCGCATCTGACGGCAGGCTTCCTCAGCCGCTTCCAGATTTGTCCGCGTCGCCGTATGCTCAATCGAGCGTTCTTTCGTCGAACGCCCGGAGTTCACGTCAATCGCGACCAGAGCCTCTGTCTGATTGATGACAAGATATCCACCGGATTTCATCTGCACGACGGGGGAGAAAACAGAATCGAGCTGCTCTTCAACACCTTCGGCGACAAAGAGCGGGGCAGGCGACGTCCAGCGTTTCACCTTGCGCGCTTGGGTCGGCATCAGCGTTTTGGCGAGGTCTTTCGCCTCGCGATAGGCTGTGTCGCCTTGAACAATGACTTCCTCAATCTCGCGATCAAACATGTCCCGCATGGCTCGGTGAACCAGTCCCCCTTCTTCATGAATGCGGGCAGGGGCCACCGAATCCATCGTGGTTGACCGGATCTTCGACCACAAGTTCTGAAGATAATCATAGTCACGACGGATTTCTGATTTGGTCCGCTTGGCACCAGCCGTCCTCACAATGAGGCCCATGCCTTTCGGCACTTCGAGCCCATCCATAATGGATTTCAGCCGTTTGCGGTCAGTGCCGTTCTGAATTTTGCGAGAGATACCACCACCGCGTGGTGTATTCGGCATCAGAACG
Source organism: Pseudomonadota bacterium (assembly GCA_038746145.1). Lineage (GTDB taxonomy): Bacteria > Pseudomonadota > Alphaproteobacteria > Caulobacterales > Hyphomonadaceae > Henriciella. The sequence continues at coordinate 48,376 of JBCDKW010000003.1, forward strand.
GAGTAGCGACCAGCAAGTGAGAGATAGGTTGTCAGCGCCGCACCTTTATTACCGCGCTCTTCTTTAACGACCTGAACCAGCAAGATTTGGCGACGCCGGATCACTTCTTGGATTTTGTAGCGCTTCGTCAGAGACGCGCTACGGGTTTTGCGTTTTGCACGTGGACGGCGCTCTGCGCGTGTGCCCTTGGCTTTTGGTTCATCCTCATCGTCGTTTTCGTCATCAGATGTGTCTTCGTCCGAGCCATCCTCATCAGAGGTCTCGTCGGTCTCATCCCCTGCGTCGATGACGTCCAGCTCGCTTTTGCTGTCGCTTTCGTCCTCGTCCTCTCCGTCTTCATCGGCATCGTCAGAAGCTTTGTCTTCGGAGTTCTCTACTTCGCTGTCCTCGTCTTCATCCAGGTCAGCGTCATCATCATCGTCCGGATCGTCATCCGCGTTTTCTTCGGCTTCGCGCGCGGCTTCTTCGAGAAGGGCGTCACGATCCTCTTGCGGGAGTTGATAATAGTCGGGATGAATTTCGCTGAAGGCCAGAAAGCCGTGGCGATTGCCACCATACTCGATAAAGCACGCCTGAAGCGACGGCTCTACGCGCGTAACTTTTGCCAGATAGATGTTTCCGCGGAGCTGTTCGCTTCCTGCGGTTTCGAAATCGAAGTCTTCAATGCGGCCGTCGTTGACCAGTGCGACACGGGTCTCTTCCGGGTGGACCGCGTCGATCAGCATTTGCTTTTTCATGAATTAAAACCTTGTGAACCGGCGGCGCCAGCGCCCGGTCCATCACCGGGAATAGGCCATGCTCGCCAGAGAAAATTGGTGGAGTGCGAGACAGGCCATCCTGCTGCGCCGCTGGCCGGAGCCGGGTCATCAGGGTTTGAGACGGTTGTGTCATCGCGGTCTTCTTCTTTTTCCGGTCTGATGGGGTGCAGGGATTTAGAGCCTGTTCACGCCACCATCGGGGAAATCTTTGGATCCCATAGGATTATTTATAAGATGCACCTGCTCGGGTTAAAATAAAACCCCCTTTTTATCCGTTTCCTGATTTATTCTGCTTCATGTCGCAGATGACGAAACACTTGTCGCAATTATTGCTTGACCCTGTTCCAGCGCAGCCCTATTTGCGCCTTTGACAAGCAAGCGAACCACGACGGGCAAAGTGCCGTCAGTACGGGGGAGCCCATCTGTCTTCACACTCCAACGCCGGGCACACCCGGTCTTGCACTGCGAGGATACTGGGATGACCCATCTAACTGCCTATGAGGCGATGGCCGCTTACGGTCTTTTGATCAAGAAAATCGATGTGGCGTTTGATACGTCGACACTTCTGTATGGGACCTTTGCCAAGGACGCTGACTACATGGCGGCCGTGGCTGAACTTTCCAGGCTGTAGCGGGCCGGATGCCCGCCAAATCCAACTGAACCGGACACCGCGCAAGGCGATGTCTGACCCCTAGTTTGCTGCAGTTAAACCAGCATGATCCACCGGACTTGTCGCCATGTTCACCCAAAACTCTCATGCGCCCTTGGCGCAACCCACGACACTCCCGGATTATGATCGGCCATCCGGTCTGCCCGCGTTCAAGACTGTTGAGGACGCGATCGCGGCCTATGACGGGGACGATGCGATCCATGTTCTTTATCCGCAAGTGATTGCTGATGCGGCGGAAACCTTTTTGTCAGGTTTTCCGGGTCAGGTCTTGTATGCCGTAAAAGCCAATCCACATCCGGCCGTTCTGCGCATCCTGTGGAGTGCTGGTATTCGCAACTTTGACGTTGCCTCCATTCGAGAAATTGATCTTGTGCGCCAGATTGCACCGGGCGGAGACCTCTACCTGATGCACCCGGTCAAGTCGCGCAAAACGATCAGGCACGCCTATGAAAACGGTGTGCGTCATATGTCGCTGGATTGTCTGGCTGAACTCGACAAGATCATTGAGGAGACAGGCGGTGCGACGGATCTGAACCTGCATGTTCGATTGAGCGTGCCCAGTGATGGCTCTGCGATGCCGCTGGTTGGGAAATTCGGAGCGGACTTCGAAACTGCTGTTGACGTCCTGCGTGCTGCTCGTCCCTTCGCATCGAAATTGGGTGTGTGTTTCCACGTGGGTAGTCAGTGCATGGACGTTGAAGCTTATGCACGCGCGATCGCTTATGTCCGGCGACTCGTCGATGAGGCGGGCGTTCGTATCGATAGCCTGGATTGTGGCGGTGGCTTTCCGGTGTCATATCCGGGTCTGTCGCCAAATCCGATGGCAACTTATTTTGAAGCGATCCGCCAAGCATTGCGCGCGAACGACTTCGGCGACATAGACATTATCGGCGAGCCGGGCCGTGCGCTCTGCGCGGAAGGCGGGTCGACGCTGACACGTGTTGAGCTTCGCAAAGGCCAAGATCTCTACATCAATGACGGTTCCTATGGATCTCTGTTCGATGCGGCCCAATGCGGCTGGAAATTCCCAGTCAGGCGCGTTTCAGGCGAAGCGGAAGACGGCACAACAACAGGTTTCCGCCTGTTCGGCCCAACCTGTGACAGCCTTGATGTCATGGAGGGCCCGTTCAACCTGCCGTCCGATATCGACGAGGGCGATTGGATCGAAGTTCAAAATCTCGGTGCGTACGGTCAGACGCTCGCCACGGACTTTAATGGGTTTCAATCTGACGCTACAGTCGCCGTCATGAAAGGCATCTAGGCTTTTAATCCGCTGAGCAATATGTCGATGTGGGTCTCGCAATAGGCGTCGAGATCAATTGGCTCAAAGGGATCGAAGACCGTTTTCCAAAGCGCTGCAACGAGCCCGCCCGCCATCGCAATTTTCATTAATCCATGGCCTTCCACGTCCCTGAATTCGCCGCTTTCAATCCCGTGATTAATGATTGAGGTAAACACAGCTTTTCCGCGCGACAGCACTGTGTCGTAATAGAACTTTGCCAGATGCGGAAAATTCGGCCCCTCGGCCATGATCAGGCGCATGATATGGCGGCGGTCCGTGCTCAGGACATTGCGATAGAAAAACCGCATTTGCAGGCGCAGCATATCTTCGGCTGAGAGGGTGTCGCCTGCAGCCATTACCTCTGACTGAAGCTGCTCCAGCAGGGGTAACATCTTGCCGCGAACCATGCCTTCAAACAGCGCTTCCTTGCTATCAAAATAGAGATAGAGGGTCCCTTTGGAGATACCGGCTTCTTCGGCCACAGTGTCCATTCTCGACACAGCAAACCCGTCGCGTGCAAACACTTTCAGCGCAGCGTCTACGATATCACTGCGACGCTGTTCTTTATGCGCTTCACGCCGATTTTCGGCTGGAGTTTTGACCTCGCTCATCAGATGCTACTCGGCAGGAGACTTCGTTTCATCAACCTTATTGATGAGTGCAAGGATTTTAGATGTGAGGTTGGCGATTTTTCTCGGAAGAACGCGTAAGTCTTCAACGATCAGCGCGACTGCAGGCGTTACAAAAATCACCATGAAGCCTGAAATCACGATACCGAAACCAAGGCTCACACCCATCGGGATCAGGAATTGCGCTTGCGGGCTTGTCTCAAGGAGTAGCGGGCCCAGACCCAGTGCGGTCGTAAGCGTCGTCAGCAAGATCGGTCTGAAGCGACGGGCAGAGGCTTCTGCCATAGCCTCGATAGGTTCAACGCCTTCGCGCCGCTTCACATTATAAAGGTCAATGAGAACGACTGACGCGTTCACGGCAACACCGGATAAAGCGACTATCCCGAAAATAGACGGGAAGGATAGCGCATATCCAAGCACGTAATGGCCCAGAATAGCCCCCGCGACGCCAAGTGGGATGGAAATCAGGATGGCTATCGGCTGCAAGTAGGAACGCAGCTGCGTGGCCACCAAGGCATAAATAATCACGAGCACAATCAGAAAGGCCTGTGCCAAGCTCTCGAGGTCTTGAGTTTGTTCCTGTCCTGCACCCGCCTGAGTCCATCGCAAACCGGGATATTGCTCAACGAGATCAGGAAGAATGTCGGTCTGAATTTCCTCGTTAGCAGCTGTAGGCGCAACAATATCCTCATCAATGTCTGCAGTGACCGTTACAACCTGGCGCCCATCAATACGCTGTATCGATGAAAAGGAGCGGCTCTCTTCAATGTCGGCGACCGTGTATAATGGAATTTCGCCACCATCAGGCAGGCGGATGCGAAATTCCTCAAGTGCATCAAGGCTTTGCCGCGTGCTTTCAGGATAACGCACAAAGACACGCACTTCCTCACGTCCGCGTTGAATGCGCTGGACTTCATCCCCAAAGAAAGCCTGTCTGACCTGGCGGGCAACATCTGCGGGCTGAAGGCCGGCTGCACGGCCTGCATCTGTCAGCTTGAAGATCAGTTGGCGTTTGCCGAGATCAAAACTGTCTTCAATCTCTTCAACGCCGTCAACCAATGCCAGTCTGCTTTTCAGTGTTTCCGCAGCATCAATCAGGACACTCTCATCCTGTGCGGCCAGCTCATATTCGACATCATTGCCGAAATCTGCCGTGTCAGCATTAAAAGAGATACGCTCAATACCCGGGATCCTGCCGAGCTCTTCTTTCCAGCGACGCTCAATTTCAGCCGCATCGGTTCGCCGCGCACCAAACGGGACGAGTTCAATTTGAACCTGTCCAACGTTTTCGATCTGGGAGAACCCACCCGCATCATTCGGATTGGCAAGTGTTGTCTGCCCGCCTGCTGTTACGGCCACCGAAAGGAAGAGCGGTTCGCCGCGTTCATCGCGTGATGCTTGATCAATCGCAATCGCGGCTTTTTCCAATTGTCGTACGGCGGCTTCTGTGCGCTCAAAAGGTGTGCCCTCCGGCATGGTCACCGTTGCAGAAATTTCGTTGCCTTCGATGGAGGGGAAGAAAACGAATTTCACGATCCCGCTGCTTGCCAACCCAAAGCAGACCATTGCAAAGGCCGCCGCACCCCCGACCGTGGCATACCGCCAGCGTGCCAGGAAGCTGACCCCTGGTTGAATGATATAATCGGAAACTTGACCCAATCGCTTGGCAACCCGCCACTGAATAAACTTGACCGGCCCGCGAGACCAAGTGCCTGCATGGGATAAGTGGCTTGGGAGAATGAAGAACGCTTCGACCAAAGAGATAATTAGGACGCAGATGACGACGGTTGGGATTGCACGGGCGATGTCACTGAAGGTCCCGCTAACGAATAGCAGGGGTGAAAACGCGGCAAGCGTCGTCATCACGCCGACAAGCACAGGTGAGAAGACTTGGCTTACGCCTCTGATCGCAGCCTCTCTGCCTTCGAAGCCTTCCTCACGCTGCGCGTCGATATTTTCACCAATCACGATCGCATCGTCGACGACGAGGCCCAGCACGACAATCAAACCAAATGTCGACACCATCGTAATCGTCACACCGGCGGCATCAAACAGCATGAATCCGCCAAGGAAAGCTGTCGTAATGCCGATACACACCCACACTGCGAGTTTGAGATCGAGCATTAAAATCAGAAAGACAAACACAAGAATGAAGCCGATCAGCGCGTTGCGCAATAACAGGTTGAGTCGCTCAGCCAGAATTGCCGTTTGATCCCGGAATTCGAGAATTTCGATGCCTTCGGGTGGTGTGTAAGTCGCCAGATAAGCATCCACGGCTTCCTTAACGCCGAGCACATCTTCAGCCTGCGCCCGCGAGATGTCCACAAAGATCGCGGGCTGCCCATTATAGGTATTCGTGACCTGCTCGCGCGTGAATCCATCCACCACGTTTGCCACATCTGAAAGTAGAATTTGGGAGCCGTCCGCTTGGTTGCGCACAACAATGGTTTCGAACTCATCGCCGGTTTCACGTAACTCGCTTACTCTTAAAGCGAACTCGCCGGATTGCGTGATTAGGGAGCCACCCGCCAGATCAAGCGAGCTGGACCGCACAGCCTGAGCGACCTCGTCAAAACTCAAACCATAATTGCGCAGCGTATCCTCGCTGACCTCAATCGAAATTTCATAGTCGCGATCGCCGGACAGTGAGACAAGCGAGATCCCATCCTCTGTGAGCAAGTCCCGCTCAAGAGTCTCGGCAGCCCTGCGCAGAACCAGAGGTGGTTGATTGCCTGTAACGACAAGTGTAACCACCTGTTCAGTGGGATCGGCTGCGGTGATTGAAAACCGTTCAGCATTTTCAGGCGGAAACTGGGCGAGTTGCTCGACGGCGGTCTCAACGTCGTCTTTGACTTTTTTCTTGTCGACAAAGTCAGAGACTTCAATCGTCACAGTCCCAATATTTTCGGACGCGACGGAGGTGACTTTATCAACGCCGTCAATGCCAAGGACCGCTTCTTCAACGCGTCTTGTAATGCCTTCTTCAACCTCAGCCGGTGTTGCGCCGGGGTAGGGCACGCTAACGCTAATTATGCCCGGATCAATTGTCGGGAAGACTTGGGATTTCATGCTCGAGGCGGACAAAAAGCCGCCAAACAGCAAAACGACCATTAGGAGATTGGCGGCAACAGGGTTGCGAATAAACCAGCCGATCAGGCCGCCGCCGTCGGCTTTGTCCTCTGCCTCATCCTGCATTACGGCCCCCGGCAAGCTGGCGCTCTTCAACCGGCATACGTGCAGAGACTTTCATCCCCTCATAGCCTTCGACGGGCGGTAGGCTGACAACGCCATCGCCTGAATCAAACCGACGTACAATCGCGGTCTCGCCACGCTCTCCCAAACGAATGAGGGTACGCCGCTGCAAAGTGCCGTCCACAACAACCCAGATCTCATCGCGCCCGAAAAAGGCACTCGCTGGAATACTCATCGCGTCCTCGACAGGATCAGCGCGCAGGGTCACATCGGCGAAGTCACCAATGGTTAAGCCTGCCAGAGTTTCCGGTGTAATAAAGACCGAAGCAAGCCGCGTCCGCGGATCGAGTGTTGCATTCTGGCGTTTGACTATGCCTGCGACGGCAATATCGCTTTGCTCTCTGGGGCGAATAACAGCGGCGCGATCAATCACAGGCTGCAAGGTTTCAAGCTGGCGGGTTGAAAGCGGTGCGCTGATTTCGACGCTGTCGAGGGCATAGATCGACCCGACCGCGACATTGGGTGCAACAACCTGTCCGACATTGAGTTGCGTGCTGAGAACCCGCGCGTCGCTCGGCGCAATGATGCGTGTGCGGCTAAGTGCGAGTGCCGCTGTCTTTTTGGCTGCTTCTGCGCTCGCCAATCGACTCTTAGCTGCCGCAATCTGGGGTCTTCTCGCTGCGAGGTCCGTAATTGGCTGGCCCGGAAACAGTTCCTGCCACTCTTGCAGGGCAACCTCGGCTTCAGCTTCGAGAAGGGCTAGATCCGACGATGCACTATCGATATTGGCCTGGGCCTGTTCCACGCCCAACTCATAGTCAGCGGGTTCAATCCGGAACAATAATTCGCCGGCCTTGATTTCCGCGCCGGGCCGGAAACTTGGACCGACATAAACAACACGCCCGCCAATTTGGGGCGCGATATTCGTTTGGGTCTGGCTCTGAATCACGCCGTTCAGTTTGATCGTCGGTGTAAATGTTTCAGCAACAGGCTGCATGACGTTGAGATCAACGGCCGCATCCGAACTTGCTTGCGGGGCAGCCGAAGCATTTGCGCTCTGATCAGGTGACAGGCTCTTGGTAATCAAAAGCGCAACGGCGACGACCGCGATGACAAAAACCAGCTGTATAGCCCCGATCATCCAGCCTTTTCGTGTATCTTCCATGTTTCATTCCAAGCAAATGCTGCGTTGCAACAGATAATATGACTGACGGGTCAGTTATCAAGTAGATGCATTAAAATATCGTGTTACAGATATGAAAGAAATCTCGAAAGAAGAATGTGAAGAGGGACTGGCGCTTCATGATTTGCGCTAGTCGCCTCAACAGTTTGTATGCGATCTGATGCTGGCCAGTGCAAAAAGCTGAAATCGGGATTGGACAAGCAGAGCAGGGGCCGTTACATCACCGCTTCCCCAACTGGCTCGCCCGGGTAGTTCAGGGGTAGAACAACGGATTGAAAATCCGTGTGTCGGTGGTTCAAATCCGCCCCCGGGCACCATTATTCTTAAAGGTTCATGTCCTGCCTACCCGGGTATGGGGATGATTTCGACACGGCGATTAGCGTCTGCAGTAGGGTTGTCGGGAAGTTTCGGCTGTGTCTCACCATAACCGACTGCGCGCACACTGTTCGTTGAGATGCCAGCCCCAATCAGGAATGTACGGACAGACTCCGCACGTTTCTGCGATAATTCCTCATTATAGGCCTTGTCTCCGCTGGAATCTGTATGACCTGCAATCACAATCGTCGCGGACGCCAGAGTGCTGGATTTAAGGGCGGTCGCTAGTCTGGTCAGCGTCGCATAAGACGCTGGCGTGAGCGAATGGGAGTCAAAATCGAAATAGACGAGGCTTTCATTGAGAGCCAAGCTTGCTGGTGGGGCTGGAGGACGTGCCGCGTTGCTTTGAGGCGTAGTGCCGGACGGCTCTGGTTTTGCGTAAACAAAGGCTGAGCGCGTGTCTTGCGTATTGATTGCACCAGATAAGCTGCGACTGCGTGCATTATCTCTTTCGAAATCGTAGCCTTGATTGAAAGTAAGGCCGCGTGTTCGATTAACCTCAAGTGCGTTTTGGAGTTGTTTCTCCATATCCTCAACGCTGGGACTTTGGGCGAATGACGCAAGGCTAAGCGACAGGGCTAAAAGGCTAAGGACGCATCCCCTCATTATAGAACTCCTTGTTTCTCCTCTCAAAAAAATTGAGGATCGAATTTTTCTCAATTTAAAATTGTTTTTGTGTTTACAACAACCTTGTTAACCTTATATTCAACTTTAAGTTTAAACAAGGAGATGGGGATGACATTTCTCTATAAAATAATCGTTGCACTCGTTTTGATTTGGGCTGCCTCCGCATTTGAAGCTGCCGCTCAATCACCGGACGGCTCTGGGCCTGAAATTAATGGCGATACCAATATCGCCGTTAACGCCGAGGACATTAACACGTCTGCGGAAGGAGGAGTTGCCATAGCGCGCATCGGATCGATAACGGGCAATACAGAAATCAATGGTGATACGAATATTGCAGTGAATGCTGAGGAAATCAGCACGGTCGCCGAGGACGGAGTAGCCGTAACAGGTATCGGCTCAATCAATAACGCCGATATCACGGGCAACACCAACATTGCTGTCAATGCAGAAAGTGTGAGTACACGAGCCAAGGATGGCTGCGCAGAGACGCAAATTGGCTCGATCACCAATAATACGTGTTGAACAAGCCGAACTTATTCGCGCAACTCAAACAATCAGGTGGCTTGAAAATGTTAAAATCTGCAATCAGTGCAACTATTATTTTAGCATTCTCAGGCGCCTTGTTTGGAGCCGCTTGGGGCCAACAGTTGAACGAGCGTACTGGGGCCTCAGCAGGGCAGGAAGCTGGAATGAAACGCGCTATTTCAAAGGCCAATACAATCCAACAAGAGCGGTCAGGTGAGGGTTTGTCACGCGACACAATTTTTACCGGCTGTGCGCCGGTTTCTATCGGTGGTGATCAGTCTGTTGTGTCGGGCGGTGTCGTTGATCCAGAGAGTGAGCCAAGTGCTGCACTCTCTCATGACACTGGCGAAAATGGTCTGGTTGGAACAACACGGTCGACGCAAGACGTCACCACGATCGTGACGACCGACATCTATAATATTTGCAAACGATAACAGGTTTGATCGGCGCGATCAGAACTCTGAAATATCGATAATTTTGGGGATTTTCATGTCTACAATGACTGGCTCAGGTGTGTCTTGTGTGGTGGCGTTTGCATTGCTTTCAGGCTGCGCATCGACCCTCCCCGACCCTCAATCTGCTGTGGTTGCTGCAGCGCCAGATCGCCCTGCCATGAAAACGGTAACGAACTTCACACAGTCGCTGCGCTGTATGGACGATTTGATGCTCGCTTACGGAAAACGCGACATCAGAATTACCAGTGAATTCAAGGATCAAACGGGAGAAGTCACGGCTGGTATCCGAGGGATGATGGTGTCTTCGTTCTCGCGTATGACAACGAAAAGTAATGCCTTCAAATATATCGACTTCAATGTCGGGGATCAGAATATCAATCAATTGTCCACATCGGCAGCGGTTCCACAATACTATGTGAGCGGCGGTGTGACCCAGATTGACCGCGGTGTTATGGTTGACAATCAAGGGATCGGCGGCGCGATCCCTGAGTTTTCTTTTGGTGTGGCTCAAGACCAATTTGTCTCGACCATGGCGGTCGATATGCACATCGCTAAAGTCAGTGACCGGACCATTCTTCCTGGCGTGCAATCTTCGAACACAATCACGATTGTTAGATCCGGGAATGGCATTGATGTGGAGGGCCTTATACCGACAGCCTCAGGCTACATTGAGGTCAGTCAGGACCGAAGTGACGGTACCCACCAATCTGTTCGCACGCTTATAGAACTCGGGCTTGTTGAACTGCTTGGTAAATTCACGCGCGTTCCATACTGGCGTTGCCTTGGCCTCGAGGCGACCGATCCCACGATCAGAGGGCAGGCCATGGATTGGTTTGAAGATACCGATCAGCCGACTCTGTTTGAACTAACACGCTCGGGTCTAGAAACGCTTGGCTATGACCCTGGCCCGGACAGTTCATCCAGCAGCGCCCAATTTATGAGTGCCGTGCAGCGTTACAAAGTCGAGAATGACCTCATTGCGACACGTGAAGTTGACTTTGACCTGTATTACAGTCTGCTGATTAATGGTGCCATCTCGGGTGGCAGCGATGTGAGTTTTTCTCGGTCAGAGTATGCCTCTTTCCGGCCCGACTTTGGCCCAGCGAGCTCTTTATCCGTCGTCCCTTCTGGAGGGATCGACCTTAAGCTGTCATCGTCAAAGCCGGAATACAGAGTAGGGGAAAACGTCCAGGCATCAGTGCGTGTTTCAGAAGATGCCTATATCTACTGCTTCATGTCCGTGCCGGGTAAAGGCATAGCTCGGATTTTCCCTAATCGTTTTGATCGCCGGAATTTCGTGAAAGGCGGCGAGACTGTATACGTTCCAGGGCGCGGTGGTGATTTTGCAATTAAGACCGAGAGCGCTCGCGAAGAACAGATCATTTGCTCCGCCCAAGCCTCGGCTTATGGTGTGTCGAAGCCTATTCCGGTCGAGTATCAGGATCTTGAATGGCAAGAAAATCCCACGTGGTGGCTGATCGATCAGATCCAAGAACACCAAGACTTCGATGGTGACATTCAGACCGTCACAATCAAGGTGCGGTGATCTGTATGGTACGGCTGGGTCACACTCTTAAAGTTGTACCGGCATTTGTCTTAATGCTCGTCGCGCTTCCATGGTTTGGATCGGCGCAAGACGCCAAGACAGAGATTGCAGTGAAAATCGCTGCGACCAGCATGAACGTTCGCGCGCTCGGGATCACGGATCCGATGAGCATAACGGAGACCTATGCGGCACGCCCAGATGAATTACGGGTCTTTGATCTGCCCGACCTTTCGGACATACACAAAGAGCTTTTTTGGAGGAGCTTCTTTTCAAACGCGCAGGTTCACATCGCACATGCGTATTCCTCCACGCCGATCACCGCCTATTATAATCCCCTGATCGAAGGCTTTCTGCTGCTTCAATGGGACGCGCGCGGTCCTGTGCCAACTCTGACCGATATTCGTGTGCTTTGGGCTGAAGACTTGATCGCGTCTGACCTTAAAGGACATGCGCTGCCTGGATGGCTACGGCGTCTTGCAAATGAGAGCATTGTGACCGCGCTACCGGATCGGACTCGCACCGTCATGTCCGCATTCGAAGCAACCTATCCGTCCGCCTCATCTGCAGATATTGCCAGCTTGCCCGGCCAAAGTGGAACAGACGCACAAATACGTTTGGTTGAACGCCTCGATCTCATTCTCATGGGACTTGTTAGGCTTTCACAGGAAGGTTGGGTTGAAGCGCACTTTTCAGAGGCAAAGCAAGCGATCGAGATGGGGGATCGCTTATTCTTGTCCGATCAGCTCAAGGGCCGCGCCTTGCGAGTTGCGGAGACATCTCTGGAGATGCCGGAATTATATCGCGGCAATTTGATACCGGCGTTTGCGCTCAAGCAAGACGGACAGTGGCTGATCCTGTCTTCGTCCCCTCAGAATGGGCGTTTCTACATTTTGACGGTTTTCGGGGACGCTACATCCGGTCAGCCTCTGCAGATGGTTGCGGCGCTGGACGCCCTAACTGAGGAGACAACACCGTGATCGGTCATGTCCTGCGGTCTCTCTTATCGTTAGTCGTCTTGTATGCCGTTAGCATTCACGGATATGCCAATGCGCAATCCCCTGACGGATCAACAGGCACTCCGACGCAAGCTCCGCGGATACAGGAAACCGCGGCTTGGGATGTAGCAGAAAATTTAGTGGATGCGGGCAGCGTCCTTGCTGATATAAATTATGAACTCAATAAGAAGGCGCTTCTGAGTTACGCAGAGGTTCGTCCGAAATACGTTTCGCGAGGCTTCACGGCCATTGATTACGGCATGAAGCTGTATGAATTCTCCGATAGCGTCAGGGTGCAGGATTACGAGCGTGCAACTCAAGTTGCGGTTACGACAGCGCTAGATATTCTGGTCGACGTTTTCATTATTCCTGGTTTGGTCGCAGCCTGCGCAGGTCTAAGCTTAGGGTCAGCACTCCTGCTCTGCAGCGTTGGTGCAGCTGCAATAAGTGTCGCGGCAGGCGAAGTGACCGAACGGCTCGGCGAGATCGCAGGGTCATACCTCTATAATAACATGATTGTCAGTGACACACGTCCATATCGTCGGCGAGAAAGGCCAGTTGGTGGAGGCCAGCAAGTGTCCTCAGGCGGCGGGGACATTAATGTCTCTGTAAACAGCGTGACCACCATCGCTGATGGTGGCGATGCAACCACACTCATCGGCGGGATCACCGGCAAAAGAGGCACAGGCGACGTCAACGTCCATGTTCGCGGCAGTGTCGTCAATCAGAGCGGCGTTTTGGAAATTGGCGCAGCGGGCACGCTTCGTAACGATCGAAAATGCATCACGATAGATCGTGATCTGTGTGTCTATCACCGCTATATTCGGCGCAAGAAAGACCCTTGCTGGCCAGGTTACACGCCAAGACAGGGCCGGTGGTGTTATCTCTATGCCGACCGAGATCACAGAATAACTGGGCGGTAAAGAATGTCTCTTCTTCGTGTCATCTCATTTGTAAAACTCATTAGCTGTCTTGGTGTGATCTGGCTCCTCACCAATATAAATACAGCGGCAGCGGAGCGGTTTGCTCTACTCATCGGGAATTCAGATTATTCATCGGTTCCAGACCTCCAAAACCCACGTAATGACGTCCTTGCGCTTGAAGCTCATCTGGAAGACTTGGGCTTTAAAGTTACGACGCTGACTGATCTGACCAAATCAAAATTTGAAGATGGAATTATCGGATTCTCATCTCAGATACGCGCATCTGAAGAGCCGGCGACAGCTCTGTTCTTTTTTGCAGGACACGGGATTTCATTTGAAAACGAGTCCTACCTCCTGCCAGTTGATGCGCGATTGTCTGATCGTAGCCAAATCCCATTTGTCTCAATCGAAGCGAATATGGTTTTCGATCAGCTTCGACGTGCAGGCGCAGAGGTTGTTCTCGTCTTTCTCGATGCTTGCCGGGATGATCCATTTCTGGACGTGCCAAACGCATCGAGGAGTGCGGTGACGCGCGGGCTTGCAAAACCGTCGTCGAATTTCCGCAATAGTACCCAAGGCTTTCTTGTCGCCTATGCCACGGAGCCGGGCGATGTCGCTGACGACGGTCAAGGACAGCACAGCCCCTTTGTAGAGGCTCTGATGAACAATATCGCGCTACCAAATACGTCGATCGTAGATGTGATGGCGCGCGTCCGAAAAGAGGTTTTGATCAAGACGAATGAGCGCCAGCGCCCATGGGAAAGCTCTTCCTTGCTTGAACCTTTCTATATGAATAGGACAGCTGTGCCCGCTGCGGATGACGGCCTCGTACGCAGGACGGTCGAGCTCGACAAGGAAGCTTTTGAACGGATTAGGCAGTCGCAGAATATTTCCGATTTCGAACGTTATCTCGGCATGTTCCCCGATGGTTTATACCGCAGCATTGCGCGAGAGAAAATCGAGGACTTGAAAACTGCACGGGAAACCAAGGCCGCGGTAGCAGAGTTTGGCCAGCGTCCGCCGTCCTCGGATTTTCCCGTTTCATTTCGAAAAAGCGGGATGTCTCTGATCGTAGAAGATGTGAAGCCGAGCACGCCTTTTTCGTCCTATCTGTTCAAACGTGACATGGTGCGCTCTATTAACGGGACCGCCGTCGCCGATATCCCTTCCCCGGAAGGCTTCCTTCTCCAACAGTATAATCAAAGAGGACAGGTCGTTTTGATCGTCCAAAGAGGTCGCTCTCAAAACAGAGTGATCGTCAAATAACAGCCCTGAATCGAAAGAGGAGACCCCCCAATGACACTTAAAAATACGCTTTTGGTAACCGTCGTCACAATGGCGATGGCTGCGTGCGCGACGACAACCGCGACTGTAACAAGGGAACTGAGCGCGCGTAATGCTGATGCTTCAAGCCTGCGGGATGTTACCGTGCTTGGCTTTACTGGCGATGCAGGTGAGGAATTTGCGAATAGGCTCGAAGCAAAGCTGTCATCTGCAACTCTATCGACTGGTGAGCGCTATTTCACGGTCAAAGAACGCCAATCTCTAAATAGCCGATCCGGTCTAACGCGTGGGTTCAGAGGGACTTCAGCGGAAGTACAGGCCGCCGTTGACTATGGTCAACAAAACGGGGTTTCCGGTGTCTATTTCGGGAGTATCGATGCGGACGTGGACCGAAGCTCCTATGTCGCAAATCGACAAGTTTGCGTTGAGCAAGGTTTCCCCCTCTGCAAGAAAAGCGAAACGAGGCAGGTACGGTGCACAAAACTGGTCGCAAGCGTAAATGCCTCACCAAAACTTGTGAATGTGGACACTTCGAACACTGTTTACGGTCGGACAATTAGCAAGAGCTCTGAATATTCATGGTGCCTTAATGAGCAACAACAGGTGAGCGAGAGCGCGCTTCTTTCGAAAGCTATTAATGACGCCGTGACAGAAATTCGCAAAGACGTTGCTCCATGGGAAGCAAAAGTCGATGTCGCGCTCAAGTCGGACTCATCAACGCTCGCTGAGATCGATCGCGAAGCATTTGTGGGCGCTGCCAAGTTTGCAGAGGCTGGCCGGATTGATCGCGCTTGCGGAATCTACGCGTCGCTGGAGGAGGCTAATCCTGAGAATGTGGAACTGCTCTATAATCTTGGTGTTTGCCGCGAGACAGAAGAGAACTTTATCGAAGCTTTGTCGTATTACAGTCGAGCGGACTCCTATCTGATAAATCCTGACAAAGACATCAATATTGCTTTGCAACGTGCAAGAGCGCTGGAACAGGGTTTGGAATTTGATGGCGGAACCAGCAATAATCCCTTCGAAACTTTGATGAACGACACGACAAATCAATTGCGTGCAACGTTCGATTAAAGACTATTTCTGGAGTTCTTGGCATACATCGTTGAGCATTGTCAGCGGATCTATGACTTAGGATACGCGGGTTGGCGTGCCTGTGCGATGTCTAACTCGTTTCGTTGTTCCAAAGCATCGTCTCGAAGCTGGAGCGATCAATATCACTCCAGCTTCGCGGGGAAATTCCCAAATTGGCGCGTCTCAAATATCTATTGACGACGCAGAGATTATGGCGTGCGTCAGGTTGGTTGGCATTGTTCAACTCGGAGATAGCTCCAAGTCTAATATCCGGGCGAAGATGTTCTGAAATCAGATATAATCGCAGTTACAATGCAGTTCTGTCGGTGTGGTCGTCGCCTTATACTGCTGTACTGAGAGCTGATGATTGTGACGAGGCACATTGTATTTACACTGAATTTTAACAGACATTGACGATCAGAGGCGCGTGGCGTGGCGCATTCGTATCTCTGTATCAGTGTTGGCAGTATCTTCCTGGGACATCAAGATCTTCTCTGGTTAGATTTGATTTTATAAATTCTCGAAGCGAAGGAACAGAGTCATCTCCAGTATTCGCTTGTTCTCGCCAGCTTTGTAAAAGATTTTCGAAGGTTGCGTCGCTTTCCATATTATTCCCCGTTGGAGCGATTTGACTTTAGATTGATACTTACCGAAGTGGCCAGATTTTCGCTTCGGATGCTACTGCGAGCTCGTGGTTTCTAAGAAGAACGTCTTTGGCGTCTGGAACAAGTTTCTCCGAGATTTCAACGCCCTGTTCAAGCCGCTCCTGTTTTTGCACATTTTTGGCACTCATTGTGAAGACCGTATCCGGCCATGTGACAAGTTTGCGACGACCATCTGGCCACATATCCCGTCTAACAAGCGAGATGGTAAAGGCGACCTTATTAGAGTATTTGACGAGGAAATCGCACCAATAAATGCCGCTATCATCGTCGAAGTCCTGTTTATCGGCCCATGATCGATAACCAATGAATTGAAGCGCCCAATTTGGATCAGGCGCAACCCACTCGGTCTCATTTCTCAGCCACGCGTCTATGCGTTGTCGGATTGGAGTGGGAATTATCAGTTCTGCAAGCATCTCTTCCTCGCTGCGACCGGTTCTCTCTCCGCCAAAGTGAAAACCAAAAGCCTCGACAAGAGCTTTCATTTGATCAAGGAACTCAGAGCTTTTTGCTTGACTAGAAAACCGTGCCTCGAATGCCTGATAATCGTGTTTGTAGCGCTTCCCGTTGCTTGTTGCAGGATCCAGTTCGGAAAATTTGTTGACACAACTGAGTCTGATAATTTCCGCACCATCCTCAAAAAAGATGAATTGGTCCGCTGCGATATGATCCCCGGCTCGAAACCTGTCATAGGTTAGATACACCCCGGTTTCTTCATCCAGGGTCCGCCATTCGCCATCAATTTTCCGGTTTACAATCGCCATTAAGCCGTCTCCGTGAGGCTCTGATCACTTCCCTGCGTTTCGTCGAAAGAAGGAATTCCATCTTTTCTTTCATTATCTGTCATTATGTGTCCCCTATAAAAAATCTAGCTCGCTACGCTCACGGGAAATGGTCCGCGAAGTCCGAAGCCGGTAACCTTCGCTTTTTGGAAGGCCGTAATAAGCTCACCTGAGGCGAAGCGGAGCCTCGGAGTGCCAGGTTCCATCCAGAGGTGTTTATTTTCCACAACACTTCGTCTGAATACAAGCCCTGGCATGGGTGTCCATTGTCGATATGGTCGGTAAGAGTTTACTTCTTTGAACTGCATGCCGTTTTCTTCCGATCGCTGGAAATCAACCGCTTCAATTTTTCTGTGTACATTCATCAAGCTGTATTGAAGGGGCGGCTTCGTTCCATCGCTATAGGTGATGTCGAGTGGGAAAAATTGATGAGCGTCTGGGTCCAACGCTTCGACAATATCTCTTACTTTATTGCTGACCCCCCATGCGCCAGAGTTCAAGTGTGTAATGTCGGAATTTCGTTTGCGCGCTGTTTTCGGGTGGTAGGAGGTGACCCTCTTCGGAACGAGTTCGGGATGCTTAATCCTGTGACCTTCATTAAAAATACGAGAGAATGTCCGCTTAACCAGAGCGGGATTTTGAAGGAAGTCTTCTGCCGCGCACAAGGGCTCTAACGCTTCCGAAAACCCCTCTAAATTCGTGACATACTGCATGTCCGATTTTATTTCTATATTCCAAACCTCCATCACACGACCTCTAGAAACAGCATCGGCGCTTCACCTTTCAAAACCGGCAGGCCATCTGCACGCTCAATACTCATTTTCTGTTCCCCACACTTTTAGCTATTCGGATTGACCACGCATGGCCCAACAGGGTCCAAACCCGCGCACTTGCGTTTGCGCATTTCTTCGACCAACTCGCCCGAGCCAAACAATTTGTTTAAACTGCGCTTCTCCCGCCAGAGATAGCGACCCTTCACGGCAGATTCTTTGAACACACACGATCGGGGGACACCCCAAGACCAAGCCCAGTTTTCTTGCTCCGGCCTGTAGATTTTCGCTGTTGATTGAGACCGATCGAGCGCATCAATTTGGGTGTGTATATTCATGAGGTTGTAGTTCACAGGACTTTCCGTCCCGTCGGGAAATTGTATTTTCATCGGAAAAAACTGGTGCGTGCCGGGCTCGACTGTTTCGAAGAAGTCTCTGACCTCATCTATCACGAAGAGTGTCGACGCGACCCACATAAAAGCTGGGTTTCGCTTGCGAGCCGTTTTCGGCCAGCGCGGTTTGGCGATACTGGGTATCAAGTACGGGTGGTTTACTTCATACCCTTCAAACAATAGCGCGCTCGGAGAATATCCCGGCCTTTTGTGCTGAAACTGATCGTATCCTTGCGCATGTGCGAGTTTAACAAATCCATCGCTCCAGTCGTTATTCATCAGCAATCTGTATCTGGAAATGTTATCTTTACCACAGTACCAAACCTCCATCACAAAGCCTCCATCAATAGCATTGGCATCTCGCCTCTTAGGCCTTTGTCGACAAAAGACGCTCGAAATGTCAGACCATTGTGCAATTTCAGCTCCTCGGCGTTTTTTATGATGGGCCCTTTCATCAAGAGGTAATGGATAATCGCGTTTGCGATTTGGACTGCTTCAGTCGGATTTGCGAAACACGGCGCCAGTTCGAGTTCTCGTCCTATGAAGGGCGCCAGTCCAATCGTAGAGACCCCGATCTTCCCACGATCATTGCCGAAGAGGAGGCTCTGCGACCAGACCTCTGCCGGAAGTCTTTTTGTGGTTGGAATATCAATCGTTGCGGACCGGATGACGTTGATGGGCAGAACGGTTTTCGCTTCAGTGAAGAGGAAGCCCAGCGCTGAGCGCATATCCGCGAGAACAAGCGAAATACAGGTAACCGCCAAGGCGGCGTCTATGGCAGTTGAGTGGCTATTTGTGTCTTTGAGCGCTGCGACGATGTAGTGGGTGGTATGTCGCTCGAAAGCCTCGTTCGCTTGAGGCCACATCTGATTGAGTGCGAGAACTTCAGAATAGGTCTCGCGCGGCAATCGCTGATCAATCATCATGACAGACACGTCGACGCTTCCATATTTTATCAGGAAGCTCGTTGAACGCGCATCCGCAAGTGGTTCATCAACTGATGCTTTGTACGGCAGTTCCGAATACGTCTTATTGATTTGTGTCACCACATCACGAGGCGCAATCGGAGCAAAATTCATTGAAGGCAGATATGACAGAAATCTACTCAATTCTGTGATCGCTCGCGTGTCAGATCTCGATGAAATACGTCAAACATGTTCAGCTTTGCCCGGTTCATGAAACCTTCTCCGCCCCCATTTTCTCAAGCAAGTCCTTGTCCACCATTTTCGTGATGATTGGATGCAAGTTAATCTGCCCGCCTTTAGTCACCTGGCTGAAATTTGAAATCACGGCGGCGGCGAGTTTCTCGCTGGGCGCAATCACATCCAGCAGCCACAGCGTATCGCCGCTGCGCCAGTCATCGCCTTGCAACTGAACGGGGAAGACGCCAGCTTTGACCTGCTCGCGAATTCTGGCGTCCGTCTCATCAGAAACACTCGCCCAGATCGCGATGCCCGCCATCATTTCTCCGGGCCTGTCGTCCTCTTTGCCCTTGAACATCGCGATCGCAATGCGGTAACGGATCAAGGGCGCCATAATAAGACGTTGAAGATCGCTGATCGGTTGGCTCGCATAGCGTGGTACGCCCATCAGTGAGATCGTCACCTGTGCGAACTTCTGAATGAAACGGTCGCGAACTTGCCCGATATCTTCGGACAGCTTCTTCGCATCCAGTAGTTCCGTTTTTCCTGCAGCCTTAGCCTTGGCCGTTTTAGCCTTAGTCACTTTAGATTTTTGTCCCCGCGTCTTACCCGCCTGCTTCGTCGCCAAAATGTCCTCCCAAATCCATAAGAAATAGAAAACTGTATTTGGACAGCGTCAACCGAGTTCGCTAAATTTTATCCGGTTTCTGATTCAAAGACTGCCCGCTTTGTGATGATTGGAAACGGCTCGAAATGATCAATGTAAAATAGGTCGAGCTTGAGAGCAGCACCTCATCATTAGACTCATGCGAATAGGTGATGGCGTTCCATCACAAAGATGAAAGAAACCCGGGATGAAAAACGGCAAAGGACAGGGCTGGTTCATTGGGCATTTTGACCGGGCGCGAGGTCGCTCTGCTCGCGATGGCGTTTGTTCGCAATCTGCCTCCAACCGACTGCCGCCACGAGGGCCAATGTTCCCGAAGATCTTACTGACAGCATCTGATGAGTGATATCACGATCGAACAGCCGCAGCCCACTAAATGGACCGCGACCTATTCCTTATCACAGCGTTAGCTCGCCTTACCGTTGTCGAGCGCCCCATTTGCGAGACCGTTGAGGTCGGAGCCATCAATGCCGAGCTCTTTCAAGAGGCTATCGAGGAGTGGAACTTGCGCTCGATAGCGGAGGGCGGCATCCACAACTTGGTCAGCGCCATTTCCATTAGGAACTGTGCCGCCAGTCTCTGAACCGCCATTGCCGATCAGGCCATCGACCTGCAGGATTTTGATACCATCAATCTGCTCTATAGGCTTCACTTGCTGTTCGATGATCGCTGGAAGCGCCTCAATCAGGGTCTGCTTGATCTGCATTGCAATCTGTTCAGCCGATAGGACGTTGGCGGCTTCGTTGATCGCCTGCTTACCGGCCGCTTCCACAGCGTAGATGGCTTCAAGCGCTGCAGCCCGCAAACGTTCTGCGTCCGCAGCCCCTTCGGCCGTAATCCGTTCTCTCGCAGCGTTGGCTTCGGCTTCAATCCGCACAGCTTCAGCGCTGTCGCCGGCCGCGATTTTGTCAGCTTCAGCCGCAACTTTAATGGCAATGGCTTGCTGCTCAGCTGCTTTTCGGGCTTCGATCAGTTCGATCGCTTTTTCACGCTCAGCGATTTCTGTCTGGCGGCTGGTCACAACTTCTTCCGCAGCTTTGGCCGCAACAGCGCGGGCCTGGTCAGCGAGCGCATCGGCTTCAGATTTCGCGCGGGATTTTTCAGCAACGGCAATGTCGCGATCTTGCTCAGCCAGCGCAATTTGTTTGGCTTTCTCGACTTCAGCGGCCTCAACAGCCTGCTGCTTGGCAATTTCCCTTTCCTGAACGGTGCGAACCTTTTCAATGTCGCGTTCCGTAATGGATTGAGCGGCCGCGATCTTGGCTTGCTCAGCCTGGCGTTCCTGCTCCGCCTGTTGCTGCGCGATCTGCGCCACCTGTTCTGCTTTGCGAATTTCGACTTCGCGCGCTTGCTCAAGACGGGCATATTCAGCATCACGTGCAATCGTCAGGCGCTGTTGCTCAGCGTCGAGATTTTTGCGCTTGATCTGAACTTCTGTCTCTTGCTCAATATCGTTGCGCTTCTTGCGACGGGCCTCGATCTCTTCGGTCAGTTTGGTCAGACCTTCAGCGTCGAACGCATTATCGGGGTTGAAGTACTCTTTCGAGGTCTGGTCGAGCCCTGTGAGGGACACCGACTCCAGCTCAAGCCCGTTCTTCAAAATGTCTTCTGACACGGCAGCCTGCACTTTCTGAACAAAGCTCACGCGTTGCTCGTGCAATTCTTCCATGGCCATTTCCGCAGCCACTGCGCGCAGAGCATCGACGAATTTACCCTCAACCAGATCCTTGAGCATTTCCGGCTGCATGGTCCGCATGCCAAGCGTTTGCGCGGCATTGGCAATTGCTTCAGACGTCGGTTGGACCCGGACATAGAATTCAGCTGTGACATCAACCCGCATCCGATCTTTGGTGATCAAAGCCTGCTCCGCATTGCGGCGTACTTCGAGGCGAAGCGTATTCATATTGACCGGAATGACTTCGTGCAGGATCGGCGCGATCAGAGCACCGCCATTCATAATCACCTTTTGCCCGCCAAAACCGGTCCGAACAAAAGACACTTCTTTCGAGGCGCGTTTGTAGAGCCGCGCCATGATCATGAGTAAGGTAAAGATTGCCAGCAGCACGACGCCACCAACGACCAAGACTTGTGAATTGAATAAGTTCATTTTTTATCCCTCTTTGCCTGCTTCTATTTATTCTCGTGCGAGCGCACTGTTCGTGTTGGCAATCGCCCTGAACACTGCGCCATGCTTT
Organism: Pseudomonadota bacterium; assembly: GCA_038746145.1. Lineage (GTDB taxonomy): Bacteria > Pseudomonadota > Alphaproteobacteria > Caulobacterales > Hyphomonadaceae > Henriciella. The sequence continues at coordinate 70,504 of JBCDKW010000003.1, forward strand.
TCTACCAATAAGACGGTCTCGCCCGACCTGAAGACCACGTCTCCTTCGTCCGGTTCCACCAGAATGTATTGTGTGGTCCCTTTGACATCTTTCAGTTTGGCCTCTGCGGGCATGCCAATTTTCGCTTCTCCCCTAATGATTTCAGCAACTTGACCGATGAACGTATCGCTCGAAACCGCATCTGTTTCTTCCTTCGGCATGATGCGAGCGAGGCCAAGCCCGCAATATCGCGTTGCAAAAATAGCGCCAGCGAAAGCCGGGAGCGCCATCAGGAAGGGCGGCAGATAAAAGCCGAGTACGTTTTGCAATGTGGATTGCCCAATTAGACCGATCAGTCCGAAGGCTGTCAGGAAGATCACTAACAACATAAGCACGGGAACTTTTCCGACACTCAGCCAGCCAAAGAACTGGGAAATGAATCCGGCTTCCAGCGAGTCTGACGCGTCTAATCCATCAGCGTCAATGTCGACATCGAAATCAGGCAAAGCGCCATCCAAAAGGTCTGACATTGCTGCGCCGAACATGAGGCCGATGAGCTCAGCGACCATGATGACCAGCATGGCCATAATGGCGATGGTGAACGGCATGAGGGCAGGGTTGAAGATATCCATGTCTCTACGTCTTTTTGCTTTCTGTCTGTTCGCTGGCGAACAAAGTATCTAGTTCTTTCAATATGTCGGCCGTGCTGGGACTTGGTGCGTCGGGGGCGGTCCCATTCAACTCGGCCGTAATCGCCTCAATTGCAGCTTCCAATTTTTTTGTCTCTGCATCCAGTTCGTCAAGCTGATCACCAAGGTCGCCGATCTCTTTCGATAGATCGAACTTGCGGGCCAGAGCCGCTCTGGCAAGATCATCCCGACCCTTCCAAATCGCAAACTCAGCCTTTTCAGCGACAGCGCTATGTTCTGCTGAGAGGTCTGAAAGCACCTTCGATTGCCGATGTGCGACCGCGAGCTTTTCACCAAGCTTTGATTTGAGTTGAGACAGGACGTCAGAGAGGTTCTGCTCGTCCCGATCTTCCGGCTGACCCTCAATATCCAGGAAGTCACTGAGATCGGATTTGAGGACACGTGCCAGACGCTCCACCAAATTTTCACTCATTCACAGCCTCCTTGTCTCTTATCGAATATCGGTATGACATTGTTCGATTACAAGGGTGTAATAATAGATATTTTCTCGAGAGTGCTGATTTCGATCACTATAAAGGAAAAAGCCCGGCTGCGGGTAATCGCGCCGGGCTATAAGTTTGGTCTCGTTTGGGGGAGGAAACGCCCAATCGGAGGAAGATCGGGATGTGTCCGAGACCTGACACCCGTTTCATATGGGAGAACGGACTGCATTTTCAACATGCAAGTCCGCAATTTTCATATGCATTTTTGCGGAGCATTGTTTGAAAATCCTTACTTATTCGCAATGCGAAACGCTTCGATCTCTTTTGTCAGGAAATCACGGAAGGCTGAGACCCTTTTCGAGCGCTTCAAATCGCTGGGATAGACAAAGTAGAGGTCGAATTCTGGTCCACGATGATCCGGCAGGACCTTTTTCAAGTTTGGCACAGCGCCGGCCATATAGTCGGGCAGATCTGCGATCCCAAGACCAGCCTCGACAGCGCGCAGCATAGCAGGGACATTATTGACTGAAATCGTTGCTTTCCGCGGCTCATTGTCATCGCGCCCAACCCGTTGCGCAAAACTCATCTGATCTATTGGTGACGCAATCGCGCCATAGGAAATGATCTGATGCGCATCGAGATCAGCCGGTGAATTAAGTGTCCCGTGCTGACTGAGATAGGCAGGGGTGGCGTAAAGACTCGTGCCGACAGTACCAAGCTTACGTTGGATCAGATCGGCCTTGTCAGCTGCCCAGAGGCGGATCGCGCATTCAGCTTCCAGCTTCAGAAGATCATAAGCTTCGCCATCATCAAGCCGAAGATCAATGCGCAGCTCGCTATGCTGATCCATAAACTTGCCCAGACGCGGGATGAGCCACGTCGATCCAAACGCAACCGGGGCGGACACGGTCAGGCGGCCTTGCGCGACATCCTGCTGATCACGCAAAGCCGCGCTTGCCCCCTGTGCCGCAATCGACATCTCAACAGTAGAGCGATGCAATGTATGGCCCGCATCGGTTAGCACGAGCCCGCGCGCATGACGTTGAAAGAGAGAGACACCCAAATGGCTCTCAAGTGCCGCAATCTGGCGCGATACAGCAGACTGCGAAATACTCAGCCGCTGCCCGGCCGCTGTTAGGCTGCCTGTCTCGGCTGCCGCATGAAACGATTTAAGCTTGTCCCAGTCCATAATCTTGTCCTGATATGTCTATCTGATAAGGGATTATAGCGATCCGGTTATTGGCTCACCCACAAAATACGGGCCATCCACACTAAATCCCCTGGCTTCAGAACGCGTAGATCGTGCTCTTGATTTAAAGACTCGAGTTCCACGCGTGTGCCCGTCCGCCGTTTCAAGGTCTTTGCCATCACTTCGCCCTCGCGGGTTTTGGCAACGACCCGGTCGCCGACATGAACACCCTTTGTCGGCGAAACAATAATCTTGTCACCGGCTCGATAGGTCGGCTCCATACTATCGCCGCTGATTTCCAAGGCATAGAGCCGATCTTCATTATCGCCTCCGGGGAAATGAACTTCTTCCCATCCATTATCAACCGGGAAGCCTGCATCATCGAAGAACCCGTCAGAACCTGCTTGCGCAAAGCCGATCAGAGGCGCGGTAATCTTGATCCGCCCTTCAACGAATTTTGCAAAATCATCAAATCCCATCCCGACAGCAGACAAAGCGCGTGACAGGCTTTCGGTTGAAGGCCAGCGGGGGCGGCCGTCCTTGGCGAGTCGTTTGGAGCGATTGAACGAGGTCGGATCAAGGCCTGCTAGGCGGGCCAGCGCTGAAACACTCATGCTGTGATGCTCGGCGATTTGATCAATTCCGCGCCAGATATCTGCATGCCTCATAGTTAATTTCCAGTATGCTTAATAGAGGATTAATTTCCTAGCATGGGAAAATCATCCTATCAAGGTCATACTGAAGTCTATGCAAGTCTGCTGCGAGAGAGGGCCTTAGTATTCGCTTGCATCAGCCGCTGTCGTGCGTAGCCGCGATTGTAGATCACCAATGTCAGATGTGACATGCGTACTTATAACGCTTCTGGCCTGAGTCAGGGCGTCTTCTGTGGAAACCTCTCCGGTTTGAATGCTGTCAGCGAGTTGTAGAAGCGGCATGTAGACAGCCTCAGTTTCCCCTTTAACGGTGATCGCAAAGGTCTCAGACTCGTCTGCAACGCGCGCCCATTCCTCGCGGACAGAGCGCCAGTAGTCATCTGTGGCGGTCCAATAGGCCTCTCCCTTGTCATAGGGAAAATCGTCAAAGCGCTGATAGGTATTAACACCAGTTTCGCGCACTAAAGGTGTCGGCGTGTTTGAGAGGATCAGTTTCGTATTGTCCTGTTCATGAACCCAGCCCCACGGTGTAATCACATGACGGTTCACAGCGTTGACCGCGTGATAGTCATCGCGCGTTGTCATGTCGCGGCGTGGTAGAGGGCGCCATTCGCGCGGCGGTGTCCATTCTGCAAGCCCGTCTTGATAGGTCCAGCGTCCGACAGCCCCATATCGCGGCCCATCATCGACTTGATACACGGTCTGTGACCAAGCCCCAGAGCGATCCGCCTTTGAAACCTCTTCCCATCCCCAGGCGTTTCCACCCAGAAACATTAGGACGCGCCCCGGCTCATACTGCCAGTCCTGACGCCAGTGCTTGATCACAAAGGGAGAGTCTTCTGGCCCGACCACCAGCGTGTGCTGTAGGCTGATAAAGTCGCCCGTATCGTCGAGAACCCGGACCATCTCATAGCCGCCTGAGACCTTTGGATCCTTCAACCGATAATCATCGGAAAAGGGGACGGTTTCAATAAAGTCGAACCTGACGCGGTAGTTTCCTGCCATCGCAAGAATAGATGCACGGTCACGCTCATAATCTGCCTCGGTGACCTCAATGGTTTGACGCGCATCCGCCACGTCTGAACTGGGTGAGCATGCAGGCAGCACGGCGACGCATGTAACCGCGATTAGAACAAAAGACAGCTTGGAGACCATGGTAAATTATCCTGCAGAGTGACGATCCTCTTCGTCTTAACGGTGTGCAAATGACTTGCAAGACGGACAAAGCGTCGCCTCAAAACACTGTGATCAAAGGCGAACGCGCTGAAAACGATTATCAGGTGCGATAATTTGTCTATTGAGCCAAATTCGTAGTTGCAACGCATTCGCAGATGTGTACAAGGGCATCAAGTAAGTCAGAAAGGTTCAATTATGGACACTGTCGTATGGCTCAACGCGCAACTCCAAAGCCTCAAAGTCTGGAGGCAGGAACTCTTGAATAACCCTTGCGACCAGTCGGTCGGCCAGGTCGAGCAGCTGTCGCGTCATCAACACTGGCTTGAGTCGCAGTTAGAGGATTTACAGACGACCGGGTCTAAACCTCTCAATACGTAACACCTTAGCTGCGGCGCATTTGGCGAGCCACACTTTGCCATCGGTGGCTTGGAACCTCCATTCCTCCCAGACCTTGCACCGTGCGTCGCAGCTTCTTTCTTCAAAACGACATCTAAAGTCTTATCCCAGCACTGCCGACGCATCTAAAAACCGGATTTGTCGTCATCTTACCCTTGTCAGTTGAACCAACACGGGACTAATACCCTTATTCAATGGTTGTCCTCCGCCAACGCTTAAGCATTTGGGGGCAGGGCAATAAACGGCTTACGCCATATGACACCAGGAAGGTAATAACGATGCGCAAAACCCTAACCAGCTTGATCTGTGCAGGGGGCGCCACGCTTCCCGCTCTTGCTCACCATGAAGATATTCCGGCCAGCGGAAACGGCTTGATGGTCGCGCTTGTCGTTGCAAGTGTCATCGCTTTAGGTGGGGCTGCGGTTTATTTTGCTTTGAAAACAAAAAAGAGCGCTTAAGCGCGACGACAGGAATAGGAGACGTTTCATGAAAAATTCCATACTGAACCTCGCAAAGCGTGTTGGCCTCATCAAAGACGCGCGCGCACACTGTGACATTCCCTGCGGTATCTACGATACTGGGCCAGCCCTTATCGCTGCTGTTTCAGTCGTTCGACTGATGGACATCATGCACGAAGCCAGCAGCGAAAACGCTGTTGCCTTGGCCAACATGTACGCGCGCAACGTTGCGAAAAAGGAAGAAGAAGCCGAAAAGGTCAAACACGAAATCCGCATTATCTGGGGCGACTATTTCAAACCAGCGCTTCAGGAAAAACACCCTGAAGTTCACGCGCTCGTCCACTCCATCATGATGAAGGCCAGCGCGTGTAAACAGGATGTGCACCGCGAAGACGCCGTCGAACTGGTTGAACTGGTCAACAAGTTTGCCGAACTGTTCTGGCTCACAAAAGGCGTGGACACGTACCGCGCGCCATGCCCGTATCCGCCGAAACTGGATGTGGTCTATCCCGACCTGAAAGGCTAAGGCGCAAGCCTTGCTCGGTTTCACGATTGCTCATGTGCGCGGTGACAGCATGTCGCCGCGCCTGCATGATGGGCAACTGAAACTGTTCAGACGCAGAACCCGTTATAAAGTGGGCGAGATCATTCTGGTTGATCACCCTCACTATGGCCTGGTCATAAAACAAGTCGCTGCTTTGACTGAAATGAGCGTCAGACTTCAGGGACTGAATCCACACTCTGTCTCGGAAGACTCGATGGGTGATGTTCCGCTCGATCGCATAGCAGGACGCCTTGTCGGGTAAGCTCATTTTAAAGCAAGAATGCCGCACGAGTTCTACTTGGAAATGAGACGTATTTGCGCTAATTCGCAAGTATGAGCGAAGCCGTCATCATGTCTGAAAAAACAAAGGCAAAACCTGCCAAGCCTAAGAAGAAGGCTGGTGGCAGGCCCCCGCCATGGGGGCGGCTGATCAACGCAACCCTCCTCGGTTATATTGCATCAGCACTATCGTCGTCCGCTTTTACGAGCCTCCTGCCCATTCCAAGAGCTGAGGCAACGTTCTTGAGCCTGCTCATCGCGGGCCTGATCTACGTCGTGATCTTCATTTACGTCTTTGCCGTGAAAACCTGGCAAAAGGGGCTGTATGTCCTTCTCGCGCTATCTGTCATATCGGCTCTAATCCTTAGCGTGACGCGGTGGGGTCTTATCTGATGGAAACGCTACGCCAATCCATGACATGGATGCACACTTGGACCGGGCTTCTGTTCGGCTGGATGCTGTACTTCATGTTCCTGACGGGGTCGTCCGGATATTACGACACCGAAATTGACCGCTGGATGAAGCCGGAACTGGCGCCGGCAGTAGAAGTCACGGATGCCAATCAAGTCGCACTTTTCGATATGGCACTCGCGCGGGCCGAGGAAGGGCTTCCTGAGGCTGATGAGCATCGTATTTTCCTACCCGATGACCGATCCTTCTCGCCATACATCAATGTCTTCTCGACGAAGCGCGACGAAGAAGGGAAGATTTCCAGAAATTCAATGTTTCTACTGGCGGATGGTTCTACACCTCCCGAAACGCGTGAGACAGCAGGTGGACAGCGACTGTACCGCATGCATTGGACCTACCATTATATCCCGCGCTTTATCGGTGAGATCATAGCGGGTCTGGTCACGATGTTTATGTTTGCTGCGATCATTTCCGGCATCATCACGCACAAGAAGATATTCAAAGACTTCTTCACGCTAAGGCTCGGAAAAGGGCAGCGCTCATGGCTCGACAGCCACAATATTGTCAGCGTAATGAGCCTGCCGTTTCAGATCATGATCACGTTCTCGGGCCTGCTGCTCGTTGTGACGACGTTCTTTATCCCGATTTTCGTTGCCCAGTATGGCTGGAGCAGCGACACGATCAAAACGATTGAGTCGGAGATGTTTCCGGGCCGCGCCAAGATTGAACGTGCCGGGGAACCGGCTCCACCAATTGATTTTGCAGCGATGAAAGCGGCATTTGAAGCAGAATTGCCTGGGGAAGACATTAGCTATGCGACGATACACAACTCGGGCGATGCCACATCCCGCGTCTTTATGGCTGCGCGGATTGAAGATGGGGTTCTGCGTCGATCCCCTTCTGTTGGGTTCGAAGTCGCTTCCGGCGATGTCATACGCGTGACAAATCGAAACGTTAGAGACACCGAAGATGTCATCAATGTCCTCGAAGGCTTGCATGAAGGCTTATTTGCCGGGCCAGTCCTGCGAATACTCTATTTCGTCTCCGGTCTTCTTGGCGCCGCCATGATCGCGACCGGCCTTGTCCTATGGACGAAGAAGCGACGACAGAATCTGCGAAAAGGCGAGGCAGCAGAGCGAAATCTCATAGTCATCGAGCGTATAAATGTCGGCGTCATTGCCGGCCTTGCGATCGGGATCGCAGCCTACTTTTATGCAAACCGCTTACTCCCGGTCGGTATTGCAGGACGCGCCAATATGGAGCTGAACGTGCTGTTTCTGACTTGGCTCGCTATGGTCGTGCACAGCCTCGCGCGGCCGCCACAAAAGGCGTGGATCGAGCAGCTCGCAATCGCGGCTGCCATCTTCATGCTCATCCCGGTTATGAACGCTTTGACGAGCTCAATACACCTCGGCAATACGCTCCCACTTCCTGGACGTCCCGGTGATATGGCGCTTGCTGGCGTTGATTTGTGGATGCTTGTGATTGGAGCCGGATTTGCCTACGCGGCCCGGATTGCCGCCAGGAAAGAGGCCAATACACGCAAGGCTGACCGCAAGACCGGCAAAGCTGAGAAAGCGGCGCCCGCGCCACAACCTGCAGAATGACTTGGATCATGGCCTTTGTATTGGCGATCCCCGCCTTTATTTTGCTGAGCTCGTCTATGCAAAAGCACCAGAGATCGGTGTTCGGGGCAGCGCTACAACCGTATCAGAGCACCCTGTTCAGACGGATCGGTCATAGTCTATTATTCTTGTGCTTAATCTGGTGCGTCATAAGCTTTCGATGGGATATCGGCATGGTCGTGTTCACCGGCATCGCAACGCTAGCGGCCCTGATCTCGATCTGGTTCATGACGTTCCAGCCGACCGTTTTCAAATTTCTGGACCGCATAGCCCGCAAATCTGAAGGGGATGGAGCGTCAAGCTAGGTCGAAAAGCGGCGTTGCAAATTCGCAATCGTCTTTGCCAAAGTCAGCATTTCCACCGATTGCGCATTATGTCTTGCCGATAGGCTGGCCCTTAAGTTTTCGAGATCGAACAACATCTCACGATCATCGGGTCGCGCAAACAGACTTTCGATCCAGCCAACACAGACAATCCGCTCTCCAGATGTTACCGGTCGGACTTCATGCAGACTGGTTGAGGGATACAGGATCAGTGCGCCTTTCGGGAGTTTCAGGCTCTGTGAAGTCCCTGCCTGCTCGATGAGCAGTTCACCCCCTTCATAATCCGTCTCATCGGACAGAAAGAGCGTGAAAGACAAATCGGTCCTGACGCGATTGTTTCCACTGCCCATGAAGGCATTGTCGACATGCATGCCATAGCCGCCGCCCGGGCCGGTCTTGCTCACCAGAATTTTCGACATCAGTTTCGGCCAAGCCGCAGCACGCAAAACCGGGTGTTTCAGGATCGCCTCCCGGAGCATGTCGCGCAGCTTCACCCCGGTCCGGTTGGTCAAATCCGCTTGTGTATTGATCTTGACCTGTTTTGCTACCCGCCCGGCCGTCTCTTTGCCGTCGCGCCACGCCACAGTGCCGAGCAGGCGCTCCGCCTCCGACAATTGCTCTTCATCAAGAACGCCACCGACTGGAAGGTACATTGCAGGCTCCTGAAACTGTGATCTGCGGCAAGAAAAAAGCCGCGCCTGATTTCACTCAAGCGCGGCCAATCATAGAGATCAACGTCTTAGTTGCCGACAGCAAGAACGACGTTTGATGCAGCCACTGTCAAAGCAGCAGTATCTTGGTCGAGACTGTCCGGACGCACTGCGCTCGGATAAGCCTCACCCAGTAGCGCAAGCGCTGCCGTGATTGCTGTGGCGGATTCCGGATCGCTGGTCGCCAGATCAGCACTGACTTGATTGAAAGCAGCTTCACCCGCTTTGTAAAAGCCATAGCCATCAAGATACGGCTCATAAGCTTCATCACCGGCGGCCACAAGGTACATGTCGGCTGCCCGCTCAATCTGGTCAGCGGCAACGCCCGCCCCGATCTGCGTTTGCGTCTGACCATTATCAGGTGCTTTTTCAGCAGCCGCGCGAAGCGTGGCGATGATCGCATCTGATTTCGTGGCAACTTCATTGGCATCTGCGCCATTGATGACCGCGAGTGAGGCCTCTGTCAGCATGTCGCTGAAATCCTCAACGCCGCGCGCGACGAAAACCTCTTCCATGTCGAACAGAACCTCAGAAACTGGGTGGGCAAACATTTCTGCAGCCGCATCTGTTTCGCCGAGGGCATGTGCGTCACGTGCAGCAATAATGTGAGCCTCTGTGATGGCGAGCGCTGCATTGTAAACGACCGGATCAGTGTTGGCTGCAGAGATGGAAACACCGCCTTCGCCCTCACCGCCTTCGCCTTCACCCTCGCCAACGGGGGCTGCAACCTCAGTTTCGACAACTTCAGCTTCAGGTTCAGTCGCCGTCTCGGTCACTTCCGCTTCGGCGGCCGGTTCTTCGGCTTGCTCTGACGGACTGCAGGCCGCCAATGTCGCGCCTGCAAGCGCAGACCCGAGGCCCAGCTTCGTCCATGTTTTCAGTGTAACACTCATAATGACTCCTATGTGTCCTTTCACGCCCCTGCATAGCCCTACTGATAGTCATTCGCAACACAATTCGCGGGCTTTTCGTTCTTGATAACCCTTCGCAATGGGGCATATTGCGTTCAGTGAAATGGAGCACATGCCATGTTTATTGCTATGAACCGCTTTAAGATCGCCAAAGGTCAGGAAGAGGCGTTCGAAACCGTCTGGAAAACGCGTGAAACCCACCTTGATAAAGTCCCGGGCTTCAAGGAGTTTCGCCTTCTGAAAGGTCCTGAGCGTGAGGATCATACACTCTATGCCTCCCATACAATCTGGGCGGATGTTGAATCGTTCAGAGGCTGGACGCATTCACAGGCCTTCCGTGACGCGCACAAGAATGCCGGCGGCAATCAAGGGCTCTATCTGGGCCATCCTGAATTCGAAGGCTTTGAGCCCGTCATGGAACAGATTGTCAGCGAAAGCGCATGAGCGACATTGCCGACACCGTTCGAACGCTGCTCGCGGAGGGCAGGGGCGGCGTCCTCGAATGGGTCGCGCGCGATCACGGCCTCTCAACGCTTGAGGTTGCGAAACTCCTGCCGGAAGACACACGCGTCATTGCCGAAGACGTGGATGCGGCATCCCTCCTCGATGATTTGCATACTTGGGGGGAGGTCTTCCTGATCATTCAGCACCGCGGCTTGGTCGCGGAGATCGTAACGGAATTCCCAACCTACACGATCGGACGCGATCACTTCAACTTCAAAGGCGAAACGGCCTTTAGCGGACACCTGCACGTTGATGCGATTAAAGCGGTTGCCTGTCTCGACCGTCCCTTTGCCAGTCGTAGGTCCCTATCCGTTGTGTTTTTCGATGAGCATGGTGAGAGCATTTTCAAAGTCTTCGTGCGGCGTGATGCAGAACGGAATCTACTCACCGATCAGGTTGAAAAATTTGAAGCCCTAAGCGCGCGTCTAGCGGCTTAAGCTTCGGCGTCTGCGAACTGATACGGCGTTTCCAGATCGTAAGCGGCCTCGACATTCTCACTTGAGAGAACTGCCTTGGCCGCACCCTGATCGCGCAGCTTTCCTTCTCTAAATAACCAGACCTGATCGGCATATTTCCGCACAAGATGTAGATCGTGCAGCACCGCGATAATGCCCCAACCTTGCTTTGCCAGGTCTTCAAGACGCTGCATCAGTAGGATCTGGTATTTCAGATCAAGCGCACTCGTCGGCTCATCCAGAAACAACCACCGCGTTTTGCCATTCTGGGGGGCTTCCCAAACTTGAGCCAGGGCACGGGCAATATCGACACGTTTGCGCTCTCCACCCGATAGGGTCAGGTAATTCCGATCAATGAACGGCACCAATTCCATAACCGCCAGCGCCTCTTCGACGATTGCACTATCAGCGGTCTCACTGGAGCGCCCAAAGTGCGGCGCGCGTCCCATCGCGACCACTTCATGTACATGGAATGGGAAAGACAGAACGCTCGATTGGCTGACGACCGCTCTACGCTTTGCCAAGTCTGCGCGCGACGCCGATGCAACCCGATCGCCATCCAGAAAAGCTTCGCCCCGCTCCGGCGTCATGCTTCCGGTTGCGGCCGTCAGAGCGGTCGTCTTGCCCGCTCCGTTCGGCCCGCAAAAAGCGGTGAATTGGCCTGCTTCGACGTGCCCTGAAACATCGCTCAGAATTTCACGGCCGCCACGGATGACGCTGACATTCTTAAGCTCTAGGCTCATCCATAACTTCCCGACATCTTGTCTTTGATTAGGAGCCAGAAAAAGAAGGGCGCTCCAAGTGCCGCTGTGACCACGCCAAGGGGCAGCTCTGCGGGTGACACCGCCGTGCGCGCAAACAGGTCTGAAAATAGAATAAGCGCTGCACCAAGAAGGGCCGATCCAGGCAGAACGTAACGATGATCCGGTCCGGTCACCAACCGCACCAAATGCGGCACGACCAGACCAATAAAACCGACCACACCGCACACAGCCGTCGCGGCTCCAACGCCCAGCGCCGTCAGGAACGCGGCCTTGAATTTCAGTTTTTCAACGTCAATGCCGAGGTTCAGCGCATCAGCTTCCCCCAAGAGCAAGCCATTCATTGGTCGCGCTAAGGTCAACAGGCCCGCTATCGAAATGCCCATCAAGAGACAGGCGGGTAGGACGCGTTCCCAAACAGCACCCCCAAGCGACCCAAGAGTCCAAAACGTCAGGTCCCTCAATTGCGCATCGTCGGCGAGAAACGTGAGATACCCAATCCCGGAAAACGCGAGCGAGTTCGCCGCTACGCCAGCCAAGAGCATGGTCGCAACAATCACGCGTCCATTCGATAGGGATATCTGATAGATCAAGGCGACCATGCCAAATGCCCCGAAAAACGCAAATAAAGGCATGGCGAAAGACCCAAGCAATGCAACCACAGGCGCAAGCAGTGTTCCACCGACGACGATCACAGAAACAGCGGCGAGCGCTGCGCCAGTCGAAACCCCGATCAAGGCAGGGTCTGCCAATGGATTGCGGAAAAATCCCTGCATCGCGGCACCGGCAATCCCGAGAGACGCGCCGACAAAGACGCCGAGCATAACCCTTGGTGCCCGGATATTCTCGATCACACCGATTTTGACTCTGGAAATGTCTTCGGGCGGTGTCCCCGTAAGGCGGCCCCAAAGCGTTTTGAGGAATTCAACCACCGTAATGTCATAAGCGCCAACCGTAACACCAAGCGCAATCCCAATCGCCACCAGGACAGCGCTGACGAGCAAAGCTGTGCGGCCGACTTTCTCCCGAGAAAGGGTGGCTGCAACGGCTTGAATTGGAGCTGTTTTAGCCTTCAGCATTCGTATTCAGCGAGGCTTCAATTTCCTCGGCCAAATCAGCGAGTGCATTAGGGGTGCGAGGGCTGAACTGCATGACACGGACTGTATCAATGACGAAGATTTTTCCCGTCGTCGCCGCTGTCGTCAATGAAATCGCTGGATGAGAGACGATTTTCTCTAGCCCACCTGCGCGCGCGACATTGTGATTCATGACCAGAATAATTTCAGGGTCAGCGGCTACAGCGGCTTCTAGCGAAATCGGCTTATAGCCTGTGCGCTCATCAAAAATATTGTCACCACCGAGCAGTTTGATCACACCGTCAGCCGCCGTATCTGATCCGGCTGCCATGGCTGTCCCATCGCCCACAGTTGAGAAGAACAGCGCGGTCGGGGCAATATCGAGGGCCTCAATCCGGGCCTGCGCATCGGCCCAATCGGCTTCAATTTTCGCGACGAGCTCTTCGCCTTTTTCCTCAACGCCGAGAGCTTCTGCGACGAGGCGAGTTTTTTCAATGATGGATTCAATTGTATACGCTGTCTCCATCTCCACAATCTCAACGCCGACACTGCGCATCTGCTCCAGAGCGGTCTCTGGCCCGGCCGCACCACTAATTAGGATCAGATCGGGCTCAACCGACAAAACGCCTTCAGCCGATAGCTGTCTGACATAGCCAACCTTTTTGGTCGCGAGTGCTTTGAGCGGATAGACACTCGTCGTGTCTGTCGCTGCGATCCGATTACCTTCACCGAGCGCGTAGATGATTTCCGTTACATCACCGCCGAGCGAGACGACACGTTCCTGTGCGTGAGCGAAGAGCGACATGCTGAATGTCGAAAAAATGAATCCAATTAGTGCAAATCGAAACGTCATGACATTGAAGCTCCTATGTGCGCAGGGCCCGCTCAGACGGACACTACGCAAACCTGTAAGTGATATTCAGTATCAATATATGCGCCGCAGCAAGACCAGCAAGGGTAAAGTTCTGCAATCATCACTGGTCACAGAGGGGACCGATCCCATTTACCTCAGCACGCGTAGTTTTTTGGAAGACTCAGAATGCACGATATTTTATCCAGTCTAGCCACCATTACGTCAGGCATGCTGTTCGGCGCGATGGTTTTCTTCCCGTCTGTTGTCGCTCCAAACGTGTTCAAGGCCTTGGATGAGGACGCCGGCGGGGCCTTCCTGCGTCGGCTTTTCCCGGCCTATTACATCTTCATAATCGTCCTCTCCGGCCTGACGGCTGTTTTTTCGGTGTCCCGTCCAATCATCGCCATTGGATTTGCCATGGTTGCGATATCGACAGTGCTTGTCAGACAAATGCTCGTCCCGCGTCTCAATGAATGGCGCGATGAGGCCAAAGCGGGTGATCAGTCCGCCCAAAAACGCTTTGACGGAGGCCATCGCTTCTCGGTCATCGTCAATCTCGCCCAGATGGTCTTTGTTATGATTGCTCTATGGTTTCTCGCCTCGTAGCCCTGCAATTGCGACTTTTTTGCAACAGACGGCATGAACAAGCCTTTAAGTCTGTCGTTTCTCCTTCCAGAAACCTAGCTTTGCCCTAAAGCGACATTGCAAATGATTTGCAGTTGGGAAACTCTTCGGGAGAGAGACGATATGTTTAAGCCTAAAGCAGGCGTGGCCTTGGGCGCGCTCATCATGGTCGCGAGCGGTGCTTACGCGCAGAATGTTGAAACAACAGAGACAGATGACGGCGAAGCACGTCAGCAAACAGTTGTCGTAACTGGTCAGAAAATTGAGCGGAGTGTGCAAGATACGCAAGCGTCTGTTGAAGTGATCACAGACCTCGACATCCGCGAAGAGAATATCCTTGATCTTGTTGATGCGCTTGAGCGCACTGCGAACGTTACCACGCGCGATGGATCGAATTTTGTCATACGCGGTATTAACAGCACCAGCGTTTCTGGTGCAGGACAAGGAAACTTGGCAACGGTTTACCTCGATGGCATCGCATTGCCTCGTCAGGCGCTCTTTGGCGCACCCGTGGAAATCTGGGATATCAGCCAAATCGAGATTCTGCGCGGCCCACAGTCAACGTTGCAAGGTCGTGCCTCACTCGCCGGCGCAATTGTTGTCAATACTGCCAACCCGACCTACGAATGGACGGGCCGAGGACGGGCAATCTATACATCGGAAGAGGATCGCGCGAGCCTTGCTGCAGCCTTCGGTGGACCCATTATCGAGGACCAAGTCGCTTTTCGACTTGCTGGCGAGCGGTCGAAGTCAGACGGCTTTGAAACGAATACATTCTTGGGTCGCCCTTCTGACCCACAAGAGACTGAGAGTCTTCGCGGTAAGCTATTAATTGAACCGAACGCCATCCCTGGGCTTGAGATAAATTTGACAGCCAGCACGTCAGAAACAAGCGACGGTGAGTCGTTCGTCCTTCTTAGTGCAAATGACCCAGAAGAAGCTCGAGAAATCGGACTCGACACGCCAACGCGTTATGTCACGACAGTCGATACAGCAACCGCCATCGTTGACTATGAGATTAACGATAATTGGTCTATCACGTCGCTGACGGGCTGGAACGAAGTGAATTACAGTTTTCTCTTTGATGTCAATCGTGACCCAACGAGCCCTGAAGAGCTCTTTTTTGAAGAAATCAGAGAGACACTCCAGCAGGAAATACGCGCGACTTACGTTAGCGATCAGTTCGAACTCATCTTTGGTGGATTCATCTCTGAAGAGGACACGCCTCGCTCGTTTAACGAAGGACAACGCGCGATCAATCTGGAGCAGGACATAGGGCTTAGCCTCCTCTTGCAGGCGCCGCCATTTAGCCTCCCTCCAGCTTTTGCGGCAGTCGTTTCCGACGCCTACCCAGAAAATGCGTTCATTAACACAACCAGCGATTTCACCCAGAAGATTGAGACATGGGCGATTTACAACGATTCAACCTGGAATTTGAATGACCAATGGACGCTTTATGGTGGTTTCCGTTACGACGTAGAAAAACAGTCGAACACGAATGAAACCCTGGTGACCGTTGCTACACCACTTCCTCCAAATAACGTGTTTGATGGAACGCCGTTCGCGGCGCTTAATCCGGTTGTCGCAGGTGTAAATGCGTTCCTGATTGCCGGCACAGTTGACGCGAGCTCTCCGCTCACCGCATTTGAATCTCCTGAATTTGGTGGCTTTTTGCCAAAATTCGGCGCGCGTTATGAATTTGACGATGACCGCAGCGTTTCCTTTACAGTGCAGCGTGGATACCGCTCGGGTGGTGCAGCTATTAACGCAGCACAGTCTGAGGCATACGATTTCGATCAGGAATTCACGTGGAACTACGAATTGGCGCTTCGTAGTCAGTGGATGGACGGTCTCGTGACGCTTAATGCGAACGTGTTCTACATTGATTGGACGGATCAGCAGGTTCGCGTTCAACTTAGTAACAATGTCTTTGATACAGAAATTCAAAATGCTGGGTCATCCAACGTTCGCGGCTTTGAGCTCGAAGGCTATTTCGACGCGACAGAAGACCTCGATCTTTATGGGTCTGTTGGCTATGCAAAGACCGAATTTGATGAGTTCAATGTCTTTAGGAGTGGTGTCGCAGTCGATCTTTCCGGAAACGAATTTGGTGGTGCCCCCGAGTGGACATGGAATGTTGGTGCAACGTGGCGCCCCGGTCAAAACTGGATTGCAAATATCAATGCAAATTATGCCGATGACGCTTTTTTGAGATCTGATGATTTTCAGCTAACACAAGACATCGATGCCCGCACTTTGGTGAACTTCCGCGCGGGCTGGGAAAATGACAATTTTGGAATCTATCTCGCTGGGAACAACATCTTGGACGAAGACTATGTTTTGTCGCAATTTCCAAATATCTCGAACGCAACAACACGTGCAGATGCGGTTGCAAATCCGCCTGTTGCAAGCTTCGCTCAATTCGGCGATCCACGGACCTTCTCAATCCAGCTTGAGACACGCTTCTAGCGTTTAGAAATGCAAACAATAAGAAGCCCGTCGCTTAATGCGGCGGGCTTTTTTCTTCTGACTTCAATGACTCTGCTCCTACGATCAGCAATGCTATAATCATGAAACCCGCTAGACCCCATTCTCGACCTGCCGGCATAGGCATCTCTAAAAACGCCCAGCCGACCAAACTTGCAACCACACCTGCAAGTAAACTGGCAGACCGGTTTATCGTGACAGCCCGAACATTTTCGTGCCAGTCGAGATAGATGAGTGTCCCATTTACAAAGGCATACCCGTAGGCGAGACCGCAAATAATCGCGATGCCAATCGTGCGCCACTCAATAATCACTGCCTGATGATCCAAAACGAGCTGACGGACGAAGCTCGCAACCGCAAAATAGATCAGGGCGAGGCCGCTGATCTTGACCTCCGCAACAAGCCAATCGCCCCGCGTTGAGCGAACCGGTATTTTGGCGTATTTCGTCATCAGGCTGAGGCGGATAATATAGCCCGTAAAATAGACGCTCAGCACAGCCATCACGCTGACAGATAAAGGGCTGAACGTCCCCGTGATACCACCAAAGGCGCAGCCAGTCCCACAGATGCCAGCCGCAAGCAGGCCTGCGCGTGTCGGACGTCGGCCGGAACAGAGGTCAATCACCGGGGCCAGAATCAAGACGCCCAACCGCATGAGCAATAGCGCCAGCAAGATCGACACGTCCTCGAACAAAAAGGCCATGACCGTCGATACGATAATCGCGACGGCGGCCAACCCCGATGTGATGTTCGCTCGTGTCCAGCGAAAAGAGGGACCCGTTCTTGCGCGGCGGCGCTTCGCGGCCTGATTTAAGCTCCACGACAGGACTAAAAAGGCACCAAGACCAAACCCGGCAATGAATAGCGCGGGCATACGATACGCGTCTTCGCGAATATAGCGCGTGCTAAGCGCAAACAGCGTGTACGCGATCCCATAATGGAGAGCGGGCCGCCAAACATAGCCGACCCGCTCTAACGTGTCATGATATGTCGCGCCCAATCTAGCGTCTGAGCGAGAGGCCTACACCGAAGACTTGCGGCTCGCCGACGACGATAGATCCACCGGCTGCTGCAGCATTCGCGACGTAGGTTTCATCCAAGATATTCGATCCAAAGACGAACACACTGCCGCTGTCGCTAAAGTCATAGCCGAGGCGCGCATTGAGGATCTCACGCGCGTCATTCGTGCCGAAGCCCTGTCCATTCGGCAGAAGAGGTTCGCTCTCACCAATGAAGTTGATATCGATAGATCCCGACCATCCTGAAGGGTAACGGAAGCTTGTCCCGAATGTCGCTGTGTGCGGCGGTGCGAACGGGAACTCATTTCCGACAAGCGACTGTGTTGGGTCTGCAATAGCGGCAGGGCGGTCGTCTGCAGTGATTTCCGTCGTCAGGAAACCGACAGACGCGAAAACATCCCAGTTATCGTTGACTTCATAGTCAATCGTCGCTTCGAGACCGAGAAGCTCACTTTCACCCGCATTCACGACTTCTGTATCCTGCGGGGTTGGTGACAGAGTCACTTCAAGCTGTTGGTCTGTCCAGTCGATCAGGAAGGCGTTCAGATTGACCGTGAGGCGTCCGTCAGCCGATTGGGAACGCAGGGCAAGCTCATAGTTCCAGCTTGTCTCTTCGTCGAACACATAGGCTGAACCGCGCACCGGATTAATGCCGATACCGCCCGGGCGATAGGCCTGTTGTGCGCTGAACGACAGCGAGACCTGATCGGTAAAGTCATACGTTCCGACAAATTTCGGCAGGAAGACTTCAAAGCTCTGGCTCTCATCCAATTCAATTGGGTCGAAGAAGTTCGGCCCTGCCAGTTGCTGAATGGCACCCTGCGTAAATTGTGGGTAGAAGCTGGCGATGACTGGTGCCGCCCCGTCCGCAATTTGCTGCGCGAAGACCGGTCCAACCTGTTCTACGTAATTGTTGAACAGGGCTGTATTAATGCTTGCGATTAAAGCCGGACTTGGTGCTGTTAGATCCGTCGCAGCGAGGTCTCCTGCTTCTAGCAGCACGTTGGTCTGAGCAGCGCCATAGTCGGCTTCTTCACGCTCATAACGGAAGCCTGCTGTAAGCTCTAATCGCGGCGTGACTTGGAAGGAGCCTTCCCCGAACACAGCGAAAGTCTCAAATTCCGGTCGGAACACAAAATCAGACTGAATCGGTAGAAAGTTCCCAAACAGAAGTGGGTCGTTCAGGAGAATTGGCGCACCTGCGGGGGCACCTGCCAATGACTGTGCTGCGCCCATGAAGGGTGCGACAGCGCCGGCTGAGACTTGCTGGTAAACCGAATCGAGGCCGAGCGCCCGCAAGTCCACGCTGGGCACCGGGAAAGATTGCTGCGTGCGCGTATTGTCGTCAGATGACCGCTCAGCGTAGAGCGCGCCGACAAGGCCGTCGAAGCGTTCTGTGTCGAACAGGAGGCGGAATTCCTGTTGCAGGTCTTCCTGTTCGCGCTGGTCGTTTCGAATGGCCGTGAACGGAACGGGTAGGGCAGGGGCACCGTCAAAGTCGCCGACCTCATCGGTCTCCAGCTTCGAATATGTTGTGAGGGAGACGAGATCGAACGTGTTATTCAATTCATAGTTTATATTGGCTGAGAATAGATTGAGTTCCCGGTCCGTGACTGTGAAAACGTCCGCGGTCTGGATGCGCGCATCGGGATCAGCAGCATCAACCAGCGCCAGGCCATCCGTTTCGTCGGAGTAGATGCCGGTCAGATCAATTTGCAGCGCTGGTATGGCCATGGGTGTAAAGCGGAGCTTACCGCGTAGAACCGTTGTCTCTTCCGCATCCCCGTTTGAGCCGTCGAGCCGTTCAATGAAGCCGTCGCTTTCAGTGTATTGTCCACTCAGCCGGAAGGCGAGTTGGTCTTCTATGACCGGGCCGCCGACAGCCCCAGAAAGTTCATAGGCATTTTCATTGGCGTATGTCGCGCGGGCGGCCCAGTCGAACTCATCTGTTGGGTCTTTTGTATTCACTATAATGGCACCGATGAGCGAGTTACGGCCTTGAACGGTGGACTGTGCGCCGCGAAGGACTTCGACTTGCTCAACATCCCATGCGTTTGAGATGGCCGCACCGGCCGCTTGGTTCGGGACGACGGCGCCGTCAATGTATAGGGTCGAAACCGGCGTATTTGTTCCGCCCGTCACACCTTGGGACTGAACACCGCGCAGAGTGAATTGCTCGTTCCGGCCACTGCCCGTGGTGACGAAACCAGCATTGCCGACCCGGCGCAGAACGTCCTCCAGATCAACAATGTTCAACTGCTCAATGTCTTCGGCTGTCGTGACATCGACTGAACTGACCGTGTCTTGCAGAGAGCGCTCAATCTTCTCGCCGGAGACGATAATCGTCTCTTGGCGGGCTTCTTCCTCTTCGGGAGCCTCTTGGGCAAAAGCGGGCGCTGTGATGAGGGCCGTCGCAAGAGCGGTTGTGGTGAGTATTGTCGCGCGATTGGTCTGTCGCATGGTGTCCTCCAGTCTTTATGACCGGAGAAGGCCACAGCTTCGCACAATTTGCAATACGCTCGTACTGTTTTTGAAGGAGTGTGCTTTCTCCGCACCCATCAGCCGCGCGTGAATTTTACCGCCCGAACAGGTATCTTGCGATTAACTCGCGCATAATTTCGGACGATCCGCCAGCAATACGCGAGAAGCGGTTATCCACCCACGCCCGCGCCACAGCATACTCGCGCATGTAGCCGTATCCGCCATGAAGCTGCAGGCAGTCATCCATCAGTGTTGTGCAAAGCTCGGTGACATAAAGCTTCCCGACCGCCGCCTGCGTCGCATCAAGCCCGCCCTGCTGGTGAAGCTCGATCAACTTGTCCGTCAGTACCCGCGCGGTAAGGGCATTGGTCTTGGCGTCCGCCATCGTAAAGCGTGTGTTCTGCTTGGCTGAGAGCGGTTTGCCGAAAACCTGCCTGTCCTGAACGTATTGCGTCGTCAGATCGACAACCGCCTCAAGGGCCGCCGTCCCTCGGATACAGGCCAACAGGCGCTCTTGCGGCAACTGATCCATCAAGCAGGCAAAACCGCCATTGAGTTGGCCGAGTAGGCGATCCTCCGGCAAGAAAACATCGTCAAAGAAAAGTTCAGACGTATCCTGCGCATGCCAGCCAATTTTCTCGAGATTGCGCCCGCGCGTGAAGCCTTCGTCCCCGCGTTCCACAATCATCAGCGAAATGCCTTTGGCGCCTTTGTCCTTATCCGTCTTGGCCGCGACAATGACGATATCGGCATTCTGTCCGTTCGTGATGAAAATCTTCTGCCCGCTTAATCGATATCCGCCGTCAACAGGCTTGGCATATGTCCCAATCGAGCTCACATCAGAGCCCGCATTCGGCTCACTCATCGCTAGAGCACCAATGATCTCTCCCCGCGCCATTCGGGGCAGGTATTTCTGTTTCTGCGCTTCTGTGCCGTAATGCTCAAAATAGGGGGCTACGATATCGGAATGCAGGTGAAAGCCCGGACCAGTCGTACCTGCGAAGGCCAGCTCTTCCTGAATGATTGCGCCATACAGGAAGTCACCGCCGCCGCCGCCATATTCATCCGGAATCCCGCAGCAGAGAAAGCCCTGCTCGCCCGCTTTCTCCCAGCAGGAGCGGTCCACGATGCCCGCGTCTTCCCAGTCGCTATGATAGGGCACGATCTCTTTATCCACGAAAGCCGTCACGCTTTTGCGGAAAATCTCATGCTCTTCGCTAAAAACAGTTCTTGGGATCATACGATCCTCCCTCAATAATTCTTTTATTCAGAGACCGCCGCGCAAATCTCGCCATAGGCTTCATCAAGCGTGCCCACGACGCCCGCGGTTTGGCCGTTGATGTGGCCCAATCGAACCATGACCAGATCAAGCGACGGCACCACGACAACGCGCTGGCGTCCCCCGCCGGACATGATCAAGGCATCCTCCGGCACATGCGGCAGGATTTTCTCCGCGTTGAGATAGGCAAATCCGCCATAGGGCTGGCGCGCATTGCTCTCCCACGCGTCATAGGCTGGCTTCATCATGAACTCGACAAAATGCTCCGGAATGATCTGCTCGCCGCCCCAAGCTCCACGCTGAAGCAGCAGCTGACCCAGTCTCGCCCAATCGCGCGCGCGTCCATAATCATGACCTGATATCAAGAAGTGCCCATAGGGGTCGGTCTCAAGGATCATCCCCGTCGCACCGATCTTGTTGAGCAGGTTCTCATAAGGCCAAAGTAGGAAATCCGGCACGGACCCGCCGCAAGCCGCGTCACGGATCATCGCCAGTGTAAGAAGCGGATCGCAATTGCGATATCGACCCGATGTCCCCGGCGCGTCAGCCAAGGGTTTCGACAGACAAAACTCCGCTGAATTCACTCCGCCAGCATAGACGTAGATGTGGTCGTGAAACACCCCGTCATCCTGTTTGCGGCTCGTATCCTCTGTGCGGCCGTAGCTGCCCGTAAAATGCAGACCGCTCGCCATATTCAGCAGGTTCTTGAGCTTAATCTCGCGGCGCGCATCATCCTGCCATTCGGCAAAACCGGTCTCACTCTCCAAATCAAAATGACCCTGCTGTACAGCTGTCCCCGCCAGCATCGCGCCAATCGTCTTGCCCATAGACCAGGACTCAAACTGCGTCGTCTCATCATAGGGCTCGGCATAGCGTTCGATCACCAAACGCCCTTTATGGAGGACCAGAAACGTATTCGTCATCTGCCTTGGATTGGCAAAGACAAGCTCTTCGGCCTTTTGCAGGCGATCGACATTTGCGTCTGTCTGACCCGGCTCAGCGATCACCCCTTTAACGTCCAGAGGTGTTTTCACGCCAGCATAGGTCTCGCGCGGAACTGCAACTGGGTCGAAATCTGGCGTCGCATCTGCGCTCTCCAAAACACAGACGCCTTGGCCCGGAAAATGCCCTGCATAAGCCGTGCGCCCATCAAGCACTGTCGTGAGTACGTTGGTCTCTGCATTCCAATCAAACTCCGGGTTTAGCGCCATGAGATCACTGGGGTCACGATCCTTGATCGCCCGACTTACGACCTCATCAGAAGCGGCCATCCAGTTGCAACTTTGGCGGAACGTCGCTTCCGGGTCCCGGTCCGTGTGGACAATACCCGACGCGCATACTTTCGTGGCCCATGCCAGACCGCAGAGCAGCGGATCAGTCTGTGGAATCGCCATGATTAGTGGTCCGCCGTGATCCGCTGCGGGTACTTGCCGTTGATCTTGACCACCTCTTTCACCTCAAGGCTTTCAAGATCGATGACATACAGCTCATCAGAGGCGCGGCATGAGACATAGCACGTCTTGGAATCCTTACTCACGATCAGATAACTCGGTTGCTGCCCGACCGGAATATGTTTGACTGGCTCAAGATCAGGATAGTTCAAAATCGTCACATAATGACCGGTCGTGACGAGGATGACCGCATATTTCTGATCTGGTGTGATCTCGATCCCATGATCGATTGTAAATGGATAGCGGTCCTCACAAGGGGCAGGGTGGTCCGGCAATTCCGGCAGCTCAACCGTTCGCGTGATCTCCATTTTATCTTTGCTCAGATCAACGACGTGCAGTCCATGGAACCGGCTTTTCTGAAGATAGCAGGTCAAGCCATCATGCGAGAGCGCGAAGGGGCGAACATTCTGATCAAACGTCAAGCGCCGTGTAAATTTCGCGCTGGCTGTATCAATTTCATCCAGAGAGGCCCAGACGATTGAGCCGACATAGACTTTGCTACCGTCCTTGCTGACCCGAACCTTGTGACCGCCCAGTGAAGCAATCTGGATCGGATAAGCCTCGCGGGTCTGCGTATCAACGCGCGTCACAAACATCCGGTCATAATGCGCACAATAGACATAGCGCTTGTCAGGACTGATCGCGAAATGCTCTGTCTGCCCAGCCAATGGGATCACCCATTTCACTTTTAGAGTGGCCGCATCACAGCAGTAGAACGCGCTGCGCGGTTCGGCCCAGGTCTGCGTCCAATATTCCAGCCTATTATGCGCATTAAAGTACAACTCGCTCCCATCTGCGGAAAGCGCAACCGAATCAGGCGCCATGCCATTGCGCAGCGTTCGGCGGGCCACTTCCTTAAAGCCGTCGCTCTCATCCAGCGCGATAACTTCGTTGCTAAGGGTACATTGTTGGTACAGCATGGGCTTATCCGGACTAAATTTTTGCTTCAGGGGTAAGAATTTATTGTCTTGTCAAACTTACAGTATGACCATACTGTTTTGAAGGCAACACATAATAAGAGAGTCGAAATGGCTGACGCAGCGCCCCTTGAGACCTTCGAAGAGACGGAGCAAATCACCGCTCCCGAAACGCTGTCTCTAGAACAGCACAGGGAACGCGCTTTCTCAATGCCGTTGGAGGATATCCATCCGGGGCAACCCGCTTTGTTTCAGCAAGATGTCATGTGGCCGTATTTTGAGCGATTACGGCGCGACGCCCCGGTCCATTACTGTGCAGATTCTCAGTTCGGCCCGTATTGGTCTGTCAGCAGCTATGAACACATCATGCAGGTCGACACGAACCATCAGGATTTCTCGTCCAGTTACGAGCATGGCGGCATCTTGATCGCGAACGCCCCGGCGGACTTCCCGCTACCCATGTTCATCGCGATGGATGAGCCCAAGCACAGCGTCCAGCGCAAAACGGTTCAGCCTGCCGTAAACCCGGCCGCGCTTCAGAATTATGATTCCCTGATCCGTGAGCGCACCCGCATGGTGCTCGACAGCTTGCCGATTGGGGAGCCGTTTGATTGGGTCGAGAAAGTTTCTGTCGAGCTGACCACGATGATGCTCGCGACCATGTTCGGTTTTCCCTTTGAAGATCGCGCAAAGCTCACACGCTGGTCGGATGTCGCAACCGGGAGAAACAATCCCGACATCTGCGAAAGCGAGCTGCAATGGCGCATGGAGCTGATGCAATGCCTGCAATATTTTACAGAGCTTCGTGAGAAAGCCGCGGCTAAACCGCCGGAGCCTAATCTTATCTCCATGCTCGCTCATGGCGAGAACACAAAGAACCTCTCCGGACCGGAATTCCTCGGCAATGTCATCCTGCTGATCGTCGGCGGAAATGACACGACACGGAACTCGATGTCGGCTTCCGTGCTCGCGTTGAACACGTGGCCCGAGGAAGACGCAAAACTCCGCGCAGACCCATCGCTCGTCCCGAACTTTACCTCTGAAGTGATCCGCTGGCAGACCCCGCTCGCACACATGCGCCGTACGGCCTTGCGCGATGTCGAACTGAATGGGCAACAGATCAGAAAAGGCGACAAAGTCGTGATGTGGTATCTGTCGGGTAATCGCGACGAAAAGCTGTTTGAGGATGCAAACCGCGTCATCGTCGACCGTAAGAACGCCCGCCGCCACATCGCCTTCGGTTTCGGCATCCACCGCTGCGTCGGTAACCGCCTTGCAGAGCAGCAGATCCGCATTCTTTGGGAAGAAATCCTGACGCGTTTCCCGAAAATCAAATTGCTGGAGCCGCCAAAGCGAAACCCGTCGGTCTTTGTCAAAGGCTATACGAAAATGATGGTTGAAATCCCGGAACGCCTCTAGGTTGAGAGATATCCGGCACAGGTTTGAGGAAAGCAGAATGAGCATGGTCACAAAGGGGATGACGGCTGTCGTCGGGATGATCATTCTCGCTTTCCTCAATTCATTTGCTTTTGCGCAAAGCGATCTCGAAGCTGAAATTCGCACTATCCTCGAAGAAAGCGCTGTCGCTGGCGCAGGCATCGTCGTGGTAGAAAACGGTGTGCCCTCAGTTGAAGTCTATTGGGGCAAAGCGGACGTGTCGGCCGATATCGATGTGACGCCGGACACAACCTTCCGCGCCGGGTCGATCTCAAAGAATGTCACGTCCCTCATCGCTCTGCGATTGATCGAACAGGGCCAGCTTGATCCTTACTCGCCGGTCTCAAAAATCGCGCCCGACATTCAGATCGAAAACCAATGGGCCGATGACGCGCCTGTTCTGGTCATCCACCTGCTGGAACACACGGCGGGCCTTCCAGGTTCATCTTACCGCGAATATTCAGAGAATAAGCCCGATGCGACACCGTCTGAATATCTCGAGGCAATAGGCACGTTCGAAACACGCTGGCCACCCGGCACGCTCTACTCCTACTCCAATGCAGGTCACACTATCCTCGCCAGAGTGCTGGAAGTCGTTTCAGGAAAGGACTTCGACACCTTAGCCAACGACGAGCTCTTTGATCCGCTGGGCATGACGGAAACCAGCTTCGCGACATACGGCGTGGACCCGGACAGGCTCGCAAAAAGTTACACGCTCTCAGGTCGGGAAGAGGGCGCTTGGGAGATGATGATCCGCCCTTCTGGTTCTCTGGTCGCAACGCCGCGTGACATGGCCAAACTCGTCAGCCTTTACGCAACAGACGGCAGCGCTGCTCCATCCGGTTACCTCGCCGAAGCCGCCATCTCCAGAATGCGTGGGAGCGAAACAGGCGAGACGGCAAAAGCCGGCGTTGGTGCAGGCGCTTACGGTATGGGAACCTTCGCCTTTATGCAGGCGGGCACTCCGTTTTACGGCCATTGGGGCAAGACCGAAGGTTTCCGCGCGAATATGGGTTACCTTCCCGGAACGGGCAGTGGGTTCGTGATCATGCTCAACGTCGTTGACGAGCGCGCGGCGTATCGCATCCGCGAAGCCATCGCCAGCCATCTCACCCGGCAGACTGGCCCTGCTGACCCGGTTCGCACAGCTCAAATCGACACTGAAGCCTTTTCTGACAAGGCCGGACACTATGTCTTAGCCACGCATAATATGCCTATGAGAGACTGGCTGTTTAAAGCGCTCGACCAGAAACAGATCTCTGTCTCTGAAGACGGCCTCATTGTAGCCGGGAGCGGTCTCACAGGCGGATCGGTGACAGTTTTCAAGTCGGCTGCGAATGGCGGCTTTGTTGCTGATGGTGTGCCGATCGCGACAGCCACATTTTCCGACATCGAAGGCAAAACTTATTGGATAGATCGCGACGCCTACGTGAAAGTTTCTGCACTAGAAGCCTCTTTCCGCAAACTCATCCTACCAGCCGCAATCCTGTTCTCGCTCATAGCGGTCCTGCACGGCATTGTCTGGGGACTGATGGGGATGCTCGGACGCGGCCCCAGCGGGCTGGCTTTATGGACACGCAGCGCTTTGCTTGTCTCCGGCTTGGGCTTTGTGGTGACGACAGGCCTCTTTGCTCTTTATGGATTAGTTGGCAGCTGGGACAGTCTCGCCCAAGTCGGCCAAGTCAGTCTGATCTCTATTGTGCTCGCGATTTCAAGCCTCATGGCCGTATTCGGCGCTTTCGGATCACTCGCTCTGGTCGGATGGAGAGCCGTGACCGACCGAAGCCTGTTCCTCATCTATGCCATCCCCGCCAGTTTTGCCCTCTCGGGCCTCGCCTTCATTTGGCTAAGCTCTGGATGGGCACCGCTCATCACTTGGTCATGGTAGGGCAGGCGCCATGAAAGTTTTCATCTCTGCAGACCTTGAAGGGATCGCCGGTGTCGTCTCATGGGATCAGACCCTGCGCGACGGCATGGGCTATAAGCAGGCCTGCCAGTGGATGACGGATGAAGTGATCCTGCTCTGCGAGGTCGCGACTGAGTTCAACGCGACCCGTATCATGGTCGCCGACTCCCACCTCACCCGCCAAAACATCGATGTTGATCGTCTTCCTGCCCACGTCGAAATCGTTCAGGCGGGGCCGCGCGCTTACGGCATGATGCACGGTATCCATACTGACCAGTTCGATATCGCCCTCTGCCTCGGCTACCACACTGGCGCACATGAAGAAGGCCTCCTGAACCACACATGCAACGGGGCTGGTTTCCATGAAGTCCGCATCAACGGAAAACCCGCTGACGAATTAGATATCTACGCGCCGCTTGCGGGCCATTTCGGTGCTCCTGTCGGATTGATCACGGGTGATGACGCCATCTGCCAGTCCGCCATAAAACGCTACCCCCACCTCGAAGCTGTCTCGGTCAAAACAGCGACGGGCCGAATGAGTGCGATCTGTCTGCCCCGCGATGACGCCGTCGAAAAATTACGGGCAGGCACACGCGCAGCCCTCCAAAAAGCCAGCACCCTGCCAGTCACAAAACTCGAAGGCCCCATCGATTTCGAAATCGAATTCAAATGGCACCACCCGGCGGAAACGCTTAGCCTCTTACCGCAGTTCGAACGCCGTGGTGCCAGCGCCATTGGCTTCACCGCCAATGACATCACAGAGATCGCGAAAGCCATCGAATTCTTTGGTAGCTACAAACTGGTCCCTTATCCATGAGCCTGCCATCACCCTATCTCCTCTTCCTTGGCGATGTGAGCGATGCAAACCGCGCCAAGACCGGTCTCGGCATTAAATATTGGGCGCCAGAGCGCTGTGTTGCTCAGCTACGGCTGCCAGGATGCGCGGCCGATACAGGCTTGCCTGACATGACACCGGACGAGGCAGTGAAAGCTGGGGCAAAGGCCCTTGTCATTGGTGTTGCTCCGCAAGGTGGCGCGATCCCTGAAAACTGGCATCCAGCTTTGCTTAGCGCCCTTGCAGCAGGGCTCGATCTGATCAGCGGCATGCATGAGCGCCTCACTGACATTCCAGCAATCGCAGCCGCAGCCAAAAAGCACGATCGCAACCTCCATGATGTGCGCCATGCCAGCCAAGCGATCCTATCCGCCAATGGGCTGAAACGGACTGGAAAACGCTGCCTGATGGTCGGCTTAGATAGCGCTTTGGGAAAGAAATGGGCTGCGCTCTCACTCACAAAAGAGCTCCAAAACCGCGGCGTCAACGCCACGTTCCGTGCAACCGGCCAGACCGGAATCATCATCGCGGGGCAGGGCATCGCGGTCGATGCAGTGGTCGCCGATTTCGTTGCAGGTGCGGCAGAACTCATCTCACCCGATAATGATCCTAACCATTGGGACATCATCGAGGGCCAAGGCTCCATCTATCACGGTGCCTATAGCGGTGTGACGCTCGGTTTGATCCACGGCAGTCAGCCTGACGCGATGGTCCTCTGCGGTCATGCCACCCGCGACCATCTGGAATTGCTGCCTCATATTCCACATCGCAGCTATGAAGAGGCGATCAGAACCCACGAACATCTCGCGCGCGTCACAAATCCCAAGGCCAAAGTTATCGGCATTAGCGTCAACACATCCGGCCTCGAAACCGCCGCTGAGGCGCAGGCTCATTGTCTCGACATCGAAAAACGCACAGGTCTGCCAACAACAGACCCAATCCGCTTCGGGGCCGCCTCGCTCGCGGACGCGCTCCTAAACACTGGGGAGACCGCGTCATGAAGCTGAGCGTCAAAGCAGAATATTTCGACCTGTTCGAGCCCTTCGGCATCTCAAACCATGTCTGGAATTCCGCTGAAGTCTGCACAGTCGAATTAGAACAAGACGGCATTATCGGCCGTGGCGAAGGCGCCCCGGTCGTCTATCATGGCGAAACCGCAGAAACGCTCGCACAGCAAATCGAGAGTGTCCGCGCGGACATCGAAGCCGGGCTAATCCGCCAACAAGCCGCAGAGCTTCTCCCTTCAGGCGGCGCGATCTGTGCCCTCGATTGTGCCCTTTGGGACCTGGAAGCCCGTCGGGCCGGCAAACAACCGCACGAATTGGCTCATTTGAAAACGCCTACCGAGCTCGACAGCGCCATGACGATCACGCTGAAATCAAGCGATGCCATGGCCGCTCAGGCTGAGAAATGCCGCGACTATCCACTCTTGAAGGTCAAACTCGGCGGCACTGATGACGAAGCCGCTATCCGCGCGATCCGCGACGTCGCTCCAAATCCCCGCATTACAGTCGACGCCAACACCGGCTGGTCCATAGACTTCCTGCGCGAGTTTGAACCGCTTCTGCTGGAGCTCAGCGTTGAACTGATCGAGCAGCCGATGCCCCCTGAAAATGACGAGGCCCTGATCGATTTCAAATCCCGCATTCCAATTGCGGCCGATGAATCCTGCCAGACGGCTGCAGATGTCGAACACCTCATCGGCAAGTACCAAACAGCGGTCATCAAACTGGATAAAGCGGGCGGTCTGACGGGGGCTATTGATCTGATGAATAAGGCACGCGACGCCAAGCTCGACCTCATGGTGTCCTGCATGATTGGCACAAGCCTTGGCATGGCCCCCGCGCGTTTAATCGGAACGTATTGCAAGACCGTTGATCTGGATGCGCCGATGAACCTAAAAGTCGATCGCAAACACCCGATTCCGTTTACAAAGGGCCGGATGCATGCCACGCCGGAGGCACTTTGGGGAGGATGAACATGGCTGATGGACAAACCGTTGGAGGAAATGGCACAAGACGCACACAGGCTGAGCGATCCAGAGATATGCGCGACCGCATCGTCGCCGCTTTCATCATCTGTATCGAAAAGTACGGCCTGCCCGAAGCGTCCGTCAGTCGTATAACAGATGAAGCAGGTGTCTCTCGCGGCGCATACCTCCATCACTTCCGGGCCAAACACCTGATCTATAAGGCCGCTGCGCTCAGCCTGGTCTCGGAAGCCTTCCGTAAATTGGGTGCGGTCGAAGGTCATCCAACAGATCCGAAAGAGGATCTGCGCTTGATCCTGCGCTCAGTCTGGGACGATGTCATTACAAGCCGCGAAGGTCTGGCTTTCGTTGAGCTGATGCAAGCTGGACGCACAGATGAAGTGGTTGCGCAATATCTCCGTCGCCCGGCATTCCGCTTCCTGCGACTGTTCAACTGGGCCGCACGCCGTCGCTACCGTTTGAAGCCCGATGCGCCTTTTACAAGCGCCGATATGGTCCGTATGCTCCTTTGGACCTTGCGTGGTATGTCCGCCGACAAAGCGCTCGTCTTGCAGCCCGACTATTTTTACAATCAGATTGATAGGATTGTTGAACTTTATGCGCCATCTCTCGAGCTGGAAGCCCGCGTATGACGGACGCTGCATCGTCTAAGGTAGACACTTCGGCCAAAAGCTCGAATGCCCATAAGTACACGGTAATCGCCGGTTTGTCGGTCGCCCACGAAGTGCCTGCAGCGCTCGGCTCTTTGATGGTTATCACCTACTTCCGCGACCGCTTCAACATGCCGATTGAGATGATCGGTCTGTTTGGTCTGCCTTTGATCATTTCCGGCCTGAAATGGGTCTGGGCACCAATGGTTGACCGTATAGGCTCAGACCGGTTTGGGCGGCGTCTATCATGGATTGTGCCCTCAGCCGTCATGGTCGCGCTGCTCTATATCGTGATGGGCCTGATCCAGCCCTCGCTTGAGCGCATCTATCTGATCGTTGGCCTCTTCATGGTCATCAAGATTTTTTTCTCGCTCTATGAAATTGCCGCCGATGCTTACGTCATAGAAAACCTGCGCGATGAAGAGAAAGGGGCAGGGTCAGGGGCGTACTGGTTTGGCAAGGAAGTCGGGCAGGTGATCGGGCTCGCCGTCCTGCTTTATATCGCCGACGTCTATGGTTGGATGGCCTGCTTCTTCAGCGCGGCGGGCCTCTTCATGCTCACCAACTTAATTGCTTTAACGCGTAAGGAGCAACCCGTCCGTCCGCGCCCGGAAAACCATCAGGCAAAGCTCTGGACCTATGTCAAAGAGCCGGTCAATCGACGCGTTCTATTGCTTGTCTTCGTCTTCGCCTTTGCTGTGCAAATACCATCAGCGATCATTGGCCCATTCCTGAATGACAAAGGATTCTCTCTGGTACAGATCGGGGTCACGGTCGGAGTTGCTGCTGGCGTCGGGGCAGCCTTATCCCTCGCGATCGCGTCCTTCACGATCCGCCGTGTCGGGATCAAGCGTATGGCGATTATCGTGGCGGTCTTCGGCCTCTTGGCCCTGCCACCTTTCCTCTGGTTGACACAGACCGACAGTCCAACACTCTTAGTCGTGCTCGCCATCATCTTCTGGGGGTCCCTGATGACGGCGCCGATCCGAATGACATTCTATGCCGCGCGCCTGCAGTGGACCGGGCGGGACCAGGCCGGTACCGATTTGACCTTGCAGCAATGTGCTTGGTTCTTCGGTTATGCGGCCACACTTGCGGTCAGCGGTTTTGTGGCCAGCCTGCTCGGATGGACAGCTGTTTTCATTCTGAATGGCGTTCTCGTGACGGCCGTCATGCTGGCCTTCATCCTGTTGCATGACTGCCTGTGCGAAGAGACCGCTAAGCTGCATAATCCTGATCCAGAGAAAGCGTTTGCCTAGCCTCGCACCGTTGCGGGGTGTCCTGCGAAGTGTATACACAATAATAGATGCCTGAGGAGCGAACGTGTCGGAACAGTCCCCTAAATCTGTCACGTCTCCCGCGATCATGCCGATCACGCCCGGCATCGCCAACGGGCTCCCTCATCAAAGCGATCTCGATCTTCTCAACCTCGGTCTGATTGCGAAAGCTGTATGCTCTGGCCTCTACGTGTCCGGCCGTGATTTGAATGATATTCTGGTCCAATCCGTGCGCGCCGAACTCTCCGATGATCGCAAAGTCGACATCGATCTCAGCATTCAAAATCAAGTCACAGCCCGCTGCGACGGTCTCGCCCGAACGGCGATTTATACCGGGCCACAGGGCGCTATCCTGCTCCCGATTGGCAGCCGGGACGTTTATTTCAAACTCCATTCGCCGACCCCAACAAAAGCCATTGTGCCCGACGAGGTCCAGCGACCAGACCCGGCCTTCCAACAAGCGGCTGAGGCGGCGTTCTCTCAATCCCCAAATACGATGACCGCCGCCGCCGCGATCCTTCACAAGGGAGAGCTCGTCGCCGAGCACTATGACGCGGGCGCCAACCGGAAAATGCCACTCGAGTCCTGGTCAATGGGAAAATCCCTCGCCGCGCTCCTACTCGCCTGCGCTATAAATGATGGCCTTATCACACTCGAAGAACCTCTAGCGCTCAAAGAGTGGCCAGATAATGATCCACGACAAACCATCCGCGTCGAGGACGCCCTTCGCATGTCGAGCGGCCTCGATTTCTCCGCAACGTGGGCAAGCGATTACGAGCCTGAGCGTCACGGCTACGCCGATCACGGCCTGATCTATTCCGGCGCAATCGATAGCCGGGCCCTCGTCACCAGTCGCCCGCTCGCGCATCCGCCGGGAACCTTCGGTGCCTACAAAAACAGCGATACGCTCCTCCTCATGGCCCCGCTCGAAGATCGATTACGGGCAGCGGGTCTCGACCCGCTCGTCTGGCCCTATGAGCGCCTGTTTGGCCCTCTCGGCGCATCGTCCATCCTTCTGGAAACTGATCCTTATGGCCACTTCCTCATCACCGGCTATGTTTACGGCACAGCCCGTGACTGGGCGCGTCTCGGCCAAATCTTCATCGATCAAAGTCTGGCAGATAGCCTCAAAATCGATTGGCCGACCTTACAAGCCTGCCTCCAGCCGAGCCCAGCATGGAAAGGCCAATACTGGATGGCTGAAGCGCCTCCTGACTTCACAGACAGCATCTATGGCGGGCAGGTCTGGCTAAACCGCCACGCTGAGCGAGACCGCTGGCCTGCGCCTGATGATACTGCGTTCTTCCTAGGCGTAGGCGGCCAGTACACGTTCATGATCCCCAGCCTCGAGCTTGTCGTCGTCCGCATGGGCCATATCCGTGGAATAATCGATACAAACGCCGGGCGCGGCCACGTTCCCGCACTGCTTAAAGCCGCCTGCGATGCCGCTAGGAGGGCCGCATGAAACCGACCCCAACGTGGATCATCGTGCTTACAGTTTGCATCGCCATCTGCGTAGGCCAGTGGATCGGCATTCAGCGGATAGAGTTCGGCATCGCCAGAGTCATCCTGTTGCCGCTCGTGTTCGCCTTCATCGCAGGGCTTCTCATGAACCCGGCCGTCGTACCACCGCTTAGGCGGATCATGCGGGAGGGCGCAGGCCAGCGCGCCTCCCGCATTGTCGGCGCTGCTGTGATGCCGGTTATCGTCGTCCTGACCGCCAGCATCGGAACCAATATTGATGAACTGGTCGAGACCGGACCTGCCCTGATCGCTCAGGAGTTCGGCAATCTCGGCACCATGCTGCTCGCTATGCCTGCCGCCGTCCTCGCCTTCAAAATGGGTCGCGAATCCATCGGTGCGACCTTCTCCATCGCCCGCGAAGGCGGCCTCGCTTTCATTTTCGACAAATACGGCCCAAACACACCGGAGGCGACAGGCGTCACAGCCGTCTATATTTGCGGCACTTTTTTCGGAACAGCCCTGTTCACGATCATGCCGCCCTTTGTGGCTTCGCTTGAGATTTTCGATATCCGCGCCCTCGCCATGGCTTGCGGCACAGGTAGTGCCAGTATGACAGGGGCCTGTGCAACGGCCTTGTCCGAAGAAGTCCCGGCTCAAACCGAACTCATCGGCGCTCTAGCCGCTGGCTCAAATCTAATGTCCGGCGTCTCCAACCTGTTCATCATCATCTTCATCACAGTCCCCTTGGCTGAGGTCTATTACAGATCACTGGCCAAGATCCGCAGCCCTCAAGCGGAGGTCAGCGATGTCTGAGACCGATACAGTCCTGCCAGCGTCCCAACCCATGACCTTCACTCAAAAGGTCATGAGCGATCTCTGGCTCAGCGTTCTCGCCACGTTGGCCATCGGGTTTTCGCATGTCGTCACAGGCCTTTACGATACCGGCGTCTGGATCGGGCTCGCGGTCATCTATGTCATCGTGGCTGTCGGATACGTGCTCGCCAGACTCATCACGATCCGTATTCTGCCCGATCTCTTCTGGGTCTCAATTGTCGCCATGCTCGTAACATGGCCGGGCGTGCCCGGATCGTCTCAAGTGCGCGAAGCAATCAATGGCGTCTCCCTCCTCCCAACCTTGACCCCGCTCATGGCTTTTGCCGCGCTCGGTCTCGGCTCGCGCGAAGTGCAGTTGTTCAAGCAAGCCGGTTGGAAATTCATCCTGATTTCCTTCCTCGTCTTTTTCGGAACCTTCATGGGCAGCGCCATAATTGCCAACATCGCCTTGTTCTTCATGGGCACTTAGTAAAGTAAGCCTCACAGACTACCGCTAATCTCGTCCAAAGCGCGCTGCGTCAGCGCCTTACGATCAATCTTGTTCGTCGCCGCAAGCGGTAGGCTCTCAACAAAAAAGATACGCCGCGGATGGGCATAGGCTGGGCCGTTCTCAATCGTATAGGCTTTCAGATCGTCCTCGCTCAGGCTCGGATCAGAGCGAATAACAAAGGCCACAGGCGCTTCATTCTTCACCGCATGCGGTACAGCCACAACGGCGGCTTCCACAACGCCCTCATGACGTTCCAGGAGTTGTTCGACGCTCGCCGGAAAGACATTTTCCGCCCCGACTTGCATCATATCATCCGCGCGCCCGACGAAGGAGTAGAACCCGTTCTCGTCGCGGCGCATGCGATCGCCGGTGATGTACCAACCATCTTCGGTCAGGCGCGCTGCGCTATCGTCTGGACGTTTCCAATAGCCTTTCAGCGTCATCGGATTGCGAACGTGCAGGATGCCCTCATCCTCGCTCGGCCCATCCACCAAGCGCGCTTCCACACCCGCCATAAGGGCCCCCAAAGCTGTCGGCGGTGTCGGCAAGCCATCCGGATGCGCACTGAAAGACACCGGCCCCGTTTCAGTCGTCCCGAACCCGTTGGTGATGTTCGCACTCGGAAACGCCGCCTGAATGCGAGAGAGGAGCTGTTTAGACAGCGGTGAAGAGCCCAGCCCGATCTGTTCGACATGATCGACACTGTGGCCTGATCCGGTCTCAATCGCTTCCGCCATCAGCGCCGCCATTGTCGGCACGCCCGTCACGCGCACAACGCCGTGGCGCACGATCGCATTTAGCATTCCGCTCGCAGAAAACGTTTTCATCAAAACGACATGCGCGCCCGACGAGAGCAAATTCAGAAGATGAAACTGCCCATTCATATGAAACAGCGGCGCAGCAACAATCGCGCTGCGCCCGGCCATCGTCTCGGCCAGCCCGGTAAATTGGCGAAGCGCCCAGCTGTACCCATGATGACTGATCGGAACGCCTTTCGGTAAACCCGATGAGCCGGACGTGTACATGATGAGCGCGAGGTCTTCTTCCCCCGGTGACCAATAGGGCGCGCGAAGATCAACCGCCCCGGTCAGCTTGCTAATATCGATCAGAGGAAGGTTCGTCTCAAATGCCCGATCCGAAGCCACCAAGACGCAGTCCGCTTCATCTATAAGCGCCTGCTGATCCGCGAGAGCGAGCTTCGTATTAATCAGGCACACCACCGCGCCCAGACGCAAAGCACCCAAGAGACAATAGACATGCTCAAGTGAGTTATCCGCTGCCAGCGCCAGATGCTGACCGGATTTCAGGCCACCTGCATGCAAGCGCGCAGCCGCGTGTCCAATATTCTCATCCAGCTCTTCAAACGTCACCGCCCGCTCGCGGCCATCTGCGGCGACTTCTGTGATCGCAATGTCGGCGCGTTTATCCGCCCAGAACGGCGCGCTAGCGAGCTGTTCAACCATGCCTAGCCGATCCGTGCCGCGTAAACCGCCCGCCCGATCGCGCACAGTCGGTCTTCGGCATCAATAATCTCAACATCCGCAACACCAACCGTGCGCCCGACCCTGCGCGCGAAGGCCTTGGCCAGAACGTAATCACCCATGACCGGGCGCAGATAATCAACCTTCATATCAATCGTCGGAACAGCCCCACCAACGGCCTGCGCCACGGCCAAGTCCCCAGCTGTATCAATCAGGGCTGCCAAAGGCCCGCCATGAATTTGCGGCGACCTGTCCATGCGCTGAATTTCAGGTCGGGAGACCATTTTCAACGTGACGGTTCCGGCGTTCGGATCAGCGTCTGTCACCTGAACATTCAGGAACTTCGTGAAAGGCGACCCGTCCAAAAGGCCTTGCAGGCCAGCTTTGCTCATCGGCGCGCTCATAGGGTCACCACCTGCTTGCCGATCACCTCGCGATTGATCAGTTCATCAAAAGAGGCCGCGATGTCGGAGGCATGCCGTGTGCTGTGGATCACAGGTTTGAACACGCCTTTGGCAACGCGATCCAGAAGCTCCGCCTGATCCTCCATGCTCCAGCCGTTTGATCCCACAATCGACTGCTCAAACGACCAGATATAGCGCAAATCCTCCTGCGGATCATGCCCTGCACTCGCTCCACACACCAGAATGCGTCCTTCATTCTTCAGGCATTTCAAACTGTCCACCCAGGTCGGCCCACCAACATAGTTGATGATGATGTCCATCCCCCCGGGCTCACCATAGAAAGCCGGCTTGCCATGACGGCTCACCAGTTCCTTTCGCCAGTCTCGGTTCGCGGTGTCCAGCGTTTCATCCGCGCCAATATCGCTCAGCGCCTGAAGCTTATGCGCTCCCGACGCTGCCCCGATGACATAGGCTCCGCGTGCTTTGGCGAATTGGATGCTTGCAACACCAACGCCACCCCCCGCGCCCAGAACCAGCATTTTTTCACCCGCTTTCACGTCCCCGCGGCTTTCAATCATGCGCAGCGCTGTGCCGTAAGCGACCGGCATCGCGGCTGCATCTTCGAAAGAGACCGCGTCCGGCATCTTGATCAGGACAGAGGCGGGGACGCAGATATATTCTGCTGCCGCGCCCGGTGTTGTTTCGCCCATCATGCCTTTCACAGGCAGAATTGGATAAGGATTCACCCGATCGCCGACGCTCCATCCCGAAACACCCGATCCCAGCGCCGCAATCTCTCCTGCGAAATCCCCGCAAGGCTGCATAGGGAAAGGTGTTTTCAGGCCTGTCTCTCCCGACAGCATCATAGGATCAAACCCATTAAG
The DNA here is from genome assembly GCA_038746145.1 of Pseudomonadota bacterium. Lineage (GTDB taxonomy): Bacteria > Pseudomonadota > Alphaproteobacteria > Caulobacterales > Hyphomonadaceae > Henriciella. Next base: position 107,849 of record JBCDKW010000003.1, read on the forward strand.
CGCGGCTGCGCGGACGCGGATCAAAACCTCGTTATCTTCAGGCTTTGGGGTTGCGACGTCTCGCCATTGCAGCGCATCTGTCTTGCCATGATGATCGAATTGAACGGCCATCATTGTGTCAGGTATGGTGTGTGTGTCATTCAAAGTGTATACAGTTCAGGGAAAGGAAAAAGCAATGCGAAATTCAGGCCCAGAACTGGATCATATCGGCTTATGGTGCGCAGATGTTGAGGCGGACGCCCAGCGCTTTACAGGCTTAACCTTGGCGGCGACTGAAACCGGCGGCAGTCACGCAGGGCAGGGGACCTATAACCGCTTGATCGGCGCGACGAATGGCCAATATCTCGAACTTATCGGACCCGATCCAAACCAGAGCGTAGAGGGGACGATTATACGCCAGGTCGGTCATCAGAAGGCGTTGACCTCCTGTCTTATCGCCTACCGAACAAACGATCTGGATCATTTGAATGAAACAGTCTTAGAAGCGGGTGGATTGACGACGGGCGTTCAGTCCATGAGCCGCGTCACTGATGATGGTAGCACAGTCTCATGGCGCCTTCTCTTCATGGCCCACCCGAAGTTTCCCATCCTGCCATTTTTCATTGATTGGGGCGATACGGCTCATCCCTCAACGCGGCTCAACCCCACCGTTTCTCTCATTGATCCGGTCTTTCAGTCGCAAAATCCTGACGATTTGAACGATTTTCTAACCAGATTGGGTGTATCCGCATCAGTGACATACAGCTCAGAGGATGATTTGCTTCTGACTGTTGAGAGCCGTGGACGAATGTTTTTGGCGACGCAAGCGCAGACTTTGTCGATGATTGAGGAAGATGAATAGATGGCCCTGAAATCTGCTCGCCGTGCAAGAACGCTTGAGCCGACGGATATTCAATCCGAAGTTGAAACCCGTTCAGGTCTCATTCGTCGCGCTTTGGAAGAAGACATTCTAAGCGGGGCTCTCAAGCCCGGCGATCACCTTAATGAGCTTGCTCTGAGTGACCGGTTCTCCGCATCGCGCACCCCAATCCGCGAAGCCTTGCGCCAGCTTGAGGCCGAGGATCTGGTTCGCATCGTCCCACGCAAAGGCGCGTTCGTTGCTCGCATTTCCCTCCAGCACCTGCTCGAAATGTTCGAGATGATGGCGGAAATTGAATCCGCTTGCGCGCGCCTAGCAACAGAGCGAATGACCCAGGCTGAAAAAGAGGCGCTCATCGATCTCCACAATGGATATGAGCCGCTCTCAATCTCGCCGGACGATGCTGAAGCGTATTTTGAAACATCGTCTGAGTTTCATCGCCAGATTTATGCCGGTACCCATAACGCTGCGCTCGAAGCCCTCGCAAACACGACCTATGATCGACTGCTCGCCTATCGCCGCAAGCAACTCGATCACGGTCATCGCTCTCCGCAATCGTTTATCGAACACACTATAATCCTCGAAGCCATTTTACGCGGCGATGCCCAGGCAGCCGCTGACTCGATGCGTGATCATAGTGGCAAGGTGCGCGGCAACGCCCTCGATGTCCTCCGCGCGCTTACGAAAGAATAGGGTCGTCAGCCGCTGAAATCGCGCGCTCCGAGAACGCTTTTTCGATATCATCATCATGCCAGCCGGCTTCGCGCAGAACCTCCCGCGCGTGCTGACCGAGTCGCGGCGTGTCCTGCCCACTCACGTTCCCCGGCGTACGTGAAAACTTGATCGGCAGGCCAAGCGTCTTGGTCGATCCAAGGTCAGAATGGCGAATATCGACTACCATATCGCGCGCCAAGGTCTGGGGATGGTTGAGGACCTTATCCATACTCAAAATCGGGGCAGCCGGAACACCGCCTTCCGCCAATCGCTGCAACCAACTCTCAGCGCTATCGGTTTTGAAAATCGGGGTAAGCGCCTCCACTAGGGCAGTAAGATTGGTCATCCGCGCAGGATTGTCGATAAAACGCGGATCATCCCCAAGCGCCTCGGCATCCATCACTTTGATCAGTCGCAGCCAGTTCGCCTGATTAGCCGCACCGATGACGATCCAGTCATCGGCCGTCCCAAACGCCTGATACGGCCCATCCAGTGGATGCGCAGAGCCCATCGCCTCCGGCACGTCTCCACTCGCGAGATAGATGGCCGATTGCCACAGCGTTTGAAATAAAGCGGCTTCAAACAAAGACGTGTCCACCCGCTGGCCATGCCCAGACGACTGCCGCTCCTGCAGGGCCGCCAGCACACCAATCGTTGCCAGCATCCCAGCGCCAATATCACCCACGGGTGCGCCAACTTTGACAGGCGGACGCCCCAGGCCTTCGCCGGTAAAACTCATCAGCCCCGACATGGCCTGCGCCATCAGGTCAAAGCCACCCTCATCCGCCATCGGCCCTGTTCGCCCATAGCCTGAAATCTCACAATAAATCAGGCCTGGGTTCATGGCGCTCAACGTGTCATAGCCAATCCCAAGCCGATCCATTGTCCCTTTGCGAAAATTCTCGATCAAGATGTCGGCATCCTTCACCAGATCGAGGAAGACGCGCCTACCGGTCTCGGTTTTCAGATCAACGCAGATATCCCGCTTGCCCCGGTTCATCATCACATAAGCGGCTGAGTCCGTGCCTAGATAGGGCGGGGCCATATGGCGCGAATCCTCGCCGCCTGGCCGCTCCAGCTTGATGACGTCTGCACCGAGATCAGACAGCATCCGCCCACAGGCCGGTCCCGCCATCACGTGCGCCAACTCGATCACTTTTAGGCCAACCAGAGGCCCTGATTTAGACTGTCTATCACGCATTATCGCCCCACAAATTCTGCTTTTGTCTTGTTCAGAAACGCCGTGTAGCCGCGTTTATAATCCTCAGTTTCGAAGGCCAGATAATGGTCATCATGATCGGCCTCCGTCAGCGGTGCGGGATTCTCAAGGCGATCAAGAAATTGCTTATGCCAGCGATGCACCAGTGGCGGCCCACCCATGATCGCTTTGACGGTTTTCTCCGTTTCCGAAACCAAATCATCCGGCTCAACCACGCGATTGACCAGCCCGCGCATCATCGCTTTTTCAGCGTCAATAATCCGGCCCTCAACCAGAAACTCATACATTTGCGCCCGCCCGCAAAGCTTCCAGATCGGCAGCATTTCCTCATAGGCCATGCTTAAGCCAATTTTATTCAACGGCGCTCCAAATGTTGCGGCGCTGGAGGCAATTCGCATATCCGCCATACAGGCAATCTCCAGCCCTCCACCGACGCAAGGCCCCTGAATACGCGCCACAACCGGATGTGGGCAGGCCAGCATCGCGATCCGTCCGCGGTTCATGATCTCAGACAGCGCGCGCGCCTTTGCCTCATTAGAGCGTTCGCTCTCAAACTCGCCGATATCATTGCCGGGGCAGAAACCGCGGCCCTCGCCATATAGGAGGACGCATCGCACATCTTTGCGCTCATTAAGCTGCTCCCAAACCTCCGCAAACTGACCCCACATAACTTTCGTCATCGCGTTGAGCTTATCCGGCTGGTTAAGCGTCACGGTCGCGAGCCCGTCGTGGATCGATAGGTCTACGCGTCCCGTCATGATGCCTCCTAAAGTGTATACACTTTTTCGTGTAATGGACCGTTGTTGATCCCGCAATCCTATAAGAGTGTTTCTTTGAGAAACCCAGTTTTCGTCTGCCATGACTGCCGTGCCGCCAGAGCCGCGCCTTCGCAAGTTCCCCCATAAGCACAGAACCCGTTTTCGATCCCCATATAGCCATCCGACCAATGCATCAGCCAAGGGACAGGGCGCGGCTCATTCGGTGTCCCGATTAAATGACCTGCATTCTTATAGATCGCCATTTGGCGAGGCCCGGTTTGGGCTGAACGCGCCTCGGTAATCCGCTCTGCTCCGTACGCCGAAGGCCATAAGGCATCCTGCGCTCCGGCCACGCAGAGGACCGGGCCGGCATAATCCTCAATCGGAATTCGAAAGCGCTCGTTCGCGGCGTCCCATGCCCGCTGGAACTCCTCCGCATAGCGCCGTCCTGAAGGCGTCGCGAAATCCAGATCACGCAGAGGGGTCGCCTCCACATCCTCATCCAAAAACCCAACGCCCGGAATAGGCTCACCGCCGACAGACCACATCGCGCTTGTCTCCCGCCGAAAGTCATCCCCGCCAGCCAGATCAAGCCCGCGATTGACCACATGGCTCGGCACCCAGAGCACCAATGCATCAACTAGATCAGGCCATTTCAAAGCTGCCAGTTGTGCGGCCTCCGACCCTCTCGAAATCCCGATCAGTCCCGTCTTCCCGCGTCCGCTTTCCTGCAAATATCGTAGAGCTTGCTCAAAATACTCCAGCGGCAGGTTCCGCCCCTCACTCGGGCAGCCTTCATGCTGAAAATAAGCCAGCGCCAACGTGCGAAACCCCGATGCCGCAAAGAGCGCTGCCCGTGAGGGAAATAGCCCGCCTTCCGATCCGCCAAGCACTAGGGCCGACGCACCGTTCCAGTCCTCCGGTTCAAAAACCAATCCCTGCAACGGGGCAGGGGGCGCATATTGCCGGACACCCATAGCTATACGTCGACGAGTAAGCACCGCTTCCGCTATGCCGCCATTCGCCGCCTCAATCCGCACAACCCAATTCAGATCAGCAAGCGGATCAAGAACCGGCATAAGCGTCCGCGACTGCCCCGCCAGAAGATCCTCAACCAATGTCTCAGACCCCGCAGGCCGCGCACTCCAAAACAGACCATGCGGATCAACGCCGGTATAATCCCCGCCCAAGCTTGGATGCCATCCTGTGTGAATCCGACCCTCCGAATCCGCCTGAAACCGGCCGACAGATCGCCAATCGACGCCATTATCATCCCTAAGCGTCAGCTCAATTTGCGCGGCTTTTCGCGGTTGCAACTCTGAAAGCTCAAGATCAACCGGAGCTGTCAAAGGCGCATCCGACGTCAAACAGGTCAGTTTCATGCGCTCCACCCTTCGATGCGATTGTAACGCCGCATCCCAAAATACGCCGCATGCTCAGTCACATGCAGTCGATAAGGAAAATCAGAGCCCGCCTTATAGACGACATACCCTCCATTCGGCAGCGCCACGATCTCATACGGCCCCTCAATCGCACCATAGAGATCAATCGCCCAACCCTCATGATTGATGACAGACAGCACTGCGTCACCCCCGTTCCGCTCGATAAATAGCGATGCGTTATTGCGATCGTAGCGCCCCTCTAACGGTGCCAAACCGACCGTTTCATATCGTGGCGGCTCAAGCATCGAACCCGATATCGGCGCCAAAGCTTCAAAAATCCGCCGCGACGCTGCCCGCATGTCACCGCCATTCCCGAGAAAAGCCAAACAGACATCTGTCTCAGGAAATACGCGCAGATAAGACTGCTGACCAATCGTGAGACCGTCATGGCCAAACACAAATGGTGCATCACTGAATATCATTATCCCATGGCCAAAACCCAATCCCCGCTCATTCGGCGCAAGCGGGGCAACTAAAGACGTCATCGAGATCGCATCTTCTGATTTCAGCGCGCCTCGACCCTGTAATCCATCCAGCACCAACCGCCCAAAACCGCATAAATCTTCTGCCGTTCCCACAAGCGTACTACCCGCAGCCGCATTCGAAACAGACAGCGCAGAGCGCTCAACAGGCGCATGACCGCTGTGCCCGATCGCAAGGTTCTGCGCGCGCTCATCCGGCCAAGGATCAAGCGTGGAAGAGCCGAGCTGATCTGCGATTCGGTCCCTGAACAAGCGCGTCCAATGCTGCCCACTAACAGCCTCCAGCAAATAACCACAAAGCACAAACCCGACATTGCAATACGAGGTATCCTCCCCCGGCGTATGCAAAGCCGCGATCCTGCCAATTTCTTCAACCAGACCTGCCTCAGCCTCCCGCCCTGATCCAAGGTCCAAAAACGCGTCGCCGCACAATCCGCTCGTATGCGAGAGCAGCATGTGCGTCGTAATCGGGCTGCCCTTCAACCAATCCGCGCGTTCATCACCGACCAAATACTCATAAACCGGCCTCGCGAGATTCAGCAGACCCTCGGCCGCCAATTGATGTGCCAGATAAGCAATCATCGGCTTGGTTGTGGACGCGAGCTGAAACCGTGTCTTCGGCGTAACCGGCGTCTTGGTCGCAAGATTAGCAAACCCGGTCTGCGCAAAAACCACCTGTCCACCAAGAGAGACACAAAGCTGTCCCCCCGGCATGCCGCAGGCCGCCGCAGTCTCCCGCAGCACGTCTTCAATAGCCTCTTGCGACAGCTCCATCTCAGCCAAACAAGTCCGCATATTCCGCCCGCAGGGCCTTGCGATCGACCTTGCCCATCGCATTCTTCGGCAGATCATCGAGCATCACGACCCGCTTGGGTGATTTGTAATTCGCGAGATATTCGCGCGACGCTTCAATGATGACGCGTTCCTCCACCGCGAGATTGCCCGTAATCGCAGCAACAACCCCCTCGCCAAAATCCGGATGCGGCACACCAAAAACAACCGCCTCGTCGATCCCCTCAAAGTCGAGCAAGACATTCTCGACCTCGCGCGGATAAACATTGTAGCCGCCGGAAATAATCATGTCGCTGACGCGCCCCTGCAGCTTCAAATACCCGTCCACACTCATCACACCAATGTCTCCGGTGATGAGGTAGCCGTCTTCGGTAAAGGCTTCTGCCGTCTTGTCCGGCAGGTTGAAATACCCGCTACAGACATTCGGTCCACTGACTTCCACAATGCCCAGCTCGCCAATCTCTGCCAACTCGCCATCCTCCCGGCGTAGGCGCAGATCAACCCCCGGCAGGGGCAAGCCCACCGTCCCTGCACGCCGCTCATTATCATACGGGTTGGACGTCAGCATCAGCGTCTCTGTCATGCCGTAGCGTTCCAGAATGCGCGATCCAGCGACAGCTTCAAACGCATCTGACGCGACAGCATCCAGTGGCGCAGACCCACTCGTGAACAGGCGAACATGTCCGACTGTGTTGGGCGATAATCTCTTATCCTTCAATAACCGCCCATAAAGCGTCGGAACCGCCATGAAGGACGTCGCTTCACCAATCCGCTCAAAAAACCGATCCTGAGAAAACGCGGGTTCAAACAGCATCGCCGCCCCGGCCACCAGACATGTATTGCCCGCTACAAAAAGGCCGTGCGCATGGAAGATCGGCAGCATGTGCAGCAACCGATCCTCGCTGATAAAGCACCAATGCTCTTTCAATGTCAGCGCATTCGATAACAGATTGCCCTGGCTCAGCATCGCGCCTTTCGGCTTGCCCGTTGTACCAGATGTATAGAGTAGGGCGGCCCAGTCATCCCTCTCCGCCTCATAATCGGGCCGGTCCTGGCCCGGCGCAGTCATCAATGTGCCGCTGCTAAGCTGATCTAGTGTCAGGGTCGCATGCGGTCCCATTTCCGACAGGGCAGTCTCGCGTTGCGGCGCGCAAACAAGGACGTCCGGGCGCGCATCCGCAATCAGATAGCGCAGCTCTTCATCCGTGTAGTCAATATTGGCGGGGTGATAGACAAATCCAGCGATGTTACAGGCCATGTAGAGTATGAAAGCTTCAGGCGATTTCTCAACCACAACGGTCACCCGCCCACCAGGGCGCGCCCCGGCTGCATAAAGCTTATCGGCGAGATCATTCGCCTGCGCCCAGACCTCCGCACGGCTTAGAGGCTTGCGGTCGCGCGGCGCAAGACAAAGCGCGCTGCCGTCAGATTTAACGTGTTGTGCAAAAACCTCTGCGACTGAGTTCACTCAGATGTCTCCGGACTGTTCAACGATCTCTCGAAGAACACTCTAATCCGTTCGACCGCGTATGCATAGCGGTCGCCGCGACCCTGATGCGGATGATTGGTTCCGGGAAAGATCACCAACTCGTACGGCTTGCCATTTTCGGCGAGGGCATCGAGCAGTTTCATTGTGTTGGAAACCGACACGTTCGCATCATTCATGCCGGCCACAATCATCAAGTCGACATCCAGTTCGCTGACGCGATCCTGCAACGCACCTGCCTTATAGGCCTCAGGATTGTCCTCTGGCGTTCCCAGTTGCCACTCGATCCAATGCGCGTGGTCCAACAGATCAACTTCCGGCACCGAAATCGAGGACGCCTTGTAAATCTCCGGCTTCTCAAGCGCGGAAAACAGGGAGATATATCCGCCCCAACTATTGCCCTCGACCGCCACTCGCGACAGGTCCATCCATGGGCGTTCTGCTGCCAAGGCTTTCAGCCCGGCTTGATAGTGTTCGGCTGTATCGCCCGGCCACTCGCCCCAATAGGCGAGATTATAATCCCGCCCACGTCCGGGTGTTCCGGGTGGGTCCATCAGCACGACGACAAAGCCCTGCTGCGCAAAATAGTTTAACATCGAATTATATTCTGATCCAGGCCAGCCCACCGTCTCCGGCCAAAAGCCGGTGCGCGTCACTTTGCTCTGCATCGCCCCATAGACGCGATGAATAACCGGATAGCTCGCAGCACGATCAAAGCCCGCAGGCTTCAAAATTTGCGCGCGCACAAGCGTGCCGTCAAAGCTCTCAAACACCGTCACCTCGGGCAGGGGTGCGCCGAGAATATTATCCGGTGTTTCGACCTGCTCAATCACCTCGATCAACTCACCGGAAGCCGTCGCAAGCTCAGTCTGCGACGCGCGATCCACATCTGAATGCCGCCAGATGAGATACGCCTTGTCCGGGCTAAGCCAAGCCGAATAGACGCCCGTTTGACCGGCCAATTGCTCGGCGTCCCCACCATCTAGACGAACCCGATGCGGGATCTGATCATAGGGTCGATCAGCGTTGACGGGTGAGAGATAATACAGCCAACCGCCACCCTCATCCACGCCGATAACACCGCCCACATCGACATCACGATCGGTCAGTACCCGAACTGTCTCACCACTCGCATCCAGAATGCTGTAATTGAAGAACCCGCTCTCATCGCTGCGGAGGAGGTATTGATCAGACCCAAGGTGCTGGATCGTGCGCGGTCCGCCGGGCCATTTCACCCAACCCTCGTCGACGCTGCGCGACACCAGCTCTGTCGCTTCACCCGTTTCAACATCGATGGAGAAGATCGTCTGCTCTGACAGGTCTCGGCTCATTGAAATCGCCAGAACAGACTCACCGTTCGGCGACCACTCGACAAAAAATAGGAGATTATCGGTCCCGCTCGGCGCACCCAACTGCGTTAGGGCACCGGTCTCAACATCGACAGAAACCAACGTTGTCTCCGGCAATGGGTCACCCGCGCGTCCCCAATATCGAAAGTCTATGACCCGCTCAGACTTTTCGAGATAATCTAGCGATAGAATGCCGGGCGTGCGGTTCGCATCATGGCGACGCGCGATGAAGTGCGTGCCTTGCGGGTTCCAGATCGTGTCTGAGCTTTCCCAGATGTCGTTGCCATGAAACCAGCGAATGTGCGGCTCCTGCTCATTGGTGATCGTTCGCACTTCGCCGGTTTCGACATCCCGGATGGCTAAATCCTGACCATCCAGACTGGCAAAGAACCGGCCATCCGGTGACAGATTTTCCCGCCGATCATAGCCCCACATAGGGAACATCTCCCGCACGGTTTCTGCCTGCGGTTTTAGCTCAATCAATTCCGGTGTAGCTTCCGCCTCCAGAGGGCGCGTCCAAGCCTCATCCGACGTCGCGAGATACAACCCGCTCGCGCCATCCTCGATCTCAATCGACAGATCATCCACCGAAACCGAGAGCTCGTCTGCGAGCGCGGCCGCCGGCAGCTCAAACAATAGGCTGCCATCGTCAACAGAGCGCACCCGAACGTCCCCGTCATACAGATAGGCAAATCGATCCCCGCTGTCTGACCAGACAGGCGTGATCCGCGCCGGATTATCGAAGGCAACCGCGTCCATCGCCGCGCGCGCGCGATCAACATCGAAAGGGGCAGGGGCCGCGACCACTTGTTCTGCAAGGGCAGTTTCAACCTCCTGCGCCGTCGTCGAGACCGCCCCGTCACACGCCGATAAACTGAGCAGGGCCAAAGCCCCAAGGAGGAAACTTGAACTGTGTAGCATCATCGAACGCCTTTTTCCAAAGTGTATACACTTACGCCGTGAGAAAGAAAGCGATTTCAGGATCATCACGCAAAATCTTAAAGCGTTGAAACAGGTCCCAGATGCGCCTCATAGGCATGCCATCGATCCACCGATGACGAATAGAGCGGCTGGCGCACCTGCCACCGACTCGGTGTGAGCATCCGGCCCGCGTTTCAAATGCGCGCGATAGACCTCAATCGCTTGGCGCAAACGTCCGGCCTTATGCAATCCAACCGCTTGCTGAAAGTAAGAAGGAGCGCTCATCACAAGCGCTCCTTACATTCATGTCGTGACAACATCTAGCGTGAACTAGAAATCATAGGTCAGGCGCGCCAAGACACTGCGCGACTCGCCCCAAGCCCATCCTGCAAACCCGGAACCGAGGAAGCTCTGGAAATATTCCTCATCGCCCAGGTTGCGGCCAATCAGCTGGAATTTCAGAACGTCCGTAATATCCACATTCACATTCGCATTGATCAGGGTGTAGCTCGGCAGCTGGAACTCATTGTCCTCACTGTCCCAGGTTTCGCTGACATATTCGACCCCGCCACCGATACTCACGGCTTCCACGCCCTCAAAGTCGAATGGTAGCTGATACTGAACGAACAGGCTGAACTGATCATTCGGCGCATTCGGAATTTCGCTGCCGACAATGCCCGGCTCATCAAGACTCTTCGTGATCTCTGTTTCAAGGTTCGCATACGTCGCGATCACGTCCAGGCCGTCCGTCACCGCACCGATCAGTTCAAGCTCAAAGCCGCTATGATCTTGAGAGCGCGAAGACGGCTCTGCGAGCACGCCGTCTCCTGTCGTCGCAGAGACATCGTCACGTTCAATCAGGAAGACACTGAGCCCGGCACCAAGGCGACCATTGAGGAATTCCCCTTTGACGCCGCCTTCATATTGCGCGCCTGTTTCTGCTGTAGCTTGACGGCCGTCGAGATTGTTCACATTGACCGGCAGGAAGCCCTCAGAATAGCTGAAATAGGCGAAAATATCATCGACCGGTTCATAAACCACACCCGCTCTGAACACGGTATCATCGACCGAGTATTCAAGGCCATTAATGTCCCGGCTCGACCCAAACGGTCCGCTCGCGCCGCCATTATTATAGCCGTCGAGCTCCGTCTCCTCGTCTTCCCAGCGAAGCCCCAGGAGAACCTGTAATCGATCCACTGGCCGCAAGATCACTTGCGCGGTCAGCGCCATGCTGTCTTCCTTACGGATCGTGCCGTCCTAGTCGAAGGTCGGTTGCGGGAAGATTGGAACTTCACCCGATCCGGTATCGCCCGTCGGGTTCAGATAACTGGCATATTGCACGAAGAACGTGCTCGGATCCTGCAGCTCATAATCCTCAGTGATTTTGCGATTGCGCTGCTCTGCCAAGAGCAAGAAATCATGCGTCTGGCCAAACACTTCAAACTCGCCGCCGAATGCAAACTCACCAAAGTAAGTCTCATAAGTGTCTGTGTCGTCATACGTATACCAGAAGCCATATGGTCCATCAGTTTCTTGATCGACACCGGAGCGCGCAAACCGGCTTGGGAAGCCGCCCCCGAGGAAGCTGACAAAGCGGTGCTGGCGGTCTGTGTAAGCATAGCCAAGTGTCGCGCGCACATAGAGATCATTCTGGAAATCATGCCGCAGATTCGCTGTCGCTTCTCGGTTGGTATAATCGGTAAGACAGCCCGTAATCTCACCGCACGGGTTCTAATCAATCGGAACATATTCCGGCAGCGGGTTCGTGCGCGCATAATCACGAGAGAATATGCCCGTCGGATTACCTTCACCATTTTCCGCACTCAGATCCAGCGTGAACAGCGTATTCTCAGTCAGGTCGATATCCAGCGCCGCACGAACCGGAAGCTTCTCCAGCTCTTCGCCTTCGCGGAAGCCGCCACGGTCTTCATAGGCTCCAGCCACATAACCGCGAACGGTGCCGCTCTCATTCAGCGGCCCACCGAATTCCCCCTGAAAACGATAGAGGTCCCAGGACCCGACTTCGCCCGCGATAGAACCTTCCAGAACATCGCCGGGACGCTTGGTAATAATGTTGACGGCACCACCATAATTCACGGTTCCAAGCACGATGCTTGTCGGCCCACGCAGATACTCAATCCGTTCAACGCCGATAAAGTCACGGTCTACGTTGCTGGCAACCTGAACGCCATTGATCAGGATGCCCTCAGCAACAGAAAGGTCAAAACCACGCGCGCTGAAACGGTTATCAAATCCGCCATATGTCCCCTTCGCCACGAAGCCCGGCACCAGTCCGGACGCGCCTTCAAGATCACGAATACCCGTAAGAGAGATAATGTCTTCGGTCAGGACGGTAATCGCCTGCGGCGTCTCAATAATCGGGAGAAGAATTTTCGTGGCACTCGTCGCCTCGGTTGGGCGGAAGAATTCGGCATTGCGAACCACACGAACTGTATCCGTCGTTCGCTGTTCGTCAGCCTCTTGCGCAAATGGTGGCGCAGCCTAAATCGCTGTCGATGCCAATAGTACCGTGAGAAAGCTTTTCGCCCTTGAGTGAGTCATGATCCTCTCCGCTTCTTATGTTTCGTGACCGTTCGACTTTGTGTATACACTTTATAGGATTTTGCCTACATGATATTCAAATTCTTTTATTGGGAGTGTCTTCTTTGCCATGGCTGATGCAGAATTAGGCACACTCACAGGTGTTCTGGCACAAGCCTGTGCAAGTGAGCGCTGCGACGACATTTGTCGGAATTGGATTGCCGACAAAATCGCGCGACTCAAAGCGGAAGAGCGGCGCAGCGCCGACACACAGCTCATCCACCTTGAGATTGAGGGCCTGAACGGCATCGATTTCTATCTGAAAGATGAAGCCGCTCACCCGTCAGGCAGCCTGAAACACCGCCTCGCCAGATCGCTCTTACTCTACGGCCTCTGCAATGGGCGCGTCGGCCCCGATACAATCGTGGTCGAGGCCTCTTCCGGAAGCACAGCGGTCTCGGAAGCCTACTTCGCCAGAATGCTCGGCCTGAAATTCGTCGCGATCATTCCGATTGGAACCTCAGTCGCAAAAGTCGAAGAAATCGAACGCCTCGGCGGCCAGGCTATCCAAGTTCCGGCTGCTGATATCTATGCCCGCGCCGAAGCCTTCGCGATAGAAAATAAGGCCTGCTATCTCGACCAATTCACCTATGCCGAACGTGCAACTGACTGGCGCGGCAACAATAATATCGCCGAATCGCTCTTCTCCCAGCTCAAGGAAGAAGCTCACCCGATTCCTGACTGGGTCGTCGTCGGGGCGGGAACCGGCGGCACATCCGCCACGATCGGGCGCTACATCAGATACACCAAAGAACTTTGCCAACGCACGCGCCTCTGTGTGCCCGATCCGGAAAACTCGGTCTTCTTCGAAAGCTACGCTGCCGACAATCGCGACATCAGGGGCGAGACCATGTCCATGATTGAAGGCGTCGGCCGTCCACGCGTCGAACCATCCTTCCTGCCTGACATTATCGATCGCATGATGACGATCTCGGATGCCGCCAGCGTCGCAGCGATGATGTGGCTCGCCGACCAGCTCGGCCGCCAATTCGGCCCGTCGACTGGCCTGAATATGTACGCGGTCTTCCAACTCGCGCTCGAAATGCAGGCGGCGGGAAAGACAGGCTCTATCGCCATGCTCGCCTGCGATCCCGGCCTGCGCTATGAAGACACGTTCTACAATGATGACTGGCTCGTCAGCAAAGGCCTTGACTATCAGCCGCTCCTGACAGACCTCACAGCCAAGTTTAAAGTGAAGACATAGCCCCGCCTATAGGCGCACACCAAAGCGACAATGCCTCAAACGCTAGACTACACCTTCTCCGTCGCCCCTATGATGGACTGGACGGATCGCCACTGCCGATCTTTCCATCGCGTCCTGTCCAAGCGCGCGCTGCTCTGGACCGAAATGGTGACAGCGAACGCCGTCATCCACGGCGACCGCGAGCGCTTGATCGGCTTCAGCAAAGACGAACATCCAATCGTTCTCCAACTTGGCGGCAGTGAACCAGACAAGATGGCAGAGGCCGCCCGCATCGCCGAAAGCTACGGCTATGACGAGGTCAACATCAATTGCGGCTGCCCATCCGACCGTGTTCAAAGTGGAGCCTTCGGCGCCTGCCTGATGCGAGAACCGGAGACCGTGGCCGCCTGCGTCAGCGCCATGCGCGCAGCCGTCTCGATCCCCGTCACCGTCAAATGCCGCATCGCGATCGACGAAGACCCGCCCCGCGAAACGCTCTTCAACTTTATCGATCAAGTCACCGATGCCGGCTGCAACGTCTTCACCGTCCATGCCCGCAAGGCTTGGCTGAAAGGTCTCTCACCAAAGGAAAACCGGGACATCCCACCGCTGGACTATGACCTGATCGCAGAGCTAAAAGCCGAACGCTCCAATCTCACGATCATCCTGAACGGCGGCATCACCGAACTCGCTGCCTGTAAAACTCATCTCAAAACCTTCGACGGTGTTATGCTCGGCCGCGCCGCCTACCAACAGCCAGCGCTCCTCGGCCAAGTCGATCAGGCCCTATTCGATAATGCGATACCCACGCCCACCCCATTCGAAGCTGTAGAGCGCTATCGCCCTTATATGGCTGCCCAGCTTGAAAACGGCACGCGCCTCTCCTCGATGACCCGCCACATGCTGGGCCTGTTCAACGGCATGCCGGGCGCACGTACGTGGCGCCGTATCTTAAGCGAAAAAGCCCCACGGCCCGGCGCCGGGCTCGATGTTCTCGATGAGGCTCTCTCTGCTGTAATCGCGCCTGATCGCATCCATGCAGAAATCGCATAGGGCATATAGAGCAACCAGCAATTCTCGGAACGATTCTTGCGACCCATATGCTGACCAACACAAGCCGGATCATATCGGCAGCGGTCAGCAAGGAGGTCGCCATGTTAAAGTCAATTCTCGCATCATCCCTCGTTCTGGGTCTTAGCGCGCTTCCTCTGAACACAGCCTTAGCTGGCGCGGCGAGCCTTCAGCCCGCAGCCTTGGTTGAACAAGCCGCCACAGACATCGAACAGGCGCGCGGCGAAGCGGTTGCTGACACGGTCCTGTCCTATCTCAACGTCGACATGATCGCGCGTTTCACTTTGGGCCAACATGCCCGCGACCTCAGCAATGAGGATGTCGAGCTTTTCGCAGATGCCCTTGATGTTTTCCTGCGCCGCCAAATCTCGCGTCACGCCTCCGCGGCTGAGGCTCTATCAGTAGAGATCATCCAAACCTCAGCTCGCAATGCCCGCGACACCATCGTTGTTTCAAAAGTCGAAGGCTTCGGCGATCCACTGACGCTGAAATGGCGCGTCATTGAGCGCGGCGGTCAATGGTCGGTCGTTGATCTGGAAGTCCAGGGCGTCTGGCTCGCCATCGAGCAGCGTGCGCAGATCGATGCGCTCCTGTCTCGCCCGGGCGCAACCATCGAAGATGCCATCGCCCAGCTTGGCTAGGCTAATGGCCAGTTTCATTTTAGAAACAGACGCTTACTGAAGCGCGCCCCGCGCAGCCTCTATATCCATCGGGCAGGCTTCACTTTTATGCCTATTCACCAAAGTAGGGGTGGGGGTTTGCAGAGCCGCCGCACGCGCAATCAGCTGAGCGTCTGAGAACATCGCTTCGAGGCGCTGCAAGTGATCGCGTGCCTCGTTGACGTCATTTGTATCAATCAAGCCCAGCGTTTGGTCTTCGCTTTCCGTAGCCATGCCGCGAAAGATACAGCCCAGATCGTGTGGTCCACCTGAAGCATCATTCCACTTGGCCAACCCACCGGACGTCCGGCCAAAGCGGGACACGCCCAGGATGTAATCTTCCGACACGTCATTTTGACCGCCCAGATCAATAGTCATGATCATATCGGTGGTCTGCTGCTCCAGCGACGCTGCGCTATCGCCCCACATCGCTGCAAGCTCCGGGGACGCCTGCGCTGGCAGGCCCGCAAGACCAGTGGACAAAACAAGGGTCGCAATAAGACGTTTCATACTAGGGCACTCATACGTTACTCGCCTGATAGGCGAGCAAGTCATGTGCCATGCGACGATTTTGGATTGCGGTCGGCCCTAAAGCGCAGGCTGGATCGGCCCTTCTGCGCGACCGTGCACGAATTGATCGACATATTCATTGCCGCTCTCATCGATGCTGCTCGCAGGTCCACGCCAGATGATCACGCCCTCATACAGCATCGCGATTTCATCCGCGATTTTGCGCGCACTTGCCATGTCATGTGTGATCGAGACCGCCGCAGCCCCCAGCGCCTTGGTCTGCTCAACAATCAGGTCATTGATCGCATCAGCCGTAATCGGATCAAGTCCAGTCGTCGGCTCGTCAAAGAAAATCAGGTCCGGCTTGGTAATAATCGCGCGCGCAAGACCCACACGTTTCTGCATGCCCCCGGAAATTTCCGCTGGGGTCAGGTCCGCTACATCGGACCCAAGCCGAACTTGTTTCAGGGTCTCAATCGCGCGCTCTTTCGCCTCGCGCCGACCCACACCATCCGCATTGATCAGGCGAAACGCGACATTCTCCCAGACAGTCAGGCTGTCGAACAGCGCGGCAGACTGAAACAACATCCCCATCCGCGCGCGTTGCGCTTCGCGACCGGACCCTTGGTCTCGCGTCACATCCTTACCATCAAACAGGATCTGTCCCTGATCAGGTGTCATCAGGCCCAGCGCATTCTTCAGCATGACGGACTTACCGGAGCCTGATCCACCCAGAACAACCAGAGACTTGCCCGGCGCCACATCCAGCGTCACACCTTGCAGGACCTTATTGGCCCCAAATGACTTATGAATATTGTCGAGCGCGAGAATAGGGGAACTCACAGGCCAATCTCCACGAACAGGGTTGAAAGACCATAGTTGAACGCGAGGATCAGGACCGCTGCGCCCACCATCGCAAAGGTCGCCGCACGGCCAACCCCTGTTGCACCTGCTGTAGACTTGTCACCGTGATAGCAGCCCATGATCGCAATGATCCCGCCAAAGAACACTGCCTTGATCAGGCCGACCAGCACATCATTAAACGTCAAAAAGTCGAGCGTGTTGCGAAGATAAGTCGTTGAATCAAAGCCGAGCCCGTAAACGCTCACAGCCCAGCCACCCATCACGCCGATTATATCAGCCACAATCACAAGCAGGGGCAGGGTGATTAGCCCGGCTAAGAAACGCGGCGCATAAAGATAACGAAACGGGTTAGCGCTCAGCGTCTTCAGCGCGTCAATCTGTTCCGTCACACGCATCGCGCCAATCTCGGCGGCAATGCCCGCACTCACACGCCCCGCCAGCATCAGGCCTGTAATCACAACGCCAAGCTCGCGGGTAATCCCCAAAACAACAATCTGCGGAACAAACTGCTCCGCACCATACCGCGTGCCGCCCTCATAAATATTCAGCGCCAGCGCCGCTCCAATAAAGATCGCCGATAGGCCCACGACAGGCAGGCTATAGAACCCAATCGCGACCATCTGGCGGAAAATCTGGCCGCCATACCAGCGCGGTGTGAGCGACGAAAACCCGGTCTTCCCAGTAAAGATCGAAACGCGACCAATCTCGCCGAGCATGGCAAGCGTCGCATGGCCAAGCCATTGCAGCGGATTGGGGAAACCGCCCTTAGTCTTCGTAGATGCGTGTGACACGGGGCAGCAATCCTGTCGTCAATTCATAACCAATCGTTCCGGCGAGCGCAGCCTGTTCTTCAAGCGGCGCGTCCAGACCGATGAATTGGGCGTAAACGCCCGGTCTTGCAAGCGTTGGCACTGAAGTTACGTCAATTGTAATCAGATCCATCGAAACGCGCCCAACAATCGGGCAGCGATTTCCGTCAATCGCGGCAAATCCTCTATTCGACGCCGAGCGCAAGAAACCGTCCCCATATCCAATTGCGACCGTCGCCAGTAGGCGCGGCTCACTCGCCCGATACGTCGCGCCATAGCCAACGGTCTCGCCTGCCTCAATCGTGCGCGTCTGCAGGATCGGCGCTTCCAGCGTCATGCCCGGCTTCAGGGTCACGCCCTCGCTCGGATACCCGCCGCCAAACAGCGCAATACCGGGACGGCTCAGCGCGCTCGCAAACCCATCGCCCAGAAAGACTCCACCCGAATTGGCAAGACTGGTCGGAATGTCACTGAACTGCTCGCAAACGCCCGCAAATTGCGCGGCCTGCACCTCATTCATCCCGTTCTCTGCATCCTCCGAACACGCCAGATGCGACAGGATGAGCGAGGGCTCCATGCCCTTTACCGCGTCCGCCAACGTAGCCGCATCCGCAACCGGAATGCCCAGCCGGTTCATGCCCGTATCAAACTTCAACGCATAGCCCTTGCGCAGCTTCCCACCGGTCTGCACCCAGGTCACCAGCGCCTGAAACTGAACATCAGAATTGATCACCGGCGTTAGCGCAAATTTACGATAGAGCGCTTCTTCATAAGCACTCGGCCCGTTCAGCACATAAATAATTGGGTTCGGCCCCAGCGCGCGCCGCGCCACCTCACCTTCAAACCCATGCGCGACAAAGAAATGATCGCACCCCGCATCATGCAAAGCCTCACCCACCTCGCGCAGACCATGACCATAGCCATCCGCCTTGATCACAGCCCCGGTCGCCCCAGACCCCTGCAACGCATTCAGCGTCCGCCAATTATCGGCGATATTCGAGAGATGAATACGGGCACGCGGTCGAAGGCTCATGACCATCCTGTTACCGCGCTTTGTGGCCGATGTAAGGGGGCACTATGATGACTGATCCGCCCTCTCCTCATCCTGAGCGGCGTCGAAGGGCCAACCACCCCAGCCTCCGGGCACCATGGGGTGGTTGGGAGGGAGAGAGGGCGGATCATGACACTACAAAAGACCCAACCAAGGCCCAGCCACGATCAAACCTAGACCAAGCAAAACCCTGTAAATCACAAACGGCAAAAAGCTCATCCGCTTCAGAAGCGCCATCAGCGCCCAAATGCTCGCAAATCCGCTGACAAAAGACAGAGCCGCAACAACCAGCCCATCGCGCAAAGTCGCAACGCCCTCACTCGGATCCCCGCCCGACAACTGCAAGAACGCATAAAACCCCACCGCCGCCAGCAAAGGCGCGCCAATCAACATCGAAAATCGCGCGCTCTCAGTTCGTGAAAACCCACACGCCCGCGCTGCCGTCATTGTAATCCCGGACCGGCTCGTTCCCGGCAAAAGCGCCGCGACAGCTTGCGTTGCGCCAATCAAAGCCGCCTGCAGCAAAGTCATCTCCGATTGCTGCCGCGTCTCAGTCCCACGCACATCCGCCCACCAGAGCGCCAGACCAAACACAATCGACGTCCCCGCTACCATCCAGACAGACCGCAAAACCGCTTTCCAATCCTCTGGAAAGGCCGCCTCATACCCCAAAATCACAACAATCGTGACAGGCAGAGACGCCAAGATCAGCAGAGCCAGATGCTGGTTCTCGCTCGGTTTTGCACCCGGTCGCGCCAGCATAAGCGGCAAACTCACCCCACCCTGAACCGCGCGCCCAACATCACGCCAGAAGTAGAGCAAAACCGCGCCCAGCGTCCCGGCATGCGCCATCGCATTGATCAGATACTCGTCGCGGCCCTGAAGCTCAAAATAGCTCGCCACGAGTAGAACGTGCCCCGATGAACTGATCGGCAACCACTCGGTCAGGCCCTGAATGATCGAGATAATAAAGAGCTGCAGCAGGGACATGGATTACGCCATCGCCTTCAAAAATGACCTCATAGTGACCGCCAAGAGACAAACCTGAATCAGCCTTATCGCAATCTGCTCAATAAATATCACTGCCGCAACCATGCCTCTTCCGCAGCGCCAGCCTCCCGTTGCGGCAGGACTTGTTCACCGACCCCTCTTTTTGCTTTGTACCGTCAGACAAAACCGATTGAGGAGTTCCAGATGGCTGAAGCCTACATTATTGACGCCTGCCGCACCCCGCGCGGCATCGGCAAACAGGGCAAGGGCGCGCTCGCCCACCTGCACCCACAGCATCTCGCCTCCACCGTCCTCGGCGCCATCCGCGATCGCAATGAGCTCAACACAGCCGAAGTCGATGACATTATCTGGGGCACCAGCAGCCAGCGCGGTGCACAGGGCGCGGATCTCGGTCGCATGGCCGCGCTCGACGCAGGCTATGACGTCAAAGCCTCTGGTGTCACCCTCGACCGCTTCTGCGGGTCCGGCATCACTACGGTGAACCTTGCGGCCTCTCAGGTCATGTCCGGCATGGAAGACATCGTCATCGCTGGTGGTACCGAAATGATGAGCTACACGTCTGCGACAGCAGACCCGAAAACGCCGCCTATGATGGATAGTGGTAACCTTCACCTGCGCGAACTCCATCCACAGAGTCAGCAGGGTGTTTGCGCTGATGCGATCGCAACGCTAGAAGGCATCGACCGCGAAGCCGTTGACCAACTCGCTGTCACCAGTCAACGAAATGCCGCCCGCGCCATTGAAGAAGGCCGATTCGATAAATCCCTCGTCGCTGTCTATAACCGCGACGGGTCGCTCGCCCTCGATAAGGAAGAGTTCCCGCGGCCACAAACCACAATGGAAAGCCTATCGGGCCTTAAAACAGTGTTTGACATGTGGGCAGGGATTCCAGTGGACGAAGCGGGAACAACTTATGGTGACATGGTCACAACAAAGTATCCCCAACTCAAAGGCAACATGACCCACGTGCATCATGCCGGGAATTCCTCCGGCGTTGTCGATGGCGCGGCTGCACTCCTCTTGGCCTCGCAGCAAGCGGTTGAGAAAAACGGCTGGACACCGCGCGCCCGCATCGTCGCGACTGCGAACATGGGTGACTGCCCAACCCTGATGCTAAACGCGCCCGTCCCAGCAGCTAAAAAGGTCCTCGAGAAAGCAGGTCTCACCACAGACGACATTGACGTCTACGAAATCAACGAGGCCTTCTCGGTCGTCGCGGAGAAATTCATCCGCGATCTCGATCTCGACCGCAGCAAAGTCAACATCAATGGCGGCGCGATGGCGCTTGGCCATCCGATTGGCGCGACAGGCTCCATCCTGATCGGCACAGCACTCGATGAGTTGGAACGCTCAGGCGGTAAATACGGTCTGATCACGATGTGCGCGGCAGGTGGAATGGCTCCGGCTATCATTATCGAACGCGTCTAAAATACAACACATCTGCATTAAGGCGGCTTGCGGGCCGCCTTTTTTGTCAGCGCCGGATTGACGGGGAATCCGCTTTGGGCTTTAGCGTGTGATATTATCACATCAAAGGTAAGTTCATGTCTCGTTTCCTTCTTTTATCCGCCGCGTCTGCGGTTTCGTTGTCGCTCGGTGTGACAGCCAACGCTCAAGAGTCCGAAAGCCGCCAAGACACGGTCGTCGTCACGACCCCCGGTCCTGATCGCGCAGCAGATGAGCTGATCACCAGCGCGACTGTTCTGGATCGCGAACAACTCCTCGAAGGTCTTTACTCAACGCTCGGCGACACGCTCGACCGCCAGCCCGGCGTTGCTTCCACATTCTATGGACAGGGTGCCAGCCGTCCTGTTCTTCGCGGCCTCGGCGCAGAGCGCGTTCAGGTTCTGACAAACGGTCTCGGTGTGATCGACGTTTCAGCGGCCTCTCCAGACCACCAGGTCACCGCTGACGGCATCGATGCTGACAAGATCGAGATTGTCCGCGGCCCAGCCGCTCTGGCCTATGGCGGACAGGCGATTGGCGGCGTGGTCAACGTTATTGACGGCTTGATCGTGGAAGAGCTTCCAGAAGAGCCTTTCTCTGCGGATCTGTTCGGCGCTTATAACACTGTCAACGAGGGCACAGAGCTGGCGGGTAAAGGCCAGTTCACCACGGGTCCATTCGTCATTTCCCTCTCCGCATCCCAACGCGATTTCGACAATTATGAAATTCCTGGCTTTGCCGAGTCTGCCTTCCAAATGGCAGCAGAAGAAGCTGAAGGCGGCGAAGAGGGTGAAGAAGAGGAAGAAGTCTCCGGCACGCAGGAAAACTCTTTCGTTGAGACCCAAACCCTCGCCGCAGGTCTAAGCTGGGTCGGCGATAACGCCTTCTTCGGCGTCGCTATCCGCGAGCAGACGTCTGAATACGGTCTGCCCGGTGGCCATGAACACGGCCATGAAGAGGGTGAAGAAGAGGGCGAAGAGGAGGAGGAAGAAGAAAATCCATTCATCGACCTCGAACAGACCCGCATTGATCTTCGCGGCGGTGTCACGTTCGGTGATGGCTTCCTGACAGACATCACAGCCAGCGCGTCTATCGTAGACTACGAACACGTAGAGTTCGAAGCCCCAGGTGAAGCCGGAACGGTCTTCGACACGGAAGGCTATGAAGGCCGCGTTGAGGCCGGGACTGAATTCGGCGATATTGTCGGTGCTGTCGGTCTCCAATTCCTCGACAAGGAATTCTCCGCTGTCGGCGAAGAAGCCTTCATCACACCGACCGATACTCAAAGCTATGCGATTTTCACTTATCAGACCCTTGAGTTTGAAAGCGGCGCCGGCGTCGAAGGCGGGTTCCGCGTTGAGAATACTGAGCTCGACAATATCCAATTCGGACAACGCAGATATACGCTCACAAGCGGCTCTGTCGGTGTGCACCAGCATCTTGAGAATGGCTGGTTCCTCGGCGCTCAACTCGCTTACACGCAACGCGCGCCGAATGAGAGCGAGCTGTTTGCCTTCGGTCCGCACCTCGCAACTAACCAGTTCGAAGTGGGCGGGGAATTCTTCGACAAAGAAAAAGGCTTCAATCTCGATGTTGCGGCCCGCTGGACGGGCGAAAACGTCCGTCTCGGCATCAACCTGTTTGCGACCGATTTCGATGACTTCATCTATCTGACGCCGGGCACAGCCTTTATCGATGGGGCGATTACAGATGAAGGCGACGGCCTTCCTGTCTTCGTATTCGAACAGGATAGCGCCGTCTTCCGTGGTGGTGAAATCTATGCCGGGCTGACCCTGGATGAAGGTCCTGGAGGTGCAGATTGGGACTTCACAGCGGGCGTCGATATCGTTGATGCCGAGCTGGGTGATGGCGGAAATGTCCCTCTGGTCCCACCACTCACCTTCAATGCAGGCGCAACCGCCGAATGGGGCGCGTTTGAAGTTGGGGCAAACCTGACTTGGGCAGATGAGCAGAGCGATGCAGGTGTCGGTCAGTTCGAAACCGATGGCTACACGCAGATCGATCTGCGTGCTGAACTCGATATTTCAGACTTCGGCATCGGCACTGATGGAACCGAGGTCTTCATCGAGGCCCGCAATATCACAGATGAAGAAATCAGGTTTGCAACGTCGGTTCTGAAAGACGTTGCACCAGCGCCGGGACAAAATTTCCGCGCAGGTGTCCGCGTTTCATTCTAGCCAGTTTTATCAATCTAATAAAAAAGCCCGTCTCAGCAGAGGCGGGCTTTTTTATTCTCAATGTCCGCCCTTAGCTCATCCTGAGCGAAGTCGAAGGGCCAACCACCCCACGGTTCCCGGAGGCTGGGGTGGTTGGGAGGGGGTGAGGGCTTGGTACTTCGTTAGAGGCGGGCGTTTTACCATTCAAGTTTCCATCAAATTCAACACGCCGTCTGAACCATAACCTCACACCTGTGTGCCATATCGGGGCGTAACGAAATGACCCACGGACGCCAAAAGCGTGGACAAACCGAGGTGAGAGACACATGGCCAAGACCGTACTCGTCATTGATGATGATCCAACACAGCGCCGTCTCCTGACCGCTGTCGTGGAAAAAGCCGGCTTTGCCTGCCGCACGGCGCCCGACGGTGAAACCGGTGTCGCGATCGCCACCGATGACGGGACAGGGGCCGATGTCGTCCTGCTCGACCTCACAATGCCCGGCCTCTCCGGCATGGAAACTCTGGAAATGCTCTCAGAGCGCCGCCCGGAATTGCCGGTCGTCATGCTAACGGCCACCAGCGGCATCGATACCATCGTCGCTGCCATGCGCGGCGGCGCGGTCGACTTCATCGTCAAACCCGCCAATCCGGAACGCGTCGTCGTCTCAATCCGCAATGCGCTCAAGCTCTCGTCTCTCACGGGCGAGGTCAAACGCCTGACCCGCAAGGCTGAAGGCGGCATGGGCTTCGAAGACATGATCGCCAGTGCTCCCGCCATGCGCCAGGTCCTGCGCCTCGGCCAGCGCGCCGCCGCCTCAGACATTCCCGTCCTGATCCTCGGTGAAAGCGGCGTCGGTAAGGAAGTCATCGCCCGCTGCATTCAGGGCGCATCTGAGCGCTCCGGCAAACCTTTCATCTCGGTCAACTGCGGCGCCATTCCGGAAAATCTCGTTGAGAGCATCCTGTTCGGTCATGAGAAAGGCGCGTTTACAGGCGCCGTCTCCCGCTCTCCGGGTAAATTCGTAGAAGCCGATGGTGGCACGCTCTTCCTCGATGAAATCGGCGAACTGCCCCTCGACATGCAGGTTAAACTCCTACGCGCGCTTCAGGAAGGCGAGGTCGATCCCGTCGGTGCCCGTCGCCCTGTCAAAGTCGATGTGCGCATCATCTCGGCCACAAACCGTGATCTCGCAAGCCGCGTAAAAGAAGGCAACTTCCGCGAAGACCTCTATTACCGCCTGAACGTCTTCCCGGTCGAAATGCCGTCCCTGCGCGAACGTGTCGAAGACGTCCCCGCGCTCGTCGATCATTTCATCGGCCGCTTCAATGCGAGCGAAGGCACCAATATTCAGGGTGCCAGCGATGATACGCTGAAAATGCTTTGCGCGTTCGATTGGCCGGGCAATGTCCGCCAGTTGGAGAACGCCGTCTTCCGCGCGGTCGTCCTGTGCGAAGGTGATCTGCTTCAGCCTTACGATTTCCCGCAAATCAGCGGTATGATGCCCGAAATCGCGAACCTGCCTGCGGTTCCAGCACGTCCAGAGCCTGCCAATGATACGGCGCCAACGCCACCGGCTGCATCTGTATCGTCCGAGGCCGGCCCGGTCCCGGTGATCGAAGACGGTGAAGTCCGAGCGCTCTCAGATGTCGAACGTGACCTGATCGCCTACGCCATCGACTTCTATGAAGGCCACATGAGCGAAGTCAGCCGCCGCCTCGGCATCGGCCGCTCAACGCTCTACCGCAAAGTCCGCGAATACGGACTGGACGACGACGCCAAACGTGAAGCTGGGTAAGCGAAAGCTTAGTCTATCTTTACGCTCTCCACGGCAGTGCGAGCGCTAACCGTGGAGCGCTGCCCTCGGACTTGATCCGAGGGTCCGTCTCCCGTTGATGCCTCCAGAAAAAGGGAGGTAATTCAGCGCCCCACTCCCGCCTCCGCCGACCCCTGTGAAAACAGGGGTCCATCTCTGAACCCATTGTCTTCTTGGAGAGGTCCAGAGATGGATACCTGCCTGCGCAGGTATCTCCGGACGAGAGAGTTGTTCAAAGCCTCAAGAAAGGCTGCGTATCCCCCACCCAGACCCCCACCAGCATTGAGAAATCGCAAAACTTATCCCCACCCTCCGTAAGTGCCGTATACTGCTCCGCATCTCCCCTCTGAGAGGGGCCTTTCTAGAGCGGCTGGAAACGAGGTGGAGAGCGGCGGTCTGCGGCTGCTTCGGAACGTTCCGCACGTCCGGATGGCGGTCACAGTCGGGCAGAGCAAAGGGACACCGGTCAGCGATCTGGCACGGTTGGGGCGCGAGCCCTGTAAAACCGACCAAGCCCGGACCTCGAACAGGCCTCGACCTGTCAGAGGAAGACAAAAAACACACCGCCGCGGGTGCGTCCAGACCGGATGCTAAAGCCAGACCGTAAGGCTGGCACACTGATCGCGTTCGTTCTGGATGCACTCGGCTCATGATTCACCAGACAGCGGAGCTGTCTGGCTTTAGGTGCTGCCCTGAGCGCCTACGGCGCAGCAGCACAAAGCGGGTTCCGTTCGCTTCGCAAACATGAACCAAGCTCAGGGCTGTATCTCTTAATCGGAGAGAGCGCCTGCGGCCTGGTTCATCGGCTTCGGAAGTGGTCGCCCCGCGATCATTTGATCCGGAGGACCAAATGAAACTGGAGAAGGCCACGGCAGTGGCAGCGAAGCGACAATCGGGAACCTGCTCCGCCTCGCTCGCCCACAGGACGTCAGGGCGAGGCAAAATAAATAAGCCCGCATGCCTCAAGCGGAGCGCTGCCCCCGACTGGATCGGGGGGACGAAAGACGCGGGCGGGATACGGAGACTAAGATCAAACACCGCAGTCCCACGCCCTTCGTCCCTCATCCTGAGCGAAGTCGAAGGACACTCAGGGTGCGGGACGACGAGAGATAGGCTTATAATTTGGAGAAAGCGCCCACGGCCTGGTTCATGCGCCCGCAGGGTGCGGAACCCGCTTCATGAGGCGTGCGCGAAGCGCTTAGCGCCTCATCAAACAACTCAACCCGCTTATCCCCGCTGCGGCGAAGCCGCTCAGAGCGGGGATCAAAAAGAGACAACCCCACTTGCCAACAAGCTCCGTTAAGCTAACCACCAATCATGTTCAACAATGATCCAAACATCCCCTTTGCGCTCGGCGATAAGCCATGGACGGCTACATTTTTCGTCCTTGTCGCGCCATTTTTATTTCCGCTCGTTCTTATTGAAATTGCTCTTCCTTTTCTTTCAGAAACCGCAAGACAGGATCGCACAAACCTCTTCATCTTGCTATGCATTTCAGGGATCAGCCTATTCGCCGTCGCGTCGTTCTGGGCAGAGCGGATCGGGGCAGGGGCTTTTGCTGGCCCGTTGCGGGCGGCTCAAAACTGGTATGTCGCAGCCGCATTCCTCGGGCCTTTCCTCCTGTTCTCCTCAGGTTTGATCATGGCCACGCTCAGCGGCTTTGAAGAAGGCTGGCAGTTTCGTGACGCCGACTATGCCGCCACGCTCGATCTGAGCGTCATCCCTCTCAGCTTTGTCGTTTACGCAATCCTTGTCGCCCCGTTTGTTGAGGAAATTCTCTATCGTGGCATCGGGATCGGTGCCCTCATGGCGAGGGGGGCTGCCCCCCTGGTCGCAATTGGCCTCACCAGTCTCGCGTTCACGCTTCTACATGTTCAGTATTCGCCTGCGGGTATGGCCGCGGTATTTCTGGCGTCTGTTGGTTTCGGCTGGCTGCGCATCGCTAGCGGGTCGGTCGGCGTGGCAATTATTGCCCATGTCTGCGCCAATGCCTTTCAAATCTTCCTGCAATTTCTCGTCACACAGGCTCCCGCCACGTGAGGGCTTGTCGCGTCCACCTAGTCGATACAAATCAGACCCATGAGTGATGATTTAACCCTCGAACAGACCTATGATATTCCGGCGGGCTACCAGCCTCTGCCATGGCATCGCGGCTTTGGACGACAGGTCGGCCCACTGTTTGAAAAGCGTGATGCAAACGGCATGACGCGGGCATTTCGGGTCGGCGAGCATCACACCAATGGTATGATGAACGCCCATGGTGGCATGCTGATGACTTTCGCCGATATGGCGTGGGGTTCAGCGATTGAGAAAGACCAGGACACTTGGTGGGTTACAATCCGTCTGGTCTGCGATTTCCTGTCAGGCGCGCCTCATGGCTCATGGATTGAAGGCCGTGGGGAAGTCCTCTCCGTCATCGATCACGTACACACCGTTGAGGGCCGGATATGGACAGGTGACAAGACGCTGATGACCGGAACCGGTGTCTTCAAAGTGATTGAAAAGCGAGTTTAAGATGGCCGATGACGTAAAAGAGCTACCGCCGGAGCAGGCCAATCTACTTGTGAAGTATCGAGGGGCTCGCCCGCCAGCACCAGACTGGTTTCAACGCGCGATAGACACACCCTATGAAGAGCGCTTCGTCAGTGTCGATGGCACGCGTGTGCGCTATCAGCGCTGGGGTGAGGTCGGCAAGCCGGGTCTGTTGCTCGTGCACGGGAATGGCGCGCATGCGCATTGGTATGATTTCATCGCGCCTTATTTTTCCGAAACACACTGCGTTGTCGCGATGAGCTTTGCAGGCATGGGCGATAGTGACTGGCGTGACACGTATTCGGTTCAGGCATTTACGGATGAGCAGTTGGCCGTTTGCCAAGATGCGGGCCTGTTTGAAAATGGCGCTCAGCCCACAATGGTGGCCCACTCTTTTGGCGGTTTCATCGCGATGCACACCGGCTCGAAACACTCGGATAAGTTTGCCGGGATCATCATCGTCGACAGTCCTGTCCGTCCGCCGGATGATGAGTGGGATGGTCCGCCCCAAAGGGCACGCGGCAACAAAACTTACACCGCTTTGGAAGGCGCGTTGGCGCGGTTCAGACTCGCTCCGCCGCAACCCTGTGAAAACCACTACATCGTCGATTACATTGCGCGTCACAGCCTGAAAAAAGTGACGATGGAAAGCGGGCAGGAAGGCTGGACGTGGAAGTTCGATCCATTCATCTGGCGGCATTTCGAAGCTATGGCCGAACCGAAAGATATGCTGCGCGCGATTTCGTGTCCGCTAGCGATCATGCGCGGCGAAAACTCCATTCTGTTGCATGAGAAGACATGGACTTACATGCGCGGTCTTCGCGATGACATGACCATGATTTCTATTCCCGAAGCCCAGCATCACGTGATGCTGGATCAACCGCTCGGCTTTCTCGCAGCCGTTCGCGCGCAACTTGCCGCTTGGGCTACTGACGCAGGATAAGGCGTTCGCCGCGGAACTCGTATGCATAGAGTTGAGAGAGGAAGCTCATACCAAGGAGGGACTGATCCAGATCGCTTTTCAGGACCATTGCCTCAACATTGCGCACGTGAACCTGATTGATCTTCAGACTGTCGAGCAACACGCTGGCCCCCATCGTCTCACCACCGGCGGTACTAATCCGCCATTTATAGTCGAGACTATCAGGTTTAAGCCCAAGTCGGCGCGCATCGTCATAAGTCAGGGCGACTACACTGGCTCCGGTATCGACCATAAAGTTCACTGTCGCTTTTTTGTTCACCAGAACCCGCGCCCAGTAATGGCCGTCAGTCTTCAGGGTCAGAACAGCGCTTCGCCGAGCCGCATTTGGAAGAGGGGCGCCATCTTCGATCCCTGCATCCTGAACGCTCAAAGAGGCCGCTTGTGGAACCGTGTTCGCTTTCGCACTCTCATCAAGCTTTGGAGCGACAAAGACGGCAATCACGCCGGCAATCGCTCCCGCGACAATCATCCCACCAATAAAATTTGTTGCGCTCATTTGCTGACCGGTCCCAGTTTTCCGAGGTTGCGCAGATGCTCCATTCGGTCAGGAAGGTCCGCCATAACAGCCTCACGTCCTTCTGGTCCGAGCTTTACCCAACCACCAATTTCCGGAAGTGTCCGCCCGCATCCAAGACATTGTTTCGTCTCACCATCAATGGCGCAGACTTGGATACACGGTGATTTTATAGCTCGCCTGTCCACGCGACCACATTCCTTGACTGTAACTGTTTCACAAAAATACGAATAATCGATTGACTTAGCCTGTTAAATCATGACGCAAATGCGACCTGCTGACCATAAGGATTTTGAGTTGACTGACGCGCCCGGCGAAACAGGCCCTTTTGACGATGTTCGTGCCCTGATTGCACAGCCTGCGGGGCCAGCACACGAATATGGCCAGAAAGTCTACGAGGCCTTGCTAGGGATGGGCCGTGAGGGCGATTATGGCAAGCTTGGCGATGGTGCGGCATGGCTTGCAGCCTGGCAAAAGCGCTATCCTCCGCGTATTGAAATGCCGACACTTGCAGTCTTTGCAGGGTCGCATGGCGTGACCAAGGGTGGAGTCAGTCTCTCGTCTATTGAGAGTACCCGCAAGCGGGTGGACGCCCTTAGAGAAGGTCAAGCACCGCTTTCTGCGATTGCGGCCCAAGTCGGGGCAAACATCCGCGTTTTCGAGCTGGCGATTGAAAAGCCAACGCCGAACATTGCCGAGACGGCAGCCATGAGCGAGCGGGAATGCGCGGCCAATATTGCATTCGGGTTTGAAGCGCTCGAAGGCAAGCCCGATGCTATCGCGCTCGGTGTGCTGGGCGCAGGGATCGGGACCGCAGCGGCGGCTGTTGCATGTGCGCTGTATGGCGGTTCGGCCGATTATTGGGTGCGGCCCGGGCCCCAAGTGCCGAATGAAATGGGTCAAGCACGCGTCGAGGTTGTTGAACAAGCTCTGAAAACGCACCGGGGTCATCTGGAAGATCCGCTTCAGGCTTTGCGCTGCCTCGGTGGGCGTGAACTTGCCGCTTGTGTTGGGACAATCATTGCGGCACGGCAGCAGGGCGTTCCGATCATTATAGACGGATTTGCGACGACGATTGCCGCCGGTGTTGTGCATGCGATCAATCCGCTGGCACTTGATCATGTTCGTGCCGCGCACGTTACGAGAAGACCCGCCCACCAAGCCGCGCTTGAGCGTTTAGGCTTGTCACCTCTTGTTGATCTTGAATTCAATACAGGTGGCGGAATGGGATCGTGCGCCGCGATTGGTCTTTTGAAGACGGCATGCTCGCCATTCCTGGGTCAGCCGCTGGACTCGTAACGGTCTTTATCGGGGCGACCTGTCGCATTGTGCAGAACTCCCGCGACGTGATAGTTTACGTTGACGTTCGCGTTAACTTGCATTTTTAAGGCATGCAAGGCATGAATACTAGAAATTGAAACCCATGGGATACTCAAAATGAACCTCGAATTTTCACCAGAAGAAATCGCTTTCCGGGATGAAATCCGCACTTTTATCGAAGAGAACTATCCCGAAGAGATGCGCGGTATATCTGCAACGCGTGAAGACCTGACACGCGAGCAGTTTCTTGCATGGCACAAGGTTCTCGGCAAAAAGGGTTGGGCTGCCCCTGCATGGCCTGAGGAGTATGGCGGCACAGGCTGGACATCTACACAACGCTATATCTGGTCTGAAGAGAATGCCCGTGTTGATGCCGTACCGCCGCTTCCATTCGGCGTATCGATGGTTGGCCCGGTGATTTACACGTTCGGCAATGAAGAACAGAAAAAGCGTTATCTGCCGAAAATTCTGAGCGGTGAAGAATGGTGGGCACAGGGATATTCCGAACCGGGCGCAGGGTCAGACCTTGCCAGCTTGAAGACAACCGCTGTTCGTGATGGCGATCACTATATCGTCAATGGCCAGAAAACTTGGACGACCCTTGCGCAACACGCTGATTGGGGTTTCTTCCTTGTGCGCACCGACCCGGATGCAGCGAAGCCGCAGGAAGGAATTTCCTTCCTCCTGATCGACATGAACACGCCAGGCATTGAAGTCCGTCCGATCATCACGATTGATGGAGGTCACGAGGTCAACGAGACATGGCTGACAGATGTTCGTGTTCCGGTTGAGAACCTTGTCGGTGTTGAAAACCAAGGCTGGACGTATGCGAAGTTCCTGCTGGCGCATGAGCGCTCTGGCATTGCGGGTGTTGCGCGCTCCAAGCGTGGGCTCGAAAAACTGCGCGAAATTGCTTCGACAGAAGTCATCGACGGTCAGCCACTCATGAAAGATGACAGCTTCGCTCGCAAAGTTAGCCAGCTGGAAATCGATTTGACCGCGCTTGAGTTTACCGAACTGCGCACGCTCGCCGGTGAGGCCCAAGGCAAAGGCCCTGGACCAGAAAGCTCCATCCTGAAAGTCAAAGGTACAGAAATTCAGCAGCGTCTGACGGAACTCACATTGGAAGCTGTTGGTAATTATGGTGCGCCCTACTATCGCGGTTTCCCGGAAGATGGCTCCAACGAGTTTCCGATCGGACCAGAATACGCACATCACAGTGCGCCGCACTATTTCAACATGCGTAAGACATCCATTTATGGCGGGTCGAATGAGATTCAGCGCAATATCATCACAAAGATGATTTTGGGCCTATAAAGCCAATGGTGTTTCTAAGCCGCTTTTTGCTGCTCGCGATCTTTACGATCGCGGGCAGTTTTCCGTTACAGGCAGAGCCATCTGATCTGACACCGCAAACCGGCACGGCTCTATATTGGGTTGGCCATGACGGGTCGTCTTCATACCGGTTTCAGGAAATGATCCTCTATCATGAAGACGATCTGACCCTGTACCAAACATTTCCAGATGAGTTCGAAGCCGACCGTGAACCGATGGTCGATGATTTTTATGTCCTACTCTCCGGCGTTCAGTACGCTGCTTGTAATGAGGACCTTCCGGATATTGAGTATCGAGAGCAGCTCAAAGCGTTTGTTCGCAATGGTTCGGAGGGCGACGAGTTTGAAATCGTTTCTGAAGATCCAACAACGCTGAAGATTAACCCTGAACAGTCGTTCTTTTTTATGGGGGAGACGTACCAAGGTCTTTTGATAGATTCTTCGTCTAATGATGAGCAGTATCTTATCGATCGCGCGACAGGCCTGAACTTCAAACTTCGTTGGGCGGAAGAGATGAGTGACACACTGGTTCTGAAAACAGCGCAAAAAGAGATAGATTTCAGCGAGATCATGGTGCATCTAGGCAACTGCGCGACGCTGATAAGCGAATAGATAAACAAAGTTTTGGAGGACAGTCTCAATGGACTTTAATTTCACCGAAGAGCAGACCATGATCCGTGACAGCCTCGCGAGGCTGATCCGAGAGCAATATGACTGGGACACGCGCATGGGCGTCGTCAACAGTGACAGTGGATGGCGCCCGGAAATGTGGGCGCAGTTTGCCGAGCTTGGCTTGCTCATGGCGCCGTTCAGTGAGGATGATGGCGGCCTAGGCGGCGGCCCGATTGACGCGATGGTCGTCATGGAAGAGTTCGGTAAAGGCCTCGTGGTTGAGCCTTTCGTGCCGAGCGTTGTCTGTGCGGGTGGCTTCCTCAAGCATGCGGGAAGCGCGGCGCAGAAAGAAGAGCACCTTCAGGCGATCATGGGCGGCTCTAGCGTTTACGCGTTCGCCTATGCTGAGCCCCGCGGGAGGTATAACTTGGCCGATCTGGAGACGACGGCGAAGAAAGACGGCAGCGGTTATGTTCTGAACGGCCACAAAGCCGTCGTGATTGGCGCGCCTTGGGCGGATAAATTGGTTGTCACAGCTCGCACCGGCGGTGATCGGCGTGATGCAGGCGGTATTTCTGTCTTTATCGTCGATAAAGGTGCGGATGGTGTGACAACGCGCGATTATCCAACCGTGGATGGGCGTCGGGCGTCTGAAGTTTATTTCGAGAATGTATCCGTCGGCGCTGATGCGCTGATTGGAGCGGAAGGCGAAGGCCTTGCCCTGATTGAGCGTGTTGTCGATGAAGCGACCGCTGCGACGTGCGCGGAGGCTATGGGCGTCATGGGCGTCGCGCACAAAATGACGGTAGAATATTCGCGTCAGCGCAAGCAGTTCGGAACGCCAATCGGCAAGTTCCAAGTGCTCCAGCATCGCATGGTCGACATGTTCATGGAGCATGAGCAGTCGATCTCTATGACTTATATGGCAACGCTCAAGCTCGACGAAGATGAAGTTGAACGGAAGAAAGCTGTGTCTGCTGCCAAGGTTCGTATCGGGCAGGGCGGTCGCTTTGTTGGTCAGGAATCCATCCAGATCCATGGTGGTATGGGCATGACTGAAGAGCTTGCTGTTGGTCACTATTTTAAACGTCTGACCATGATTGATGCAGAGTTTGGCAATGTTGATCACCATATGCGCCGCTACACAACGCTGAGCGCCAGCAATATGGCGATGGCTGCTGAGTAAATGCTGCGCCGGCGGCTGATCGGCGCTTTAATTGTGAGCGGGACGCTATTTGTGCTCCCGCTCATTTACGTTCAGATCACTGTGCCTGAGGTTTATCGCAAACCTGCGGAAGCGACAGTGCAAGGGCGTACGAGCAATATCGTCGAACTCGCGGTTATTCATAATTATCGCAAAGAGGGCCGGCGCGTCGCTGTTGTGCAGCGACCGATCATTTTCATTTTTGAAGGGATCGATGACGCGCCTGACCGCTTCATGGTCGTCTCACGCGGCTATAAAACAGACTTTGCGTCTTTGCCGCGATTGTCCCGTTACTTTTTTAATCCGTTCGACGAGTACGCAGAAGCCGCGATCGTTCATGATTGGCTCTACGCGATTGCAGAGCCGGGAAAGAAACGCGAAGCGGACATGATCTTTTTGCGGGCCATGTTGGATGACGGAGTCTCGCCCATTGTTGCGCGCTACTTTTACACAGCGGTGCGCGCCGGCGGCCTGTTTGGTGGCGGAGGCTATGGACGTAAAGAAGAGTGGACAGACGCGTTTTATTCTGTTCCGCTAGAGACTGAGCTCGTTGAGGATTGCATTCCGGAAAAGCCGCAGACGGCGCTTTATCGCATGTCTGATGTCGTAGCGCTCGATGGTGTTTCAGAGGACAGCGCGGATCGTTACAATGCGATGTATGCTGTGATGTTACAGGGCTATGATCCGATGACGGAAGCGTGGCTGGAAGCGCTATCGAGTGAAGCCTGCCGGATCAGTTTGGGGTCTGTGATCGTGGAAAATGCTTATACAGACTTGGCGCCGATTCTGTCTCAATTCACAGATGATCAAGAGCGTGCGCACGTTGAGCACATGCTGATCAACTCTAAGGCCTCGACAATACAGACCGACTTGTTTTCCCGTGACCTCTACGCGCAGCGCTTTCTGGATGCTTATTTCCAGTACCGGTTTGGCGAACCGGTGCCTGATAAGATTCGGTGCATCGGTGTTGAGCAGCGTCTGCAACTGATGCTGGATGTCTTGTGGGACAAATCAGACGAGGCAAGCTGGCCTGAGATTGAATGCGCTGTGGTCGAAGGCCAGGATCCTGTTCTGCCATCTGAGGCTGCACAAGACATATCTGAAGAGTAGGGTGGCTCCAGATATATTCCGGAGATTAAGACATGTCTGTCATTAAACTTGAGAAGAAAGGCGCGATTGCAACGCTGACTTTGAACCGTCCAGAGATGATGAATGCGCTGGGCCAGGAAGGCGATGGCGCAGCCGTTGTTGCCGCCTGTCAGGAGATTGAGGCTGATCCGGACATTCGCGTGGCGATTTTAACGGGCGCAGGGCGCGCTTTTTCCGCTGGCGGTGATGTCAAAGCGATGCGCGACCGTACGGGTGCTTTTGCTGGATCGCCTTACAGTGTTCGCGAGGGCTATCGGCGTAATATCCATCGCATTGTTAAGGCGCTTTATAATCTGGAAGTTCCCTTGATTGCTGCGGTGAACGGAGCTGCTATCGGGCTTGGATGCGATGTTGCCTGTATGGCGGATGTTCGTATTGCGTCTGACAAGGCAAAGTTCGGTGTGACCTTCCTGAAGCTTGGCCTGATCCCGGGGGATGGTGGAGCCTGGTTGTTGCCGCGGATTATTGGGGCGAGTCGAGCAGCGGAGCTTCTGTTTACCGGCGACGTAATTGATGCGGCCACCGCGACAGAGTGGGGACTGATTTCGAAGGCGGTGCCGGGTGAGACCCTTATGGATGAGTCGATGGCGCTGGCTGAGCGTATGGCGCAGCAACCGCCGCAGAGCTTGCGTCTGTCAAAGACCCTCCTGCGCCATGGCACGACGGCGAGCTACGAAACGATTATGGAAATGTCGGCCGCTGCCCAGTCCATGATGCACCATACGGAAGACCATATTGAGGGCGTGAATGCGATCCTTGAGAAGCGCGCGCCGAGCTTTGAGGGCAAATAAGGGCGCTAATGTTCTACACCTACGCTGCTTTGCAAGTTGGCTTTGCATGCTAGGGTTCGCGCGAGGAGAGTGAGTATGCGATTTATCTGTGCGAGTTTGGCCCTTTTGGCGGTGAGTGCACCTGCACTCGCCCAAAGTATTGAAGAGACGGAGAAAGCGGTTGACTGCCTCGCGCTGACGGAGGTTGCAAACGACAACCGGTCCGTGCCCGACACAGCTCAGATCCGACAGTGGCGATCCACTGTTGAAACCAGTCCACACTGTAAGCAAGCTGAACAGGGCGTTGACTATCGCGTTGAAGAGTATCGAAGCGCTCTGCGGGACGCGGACCCAACACGGCGCCTAGCGCTTGAACTGTTAATCGAAAGCGAAGCAGAGAAGTGCGTGAGTGGCGCGGCAAAATCGTCTTATGAGCGGGGCATATAATGCCTCGGTTACTTGGTTTCGGCGTTCTGGCCTCACTTTTCTCTCTTTGTGCTTGCGCCCAGGCACAGGATTCGTTTGCTGAATTCAAGACAGATGCGGTCAATGCCACACCGACATCTCGTGCTGTTGCCGCGTCGAATACGTTTTATTTTTGCAAAGAGCACCCTGAACCGGATCGCTACAGCGTCCTTTGCGAAGCCTGTGACGTGACTTTGCATAGGCGTAAAAGCGGTCAGTCACAGGATGGACTGGTCGTTTATGCCAGCCATGTCCGGCATGACTTGCGCCCGCGCGATGACAATCCTCGCCCGCGCCTCAGTCGTACCGGTGATGTCGCATCAGAGACCTATCGATCTGAGACAGCGTCGGTCGAGGATGCGAAGCGTCTTTTCTCTGAGGCCAATGACTGGTGCCAATCGCGTCAAAAAGGCGAGTTTGTCATTTTGAAGAATGAGATTGAGACGACATTTGAAAGTGATGCCGAATGACTGTTTTTCCTGAGTCCCGACTGTCGATCATTACGCTTGGCGTGAAGGATCGCGCTGCGATGACAGCGTTTTATGAAGATGTGATCGGCTTTAAGAATGTCGGGCCTGAAGGTATGGCCATGTTCGATATGGGCGGATTTGTGCTCGGGCTTTGGGAAGCCGATAAGCTGGCGCATGATGCCGGACAGATCGCACATCCCGTCAATGGATTTCGCAATGTTGCGCTGGCTTATAATGCGCGCTCAGAGGCAGAAGTGGACGAGATTTTCGCGCGCCTGAAAGAGGCCAGCGTAAATGTGACCGTCGAGGCGCATAAGTCCTTTTGGGGTGGGTATTCCGGCTATTTTGCGGACCCAGAGGGGAATGCCTGGGAAGTCGCCTATAATCCGTTCTGGGGCTTTGATGAGGCGGGACGCATCGTGATGCCGAAGCCGGAAGAGAAAGCCTAAACTTTTGAGTGAAACCGGATCAGGCAACCCAATTGCGCGCGCGCTTGTCATGGCGGCCCTGATTGATGGGGTGTGTGTCGTCGTTGGTCTGGTTCTTTTTCTGATGACCGATAACATTCTCTGGCTGATCGCCGGGTTCGTTTTGGGCGCTGTTTTCAGCCTCCCACAAGTGTTGAAGATTTTTCGAGGGCCGCGCGCGTGATGCGTGCTCTTAGCCGCTCGTATTCCGGTTTAGCCACATGAAGACGATTGCCCCAGTCTATTGGTATTCTGAGATTGACAGTACCAGCGAGGAAGCCAAGCGCCGTGCGCGGGGCGGCGAAACCGGACCGGTCTGGATCGCGGCGCGTC
Organism: Pseudomonadota bacterium; assembly: GCA_038746145.1. Taxonomy (GTDB): domain Bacteria; phylum Pseudomonadota; class Alphaproteobacteria; order Caulobacterales; family Hyphomonadaceae; genus Henriciella. Next base: position 145,222 of record JBCDKW010000003.1, read on the forward strand.
GACAGACGGCAGGTCGGGGCAGACTGGGGCGGAAATGGTCGTCACCGGATGGAAATGTGTTTGCGACATTGCTGTTCGCACCTGAAGATGGATTGGCTCAGGCGGGGCGCGTTCCGTTTGCTGCTGGTCTGGCCGTGGTTGATGCGTGCAAGACGCTTCTGCCCGAGGTCGATTTTCGTCTAAAATGGCCGAATGATGTGCGCGTTGATCGGGCGAAACTCACTGGAATACTGGTGGAATCCGGCGAGACGAATGGGGTCGTTTGGGTTGCGCTCGGGATTGGGATCAATGTCGCTGTTGCGCCGGAGGCGGTGGGGCAAGAGACGACCAGTCTTCATGATTTGGGCGCGCATCCCGCTCTAAAAGCGGATGATGTGTTGCAGAGTCTACGCATTGCGATTGCTGAGCGGCTTGAGCAGTGTCGAGCTGCGTTTCCGGCGCTGCTGGAGGATTGGAAGCGTGTTGGGGAGGGTTTCGGTGATGTTGTTGAAGCTGGCCCCGTAAATGCCCGCATTTCCGGTGTGTTCGAAGACCTCGCCGAAGACGGTGGCCTGATCTTGCGATTGCCGGATGGGACAAGACAGACCATAAGGGCGGGCGACGTAGATTTGGTAAGGGCTGTACGCTAATGCTTCTGGTTATTGATGTTGGAAATACCAATACAGGGTTCGCTGTGCATGGCGAGACGGATTGGATTGCGCGCTGGCGCAGTTCGACGGATTCGACACGGACGGCAGATGATTACGCTGTCTGGCTTGGCACGCTGATGCGGATGGAAGGTCTTGAGCTCTCCCATATCAATGCGTGCATTGTGTCGTCTGTTGTGCCGCAGGCGAAGTTTAATTTTCGCAATCTGTCGCGCCGGTATTTCGACGCTGAGCCGGTTTTTGTCGGTGATCCGGAAACCAAGATTGGTGTGCCGATCCGCATTCGCAGGCCGGAACAGGTCGGGGCTGACAGGCTGGTGACCGCGATTGGCGCGCATCAGCTTTATCAGGGGCCGAAACTGGTGATTGATAGCGGGACCGCCACGACGTTTGATGTGGTTGGTCCGGACGGTGGATTTGAAGGCGGGATCATTTCGCCGGGGATCAACCTGTCGATGCGCGCGCTGCACGATGCGGCGGCGCAATTGCCGCGGATTGCGATCCAGCAGCCAAATCAGGTGATTGGTCAGGACACGGTCTCTGCGATGCAGTCGGGCGTGTTCTGGGGGTATGTGGACCTGATCGACGGCTTAGTGCGCCGCGTGAAGGCTGAATATGGGCAGGATTTAAAGGTGATCGCCACGGGTGGCGTTGCGTCGCTCTTTGAAGGCGCCAGCGAGATGATAGATCATTTTGATCAGAGTTTGATGGAGGTCGGCCTGTTAGAGGTCTACCGCCGTAATAAAAGAGATTGATAGACGTATATGACACAACAGAGTGACGCTGAGCTCGTCTTCCTGCCTTTAGGCGGATGCGGCGAAATCGGCGCGAATTTGAATGCCTATGGCTACGGGCCGGACCATGATCGGCGCTGGATTCTGATCGATGTTGGCGTGACGTTTGGAGACGACTCCACGCCGGGCATTGACCTGGTGACGCCGGACCCGGCTTTTTTTGAGGATCAGGGAGACCGGATTGAAGCGATCTTCATCACTCACGCTCACGAAGACCACATTGGGGCGCTTGGGTTGCTCTATCCGCGCCTGAATACGCGTGCGCCGATTTATGCAACGGCGTTTACCGCGCATCTGGCGCAAGCGAAGCTGATCGAGCGGGGCAATAAGCATATTTCGATCAATGTCATTCCACTGGGCGCGGAGATCGAGGCCGGTCCTTTCAAAGTGAATTATATTACACTGACGCATTCTGTGCCGCAGCCGAATGCGCTGGCGATTGAGACGCCGCTTGGGCGGATTTTGCACACTGGCGACTGGAAGCTGGACCCTGAGCCGCAGGTTGGGCAGCCGACGGATATAGAAGCCCTGAAAGCCCTTGGCGATGAGGGCGTGCTGGCCATGGTCTGTGACAGCACGAACGTGTTTGTCGAGGGCGAGAGTGGCTCTGAGGGTGAAGTGCGCGAGGCGATGATCGAGTTGATCGCGTCTTTGAAGGGGCGCGTGGCTGTCACCACGTTTGCGTCCAATGTGGCGCGGGTCGCGACGGTGATTGAAGCTGCGAGACAAGCTGGGCGGAGCGTCTGTTTGCTGGGGCGGTCGATGCACAAAGTGACCGACGCGGCCATTGCGACGGGCGTCATTAAGGACCTGCCTGACCTAATCGACGAAGAAGTCGCAGGCAGCTTGCCGGATGACAATCTGCTCTTCTTGTGTACCGGATCGCAGGGCGAGCCACGCGCAGCCTTGGGGCGGATCAGTCGGGGTGATCATCGCCATATCAGTCTGGGCGAGGGCGATACGGTCATTTTCTCGAGCCGCGTTATTCCCGGCAATGAGAAAGGCATTTTCGATATGCAGAATGCGCTGGCTGAAAAAGGTGTGCGGATTATTACCGACCGGATGACGGACAAGACGATCCATGTCTCTGGCCATCCAGCGCGTGAGGAATTGCGCCAGATGTACGGTTGGGTGAGGCCGAGGATTGCTGTTCCGGTGCATGGTGAGCGGCGTCACATCGTGGAGCATGCTGCGTTTGCCAAGAGCCTTCAGGTCAGTCAGGCGGTCAAGCCGCGTAATGGTGATATGATCCGGCTGGCTCCGGGCGATGCGAGCGTCATTGATACGGTCCCGAGCGGGCAGCTCTATCTGGACGGATCGCGGCTCGTGCCCGCCGAGGGCGAGGGTCTTCGCGAACGTCGTCGATTGGCGCAGTGGGGCTTTGTCTCTGTGTCAATCGCGATTGATGAAGATGGCGATGTCGCTGATGGACCTCTGGTCATGGCGAGAGGGCTATCTGAAGGGGATGGGCGTGCGGCTGATGAAAGCCTGATCGATATTGAAGATGCTGCAGATGAAGTAATGAGCGGGATGAAACGCCGTAAACGGTTGGACGATGATGAGGTTGAACGCGCTCTGGTGCGCGTTGTAAAACGACAATGCGAGCGGACTTTCGGGCGCAAACCGATTGTCGATGTGAGTATTTTGAGGGTTTAACCATGAGATCTGTATCGACGAAAGACCTGCTTCGAATCTGGCTTGCTTTCTTTTGGAGAGCCACACTTCTTGGTTTCATAGCGGGTATCGGCGCTGGTTTTATTGTAGGTGTTATATTTGCAGCCATTCAACGACCCGACTTAATTCAAACTGTTGCGGGGTTTGCAGGATTCTTGGTCGGTATTCCGGTCAGTATGTGGGCTTTCGTTGTTGCTCTCAGAGGAAAATACAAACGGTTCGATATCGTTATCCAATATAAAGATGAGGTAGGAGAGACATTTGACTGATTTCAAACTTGGGCGGCTTAATCATGTCGGCGTGGCTGTGCCGGACATTGAGGAAGCGATTGGAACCTATCGCACGCTCTACGGCGTCGATGCGATTTCGGAGCCGTGTGATATACCGGCGCAGGGCGTAAAAGTGTCTTTTGTAGACGTGCCGAATACTCAAATTGAGTTGATTGAGCCGCTGAGTGAAGACAGCCCGATCTGGAACTTCATTCAGAAGAATCCCAAAGGTGGGCAGCATCATGTCTGCTACGAAGTCGAGGATATTCATCAGGCCGTTTCGGTGATGAAGGATCGCGGTGCAACAGTGCTAGGTGAACCGCGGATCGGGGCGCATGGGACGCCGATTGTGTTCATCCATCCGAAGAACTCAAACGGGGTTCTGGTCGAGCTGATGGAAAGCCCGAAAGACGGAGCGCATTAAGTGGATCCGGTCGGCGTCGTCGTCATTTTCTTTATTAGCTGGTGGGTGAGCCTGCTTGCCGTTCTACCAATTGGCGTCGAGGGCCAGTTTGAGGATGACGGTGAGATCCTCGAGGGGACAGAGGAGGGTGCGCCAAAGTCAGCGATGATGAAGAAAAAAGCGATCTGGGCGACGATTGGTGCAGTGGTGATTACGGGTTTGGCTTACTTTTTAGTGGTACCTTATCTGGCGCGTGGATAAGTCTCACGTATTGGTGTTGTTGCCCCATTACAGCCGATTTTTCAGTTTAGCTGCGTCTCATGGCAAAAGCGGCGAGACTGATCTGGCGAGGGATTAAGTGGGGATTTGGGGCACTGGCCCTGGCAGGACTTTGTTTTGTCGCCTTTGCCTGGCTATCGGCGCTTTTCGTAAAGGCGGGGCGACCGCAGGTTCCGGTTTCTGGCCCGCCGATTTATGTCTGCGCAGGCGTGGTGCACACAGATTTTGCCATTCCAAAAGAACTGGCCGCCTCTGAGGCTTATGGAGCCCTAGCCTCATTCATTCCTGATAGCTTGCCGGACGATACCTATGTGTTGATGGGCTGGGGTGATTATCGTTTCTTCACCGAGGTGCCAGCGGCCTCTGATCTGCGACCCGGAATCGCACTCGGGGCTCTTTCCGGGCGGCATCAGACGGCGCTGCGCATGATCTTTATCCGAAAATCGAGCCTGCGCGACTTCTGCCGTGAGCTGCCGCTTGATGAAGCGGGGCAGGATGCAATCTCTGACCATATTCGCGAGACAGTTGGTATACCTGAGCTTTTGCCCGAAAGCTCGTATGGCGTGATCTATCTCAAGTCGGATATACGGTACGGCGTTTTTCAGACCTGCAATGATTGGACGTCGGATGCTTTGCGTAAAGCAGGCCTGCCTGTGGCACGATGGACTGCGCCGTTTGCGTTTTCCGTGACATGGCCCTTGAGGGTCTTGTCAGAGTGATTGTCTCAAGTTCCCCGGTCGAGCAGGAAGTGCCCTAGAAGCGCCGCGACAGGTTTCTCGCGCTCTGACTGCCAGGCTTCGACGCGGACGCTGGCCATTCGGCTGCCGAGTTTGACGACCTGGCCCCGGGCGAACAGGTCAGTGGCGCGGCCTTGGCGAAGATAATCGACGGTGATGTTGATCGGGCGGGCCGGGCGCGGTGTTTCTGTTTGCAGGAAGAGTTGGGCGACAGCGGTGAACTCGAGGAAGGTTCCGATTGCCCCGCCGTGCAGGGCCTTGATCGTGAAATTCCCGATGAGTTTGTCTTGATAGGGTAGTACAGCGACCATGTCGTCGCCTTTAATATCGCAGCGCATGCCTATGGTTTGAACCATTGGGATGCGCGCAAAGATGGCTTCTAAAGCGGCCGCGCGGCTAGGGTGTGGTTCTGGCTTAGACATCAAGACGGTTTACTCGATTTCGGGCGCGGCTTGTTGATGGCGAACGCGCCTTGGGCGGTGGCGATCACGCGATCGCGGGTTTCGTGATAGGCCCACGCACGGCAGAAGGCGACGGATTTGGTGAGGTGGTAGCACTCCGCCTCGCCGATAATGTCGCGCCCCTTATCCGCCGGGCGCATATAGTCGATGCGAAGATCGAGCGTTGCCACAAAGCGGAAGCTGGTCATCTTGGCCGCGCAGGACATTCCGCAGAGATTATCGAGCAGTGTCGTAATGACGCCACCATGGATCACGCCGGTTTCAGGATCGCCGATCAAATGCGCGGAATAGGGCTGCAGCCCCCAGACATGACCTTCCTCGATCTTGGTGACCTTGAAGCCGGTCTCGCGAGCCCATGGCACCGCATTGGTCATCGTGCCCATATGCTCTCGCATCACGCCCAAGCGTTCCAGAAGATTATTCATATCCGGCTTTGTGTCGCTCATCTTGTCCGCGTAGCCGCCTTTTAGGAGACGAGCAAGGCGGGCCGCCACGGCAAGCTGGACGGGTTTTCAGTTGACGTAAACGTCAGGCTTGGGCCATCTTTGAGAAAAGAGATTTGGAGGAAGCTATGGCATTCGACGGCGGCGGTCCCGGCAAGGCGTGCATCATAGGTGCAGGCTGCAGCGGCTTTACAATGGCCAAGCGGCTCAAAGATTATGGTGTGCCGTATGACTGCTTCGAGATGTCAGACAATATTGGTGGGAATTGGTATTATAAGAACCCGAACGGGTTGAGTTCCTGCTATCAGAGCCTTCACATTGATACGTCCAAGTGGCGGCTCGCTTTTGAGGATTATCCTGTGCCGGAGGATTGGCCGGATTTCCCTCACCACAGTCAACTTCTGCAATACTTTCATGACTATGTGGATCATTTCGGCTTGCGCGAGACGATTACGTTCAATACGGCGGTTACGAAGGCGGTTCGGCGCGAGGATGGCGATTGGGATGTCACGACCTCGGATGGGCAAACGCGGACCTATCAGTACCTGTTTGTCGGGAATGGACATCATTGGGATCCGCGGACGCCGGATGACTATCCGGGGCAGGACACGTTCGAAGGTTATCAAATCCACAGCCATCATTATGAAGACCCGTTCGAGGCTTATGATTTCCGTGGCAAGCGTGTGCTTGTTGTCGGGGCAGGTAACTCCGCGATGGATATTTCCTCGGAGCTCAGCCAGCGCCCGATCGCGGAGAAGCTTACGATCTCCATGCGGCGCGGTGTTTGGGTCTTGCCGAAATACCTGAATGGGGAGCCTGCGGACAAGGCCGTTCTACCGAGCTGGATGCCGAGCGGTGTTGGTCGGGCCTTGGCGCGCAATATGATCAAGAAGCAGATCGGTAATCCTGAAGACTATGGTTTGCCGAAGCCGGATCATGAGCCGCTGGATGCGCATCCATCTGTATCGGGGGAGTTTCTGACGCGTGTGGGGTGCGGTGATATCAATGCGAAGGGCGCGATTGAACGCTTTGAGCCGAATGCGGTCGTGTTCGAGGATGGATCACGCGAAGAAATTGACGCGATTGTCTGGGCAACCGGTTACAAGGTCAGTTTCCCATTCTTTGATGATCCGAATCTGACGCCGGAAGAGAACCGATTTCCGCTGTTTAAGCGGATGGTGAAGCCAGGATATGAGAACCTATTCTTCTTAGCGTTGGCGCAGCCTTTGCCGACGCTTGTGAACTTTGCTGAGCAGCAGTCGAAAATGGCAGCGGCGGCCGTCGCTGGCGACTATGCGTTTCCGGACGAAGCGGAAATGGAGCGTGTGATCAAGGCTGATGAGAAGACGCATATGGGGCATTTCTATCAAGCCGCCCGCCACACAATGCAGGTCGATTTCAACACTTATGTAAGAGACTTGATGAAAGAAATAGAGCGTGGAAAGAAGCGCGCGAAAGTCGTGGCGTAGAAACGTACGAGGTCGGTATGAAGCGTTTCCTCTTGCTCGCTTTAGGGCTTGGGCTGGCAGGATGCGCGAGCAGAACGCCTCAGGTCTTATATCCCAGTGAATATACACAGCCAGACCCATCGGACATTCGTACGACAGGGCTCAATCGTGCCATTCCGCCCCAAGGACCGTTTCAACCGAATGCCGAACTCTTCGTCTGTCAGATGAAGGTTTCCAATCGGCCTGTTACCGACGCAACAAATCGAATTGTAAACTTCAATCCGATTGTCACGATAAACGAGGTCGTCTTGGCGGCCGCACCTGTCAATGATGCATGCCTGTCTTCAGGCTTCGGGCCGCGAAATGGCCGAATGCATAAGGGGATCGATCTGTTCTCTAACCCAGCAGGCACAATTTATTCAGCGGCACCGGGGGTTATCTTAGAAGTGTCTTATGCGTCCGGTTTTGGAAATCAGGTCCTGATTGAACACGGGCGAGGCGTGTACACCCGCTATGCTCATTTTGAGAGTTTCGCCCCGGCTTTAGCACCCGGGCAAACTGTGGGTTTTGGTGAGCCGCTCGGCACCATGGGTGAAACAGGCAACGCAACCGGTATCCATTTGCATTTTGAGGTTCTGACGGGAAATTATAACACGCCTAAAAAGTCATGGTCGCTAAAAGCGCATGATGCTCTCGCACTCCCGGCATGGGCGGGCGCTCGGTCTGGAAGTTGAGGAAATTTTAGATGAGAATTTTTCTAGGGATCGCTCTCTTTCTGGGTGCTTGCGGGGCACCTGTCTCTACGCCAGCGCCCACTCAAAACGCGGAAGACCAACAGATTGCAAAACTTGAAACGTGGCTTCAGGAAGTGCGCGCAAACGAGGCGCTTTGTCATAACCCACTGGTTGAAGCACCTACATCGATGCAAATTGAGACATTTGGGGCTTTATCTGACCTTGTTGGGAAACGCTTGATAGGCACACCTGTGGATGGCTCAACTGAACGCGCGGCGGATATTCAGAAATGGGAATGGGCGCTAGGGGGCACCGCGATTCTGATCCGACATGCGCTAGAGGATGGCTCTTATGGGGGTGATACATACGTTTACAAAGATGCTGTCAGTGGTGACCTCGTCTATGTCTATATCACCAATGCAGGCTTCAGGACTGAAGGGGTGATCCTTTTGAATGATGGTGCCGGCTACACCGCTGAGGAAGACGTGGCGGGTCATCCAACAATTACCAAAGTACGGTCAACGAGCGTGATCAATGAAGATGGCTCATCAAGTATGACATCGGAGTATCTGGATGGCGGGAATTGGGTGCCGGGACATGCGTTCAACTATGTGCCGACTGAAAAGCCCTTACCGAAACTGATACCTAAGCCAGCCGAATCTGAGACGCGCTAATGCTATCATTCCTCAACCGGGAGACGCTGGCGCGGACATATCGCGATCCTGTGGCTTGGGTCATTCTGGCAGTAGATTTGTTCCCGATCATCGCTGTTCTGACACTAGGTTGGGGGGCTGCGGCGCTTGTCTTTCTATACTGGCTTGAGAATTTGATTGTGGGTGCTGTGGCGCTCGCGAAAATGATTGCGGCGAGCATGAAAGACAGCCCTTTCGGTCTTTTCGCTATGTTATTTCTAGGGCCGTTCTTTATCATTCATTATGGCATGTTCTGTTTTGTGCACGGGATATTTGTTGCTGGCTTTGCTGAACTCCCCATTGGTGGCAATCCCGATTTTAGCGGACCCGCGGGCCTGATCCAATTGGCTTTCAGTTCGGGCGCTTACATGGCGTTGTTTGTCTGGGCTATTATTGCCCTCCAAACGTTTCTTTATGTGCGGGATTTCATTCTGGGTCAGGAATACAAACGCGCTTCTGTCGATCAGATGATGATGGCTCCTTATGGGCGTATTATTATTCTTCATATTGCCATTTTTGCAGGCGCGTTTGCCTTAGAAAGTTTTGGCGAACCAATGTGGGGTATGCTTGGCCTAATAGGGCTGCGAGCGGTTTGGGGCGTTGTCCTTGCAATGCGTCGCAGAGTTCAGCTTGATGCTGCACCGCAGCTAAAAAGTTGACGAATTGTCAGTTTTGATGAGAGTGGATCGCAAGGACGCCGATATGACTCGCATAATTGAACCTCAAATCCGCGCCGGAAAGCGGGCACTTGCAAAAGCTGCAAACCGCCAGGCGATTTTGGATGCGGCGCGGACTGTCTTTGCGCGGATCGGATACGAGGCGACAAATATCCGCGACATCATTCGTGAGACAAATCTGGCGAGCGGGACCTTCTATAATTACTTTAAATCCAAGGAAGAGGTCTTTGAGGCGCTTGCTTCAGACTCGGTGAAACGATTTCGGCCAATCCTTGCAAAGGTCCGCGAGGAGGCTCTCGACCTCGAAGGCTATATACGTGCCGCTTTTGGGGCCTATTTTGAGTTCCTTGCAGAAGAAAACGGTGACGCGATTGCTGAGGGTGCCCCGCATATGGCGCTGATCGGCGTGCGCGTTGATACGCCGGAGATGCAAACCGTCGCCGAAGAAATTCAGACCGATTTGGAATCGGTCCTGCAGAAGACCGGCCATGGCGGTATTGATACAGACTATCTAACAGCCGCAGCGATGGGCATTGCGCGCGAAATGGGCGATCGTATGCTGCTACGTCGCCCGCTTGACCCTGCGGCGGCATCAGAATTTGCCACTCAGATCATCATTTCGAGTATCGATTCGCTTGCCAAACGCTCTGCGTAGGGCAGAGTGTCCTCCAGATAGATACAGGGAGGACGGCTCATGAGCCTTCAAGCAACCATCGCGAAACTGATGCTGAAACTTCCAGCCGGTATGAAGATTAAAATGGCGGGCGGGAAGCCTGTTGAGATTGGTGGTCGGACGCTTGATCCCAATTTTCAGTTCATCGCTTACGGGGCAGCGAAACAGCCTGCCATGTCGTCTATGACCCCTCAACAGGCCCGTGAGGCATCGGCGGCCGGGCTCGCGATGTTTGCAGACAAGCCTGAGACCGGCGTGACTTGGGATAATTTCGAAATTGATGGACGAGATGGGAACAAAATTCCGGTCCGGCTGTATAAGCCGAACGGTCAGGACGCTTCCGCACCGATGATGACTTACTTTCATTTCGGTGGAGGCGTCATTGGCGACTTAGAGACATGCCATGTCTTCTGCACAATGCTGGCGAGCCGTGTGAAATGCCCGGTGCTATCGGTCGAGTATCGGCTGGCTCCCGAACACAAGTACCCGGCTGCACTGCATGATTGTGAGGATGCTTATCTATGGGCGCTGAAGAATGCTGATCAGCACGGCGCGCCATCCGGCAGAGCGACGGTTGGTGGCGATAGTATGGGCGGGCATTTGAGCGCGGTTCTTTCGCAGCAAATGCGGGATAAAGGCGAGCGCTCGCCTGACCTCCAATTGTTGATCTATCCGGCGACCGATCTCGTCAACGAGATGCCGTCTGCGACGCTTTATGGGGAGACTTATCCTCTGTCGACCGACACGATGAACTGGTTCATGGGGCACTTTCTAGGTGAAGGTGCGGATGTCAGTGATCCAATGATGTCGCCCGGACTGCACTCGAACTTGGGTGGGCTAGCGCCTGCAATTATTATTACGGCAGGCTTTGATCCTTTGGTGGATCATGGGGCGGCCTATACTGAGCAGTTGAACGCGGCTGGAACGCCTGCGCAATATAAATGCTATGACAGCTTAGCGCACGGGTTTACGGCCTTTACCGCGGTAGTGCCGGATGCGCGCAAAGCCTGTCTGGAGATCGCTGGCATGGTGCAGGACGCTTATAGTAAGTTTCCGGCAGACGCCTGATGCGTGCACTTGTTTGTGAAGCGATCACGGATGACCTGTCCGGTGTGGCCGTGCGCGATGTGGACCGCCCTGAACCGGGAACAGGCGAGGTCCTGATCCGAGTCAAAGCGGCCAGCATCAATTTTCCCGATATTTTGCTGTGTCAGGGAAAATACCAGCTGAAACTTGAGCCGCCGTTTACGCCTGGTATGGACATGGCGGGGGAAGTGGTTGCACTCGGTGCGGATGTCGAGGGATTTGAGATCGGTGAGGCGGTGTGTGGCGGCGCGCGGTTTGGCGGTTTTGCTGAATACGCGATTGTTAGCGCTGCGGGCCTACAGAAAAAGCCTGAGAATTTGAGTTTTGAGGCTGCATCGTCTTATAGCGCGGCGTATTTGACTGCTTATGTTGCCTTGGTTCGGCGTGGGCGGCTGGCGGCAGGCGAGACACTTCTGGTTCATGGGGCGAGCGGGGGTGTCGGGATGGCGGCTGTCGATGTCGGCAAGCTGCTGGGCGCAACGGTTATTTCGACGGGCGGGCACGATGACAAGCTCGATAAGGTTCTCGAATACGGGGCGGACTATGTCATTAATACGGGTGGCGGTTTTCGCGAGAAGGTGAAAGCGCTGACCGGTGGGCGTGGTGCGGATGTGATTTACGATCCTGTTGGCGGAGATGTATTTGATGAAAGCGTTCGCTGCATCGCTTTTGACGGGCGTTTGCTGGTGATCGGATTTACCTCTGGGCGGATTGCGAATGTGGCGACGAATATGCTGCTGATTAAAGGCTTTTCAGTGGTTGGCGTCCGGGCGGGCGAGTATGGGCGCCAATTTCCGGACAAGGGACTGGAGAACGTCGAGACAATCTGGACCTGGGCGCGTGAAGGAAAGACGCGACCCTATGTGCATGATGTGTTGCCGCTTGAGCGCGCTGTGGAAGGGTTCCGTATGCTTCAGGACCGGAAAGTGGTCGGGAAGCTTGTTATAACACCCTGAAATTCATAAGAAAAAATAAATTACTCTGTTTTTCAAAGTTATTTGTTGACTCGATCACTAACTTTGATTTACAAAGTAGTTGTCAACTAGGAAAAAGGAGTGTGACATGACTCGACTAAAATCTTTTATAGCCATCCTTGCGGGCGTAGCTGTGGCGCCTTTAAGCTTCGCTGGAACGCTCACTTTTACTGTAGACGGTGTCGAAGCACGGGGCGGTGATCTTTATATCGGTGTACAGACTGAAGATCAGTTTATGAAGAATGACGGTATCGCGGGCGATGTTATCAACGCGCCGACTGCCGGGTCTCATACAATGAGTTTCGATTTGCCAGATGGCGACTATTCCGTTTCGGTTTGGCACGATGACGACGGTGACGGCGTATTTGAGGTGAGCGATGCAGGAATGCCGATAGAAGGATGGGCGATGGCGAATGGTTCTAGCCTGACTGGCCTCCCAACGTTCGATCAGGTCAAAGTCAAGGTCGGCGAAGCGGGCGCCTCAGTCACTGAGACCATTACATACCACGACTAGTGTTCTGACTATCGCAAAAAGCCGTCCATTACCGGGCGGCTTTTTTAGTTCGGCTTTGAGTTTGAAATTAGCTCTGCAAAGCGCTCAAACAAGTAGAAGCTGTCTTGTGGACCGGGGCTGGCTTCTGGGTGGTGCTGGACTGAGATGATCGGCTTTCCTTTGACTTCGAGCCCCGAATTGGTGCCGTCAAACAGTGATTTATGGCTTTCCTCAACGCCATCGGGCAGGGTCTCAACATCGACTGTGAAGCCGTGGTTCATTGAAACAATTTCGACTTTTCCGGTGGTTAAGTCTTTGACGGGATGATTGGCACCGTGATGGCCTTGCGCCATTTTCTTTGTCTTTGCGCCTAGGGCCAGAGCGAGGAGCTGATGGCCAAGACAGATGCCAAGAATGGGAATGTTTGTTTCTATCAGCTTGCGGATCGTCTCGCCTGAACGGGTGATTGTAGCTGCCGGATCGCCTGGACCGTTTGAAAGGACAATCCCGTCCGGATTGAGCGCCTTTATATCTTCGAAAGTCGTATCGCCTGACACGACAGTAGCACGCAAGCCGACTTCTGCCAGATTGCGTAGAATGTTCTGTTTTACACCGAAATCCATGACGACGACGTGGTGAGCTGTCTCTTCAGCGGTCGTAAAGCCAGCGGCAAGGTCCCATAAACGCTCGCTATGATCGAAGGCCGCGTCCGTTGCGACATTGGCTGCGAGATCAGCGTTTTCGAGGCCTTCCCAAGCTTGTGCAGCGCGGATGAGGGCGTCGATGTCTAGATTGCCATCCGGTGCGTGGGCAATGGCGCATTTCTGCATACCTTGTTCGCGAATAATCCGGGTGAGGGCGCGAGTGTCAACGCCGGAGAGGCCAACGATACCTTTATGGGCGAGCCATGCATCGAAATGATCATCTGAACGCCAATTTGAGGGCGGAGTAATCGCTTCGCGGAAAACTGTTCCGCGCGCGGCTTTGGCGGCAGGTGGAGAGGCATCCTCATGGTCCTGCTCGTTGGACCCGACATTTCCGATGTGGGGAAAAGTGAAGAGGATGACCTGATCCGCGTAAGAGGGATCGGTCAGGATTTCTTGATACCCCGTGACGGCTGTATTGAAGCAGAGTTCGCCGACTGCCGTGCCGACATGGCCAGCGCCTTGTCCGACAAAGACGGTTCCATCTGCGAGGGCTATGGCACCAGTTGCGCGTGATGAAGGGGTATTTGCCATTAAAATCTCCGCGCTTCAGTAGTGTCGCTTCAGCAAGCCAAACGCTTGCCAAATAGGGTGCGTTGACCTTTGCCGTCAAGCAGAATGGTCGCTTGCTTTACGAGGGCTAACATCAAGAGACACGGTTCCCTGCAGCGTTTCGCCGGGATCCAGCCAGATGAGGCCCGTTTCGTCTCGCGGCAGAGCCATATTTATGGCATCGGGCGCATGTGTGATCGGCTCAACGCAGAAGTAATTTTCGCCTTTGGGCGTGTAGACTGTGAGTTTGGAAAAGATTGGATCACTTTTCAGTCTGATTAAGTGCTGGTGTGTTTCGATGATGACCGGCGCGTTATCACAATCAAATGCCATGTCTAGGTCGAGGTCTTCGACATGACGGGTGTGCCGCAGATCTGTTTCATTTGTCAGAGGGGCCCGTTGCGGTGTGGTGTTTAGACCTGTCCAAGATTGCGTAACGGGTGCTTGGAGTGTTGCACCATTTTTGGGGAAATACGGGTGCCAGCCAAAACCGGTCGGCATAGCCGTGTCGCTTTCATTCTGGATTGAGAGAGTCAGTTTCAGACCGGTATCGATGAGTTCGGAAATCTGCGTTGCGGTGTGGTGCCATGGCCAGTTCCGCTCGCCATAGGTATACTGAAGGGTCATAGATGCATCGGTGAGATGTGCTACGGTCCAAGGACGCTGCCAGCCATAGCCATGAATTGCGTGGGGCTCAGGCGGCATATTTGCGGGTAGGGTCACGTCCTTGCCATTCACTTCAAAACGGCCATCAGCGATGCGTCCAACGAAGGGGAGCATTGGGAAACCGGCGCTGTTTCTGGCATCCCACGACGCTGCGGTCATTGGCTTTGCCGGGCGTAGAACATCCTGTCCGAACGCTTTGAATGTGCTGACACAGCCTCCGAATTCAGGGATCAGATTTAACTCAAAGTGGCCGTGCGAAACCGTGATCATTTGAGTGCTAAAGCTGCGTGATATGTGTCGGCCAAGCGCCGAAAATTGGCTTGCGTGAGCGTTTCTGCACGCGCCGTGGGATCGACGTTACACGCGTCCAGCCATTGGGTCGTGTCTAACCCAACCGTCTTGGCGAGGGATTTGAGCGATGCCCGTAGCATTTTGCGGCGCTGTCCAAACGCGGCCGTTGTTACGGCTTCTAGGGCTTTCAGATTTTCGTACCTCTCGTTCTCAGGGAGGGGATCAAACACAGCGACCGCACTATCGACCTTTGGTGGTGGACGAAACGCGCCTGGGGGCAGGGTGAAAGCTATATGTGCCCTTGTGACAGCTGCTGTTAGTACCGCGAGACGCCCATAATGAGCGTCACCAACTGTAGCGCAAGCGCGTTGAGCGACTTCTTTCTGAAACATGAGCGCCATTGGTCCACGCCAAGTCCCCGCTTTCAGCCAGTCAATCAGGAGTGGCGTGCCGACATTGTAGGGCAGATTGGCAATGATCATTGCGGGGCCGGCGCCGCCCGCCTGTTTGATTAGGTCTTGCCAGTTTGTTTTTCGGGCATCGCCTTGGTGGACATGAAGGCGGCCCGTCGCATATTCTGGCCACGCTTTCAGGGCGTCTGCAAAGCGGCTATCGGCTTCTACGCAAATGAGAGGCGCGGCCCCTTGATCGAGTAAGGCGCGTGTCAGCCCGCCGGGGCCAGGGCCGACTTCGATGACAGTACGGCCTTCGACCGGGCCTGCGGCAAGGGCTGTTCGTCTTAGAATATCAGGATCAAACAAGAAATGTTGACCAAGGGCCTTACGAGCTGGTGCCGAGCTAAGTGGTGGGCGTGTGCTCATTGGCCTGCATTCTCAGCGATATCGCTGGCCAGTTTAATGGCGGCAATCAGGCTATCGGCGCGGACATTGCCGGTCGCAGCCGCGTCATAGGCGGTGCCATGGTCCGGGCTGGTGCGAATAACGGGTAAGCCTAGCGTTGTATTGACCCCGCCCCACATATCGAGCGTTTTGACAGGGATCAGGCCTTGATCATGGGTCATTGCAATCACGGCATCATATTGGCCTTGCAGGGCTTCGTGGAAGACGGTGTCGCCCGGGCGGGCATCGCTGATCTGAATGCCTTCGGCGCGAAGTGTTTCGGCTGCTGGATTGATGATTTCAACCTCTTCGCGCCCGATGGTTCCAGCTTCGCCCGCGTGTGGATTCAAGCCTGTAAATGCGATCCGCGGTGTCTCCAGACCAAACTTGGTGACCAGATCATGATGAACGATGCGCGCTGTTTCGAGCAGAAGATCTTCGGTAATAAGGTCCGGGATATGAGCGAGCGGAACGTGAATGGTCGCCAGTGCCACACGCAGACCGCCACCGACCAGCATCATGATGGGTTTGGGTGTGCTTGCAGATCGGGCTCTGCAGAGCTCTGCCAAGAATTCAGTATGGCCGGGATGCTCGAACCCCGCACTATAGAGGAGCGCTTTCGAGATCGGGTTTGTGACGACACCTGCGGCGTTATTGGATAGGCTGAGGCGGACTGCCTGTTCGATTGACTCAATAATCACGGGCGCGGCTTTTGGGTCAGGCTGCCCGGCATGGATTTGAGGCAGGGCCTGTGAGATTGGTAGGACTGGCAGAGCATTTTGGAACGCGTCTGCTGCCTCGCCCGGTTTCTCAATGACTGCAGTGGGCACCGAATATAAGTCCGGCTTGGAGATAACGAAGAATGGGCGGGACGAATCCTTCAACGTCAGCCATGCCGCGTCTGTAATTTGCGGGCCGCATCCTGCTGGATCGCCGATGGTTACTGCAAGAGGCAGTCGGGAGGTCACGCGTTGTTCTATCGTCGGATAATAGTTGCTTCGCGACGCAAATTGCGCAGAGACCGCTCGGAAATCATGCCGAGTTGCTGCCCGAAAAGACGATCTTCCATTTGATCGCGTGTCGGCATGTTCGCAACATCCTGATCGCGGCTACATATAAACATGACGGCCAGTGTGCCGGACGTCGCAAAGATATCTGTGCTCTGTCCAACCGGGGTCTGTTCAACCATGCTGCGACCTTCAGGGCCCAAATCAGCGACGTTGAGACCTTCCAACTTCGCCGCGCGCAGATTGCTGTCTTCATCAGCCAGCGCTTCAAGGGCTTCACAAGACCCCACCGACGACGCAGCTTCGCTTAGCGCGGTATCGCTGCCATTATTCACTGTGAGGCGAACCAAGTCGACTCGTGATGTCGTTTGAGATGGATCCTGCTTGTTACGAACCAGCAAGAGATAGACACCACTTTCTGTTACGATTGGATCAGTCAGTCCCGGACCTTGCATAGCTGAAATGGCATCTGCGAGAGGCGTATCCAAATCATCAACGGTGACCCAGCCCATATCGCCGCCAGCTGCGGATGTCGGCGCAGATGAGAAGCGCTGTGCCGCAACTTGGAACGGCGCACCTTCTTCAAGTTGCTGTTTGAGTGTTCCAGCAAGCTCCAAAGCTTGTTGCTTCGTGGCTTCATCTGGAGCGAACATGAAAATCTCGCTGATTTGGTATTGCTCTTTAGAGGCCGACGTTTCCATACGCTTCATCTGATCATTGATCTGTGTGGGTGAAATTCGAATCCGTGAGCCATAAAGGCCGCCCATGATCCGACGCCAGGCGATGTCTGCGCGGGTCTGATCTTCCAGACTTTTCGGGCTGATCCCGGCCTGAAGGAGTTGGCTGAGAAAATCTTCGCGTGTGAGTCCGGATTGGCGGGCAATGCCTTCAATAGAGTTCGCGATGTCTGTGTCAGTGACTTCGACTTCGAATTCTGCAGCCTCTTGAAGTTGGAGTTTTTCATCAATCAATTGTTCGAGTGCTTGATTGGCCAATTGCTGGATTTGTTCCGGTGTTGGTTGCGAGCCAAGCGACAGGATGAGCATCTGAGCCCGTTCGCGTACGTCCGAGTAGGTGATCGGCTCGTCATTGACTGTTGCTGCAACACCTTCGAGCTGTTGAACTGCAGGCCCCGCTGTCTCTTGAGCTGACATTGGTGAGGCTATGCAATATGATGCAAGGATCGCCGCAAGGGCGCTAATCGTGCGTTTCATGCTCTCAATCTCCTCGATTGGGATAATCTCTCATATGCCATGATCATAATCGAACTCGGCTTGCATGCAATCAAAGCTCTGCGCCAATAAGCGAACCTTACTGAAAATTAGGATCAGATCTTCGAACCCTTGGTGGCCTAGTCGGTATCCCGGGAGCCGAACTCGCCCAGTGTTTTCAGGGCAAAGCGGAAGCGGATAGAATCATTTGGTCCGATCGTCCGGTCAACTGACTCTGAGCGTTGAAAAGCGATTTCAAAGCGTGAGCAATCGTCCTCATAGGCAATGCCGAACGTGTGGCGAAGATCGCGCCCGTCAGAAATATCGCGCTGTCGCTCGTAAATGAAGGAATATGTGTCGGTTAATCGAAAGTCTGCACTGAGGTCGAGCCCCTCATCAGGTTCGCCATTGGCTGAAATGCGTTCATTTATACGAAAATAGCGCGCCGTTCCTTGAACGCGGCCAATGCTGGATGTGATGCGAGCATCTATCCGGTTGAGGTTTAAATCATCGTCATCCAGGCGAACTCTGGTCTCAAGTTTTAGGGGATCGCCGAAATCTGCGCTTAATCCGCCGACCCAATCTGAGACTGTACCGTCAAGGTTGCTGGCCTCGTCTAGAAAAGAAGAGGCTTCTGAGCGCCAGCGCCGCCCGCCCAATGCGGTTATGTTGATCCCATTTTTCCATCGCATTGTTGCTGATAGACCTGCGGAGGCTTTATTCCCGTCTTCATAGATGTCGAAGCCTGCATAGCCATTTGAGTCGAACAGAGATGTTTCATTAAACTCGTAGAGCAGGCTGTCTTCGACTGGGATGTCAGCATCATTCACGTCGCTGGTACCGGCGGCAACCATGGCTGTCGGTTCTATGATAATGTCGAAGCTGTTTCCTGGTCTGTATAGAGGGTAAGATAAAACCAGACCTGCATTTGCAGCGCCGCGGGTGAGACTGCGCGAGTCTTCGGCTGTTCCAAGATCGTCAAGTTGATAGCTGTCGACACGTGCATCAGCAAACGGTTCCAGTAGAACCCCACCTGGAAGAACACGGGTTGTTCGCCAGTCTGCCGTAGCAGTCGTGCGGTAGCTGTCCACACCATCTTCGCGATACAGAATAGCGGCAGAACCGGACACTGCGATAAGTCCATTCTGACCAAAATCATACAATCGTTCTGCAAATAGGAGCGGAAGCGCACGGGGAAACGTATCATCATTGTCACCGCCGCGAAGGCCATCAATGGACAGCACTGAGGCGTCGGCGTACCATGTGGTGCTTTGACCTTGAATGAAGACCTGATTGAGTAAGCGGCGCGGCTGGCTTCTATAGATGCCGCGCTCGTCATCTTCTCCGTCTATGTCATAGCGGCGCGTATAGAGGTCATCGCTCATATATTCAGCGCCGAAACCCCAGGCCCATTTTGGGTTTATGTTGAAGCGACCGTCAGCAAAAATATGTCCACGCCACTCCGCATCATCAAACTTCTCGCCATCGGAGTCGAAATCGCGTTCATTGGTGAAACTGAAATTGGTTTCGAAGTCTCCCGACCAGAAGCGCTTTCTGTAGTCGAATTCGAGGAACGGGTTGACCTTCGATGACACACTCGGCGCGATTACCAGATCTGAATAGGGCGAGATCGCCCAATAATAGGGCTGCTGGTAAAACGCGCCACGCTTGGATGAAACGCCCAAATCTGGCGGTAAAAGCCCCGAGCGACGATCTGATTGTGGATCAGGGTGGGCAAAGAAGGGAAGATAAATGATCGGCACGCCTGCGATTTCCAGAACCGCATCGCGGTACGAGATCATCTGATCTTCTTCATCGAGAACAGCCCGGCGCGCTCGTAGAGCCCAAGTGGGCGTTGTGTCCCCTTCGCAGACCTCGCAGGAACTATAGACGACTTTATCAAGTGCGTTGCGCCCGCTTGGTTCACGAACGGCTGACTCTGCAGCAACAACACCGCCTTCAGGTAGCCTGGTGGAGAAACCGACCGCGTATCCATCTGACAGATTGCTGTCAGTCTCAATTTCATCTGCAAAACGCTGCGAGCCGTCAGGATCAATAATGACAACGTTTCCGGTCGCACGAACCTTGTCGGTATTTCGATTGTATTCGAGGCGATCGGCGCGCATGGTGCGCCCTTCATATTTCGCCTCGACGCGTCCCTCTGCGATAACGGTGTTGTTCACCTCATCAACGAAGATATTGTCAGCATCAAGTGTCACTTGTGGTGTCTGAACAGGAGTGTCTGCTTCACTTTGCGCATGAGCAACTTGAGTGGCAGTCACAGAGAGGGCCGCAAGCATCACGAAAGATGTCCAATTGACCATTCAGGTTTCCCTTCCCTGCAAGACGCCATTAGGCCTTAAGCAGAAGCGGGAACGAGGTAAAGCGGTCGCGTGACGGGATACAGATTTTTCATGCAGCCTGCTATTTTTCGTGCAGGTATCTAAACAGAGGCATGGGCAAGACCCCCGGAAAGCGTGACGGCTTCGCCATTGAGTTCCAGTTCAGTCAGGATTGCGGCGCATCGCCTAGCAGACAGTCCGGCAGCGTCTGCGAGATCCGCGATCGGCATTGGGTGGGGCGACAACACGTTCAGCACAGCTTGATATTGTGACTCTGGAATATCGGATGGCTCGTCTTCATAGTCCGGAGATTGTGGGGCTTCTATCCGACCAGCAGAGAAAGAGGACAGAACCTCAAGAACGTCTTCGGCGTTTCGAACCAGGGCGGCGCCTTGGCGAAGAAGGCGATTAGTGCCGGCCGCGCGCGGATCAAGCGGAGACCCCGGGACGGCCATAACATCACGGCCTTGTTCACCGGCTGTACGTGCGGAGATCAGTGATCCTGAGCGTTCGGCGGCTTCAATTACAACAACGCCATCCGCCAAGCCCGTAATGATGCGGTTTCGACGCGGGAAGTCACGGGCTTGGGCCCGATATCCGAAAGGGCTTTCGCTGACGATCAATCCATTTGCAGCGATTTCCGCGTAGAGACGCTCGTGTTGAGGAGGATAAATGTGGTCGATACCGCCGCCGAGAACCGCGATCGTTCCGGTCTGTAGACTGGCCGCGTGAACTTCACCGTCAATGCCACGCGCAAGGCCGGAGACGATGACATAGTGGTTCAAACCAATTTGAGAGGCGATATCCCGCGCGATTTTACGTCCGGCGGCGGAGGCATCACGCGCGCCGACGATTGCGAGCGCCTGTCTGTTCAACAGATCTGTGTCTCCTAGAACACTGAGAACGGGAGGTGGCGCCCCGCATG
Source organism: Pseudomonadota bacterium (assembly GCA_038746145.1). Lineage (GTDB taxonomy): Bacteria > Pseudomonadota > Alphaproteobacteria > Caulobacterales > Hyphomonadaceae > Henriciella. The sequence continues at coordinate 166,243 of JBCDKW010000003.1, forward strand.
CGGCGAGGCGTGTCGGATAAATGTCCTCGCAGGCGCAGATGATATCAGCTCCATAAGAGCGGATCGCTTCATATTCCTGCTCAACGTCATCGCGTGGCGGCGGTTTTGGGGCACCGGATTTGCCTCGTTTGTTAAGCGTCGGGAGGGCTTTTAGCGCGGCCGAAGCGGTTTCGAACCGGTTTATGAGTTGGAAGAATGTAACAGGACCAATGCGCGGTGTTCGCGACAGTTGTAGCCAGTCCAGTTTCTCTTCGTGGCTTAGTCCCCCCGTCTTTGTCATTTTGATTTTGTCCCAAATTTTGGCTCTTCGCCTTTTAAAAGTCGTCCAAGATTTTCGCGATGCGTCCAGAAGACGAGGGCAGAGAGCGTTGCAAGGGTATAGACGGCAAACTGTGTTTCACCGATCAGGAGACTGCCGATCGGAACGCAGATGGCTGCAACCAGAGCAGACAGCGATGAAATCCGTGTTAGCGCGAATAGACCTAACCAGATGGGCGCACCGATGAGGAAGCCCTTCCATGACGCAAACATCAAGAGCCCGGCATAGGTTGCAACGCCTTTTCCGCCTTTAAAGCCTAGCCAGACCGGATAGCAGTGTCCGATAAACGCAGCCGCACCGGCAATGAGGCCAACATTTCTGCTTTGCGCCAGTGCTGTGAAGAGAAGGACCATCAGACCTGCTTTAAGACTGTCCAAGATCAGTGTTGCAAACGCCAGGTCCTTGCGTCCGGTCCTTAAGACATTTGTCGCGCCAATATTGCCAGATCCGATGGCGCGAATGTCGCCCAGTCCAGCCATACGCGTGATGACGAGACCAAAAGGGATACCTCCGACCAGATATCCAGTCATAGCGGCCATGATAAACCATGCGGAAAAGGGCAAATGCTCTAACATCCTGTCGTGTTTTCAAGGTTTGACTGGCAGCGTCAAGGCGTGAGGAATAAGTCAGCACAATTATTTCGCGGTCAGCCTATTCGTTCATAAGTACGAAGGCTATAATCTGCTGTCATCATTGCATATAAGGGCGATAGCGCTTATCAAAGCGCATGATTCGAAATGCTGTATTTAAGGGTTAGGCGTAGGGGTTGATACCCAGGCTACGGACGGTTTCAACCGTCATGTAGCCAGCTGGAAGCGCTTTATCTTTCTGATAAGCTTCCATTGCGGCCAAAGTCCGTGGGCCGAATATACCGTCAGGTGCCGTATAGTATCCCGCCCTTGTCAGGGCACGCTGGATCTCGGCGACTTTTGTACGGGTCGCATTGGTTTCACACAGGACTTCTTCCCACTGCGTTCTCGGTACAACACGTTCACGTTGAACCGTCTCATAAACGGCCGGGATAGTTTCTGTTTCAAAGCGGTCGGGTGAGACCATGACACGAACCGGGATTGTTGTGTATTCCGCCGGGATCACTTCCTCGACGACTTGAGGGGGCGTCTTCACGACAGCTTTTGTGATGGTTTTGTACTCTGCAGGAATTTGGCGAACTTCAGTGCGGGCAGGTTCCACCATGACGGTTTTCGTCACCGTGCGATATTTTGCAGGTTCCACGACACGGCAAAGGACTTCCCCGGTCAGGATTTCCCCGCTTGGCATAGCGACAGCTTCGTCGGTGCCGGATGCTGTCTGGCGGCCGTAGAGGCCGTTTCCGGACTTCCAGACGACCTTTTCAGGCTCGACAAGAATTCGCTCCGAAACCGTTTCATACCGTGCAGGGAGGGTTGCAAGCTCTTCACGTGCCGCGCGAACTATAACGCGCTCTGTCACAGTCTCATAAACAGCTGGGACTGTTTTAAAGCGTCTTGTTTCCTGCTTGATCTCAACGCGGATATTCTCTGTGCGGTATACGGCGGGAATGAAGTTCTGGCGTGTTTTTTCCGGCGAGACCTCCATGCGGACGTCATATGTTTCGGTAACTTCCTGCATCACTACGCGAGCGAAGCATTGACCTTCCATGGCGTTGTGTGCCGCAAGGCTCGAAATCTGAGCGTTTGCGAGGTTAACGATGCCAAAAAGGGCAGATATCGTAAGAAAGAAGGCGCGAAACATGGTTTTTAGTCCGATTGTTGCGATGAGCTAATGAATTGTATGCAGAAGCTGTCAACCCGATATTTATTTGGGCTTTTTTGCTTTTACATTGAGGAAATTCCGGCAATTTCACGTGATTGGCGTAAAGTTTGCTTTTCACTGTGCTAGATTGAAACATCAATGAATTTGGATGTGTTGCATTCATTACACGTTTCACGTTATCGTGCGTTAGGCAGGCTGGTTCGTACATATGTCCAATAACACGTCTATGGATAAAACAGCGCAGCGCGGGCGTAATCGCGAACGCATTTTAAGAGCCGCTTTGCAGATAATTTCGCGTCAGGGTGTTGATAAAGTCACACATCGCGCGGTTGCTGGACTGGCCAATGTATCGCCTGGAACGACGACTTATCACTTTGTTTCGCGCGAAGACATGGTGCGGGAGGCCTTTGCGCTGTACGTTTCAGACTTCAGTCAGGGCCTTGTCAGTGCCTTAACGCAAAAACCAATCGTAGAGCGAAGCGATCTGATCGCATTCCTTGTTCAGATGACGAGCATCGATCCTGAAATGTCTGAATTGTCAGCGATTGAGCAGGAGATGGTCCTGTTTTCGATGCGTGACGAAGGCACCCGCATGCAGGTTGCAGCTTGGTCTCGTTCGCTCGAAACATGGCTCTCTGATCCGTTGGAGCGTCTCGGCGCTGCGAAACCGCTTGAAGCCGCTCGAATGTTAGTGGCGATCTGTAGAGGCAGCGAGTATGAAGTCATGTCGCGCCGACAAGCCATTAGTGTAGACGCCCTCAAAAATCGTATCGATCTGGTTTTAACAGCGATTTTAAGTTCAAAAACAAGTGTTTAAAGCCGAATCATAAGGTGATTTCCTGTGCTGGCCGAGCTTGCTCGCCACTTAGTCTTCGGAAAAGACACTCTGGCCGGCGACAAAAGTCTTTTTGACACGTCCAACCAATTCTCGGCCATCAAACGGCGAATTCGCTGAGCGTGAGCGCAGGTCTTCACGCTGGCAAAGCCAGGATTGATCCGGGTCGAAGAGGATAAGATCAGCTGGTGTGCCGGTTTTAAGCTGCCCTTGATCAAGACCCAGTAACTTAGCGGGGCCTGACGTGATTGGCCGGAGGGCTTCCAAAAGCGTAATCTCACATGTCTGCACAAGAGACAGGAGCGCAGAGAGAAGCGTCTCCAGGCCGGCTGCGCCGAAACTAGCTTCTGCAAAAGGGAGGCGCTTATTCTCTGGCGGCTGTGGATCGTGTGAGGATGTGACCGCGTCTACCAGGTCTGTTTTCAGCGCTTCAATGAGTGCTTTGCGATCATTTTCGCTTCGGAACGGTGGGTTCACCTTACAGTAGGTGAGGTAGTCTCCGACATCATCCTCTGTGAAGAAGAGGCTGTACGCAGAAATTGAGGCGCTGACATTGATGCCAGCTGATTTAGCGGTTGCGAGCGTATCAAGGCTCGCCTGTGTTGAAATGTTATCCACCAATAAACGTGCGTTGGTTGCTTGCGCCAGAGCTATGTCGCGCTGAAGGCCTATGAGTTCAGCATCCGCACCCATGCCCTTGAGGCCCTTTTGCAAGGCGAGCGCACCGGAATTCATTACACCGTTACCCGAAAGTGCGCGTTCATCAGGACGTGATGCGATGAGGGCGTCGCAACCCGCTGCATACGCCATGGCGCGTTTTTGAAGGCCCGCATCAGGGATCGGATTGTCGCCATTGGTGAAGAAGATAGCACCTGCTTCAGCCATCAGGCCGATTTCGGCCATGCTCTCACCCTTCAGGCCCTTGGTGAGGGCACTCGCAGGATAGATCCGGTTCAACGCGGTCGCGTTGGCCTGATTTGAGATGAATTGGACAAGCGCCACGTCGTCGATGACGGGTGTTGTGTCCGGCATGACGACCATGCTCGTAATTCCGCCTGCGACGGCTGCGCGCGATGCAGTGGCGAGTGTTTCGCGGTGTTCTTCGCCGGGCTCACCTGTTTTGACGCGCAGGTCGATCAATCCGGGGGACAGACAGAGACCTTTGGCGTCAAGTGTTTCTGCTGCGTTTGTCGGTGCAGCGAGGTGCTGACCGACATCTGCGATCGTTCCACCGTCGATGATTAGCCCACCAAATGCATCGAGGCCTGAGGCGGGATCGAGGAGGCGTGCATTATAGATGTGCAGGGTCATGCTGCTGCCTCCCGCGTAAGAAGGTCGAGCACGGCTTCACGTACAGCAACCCCCATTTCAACTTGCTCAGTGATCACTGATTGCGGGCCGTCCGCGATCGCGCTCTCAATCTCAATCCCGCGGTTCATTGGGCCTGGATGCATGACCAATGCGTCTTGTTTCGCTTTTGAGAGCCGCGAGGCCGTTAGGCCGTAAAAATGATAGTATTCCCGTCGTGAGGGCAGCTGCGTGCCGTCCATGCGCTCATATTGAAGTCGCAGCATCATGATGACGTCGCGATCTGTCACTGCTGCATCAAAGTCTGTCGTGGTCTCGGCTGCGCCCCATGCGGCAGCATCCGACGGAAGGAGAGTTCTTGGCGCGCAGAGTGTCACGTTTGCACCGAGCCGACTGAGCGCCTGAGTTGTCGACCGCGCGACGCGCGAATGGGCTATGTCGCCGCAAATCGTGACGTTCAGGCCTTCAATTTTACCTTTGTGGCGACGAATTGTGAGTGTGTCGAGCAGGCCTTGCGTCGGGTGCTGGTGCATCCCATCGCCTGCATTGATGACCGCGCATTCGACTTTTCGGCTGAGCAGCTTCACGCCGCCGGACGCGGAGTGACGGATGACAATAGCGTCGGGCTTCATGGCATTCAGTGTCATCGCCGTATCAATCAGAGTTTCGCCCTTTTTAATGGAAGACTGCGCCACAGGCATCGAAACAACATCCGCACCGAGGCGGCGGGCAGCAATCTCAAAGCTCGACATTGTGCGCGTCGAGTTCTCGAAGAAGAGATTGATGACTGTCTTTCCGGCCATGATCGGCATTGGCCGCTGACCGGCACGCGTCGCATTGGCATAGCGGTCTGCAAGACTGAGAATGTGTTCGAGGTCGAGGGAGGTTAATTCCTCGATGCTGAGCAGGTGTTTGTGATCAAAGCTGTGCGTGGTGTCCGCGCTCGCCATACTATGCTCCGGATTTTGCGCCGTTTAAGCGTGTTTTGATGAAGCCGCAAGATGGGGTGGGCAGGGTCGTTGAACTCAGCTATGCGGCGCTCGTAATGTTTGTAGCGGGCGGCTCAGCTAGAGAGATATGAGTTTGAAACTGGCAATCTTCGATATGGACGGCACTCTGGTTGATAGCCGTGAGGTTATACAGACGGCCATGGTCACCGCATTTAAGCGCTGCGGCCTTGTCCCTCCGGCGTATGAAGCGACGCGCCAGATTGTCGGGCTTGGGCTAAGCGAGGCCTGTCAGCGGCTCGCACCAGACTATGATGACCTACCGCGTCTGGTTACTGAATATAAACAGGCTTTCGTGGCGCGACGCACTGACCCGGACTTTAAAGAACCGCTCTATGACGGGGCGATTGAAACGCTGGAGCGGCTGGCAAATGAGAATTGGCTGATCGCCATGGCCACGGGAAAGTCCCATGCGGGGATCAAAGCCGTGTTCGATATGCATCCGTTGGGACAGTATTTTGATACCGTCTGGTGCGCTGATGATGGCCCCGGCAAGCCGCACCCGTTTATGTGCCTTGAAGCGATGAAAGCGGTCGGGGCTGAGGCCGAGCAGTCTCTCATCATTGGTGATGCCATTTTTGACATACAGATGGGACGCGCCGCGGGCATTCACTCGATTGGTGTTTCCTGGGGATTTGGTGAAGCGGAGGAACTGCACGCGGCGGGGGCGCATGAAGTCTATGATGACTTTGCAGCCCTAAATCTTGCATTGGATGCTTTCGCGAATGAGGTGGCGTAGTGGACAAGGCCGTAAAACCTAAACGGTTCTATAAGAGTGCGGGCGTCGAATTAATTGACGGAGCATGGACGGTCGTTCTTGACGGCCGAGTTGTCAAAACGCCTGCCAAAGCCGCACTTGCTTTGCCAACACGGTCGTTAGCCGCCGCCGTCGCTGAAGAGTGGGATGCGCAGGGCGAGACATTGGACTTGCAAGCGATGACGCTGACCCGGCTTGCCAATGTTGCGCTTGATCGCACGCCTGAGACCCGTGTTGAGATGGTTTCAGAGATCGCGCGGTATGGTGAAACAGACCTCACCTGTTATCTCGCTGAAAATCCATCTGAACTTCAGGCACGGCAAGATGTAGCTTGGCGACCTTGGCGCGATTGGGCAGGTGAGACACTAGGCGTTGTGCTGGTGCCGGTTTACGGGATCGTCGCCTCGCCTCAGCCGCAGGCGAGTCTTGATGCGATCATTTCGCATGCTGAGACGCTAGATGATTTAGCGCTGACAGGGCTTGCTTGGGCGTGCAGTCTGTTTGGCTCAGCAGTGCTGGCGCTGGCCTTGGAAAACGGCGCGATCTCCGCTGAGGTCGCCTTTAAAGCCTCACTCGTCGACGAAGACTGGCAGATTGAGCAATGGGGCGAGGATGAAGAGGCGATGGCTGCAAGAGCCGGTCGTGAGCGCGATGCGAAAGCGCTGGGTCTCTGGTTTCAAGCACTGAAGACGACCTCAGGCGCATAAAGTGATTTCCCGAAATTCTTGACAAGTCATTGGTATTGCTGCCTTTTCAATGAAATAGAAGGGCGGAACCAGTGAAGTATATTACCATTTTGGCTGCGGTGTTTGCACTCACAGCCTGCTCGGCCGGGAATTTGACGGCTATCCATAAGAAAGCTGTGATCACGTCCGATGGCTTCGGCACCGATGAGGGTCAACCTGTCGGGATCTTCGTTGATGCTGAACAACGCGCAGTCTTATCGGCTGTTCGACCGAGCGTAACCACGACGACTTTCGATTATCGCAGCGGTGCGGCGCGGACCTCTTTTGTTGAGGAGCGAACAGGCAATCGAGTAATCTGTGCTGAGCCTGCGCCGGATGCTCTGTCTGCGATTGCAGCCCAATCCGGCGTTAGCGTCTCGCAGTTGAATGATGCTGTATCGGCTGAGGGCGCATTATCAGAAGTCGCCGCGAATATCGGGGTTCGGACACAGACGATCCAGACATTACGAGATGGGTTCTATAGGGTTTGCGAGGCCTATATGAACGGCCTCTCGGATGAGCAGTATTCGATCATGCTGCGCCGGTTTCAGACCAATATGATCGCGCTTTTGGCAATTGAGCAATTGACCGGGGCGGTGCGCGGCGGTGATGCCTTGGTGGGTGCATCCGCGGGTGATCTTGATGTGGTGGATGGGGCTGGAGGTGAGCGCTACGGTCGCCGCGGTGTTGGCAATACGGCTGAAACGGGCGGCGTGGTCGGGTCCTGGCCCCCTTTCAGAGACCAAAATGCAGGTGTGGCCGTCGCGCAGGCGGTCGAGAATATTTCGCTCGCCCTGATCAATCAGGACTATGGCGTGCAGCTCTGCCTCGAATACTTACGCGCAGGGATCAAGGACACGCCTTTGAAAGAGAACTGCCTAGCCGTTGTGGCGGCGTATGCCAATGGCTTACAAGCGCAGATCACCAATGAGACGGAAGCTCAAAGTGCCCGCATTCAGGCTGAGGCGCGCATGACGCAGGCGCGCGCAAACATTTTGGAAGCTGCAGCCTTTGCCATTCGGACAGGCACCATGGATCAGACGCAGCTGGAAGGTGTCAAAACGATCATTCAAGAAACCTCTCCGAATACGCCGCCAGAGGTCCTTGCTCCAATTGCCGCTTACCAAGATCTCGACGGCGCCGATTATTAGCCGCGCATCTGTGAGAGATCGCGACATTTACAACCTGTTCTCTAATGAGCATGCGCGCTATGTGGGCATCAAGGAGATAGGTCATGAGCGAGACTGAACTGGATGAACGCCGTCGCAAGTTGAAATTCCGCGCTTGGCGTCGAGGGTTCCGTGAAATGGACCTGCTAATGGGCTCCTTCGCGAATGAGCATCTCGCCGGATTGTCAGATGATGATTTGTCTGAATTTGAACGCTTGCTAGCGACGCCGGACTGGGAAGTGTTTGCGTGGCTGGTTGGGCAAAAGCCTGTGCCGCCGAATTTTGAAAGCCCATTACTGACCCGGATCATGGAATTCCGTTATGAGGCCCATGCGGGATGAGCCGTCTAAGACTTGCGTTCCTTATCGGAAGTCTCTTCGCTCTTATCGAAACTGCAAATGCTGAAAGTGTCTGGGATACATGTCCCACTCCAACGGAAATTGACTTCTTAGAGCTAGTCGACAGCGTAGATGCGATCACGGTGGGCGAACGGCATGGTACCGCTGAAATGCCTGCGGCCTTTGCTGACATCGTGGAGCAAGTTGCAGTCGAAGGCCGACGCGTCACGGTGGCTTTGGAATATCCGCGAGGGAAGCAAGCGTTTTTGGATAGCGTTATGGATGCCGAGAGCGAGCAGGAAGCTGCTGATATATTGGCAAAGTATAGGACAGGCGATGGTCGCACGTCCGAAGCCATGCAGGATATGGTGCTGTCCCTTCGTACCCTAAAGCGATCAGGTGCTATGATTGATATTGCGGCAGTGGATTTTTGGTTGGCCAATCATCCAGATGACAATCGCAGCGTCCCTGATTGGGTGCCAGAATACATCGAGGCAGAAAATACACTGCGTGATGTTCGTATGGGGCAGGGTGCGGTGGCGGCGTGTGAGCGATTTGAGTGCGATATCCTACTCTATTTTGCAGGCGGGCTCCACACAGGGCTCGATGTCATTCAAAGCGGTATGCTTGATATGAGAACAGGCGACATTGAGAGATTTAACGTGGTTTCCGCAGGGCGTGTCATTACTGAGAGTATGGACACAGCAGCTATCTTTCTTGTTCATCGTGGCGGGACAAGTCGGGCTATTGTGGATACGGGACCAGGCGTTCAAAATCTGGCACCGAACGCCCCGGATTATGTCGTTCGCGACTTCGTTCCGTATTGCCTTTCGAAATCGAGAACAAACCACACGCACGTTATGAGTGTTGGGACCGTGACTGGCTCTCCAGACGTCTATGAACCACATTAAGCTTCCTCGTGTAGCTCTAAGCGTTCGTCAGCCTTCGGCTTGGGCGATCATTCATTGCGGGAAGGATATTGAGAACCGTTCTATCGGATCTGTGCGGGCAGGGCGGATGGTGCCGGGGCGAATTTGTATCCATGCTGCCGTGGGGATGACGCAGGATGAGTATCGCTACATTACGATGCGGATGAGCGAGATTGGATGTGTTGCCCCGCCGCCGGGTGACCTCGTCCGACGTGCGATTATCGGGACGGTCGATGTCGTTGGGATCGTGAAACCCGGTGACACCGACAGCCCTTGGATGGCGAGGGCTTCTGCAACACCAGAGTCGCGTGGTCTCGTGCTTGAAAATCCGCTTCCGATTGAGCCGATTCCAGCTGCGGGGGCGCTGGGGTATTTTGAATGGGAAGAAAGCGGTGACGTCGCGCCTCAGCAGAACTGGATGCGCAAGTGGAGTGAGGTGAATGGCGATGCGGATACCGGCGATCTGTTTGATGATCTAGAGCCGTCTTTTGGAACCCCGCCCAAGCGGCCTTGGTGAGGTCAGTCCATGGATGAGGTAAGACCCAATTTTACAACAGATTTGTCTGCGGATGAGTTCCTGCGGTGGTACTGGCCTGTTTCCATTTTGAAAGCGGCGTGTGAATCGCTTGGGGTGCCCTCAGCAGGATTAAAGTCTGATCTACGCGAGCGCGTCGCCTTTGCGCTGCGCAATCTCGATGCGCCTGTGCCGACGCCGAATAAGGTCAAAGCGAAAAGCCGATTTAACTGGGCTAAGGCTGATCTGAAACTTGAGACAGAGATAACGGATAGCATCTCTTTTGGTCCAAATGTCCGAAACTTTTTCAAAGCTCAAATTGGAAAGAGTTTCGTCTGTCACAGCGACTTTATGGCATGGGTTAAAGCGAATGTTGGGTCGACTTTGCAAGATGGCGTGGATGCTTGGCACATTTTAGAGGCCAGAAAACTTGACCCAGATTTTCGACGAGAAATCGCGAGTTGTAATAACTATCTTCAGTACCTTCGTGACATTAGAGACAATCATCCAGAGCTGAGCCTTGACCAGGCGAAGCGGTGTTGGGACGAAAAGAAAGTGCGTCCTTCGAAAGATGGATTTGTGATTTATGAGTCTTCGGACCTGCGATTTTTAAGCGCATAATTCCGGCGATGTCTCAGCGCTTATTGCCGCTTTCCTTATCGGCGTGTTGCGATACATAGCGGCCTTGCTTTGACTCTCTGACAGACCTTCGACAGGACGCACCGATGAGTGGATTTGAGATGCTTTCCCGATTGTCGTCGCCTGCCGCGGTGCATGGCGCGCCATTTGGCGTGGACGTGCTTGGCCTGATCGAAGCGATGGAAGCGCGCGCTTCAGCGGCGCTTTATGTGGCGCGTGATGACAAGGTTGCCGCAGCAGCTCTGAAACTGGCGCAGTTTTACCGACCCGGTCTGGATGTGATCCGGCTGCCGGGTTGGGATGTGTTGCCCTATGATCGGGTCAGCCCTTCTCCGGCGGTTGCGGCAGCGCGGTGTGCAGGACTGGCGCGGCTGGCTCAGCGCTCTGATGGGGCTGATCCATGCTTGGTGATCACGACATCGACGTCATTGGTTCAGCGCGTGCCGCCCGTAGAGACCATGCGTGCCTCCTCTCTGTCCGTGCAAACAGGAGGGTGGATCAGCCAAGATGAGCTGACCTCATATTTGTCGATGAATGGCTATGTTCGGACCTCAACCGTTTCCGAGAAAGGCGAGTATTCGATTCGGGGCGGCAAGGTCGATATTTATCCGCCGACGGGCAATGAGCCGGTCCGGCTCGACCTGTTCGGCGATGAGGTTGAGGCGATTAAAGCGTTTGATCCAGAAACGCAGCTCTCAACGCGGACGTTGAAGCGCGTCGCGCTCGCGCCGGTCTCGGAAATCCTATTCAATGAAGAGACGCTGGCTTTGTTTCGGGAGCAGTATTTGGCCGAGCTTGGCGCACCCGCGGGTGACCCGATGTATGAGGCGGCCCGGGCTGAAATCAGACGCGGTGGCGTTGAGGGTTGGCTGCCGCTTTTCCATGCGCGTCTGGATACACTGTTTGATTATATCGGATCGAATGCCCTGATCGGGATGGGCACTTTATCGGCTGAGGCGGCGAGTGAGCGGCTCTCGCAAGCAGGCGACTATTATGACGCGCGGTTGGAGGCGGCGGGGGAAAGCAGGGCGGCGAAAGTTCTGTCGCCGGAGCATTTATATCTGAGTGACCGCGAGCTTGAGGCTGGACTGACATCCCGCGGTGTGGCCCGGTTCAGTGCCTCTGCGGGTGATGGTGGAATTGACTTAGGCGGGACTGCAGGCCGTGATTTTGCCCCGGAACGTGCACAGTCGGACGTCAACATCTTTGAAGCTGCGGCGGGCCATGCAAAGGCGCTAAACGAAGCAGGCAAGCGCGTGATCTTTGCGGCATGGACGGACGGTTCAGCGTCGCGCCTTGAAGGCGTCTTGGATGATCATGGTTTAGCCGGTGTCGAGCGCGTTTATTCGCTAGAAGCGACCGCTGGAAAAGATGTCGTTATCGCTGAACTGCCGCTGGAAAGCGGATTTGAAACGCCAGATTTGGCCTTCATCGCCGAGCCGGATATTCTCGGCGATCGCCTTGCTGCGCCGCGCAAGAAGCGGAAAGCCGCGAATTTTATCGCGGAAGCAGCCAGTCTGAACCCCGGCGATTTGGTCGTGCACATCGACCACGGCGTTGGCCAGTATGTGGGCCTGAAGACGCTGGAGCTTGCGGGCGCGGCGCATGACTGTCTGCAACTGGAATACGCCAAGGGCGACAAAGTCTTCCTTCCGGTTGAGAACATCGATCTGATTTCACGCTATGGCAGTGAGGATGCCGAAAGCGCGATTGATCATCTCGGTGGGGTCGGCTGGCAGACGCGGAAGGCTAAAGCCAAGAAGAAAATCCTCGAAATGGCCGCTGAACTGATGGCGATTGCGGCGGCGCGTGAGATGAAACGCGCTGAAAAGCTGGTGACAGGCGATGGCTTATACGAGGAGTTCGCAGCGCGCTTCCCTTATGAGGAGACTGACGATCAGCTGAACGCGATTGAGGATGTGCTTGGCGATCTGTCGAGTGGGCGGCCAATGGATCGCCTGATCTGTGGGGATGTCGGCTTCGGCAAGACGGAAGTGGCTCTCAGGGCGGCTTTTGTGACGGCGATGCAGGGCATGCAGGTCGCAGTGATTGCCCCCACGACGCTGCTTGCGCGGCAGCACTATCAGACATTTCTCGAGCGGTTCTCCGGTTGGCCGCTGAGCGTGAAACCACTCTCACGCTTTGTCTCTGCGAAAGAGGCGAACGAGACAAAGTCCGGCATGACGGCAGGAACCGTTGACGTCGTCGTCGGAACGCATGCGCTTTTGGCTAAGAATGTCGACTTCAAGCGCCTCGGTCTATTGATTGTGGATGAGGAGCAGCGCTTTGGGGTGAAACACAAAGAGCGGCTTAAAGAGCTGAAAGCAGACGTGCATGTGTTGACGCTATCTGCGACACCGATCCCGCGCACATTACAGATGGCGCTGACAGGTATTCGCGATCTTTCTATCATTGCGACACCGCCGATCGACCGTCTCGCGGTGCGGACTTATGTGACGGAATTCGATACGGTCACGATCAGGGAGGCCTTACTGCGTGAAAAGTATCGGGGTGGGCAAAGCTATTATGTGGCACCACGCATTTCAGATCTCGATTATTTGGAAAACTTCCTCAAGAATAATGTGCCTGAGGTCAGTTTCTGCGTCGCGCACGGGCAGATGCCGGCGGGCGAGCTCGAAGACCTGATGACCGCATTTTATGAGGGCGAGTATGACGTCCTTCTGTCCACAACAATCGTCGAGAGTGGTTTGGATATTCCGCGCGCGAATACGCTCGTCATTCACAAAGCAGATCGATTTGGCTTGGCGCAGCTTTATCAATTGCGGGGGCGCGTTGGACGCTCGAAATTGCGCGCGTATGCGTACCTGACGACGCCGGCGGATCGGGTGATTTCTCCCGCTGCTGAGCGAAGACTTCGGGTCCTTCAATCACTCGACAGTTTGGGAGCGGGGTTCCAACTGGCGAGTCACGACCTCGATATGCGCGGTGGGGGTAACCTGCTGGGTGATCAGCAGTCCGGGCATGTGCGTGAGGTCGGCGTGGAGCTGTATCAGCAAATGCTCGAAGATGCCGTCAACGCGTTGCAGAGCGGAGCCAATGATGCTGAGGAAGTGGCCGATGATTGGTCGCCGCAAATCAATCTGGGTTTGTCTGTCCTCATTCCCGAACACTATGTCGAAGACCTCGGTGTGCGATTGGGTCTGTATCGGCGCCTCTCAGAACTCGCGAGCGAGCAGGAACGCGAGGCTTTTGCCGCCGAGCTGATTGATCGATTTGGACCTCTACCCGAGGAAACAAAACAGCTTCTCAACGTCACCGAGGTCAAAGTCCGTTGCAAAGTCCTGGGTATCGCCAAGCTGGATGCAGGCCCCAAGGGTCTGGTGATGACATTCCGGGACGATACCATCGTTGATCCAATGAAGCTGATGGCGCTTGTGCGCTCGCGGCCCGGAAAAATGAAACTGCGGCCGGACAATAAGCTTGTGGTTATGGGGCTTCCTGCTGATACGCAGGCGCTCGTAAAGGCGATCAAGGGCTTGCTTAGAGAATTAGAAGGCGCGTTGGCTTACGCTTAGGCTCGCCGCGTCGCCGCAAGGTCTGGGCGTGCGAGTAATCCGGCGAGTAGCGACGGCGCGGTGTGGAATTGGCGACGCTCAAGCACAGTGACGTTCGAAATCATCTGACATTCGTCTTGCAGACGTCGGGCAATCTGGATGGCTCCACTATAGGCCGTTGCCGGAAGTGAGACCACGATATGTCTGGCGGAATATCTCGCTGCAAGATCTGTTGCGCGTAGCTCTTTCAGGACATTTGCAGCCGTAGACTTCGTCCCCCGTAAGTGATTGTTGAGCTCAATTCCGATCACTGTGAGCGGCTGGCCCGTTTGATCCGCCGCCTTGATTTGAACTTCGAGATGGGTCTCGAGAAAGCCTTTACTGAAGAGACCTGTCGCACTGTCTCTTATTGCTGGATCGGATGGAATTTGAGCCATTTGGTTGCGAGCTGTCTTGTAGATAAGAGCTGATACGTCATCGGTTGAGTCGATATCGACGACATAGTCAGCGGAGTCCCCAAAAGAGATATCCTGACTTGACGTCGCCAGAAAAATTTTCGCGATCCCTTTTGAGATAGGTGAGTTTATGATGTCGGTCAGAGAGCGTCTAAAAGCGTCATCTTCATATGAGGCATCCAGCAAGATCGCATTTATCTGATGCGTTTCACAAGCCTCAGTGAGCGTGTGTGGGGTCAGCGCACCTCTCAGAGTAATGCCTTCATCGTTGAGGTGATTGCGAAGCGACATAAAGCGGGGGCCTTGTCGTCCGTAATAAATAGCCTGGGCCTTCGTTGCGATTGCTGCATTACCTGCAACGTTTGTTAGACGTTCAATCGTCTCTTGGCGGAGGTTTGCTTCCCGCTGCTGAATGATCTGACGCTGCCTGAGATCCAGCCGCGCCGAAAGACTCGCGATTTGGTCGGGTGAAGACAGACGTATGAGCTCGCTATCATGCTTCTGATCTAGGCCAAGGAGGATGATCGGTCGAGTATCATGGCGCTTACACGCGGAGATGATAACGTGTTGATCGTGCTCGCTGGTAACGCTCGCATCGATCAGAATGGGATTAGCCAGTGCCGGATCAATGTCTCTTGCTGCACGTACGGGACGAAAGCCGGCTTGTTTGAGGCGCGCCTGTAGCATTTCCAGGCGGGGACTTTCAGAAACGATTTCGATTGTTGGGGCAGCGAAGTGAAGCGACTGAACACTCATGAGACTTATCCAAGCGACGTTAGGTTAAGTCTTTTCTTTGCGCCTATGAGTCTTAAGGTCTGGTTGACTTATTCAAAAATCCGGTTCGCTCCGGAAGACGCTTACGGGAGATTATGATGGCAACAGGACCGCTTTCCGGTGTAAAAATTATTGAGTTTGCGGGGATCGGTCCCGGCCCGTTCTGCGGCATGCTGTTGAGTGATTTGGGGGCAGACGTTGTCCGGATTGATCGCGCCGGGAAAGAGCGACCTGGAAACGCTGCAGATGTGATGAGCCGCGGCCGTCGCTCCATTGCTTTAAACCTGAAGGATGACGCTGACCGCGAGACGGCCCTGAAGCTCTTAGAGAAGGCTGATGGCCTGATTGAAGGCTTTCGGCCTGGTGTGATGGAACGCAACGGGCTTGGACCTGATGTCGTTCTAGCGCGCAATCCTAAGCTTGTTTACGGGCGGATGACAGGCTGGGGGCAGCATGGAGCGCTGTCGCACTCTGCTGGGCACGACCTCAATTATATTGCCATCACAGGCGCGTTGCATGCCATGGGAGATAAAGATGGCCGTCCACGACCGCCTCTCAACCTGATTGGTGATTATGGCGGTGGCGCTCTTTATCTGGCTATGGGTCTGTTGGCCGGAATTCTTAGTGTTAAAAATGGCGGTGAAGGTCAGGTTGTCGACTGTGCGATGTCTGACGGAGCGGCTTCGTTGGCAACGATGTTCTACGGCATGCGGGCCATGGGCATGTGGACGGATGAGCGGGAGGCCAATCTGCTCGACGGTGGAGCGCACTTCTATGACACATATGAATGCTCTGACGGGAAATGGGTCTCGATCGGATCGATTGAACCGCAATTCTACGCGCTTCTTGTTGAGAAAGCAGGCCTGACTGACCCCGATTTTCAAACCCAGATGGACCGCTCGAAATGGCCTGAACTGAAAGCCAAACTCATGGCTGTCATCAAAACCAAAACACGCGACGAGTGGTGCGAGATAATGGAAGGTACAGATATTTGCTTTGCCCCTGTCCTCTCAATGGCTGAGGCCCCTGAGTATAAGCACAACACAGACCGCGCCACATTTGAGACGATTGATGGGGTCGTTCAACCAGGTCCTGCGCCACGGTTTTCTAAGACGCCTGGTGCCATTCAGGGCAAGCCTGCTGGCGTCGGTGAACACAGCGAGGAAGTGCTGGCCGATTGGGGTATCGCCTAGTGGGCGCTTTACCGGGCACAACAGGGCGGCGGCGTATCTATCTGATGCGGCACGGATTTGTGGATTATACATCCAAGCTTGTCCGTGAGACCCAAGACCCGAGTCAGGCCTACCTAACCGATGAGGGGCGCGAGGAAGCGCGAGCGGCGGGTATCGCTCTGTCGGATGTGCAGCTTGATGTGGCCTTTCACACCGGATTGGCGCGGACCAAGGAAACTGCAGAGATCGTTCTGGCGCAGCATGATCTGGAAACCCCTGAACTCGAGCAGGAAGAGCGGTTTAAGGAATTGAAGTCCGGCCAATACATTGATTTCAAATCACCGGAGCATCTGGCCGCGACGATGACCTTTCAGTTTGAACAAGCGGGACAACCTGGTGCGACCTTCCTAGAGGGCGGTGAAAAATTCGATGATGCCATGGCGCGGATCGAAGACGGGTTGAAAGGTCTGCTGTCACGGCCGAGTTGGTCGACGGCGTTGGTTGTTGCCCATGAAGTCGTCAATCGAATGATCCTGGCTTGGTCAATCGGCGCGCCGCTGGGCTCAAGTGCAGCGTTCGAGCAGGATACAGGGTGTATTAATATTCTCGATTTTGATCTGGTCCCCGATGAAGACGGCAATACCCGAATCGAGCGGGCCCTGATTAAGGCCGTTAATCTGACCCCTGCAAACTATCTCAAAAACGGGATGAATCTGCGCTCTTTGGAGGCGATTTTCACGCGCGCAGGGGAATTAGCTGAATAGCTGTTCAGAAACACCCGTTTGCGGGACAAGAATATGAATGAAAAAACAGGTTTGGCCTCCGGCCTCGTTCATATTGGTTCAGATATAACCATACCTGTCGGAGGGGAGTTCGGACTTTCCGGGTGACCCGCCGACGTCCTTCTTGCTTGACCTTGACCGCCTTCACCGGCGGTCCTTTTTTTTCAGCATGTCTTCCGCAGTCTGCAGCGCGTCATCGAGATTTTTTTGAAGCGCAGCCTGCAGACTTTCTCGATCTTCATTATTGGATGGAATGACTGGTTCACCAAAAACAATTGCGCCGCGGGAAAAGGGCAGGGGAATTCTGAAGCCGTCCCAAGTCTTAAGGCGCTTGGCCGGAGTCGAAATCACAATATAGGGTAAAAGCGGTGCCTCTGTTCGCTGCGCCATAATAATAGGGCCAGCCTGAGCCACCTCAGCAGGGCCACGCGGACCATCCGGTGTCACACAGATGCCACCTTTATTCTTCAGGATCTTGAGGGCCTCAGCCAGCGCGCGCATCCCACCTTTATCCTTATTCTTCTTTTTATTGACTGAGGACCCGCGCACAGCCTCGAGGCCCATGTGGTTGATCGCTTTCGCAACAGGCTCGCCATCCTTGGACAGAGAGATCATCATGGCTGAGCGGGTTTTCTGCTGCGGCCACTTGCGAATGATACGATTCCAGCCTGCTGGCATCAGAAGAATGGTTGAATGCCAGCATGCGATAATAATGTTGGGGTATTTCAGCCAGAGTTGCAGGGCTTTCTCATCCCCCCGCACGCTCCAACGCATCGTGCGATTGCACAGGGCCATGTACGCCCAGATAAGCCATCCGAGAAGAGAGGTTACAAAGGGGCTGCGTAGGAGAGCCTTCATGCGCCTTGCGTAACAGACCTCGCCGCGAAACTGGATAGTCTAATCGCAGAATACAAAAAGCCCCCGGTCAAAACCGAGGGCTTTCATGACTAGCTGTCGTCTAAGCTTATGGGACATAAACCGTGTAAACAACCTCAGCTTCAAGCTCACCAGCACCTTGTGACAGGTCGTAAGCTGTTTCGCTGTTCAGAGCGTAAGTTGCGTCGAAACGGACAGACTGTCCAACGAGCGAACCAGCGCTTTCAGCTGTACGGCGACCGCCTTCGTAGACGTCAGTTGTGCCGTCGAGGTTTGAGAAGTCAGTGACTGGGTTGAAAGTGCCCTGAGGATCCTGTGCGTTTCCGCCAAAAGTCAGACCACCGTCGGTGTCAGTGACTGTGACACCAAGGCTGTAAGACACATCGCTCATTTCAAAGTCACCAGACTGGGTTGTTTCAGTCGCAACAGCGTTAATGTTGAACGCTGTATTAGAGGCAACATAGAAGCTGGACTCATATGTCAGGGCTTCACCTGTCAGAGTAGCGGCCGACGGGTCGAACGCAGTCAAAGACGGCGTTGTTTCATCGATTGAGATAGGCGACGCAAGGCCGACCGTGAGATCGAGAACGTCACCAACTGTTGATGCATCAACAGTTGCGTCGGTCGTCAGATCAAGCGATCCAGTCAGGACGGTCGTGCCATCTTGCGCAGTACCGCCGATCAGATCGGTTGTACCGATGACGAAATCGTTGGCAATCGCGCCACCTGTTCCGTCGCCAGACCATACGACGACAAGGCCCAGCACTTTAAAGTGCGGGCGGTCAATTACAGAAGCAGACGCAGGCAGGGACACAGCGACTGTGCTAGCGACCATTACAGCGCCAGCGAGTAGGGATTTACGGAAGCTCATTCTATTCTCCAATTAGGGGACTGTCATTGCAGTAGGTGGGTCTTTTCGACCTCGCCTATGGTCTTGCCAGAAAAAACCTGACATCCCGCTAATCGAGACTGAGAATTCGTGATGCGATGTTTACACTTTTTAAGCGATGCTCTTTGACGCTTCTAAGCGTGCATAATCGCCTGCATGATAAACGAGTGGATCTGTCTTACTGTTCGTATTTATCCGTTCGACCTGACCGATGTAGATTATATGGTCGCCTGCGGGCACACGCTCGAAAACAGAACACTCCAAACGAGCGGTGCAATCCTCAATTAGGGGAACACCGCCGATCCCTGTCGTGGTTTGTAGACCGGAGAATTTGTCTGTCCCGACTGTTGCAAACCGCATAGACAGATCCGTTTGAGCCTCACTCAGGATATGGACAGCAAAGTGGTCAGCGGCTTCGAAGGTTGATAAACTTCCTGAGTCGCGCCCAAGCGACCACAGGATCAAGGGCGGATCGAGCGAGACCGAGTTAAAGGAGTTAGCGGTTATCCCAGCAAAAGAGCCTGTTCTGGAGCAGGTGGTTATTACCGTCACGCCTGTGACGAATGTAGACAACGCATCGCGAAAGGCCCGTTGATCGAAAGACATCCTAGCTCCTAGTGGAAATGAAGTGAGGTATCACATACCCTTGTCCAGCAATATTTGCATCCTCTATGCTGAGTCATATTGCGAATGCCTGAACCGAGCGCGTCCTGATCGCAGGTAATTTATTATCGTGAGGACGATGCAGTTTGCAGCACAAATGCATTCCTGTCATGCATTAAAGAATATACTGTCTGTGATACTTACATCAAAAGTTACAATGTATCACTCTTTCGAGTGACACAGCTGGCCAATGGGGTCTAGCTTCTAGCAGAATTGTCAAGGTTTTATGAAGAATAAGATAGAACAAATTTAATATGAACAGATATTCATTATGAATGAATATTCATCTCAAATTAGAAGAAAAAATAATTTTTAAGATCAGGGTTGTGACGTTGAGGACGCGATGTATATGACAGCCACATGACGGGGACAAGCAAGTCCCGACTAGCAGTGAAGGACATCTTTTTGCAGTGGCCGATTTAACGATTGGTCGCCCTTAGATGTGGAGAAAATGATGAAAGATTGGTGCAACACCGAAGGCGCTAAGCGTCTACAAGAAAAAATTGCTCAGTATTGGACCGAGCGTGGATATGAAGTCGAAGTCGACCTAGTCGATGCAGGCTTTGTCCCAGCGATGCGCAGTGCACGCACGGACGTTCGCAGCAATATGGTCAATGGCATGCCTCGCCGTAAGCTCGTCAACGCGAACGAAGTCCGCAGCGAGTACCGTCCCGACTAATGGACGATCCGGTTGATCGCTTCTTCAACATTCGTCCAGCGATCAACTTCCTCTAAATGAGATAACGGCGCACCAGTCAGGCGCCCGTATCCAAAAGAGACCATGATAAAGGGCAGCTGAGCATCGCTCGCTGCCCTTTCATCTGTCTGGCTGTCACCGATCATGATTGTGCGCGATGCGTCTCCGTGTGACAGAGCGACCGTCTCCAGAATATGTGCGCCACTCGGCTTTTTCGTGATTGTTCGATCACCCCCCAGGATCGCCGCGAAACACGTGGCCGGAGCAAGCTCGTTTAAAACTTGCTCGGCCAAGTGTTGCGCTTTGTTGGTGCAGATTGCCAGTGTCGCCCCTCTTTGGCGTAAATCGTCTAACGTTTCCACAGCACCGTCGTAAGGAACACTATGCTGGCTGATGTTGGCTTCATAATACTTCAAAAAGGCAGGCCATAGGCGCGTATCGATATCTGCCTCGTCGATCGGGGCATTATTATGGGACAACCCTTTTCGGATCAGTGCTTTTGCGCCATCGCCAATCATCATCCTGATCGTGTCCAAGGGCACGGGGGTAAGTCCCTCTGCCTCCAACACATGGTTCAGAGCCGCATGTAGATCGGGCGCTGTTTCAACGAGCGTCCCATCAAGGTCGATGACAATTGTCCAGCCCGCCAAATCCTGTTTCATCGCCGTCTCTCCTTTTGGAGTCGCTTCGACTCGTGCTTTGGTTTAGGGCAGGGCAGACAAAACGGCGAGGGTATATTCCATGACAGCGCGCGCAGCGATCATTCTGGCCGCAGGGCAGGGGACGCGAATGAAGTCCGACTTCCCGAAAGTGCTGCATCCCGTTGGTGGGCGTGCCATGGTCGATTGGTCGATTGATTTGGCGAAGCGGGTCGGATGTGGGCGGATCGTCGTGGTTTGTAGTCCGGCTGGTGAGGCTGTGCAGGCGCATGTCGCAAAGTCATTGGGCCAAAACGGAATTGCGATACAGGACCCGCCGCAAGGAACAGGACATGCCGTCCAATGTGCACAGGCTGCTCTCGACGGATTCATTGGCGATGTCGTTGTCCTTTACGGGGATACTCCACTTATTCCAGCGACCGCGATTGAGGCGCTGTTTGCTGAACTGGAAAGTGGCGCAAAAGTCGGCGTCCTTGGATTTGAAGCGGCCGTGCCGGGCGGCTATGGGCGGTTGATCACGAATTCGGACGGTGATCTCGAAGCCATCGTAGAAGCCAAAGAAGCGAATGCTGATCAGTTAGCCGTCACATTCTGCAATTCAGGTGTTATGGCCGCACGCGCAGATACGATGTTCAGCCTGCTCTCAAATGTCACAAACGAGAATGCTAAGGGCGAATACTATCTGACAGATATTGTGGGTCTAGCGAGAGAAGAGGGCGGGGTATGCCGCGCGGTCCGATGCTCCGAAGCCGATGTCTTGGGTGTGAATTCCCGCGTAGAGCTTGCCCAGGCAGAGGCCGCCTTTCAAGTCCGCCGACGTCAAGAGCTTTTATTGGATGGCGTCACAATGACAGCGCCTGAAACCGTCTTCTTTAGTCATGATACAATGATTGAGCGTGATGTGGTGATCGAGCCGAATGTCGTCTTTGGTCCTAACGTACAGATTCGGAGTGGTGCGCGCATTCGCGCTTTCTCACATCTGGAGGGAGCGCGCGTCTCTTCGGGTTGCGATGTTGGGCCTTATGCCCGGCTGAGGCCCGGCGCGATCCTCGACGATGGCGCCAAGATTGGTAACTTTGTTGAGGTCAAGAAAACCCGCGTCGGCAAAGGAGCTAAAGCCAACCATCTCAGCTATCTTGGAGATGGCGATATCGGCGAGGGCGCGAATATCGGCGCTGGAACGATTTTCTGTAATTATGACGGCTTCCTGAAATATCAGACGCGCGTCGGCAAAGGTGCGTTTGTTGGCTCAAACTCGTCGCTGGTCGCTCCGGTGAAGATTGGAGACGGCGCCTATGTCGGGTCTGGCTCTGTTATTACCAAAGACGTCGAGACGAATGCGCTCAGCGTCGCGCGGGGGCGCCAGATGCAGAAATCGGGCTGGGCGACGCAGTTCCGCGATAAAATGGCAGAGATCAAAGCGGCGAAGAAGGGTTAGGACGAGGCTGATGGATAAGGAACTGGAAAAAGAAAACGCCGCCCATGCCGCGCTCGAATACGTGGAGGATGGCATGACAATTGGGCTCGGCACCGGATCCACGGCCAAGTACTTTGTTGAGCTCTTGGCCGAAGAAATCGAGGACGGTCTCGTCGTTCGCGGGGTGCCGACCAGTGAGCAGACGCGACGTTTAGCAGAATCTGTTGGCGTCCCTCTAGTCGATGTGGAGCAAGTCGATCGGCTTCACCTCACTGTCGATGGTGCTGACGAAGTTGACGAGCACGCCAATCTCATTAAAGGAGGCGGCGCTGCACTTTTGCGCGAAAAGATCATTGCCAATGCCAGTGACCTCATGGTCGTGATCGCGGATAGTAGCAAACATGTCGAAGCGCTGGGGCAATTCCCACTGCCCGTAGAGGTGACACGGTTCGGCTATACGATCACGGCTAAAAAGGTCTACGACGCGCTCAAAAAAGCAGGCGTCCTGAAACCGATGATCAAGGTCCGCACGGGATCAGGTGAAACGCCTGTCGTCACCGATGGCGGCAATTACATTCTCGATTGCCAATGCGGGGTCATTCCTGAGCCGGCAAAAACAGCGGCCATGCTCGCCAATGTGCCCGGCGTCGTCGAGCATGGCCTATTCATCGGAATTGCCCGCACTGTAATTATCGGCGCAGAGGATGGCGTGACGGTGTTTGAATATTGAGCGTTCGTGCCCGGATACGCATCCGATAACAAGACAAGAGATTGGACCCCGATATGGCTGAACATTCCTATGACTATGATCTGTTTGTGATCGGCGGCGGGTCCGGCGGTGTCCGTGCAGCACGGATCGCGGCTGGACATGGTGCTAAGGTTGGTTTGGCTGAGGAGTACCGCATGGGCGGCACATGCGTGATCCGCGGCTGCGTGCCGAAGAAGTTCATGGTCTATGCCAGTGATTACGGGCGCAAGATTGAAGAAGGCCGCAAGTATGGCTGGGACGTCTCAGTCGGTGATTTCGATTTTGCGACCTTCATGGCGACCATGCATGCCGAAGTAGATCGCTTGTCCGGACTCTACATGAGTGGGCAGATCAACGCGGGCGTCACCGTCTTTGAGGAACGAGCGGAATTTGTCGATGCGCACACATTGCGGCTGGTGACCTCCGGCAAAACGGTTACGGCAGATAAGATCCTCGTGGCGGTGGGTGGCGCGCCTTGGCGACCGGACAACAATGAGTTGCCGGGTGTTGAGCACACAATCACCTCTGACGGTGTGTTCCAGCTGACGGAATTACCAAAGCACATCGTGATTGCGGGTGGTGGTTATATCGCCTGTGAGTTCGCGCACGTCTTTGCGGGCTTGGGCAGTGAGGTCTGCCTCGTCTATCGCGGTGAAACTGTTTTGCGCGGGTTCGATATGGACGTTCGCACAGCCGTGCATGAGGGGCTGAAAGAGGCAGGTGTGCGTGTTGTCACGAACACTGTTTTTGAGAGCATCGAGAAGCGTGATGGGGACACGCCGCTGCACTTGAAACTGGATAATGGTGTGACGATTGATGCCGATGTTGTGATGATGGCGGTTGGGCGACGGCCCCATACAGTCGGCCTCGGCCTTGAAAATGCTGGCGTTGACTTTGCGGGCAATGGGCGGATTGAGGTCGATGACTATTCCCGCACCAATGTTGCAAACATCTTCGCTATTGGCGACGTCACACAACGCGCGGAGCTCACCCCAGTGGCGATCCGCGAGGGTCACGCCTTTGCCGATACAGAGTTCGGTGGCATGGACCGCAAGTTCAATCACGATCTGATCGCCACAGCTGTCTTCACCCAACCCGAAGTCGGCACGGTCGGCATGACTGAAGCCGAAGCCCGCCAAGCCTATGGCAACGAGATCGATATCTACAAAACCAAATTCCGCCCGATGAAGAACATGCTGAACGGCAAGGCGGAGAAAGTTTTCATGAAGCTCATTGTGCGCCAGGAAGACGAAGTCGTGATCGGTGCGCACATCGTGTCACCGGACGCTGGCGAGATGATCCAGATGCTCGGCATTGCTGTGAAAGCGGGCCTCACCAAGGCTCAGTTCGACGAGACTTGCGCTGTGCATCCAACGATTGCCGAAGAGATCGTGACGATGCGTACGAAGTGGGAAATGCCGGTCTGACCAAGACTAAGGATCGTTTAGATCAATCTCATCACCAAAGAAGCTCAGAAACTGGGTATTCAGGACTTTGCCCATCACCTGCAGCAGGACAACACTTGATTCGACGTCATCGTATTGATGCGTTCCATTCGTATTCAGTACGATCGAGAGGTCACGAGATGGCATATAAAATACGCGCGTATGCGTGCTGAAGTCGCCGGTATTATAGATATACGGCATTCCGTTAAACTCGCCCCTAACAAAGCTGTAGCCTCTTTCAATCTGGGAGCCATCATTCAGTGTTTTCAGCGTGGAGGCCATTTCAAAGGTCTCTATTGCGATCAGGGTGCCGTCTGAAACGGCTTTTTGCCAGCGGCGAAGATCGTTGAGCGTTGTCACAATATCGCCCGCGCCGAAGGCATGGCTGATATGTGTCTCGAATGTGCGCGGAGTGATGCTGTCCTCAAGCTGATTGTAACCTTTTACCCGCTGCGATCCCTGAGGTCTGTTAAAAATCAGATAGCTGTCCGTCATACCCGCAGGCGCAAAGAGTCTCTCCCTGACATATGTTTCACGGTCCATCCCACTGGCTTGCTCTGCAATAACGCCCAGCAGGTAGTAAGAAATATTTCCGTATTCATACTGATCACCTGGCTCAAACATCGCGCCTTGCTCACGAATATGGGCTAGCGCATTTTCCAGTGTCCGAGGGATGGTTGCATCGTAATCGGGAGCCAGCCTGATCTGGGGCAGGCCATGAGTATGACTTAACAAATGATCGATTGTAATGCGCTCGCCGTTTGGGAGATCATCGAAAAATTTATTGAGGGGGTCATCCAGTCTCAGAGCGTTTTGCTCCACAAGTTGAAGGATCGCGACGGTGGTAAATTCTTTGCTGACGGATGCAATCTCAAAGGCTTCATCGATTGTGCGTGGCGCACCCGTATCATAATCGGAAATGCCTATAGCGTTGACGTAGAGCGTATTATCGCCCTCGCTGATTAGGATTGCGATACCTGGCTCATCCGGCTTGAAATAGGTCTTTAACACTGGGGTAATGTCGGCTTCAAAGTTCTCGGCTGTTTCTCTATCGGCGGAAAAGTCACCTGAATAACGAGCGATTTGCGGAATACACTTCAGTTCCGTTAGCGCCTCAACCTCGTCTCGCACGAGAATGTTGAACCTAACGCTGCGCTGATCGAGGGTCACAGGGATCACCCGAGTTTCTTGATCGGTTTTAAAAGTCACCTCTACAGCCTCTTTTTCAGGGCACTCCAGAGTTAATCTGTCAGGCGACAATTCTGGCATGACGACCCAATCGTTGAATTCTTCATCACCGATCTTGAATTGAAGAACCATTTCTCCGGAGAGTATTGGCGGGATCTGTGTGTCTGGAGTTGATGACTGTACGGATGATGCATCGCTTGGATGGTCCTGCATGCATGCGCTGAGAAGGACTGTTGCAAGTATAGAAAAGCTGCACGCTTTGAGCATTTTGTGGCCTCACTCCCATTTCATTCTTAAGGTCAGTAGAGTACGTCCTTGATTTCACAAGCGGAAAGTGGATTCGTGACATTTGTCGCGCAACAAAAGAGGCTATTCGCATCGGCATTTGGGCTGCGTATTTAGATGAGACTTGCGCGTTGCATCCAACGATCGCGGAGGAGATCGTGACGATGCGCACGAAGTGGGAGATGCCGGTTTAGGAGAGACTTGAGCAATACGTCATTATTGTGCTGCCAAAGTGTAAGGTATGATAATTCTGCCACCCGCCTTGCAACTTGGATTTGAGACGTCGATTTCAACTCTCAGTTTTTTTGCCAAATCCTTAAGCGTACTTTCTGTATCCATTTGCTTCAATAAATTGGGCTGTGCATCGACCAGTTTTTTGTAAGTGGCTCGGCCCTTTTCAGAGATAGATAGTTCAAGGATGAAGCCTCCGGACCCAACATATTCCCGTGGTCTAATCAGGGAACTGACTGTTTTTATGCTCTTCACACACTGGTTTTGAAAGTCCGGATGATAACGCTCAAGTAACGGCAGGGGTAGCGTTGTTTTTGAGCTGTCAGCCATTGCCATCCGACTTGTTTCGGCGGCTTCAATCGCGTGAATTCGAAAATATGTTGTCTTTAATATATCTGCTTCTTGGATTTTCAGATCAGCTGTCTCTACTTCATTTATCAGCATGAGTGCTGGCGTTAGGAAATAGGATGCTGTGAAGCGGTTCTCATCATTGGCCTGAAGTGCTGCTGTATAGCCGCCTTTAATGTACAGACTTAGTAGCCATGCCGTTGTTTCAAATTTACGTGGTTTCTTGAAAACTTGCTCTGCGGTTTGAAGTGTTTTCGCTAACAAAAGTGGGTCAGAGTTGTTTCGAGCAGTATCGACAAGAATAGAAATGCTGGTTCCAGCTAGCCAGTCCGCCTGCATAGAGTTTTCTTTGTAGTTTGAGACGGCTTCTAACAAATCGACGGTGTCGGTCTCTTTTGATTGCTGCCCAGTTGAATAAAAATTCAAGAATGCTCCAAGATGATCGGATAAAACCTTGCTCTCTGGTTTATTTGTTAGTGCTTTTGTTACAGCGAGCAGGTCAAAAGCGTCGTCTGTATGCCCTGTTCTCAGGGCTACGATCGCGCCGATGTAGGCATCAGGGAAAGACAGCAACGACTGATCCGCACTTTCGACTCTGCTGTGCATTTCATTCCAGTCAAGGCTCCCGTTCTGTGTTGGGAATGCCAGAATGATAGATTGTTCTTCCTCACTAAAAAGTGCTGGTGTCGCATATGCGGGGTGGATAGTAAGAGCAGTTATCCAGAAAAATATTATTGCTCTAAACATAATTTAGCGCCCCCAATTAGATGCGATTACAGTATCAGCGCAAATCCCGTTCGACCACAAGTCACGTCTGAAAATGTGTAGTCTGTCGGGGGCGAATGAACTTACCTAAACGCTAAAGCTCGTCCCGCATCCACACCCCGCCGTCGCGTTCGGATTGTTGATCTTGAACGTCGCGCCGATCAGTTCGGTGCTGAAATCAATTTCTGAGCCGCCCATGAATTCGAGGCTCATTTCATCGATGAGGACGGTGACGCCGTCGCGTTCCACCAGCAGGTCATCGTCATTCGCGGTATCGTCCAAGTCGAACTTGTAGGAAAAGCCGGAGCAGCCGCCGCCTTCCACGCTGACGCGCAGATAGGCCTTATCCGGTGTTTTCGCCAGAATCGCTTTAATGCGTTTTGCAGCATTCTCGGAAAGGGTGACATCGCTCATGGGCCATAAGATAGTCGCACCTGACATTCCTGAAAAGAGGGCAGTGTTTGCAACCCATTGGGAACACTCGCGCGGGCGCTTTATTGATGAACCGTATTCGGCCACGCGCACGCCGTTTCAGCGCGACCGCGACCGGATCATTCATGCGTCTGCGTTTCGGCGGCTGAAGCAGAAGACGCAGGTTTTCGTGGCGCATGAGGGCGATCATTATCGCACGCGGCTAACCCATTCTCTAGAAGTCGCGCAGATTGCGCGATCTGTGGCACGTACATTGGGCCTCGATGAGGACTTGGCCGAAGCGATGGCGCTGGCGCATGATCTGGGGCACCCGCCGTTTGGTCATGCGGGCGAGGACCAGCTCGATGAGTGTATGCGCGAGTATGAGGGCTTTGATCACAATGCGCAGACTTTGCGCGTCGTGACAAAACTGGAGTGCCGATATCCCGATTTCGACGGGCTAAACCTGACATGGGAGATGTTGGAAGGGCTCGTGAAGCATAACGGGCCGCTGATTACCGCCGATAATTCAATTGAGGATTTGCCGGCTGCGTTTCGCAGTTTTGTCCATCTCGATAAGCTGGAGCTGGATCAGTTTGCGGGACCTGAAGCGCAGGTGGCTGCGCTGGCGGATGATATCGCTTACAACAACCACGATATTGATGACGGGATCGGGGCGGGCCTTTTTACCATCAAAGAAATGCTGGAACTGCCCCTCGTTGGTGATATTTTTCGCTCGGTTCTGAATGACTATCCAGCGCTTGATGAGCAACGCGTTGTCTATGAAGCTGTGCGTCGACTAATAGGCCACTGGATTACGGATTTGGTGGATGAGACACGCCGTCGACTGGCGGAGTATAAGCCTCAAAGCGCAGCGGATGTACGAGCGATGCCTGTGCCTCTGGTTGCGTTCTCGGATGGGCTAGAGCGCGATCAACGCGCCCTTCGCGCGTTCCTGTATGAACGCATGTACAAGCATTACAAAGTCAACCGCATGCGCTCTCAAGGCAAACGGATCCTCAGCGAACTGTTTGACCTCTTCATGGCTGAACCGGAAACGCTGCCTGATGAATGGCGCCGCGATGGGGAGCAAGCCCCGCCAGTGCGCCGCGCGCGACTGGTCTGTGATTATCTCGCCGGAATGACGGATAACTATGCCATCGACCTGCATCGTCAGGCCTTCAGCATGGAAAGTATGCTCTGAGGGTCGGGAGATTCAAACATCGTTAACGAAACGGGGCGTATTGTTAACGAAACGATTTGCATGGGGTTATAGATGGCGCGTTTCAGTGATGGTCCTGACTATGATTATGGGCCTTACGAAGATGAGTATCGCGGCTTTGATCGCGCAGGCGATGAGGGCGGTCGAGGTCCGGTGATCCTGTTCCTGGCGCTTGGCGTTTTGATCATCTTTGCCGGCGTGATCTGGAATACGTATCGCCAAGGCATTCGCCCTGCCGGGTCTGCTCTGCCAGTCGTTACTGGACCTGAACAGCCTTATAAGCGCGTCGCTGACATCCCGGGTGGTGAGACCGTACCCGATACAGACAAAGGCTATTACGGCATGATGGAAGGCGATAGCGAGCGCGCTGTCGTCGAGCGCGCGGCGATCCAGAACCGTCCGAATCTTCGCCGCGACAGTGATACTCTGGCTGGTGGCCCTGAATCCGTGCCGCCCGTCTCAGCAGGAACGCAGACGGCAGAGGGCGTTCAGGTCGCTGAAGAGACATTGAATAATCTCGATCCGCGCGACAGAGAGACCATCGACGGCGAGCCTGTGCGCACAGCTTCCCTGAACAATGGTGCCCCTGTCAGACTGACACCGCCGCGTGAAACAGTGCCTGAGCCGCGCCTGAATGTTTCTGATCCTGTTCGCGCGATTGAAAGTCGTTTTTCCAATGCTGGAGCATTTCAGATACAACTCGCGGCGTTGCGTAGTGAGGCTGCAGCCCGAAATGCCTGGGCCAGTGTGACAGGCGAGCATACGGCTTTGTTTACAGGCGCGCGTCTGGATATTCAGCGCGCCGATCTCGGTGCGCGTGGAGTATTCTATCGCCTACGTGTGGGTCAGTTCGACAGTCGTGACGCTGCAAAGACCTTCTGTAGCGATTACAAAGCTGTCGGTGGAGACTGCATCGTTGTGAGCGCGAATTAGTGGGGATTGGGGCCTGCATTCTCAGTGTTTCAGGCCCGACCCTGACGTCTAATGAGCGTCGCTTTCTATCCGCTTCTAACCCTTGGGGTGTCATCCTTATGGGGCGATCTTGCGCAGATAAAGCGCAAGTTCAGACCCTGATCCGTGACATCCAAGACGCGACCGGTCGCCAGACCTTGATCTTCATCGATCAGGAGGGTGGACGCGTCGCTCGGTTAAAGCCTCCTGTCTGGACAAAGTTTCCTCCGGCAGCTGTCTACGGTCAGCTTTACACTCTTGATGGGGAGCGCGCCATTGTGGCCTGTCGATTGGGACATCAGCTGTTAGGAACAGAACTCGCGGAGCTTGGGATCCACGCGAATTGTGCGCCCGTTGCGGATTTGCGCCAGCTCGATACGCACGATTCGATCGGTGATCGGGCCTTCTCCACGATGGCGAATGGTGTCGTTGATCTAGGCCAAGCAGCCCTCGAAGGCTTGCAGGCGAGCGGCGTCGCCGGATGCCTGAAACACATGCCAGGACAAGGCCGCGCAAAGGTCGATAGCCACCATGATCTGCCACAAATTACAGCCTCGATAGGTGACCTTGAACAGGACTTTGGCGTCTTTGCAGCACTTGCCGACAGTGCTCTTATGGGAATGACGGGTCATGTCTGTTTCGAAGCCATAGACCCTGATCAGGCCGCGACTGTATCTCCAGACGTTATTTCTGACATCATCCGCGGACGAATCGGGTTTGATGGTCTCCTGATGACTGATGATTTGGGGATGGAGGCCCTCGGTGGCAGTTTAAGTGATCGCGGAGCGCGAGCGATTGACGCTGGCTGCGATGTCCTTTTGCACTGTTCAGGCTTTCTGAAAGACGAGACTGAGATTTTGAACGAAATGTCAGAGGTTGCAGACGTTGCGGGTCAGCTTTCTGGGGCAGCAGCGGTCCAAGCCCAGGCTGTCGAGGCTTCTATTCGTCCAGCCCTTACGTTTGACCGAGAGGCCGCATGGGCTGAATATATAACGCTTATGGAGCCGGTCATGACGGCTGGAGCAAGCGCATGATTGAAGGTTTAACGTCGGATACCAGTGTTGAAGACCTCGACGCCGATGACGTCTTCACGATTGATGTTGAAGGTTATGAAGGGCCGCTGCATCTCTTGCTCGACATGGCGCGGCGTCAAAAAGTCGACTTGCTGCATGTTTCGATCACGGAGCTTGCGGATCAGTATATCGCTTTCATCGATGACGCCCGTGATAAGCGGATTGATCTCGCTGCTGAGTACCTGCTCATGGCTTCATGGTTAGCTTATCTCAAATCGCGACTTTTGCTACCGAAGCCTAAAATCGACCAAGACGGTGAAAATACGCCCGAGGACATGGCGGCACGTCTTGCCTTCCGTCTGAAGCGACTCGAAGCGATGCGCCGTGCCGGTCAGGCGCTTATGGAGCGTCATATTCTTGGTCAG
Organism: Pseudomonadota bacterium; assembly: GCA_038746145.1. Classification (GTDB taxonomy): domain Bacteria; phylum Pseudomonadota; class Alphaproteobacteria; order Caulobacterales; family Hyphomonadaceae; genus Henriciella. The sequence continues at coordinate 197,466 of JBCDKW010000003.1, forward strand.
GATGTCTTCCCAAGAGGCGCGCCTGAGCAACCAAAAGTCCTGAAGACAACAGAATATGACACGACGATCTGGCATTTGATGCAGGCCTTCGGTGCGATCCGGTCCCGCAAGGAGGCCGACGCGCCTCACGCCATTGAGGCCCAGTATGTGCTGCCGCTTGAGAGCGCGCGCGATGGCCTGCGGGATCTGCGGATTAAAATCAACGATTGGGCGAGTCTTGATGACATTCGCCGCCAAATCGTGTCGAATGATGACATTCCAACCAGTTCAGCGACAGCGAGCGTCTTTTCAGCCGCGCTGGAATTGACGCGTGACGGAGAATTTGAGGTTCGCCAAGACGTTCATTTCGGTCCGCTCTATCTGCGCCGGTTCGGAGAGAAAGAAGAGGAAGCTGCTTAATGAGTGAGCACAACCCGATGAAATCGACGGCCTCGATTGAGGAAGCCCCTGATGAGATCCGCAATGCGGTGAAGCAGCTTTCCTTTGCTTATAAACGCTCAGCTGAGACGCTGTTCGAGGCAGAAGAGGGTGGTTTGGCAGAAGCCGTGAGACGTGCGGAAGCGATCCTATTTGCAGCGGGCGAGCCACTCAGCGCTGCGGATATTGCGGCTTCCCTTCCACCCGGTGTTGATGTTTCGAGTGTCTTGATGACGCTGAAGGCAGCGTATGCGCCTCGCGGTGTCAGTCTGGTCGAGGTTGCCGGGAAGTGGCGCTTCCAGACAGCCGAGGATATGGCCTTCCTCTTCGTCGAAGAGCGTCAGGAACAAAAGAAGCTGACGCAAGCCTCGTTGGAAACACTCGCGATCATTGCCTATGGGCAACCCGTAACGCGCGCTGAAATCGAGGCGGTCCGCGGCGTCGCGATTTCTAAAACGACGCTGGACGGTCTGATGGAGGCGGGTTGGGTGCGCTTTAAAGGCCGTCGCAAAACACCGGGAAGACCGGTGACCTATGGAACGACAGATGCTTTCCTTGAGCATTTTGGCCTACAAAGTCTGGACGTCTTGCCGGGACGTGCTGATCTGGAAGCGGAAGGCTTGTTGTCTGATGTGATCCCTGACGGGTTCTTCATGGATGGAACCGCGATGCACCACGAGCGTGACCTCGAAGCTGAATTGGTGGAGCAGGACTCTGATACCGCCTTTGTGACAGACTTTATGAATGAAGATGAAACCAACCCTGTGCTATAGATAACCGGCATTAGAGTGGACTTGAGAATTATGTCGTCGTACCCATCTCAAGAATAAGATTTAGGAGCGTTTTATGGCCCCCGGTTGGATGCAGTTACTCATCGTTGCAATCATTGCCTTGCTTTTGTTTGGTGGTCGCGGGCGAATTTCGTCGATCATGGGTGATCTTGCCAAAGGCATAAAAAGCTTCCGTAAGGGTCTGACCGATGAGGATGCCGACAAGCAACACGCTGTCGATTCAGAGGATATGGTCAACATCACCCCTGAAAAGGAAAAGTCCGAGACGAAGTCCTAAACGGCTAGCCGGCGGAATCTGTTATGCTGCCACAGTTTGGTCTGACTGAATTTCTCGTCATTGCGATCGTTGCACTCATTGTCGTTGGGCCGAAAGACTTGCCAACGATGATGCGCCGTATTGGCCAGTTCGTCGCCAAGGGTCGAGCAATGGCGAACGAATTCCGCCTCGCCTTTGATGACATCGCAAAACAGACCGAGCTCGAAGAGTTGAAAGCTGAAATCGACAGCCTGAAGCGTGAGAATAGTGTCACTCAAGCGATGGATGATCTGAAAGCCGTCGAACAGGATATCAATGCCAATGTCATGGCGAAGGAGGCCGATCAGTCGGCACAATCTGAGCAACTGACAGACACTGGCAAAGCAGAAAGCGATCCAGATGAGCGCTGATTTGCCAGCTGATCAACGTCCCGATATCGAAGAGGACTGCGTCGAGGCGAGCCGCGCGCCGCTCCTCTCGCATCTTACTGAACTTCGTAGTCGACTGATTTGGAGCTTTGGCGCGCTCGTCGTTGCGGCGATTGCCTGCTTTGTTTTTGCTGAAGATATTTTCAATGTGCTGGTGACGCCCTTCGTCACAGCCTATGAACGCTACAGCGATGGGGTGACGCCAAATCTGATTTTTACCGCGCCTCTAGAATTCTTTTTCGTGAAACTGCGCGTGGCTTTGTTCGCAGGCTTTTACATCGCTTTTCCGATTATCGCTTGGCAGCTTTACGCCTTCATTGCGCCGGGGCTTTATAGGAATGAAAAGCACGTCTTTTTGCCATTTCTCTTGCTGACCCCGGTTCTGTTTACGGCCGGCATTCTTTTCGTTCATCTTCTGATGATGCCGGCTGTTATGGAGTTTTCAGCGAGCCAGCAGCAGCTTGGTGAAACGGCCGCGGTCAATATTGAAGCCCAGCTCAAGGTTTCGGAATACCTATCGCTCGCCATAGCTCTGATGATTGCTTTTGGTCTCTCTTTCCAGTTGCCGGTAGTTTTGAGCCTGATGGGGCGTGTTGGATTGATTGGGACAGCGACGCTTCGCAAAGGGCGTAAATACGCTGTCGTTGCGATTTTAGCGGCTGCAGCGTTTCTCACGCCGCCGGATCCTCTGTCTCAGATGATGCTGGCGATCCCGGTTTATGCGCTCTACGAGGTAAGCATCTGGATCGTCGGGGTTTTTGAGCGCCGCGCTAAGGAAGAAACCGTTTAGCCATCACTTTCAAAACAGCTCGGGAGCGTGATCGTTTGCGGCAAGTTGATGGGCTCGATCAAGCAGGTGCCCTGAAAATCAACCGAATCAAGCCCTGACACGCCTGAAAAATTGACGCCGACCAATCGTGTGTCGCGAATTTTTGCGCCTGAGAGATTCGCATTTGCAAAGGTCATATCCGCCAGAATTGCGTTATCGAAAGCAGCATTCTCCAGATTGGCGGAACTCAAGTCTGCGCCCATCAGATTGGCGCCTGAAAAGTCAGCGCCTTCCGCTTGAACAGCAATCAGATTCGCGTCCGTACAGGTCGCGCCAATAAACATCGTGCCGTGAAGTCTTGCTGTGCTTAGCGTAGCGTCTGTCAGGTCCGCTGCGATCAAACTCGCCTTATCAAGTGTTGCCCCCGTCAGATCGGCGTCCGTAAAATCAGACCCATCCAGCGTCGCTTTTCTGAAATTCGCTCCAAGAGCTATAATGTCAGAAAGCTGCGCGTCTTCGGCCTTGAGTTTGTAGAGATTGGCAGCGCTGAGGTCCGCGCCGGAATAATCTCCGTTTGAAATATTCCAGCCTGAGAGATCATGACCCGTCAGCAAACAGTCTGCGCACGAGCCTGTATCAGAAGGCGCCCATGCGACGCGCGCGGGTTTTCCCTGCGCATCGGCCATGGCAAAGACGGATGCCACTGAAAACGCGATAGAGAGCGCAATCTTTCTCATACGATCAACATAAAGTATGGCGCGCGGGAGAGAACTAAACTCGCTGTAATGGCTGACACTTCTGCGCGAGTGTGTCTTTTTGGGCGCAATCACCTAGCGGCAGCGTGGGATGCGCAATCCTTTTGGAAGGCGCGTAGTGGCATCGCCGCAGGCTTTGTTGAGCTGTGATTGTGTCAGGCCGCTTGCGAGAGAGAGGTTAGCGCCCGACAGGTTAGCGCCTTTCAAATCAGCTCCTGATAGGTTGGATGATCCGAAATAAGTGCCGACCGCGGCTGCATTTTTCAGATCTGCCCCTGTCATATTGCAGCGATTAAGACGCGCCCCGAACAGGTTCGCGATGGAGAGATCGCTACCTGACAGGTTCACACCCTCTAATGTTGTCAAAGACAGATCGGACTGGCGCAGACGTGATTTAGACAGGTCGGTCCCGGAGATGTCGCGATAGGCCATATTGGCCTGAAACAGGTTGCACCCCGCGCAGGACTGACCGGCTTTGGCCTTGGAAATGTGACCTGCATTCTGAGCAATGGCAGGTGTTGCGAGTGTGAGTGACAAGGCCGCGAGAGCAAAGATGTGTTTCAACATGGGACGAGGGTCCTGAGTGGCTTGGTTATCTAAGCGTTAAAGCTGCAGGGTCCGGGCCATATTTGACGAAGCGCTGAGCTGCTTTGCCGCAGCGGGGATAAGCGGGTTGAGTTGTTTGCCACTGCGCTGACACGCTTTGCGTGACGCAGTGGAAGCGGGTTCCGTGCCCTCTGGGCACATGAACCAGGCCGCAGGCGCTTTGTCTCCTGATTTGAATTTCGCGCAGCGGGACGTGGCTTCGCGCGTGAGTGCGGGAAGGTGGGGTGGTTTGGATTTTGGTGAGATTGGGATTTGCCCTTCGGGCCTTCTGCCGCTTCATTTGGTCCACTGGACCAAATGATCGCTGGACGACCACTCCAGAAGCCCCCTCCGACCCAGCCGTTGGCTGGCCCACCTCCCCCGCTAAAGCGAGGGAGAAAAGTTCAGACCCTAATCGGATTAAGCGCAGGATTTCCTCCCCCAGTCTTGGGGGAGGTGGGCGCGAAGCGCTCGGAGGGGGCTGATGCCTCTACGAACTATCCTCAATTGCGGGCGCTGGCGTGAAGTCTTTGCCCCAGCTGATGTAGAGGATGCGTTCTCCGCATTCCATGAATCTTGGCGTCCAGTATTGGATCGCATTCAGATGCGCTTCGCCGCTTGTATTGTGCATCGGCGTCCAGTGATCGAGATAGCTATGCCGCTGTTGGTGCAGCCAGACGTTGAGGTCTGATCGGTCGGGGCGAGGTAAATCTCGACGCGGCCGTCGTGCGTGATTTGGTAGACCCCGTCCTGACCTGTTTTGCGGACATGAGCGCGCAGTCGGATGAGTTGCCACCAAACAAAGGGCCAAAGCCAGACCGGGACATGCGCCCAGTCTCGGGGGTTGATGCGGATTTGCATATTGGAGGAGAGTATACGGGCGCGTTCAGAGGGGGTGGATAGATTTTTTAGTTTGGGGCTTCATCCTATGATCGGCGACGCTAACCTTGAGCTGGGGTCCATCTCTGAACCTGTCGTGAAGGTTGCGATGTTCAGAGATGGATCCCTGCCTTCGCAGGGATTTGCGGAGATTGGGATTTGGATGGGATTTTGGGGGATAGGGTAGTATAGCAGCTATAAGACTCAGGTCATTCAGAGCGACTGAGTTTATGGAGAACCTTGCCTATCGTCTCAAGGTTGGCTCGTTGCAATCTTGCTTGATCGCTAGATATGTTAGATTTAGTCATTGAGCGGTCTTTAAGTTGCTCGAGAAAGCTTCTTATTTTTCTAAGCAGTTTGCTAGATTTGAAATTTTTCTGTCTTTCATTTTCGTTCAAGTTTGTAAGCGCTTTGATCGTGTAGAGAAGGTCGTCACGGTCATAAGGTACCCACCGCATCTTCACGTTACTACCTGTGATAATGATCGATTTGTCCCAATCCCAATCTGTAATTTCGAGCTGGTTGTTTGATACGCTATGAAAGACTTCATAACCAAGTAGAGACTCTACCTTCTCCCAATTCGTATCTGGCGCTGAAACTGTGACTTCTACGACTGGGTTTTCCGAAGGGCTGAACGAAAACGGATTGAAGCGCAAAGTGCATTGCACTTCGTCAATTTTGTTCAGTCTAGCGAAGACTGCGTTTTGATAGTCAATTTCGCTATTCATGCGCCATCAAATGCTGTTGTTGCCAGAAATAATTTTAGTTCGAAATAATCAGCGGATCACTTTTTTGTCTAGGCCGCTTCCAATTCACTCGGATCATAATTCAAGATCGGCCCCAACCAGCGCTCGGCTACCCTTATATCCATGCCCTTACGCCTTGCATAATCCTCAACCTGATCACGCTCAATGCGGCCGACGGCGAAATAGGTGCTTTCGGGGTGGGCGATGTAGAGGCCTGAGACGGAGGCGGCTGGTGTCATGGCGTAGCTTGAGGTTAGCGCCATGCCGATGCGGTCGGCGCCTAGGAGACGGAAGATCGTTTCTTTTTCGGTGTGATCCGGCTGGCAAGGATAGCCCGGCGCCGGGCGGATGCCGGTGTATTTCTCTTTAATGAGGTCATCATTTGTGAGCGCTTCATCCGGTTCATAGCCCCAATGGGTTTTGCGGACCCGTTCGTGCATGTATTCGGCCATGGCTTCGGCAAAGCGGTCGGCAAGCGCTTTGACCATGATGGCGGAATAGTCATCGCCTTTGGCTTCGAAGTCTTTGGCAAGTTGGTCGGCTTCCCCGCCTGCCGTGACCGCAAAGGCGCCGATATGGTCGCCTGTGTCGGCGATGAAATCGGACAGCGCGAAGTTGGCGCGATTATTGGCTTTGACCATTTGCTGGCGCAGCGTGTGAAGCGTGTCACCTGTGTCAAGCTTGATATCGTCGCCTTTTCGCGATGCGCCCCAGAAGCCGATAACGGCTTTGGGCTTGAACCAGTTCTGACCGATGATTTGCTGCATCATGGCCTCGGTGTCGCGCCAGAGGTCGCGGGCCGCTTCGCCGATGATCTTGTCGTCGAGGATGTCCGGCCAGCGCCCGGCGAGGTTCCAGCTGCCGAAATAGGGGCCCCAATCGATGTAGCGGGTGAGCGTTGCGAGATCGAAGTCTTCGAGGACGCGGGTACCTGTGAAGCTTGGGGCGGTCGGGGCGCTGCTGCTGAGTTGCCGGGCATGTTGGCGGGCGGTTTTGAGCGGCAGGCGCTTCTTTGGCGGACCGCCTGACCGGGCATCGCGCATGCGCTCATATCTGGCTTTGGTTGTATCGAGGAAAAGCGGGCGGTCGTCGTCTGAGAGAAGGGTCGAGACAACGCCGACGGCGCGGCTGGCATCCTGAACGTGGACGGTGGGGCCGTTGGCGCGGACCGGATCGATTTTGACAGCGGTGTGGGCGGGCGAGGTCGTTGCACCGCCGATGAGGAGCGGTTGTTTCATGTCTAGGCGCTGCATTTCGCGGGCGACGTAGACCATTTCGTCGAGGCTGGGCGTAATCAGGCCTGAGAGGCCGATCATGTCGACCTTCTCGTCTTTGGCTTTGGCGAGAATATCTTCGGCCGGGACCATGACGCCCATGTCGATAATGTCATAGCCATTGCAGGCGAGCACGACGCCGACAATGTTCTTGCCGATGTCATGGACGTCGCCTTTGACCGTTGCCATCAGGACTTTGCCTTTAGATTGATCGACGGTACCGAGCGCTTCTTTTTCGGCCTGCATGAAGGGGTCGAGATAGGCGACGGCGGCTTTCATAACGCGGGCCGATTTAACAACCTGGGGCAGGAACATCTTGCCGGAGCCAAACAGGTCGCCGACGACGTTCATACCATCCATAAGCGGGCCTTCGATAACGTGGAGCGGGCGCTCGCGATTGGCGCGGGCTTCTTCGGTGTCGGCCTCGATATATTCCGTAATGCCATTGATCAGGGCGTGCTCTAGGCGCTTTTCGACTGGGAGGTCTCGCCAGCGGAGATCTTTCTCTGCGGTTCTGCCTTTCTGGCCTTTATAGGATTCTGCGAGCGTTATGAGGTTTTCAGTGGCGTCCGGAGTGCGGTTGAGGATGACGTCTTCGACGGCTTCGCGGAGTTTGGGTTCGATCTCATCATAGATATCGAGCTGGCCGGCATTGACGATGCCCATGTCCATGCCTGCGGGGATGGCGTGGTAGAGGAAGACTGAGTGCATGGCGCGGCGCACGGGTTCATTGCCGCGAAAGCTGAACGAGACATTGGAGAGGCCGCCGGAAATGTGGCAGCCAGGACAGGTCTCGCGGATAATCTTGGTCGCTTCGATAAAGTCGACGGCGTAATTGTCGTGCTCTTCAATGCCTGTCGCAACGGCGAAGATGTTGGGATCGAAGATGATGTCTTCGGGTGGAAAGCCGACGGTTTCGGTGAGGAGTTTATAGGCGCGCTGGCAGATTTCGATCTTGCGGGCTGCGGTATCGGCCTGACCGACTTCGTCAAAGGCCATGACGACGATGGCGGCGCCGTATGAGAGGCACTTTCGCGCGTGGTCGATGAACTCGGCCTCGCCTTCCTTCATTGAGATGGAATTGACGATGGCTTTGCCCTGCACGCATTTCAGGCCCGCTTCGATGACCGGCCATTTCGAGCTGTCGATCATGATCGGCACGCGGGCAATGTCGGGCTCAGCCGCGATCAGGTTGAGAAAGGTGGTCATTGCCTCAGCGCCGTCGAGCATGCCCTCGTCCATGTTGACGTCGATGATCTGCGCACCGTTTTCGACCTGCTGGCGTGCGACCTCGACGGCTGTGGCATAATCGCCTGCCGTGATCAGTTTGCGGAAGCGCGCACTGCCGGTGACATTCGTGCGCTCGCCGATATTGACGAAGGTTTGGGCTGCGGAGGTCATTCCTGTGCCTCCAGTTTGTCTCGCAATCTTGCCCAATCCTGCAGTAGGTTTCTGCGTATCTCTCTGAAATCATACTTAGGGTTTCGAAACTCGGGTTTTGGTCGCAGCTTCATAAGCCAATGATAGACATCGCGGAAAAAATTCCGAGCTAGCTCATTTACGGGATTTGAGGGGTCGAACTCTCTAAGAAAATCTAGCACTTCACCGAGGCGATTGTGCTTCTGTCTGATATCATTGTGATTGGTGTCTTCCCAATACTCATCGAGAACGAGTTCTACGATTATGTTTGCGCGTGAAGCGAAGTCGCTCCAACTTTTTGGGTCGGTCCTGAAATCCGGATGGTCATCTGGGAGACGGATATGCTTTCGGTCTTTCATGATCTCGAACCTGCATCCGTCGCTTTGCGATGACTTGCCAAGTCAATTGTGTCAGCGGGTGGGCCAGAGCGGCGTTTAGGCCTTGCCGTTTCTATTGGCCAGTTACCACTTTTTAGGATCGGGTAGCCTTTCGTCCATTCGGGCATGCGGTGTTCGTAGATCCAGGCTTTTACGCCGATGGATTCACCGAAATCATCCAGCACATCGACTTCTACGCGCTGGAATTCGCCTTGTTCGGGCAGGTGCCAGTTGACGTCTTCATAAGCGTCGAGGACGGGCCAGAGATCCGGGTCGTCGACTTGAAAAAGCTCGCCGTGGCACAGTGTGTCGCCGTCGAGCTGGACGCCCGGATACTTCCCGAAATCGAACATGCGGCCATAGAAGCGGGCAGGTCCAAGTGGTGTCCCAGCCGCTGACAGGTGCAGCCATGCTGGATATCCCTTGGCCCGCGGTTTTAGCGTGCCGTAGAGAATGACGATCTCGCCGGGAGGATGATTTGGCGCGGTCATGCGATTGCTGCCCAGCCACGCCATGCAAAGCCTGCGAAGATCAGATCCATGTCTGAAAATCCAGCCTCTTGAAGTAAAGCTGCTTCGCGCTCAGGCGTCACCATATGCATGCTTTCCAGCATAGCCGCGGTAAAAGTTTCAACCGCATCTGATGGTGCACCGCTTTCTTTGAAGAAAGTTTTATAGCGTAAGGCGCGTAGAGGCCGGAAGGCATCGTCGGGTAGGCAATTGTCAACGACAACAAACCGGGCACCGGGCTTTAGACGATCATGAATGGCTTTGAGCGTTGCGAGCTTTTCTCCATTGTCAGGTATGATGTGCAGTGTCAGGAGGCAGATCGCCCCATCAAATGGACCCATAGAGGCATCGTCAATCAGTCCTATGATCCACTCGACGCGCTTTGCTGCGTCTCCAAGGGTTTCTTGCGCGGCCTGGATCATTTCTGGCGATGGGTCGACAGCTGTGATTGACCAATTATTCGGATGCTTTGCCAGTGCACCGACCTCCAGGCCACCACCGCCACCAAGGACGAGGATGCGTCCATTTTTCTCTGCGGACTCGGCAAGAACTTGCGCGGTAATGCGATGCATTGTGTCGAAGCCCGGCAGCGCCATCCGGGGAGCGCCCTTGGCATAGTTGCGGGCATTTTCGAGGTCGCGGAATCCCCAATCTGTGTCTTTTCCTGTTGTCATGATGCCAGCTCAAATGGTTCCAGCCCTGCGAGGCGCATGGCGGATGAAGGTGAGGGAGGTTGGCGGGGTTTAATGCCGTCTACGCATTTGACGATGGCGGCGACGTGTTCGGGTGTGGTGCCGCAGCAGCCACCGAGGATGTTGACGAGGCCGTCTTCCGCCCAAGGTGCGAGGTTGCACGAGGTCTGGCAGGGCGTTTCGTCATACTCGCCCATTTCATTAGGCAGGCCTGCATTCGGATAAGCGGCCACGAGCGTATCGGCGACTTTGGAAATCGCGGCGATGTGGGGGCGCATGAGTTCTGCACCGAGTGCGCAGTTGAAGCCGATGGCGAATGGTTTTGCGTGGCGCACGGAATGCCAGAAGGCTTCGACCGTTTGACCTGAGAGGGTGCGGCCGGAGCGGTCTGTGATTGTTCCGGAAATCCAGATTGGGAGTTGATCCATGCCTTCGGCTTCGAGGTCCTTGATGGCTTTGATGGCGGCTTTGCAGTTGAGTGTGTCGGTGATCGTTTCGATCAGATAGAGGTGCACGCCGCCCTCATTCAGGGCTTTGATCTGCTGGCGGTAGGCCTCGTAGACGTCATCAAACGTGACTTCGCGCGCCCCGGGATTGTTCACGTCGGAGGACATGGACAGCATCTTATTCAGCGGGCCGATGGATCCTGCGGCGAAGCGGGGTTTATCCGGCGTGCGCTCTGTCCAGCGGTCCGTGGCTTCGCGAGCGAGGCGCGCGCCTTCTAAATTAAGGTCGATGACGTCCTGAAGGTTCAGGTTGTAGTCGTCTTGGGCAATGGTCGTGCTGGAGAAGGTATTGGTTTCTGTGATGTCAGCACCGGCTTCGAGGTAGGCCTCGTGGAGTTCTGTCACGCGGTCAGGGCGGGTCAGGCAGAGAATATCATTATTGCCCTTCATCTGCCCGGGATAGGTTCCAGTGTCGAAGCGCGTGCCGCGGAAATCGTCCTCGGTCAGGCCCATGCGCTGGAACATCGCGCCCCAAGCACCATCGAGGATGAGGATGCGCTCTCTCGCTGAGGCGTAGAGGGCGGATATGCGATCAGGTCTAGAGGTCACTGTGTTTGTTCCTCGTGTCTACCTGCGTCTTTGTGTCTGAAGGCTTGCTCAAGTTCATTTTGAAGTTGAATCTGTTTTGCCCGACTGCATGTTCGACCATAAGATCGCACACTCCCTCTAAGGGATTGGCGATGAAACTTATCTGCGTCCTCAGCGGACCATGTATCTTCGAGGATCAAGAAGCGTTCTTTGTCATTCTGCTCTTCATTGTACTGACCCACGATACCGTCACTGCCAAAAAGTTGGGCGGATTTGGTATCCCCGCCATAAGATGCGATGAGAGTGCGGGTAAGGTTGTAGCTTTGATCGCAAATGGCCATTAGGCGTTCCCTCTTCTGTCTCTCAACAGCCCAAGTCTTTGCCTGCCAGCCGACTACGGTTCCGAGTAGGAATAAACTAATTACGAAGATAAAGCGGAGACGAGGCTTCATGCTGCGATCGCTGCTGGCTTTAGACCGAGGAGGCGGCACGTTGAGAGAGCTAGGCTGGCTTTATTGAGGGTATAGAAGTGGAAATCATTCACTCCGTGCTCGGCAAGTTTGTAGCAAAGCTCAGCGGCAACATTGGCCGTGATCAGCTCGCGGGTTTGCGGGTCGTCCTCGGTGCCTTCGTAGAGTGCGTGGAGCCAATTCGGCAGCGTTGACTGGCAGAGGCCTGCGATGCGTTTGAGGCCTTTGAAGTTTGGCTGCAGCATGATTCCGGGAACGATCGGCATAGTGACGCCCCCTGATCGCGCCCGCTCCAAGAACTCGAGATAGACTTGTGGTTCGAAGAAAAATTGCGTGATGGCGCGGTCTGCGCCGGCGTCCTGCTTTGCTTTCAGGAAGGCGATGTCGCGGTCCCAACCGAGGCTGTCCGGGTGCTTTTCCGGGTAGCAGGAGACGGAGACCTCGAAGACCTTTCCGAGGTCAGGGCGGTGATCGCGTAGGCTGGCAACAAGGTCGATGCTGTCTTTGAACCCGCCCGGGTGTTGCTCAAAGGCTTGGCCCATGCCGGTTGGTGGATCACCGCGCAGGGCAACGATGTGTTTGACGCCTGCATTCCAATAGTCCTCAGCAACCTGCAAGACTTCTTCTTTGGTTGCGCCGACGCAGGTGAGGTGGCCTGCTGGAGTCAGTGGGGTTTCCTTGGCGATCTTTGCGACGGTCGCATGTGTGCGGTCGCGCGTTGATCCGCCTGCGCCATACGTGACGGAGACGAAGCGGGGCTCCATTGGAGACAAGCGCTTGACCGAGTCCCAGAGGTTGGCCTCCATCTTCTCACTCTTCGGGGGGAAGAATTCGAACGAGACGTTTGGGGCGGGAGTAGCTTGTTGCGTGGCGGCAGCGAGTTGGGTCATGCGGCGGTCTCTTTTACAAGGGCGGGTTGGGTTGCGGACCAGATCAGGACAGAGAGGCCCTGATCCAGATCGGAAGGCGGGTCGAAGCGGCGCGGCGCTGACAGGTCTAAGCCTGCGGCCTTGCACCAGTTGATCATGTCGGTTTCACGGATGCCAAGACGGCGATGGCCCTGTTGATCACGCAGGAAATCGAGCGTGTGTGGGGCGAAATCGGCGATCAGGAGCTTGCCGCCGGGTCTGAGGATGCGGCTGGCCTCATCGATCACAGCGGATGGATCGTCGAGGAAATGCAGGACCTGATGTACTGTGACGAGATCAGCGCTATGGTCGGCGAAGGGCGTTGCCGTGACATCGCCCTGGCGGACGCTGGCCGATGCATGGCCGCTCGCTACGAGATTAGCCCGCGCAACGGTCAGCATGTGATGCGAGATGTCGAGGCCCTCTGCTTCGCGTGCGCGGTCACCGAACAGATTAATCATGCGGCCTGTGCCGGTCCCGAGGTCGACATGTTTGTGAAACGGCCCAGGTCCAGCGCTATCGAGAAGGGCGGTTTCCAGCGCGTCTGTCGGGAAATGAAGGGCGCGGATTGTGTCCCAATCCTCCGCGACGCTTTCGAAGTAGCTATTGGCGGTCGCACTTCGCGACCGTCTGACTTTCTTTAAAGCGGCGAGATCGTGGCTGTAGGGAGCGAGTGTGGTGTCCAGCGAATTGAGGAGCGTGGTTAGAAGTGCGTCAACGGGAGCTTCGCGGGTGAGGCGGTAGAAGACCCATGATCCTTCCGGTAGTCTTGTAATCACATCAGCCTGCGTCAGCGTTTTGAGATGATGCGACAGGCGTGGCTGGCTCTGACCGAGAATATCAACAAGCTCTCCGACAGCTAGATCGCCATGCTGCAGCAGAACGAGGATACGGAGCCTGGTGGCCTCACCCGTCGCCTTAAGCGCTTTTAGAACCGTTTCATTATTAGACATAAAAACATATAAACATCAATTTATATGAAGATCAAATGAATCTCTCGGTCATCTTTTGTGCGTATTGGCACGTATAGTGAATACATGACGAATTAGTGAGTTGTTATTCAAAGCGCCCATTCGCATATCAGGTGGGACTAAGAAGAAGGAGCCGCCAATGCGGGGGCATGTGATTGCAGCGACAGCCGCTTTGGCTTTAAGCGCATGTGCGACATCGAGTGAACCGGTTGCGACCGGTGATATGGCGGACCCGCTAGAGGGCTTTAACCGCACCATGTTCGATGTGAACAATGCTTTGGATGCTGCTATTCTAAAGCCTGCGGCAGATGGGTACCGGGCTGTTACGAATAAACCTGTGCGCGGCGGTGTGTCGAACTTTCTGAGCAATCTTGGACAGCCTGTTGTTTTGGTGAACACCGTCCTGCAGGGCAAACCGGGACCCGCCTTTGATACAGCGTCACGGTTTATGCTGAATACGACTGTTGGTGTTTTGGGCGTCTTTGATCCTGCGACTGGGATTGGGGTTCCAAAGCATAGCGAAGATTTTGGACAGACTTTGGCTGTCTGGGGTGTTCCGTCTGGACCTTACATTGTTATACCGGGCTTAGGTCCAAGCACCTTACGCGATAGTGTCGGCAGCGGCGTGGATGGATTTGTAGACCCGCTGAATTACGGGCAAGGCGATACATATGTTGCCTCACGCGCTGTCGTCGGTGTGACGGGGGTCGTCTCTCTGAGAGAACGACTTGATCCAGCGATCGAGGCTTTGAATGCGCAGCCGGAGCCTTACGTGGCCTTGCGCCGTAATTATGCACAACAAAGAGAGGCTGCGATTCGGGATGGCAAATTTGAGGATGATCCATTCAAAGATTTGCCCGATTTTGATGATTATGACTTTGGCGATGAAGACGAATAGGAGCGCGATATGACAATCAATATGAGTTTTAAAGCAGGTCTTGCCGCGATCTTTCTCGCCACCACATCCGGTGCAGCCCTCGCTGACGAAAAGACAGAGGCCTATGTACAAGAGAATGCAACCAACGTTCTTAATTCTTTAAACGAACCGGACATAACGGTTGAAGAACGTCGTGAAAAATTCCAAGCCTATATGGAAGAGTTTTCAAATCTGGATGCCGTCGCGAAGTTTGTCGTTGGACGTTACGCAACGCAATTCAATGAAGACGATCTGGATCGCTACATTACTGCTTTTAGGACGTATGCGCTGGCGGTTTATGAGTTCTATTTCAATGAATACCGCGGTCAGGGTGTTGAAGTTACAGGATCACTGGACCGGAATGCGCGTGATTCGATCGTGGATACGACAATTTTGCGGGGTGATGGTCAGGAACTGACGGTCCGTTGGCGTGTTCTGCAGCGCGGCGGGAAGTATCAGGTCGTCGATATCGCGCTTAATGCAGATGGAAACCTGATTTGGCTTGCGATTGAGCAGCGCGCTCAATTCCTGTCTATCCTGGACCAGAATAATGGTTCTCCAGACGCCTTGATTGCTAAGATTGACTCTATGACACAGGAACTTGTTGATGAGCGGGAAGCTGCCGCATCGGACGAGGCGAGTTTATAGAACGCGGGTCTCGGCTTCGGGGCCGCGCGATTTGACTCTGAGTGTGTCATCCACGCGCTCTAAGATTGTCTGCGAGCAATAGGTTGGTTTAAAGACGGTTGTTTCGTGGCGGCCTTCCAGTTCCGAGACAATCGCGTTGATCGCCACGAAATGAGTGAACACGACTGTGTTGTCTGGAAGGCTTTGAATTGTTTTTAACAAGTCAGACCGCCAGTCTTGAACAATCGGCTCTGCATCTGACCAGACGCCGCTCATAAGGCCTCGCAACCATGTCACGCGGTCGGTTTTCAGGTCATACGGCGTTGGAATTTCAGAGACCTGTGGCGTGATCCGCGCTTGCAGGTTCAGGGAGCGACATAGAGGTTGCGCTGTTTCCTGACAACGTTGCATCGGGCTCGTCAGGATTTGACGGACGACAGCACCAGACAAGACAGCCCCTACGGCTTCGGCCTGAGCGCGCCCTTGTTCAGAAAGACCGGGATCGGGATGATCCCCCCATTTGGCTGCGGCTTCGCCGTGGCGAATGAGCGTGATCAAGCGGCAACCAGCTGGGGGTCGATACCCGCTTCTTGGAAACTTCGTAGGGCTTCTTTGTAGAGGACTGGCTCGGGGATATTCATCCGTGCGCGCGCATCGGCAATTGGCTCCTGAAGCAGGGCAGGAATATCCTGGTCTACGATCCTCAAGGCCGCTTTGCCGTTTTTCCGAGCTTCTTTGACAACAGCAGAAATGTTGACGCCTTTAGGCGCATGCTTCGCGACTTCGCGAGCGCCAACGAAGGAGATGAAATTGATTCCAAGGCCGCCGTGCTGACTATGTGTATATCCGAGAAGGGCATCTTCACCGAGTGCATCTCGTCCGTATCCAGTTAAGACGTGGAAGAGGTCATGCGTGTCACGCATACGCTCACCAAACCATTGAAGATCGTCTTCGTAGGGGTCTGTAATGCTCTCGTGCGCTTCGCTTTCTGCCACTAGACCCGCAGCGGACAGTCCCTCTCTCTGCATAAATGTGATGTAGGCATGGGCGACACTATTTTCAGGATAAGTCGCAAGTGTGTCGTGATCATCGAGGATATCGGGCAGGTAACGCCGCTGTTCCAATAGGCGCAGACCGTTTTCAGTAGCGCAGAAGCGATCAAAACCCTTGCGAAGCGAGTTTCCGTTCAGCGCCTCAATGATATAAAAGACTTCCTTTGTGTCTTCCTTATCCGCGATCAGGTTTTGCATATGTTTCCACGCCCTCAATGGACGGAGACGGGGTTTTGGGCGGCTCGGATCGATATAAGGCACGGGGCGGGACATAAGCTTTCTCCTGATGATTTTTAATCGGTAGCATATGTTCACTAACAAAACAATGACGCATGCGTCACGAATTTTGCGGGACGCCTTTGCCTCGTAATTGTGCGCGTCTGATCAAAAGGTGGGCAGAGTAAACTCTTCGTCTTGAGTTGTGCGCTCTGGCATACGCTCGACCTCGAGAAGGCGATAGCGTTGTAGCAAGATGAATCGATAAGGGTTGAGGTCATGAAAAAAATTGAAGCTGTCATTAAGCCGTTCAAACTGGATGATGTAAAAGAAGCGCTACATGAGGTTGGCGTGCAGGGTATGACCGTTGTCGAAGCCAAGGGCTTCGGCCGTCAGCGTGGGCACACCGAGCTTTATCGCGGGGCTGAATATGTTGTGGACTTCCTTCCTAAGTTGAAAGTTGAGGTTGTTGTTGCGGATGCTTCCGTGGATGGTGCGATTGAAGCGATCACGAAATCCGCGCAGACCGGGAAAATCGGGGATGGCAAAATTTTTGTGAGTGATGTGGGCGAAGCGGTCCGTATCCGCACAGGAGAGACGGGTGATGGTGCGCTCTAGGCTGCCATCGGAAACTTAATAGGCATCGACAGGACAGGAGATCACAATGGCCGACAAGATTATGAAAATGATGAAGGAACACGATGTTGAATTCGTGGACCTGCGCTTCACGGACCCACGCGGTAAGCTGCAGCATGTGACCTTTGATAAGGGCATGATTGACGAGGACTTCTTTGCTGAAGGCCAGATGTTCGACGGGTCATCTGTTGCGGGCTGGAAGGCAATCAACGAGTCTGACATGAACCTCGCACCGGATGTCGACACAGCAAAGATAGATCCATTCTATCAGCAGACGACGCTGGCTGTGATGTGTGATGTCTTGGACCCAATTTCTGGGCAACCGTATAACCGTGATCCTCGGACCACGGCAAAGAAGGCAGAGGCTTACCTTCAGTCGACGGGTGTCGGGGATACCGCATTCTTTGGTCCGGAAGCCGAGTTCTTCGTGTTTGATGATGTGCGCTGGAACACGGAACCGCACAAGACAGGCTACTCTTTCGACTCAACTGAGCTGCCAGCGAACACGGGTAAAGAGTATGACATGGGTAATATGGGTCACCGCCCCGGCCCTAAAGGTGGCTATTTCCCGGTCCCGCCTGTCGATAGCGAGCAGGATATGCGCTCAGAGATGCTGTCTTATATGACAGAACTCGATCTTGCGCCCGAGAAGCACCACCACGAAGTTGCGCCGGCTCAGCATGAGCTCGGGATGAAGTTCGCGACGCTCGTGAAGATGGCTGACAATATGCAGCTCTATAAATATGTCGTGCACAATGTTGCTGCGAATTACGGGAAGACAGCGACGTTTATGCCGAAGCCGTATTTCAATGATAACGGCTCAGGCATGCACGTACACCAGTCCATCTGGTCTGGCGGCAAGCCGACCTTTGCCGGTGATCTGTATGCTGGGCTCTCTGAGACCTGCTTGCACTACATTGGCGGTATCATTAAGCACGCACGGGCGCTGAATGCACTGACGAATGCGTCGACGAACTCTTATAAGCGTCTCGTGCCGGGCTTTGAGGCGCCTGTGATGCTGGCTTACTCGTCGCGCAATAGATCGGCGTCGATCCGTATCCCGTTTGGGTCCAGCCCGAAAGCGAAGCGGATTGAGGTTCGTTTCCCTGATCCGACAGCGAACCCGTATCTTGCCTTTGCAGCCCTCTTGATGGCCGGCCTGGACGGGATTGAGAACAAAATCCATCCGGGCGATGCGATGGACAAGGATCTCTATGATCTGCCACCGGAAGAGGCGAAGTCTATTCCTCAGGTGTGTGGCTCATTGCGCGAAGCGCTTGAGGCTCTCGACGCAGACCGTGAGTTCCTCAAGAAAGGCGGCGTGTTTGATGATGATCAGATCGACGCCTATCTAGAGCTGAAGATGGAAGAGGTGGAGCGTCTCCAGTTGCACCCGCATCCGGTCGAATTCGACATGTATTACAAGGTCTAGTGACTTAAACCGAACGTCTGGGAGAGGACGTTGGAGGAAGAGGCCGGTCCAGTTGGTTGGATCGGCCTTTTTTGTGTCTCAGTTTAGGCGGCGAAACGCCCGCCTTTACCCGCATAATCCTGCGTCCCGCGATGGATGATGATGTCGTGCTCGAGGACATCTTCGGGCTGATGGTCGAACTTGCCGTTCATATCGGCGTAGAGTGGGGCGAAGTCAGTGTCGACGGTTGAGCGGAACAGCTGTTCATAGCTGTCGATGACGAAATAGGTCTGCTGGAAGTCGTCGATGCGATAATCGGTGCGCATCAGACGCTCAAGATCATAGCCGATGCGGTTCGGCGATGCGTCTTCCAGACTAAACTTTGTCTCAGCCGGTGAGGATACGATCCCGGCGCCATAGATGCGTAGACCTTGGTCGGTCTGGATGAGGCCGAACTCGACGGTGTACCAATAGAGCGCGGCGAGATTTTTAAGGCTGGCATGCCTGAGCGAGCGGAGCCCGCCTTCGCCATAAGCCTGCATATAATCGGCAAAAATCGGATTGGTTAGCATCGGAACGTGACCAAAGACGTCGTGGAAGACGTCCGGTTCCTGAATGTAGTCGAGTTGGTCGGGTTTTCGGATAAAGCTGCCTGCCGGGAAACGCTTATTGGCGAGATGGTCGAAGAAGACTTCATCCGGGACAAGCCCGGGAACGGCCACAACGCGCCAGCCGGTGAGCCTCTCTAGCTCATCTGACATGGTTTCGAAATTGGGGACACCACCTCGATTGAGGGCGAGGGCTTCAAGGCCGTTCAAAAATTCGGGCGCAGCTCTGTCGTGCAGCACTTTGACAAGGCGCTCGTAAAGTATGTCCCATGTCTGGTGTTCGGTGTCTGTGTAGCTCGACCAGTCCTGATCAATGGTCCAGTCGGCATTGGCGTGGGCGGGGCGTTCCAAAGATGTGCTCATGCCGCCTACATAGGAAAGACGATTTAAAATGTCGCTAGTGAATGCGAGAAATTCTCAGGTTTTAACAAAAATTCGCTAGTTGCGCTGACCCGGCTTGAGTGTGTAAGCGCCGTCATTGATTTCGAACATTTTTGCAATGTCAGGATGCTTTATGGGTGCATCGCTCTGATCTGGGACGAGATTTTGCTCCGAGACATAGGCGACATAGTGCGTGCGTTCATTCTCAGCGAAGAGATGATAGTAAGGCTGATCCTTGGCCGGGCGCACCTCTTCCGGGATGGCCTGGTACCATTCTTCTGTGTTCGCGAAGACAGGGTCAACATCAAATACAACACCGCGAAAATCGAAGAGGCGGTGGCGGAGGACCTGACCAATTTGATACTTTGCATCGCGGCTGACGATCTGATTGGGAAGGTCTGGCGCAGTTGGTGTCTCCGCGATTTCTTCCGCATCTGTGCGATCCTCGCGCGGACGCGAGCCAAATAAGCGCTTCAAGCGCTCAACGACAGACGTTTTATGGCTCATAGACAGAACGTGTGCTACACCTTCACTCAAGACACAAGATTTGGGCCGCACATGGCTAACGAAAAATCGCGTGGTGAACGAAAAGCAGGCAGCCGCCCTTCGCACCGCGCCCGCAAGCGTCCCCCGCTTTATGCAGCGGTGGACCTTGGCACGAATAATTGTCGGCTGCTGATCGCTGCTCGTAAGCGAAATGGGTTTACCGTTCTGGACTCTCATTCACAAATTGTGCGTCTTGGAGAGGGCTTGGAAGCGAGCGAGCGGCTGTCAGACGCGGCGATCGAGCGATGCATGGATGCCCTTCGCAAGATTTCTGCAAAACTCAAGGCTAAAAAAGTTGCGCATGTCAGGTGCGTTGCGACGGAGGCCTGCCGACGTGCGGAGAATGGCAGGGACTTTATCCGGCGTGTGCGTGATGAATTAGGCCTGACGTTCAAGATTATAAGCGGCGCGGAAGAAGCAAAACTAGCACTCGTTGGGTGTCATAATTTGATCGATACAGAGGCAAAAAAAGTGCTCGTGATTGATATCGGGGGCGGGTCAACGGAGCTCTCTATTGTGAGCACAGATCCTATCCGGGATAATGGACTAAAAGGTCTGCTGCAAAATAATCCGATTGAATCCTGGACTAGCCTTCCAATTGGCGTCGTGACGCTGACAGAATTGTTTGCGCATTTGCCGGAGGACCAAGCTTATCCGGAAATGCTGAAATTGGCGCGCGCGAAGATGCAGTCCTGGAAACGGGGTGCGCAGATCAGCACCCTTTTTGAGACTGATGATGCGCATATTGTTGGGACGTCGGGGACGGTCACGTGCCTGACAGGAGTACATTTGGGGCTTTCGAAATATCGGCGGGACCTCGTGGATGGTCAATGGATCAGTCAGGCCGATATGATGCACACCATCTCGCGTCTCAAAGCGGCGGGGCATGAGGGGCGTGCCAAGTTTCCAACAATTGGACAGGATCGGGCGGGTATGATCCTGGCGGGCTGTGCGATTGTTGAAGCAGCCTGGGACCTCGCACCGGGCGGGCGCATGCGGGTTGGTGACAGGGGGCTAAGAGAGGGCTTATTGCTCTCCATGATGCAGGGGCCACCTCGGCGCAAGAGTGGTCGAAGACGTCGCCGCAGCAAAGGCCAAGGTGCACGCGTTCAGGCGGAGGCGAGTTCATGAGTGATGATGGAAAGCGCCGCTGGAAGGGGCCTGATAAGACGAAGCGCGGCTCCGGACGGCGAATTGGTGAGCGCAAGGTTACTGCGTATAACGCGAAGTCGGAAAGTTCTAAGAAATGGATCGAGCGTCAGCTCTCTGATCCATATGTGCAGAAGGCGAAGCGGGACGGCTATCGTGCGCGGGCGGCTTATAAGCTTTTAGAGCTGCAGGAACAGACTGGGCTTTTGAAACCCGGTCTAAGAATTGTTGATTTGGGATCTGCGCCCGGCGGATGGTTACAGGTGGTGATCAAGTTCAAGCCGAAGGATCTGGTCGGAATTGATCTGTTGCCGGTTGAGCCTGTTGCCGGTGCACATGTGATTGAAGGGGATGTGCTGCATGAAGCTGACGTTGAGGCGATGATGCAGGGACTTTCAGGGGCGCCTGATCTTGTTCTGTCTGATATGGCGGCCAATACGACGGGGCATCGCCAAACCGATCATTTACGCACAGCGGCGCTTGCAGAGATGGCGCTTGACTTTGCAGAGGCGCATTTGGTTAGGGGCGGGGCGTTTTGCTCAAAGGTGTTTCAAGGCGGCGCGACGCCGGACATGCAGGCGCGGTTGAAGCAGATTTTCAAAACAGTGAAACATATCAAGCCGCCTGCCAGCCGCGCGGGATCGCCGGAACTGTTCGTCGTTGCTCAGGGTTATCGTGGCCGCGCCTGATTTACCGGAGGTTGGCGAGTACTCGCATCGGACGCAGATTTTGGCCTGTGCTGGTTTGGGTGTCATTTTCATTTTGGTTTTGACTCTGGCCGGTGGGGCTGATTGGTCATTGGCGTGGCTATTGGTTTCAGTTACTCTCGGCGTGATACTGCTAGCCTTGGCCGCTATTGATATGCGGGCTCATATTTTACCGGATGTCCTGACTCTGCCGCTTCTCTTGGCTGGCCTGATCGTCAATGGCCTGTGGCCGATGAGTTTGTTGTGGTCAGGGATCGGAGCCGTTTGCGGGTATGGTTTGATCGCTGGTCTGCGTTGGCTATGGCTAAGGCGGACGGGACTTGAAGCAATTGGACTAGGGGATGCAAAAATGCTCGCGGCGGCTGGAGCATGGGTTGGTGCGGCCGGTCTGCCATTTGTTTTATTGGTCGCGTCAGGGACCGGACTGGCCGTTGCGTTGGTTGGGAGGTCCTATTTCGAGCAAAAAGCACTACCGTTTGGGGTCTTTCTGGCGCTGGGAACTTGGGTCAGCTGGTGTGTCTGGGTGACGGCGCAATTCGCCATGACGTCTTAGGAAGACTGAATAGTTACCGCATATTATCATTTTATATGCGTAAAAGTTGTGTAAGCGAATCACTAACAAGACTTTGTGCGTGGGAATAGGATTTGAATATGGCGCTGTCTGACATACAGGATCGCCTTTTGAAGGTCGAACCGGGGGTGCGCCTTGCGGTTGAGGTCGTACTGGTTGTTGCGATTGGCGGTCTTGTTGCGCGGATGATCTGGCTTGCTCTGGCGCCCCAGCCTGCGGTGGCAGCCTATAGTGAACGGCCCTTGCCGACCATGCAGGCTGCGACAGCTGAGCGGATCGATGCAGATGTTTCTCTGTTGGTTCGTACCAATCCTTTTGAAGGGGCAGGGTCAGTCACAGAGATCGTCGAGGACGCGCCAGACACGCAACTGAATTTGAAACTGATCGGTTTGAGGGCTGATTCAGGTCCAAATCCGGGAACCGCGACAATCGTTCTGCCAAACAATCAGCAGAAAAAGTTTTCTGAAGGTGAAGAGGTTCTTCCAGGCGTTGAGTTGAAAAGCGTCCTGTCCGACCGGGTCATCCTCAATCGCAACGGCATTGATGAGGTTCTTCGACTGAATAATCGCAGTGGGCGTTTTTCGGTGCTTGATAGCGACGGAGCGCCTGCAGAAACGACTAGTGCTCCACCTGAAGCAGTGACGATACAGATTTCCAACCCTAGCGCGGTGTTAAGTGCTGTTTCTCTCAGTAACGCACGCGCCAACGGTCGGATTATTGGATATCGTCTGGAGGCGCGCGGCAGCGTTGAGCGCTTACAGGGGCTGGGTTTCCAGCCGGGGGATGTCTTGCTTAGGATTAACGGGGTCAGCGTTACCGACAAGGATCCGTTGGAACTTATGAGCATGATAGGTGGGGACCGTGAGACACGATTGGACATTGATCGCGCTGGGGGGCCTGTTGAAGTGATACTCGAGATTGGTGAATGAGGCGGTTTGAGATGAAAAAGCTGATGATTGGAACCGCTTTAGGCGTGGTTGCGGCCCAGCCTTTTGCTATGGCTGAGATGAGTTCCCCACAGGCTGAACGTCATATTCTGAGCTTGAACGATGTTGAGGTGACGTCCCTCATCGATGATGTGTCGATCATTACGGGCTACACGTTTATTCTTCATCCTGACGTTCGGCGGACAAAAGTCACCGTGATGTCTCAAACGCCGATGAGCACGGATGAAGTCTTTCAGGTATTTCTGTCCACCCTGCGTGTGAACGGGTTTACAGCGGTCCCAGCCGGTCGGGGGGTTTACAGAATTCTGCCGGAGCAGCTTGCGATCGGTGAGGTTGGCTTCGGCGCCGCAAATAATAATTCGTTTATCACGGAAGTTATTCGGCTGGATAATTTCTCCGCGATTGAAGCGGCCCAGATGGTTAAGCCGCTGGTTGATGCGCAAGGCCAGGTGGTTGCGAATGCGCGGTCGAACACGATTGTTCTGGTTGATTATGCCTCGAACATGCCGCGCCTTCGTGAGGTTGTGGCAGGGCTGGATAATTCTGACCGCACGCAGATGCAGACGATTGCATTGAAAAACGTGCCTGCCATTGAGATGGAGTCGATCCTAACCGACTTAATGTCGCGACAGGAAGACGGGCCCAATGTAAACTTTGAAGTCTCAGCTTCTCAAAGTAGCAATGCGATTGTTATTCGCGGGGATGAATTAAGTGTCGCGCAGGCGATCCGAGTTGCGACAGAATTGGATGAAACCGATCCTGTGCAGGATACGTTGCGTGTGATTGCGCTGAAGAATTCGACGGCTGAAGACATTGTTCCAATTCTTGAGAAACTTGCGGCCTCAATGGCGGCGAAATCAGGGCCCGGTGAAGAGTTTTCGTCTCTCGCGACGATTGCGCATCATGAACCGACCAATTCTCTTGTTTTGAGTGCGCCGCCTGAGTCTCTTCTGGCGATGGAGCGGGTTGTTGATGCGCTGGATCGCAGACGCGCCCAGGTCCTGGTTGAAGCTATCATCGTTGAAGTCTCTGATGATACCGCGCGGGAGCTTGGTGTTGAGTTTCTGTTGACCGGTTCGGGGTCGTCGGAAATTCCATTGCTCAGCACGAATTTCTCTCGATCTGCGACGAATTTGCTGGCCCTTGGTGGAGCTCTTGTTGATCCAAATGTATTCGGAGGCACGAACCCGTTTACAACAACAGCGGTGAATTCCCTACTTGGCCTTGAAGGCGGCACGGCAGGCGCGATCGGTCAGAGCGGGGACACACTTTTCGGGGCCGTTCTGACAGCCGTTGAGCAAGATACAAATTCCAGAATTCTCTCAAAGCCGTTTAATCTGACGATGGATAATGGCACTTCGACTCTGATCGTTGGGCAGGAAGTCCCGATTACAACGGGCGAGGTTTTGGGAAATGACAATTCCAATCCGTTCCGGACGGTGGAACGCGAAGATGTCGGTATCGAACTTCGTGTGACACCGCGCATTTCCGAGGATGACACGATACAGTTGGATATTTTCCAGGAGGTATCAAACGTTGCGGGTGTTGTTGGGCTGGAGTCTACAAATCCAATTTTCAATACGCGGTCGATTGAAACCCAGGTGCTGGCTGACAACGGCGATATCATCGTTTTGGGTGGATTGATTGAGCAGGAAGATACGATTGTGAATTCCAAGGTTCCGGTGCTTGGTGACGTTCCTGTGCTTGGAAACCTGTTCAAATCTGAAGGCCGCGGCGTGAACCGCTCGAATTTGATGGTGTTTATTAAGCCAACGATTGTACGTAACCGTGATGATGCGCGTGATGTTACAAGCCGCAATTATCGCTATATCCGGGCAGAAGAGTTGCTTCGGGACGGGCCCGAGGGTGAGAATTCCCTCGACGAGTTCATTCAAGAGGTTTTGGGCGACGATGCCCCGATCCAATAGAGTTTTCGCGATGCTGTGGGGGCGTGCTAGGGTATAGGTATGACGGACCTTGCTGATCTTGATCTGAGTTATGGGTTTGCCCGCGATAAGGGCATTGTGTTGCTTGAGCGAAATGGTGCTACGGCGAAGATTGGCGTTCGCAATGGGGCTGATCCGTTTGCTTTGGTTGAGGCGCGCCGCGTTATTCGGCTGCCTTTTACTATTGAGCCTTTGGATGGACCCGCGTTTGAGCGCGCGCTGACCGAGCATTATGCGCGTGAACGGGTTAGCGGGGACGAGGCAGAGGCGGCGCTGGATAAAGACAGCGATCTGGCGAGCTTGATTGAGGGTATTCCGCAGACGGCGGACCTGCTGGATGGCGACGATGATGCGCCAGTTATTCGCCTGATCAATGGTCTGATCTACGAGGCTGTAAAACGTAAAGCCTCTGACGTGCACATTGAGCCGCATGAAGAGCATATGTCAGTGCGCTACCGGATTGATGGTGTGTTGCAGGAAGTGCTGACCCCGTCACGCAGGCTTTCTGCGCCATTGACGAGCCGTATCAAGGTCATGGCGCGTCTCGATATTGCCGAAAAGCGGATGCCGCAGGACGGGCGGATTTCGCTTTCAATAGGTGGGCGCAGCATTGATGTTCGCGTCTCGACCTTGCCGAGCCGATACGGTGAACGGGTCACAATGCGCTTGCTGGATACGCGCAATGCGCTGCTGGGCCTCGATGAGTTGGGGATGGACCCGGCGACACTGGAGCGGTTCCGGCATGTCCTCGCTCAGCCGAATGGGATCACGCTGGTCACAGGCCCGACCGGGTCAGGTAAAACGACAACGCTGTATTCAGCACTCTCTGTGCTCAATAATGGTGAGCGCAATGTGATGACGCTGGAAGATCCGATTGAGTATGGGCTCGATGGGATTAGCCAGACGCAGATGAACCACAAAGTCGGGCTGGATTTCGCGGCGACACTGCGTGCAATCCTTCGTCACGATCCTGATGTTGTAATGGTTGGGGAAATCCGGGATTTGGAAACTGCCAAGGTTGCTTTTGAATTTGCCGCGACGGGGCGACCGGTCCTTTCGACTGTGCATACAAATAGTGCGGCGGGCGCGATCCAGCGTCTGCGCGATATGGGGATTGAGCCTTATGTCCTCGCCGCAACCCTGCGCGCCGTGATTGCGCAGCGGCTCGTGCGGCGGCTCTGTCAGCAATGCAAGGTGGGCTATGAGCCGGAGGCCGCCGAGCTTGAGATGTTTGGTATGGAGCCGGGCGATGCCGGTATGCTCTATCGTCCGGGTAGCTGTATGGCTTGCAGCAATTCAGGGTATGACGGGCGATTAGGCGTTTATGAGTTGATCGTGCTTGATAGCGGTCTGCGGGAGTTGATCCGTGCAGATGGGTCCGAGGATGCGATTCAGAAATCTGCCCTCACCGAGTATGACACGCTGTTTGACAATGCTGCGCGCTACATTGTGGCAGGCGAGACAAGCGTTGAAGAAGTGCTGCGGGTCTGTCGGCGTGAGGAAGAGGGCTAGGAGATGGCCGTCTTCGACTATGTGGCGATTGGGCCAGATGGAAAGCAAGCCAGCGGCGTAATTACCGCAGACTCTGCGCGTGGGGCACGCAAGGAGTTGCGCCTGCGCGATCTGTCGCCGTTGGAGGTGCGTGAAACCTCGGAGAAAAAGGCGCAGAAACGATTTTCACGTGAGCGCGGGACGATGGGATCGAATGATCTCGTGCTTGCAACGCGGCAGCTGGCTATGCTGATCAAATCAGGCTCTACAGTTGAGGAAGCTGTGGGTGCGATTGCAAGCCAGGCGGAGAAACCGGCCATGCGGCGCGCGCTGATGAGTGTGCGTGGCAGTGTGCAGGAAGGGTATGGTCTGGATGAGGCGCTTGCGGGCCAGTCCAAGGCTTTTCCGGCGTATTATCGCTCCGTTGTGTCTGCGGGATTGCAGTCTGGACGCCTAGGCGATGTGTTGGAGCGGTTGGCGACGCATTTGGAGAAATCGCGCAAGCTGCGTCGGAAATTGCTGTCTGCGCTGATTTATCCTGCTGTTCTGGCCTTTGTCGCGTTTGTGGTTGTGATCCTGTTGATGGTGTTTGTTGTGCCGGCTGTCGTTGAGCAGTTTGATACGGTTGGACAGGATTTGCCGTGGTTGACCGAAAGTGTCATCGGGATTTCGAATTTTCTGCGTGGTCCGGGAATCTTACTCTTGCCTGTTCTGTTTCTGGTCGGGTGGGGCATAAGGCGGGCTTTTGCACAGCCTGTACTGAAGCTTCGTTGGGATAGATTTGTGCTTGGGCTTCCGCTTTGCGGAAAATTGCTGCGCACCGTTAATGCGGCGCGATTTTCGAGAACTTTTGCGACCCTATCTGGCAGTGGCGCGACTGTACCGGATTCGCTCGTGGCGGCACGCGGAGCGGTTAGCAATCAGGTCTTTAAAGAGGCTGTCTCACGCGTCCGGCGCGATGTGGAAGAGGGTCAACCGCTCAACCGCGCGATGAGAACAGTTGATTTGTTTCCGCCTATGCTGGTCCATATGGTTGCCAGCGGAGAGCGAGGCAGCAATCTGTCTGACATGATGGGCAGGGCAGCGGACTATATGGAAGACGAGCTGGATAACAATGCGACGGTCGCGCTGGGTTTGGTTGAACCGCTTCTGATCGTCTTTCTCGCAGGTATTGTGGCACTGATCGTTCTGTCGATCATGTTGCCGATCTTACAACTGAATACTCTGGCAATTGGAGGCTAGTGAAATGGCGGATAAAGCGATGCAAGGTCGAAAACGGCGTCGGGAAAATGGGTTTACGCTGACAGAGATTATGGTCGTGATCTTTATCATCGGACTTTTGTCAGGTGTGGTTCTGTTTAATGTTTTGGGCGCGCGTACAGACGCACAGGTGAAGACGGCAGAGACCAATATTAGTCGGTTGGCCAACGCGCTGGAGCAGTACAGCCTTGATATGTTTGACTATCCCAGCCAGCAGCAAGGCCTCGAGGCGCTGGTGGAAGCGCCTGATAACTTGCCGCCGGGCGCAAGCTATCGGCGGGGTGGGTATATCAATAAGATCCCGATGGACCCTTGGGGACGTCCTTTTGTGTATGAGCGTCCAGGGGACAAATCCGGTCGGGCTTACGATCTCTACTCGCTTGGCGCTGACGGACAGGAAGGCGGTGATGAGATTGACGAAGATATTGGGAATTGGAGCCGCTAAGCGGTTATAAGAATGCGTCCTCGGCTTTTTGATCTGCGCCGGACAGAGCGAGGCATGACCCTGGTTGAGGTCATGGTCGTTGTGTTCATCATTGGCCTGACCAGTAGTCTTGTCATTCTGACGATGCCGGAGCGTGCTGATCCAGCCGAGAGAGCTGCGGATGATTTTGCGCGAGATGTGCGGCAAGTTGCAGATCGCGCCATTCTAACCGGTCGCGTACAGGGCATCGATCTAACCGATGAAGGATATGGAATTGCGCAATGGAATGGGCAGTGGATGACTGCCCCCACGCGTATCAGTAACCGAGCCGGGCCAATTCAGATGCGTGTCATCGGAGCAATTGAAGATAATCCGCTGGGGCAGCCTGAACTTGTCTTCGATCCAACGGGTGTGAACGATCCTGTTCAACTTGAGATGAAGGTCGGTGCAAAGCGATTTTTGCTGACTGTTGATGCGAATGGGGATGTTGTTCGTGAGGTGCGCTAAAGGTCAGCGGATCGAAGCTGGATTCAGCCTTGTTGAGACGGTGGCTGCATTAGGCATTCTGGCGATGGCCGCGATCCCGTTATTGCAAATTTCAACAGATGCGACCCGAAACACGGCCGCATTAGAAACGCGGTTGCTGGCGCGAACTGTTGGCGAGAACGTTCTGAACCGGGCGCTCGCGCTTCCTACGTCACTCGATGCTGGCTTGAGAAGCGGGCTTGAGATGCAGATGGGGCGAACGTTCAGTTACACGCTGAATGTCTCTCCCCTCGGCGAGGATGGCTTGCAGGGGCTGGAAGTGCTTGTCCGTGAGGATCGTGACGGAGCGACCGTCTCTGCGCGGCTTATTTCACTGAAAGCCACGCTTCAAGCGTTGCCTGCAGACACGTCAGATGAGCCTTCGGGGACGGAGGCGCAGCAATGATCCCTACACGGTCAACTGAAAACGGATTTACCCTTGCTGAGACATTGGTTGCGCTTTTGATTTTAGCCATGCTGTCAGCGGCGGGTACCAGTCTGTTATTGGGGGCAACGTCCTCGTCAAAGCAATTGAACGCTCAGGAAGCTGAGGCCCGTCAGACCGATATTGCGCAGGCGCTGATCCGCAATGATATTGCTGCTCTGTCCGTTCGTGGCGTTCTGCCCGATTCCGGGCTGGGCGGACCAGGGAATTTGTTCGGTCAGAGTGATGATCTACGCGATCCGATCTTGAGATTTGTCCGGTCAGGCTGGATCGATGCAAGTTTGGGGGCGCAAAGGAGCACACTTCAATACGTCGAATATTGGCTTGAAGACGGTGCGTTAGTGAGAGCTGTCACTGTGCGTCCTGATGCATCAACCGGAACGCCGGTTGCGGAAAGGGTCTTGTTTGAGAATGTCGATCGGATCGAGCTACAATTCTTTCGAGACAGCGTGATGTCCCGGGACTGGATTGGTGATGCGGGTCAACCGCTCGACGTCTTACCGGACCTGATTGAACTTGATATCGTGTTTGAGGACGAGCGCGTGCTGACGATCGCTGCTCTGACCGGGGGACGGACATGAGTGAGCGACACCGCAACGAAAGAGGTGCAGCCCTTGTGACGGTGCTGATGATTGTCGCTGTCATGTCGGCTGTTGCTTTAGGATTAAGCCAAGCTGTCCTGGCCTCGACGGAGCGCGCCCGGGCCCTGGATGCTCAGGCTCAATTGCGGCTTTATGCGGTGTCTGCTGAAGAAGTGGCGCAGTCACAACTGACCGCGCTCGCGCTTGAGACCGGTGGTCGCTTATCCGACGATTTGCCCGGTTTTGGCGAACGACAGGTTTTCCCGGTTGAGGGCGGCGCTGTCTCGGTTCGCGTTCGTGATCTAACCAACTGCTTCAACATAAACGCCGCTATGAGCGATGCTGATCAACAAACAGAGGGTAAGGCAGACAGCGAAAGCCTGATCCAAATTTTGGAAGGGGCGGGTCTGTCTCAGAGCGACGCAGCCAATTTGGAGGCATCGCTCGCTGACTGGATGGATGAAGATCGGATCAGTCGACCGGGCGGCGCGGAAGACGCTTATTATCTCGGCCAGACTCCCTCTTACCGGACATCGTCGCAACCGCTCGCAAATTTAAGCGAACTCTTCGCGATTAGGGGATTTGACCAAGAGATACTGGTGGAGCTGGAACCCATTTTATGTGCTCTGCCAGAGCATACGGCGGAGTCATCACCCGCATTAAACCTCAATACCCTTAAGCCTGAGCACGCGACACGCCTAAAATGGGCGTTATCGGGTGCGCTGGAAGACAATGAGGCGCGGAGTCTGATCCTGTCGAGACCTTTGGGCGGGTGGCCCGATGTGGAAACATTTTTGGAAGACCCGCTGATTGCCCGTATCGCGCCAGAACAAAGACGGATGGATCGCTTATCTGTCGTGTCTTCTCTGCTGGAAACCACCGTCGAAGTATCTTATCGCGACGAGGTGATGCGGATGCGATTACTGTTTGAATTGGAGCCGGGACAGCTTGTGCGCGTTCTAAGACGGGAGCGGATAGGCTGATGGCGACTCTGTTTGGCCTCATGGACCCGTCCGGTCAGCTCTCGCTCTATAAGAGGGATCGATCCGAGTTTGTCGCTGTAGAACAAGTCTCTGGTAGTGGTCCTAGAGGGCGAGATGCGGTGATTTTTGTTCCGCCCAGTGATGTGAATTTGCAGCGCGTGCCACTGAACGCCCGTAATGAACGTGATGCCAGAAGGGCTGCGCCGTTCGCTGTTGAGGATGACCTCGCTCAGTCGCCTGAAGACGTCCACGTTGCTCTTGGTAGTGAGGATGGCGAAGGCGGGCGATTGATTTGCTCGGTTCGTCAGGACGTCATGGATAGTTGGATTCTAGCCTTGCGTGAGAAAGGGGCCGCAGATGCCAGTCTTTGCGTTCCGCAAACCTTGCTCGCTGACAATCAATATGTTCAGGGATCGCAGGGAGCCTTTGGGCGTCTTGAAGATCGTTATTTCGCGATTGATTCGAATGCGCCTGGCGAATGGCTTGCGGGACTATTACAGACTTCTGATAGTGTTGCTCGCTTTGAATTTGGTGATGATGCAGACGCTTATCTTGGTCACGTTGTTGATCTCTATCAGTCTGGTGCTGGGATTGATCTTCGCCAGGGATCCCATGCGGTTCGCACGCCTCTAGATTTAAGCAGGGTCAAACGTTGGCGTCTCGCTGGCGCTTTGGCGGCGGTTTTGGGGATTATGTGGATTGGCATCCAGATCTGGTCTGTGCAGAATCTGAATGCCTTATCCGCGGACCTAGAGCGGAGATCGGTAGATGTTGTGCAAGCTGGTTGGCCTGACCTGAATGGCAATGTTGACTTGGCGCTTCAGGACATACGGGTCAGCGGAAACAGGGGTGGCGCGCCGTTCCCATCAGCCGTGATTGCGACAGCAGCGCTTTACGATGCGATCGGTCAGATTGAGGCCAGTGAGCTTCGCAACCTGCGCTATGACCGGGAACGCGGGCAGGTTCTAGCGATCGTTGCGTATTCAGATTTTGCTGACAGTAATCGCCTTGCGGGACTGTTTGAGGGAACTGGTTTGCGGGCGCGAGTGGGCGATGCTCGTCAGAGCGGTCGTCAGGTTGTCGCTGAACTCGTTCTAGAGGTTGGCTCATGAGTGCGTGGTGGACGGGATTGAATGCGCGTGAGCGTGGACTGGTTGGATTTGCTATCGGGATCACGCTGCTCGTTTTGTTCTGGCAATTTGTCTTGGCCCCGACAATGGCAGCCAAGGCTGACGCAAAAGCGCAGGTTGAGACATCGACGCAGACGCTGGACCGATTGCTGGAGGGCTATTCAGCGAAACGCCTGGCCGGAGAGCTGAGCCAAGCGTCGTTGCCGGGCCAGGTTATTTTGAGCTCTGATGCTTTTCGCGGCGCTGTGACCCGGGACGCGGCTGAAAAGGGACTGACCATTTCGCGATTGCAGGGCGATGACGGACAGTCATTCTCCCTTGTCTTTGAACAAATCCAGCCACAGCAATTCTTTTATTGGCTGCAGGCTGTTGAAACCAACTTTGGAGGTCGTGTGTCGAGATTGACCTTGGAACAGGCTGGCGAGGGCCGAGTACGGGCGAGTGTTGAACTGGAGCAAGCAGGATCATGATACGCGGATTTTTCCTGACACTCGTTCTTATTGTTGTTGCTTTGCTCGGAGCAGTGTTTTTCACGCCGCTGGAATATGTCCTTAAACAGGCCGGGGTGAACCAGACTGGTGCCGGCTGGGCCAGCGTTGAAGGGAATGTCCTGAAAGGGCGGATCAATGGATTTTATGTTGGAACGCAGCCAGTTGGTGACGTACGCCTCGACCTGCGTCCAATGTCGCTTTTGTCCGGTCGAGCCACCTATGATGTGAACTGGTCTGGGGTTGGCGGTCGTGGATCGGGTGTTGTCAGCGCGTCGTCGAATACGCTTGAACTCAGCGATGTCCGTGGTCAACAGCTGGTTCAATCCATTGAGGGTTTGGCAGCCCCGGTTCGTGCGATTGGCGGAGAGATAAGGCTGAGCGGCGGTGAGGCGCGGTTGACCCGGCAGGGCTGTGAAAGTGGTGCAGGAACGCTTTCGACGGACACGCTTAGCCTCGCGTTAGCTCAGTACGGCAAAAACTTTGGCGAGCTTAGCGGCCCGATTTCCTGTGTTGATGGGATGGTTGTCGTCAATCTTGACGGGACAGGAGAAGATAATGATCGCGTTACGATTTCAGCGAGCGCATCTCTGCTTGGGGAGACGAGTTTTGCGGCGACCGTAACAACGGTCGACCGTGAACTTATTTTTCTGCTGCCGAGACTTGGATTTGAAAGACGCGGGTCGGATTGGCAGTATATCAATAATTCCGACGGAGTTGTGCAATAATGAGAGCAATGGCGTGGATCTGCGGCTGTGCTGCACTGGCTGTGGCCGGATGTGCATCCACAGCGACGGAACAAACTGTTTCAGAAACTGTAATTCCGACCGCAAGAGAAGCCATTCCTGCATCCGGTTTGGGCCCGCAGGAACTAGCGCCTGGCCAATGCGGCCTATTCCTCTGGAGCAAGACGGACCCCACGAAGTTCATTTTTTACAGTCAGGCCTTGTCAGGCGCAGCGCTCTTTAAACCGACTGATGAAACGCTTAGTCTTGAGCAGGTCGCTGCCGGTGGAACAATTTTCGGGCAGTTCAATACAGAGCAGGGTTATAACGCAGACGACGGAAGTCGTGTCCAATTGGCCTTCGAACCGGGTGATCTGCTGGAGGGCGGGCAACGGATTGCTGATGGGTTGATCACGATGACGGACGCAGAGGGCTGGCGCACTAAACTGCCTGTGCTAGGCATTCGAGCCTGTATGCCGGAGGCATGACGCGCCAGCTCAACCATATTCTGTACGAAAAAACGCCGGTTCTATTCCGCGCCGTTGCGTTTGGGCGCGACGGGCGACCGTGGCACCTATTTCAACAGGCCTGGGGTGGTGAGCGTGAAAACGTACGAGCCGGACAGATTATTGAGGCAAGGGTGCGCGCACTCGGTAATGATGGTGGAGTGTTTTTAGATCATATTGGGTGGAAGCTCTGGCAAGGTGGGTTCGAGCCCCTTTATTGCGATCGCAAGCATTCTAATGGATTGCGTGAGGGGCAAACACTTTTGGTAAAAGTCCTGTCTGCGGGCAGACGTGATCATGCAGCTAAGGTTGCGCCGTATGACGGAAAGCAGGAGCGGAGCCATCCTGGCGATGCTTTTGCAGAGTGGGCGTCTGCGCTTGCTGTGGATCGCGTTGAAACTGCAAGTTCTGATCATGCTGATCTCATTGACACTGCCTTTGATGAAGCTGTTATTGAGCGGCTTGCTTTGCCGGATGGCGGTGCGATTTATTTTGAGCGAACCCGCGCGCTGACGGCGATTGATGTTGATGCCGCAGATCGCCGTACGCGCGGTAGTGCGAGCGCACGCGCACTGTCACTAAACAAGTCCGCTGTTAGTGAAGTCGCCCGTCAGATCAGTCTGCGCGGCTTAGGCGGTCTCTTCGCTGTGGACTGTGTTGAGCCGTTAAATGATCATGCGCGCGGGACGATACGCGATGCTTTGATCGAGGCTGTTAAAGCCCATGACCGGCGACCGATAAATGTGTTGAAGCCCTCGAAATTCGGTCTTCTGGAAGCGTCGGTAGCGTGGAGGGATAGACCTATAGATGAAGCCTTGGGCCAGAGCGATATTAAGCTGGCTTTGGAGTTAAAGGCGGCCCATCGCGAAATGATGCACGATAAAGGCGGTCTATATACGCTTGCACTGGTCGAGAGTGTCTATGAGGCGTATCTAATGCGCAAATCAGTTGTGGAGGATGAGCTGCAAGCCTATTTCCACGGACGCTTGATTATCGAACGCGTGATTCCAGAGCAGGAAGGGCTGAAAAGACGATGAGCAAAAGGGTGTGCGCAGTCTGTGAGGCCAAGCCGATTGTGGCTGAATTCAAGCCGTTTTGTTCCAAACGGTGCGCTGACGTTGATTTATCGCGCTGGCTAAAAGGCGGCTACGCCATACCGGGTCGGCCTGCAGAGCAAGCTGATGAGGTTCCCGGTCAGGACGATAGCAGCGAAGCATGATCGGCTACTGCACGCGCCGTTCTTCGACTTGGCCCTGTAGGAAATCCAAGCAATCCAGATAGATTGTGTAGGCCGCGTCCACGGGGTCTATATTCGTCAGCAATTCGATCTGATCTCTGAAAAAGTAGGCCAAGACGCCTAGCAGGATGATATACATCACGATTGCGCCGAGGGTGCGGAGGATGAAACCGCCTGCACTGCCAAGGACGAGGCCAACACCGCCCAGAATAAGCGCGCCCAACCAAGGCTCCATTCCGACCTCAATCGCTTGGCGATAGCCCATGAAGCCTCCAACGATGGCACCAATCACGCCGGTTACACCACCAACAGACTGTCTGGACATTGGCACTACCCCTTTTCCTCTTTGCCGTGTCAGACTAAGCCGAAGCAAAGCAGGACGGCAAGTCCGTTATTCGAAATGAGAGGGCGTGCGCTATGATGACATCTCTGTTGATTGCCAATCGCGGTGAGATCGCCTGTCGCATCATGCGGACGGCACGCGCGATGGGCATTCGCACGATCGCTGTTTATTCTGATGCGGATGCGCGTGCCAAGCATGTACGCGAAGCTGATGAAGCGATATGGATTGGTCCGTCGCCGGCAAGTGAAAGCTATCTACGGGGCGATGCGATCATTGACGCGGCCAAGACTGCAGGGGCCGAGGCCATCCACCCGGGTTATGGATTTCTGTCAGAGAATTCTGCGTTTGCGCGTTCCATTGTTGATGCGGGCTTGATCTGGGTTGGTCCTAAAGCTGAGACGATTGAGGCGATGGGGCTAAAGGATCGAGCCAAGACGATTGCGGAGGAAGCCGGCGTTCCAGTCCTGCCGGGGTATCGCGGAGAAGCGCAGGATGTCGAGACTTTGGGCGCTGAAGCAAAGCGGATTGGATATCCGCTCTTAATTAAAGCTGTGGCAGGTGGAGGGGGACGAGGCATTCGCCTTGTTTCGAAAGCATCTGATCTTGCAGGTGAGCTACAGAGCGCTGTGCGGGAAGCTGAGTCTGCTTTTGGTGATGGCCGCGTCATGTTGGAAAAGCTCGTCGAGCAACCACGCCATATCGAGGTGCAGGTGTTTGGCGACAGCCATGGCAATGCGGTTCACCTGTATGAACGGGACTGTTCGCTTCAACGCAAACGCCAGAAAGTGATTGAGGAAGCGCCTGCGCCGAATATGCCGGATGAGGTCCGTGCGGTGATGTGTGAGGCGTCTGTGAAACTCGCCAAGGCGGTTGGATATGAAGGGGCAGGTACTGTTGAGTTTATTGTAGATGGCGCCAAGCCGTTAGCGCTGGATACGTTCTGGTTTCTGGAAATGAACACGCGCCTGCAAGTTGAGCATCCGGTGACCGAAATGGTGACCGGGACTGACCTCGTTGAATGGCAGCTTAAGGTCGCCAGCGGTGACCCGCTTCCGGTTAAGCAGGATGAGATCAGCCTGCTCGGCCATGCCATTGAGGCGCGTATCTGTGCGGAAGACCCTTCAGAGGATTTCAGACCGGGCGCTGGCCTGATCGAAGAATTTGGAATGCTTGCCGATGAGCAAGCCGATTGGTTACGCTGGGAAGCCGGATTTGAAAGCCGTGACCGCGTGCCTGCGGTCTATGACTCGATGATTGCGAAGCTCGTCATCTGGGGGAGGGATCGCGATCAGGCGATTGATCGTAGTGCGGAGACGCTGGAACATTTGCAGCTTGTCGGAGTGCCGGGAAATATTGGGTTCTTAGGGCGGTGTTTGCAAGCTGCCGCTTTTGTAGATGGTACGCATCATGTGAACTGGATCGCAGAGCAGGGAGATGCCCTGACAAGTGTTCCCGCTGAATATGAGCTGGCTGGTGCGCTGGCGGTTGCCGATATCCAACTAGATAGCGATGATGATAGCCCGTGGGGACATCGCGATGGTTGGCGTTTGAATGGTGAGCGTCGTTTGCGTGCACCGGTCTCAGTGAGTGAGACGGCTGACTGGATTGATCCGGATGTTTTGGATGTGGCGGAGGACACACCCGTTCCATTGGTGACTGAGCTCTCAGATCGTCGGTTCGCTGTGACGACGGGCGGGCAATCTGCTCTGATGACGGTTCCCGATTATGAAGCTGAAGCGGATGCATTGGCGGGCGGTGATGCGCTTAAAGCCCCTATGCCAGGCAAGGTGATCGCTGTGTCGGCCGAGGCGGGTGCGACTGTGGCCAAGGGTGATGTGCTGGCCGTTATGGAAGCGATGAAGATGGAGCACGCGCTGGAAGCGCCTCGTGATGGTGTTGTAGAGGATGTTTCCGCCAGCATTGGAGATCAGGTGGCCGAGGGATTTGTGCTTGTAAGCTTGGTGCCGGAATAAGAAACCTAATTAATCCACGTCGGGTGCTTGGTCGGCTTCCGGCTCTATCTCGATTTCTGTATCGTCCTCTTCCAACTCTCTCTCGTCGCGTTTGCGATTGAGGATGACGATGTTGTCTGGAAGTTGGCCGCGTGAAAACCCGCGAGAAATGATTTGCGCGGCCTCCTCAGAGATGGGCTGACCATCTCTCTTCGTAATCGCATCGCCGCGCCCACGACCGAGCCCGTCATGGCTGGTATCGCCAAGCTCAGAAAGGTCTTCACGGTTGAGATAAGAGACGCCAAGTTCGCGGAAGATGTAATCGAGAATTGAGGTGGCCGCTGTGATCCTGTCATTGCCGTCGACTTCACCCGCAGGCTCGAAGCGCGTAAAGGCGAAGGCGTCGACATAGTCTTCCAGAGGGACACCGTATTGCAGGCCAATAGACACCGATATCGCGAAATTGTTCATGAGAGAGCGAAAGGCTGCACCCTCCTTGTGCATGTCGATGAAGATTTCACCGAGATTGCCGTCATCGAACTCGCCGGTATGAAGATAGACTTTGTGGCCCCCAACACTGGCTTTCTGGATGTAGCCTTTGCGACGATCGGGTAGCCGCGTGCGGGACACATGAGCGTATTGAGCATAGCGGCGGGGTTCCGGGCGATCCTCTACGGTCTCTGTGAGTAGATCCGCGGCAAAGGCCTCAATGTGAGCTAGTCGTTCGGAGACAGATTGATCCCGACTTTGGCTGAGTTGAGAAAGCCATAGCGGGGTGTTGGCTAGATCGTCGTCTATTATCTCGTCAGAGTGCTCCGAGATGATTTGTGCGCCTGTCTCGGCGCGGATTGCGGCTGTGTCGAGCTTAGTGGCTTCGGACTGTAATAGGCCAGAAGATGCGAGTGTTTCATTGACGCGTTGGGGTATACGATCCTGTAGGGCGTTTTCGGCCGTGACAATCTCGGTGCGCGTGAAGCCGATGGCGCGCAGCAGATCGCTACCATTCGCATCAAAGGCATCAGCTGGCAGGTTCAGCTCATCTGAAATAATGTCATCGCCAAGAACCCATCTTGAGAAGGCCGATGTCAGCGGCAGTCCTTCATTC
Organism: Pseudomonadota bacterium; assembly: GCA_038746145.1. GTDB lineage: Bacteria > Pseudomonadota > Alphaproteobacteria > Caulobacterales > Hyphomonadaceae > Henriciella. The sequence continues at coordinate 235,654 of JBCDKW010000003.1, forward strand.
AGTGCATCCTCGACACGCTCAATAGCGAGCTCGGATAGTCCACGCTTCTTCAAGGTGTTCTCGTCAAAGCCTTCCACTGTCTGCAAGCGAATAGGTTGCTCAAGCTCTGTGACCAGACGCGCCAGCGCCTCAGGCGCGGTGCTGGAGAGACCTAGCCTTGCAGCCGCGCTGATGTCCCAACTGTCATCGTCTTGCAGGGCAGGGGAAAGGTAGGGCGTAAGCCCTTGAGTAATTGGAATGAAATCTTGAAGTGCCTTTGTTGAGATTGGTGCGATTAGGAATGGACCCTCGAAGCGCTTGAGCAGTGTCGTGATGTTTTCAGTCTCAAAGGATTGGCTTAGTGCCATCAGGGCTGCACTTATGCCACAGGGAATAATGGCGAGTGATTGACCGTGTATGTCTTTGGCGGCGTGCGCGATATCTTTGAAAACGGCTGTTTCTAAGCCTGTGGGCGTCACGAGGCGCGAAATATCGATCGCAATTGCGGGTGTTTGTGGGTCCGACGGCAGCTCTCCAATAAGAAGACTAAGTCCTTTTCGGCGTAGCGCGTTGATCTCGTCTGCTTGAGTTGCGTTTAAGACGTGAAGGGATACCGATTTGGTATAGTTCGATGCCTGCGCGCGTAATTTGTCTGTAAAAGCAATGAAGCCTTCATCCTGCATGAGCGCTGCTTCGATGAGTTTAAGGGGCACGCCTTGTGTCACAGCCTCGGCCAATTCAGCATTCTTCGGTCGGTCACTCAGCGTCTCTAGAGCATCCACAGCGCTTAGAAGGCTGGCGCGGTGGATGTCTGCGGCTTGTGTCTCCGCTATTGCGGCCTCGGTATCGGTGTGATGAGCAGCGAACACTGGAGAGATGTCCGCGAGTGGCATGATCTGGCTGGTCAGGCCCGCTTCATGTGCGGCGTCTATGATCGCCTTTGGGTCATATGAGCTTACCATCTCTGAAATCTCCGGTTGCAGCCTGACGCTGACAAGGGATGAAACACTGTTTAGTGAGGTTGTAACTAGATTCGGAGCGAGCCGATCGCCATATTCATGCCTTGAAACATGAGCATGAACAGAAAGTGGCCGGTTTTGCGATCTGGATCAGACACGGTACATGCGGACCGCATAGTAAGGATGAAGGCGAATGCGAGAATCGATCTTTGAAACACTTGTCGGACTAGGCGTGCTGGCTGTGGCTGGGCTTTTTTTCTTCTTCGCGCTTGGACAGGGTGGAAACGCGTCCACAGGTGATGAAACTGTTGAGCTTGGAGCGCGTTTTAGCTCAGCCAGCGGCGTTGAACGTGGCACCGATGTCCGCATGGCCGGAGTGAAGGTTGGAACGGTCAGAGAGAAGACATTGGACCGCGACCGGGTTGAAGCGAAAGTTATAATGGCTGTGGATGCGTCCGTTTTTCCTTTAGGCGACGGGACAACGGCGCGCGTGCAGTCTGACGGATTGCTTGGCGGGACGTATATCAGCCTTGATCCTGCGCCGGGCTTTGGTGACATTCCGGAATGCGGTGAGGGTGAAGATATTTTCGGCGATAGCGGATGTAATGAACTGCTTTATGCGCAAGGCTCAGTCGATTTAATGACGCTGTTTGCTTCATTTGCTCAGGGCAATGGAGGCGGTGAGTGATCCGCACCTTCACCAGTCTCGCACTTTTGAGTCTGACATTTTCTGCCCCGGCACTAGCGAATGAGACGTATCGCCAGTATGAGACAGCCACGCTCAGGGCTTTGGATAAGATTACAGGACGCTCAACGGACTTTGAGATGACGGTTGGCGAGCCAATGGTCTACGGGTCTTTACGGGTCGATTTGGAAACATGCTTTCAGGCACCCCCTGAGGAGCCACCCGAAAGCGTCGCGTTTTTGAAGCTGACGGCTGCAACCTCGAAGCGTGTTCAAAGCATGGCTGCCCCGCGAGACATTACCGATGAGGAACGTGAGGAAAGCGAGAAGGTAGACGCAACGGTCTACTTTTCCGGTTGGATGTTTGCGTCATCGCCGGGTTTGAATGCGCTGGAGCATCCTGTCTATGATATCTGGGTAATCCAGTGCAGTGCTGTTTCGCCGGAGACACTTTCAGAACCTTTAGAGCCAAGCGAGTAGAAATCACCTTCTTGGCGAAGAGCGATTTGAAGCGCGGTTTTGAAATCCTCGCGTGCGAGCTCTATGAGGCCGAATTGCTCAAGGTGTGGGTTATGAAACTGGGCGTCTAGCAGAATGTAGCCACCAGCGATCAGGCGCGCAGCGAGGTGGACAAGCGCGATCTTTGATGCGTCCGTTGCGCGCGAGAACATGCTTTCGCCGAAAAACGCCCCGCCGACTGAAACACCGTATAGACCGCCGACGAGGGCGCCATCGTTGTTCCAACACTCCAGTGAGTGGGCGTGGCCTTCTCTATGCAAGCTGCTGTAAAGGTTGAGGATTGTATCATTTATCCAAGTCGACGGGCGGCCCTTATGGGGTTCCGCGCAGGCTTCGATGACGCGATTGAAGGCCGTATCGATGGTGACACGAAACGGGTTTTTTCGAACAGTTTTCCGAAGCTTTGTTGGAACATGAAAAGCGTTGAGTGGAAGCACGCCGCGCTGATCCGGATCCATCAAGAAAAGACGCGGATCATGACGGGAATCCGCCATTGGAAAGACACCGCGTCTATAGCAATTCAGTAGGTCTTGCGTTCCAAACCTCTCAGACATTCTTGCCTCTATTTCAGTCCGAGAAAACGCTCCAGCCAATGGATATCGTAGTTGCCGTCGATCACATCCTGCGCTTCGACGAGGCGTTGATGGAGCGGCAGAGTGGTGTTGACCCCTCCGATCACCATCTCACCCAATGCCCGGCGCAAACGCATAATGCACTCATTACGACTGCGGCCATGCACGATCAGCTTTCCAATCATAGAGTCGTAGTGTGGCGGTATTTTATAGCCTGAATACACAGCGCTATCGAGGCGAACATCAAGACCGCCAGGCGGGTGGAAGTCTGTGATTGTTCCCGGTGAGGGCACGAAGGTTTCCGGATGCTCCGCGTTGATCCGGCACTCAATGGCATGGCCGACGAGGATGACATCATCCTGTGAGAAAGAAAGTTTCTTACCGTCAGCGACGCGGATCTGCTCGCGAATGAGATCGATCCCGGTGATCATTTCCGTCACTGGATGTTCGACCTGAATCCTTGTGTTCATTTCGATGAAATAGAACTCGCCGTCTTCGTAAAGGAATTCCATCGTCCCAGCACCGCGATAGCCCATCTTCTTGACGGCTTTCGCAACAATCGATCCGATTTGTTCGCGTTGCGCTTGATTTAGGGCCGGGGAAGGGGCTTCCTCAAACACTTTCTGGTGGCGGCGTTGGAGCGAGCAATCGCGCTCCCAGAGATGACAGACATTTCCGTGTGTATCAGCGATAATCTGAATTTCGATGTGGCGTGGCTGGCCGAGATATTTCTCAATGTAGACCGCGTCATCACCGAAGGCGGCTTTCGCCTCTTGTTTGGCCGCTTTGATAGAGGTCTCGAGATCTTTTTCGGTCGCCGCAACGCGCATCCCGCGACCACCGCCGCCGGATGCCGCTTTAATGAGAACGGGATAGCCGATTTTCTTGGAAACCTTCTTGGCTTCCGCAATCGAGGTTACGCCGCCCTCAGACCCCGGTACGACCGGAACGCCTGCATCAATCATCGTCTGCTTGGCTGCGATCTTGTCGCCCATTGTTCGAATGTGATCAGCTGTAGGGCCTATAAAGACGAGATCGTGCGCCTCAACCATTTCAGCGAATTGGGCGTTTTCCGACAGAAATCCGTATCCGGGATGGATCGCATCGGCATTCGTGATTTCGGCCGCCGCAATAATCTGAGACTTTTTAAGATAGCTCTGATTGCTCGGGGCAGGTCCGATGCAAATGGCTTCATCTGCAAGACGTACGACCATGGCATCACGATCAGCCTCGGAATGAACAGCAACCGTTTGCAGCCCCATTTCCTTGCAGGCGCGATGGATACGCAGGGCGATCTCGCCGCGATTGGCGATAAGGACTTTTTCGATCATCGAGACTGTTCCTTATTCGATGACGATGAGAGGTTCGCCGAACTCGACGGGTTGAGCGTCGCCGACAATGATCTGCTTGACCGTCCCGGCCTGTGTCGCGTCGACCGGATTGAATGTTTTCATCGCTTCAATCAGCATCAATGTGTCACCCGGTTTCACTTTGTCACCAACAGAGACGAAAGGTTTCGCGCCCGGTTCTGCGGACAGATACACAGTTCCGACCATAGGGCTGGTTAGCGCGTTTTTGTGGCTGTCAGTTGATGGAGTGGGGCTCGCTGTTGTTTCAACGGGAGCCGCAGTCGTCGGAGCTGCCGCATGAGGCGCTACAGCGGCTGGTGCAGCGTGCACAATCTGTGGTGCGGGCGGAGGCGTCATAGACGTTGCTTTCGAAACACGAATACGGAGCCCCTCATGTTCAACTTCGACTTCACCAAGGTCTGCCTCGCGTAGGATTGCGGCGAGTTCGCGGACAAGGCCGGCGTCGAGTTTTGATTTGCTGGTGGACATGTCGTGTGTCTTTCCTCAACTCGTCAGTCTGAGTGCTGCTTCTAAAGCGATCTGATAGCCGTCTGCTCCGAGTCCGGCAATCGTGGCAACAGCACAGGGGCTAACATAATTTGTCTGGCGAAATGCCTCTCGCGCCGCTGGATTGGACAAGTGCACCTCAATCACCGGGATCGCACAGGCGCGTAAAGCGTCGTGCAACGCAACAGAGGTATGCGTGTAGGCGCCGGCATTGATGATCAGGCTGGATGCATGTCTGGCGGCATCCTGAACCCAATCAACCAGCTCGCCTTCTGAATTGCTTTGGCGAAATGTGATTTCAGCACCGTTTGCTGACGCGCGCAGATCAGCTTCTATATCGGCCAGAGTCTGGCTGCCATAAATCTCAGGCTCGCGAGTGCCGAGCAGGTTGAGATTTGGCCCATTGAGAACAAATATGTGTTGCGTCATTGTCACACTTGGTTTGGGATGGAATGTGTAACTTGGCAAGAGCAGAGTTCAAATCAGGAGCCGCAGATATGCAGATTGTCTTGAACGGTGAGACACGCGAGGTCGAAGCGGGAATGACCCTATCGGTGCTGGTTGTAACCCTCGGCGGAGACCCTCGTGGCATTGCGATTGAGCGGAATTTGGAAATCGTTCCGAAGAGTCAGCATGCCAGCACAGTGTTGGAAGACGGTGACCGGCTGGAAGTCGTGCAGTTTGTTGGGGGTGGGTAAGCGGGCCACCCCCAACATATTTAAAGTGACAGTTCGATGTAAAATGAATGCCTAATCGATTAGGCGTTCGAAAATTACACCTTCTGCAAGTGATGCGGAGGCGACAAATCCTACAACTTCACGGCCCTCATCGCGTTTAAACTCTACTCTCATGAGCGGTCCTGCACCCGCAAATAAATCAGGTTGGTAAGCCGTCATTGGAAATGCATCTCGGCGTGCGTGATCCGCGTAAAGCGTACCATCTTCCAGTGTGAGCTCATACCGGGTGTTCAGCTCCTTACTGAAGTAGGTGCCTGTGTAGTCTTCCAGTTTCACGTCGCTTGCATCAAAATCACTCAGCTCAACTCTATGGCCATCGAGCGTTCCATGTAGACCGATCCGATAGCCGAGTCCTTTTGACTTCCCATCGACGGGCTCGTCGAAGACAAGGGCCAGATCAGATGTCGGATTAAGCTGGAATTCCCGTGGACCGATTTGGGGTAGAGAATCTAAATCGTTATGCGACGCGCCTAGCGATGCAAACGTCAAACCTTGTTCTGTCGCTCTTAGTGAGAAGATGAGACCCGGCTGTAGCTGATATTCCCCTGTATATTGCTGAAGTTCAGAGAACGTCGCGGGGGTCCATTCTAAGGGGTCCTCTTTTTGATAGTTCTGGGACGTCTCAAAGAAAACATCTGTGAGGGCAAAAGCCATCTTTGCTGTATCGAAGTCTGTACGGTTGCTGGTGATGGAAACTTCGAAGTCTTCGCTTGGAATGCGCAGTAGGAAAGCGCGATAGCCCGGGCCTGTTCCGCCGTGTGACCAGGTTTCAAGGCCATTATAAATGCGCAACTCTTGCCCTCGGGCGAATGTAGAGTCTTGGCCGTTCGCAGCATTGGATCTCTCTGCCATCATTTCAAAGACGTCCAAGGAACCGACTTTCATGGTCTCAAAGTTTTCCGCCCACTTCAGAAGGTCTATTGTGTTCGTATAGAGCCCTGTTGATCCGTATACCTGATTGGCAACGACAACTTTTCCAAAGCCCTCTTGAGCGGGGTAGTAAGACGTCGCAAGACCCTTGATCACATCATTGCGGGTTTGGAGGAAGCGCGATGATGTCATGTCTAGTGGCTCGAAAATGCGCGTTTGCATGAAGCTTTGAAAGCTCTGGCCAGAAACGCGTGATATGATTTCCGCGAGAAGGGCGTAGCCGGTATTGCTGTACTCGACTTGTTGGCCGGGTTCGAAGTTAAGTCCTTACTGACGCGAGACGAGTTCTAACATCCTCGACTCGGTTAAAATGTCGTCGTCGAGCCAACCCGCCATTTGGACAAGCGTGTTCCGCTCACGCAGTCCGCTCATGTGATCAAGCAGATGACGCACCGTGACCGGCGTCTGCGTTTCATGAAGTTCAGGGATGTAACGCCGGATGTCGTCATCTAGGGACAGTTTGCCTTCAGAAACCAGAAGTAGGGCCCCGAAGGCTGTGAACTGCTTCGAGACTGACGCGACTTGAAAAACGCTTTCCGGACTAAGCGGAACATCATTTTCGAGATTGGCCATACCAGCGCCCTGAGCGAAGACGGTTTCATCATTCAGGGAAATAGCAACGGAGACACCCGGGGCGTCATTAGACATCCAAGGGGCTAGCATTTCTTCTATCGCCTGAGTTTTTACATCTGACTGCGGACTGCTCGCAGAGCCAGAAGAACCGCAGGCAGAAAGGGTCATTGCGATAGCACCGCCGATTAGCATTTTTGTTTTCGTGCTTTTGAACATGGAAGGTCTCCTCGTTTGTGTTCGAGGAAAACATCTGTGAGTGCAGCACTTATCGCGACCGAGAACGCGTAACCGTACGCATTCGTATAAACTCATACTTTTTTGAAAGTCAGACGCTTAGCCGTTCTGTTGACTTGAACGATAGGCGCTCGGTGTCATGCCAGTATGCTTTTTAAAAGCAGTATTGAACGAAGATTTGGAATTGAAACCGCTTTCATAAAGAATCTCTAAAATCGAACGTTTCGGGTCATTGAGTAAGCACTTTTGGGCATACTGAATGCGGTGGTTATTGATGAAGTCAAAGAAGTGTACGCCCAATGATTGGTTGAGGAGTTCGGATAATTCTCGCGGTGTCATCGCAACCTTATCCGCGAGGTTCGCGAGATTGAGGTCTGGATCAAGATACGATTGCTCACCATCGACATACTGTAATAGCCTCTTCAAGTCGGCGTTTGTGTCCTCTGGCTTTTTCGCGGTGAGATTAAGGAAACGCCTATCGACGTCCCGGAAGATTTGTGGCTGCAGAAGAGACTTCAGCGCGATCCAAGTTGTTATCGCCAAAGCAAATAAGGCGCCTGCAATTTGCAGGACTATCACTACTGTATTCGCAGATGTTAAACTCAAGGCATCGCGTGCAAGTATGATCGCTCTGGCGAAGAGAGAAGCGGCAGTGAGTTGAATGAGCCAGAGCAAAACCTCTGAATGGCCACCGGCATGTTGCAATCGAAAACCATGACTGAACCGCGCTAGAACGCTGATTATGGCTGCGATATAAGCGAAATATAGTATTTGAGAGACAAACCAGTAGAACGATCCACCTATTCGGAAAGCCTCGCTGATGGGTGCCAGCACCAGGAATGGACTAGCCGCATTAGGCAGACTGAAAATCACAACCAGTACTGATGGAACAAGATGGTAGACGTCGTGCAGCTTAAACCGAAAATCCGAGTAGCATGTTGCCGTAAAGAAAAAGAAAAAGACGGGCATTTGAAGACGACTTATGGCCGTCCAAGCAATACCGACGGGGCCATCAAGTGTTGCTTTCGTCCCCCACAGCCAGACGCTGAGTTCCAGTGCTGTTAGAAAAAGAAATATAGCAAGAAGTTCATTCGGGCGGCGACGCGGCGATGGGACTGCCAGCAGAAAACAACTTAGAAGCAGGCAAATAAATCCGATAAGGATCGACATGACGCCGAAGAAGTTAGCAAGTGTGAAATCCATACGCCGACAACTCCCTGGCGAATTAGCAAACGTCCCGAAAAGAACGTGTTCTGAATAGTAAGACGGCGTACGCTATGGGTAGCAACGCTGGCGTATTGAAACTTAGGATCAAGGATTTTCGATACCAGCAGTTATGATGGCCTAAACTGACCTAGCTTTTTATGTCTAGGAGGTTAGGTCTACATCAATCAAGATGGAGTGTGATGTGCTGGTTCGGGTTTTTGCTGTTTTGAGTTTAGGATTTACGGCTGTGTTTGCGGCTGTTGGGGAAGAACCGTATTCGCCGATGCCGCTTGGCGAGCTTCTGAATACGAATGTCGCCTATGATGATGCGATCCCTGAACCGGCAGAGGTGGCCGGCTATGAGGTCGGAGAGATTGTCTGGCCGCATGAGGCGATCGTTCAATATGTGCGGGCTGTCGATGCAGCCTCTGATCGGATCATGATTGAGCAAGTGTCAGAGAGCCAGTTTGGGCGACCGATCTTTGCGATTTATGCGTCCAGTCCGGCGAATTTGGCACGTCTCGATGAGATTTCAGCGGGTCGCCAAGCGGTCTTGAATGGCAGCGCTCCAGCTGTGGATATTGGTGTTCTACAGGTCAATTACGGGGTGCACGGGTCTGAGCCATCGTCTTTCGATTCGATGCCGCTCTTGCTCTACCACTTGGCAGCGGCGGAAGACGCAGCGACCCAAGCGCTGTTGGATGACAATCTGATCATTATGATCACGACGATTAATCCCGACGGCGCAACGCGGATGGCGAACTGGCTGAACATGCATCGCGCAAGCGTGCCTGTGCCCTATCCGGCAAACCGCGAGCGCAAAGGCTATTTCGGCTGGGGTCGGACAAACCATTATTTCTTTGACCTGAACCGGCAGTGGTTACCGGTCGCGCAGCCGGAAAATCATGGACTCGTCAAACACATGCAGAACTGGCTGCCGCTTTTAGTGATCGATAAGCATGAGATGGGGCGCAATTCGACTTACTTCTTCAGCCCTGGACCTGAAGAGACCGTCAATCCGCTCTTCGACCAGGAAGCTTACGATATCGCGATCGACTTGAGTGACACGCTGTTTGCGGTTTTTGATCGACTGGGCCAACTGACTGTGCGCCAGGAATTGTTTGACGATTATTATCTTGGATATGGGTCTAGCTATCCGGGGCTATTGGGGGCTGTGCCGTTCCTTTTCGAACAAAGTTCTGCGCGCGGCACAGTTCAGGATAGCGTCAATGGTCTGAAGCGCTATGACGAAACAATCTCGGAGCAGTTTCAGGCAGCGATTGCATTATTGACCGAGGCCTCACGGGAGCGCCAACGCCTACAGAATTTCCAGTCGCGCTGGTTTAGCGATGCTGCGAGTAAAGCCGCTGCCAATCCGACCAAGGCGTATATCTTCACCTCAAATGATCAGGGCCGGTTTGCGCGCTTTCTGGATCTGCTCAACACGCACGCGATTGAGGTCAACTTTCTTGAGCGCAATTTGACTGTCGATGGCCAAGTCTATGAGGCGGGCCGTAGTGCGATCGTCTCTCTGGATCAGCCGCGTTATGCCTTGGTCGAAGGCGTGTTTGGAGTTCAGACACCCGCAGAAGATCTGGTCGCGTTTTATGATGTGTCGGGATGGACGCTGCCTTATGCCTTTGGACTGAGCCATGATGCCCTCAGCGCGGGTCAAGCTGGGCGAGCACGCATTGGCGTTGCTGCAACGCCGGAGGGTCTTACAAAGCCTCGCGTTCCGGTTAGCCCGGATTCAGGGGTTTTAGCCTACGTCATCGATTGGTCGCACTTTAATGCACCGAAATCTGTGAACCGGATTTTGCGGTATGATTTGCGGGCGAAAGTCTTGCCTGATCCGGTTACGCTGGAGACGCCGAGCGGGCGCGTGGAGGTACCACGCGGGGCAGTCATGGTGCCCGTGCGCCGACAGGATATGACGCCGGATGAGATTTATGAGCTGATTGTTCGTGCAGTCGAGGAAGATGGCGTAACGGTCCACGCAGCGCTGACGTCTCGAACCCTTCAGGGATCCGATCTCGGTGGATTTCAGGCGGCCGCGCTAACGAAGCCGAAAGTGCTTCTGCTGACAGGGCGTACTGGCGGTCGCGCCGGCGTGTCGGACAACGACGCCGGAGAGGTCTGGCATTATCTCGATAAGATGCTGCACATTCCGGTGACACTGATTGACGTGACCGATGTACGCGCGAGCCATTTTGCAGACCACACCCATGTGATCGCGGTTGGCGGCTCTTATGGAGGTGTTTCTGACACGGTCGTGACGGCGCTGAAGTCATGGATTCGCAGTGGTGGTGTCTTTATCGGAACGCAGCAGGGTGCAGAGTGGGCCGTGGCCAAAGGCTTCTCGGACGTTGAAATGCTGGGCGTTGAGCGTGAGAGCGAAGACGAGAAGGACGACAAGGCAAAAGAAGATGAGGACGACGGGCCGCCTGAACCGGTCGCGTACGAAGATAAGCGCGACTATGATCGCGAAGAACGCATCAGTGGCGCCGTCTTCGCGGGTGTGATTGACCCAACCCACCCGCTCGGTTTTGGCTATGAAGGCTCAGACATCTTTATCCACAAAGAAGGCGAGAAAGGCTTTGAGCCCGGTGATAATCCATTTGGGCTCGTCGTTCGCTACAGTGATGAGCCGCTCGCTTCAGGATACGCATCTGAGGCGAATTTAGAGAACCTGTCAGGAAAGGGTATGTTGTCAGCCGAGCGGGTTGGCGCGGGCTCTGTGATCCTTTTCGCCGACAATCCAAATTTCCGCGCGTATTGGTTGGGCACAAAGCGCTTGTTCTCCAATAGTCTTTTCTTCGGCAAAGCGTTTGCGCCACCGGCTGAGCGACCCTAGGAAAGCCTGCGCAGTACTTGCTTTAAAACCTTAAGTTTCGGGCAACAAACATGCTGCCTTGAACCTTTGCGGGTGGAAGAGTAAGCCGTGCCGATGACAGATACAGATTCTTCGACACCAGCCGCGCCCTTGATCGTTGCAGGACACTCTTTCGCCTCGCGCTTAATCGTTGGCACTGGGAAATACGCATCTTACAAGCAAAATGCGGAAGCAGCGCGCGCCGCTGGGGCCGAGATGGTGACGGTGGCTCTGCGACGGGTAAACTGGTCGAACCCGGATGAAGAACGGTTGCAAGATCACCTGACACCGGAAGAGTTTACCTATCTGCCGAACACAGCCGGGTGTTTCACTGCTGAAGACGCTTTAAGAACACTGCGCTTGGCGCGTGAGGCTGGCGGATGGGACCTTGTGAAGCTGGAAGTCCTCGCTGATCAGAAGACACTGTATCCCGATATGGAAGAGACGCTGAAAGCGGCAAAAGTGCTGATCGCCGAAGGTTTTGAAGTCATGGTGTATTGCTCTGACGATCCCGTTTATGCTCGCAAACTGGAAGACGCTGGATGCTGCGCGATTATGCCTCTGGGAAGTTTGATAGGCTCTGGATTGGGCATTCAGAACCCACTGAACATCCGACTGATTGTAGAACAGTCGCGGGTGCCCGTAATTGTTGATGCTGGCGTCGGGACAGCCTCTGACGCCGCGCAGGCGATGGAGCTTGGTTGCGATGGCGTCCTGATGAACACTGCGATCGCTGAAGCCAAAGACCCGATCTTAATGGCAAGTGCTATGAAGCACGCCGTTATTGCAGGTCGAGAAGCGTATTTAGCCGGGAGGATGGGTCGGAAACGCTATGCCGACCCATCCTCGCCTCTGGCCGGCCTAATCTAGCGCAGCCAGTTCCGCATCAATCAAAGCGCGTACAGCATTTTGATCCGCTCCGGGCACCTGTGAGGTTCCTACAACAAAGGTTGGCGTGCCAGTGATATTCAGCGTGCGCGCCAGCGATTTCATTTCCGCAAGCTGTCTCTGGACGTCCACCGAGTCCATGTCCGCGTGCATTTTTGCGACATCGACGCCGGCTGCCTCGGCAGCACCGTCAATTGCAGCTTTGTCAAAGCCGGAGCTGTTATCAAGTTCCATCAAAGTGCGATGGATGTCGAAATACTTGTCCTGTTTACCCGCAGCGAGTGCCGCGAGCGCCGCTTTCTCACTTTCGGCTGAGAGGATTGGAAGCTCTTTGAAAACAACGCGGACCTGGCCGTCATAGCTGTCTGAGAGGTTCATGGCCCACTCGGTGGAGCGCTTACAGAATCCGCAGCGATAGTCGAAGAATTCAACAACGGTGACAGGAGCGTCAGCGGGACCGATGGAGTAGTCTGAGGCTGTCTTGAAGAGCGCATCCGCATTTGCAGCGAACGCCACGCTCGTGGCGGCTTGCTCTTCGGCCTCCCGCTTTTCCTGGAGCGCGATCAGGGCTTCTTCAATAATTTCCGGATTTTCCAGAATGTAGTCGCGTACAATTTGCTCGACGGCTTCTTTATCAGCTGTTTCAACGGATTGTTGCGCGCAGGCAGGGATCAGAGCGATGGCGCTTGCGACAGCCAAAGTTGGAAGAAATTTTTGCATCATTAGCTCCAGAAAAGACTCATGTAACTATTTGGACGGAAATGCTTTCGCAGAGATGAACCGGCAAGGCATCAAACGCTGACAAAGCCGTGATTAGCGGCGACGACGCCAGAAGATTTCATTCTCGGGCAGCGCTGGATCTGTTGCGTTGCGGATATCAGAAGCCTGTCGCCACGCAGGCGTGTTCGGCTCTAATTCCCGGATCGCGCGCATCGCGAACCCGTAGGCATTTGGATAATCGCCAATATTGTAGCGCGACTCAGCTGTCGCCAGCTGGGCCAATGCACGCTTGTCCTGCTTTTCATAGGCGATGGACAGTTCCCGCCAAGCAAATGCATTATCCGGTTCGAATGCCAAGGCATCGCGGAGGGTGAGTTCTGCGGCTTCAAGATCGCCCGGTTCTTCCCGTGCCAGTCTGGCACGCGCATAAGAAATTTTAAGCAGAGAATTGTCAGGCAGGTATTCACGCGCTTTTTCATAGGCGATGACGGCTTCACTGGCTTGGAAGTCATCCATCAAAATGTCGCCTTTGAGTTCGTGAAAGTAAGGATTCTCCGGATCGATTTTAATCAACTCTTCGACTTCGATTAACGCAGTTCGATGGTCTGCAGAGCGCATTGCTGAAATCGCGCGGGCATAGCGTGCTGGCTCTGAAACATCGGTTGGTGGATATTCGTTGAAAACGCGAGCAGGGGGCTCCAGGAAGCCGACGAACTTGGCCTTCATCATCTGGAACTGGCGTTCACGTGTTTCATTGAGCGGAATATCGTTGAGGCCTGTGTCTTGAGAGAGCGCTCGTGTTGTCCGCACACGTTGCGAGGCGAGGGGGTGGGTGCGGAAGTAGGGGTAACGGCGCGCTTCAGAGAGCACTTCCTGATAGCGGTACTTCTCGAAGAACTGGCTGATGCCGCTTGTATTCCAACCAAGGGCTTCAAGGTATCGGATGGCCTCACTATCGGCCATGGCCTCTTCAGCACGGGTGTGAACGAAGAAATTGAGCGCGGCGAATTGCTGCGAGCTAGCGATCAGAGCTGCGCCTGCATCACCAGCCCCGGCTGCGATCGCAAGAACGCCTAGACCAATGGAAATAAGAGCGGGGCGCGAGGCGACCTGTGCTGCACGTGTCCGTGTCACTGTGTGCCCGCAAGCAATATGGCAAGTCTCGTGTGCGATGACCCCTATAACTTGCGCGGAGTTGTCCGCGGCCATGATTAAGCCTGCGTGGAGGTGGATACGCTGCCCATTCGCGACGAACGCGTTTAGACTTCGATCATTGATAATGTAAAGCCCGACGTCGTTTGGTTCGAGTTCAGCCGCTTCCAGGATCGGGTTGGTCCACTCGCGCAGAATCTTTTCGATTTCTGCATCGCGGATAAGACCTTGAGCATTGGCGCTTTGCGCAGCTGCGATAAGCAGTGCGATCGTCGCGGCGAGCATTTTCAACAGATTGGGCATGTGACCCTCTTCAACTGATATTCTAGAATAATCAGGCTTTGTGTCTTTGGCGAGGCCGTTTGCTGTCTATGACGGAAATGTCAGAAAGCGTAGAAGAGCGATGGGCGTGGTGTGATAGAGATCGTGTCGCCTTTTTGAAGCTCAGTGCCGAGAACGTCTGTGAGCGTTATTGCAGAGCCATTCTCTAATGTCGCGTCTATCCTGTGGGTCGCGCCGACGCGTGCCATCGTCTCGATTTTTGCTGTACGCGCTGTCTCGCTGACATCTATTTGGAAGGCTTCTGATCTGTAGAACAGCGTCGTTGTGGTTTTGGGTAAGATTGATCGCCACGCATCTGGGATATCGCTTACGTTCAAAGTATGAAGCGTACCAAAGGCGCTGGCGACAGTTTTTGAGACCGGATGTGTGTAGAGGTCATCAGGCGTTCCGGTCTGTAGGAGGTGACCGTTTTCTAGGATCGCAATCTGATCTGCGTGTGCGAGCGCTTCTTCAGGATCGTGCGTTACAAGTAGGGCTGGTATATTGGCTGCGCGGATGGCCTTTAAAGCGACGTTGCGCACAGCGTCACGATTATCTGGATCAAGGCCGGAGAAAGGCTCATCCATCATGATGGCAGTAGGTTTAGCCGCGATTGCGCGGGCGATCGCCACACGTTGTTGTTCACCCCCGGAGAGCTGATGCGGATAGGCATCTGATCTGTGCGCGATACCCAGGGCGTCGAGCCACTTTGCGGTGACTTCGGATGTCTCTGCTTTGCTGAGTGTCTTAAGGCCGAAGCTGACATTTTGCGCGGCTGTCATGTTTGGAAACAATGCGAAATCCTGAAACACGAGGCCTATTCCGCGCTTCTCGGGCGGAATCATCGATTTTGGCGACGAAAGTGCCTGACCGTTAGACGAGATTTCGCCGGATGTCGGATATTCTAAACCTGCAATCAGGCGCAGAAGTGTTGATTTGCCTGCCCCGGATGGTCCGAGCAGCGCTGTAATCTCTCCGGCGTGCAGGTCGAGGCTGACATCCGACACAGCCGTCACTTTGCCATACCGCTTATGCAGTGACTTCAGCGTGAGAGAGGCTTGTTTAGTCATTGAGGCGACGTGAACGCGACATCTGCCATGAAAGCAAGAGCACCGGTGCAAGTCCTGCGAGTGTAATCAGGAGCGACGGCATAACGGCCTGCGCGAGGCGCTCATCAATGGCGTATTTGTGTGCTTCGACAGCGAGTGTGTCCCAGCCAAAAGGCCGAAGCATTAAAGTCGCGGGCAGCTCTTTCAGGGTTTCTACAAACAGGATGAGGAGCCCTGCGAACACGCCGGGACGTAATAGCGGCAGGTCGATTGAAAGCAGGCGCTTTGTTTTCGAAACTCCCAAGCTTCTGGCAGCGCTGTTGATTGAATTGGGCGCACGCAAAAGCGCCGCTTCGAGCGGACCTGTACCTGCCGCGGTGAAGCGGCTGGCATAGAGCCAGATCAGAATGAAGATCGCAAAAGGACCTGCGAGCGGGATGTTCACTGACGACAGAAGCAGTACAGCACCCAAGGCCAGCACGGTTCCGGGCGCTGCATAGCCAGCGGCACTGGCGAGGCTGGACAGCTGTCGACCTGATGTTCGCGTTGAGAGGGTTAGCGCAATGGCGCAAACTAAGGCGAAGAGTGTTCCACCTGTGGCCAGTATGAGCGTGGACATCAGAGGCCCAGTAATATCCGGCATAACTTCTCGTAGCTCGATTGAGAGCCATAGAAGACGACCAACCGGAAACACAAATGTGATCAAAAGAAGTGTGGCGCAAAGGCTGCTCGCGAGTATCGCGGACGGACCTTCCAATACCTGTGGCTGAGGCGAGTGCCAACGACCACTGGTTTGCTCAGTTCCCTGTTGACCGCGTGAGAACCTTTCCAACGACAAGAAGACAAATGCGATAAAGATCAGGACTAAGGCAAGGCGCGCGGCCGTCGCCGGTTCGCCAAAGCTGTTCCAGGAGCGCACGATGCCGACACCTAAGGTCTGGATGCCGAGAAAGTCGGCTGCACCATAGTCCGCCGCAGCTTCCATGAGGGCGAGGGCTAAGCCAGCGACAATCGCTGGCCGTGCTGCAGGGATCGCGACGCGCAGAAAACAGGACCACGCGCTGGCACCGAGACTGCGTGCGGCTTCTAGCGTGCAGAGTGACTGTTGGGAAAAAGCGGCTCGGGCGGTAATGTAAACATATGGAAAAAGCGTGCTTGCGAGAACAAAAGATAGGCCAGGGAGATTAAAAACGTCCGGAAATATATAATCACGCGCGGCGAGGCCGGTCATATTTCTGAATGATGTTTGCAGAGGACCAAAGACATCTGTGAGGTCCGCCCAGACATAAGCCATCACATATCCCGGGACGGCGAGGGGCAGAATCAGCGCCCAAGAAAAGATCGCACGCCCCGGAAACCTGTAGCGGCTAACAAGCCACGCCGCAGGAACTGCGAAGAGAAGACAGAGCGCACCAACCATCACCAGCATTGCCAATGTCGTGAGCGAGTAGGGGAGCAGCCTGTTATTGAGGATATGATCCCAGCTATCTCCGCCCCCTTGAGTGAAGCCGAACCAGATGGCCATCAAAACGGGAAGCAGAATGACGCCTGCCGCGAGAAGGAACACGGCGCGCTGGCCTGCTTCTCGCGGCAAACTTACATGTCTTGCGTTCATGAACGCGTCTTACTTCCAACCGGCCAGATCGTAAACGCGTTGCGCGTCTGCCTGATTGATCCCGTAGGTTTCAAGTGACGTTGAGCTGACTGTGTAGGGCGTCGTCTCACCTGTTGGTAGATCGAGATTACCAAGGCGCTTAAGTGTGACTTCGCCTGTATCGCTCGTCAGGAGAGCTTGGCCTTCATCTTCCAGAAGGAACTCAATGAATTGTGCAGCGAGTTCCGGGTCTTCGGCGGTTTTTGTGATGGCAGCGCCGGCGATATTCACGTGTGCACCATCGCCGTCACCGAAGCTAGGGATAATCAGACGCGTTGCAGAAACGGTTTGCTTGTCACGCTCAACATTGCTCTCCGCGAGGCGGGACCAGTAATAGTGATTGACGATAGCCATGCCGCACTCACCCGCAGCAACGGCTCGAATTTGGTCTGTATCACCGCCTTGTGGATCACGCGCCATATTGGCGACGACGCCCTCAGCCCAACCCAGCGCAGTCTCTTCGCCGAGACGGTCGATAATCTCTGACATGAGTGAAAGATTATAGATATTTGAAGAGGTGCGAACGCAGATTTCCCCATCAAGGGAAGGATCTGCGAGATCGGCCCAATTATCGACTTGCTCGGGCTGGATACGCTCTGGATCATACGCAACGAGGCGAATACGGTTTGTCAGACCATACCAGTGGCCATCTTCCTGACGCATGGAGGCCGGGATTTTTTCTTCAAGTGCCGGCGTTGTGAATGCCTGTGTCAGGCCTGCATTTTGGAATCGCCACAGCGCCCCTGCATCAGCCGCCAGAATGAGATCGGCAGGGCTGCTGTCTTTTTCAGCCTTCATTGTTTCGAGAAGTTGGTTCGAGTTGCCCTCGCGAACTTGAATGACAACACCCGTTTGTTCCTCAAAAGCATCGTACAGAAGCTGGTCGGAATCGTAGTGGCGGGCGCTGTAGATTTGCAGCTTTTGTGGGGGCGCTTCCGGGGCTGCAACCCTTTCAGTCTCGGACGTCTCATTCGCGCCGGAGCAGGCTGCTAAAGCGAGCAGGCTCACGGATAGGGTCATCGCTAGCGTTTTCATGCCCGCTATCTGGCATTGCTGAGAATGTTTCGCAATGAGATTTTTCCTATCATGTTGATCTGCCCGCCGTGGGCATAGACGTTCTGGCATAGCTCGATTGTGTGTTTGGTTCTGGTCAAGGCGAATACGCTTGCTAGGCAGGCTCCATGGCATCGACTGCAAAACCAGCTGACTGTGTGATCCGTGGCGCCGGAATCATCGGGCTATCCTGCGCTTTAGAGATGGCTGAGCGGGGCGCGCGTGTGGTCCTTGTCGATCCCGTCTGGCCACCACGTGGCGCGAGCTGGGCAGCTGCTGGAATGATTGCACCAGCGTTTGAGGCTGCTGGGCGGAGCGACGTTCACTCGGATTTATTTGACCTGTGCTTGGAAAGTGCTGGGCTTTGGCCGGAGTGGGGTGCGCACCTGACTCACTTGTCGGGGATGGATGCGGGATATGATGACACCCCTTCGGTGGTTGTTGCGACGGATGAGGTGGAGGCCAATCGGCTAAAAGCGATACGAGATACGCTTTCATCTAAAAGCCTGCCTTGGCGGGACATTGAAGACTCGATGTTACCAGGTGACGCATTTTCAGGTTTGCAACTGCCGACAGATACACAGGTTGATAATCGAAACACACTCGGTGCGCTGGTTGTGGCGTGTGAGGAAAACAAACTGATTACGGTTGCGGAAATCAGCTCCGCGAATATCGCGGGTGCTAAACTCATAACGGCAGGTTGGCAATCCAACGAGCTAATACGATCCTCCCTACCCATAATACCGATCAGTGGGCAAATGGTGTCTCTGGAACGTCACGAGGTCGACCCAAGCATGCCCGTGCGATGTGGGTCCGTCTATATCGCGCCCAAGGCTGACCGAATTATCGTTGGCGCCACAATGGAACCGGAAACCGTGCGCGACCGGGTGGATGAAAGCGATATTGGCGGTTTGATCGGAAAGGCTGCGCGATTGTTTCCCGACTTAGCGCGTCGAAAAGTAATAGAGAGTTGGGCCGGTGTGCGTCCGGGAACACCGGATCACGCGCCATATCTGGGGCAGGTTGACGGGCAGACTTATGTCGCTGCGGGTCACCACAGGAACGGAATTTTACTCGCGCCGATAACCGCTGGAATCATGGCTGATTTGATCCTGGACGGGCGGCGACACCCGCTCTTGGACTCGTTCTCCCCGCTGCGTGGTGTCGCAGAGACGCATGATGAGAGTGGACGTCTCTAGTTCAGGCTTTTAAGCCAAGTCTGACAGGAGAATATCATGCACGCGATTCACGAGATGAGTGACGACCAACTGGCGATCAAGGACGGTGTCGAGAAGACGATTGCGCAGTTTGACGACGAATACTGGGCGAACACCGATGAGACCGGCGAATGGCCTGAAGCATTCTGTGATGCGATGGCCGATGGTGGCTGGTTGGGTATTGCGTTTCCTGAGGAATATGGTGGAGCGGGGCTCGGCCTGACGGAAGCGTCCCTGATGATGCAGACGGTGACGCGGTCCGGTGCCGGGTATTCAGGCGCATCAGCGATCCATCTGAACATTTTCGGGCCTAAACCACTCGAAAAGTTTGGCAACGAAGAGCAGAAGCAGGAAAATCTGCCGAAGATTATCTCCGGTCAGGAGAAGATGTGTTTTGCTGTGACCGAGCCTAATAGCGGATTGGATACGTCATCTCTTGAGACTAAGGCGGAGCGGACAAATTCCGGCTATACGATTGAGGGCCGCAAAGTTTGGACGACCGGTGCTCAGCGCGCGGACAAAATCCTGATCATTGCGCGTACGACGCCGAAGGATCAGTGTGCGAAGCCGTATCTTGGGCTTTCACTGTTCTATACCGATTTCGACCGTGGAAAGATTGAAGCCAATCCGATTCCGAAAATGGGGCGCAAAGCCGTTGAGTGTAATACGCTGTTCATTGACGGCCTTGAGGTACCGAAGGAGCACCTGATCGGGGAAGAAGGCGCTGGATTTAAATATCTCATTCAAGGGTTGAATCCTGAGAGAGTGCTGTTTGCTGTTGAGAGTATCGGGCTTGGCTTTGCCGCGCTTGAGAAGGCGACGACCTATGCAAATGAGCGCGTGGTGTTCAATCGCCCAATTGGCCAGAATCAGGGGATTGCACATCCGCTTGCGAAAGCGTGGGCGGAACTATCAGCAGCGGAGCTTCTGGCCTATAAAGCAGCGGCGTTATTCGATCAGGGCAAAGAATGCGGGGCTGAGGCGAATGCGTCTAAATATCTTGGCACCGAAGCAGGCTTCAATGCGTGCGAGACAGCCGTCCTGACCCATGGTGGTATGGGCTATGCGCGTGAGTATCATGTTGAACGCTATATGCGCGAAGCGATGCTGGCGCGGATTGCCCCGGTGAGCCGTGAAATGATCCTCAACTTCATAGCGGAACGCGTTTTAGGACTTCCAAAGAGTTACTAGTCAGCTTGCGCGTGCTCTTGTTTTCGCGCGCTCGCGTCGATACATCATAGGGAGATCAAAAAGGGGTTTCCTATGACAACAAGCAGTCCGAGCGCACTTCAATATCTGGATAAGGCCATGGGTGGCCTTCGGGAATTAGGGCTGCTGCCTGATCGTGAAGGTCAAGGCGCTGCGCCAATTGTGGCTTTGCTTGAACAGATTTCAGATCTGGATCCGGACAAGGTTGCAGCCATTGCCCGGACGCTGGATCAGGCGAGCGTCTTTAACGATGTTGTCCGGGAACAGATCTCGGGCGTGACGATTGGGGAACGCTACGAAGGCATCACCACAGCGTTCAATTCAATCCGTGACGATGCGAAGAGCCTCGTCGATCAATACGCAGACGGGAAAATTTCGACACTTGAGCGCGTTTCCAATGTCTGGATGAAAATGACGCGCGGCGATATTGCTGACCGCTTCGGGAAAATCAAAGACCTGTACCTCGAAGTTCAGGACGAAAGCGCCAACCAGATTGAGCGGGAGCGCAATATTCTTGAGGCGTATCTCGATTTCCGTGGTGCAATGAAACAGTCTGAGGTGCTTGCGCTTGATGTTGAGAAGACCGCTAAGGGCAAGATTGAGGCAGCACGTTCTGCAGTGGATGAAGCGGTTGCATCGGTGGCGGCTTATGCCGGCGAAGATGCGGCTGAGCGAGCGACACTCGAACTGGCGCGTGATGAGCGGCTTCGGGAACTGCAGAATGAAGATAAGCGCTATCAGATTGCAAAAGACCTCGCTGACAATATCACGATTGGGTACAATACGTCTGAAGTGATTATGGCGCGCTTGGTGCAGATCACGACTGCGAAAGAGCGTGTTTACGCGCAATCGGTCAGCTTCTTCTCCACGAATGAGGTGGTTCTGACGGCATTGACGGCCAGCTTTACGGGTATGCACGGCCTGCATGAAAGCACGCAGACGCTTGAGGCGATGAAAGAGGGCGTCAATCAAAGCTTGGAAGTTCTCGCAGAGATTGGTGATCAGGTTCAGGAAGCTGCGGTTCGCGCGGGTTACGGACCGACGGTCTCCGCGGCATCTGTGAAGATGCTGGTTGATAGTGTCGTGAACTATCAGGAGCGCGCACAGACGATCATTGCCGAAATGCGCGACCTTTCGACCAAGAACAGTCAGGAAGTCCGTGAAGCGGTCGAAGACGGCAAGCGCCGCCTCACCAAGCTGGTCAATGACGGGGCAGCGCTTGCGCTTATCCCCCGGGCTTAGGGGTTAAGCCACGTTGAGCCAGACGGTCGAACACAAAAAGACGCTTGATGAAGTCCTCATAGCGATGGATGTCGTGGATACGCTACGCCATCGTGATCAGGCTTTGCTGAAGGAGCTCGACCGCACAGGGCGAAAGGCTGAATTGATCAGCCGGTTACGTGAAATCTATGAGGCGCAAGGGATAGACGTTCCTGATCATGTGATCGAGCAGGGTGTGAAAGCGTTGGAAGAGCAGCGGTTTCGCTATGCACCACCCCAGAGTGGATTTGGTGTTCGACTGGCGAAGATTTATGTCTTTCGGGATCGTTGGTGGAAACCCGTCGCAGGAGCCGTTGCCGCCATTGCGGTTGGACTGGGCGTCTATCAATTCGGGATTGCCGGACCGCAGAAGGCACGTGCTGAAGCGCTCCAAGTGGAATTGGCAGAGACGCTTCCAGCAGACCTCGCACAAGCGCGTGACGCTGTTTTGGAGATCAGTGAAAGCGATGCTGCAGACCGGCTCGCGGAAACCTATTATCAGGACGGCATAGCGGCGGCTCGTGCTCAACAAGCCAGCGAAGCCAGATCGGCTTTGGCATCTCTCGAACAACTTCGCGGCGATATCAGCGTTAGTTACGATGTCCGTGTGGTGTATGGACCCGACGAGCCGCGTTCCGGCGTTTTCAGGATCAATGAAGATGCCCCGGGTGTGACCAATTATTATCTTATTGTCGAAGCCGTTCGCCCCTCCGGTGGGACAGTGACGGTTCCGATTATGAGTGAAGAGGACCAAACATCTGCGCGTGTCTCGCGTTGGGGCCAGCGGGTCAGTCAGACAGCATTCGATCGTGTCGCAGCCGACAAAAGTGACGATTTGATCATTCAGGATGCAATTATCGGCCAAAAAGAGAGCGGGCAGCTAGCGCCTGAATACACAGTCGAGACGCCCGGCGGCGCGATTTTGGAGTGGTAGGATGAGTAAGACCATTTCAGGACGCGACGCTTTGGAGGAAATTGACCGCTCTATCGCCCTTTTGCGCCGGCGTTTATCGGATGCTGTCACCGAAGAAGAAGTGCAGGAACGTCGCCAAACAGAAGTGCGCGATGAACAACTTCTGGCCTATAAAGAACTGGCGGATATTCGTCTGCAATATCTGGATGAGAACGGTGTTGAAGACCTCGATCGGGTCCACCGTGAAGCTCTGGCCCTCCTTGGCAAGCATGATAAAAGCGTTGCTGATCAACAGCAGGCCATTGATGCGGCACAGGATCATCTAAAACATCTGGAAGACAAGCGCGTTGAGGTGAATACGTCTCTCGCAAATACCGTTGAAGCCTATGAAACGCTCGTTGCCGAGGTTGAAGCGGCCTTGTCGAAGGACCCTATCTATCAGGAGCTGGTTCAGAATTTTGATGATGCTGAGTCCGTTGCGCATCGCGCTCGAGAGAAGCTCTCTGTTGCGCGTGATGAACGGGATGAAAAAGGTGAGCCTTATGAGCAAGACCCGCTTTTCATGTATCTCTGGAAACGAGGGTTCCGCACGACCGAGTACGAAGGAGGCGGCCTCTTTAAAATGCTTGACGGCTGGGTCGCCAAGCTCTGCAAGTATGATGATGCGAGGGCAAACTATCAGCGACTGAATGATATACCGGCCTGGTTGGAGCAACATCTGAAAGATAAAGAAGTGGATGTCGCTGTTGCAAGAGAGGCTCTTGAAGCTGCGGAGCAGAAGGCTCTGGATGATGCCGGAACAGAGGATGCGCGCAAGAAAATTTCCACCTTACGCACAGAGCTTGAACAGCTGGATAAAGCCATTGAGCAAAGTGAAGACGCGCATCGTTCCACTATTGCAACCTATCATAGTCTGATCGCTGGTGAGAAAGGGCCGATCCAGGATGCACGCACCGTACTCGCAGAGGGATTGAAGAAGTTCGCCTTTGAAGACTTGCGGGAACTGGCGGCCGAAACCGTCACGAAACGGGATGACGACCTCGTCGATAACCTTGTCGCCTTGCGCACGGAGGAATTGGACCTTGATGTCTCTGCGGAGCGGCGCAGGTCCAAACCACTACAGTTGCAAGAGGATCTATCGGAATTCGAAGTGCTAAGGCGCAAGTTCAAAGCCGCCCAGATGGATAGCCACTATGCGCAACTCCGGTCACATACCTTTAATGAAGCGCTCGCCGATCTTATGCAAGGACTATCAGGCGCAGATGCGGTTTTCAGCCGATTAAGGCGAAATATGAAGCGCCGAAAACCTAAAGCGGGTTATGGGTTTGGCGGGTCACGACGACAAGCGACTTTAGGATTGCCTGAAATATTAGGAGATATTGGGCGAGAGATTGCACGCGAAGTCGAACGCGAGATGATACGCGGTGGGGGTGGTTTTGGCGGCTATTCTGGCGGATCGCGGCGAGGACGGCGAACGAGTTTCCCATCTGCTTCTAAAAAGCGAAAATCACGGATGCCATCTTCACGGAAAGGGCGTGGAGGATTCAAGACGGGTGGCGGTTTTTAATCAGTGTTGAGTTCGAAAAGTCGAACCTGCCCATTCTCAAATGATATGGCGAGTTTACCTGAGAGTAGATCCTGAGCTTTTCGGCCGAACAAATCGTAACGCCAACCCGACATAGCCGCAATCTCGTCACCCGTTTCACCGCGCGCCAATTTTTCAATGTCTGCCGCGTTCGCAATCAGTCTAGGAACGATATTGGCGTCATCACTGACGGCTTTGAGTAAGACTTTCAGCATGTCAGGCGCGCCAGCAGGCGTTTCGGGATTCTGCTTGCGCTTCGGCATATCGGGTGCGTATGCGGTAGGGTCTTCAAGTGCGGCCCGGACGGTTTCCTCCAGGCCTTCAGCGTATTTGGAACGGATGAATCCTTTTGGGACCGCCCTTAGGCGATCAAAAGCTCTCTCTGATAGGGGTTTCTGATCAGCGATTTCCTGAATGGCATCGTCTTTCAGAATTCGACGCCTTGGTTTGTTGAAACCCTGAGCTTTTTGTTCCCGCCATTCGGCGACGGCTGCGAAGACGGCAGCGTATTCTTTCTGCGGCTTACGTAGTTTGAGGCGTTTCCAGGCGTTTTCTGGTGAAACATCATAGAGGCCCGGGTCTTCCAGTTCGGCCATCTCACTTCGGACCCAATGCGTACGGTCTTGAGCTTCAAGACGCTGTACCATTTTCAAGTAAGCGTCACGCAGATAAGTGACGTCCCCTAGCGCATAGGCAAGCTGCTTCTCTGTGAGAGGCCGTCTCGTCCAATCGGTAAACTGGCTGGTCTTATCGAGCTTCTTTTTCAGCACGCGCTGGATGAGATTATCGTATGAAATCGAGTCGCCTATTCCGAGCGCCATGGCGGCAATTTGTGTATCAAACACCGGGGCAGGGGGGTGACCAATCAAGCGATTGAAGATCTCCAAATCCTGTCGCGCGGCATGAAAGACTTTCACGCGTGTTTCTTCAGTGATCAAAGACAGAAAAGGGCCGATATCCAGATCGTCAGCCAAAGGGTCAATCATGACCTCATACCTAGGGCAGGAGGCTTGTATCAGACACAGCTGCGGCCAGTAGGTCGTTTCACGATGAAACTCGGTATCGACGCAGATAAAGTCCGACTGCGCCAAGGTCTCGCAAGCCGTTTCTAGGTCTTCTTGTCTTGTGATGGGGATGAGGGCGTCTTTGTGCATTTGCGCGCTCATAGTGATGTTCTGCGGGTTTGGCGAGTTTTACACTGCGCTGGGCGCTATTTGCGCAAAGAAGCCAGGGCCCGTTTTGTTTCGGGTGGTGTTTCCGGAATAGCGCTTGTTTCGAATTTGGAGTCGTCGACTTTAACGACCCAATCGGTTCCTTCGACGGTCAGATCATCGTCATTTCTGTCCCCGCCACGCATCGATTTGACAACGTCGTTGACGTTCACGCTCTCTGCGCCGTCACTATAGTCATCTTCGTGAACATTCTGACTTGATGGGCGTGCAGCTACCGCAAGGGTGCGGAAAATCATGCGCATCGGGGTCGAAACCGCGCGACCAAAGGCGATGCACTCTCGATCCGCCAAAGATGACAGGAAGGCGAGAGAGGAACGCGATCCGTTTGAAATGGCTTTGGTCATAACGTCCTGGTCTGCATCGTTACCGAGGCGCATCGCAAAGATCGTGTTGCACTGAGAGAGGATCGTTGGATCAAGCTCGTTCGGGCGCTGTGTGATGACCGCAAGAGCCACGCCGTACTTCCGGCCTTCTTTCGCGATACGCGCGATTGCAGCACGGGTTGGTGCAAACCCTGATGAGACATCGGCAGGAATGTAGCGGTGAGCCTCCTCACAGACGACAAGCGTTTTAACACGCGAGTCACTTGCTAGAGCTAGGTCAAATGCGAGGCGACATAGAACGGAGGCGACTGAATTGACGACTTCGGATGGGATGCCTGACATTTGAAAGACGGTGATCGGCTTTCCCTGAATTGGCATCCGATAGATGTTGCCGAGGACATCAGACATACGGTCCTGTGCATTGTGAGAGCCAAACATGAACGAGAAGCGCGGATCATTCACGGTCGCTTCGATGCGTGCTTTCAAACGACGAAGCGTCAGGCGGCGTAATGCACCGTCCAATGACCCGATTTCTTCTTCGAATAGGCCTAGGAGGTCTGCCAGACGGTATGGAATTGGGGTATCTGCCGTCACACCGTTCTGCCCGGTCGTTTGCCGACGGATGCCTTTGGATTTGCCATCGCGATACAGAAGTTTTGCCTTGGGAATGAACTCACGTAGTGCGTCGACTTCTTCGGCAATTTCTTCCCGGCCTCTGAAGATGACCTGAACAACTTCTTCCAGATTTAGCAGCCAGAACGGCAGATCAAGTGTTTCAGCCGTGACTGTGTTTGCTTTGGCCCCGAAGGCACTGGTGTATTCGTTGTGCGGGTCGAGGATCAGAATGCGCTGCTTTGGGCGCCGTTCTGTAATCAAATGGAGGAGCAATGTAACGGCGGTAGACTTACCGGTACCGGTTGTTCCAACGACAGAGAAGTGACGCGAGAGAAGGGCGTCTACAGAGACAACCGCGGGGATATCTCGGCTCTGACTGAGGCTGCCGACTGTCACCGCTGTTGGATCGGAGGACTTGTAGATCGTCGTCAGGTCAGCCTTACGGATACGGTGCGCAATGGCCCCCATGTGTGGGTATTTCGAAATGCCGGATGAGAAATACATCTGGCCTCTATCATTGCTTCTCACCTCACCAGAGAGTTCTACGCACAGCGTAATTGGATTGGGTTGGCCCTCTTTCCATTCTTCCTCGTCGGCTAAAACCTTATGTAGAAGGCCGACGACACGATTTTGTTCGACCTGAATGGAAATCTGCTGACCAACCGCCCAATAGTCCTCTGATTCGTTATGAGAGCCTGAGACCGCAGCAATACGGGCTTGCGTTCCGTCACAAGAGACAACGTATCCAACCGACCTGTTACGGGTGAACGTCTTTTTCTCTTCAGCTTTGCCATTGGCCAAGGGGGGCTTGGCTTGTGCTGGTGCAGGTCGGGTTCGCTGATTCATATTTATACCTTGCCTCCGAGTCTCTGAAAAGGTGGTTAACTTTTAGAACGATACTGGATATCACCACAGAGCCTTGACGTGGCGGTGTGCCTGCGTCTTAAGCCGCGTTTGATTTGTCCTTCTAATGGAGCGTCACATGCACGCCTATCGCAGCCACACTTGCGGCGAACTTCGCCAGTCCGATGTCGGTCAAACTGTAAAGCTTTCAGGCTGGTTGCACCGCCGTCGCGACCATGGCGGCGTTATGTTCATCGACCTGCGCGACCATTATGGTCTCACCCAGTGCGTTTTTGATCCGGATTTCCCTGCCTTTGAGGTCGTTGAACGCTTGCGCACGGAGAGTGTCATCACGGTTGAAGGCGAGGTGATTGAGCGTGCGAAAGACCTCGTGAACCCAAACCTCGATACGGGTGAGATTGAGGTTCGAATCAAAGAGGCAAGCGTTCAATCTGAAGCGGCTGAATTACCATTACCTGTGTTTGGCGAGCCGGACTATCCCGAAGATATTCGCCTGAAGCACCGCTACCTCGACCTGCGTCGTGAGACGCTGCACGCGAATATGATTCTGCGGGCGCAAGTGATCGCGTCGATCCGTCAGCGCATGGTTGAGCAGGGCTTTACTGAGTATCAGACACCGATCCTGACGGCGTCTTCGCCGGAGGGCGCGCGGGATTTCCTTGTGCCAAGCCGTCTGCATCCCGGTCAATTCTACGCGCTGCCGCAAGCGCCGCAGCAGTTCAAGCAACTTCTTATGGTGTCCGGCTTTGATCGATATTTCCAGATTGCAGCCTGTTTTCGCGATGAAGATGCACGCGCCGACCGGTCGCCCGGCGAATTCTATCAACTCGATATTGAGATGAGTTTTGTCACGCAGGAAGATGTCTTCCAAGCGATCGAGCCCGTCATGCGCGGCGTGTTTGAAGAGTTTGCGGATTGGAAAGGGAAGGGGCGTGTTGTTCCGAGCGAGCCATTCCCACGCATTCCATATGCTGAGGCAATGGCGAAGTATGGCAGCGATAAGCCGGACCTTCGAAACCCGATTGAACTCGTTGATGTGACAGACTTTTTCGCTGACGACAGCAAAACTGGCTTCGGCATATTCGCAAAAATCATCAAAGGCGGCGGCAAGGTCATTGCGATTCCTGCGCCTAAGGCAACTGAAAGCCAAAGCCGTAAATTCTTCGACGAGCTCGACAAGTGGGCGAAGAAAGAGATGCAGGCACCGGGCCTAGGCTTTGCGCGTCTTCGCAAGGGTGATGAGGGTAATGTTATTAGTCAGGATCCAACGCTAAAGAATTTTGAGGCAGAACATCTTAAGGCGTTCCTCGAGCATACGGGCCTGAGTGATGGCGACGGCGTGTTCTTCTCAGCCGGTAAGAAAGCGGACGCTTATAAACTTGCAGGCGCGGCGCGCACCAAGGTTGGAGAGAACCTCGACCTGATCGAGCAAGGGGTGTTCCGCCTGTGCTGGATCGTCGATTTCCCGATGTATGAGTGGGATGAAGACAATAAGAAAGTTGATTTCAGTCACAACCCATTCTCTATGCCGCAAGGCGGGCTTGAAGTACTTGAAGCTGCGCAATCGGATGAGGATCTGTTGGCAATTGCCGCCTACCAGTACGATATTGTCTGCAACGGATATGAGCTATCATCCGGCGCCATCCGAAACCACCGCCCTGACATTATGCTGAAAGCTTTTGAGAAGGCTGGTTATGGTCCGGAGGTCGTTGAAGCGGAGTTTGGTGGGATGCTGAACGCGTTCCGCTATGGCGCGCCGCCGCATGGCGGGATAGCACCGGGTGTAGACCGGATTGTGATGTTGCTCGCCGACGCGGATAACATTCGCGACGTAACCCTGTTCCCGATGAACCAGCAGGCACGTGACCTGATGATGCAAGCGCCGAGCCCTGTGCGCGATGAACAGTTGAAAGAACTGCACATCCGTCTGGCGCCGCAAGTGAAAGAGACTTCGAAAGGATAGACATTGATCCAGTGGATCAATGTCCCTGAGAAGGCCCAAGCGCAAGCGCAGGGCTTTTATAAATTATGTGAGGCCGTAAGAGGGATCACCAAGACACTGCAGGAGACCCCGGATCAAGTCCGGGGTGAACGCTAAGAGGCTTACCATGTTCGACCTGAAGGACATTCGCGATAATTCTGAGGCTTATAAGACGGCTTGGAATCGCAAGGCGTCGGGATTGGGCGATGAGACTGTTCCTGAAATCCTACGTCTGGATGAGGCACTGCGCGCTGTTGTTGGGCGTAAGCAGGAAGCCGAACAGGCGCGCAATGCGAATTCAAAGCTGATTGGAAAGGCTAAGGGCCAAGGCGATGAGGCTGAGGCGCAGCGTTTGATGGCGCTTGTGGCGGAAGCGAAGTCGACGATTGAAAGCGCGGGCGAGGAAGAGGCGAAGGCTCAGACTGAGCTGAACGCGATCCTGATGGGCACGCCAAATGTGCCTATGCCGGATGTTCCCGAAGGTGAGGACGAAGCCGGAAATGTCGAGCAGCACACATGGGGTGATCCTGATGCGCGCCTGAAAGGCCGAAACCGGATTTTGGATCACGCCGATCTGGGCGCGGCGCTGAAGAACACGCTCGGTCAGCCTTTGATGGATTTTGAGGCGGCGGCTGCAATGAGTGGCGCGCGCTTTGTGGCGCTGCGCGGAGATTTGGCGCGATTGGAGCGGGCGCTTGCGTCGTTCATGCTGGATCAGCAGACGCAGCAGAACGGGTATGAGGAGGTGTCTCCCCCTCTTTTAGTGCGGGACAACGCGCTTGAGGGGACAGGCCAACTTCCGAAGTTTGAGGAGGATTTGTTTCAATCTCAAACTTTCGACACGGAAAAAATGACAGATGCTTCTTTAGAGATAGCAAAAAGCTATTTGAGCTCCAAGAGCATGGACTTTGGCGATATCTTGGTTCCGGGCAGGCAGTGGGACGATATTGCCCTTGATATGCATAGTGCGATGTTAGACGCATCAGCTCACGCAATCGTCGAAAGTATAAACAAAGGTGCTAAGCAGATGTCGGATCAAGGGGTTAGTTACCTCATCCCAACAGCCGAAGTCCCACTCACCAATCTCATCCGAGAACAAATCCTCGCCGCCTTACAACTCCCAATGCGGATGACGGCGCATACGCCTTGCTTCCGCTCTGAAGCGGGCAGTGCGGGGCGCGATACGAAGGGTATGATCCGGCTGCATCAGTTCAATAAAGTCGAGATGGTCTCAATTGTTCGCGATGAGGGTGAGGGGCTGGCTGAACTAGAACGCATGACCAAATGCGCCGAAGGCATTCTGGAAGCGCTGGGACTTGCTTATCGGCGGATGTTACTGTGCACGGGCGATATGGGCTTTGGCGCGCGCAAGACTTACGATCTGGAAGTCTGGCTACCGAGCCAGAACACTTATCGCGAAATAAGCTCCTGTTCTTATTGTGGCGATTTTCAAGCCCGCCGAATGAAAGCGCGTTGGCGGCCCGAGCCGAGCGATGAGTCGCCCAAGCCTAAACCTGAATTTGTGCATACGCTGAATGGCTCTGGCTTGGCGGTCGGGCGCACGTTGGTCGCCGTGCTTGAAAACTATCAGAATGAAGACGGGTCGATTGAGGTGCCGGACGTGTTGAGACCCTATATGGGCGGGCAAGAGGTGATTAAGTGATTGATCTGAAATCTATTTCCTCCCCCGCTTGCGGGGGAGGTGCCCGTAGGGCGGAGGGGGGAATTCCCGAGCGTTAGATAGAGAACGCACTGGCCCCCCCCACCCCCGGCGCGGCCCACCACCCCCCCACCCGGGGGGGGGAAAAGATTTAAGATCAAAACCATAATCAACGCATGACCCCCCCCATAAGGTGGAA
>JBCDKW010000004.1:0-186236 GCA_038746145.1 Pseudomonadota bacterium
GCCAACCACCCCAGCCTCCGGGAACCATGGGGTGGTTGGCCCTTCGACTTCGCTCAGGATGGGGAGTTGGTGGGTCAAGAAACAGACAAAATAAAACCGCCGCCTTCATATCTGAAAGCGGCGGCCATGATTTTAGTTTGAAATCAAACTACAAAAGCTTTAAGTCAACAGCAGACGTCTTGTTACGACGCTCATCGTGATAGAGTTCGTACTCAACAGCCTGATCATCAGCGAGACCTGTCAGGCCTGAGCGTTCAACCGCTGAAATGTGTACGAACACATCGCTTCCGCCTTCATCAGGAACGATGAAGCCGAAACCTTTTGTGGCGTTGAACCATTTTACTTTTCCGGTGGCCATTAAAGGACCCTTTCGGTTACCCGCTCCGGTCCTGCACAGCGCAGGCGGTGGCGGAGGTTTCGAAAACGGATGGGTAGGGACTTCAATTAACCGCCGGTCTGGCGGGGTCTTCTCAATTCAGACCGGCCGTATTCGATAGTGCGTGTAAGCTCACATATCCGGGCGATGGTCAAGAGATTGCTTTTGGATAGCGATCGCAAAAAAGGTCATCGAAGCGAGAAGATAAACTGTTGCACGATGTTTTTTCGTGACACGCGGCACGTTTTCCCGACATTGTCAGGCTTGGCTGGTTTCCATTTCCATTTAACAACTGTTTTCTTGACCTCTTCTTCAAAGCCTTCGACCGGAATTGAAGCGAGTACTTCAGGATCCGTAACCCGGCCCGCCTCATCAAAAGAATAGCGCAGAAAAAGCGAGCCGAACATGCCGTCACGTGCGCCGCCCCTGGGGTATTTCACTTTGGGAGACTGAACGAGTTCGCCTTCACAGAATGGCAGCTTAGGCCCGGTCGCTTCGCTCAAGTCCGCACGCTCATTGATTTGCTCATCCGTTATTTGCCACTTTGAGAGAATGGCCTCGACTTTATCATCTTCTAAATCCCGCTTTCGCCCGGCACTGACAAAATAAGCTTCCATCGCACCGCGCCAAGCCTGAGATTTCCAATATAAATCCTCGGCAAATTCAGGGCGTTCTCCATCATCCCCGCGAAGCACCGACATCCGGCCTTCTAATTCTGCCATTTCAAGCAAAGCTTCAGGGCTTTGGCGGTCATTGAACAACGCGATTGCGGCGATATAGGCAGCCTGCCCATGCTGCTGAGGGACAATATCGGCGACCGGTTCGATATGTGTCGCTGCAGCAAGGGCCGTTTCACGCAAAATGCGAGGACGATCATTCTGCACCGAGTAGGTCATCAACGCGATATGCGCATTTAAAGTTTCGACAGTGGGTTCACCGTTATAGGATACAAGGGCGTCTCCGATCGCTTTTCTTTTTTCGCGGTCTTTAGGATCAACTTCCCAAGCTTCATGCGCTTGAACAACTTCCGTAACATCAGGCGCTGTAGTTTGAGCCATCGCAACGAACGGCATGCAGAAGATCGCAATCAGTATCAGTAGGTATTTCATCGTCGTCCCCCTTTTTTTAAAGTGTTCAAAAGGACACGACAAAGGTCAAGGCGTCACTGCATGACAAACAAAATCAAAATAGACTGGTGCGATGTCGCCGAGATTCTTTGCCTGATATCGGGTTTGGATATGATCGCTTGGCGGTGTTCGCCAATCATCTGCTTTTTCTGCACACCAGACGAAGGCAGGATGAGCCAGAAACCGCTGTAGTACTTCATCGGCATATGAGCGCACATCTGTTGCAAAGCGGACCTTGCCGCCCGGCTTCATCAATCGCGCTAAGCTGTCCAGAAAATCCGGCTGAATAATCCGTCGCTTTTGCTGGCGTTTCCTTGGCCAAGGGTCAGGGAAGAGAATGAAGGCACGGTCTATGGTTTCTGGTGCGAGACTGGTCATCAAATCCCGCGCGTCTTCTTCCCAGAGACGTATATTCGTCAGAGCCTGATCTTCAATTTGGCCGAGCAGTTTCGCGACACCTTCGATGAACACTTCGCTTGCGATAATCCCGACATTCGGATGGCGCACAGCTTGTCCACTGACATGTTCGCCGCCACCGAAGCCAATTTCTAGCCAGATTTCGTCTTTTGCAGGATCGAACAAGGTTCGCGGGTCAAGCGTACCGGCTCCATCGACCGGAACGCGCAATTTTGGCAGCAAGGTTTCAAACAAGACCGTCTGACGCGATGACAGAGGCCGCCCGCCACGACGGCCATACGTCTTCTGTACACGAGAATGATCCGATGTCTTCGCCATAGCGGGCTGTTTTTCATTCTTGGCGACACATAACAAGTCATAGGTGCATCTGCATTGACGCCTCCCTATATTGGGAGGCACGTTGACATTGAACACGCTGGGAGGTGGACCTGATGTCTCTAAAACCTGTTTTGATTGCCCTCGCCGGGTCGGTTTTGCTGCCAGCCTGTATTGCAGAGACCGGGACACGCCTTCCCGTCCCTATTGAAGCGGACGCAGAAGAGACCCGTGCGATCACCGCCGTCCTGATGGCGCAGCAGAATGCCTGGAATGACGGGGATATTGATCGCTTCATGCTCGGCTATTGGCAGAGCCCGGACCTGCGCTTTGCCAGTGGCGGATCTATTACGCGCGGATGGCAACAGACGCGGGATCGCTACCACGCGCGCTATACCGATAAATCCATCATGGGAACGCTGACTTTCAGCGACCTTGAGGTTGATCTTCTCTCAGCCGATGCAGCAATCGTTCATGGGGGTTGGGCCCTTCAGCGGGAGCAAGATCGGCCAAGCGGCCTGTTTACACTCGTGTTCAAGCGGATGGATGCGGGTTGGAAAATCGTAAGCGATACGACGACATCTGCTGATTGATTGCCGCTGCGGCTCACTCTATGCTTTTGACATGTCCTTGAAAGCGGAGGGGATGATCGATGGAGCAGGGTACACTCGATCTGGAAACCAGTAATTCTGCGTTGGAATCCTTCATCGAGAGCAAGACGTTTCGCAGTGCGATCACAAGTCTGATCATCCTGAATGCGGTTATTCTTGGCGCCCTCACCTATGCCGAGAGCCTGCCCGATAGTTTAGTCAGCCTACTTTTCTGGCTCGATGTCTCGATTACAGGAATATTTGCGCTTGAAATCGCGCTCAAGCTCGTCGTGTATCGGCTGCGGTTTTTCAAAGAAGGCTGGAACTGGTTCGACTTCATTGTCGTGGGCATATCACTGATCCCGGCAACACAAGGCTTCTCAGTGCTTAGAGCCCTTCGAGTCCTCAGGGTTTTGCGTCTACTGCATGTTGTACCGACACTACGTCGGATTACAGAGGCTTTGTTGAACGCGCTGCCGGGAATGGGGGCGATCGTCGCCGTTCTTGCACTGCTGACCTATGTCGGTGCTGTCATGGCGACGACCATGTTCAGTAATACAGACAATCCGGAAGTGCTCCAGCTCTTTGGTGATTTGCCCAGCTCAGCCTATTCCTTGTTTCAGGTCATGACGATGGATGGATGGCGCTTTGAGGTGGTTCAGAAGGTTGTCGATGACGGACATCCTTATGCGCCATTCTTCTTCCTGATCTTCATTTTTGTCGCGAGCTTTGCGGTCTTGAACCTGTTCATCGCCTTGATCGTTGATGCGCTTGCTGCAAGCGAACGAGCTGCAACGGATGAACATCTCGACGAGATTGAAGAAGAACTTGATGAGGAATTTTCGGCCGCTGATCTTGAGCGCGACGAAATCATCGCGATGCTGAAAAGTATGAAGAAAGAGATTGTTGCTCTGCGCGCTGCGGTGACAGCAAAGTCTGGAAACTAAGCCGCCTTCGAGGCGCGTCTTGGAAGCCCATTGAGCAAGGCACTGCGGACATCATAGCGCACAGACCGGACTTTTGCGTCGTATTCCGTGGGTACGACATCAACCTGAACGTCATGGCCACGCTCCTTCCAGTACGCCTCAATCTTGGCTTGCAACTCACGGGCACCGTACTCGTCAAAATAATTCTTCATATCAAACCCCTTTGATGCCACTACTTTACGTTGATAATCTGAGGGTTGATCGGTAAATAATTTATGAATCCGAAGAAAACTTCACATACATGAACGGCCATTCAAGATGAATGGCCGTTTAACTATGATTTTCACTTAGTATTTAGTGCACAAGTTAGCTTTTATGTTATAAACTAACTTGCTGGCAACAGAACCGTGTCTATGACGTGAATGACGCCATTTGAAGTCATAATGTCAGCGCTTGTTACGGTCGCCGTTGAACCCGGCGCTGTCACAACCACACCATTCGTGCCATCCACGCTCAAGTCACCATTCAGAGTTGTTGCGGTCGTTACAGTTCCAGCAAGATCTGTCGACTTCACTTTACTGGCAATAACGTGGAGTTTCAGGACACCCGCAAGCGCGTCTTTGTTCTCTGGGAGAAGAAGCGTTTCAACAGTGCCGGCTGGGAGCGCTGCAAAAGCAGCATCCGTTGGTGCGAAAACTGTTAGAGGGCCGTCACCCTTCAGAGCGTCAACAAGCCCAGCCGCTTCGGCCGCAGCAAGCAAGGTTGTGAAAGATCCGGCAGCCGCTGCTGTATCAACGATGTCAGGCTTTTCCGCTTTCATTTCAGTGGAGCTGTGGTGGCCAGCCGGGATGAACTGAGCAGTTGAAGCGGTGTAATCAGCTGTTTTCGCTTTCGAGGAATTGCACGTGCCCGCAAAGGCCGGGGCAGCCAGAAGGCTGGCAGACAGGAGAAGTGTTGCAAGTTTCATGAGGGATATTCCATTTATTTTTCAGCCCCGGACCATACCGGAGATATAACAAATACGTGCTACGATATAGAATAGTTTATATCTTAACCGTTATTAATAATCCGCGTGTCGAACGAAAAATCTGAAGCTCTAATATGAAGCGTATAAAGTTTAAGGGGATTAGACCTCACACTGTTCAGAATTAACGGCTATACCTAGACGTATGAATCTTTGGCAGCGCCTGATAGAAAGCGGAAAGCGCTTGTTCGACGTGGATGTCGTCGACGAGCCTGTGCCGGCAGATATAGACTGTGCGCCGGATCCGAACGATGTCGGGTTTACAGCAGCGGTCATTGGGCTTGGCGCTAAGATGGCGAAAGCTGACGGCCGCGTCTCTGATGAAGAGATTATGGTCTTTTCGCGGGTCTTTCAAACCGATCCAAAGGATGCAGCCTCGGTGCGACGTGTGTTCAATCTCGCCCAGCAGACCGTCAAAGGCTACGAATCCTATGCCCGTAAGATTGGTCGTAAATATGCTGCCCGGCCCTGTCTGCTTGAAGGTGTCCTCGACGGGC
The DNA here is from genome assembly GCA_038746145.1 of Pseudomonadota bacterium. Lineage (GTDB taxonomy): Bacteria > Pseudomonadota > Alphaproteobacteria > Caulobacterales > Hyphomonadaceae > Henriciella. Next base: position 5,273 of record JBCDKW010000004.1, read on the forward strand.
TCTTCATGATCGCGACAGCGGACAATATCGTCACTGTGGAAGAGTTAGAGTATCTGGAAACGGTCTCAGCCGCGTTTGGGTTTAGCGAAGCCACCTTCCGGCGTATCAAAGCGAGCCATATGGGGCCCGAGCGCGATGATCCTTATCACGTTCTTGGCGTTGCTCATGATGCCGACTTCGATCTGATCCGGCGCGCCTATCGCAAACTTATGGCGGATAACCACCCTGACCGCGTGATCCAGAATGGCGCACCACGCGAATTTGAAACAGCCGCTCATGACAAAGCTGCCGCAATTACGGGCGCTTTTGCCAAAATCAAAGCAGAGAGAGGCCTTTTGACGGCCGGGTGATAAACTTCTCTTGAACAGTATTGACGAGACGCAGCCGCCAACCCATCATCTGATACGAAAGGTATTTGGTATGACAGCGACGCAGACAAATCCGAACGGTTTCATGATGTCATTCATGGAAGGGTTGAAGCAGGGCCTGAATTGGTTCGCTAAAGGACTCATTGCGCTCGCGCTTATCGTTCTGGCCGGATTGCTGGCTGTGATGACCGCGATTGCAGGTATGGTAATCGCCTCGGCTGCTTTGTTGATCCGGCTGACCGGGTCAAAGCAGCGCTCAGAGCGCTACACCGTTCGCGAAGACGGCGAAGGTCTAACACTTGAAGCCCGCAAGACCCCACGCGGCTGGACGGTCGAGTAGACTTAGGCCAGCACTCTAGTCATCGTTCAAACCTTCGAGATAGAGCGTTTGCGTTGGGTATGCGAATTCAAGACCTTCATCCTTGAATGTCCGAAAGAGTGCCAGCAACACTTTCGAACGCGCCGCCATTGACCGGTTATAATCCGGATTAAGCGAATAGAAGACGAGCGTGTAGTCAAGCGAGCTGGGTCCGAAGGTCGACATCCCACAGCGATCGAACTCAACTCCCTGCAAGTCCTTGAACATGCCTGCGACGATCCCGGGAATGCGATCAGCCAGATCCGGATTCGTTTGATAGATGACGCCGAATTCGGTCTCGATCCGGCGACGTGCCATTCGGCTAATATTGCGAATCTCATAGTCGAGCAGGTTGGTGTTCGAGATAATGAGCTGTTCGCCTGTCCTTGCTCTGATGCGCGTCGTCTTGAGCCCGATTTCTTCGATATGACCCCAGCTTTCGCCGTATCTCACCTCATCGCCAATCTGAAATGGCTTGTCGATAATGATCGAGAGAGATGAAAACAGGTCACGGAAGATGCCCTGCGATGCGATACCAATTGCGATACCACCAATACCGAGACCCGCCAGCAGCGCGGTCACATCCATGCCGACATTGGACATGATCAGCAGAAGCGCGATCGTCCAAATGATCAGAGTGATGAAGTATTTGATAATGTTGAATGCAGACGCCAGCGCTTTCGCATCGCCTCCACCACGGTGAACACTGCGTTTGATTGCAGAGACCGCGAATTCTTGCACCCATTCCGCGATCTGAATGACGAGTGCCAGAACGAAATAGACGCTAATGAAGCCGGAGACTGCACCCGGTAGCGACAATATACTGTCGGTCACGGCAAACGCGATGGCGAAGATGAAGTAGATGTGGAACCGTTTCACCACACGCTGTGCTATAGCAATGAGGGAATAATCATTATCGCGTGGTACGCGTTTAACAGACCGCATGATGAGCCAGCGGGCTGTAATCTGAAAAGCGGTTATTCCAATGACCAGCGCGAGCGCGATCAGAGCTTCCAACTCGCCGGACCCCACCCAGCCAACAAATTCCGTTGCGGCCTCCGTTGCCTTTTCAGTGGTTTCCGCAATCGCTTCGATCGGGTCCTGCGTGCGCTCAATCGCGACCTCTTGAGCCGTGTCTTCGGAAGGCAGGGCCTGTTCGAGCTGAGGCTCATTCAGGATCGGTTCGGTTTGCTCCTCGGTCGAGGCTCCAGGCGGTGCCGTCTCCGCACCTTCAGGCTCGGCCTGTGCAGACCTGAAGAATAGCGGCCATAAATTGAGTACGCTTAAAACACTCACTAGCAGTCTTCGCCATTTCCTTGCTGGATCATCTCGTAACCCTTAATGATCACACGTCGCGTTTCATCCCAAAGTTCGATCCCTTCTAGCTCAGACAGTTTAACAAACCGGGTATCGATAGCGTCGTCTCCTGCGATAGGCTCTCCACTGATCCAGCGCGCGACATAGTCGATCAAGACGTAATGGAACGCCACTTCCTCTTTGTCTTTGCCATCGAAGACAGCATCGATCACATCAACCAAAGCGACAAGCTCTGCTCTCACGCCCGTTTCTTCCTGAAGTTCTCTCAATACAGCATCTCTGACCGACTCACCGAGCTCGACGCGACCACCGGGAATTGACCACTCCCCTGCCCGCGGAGCTTTGCCGCGACGAACCAGAAGCACTTCATCATCGCGAAAACAGATACAGCCAACAGCCGGAATAGGGTTTGACAGATGCGTCATGGCCCCTGCATTGCACAGCACGCTTTGAACGGCCAGCGAATGGTCTGTTTCGAAGCGGATAGAAACACGGGGTATCGAGTATGGCGCGCGCCAAGCCAAAAGAGATCAGTCTCGCCCTGCAGGGCGGCGGGGCACATGGCGCTTTCACATGGGGCGTACTGGATCGCTTACTCGAAGAGGATCGTCTCGCGATTAAAGCGATCACCGCAACTTCAGCCGGCGCTATGAACGCAGTGGCCCTCTCGGCTGGTATGGCCGCAGGCGGTAATCAGGGCGCGCGCAAAAGCTTAGAGCGCTTCTGGCGCACCGTTTCGGATATGGGCACACCGTTTTCAACGACACTCTGGACGCAGTCACCATTTGCCGCCCTACCGTTTAGTCCATTTAACGCAGCCATGGCGTTCACATCCATCGCCAGCCCTTACGAGTTTAATCCGTTCGACCTCAATCCGTTGCGGGATGCCCTCGATGGGGCAATCGATTTCGAGTTGGTCAGCAAGGCCCCGGTTCAGCTGTTTTTATCCGCAACCAATGTTGAAAGCGGACGCGTAAAAGTTTTTACAGGTGAGGAGGTTACGAGAGATTCTGTTCTCGCCAGCGCTTGCCTGCCGCAAACATTTCGCGCTGTTGAGATCGACGGACATGCCTATTGGGATGGCGGCTATATGGGCAATCCGAGCCTGTTTCCATTGATCTATGCAGATGCCCCGCGAGATGTCCTGCTGGTCTTGTTGAACCCTATTGGACGAACAGGCGTGCCGCGCCGCGTTCCAGAAATCCAGGACCGGCTTAATGAAATTACCTTTAACGCGTCCCTTATCGGAGAGCTACGAGCCATCGCCTTTGTTCAAAGACTGATTGATGACGGCATGCTCAAAGAAACGATCATGAAAAAGTATCGCCGTCTCAACATACATGCTGTGCGCGGTGGCCAAATCCTAAGAGACCTGTCTCTGCAAACGAAATACGACACAGGCTGGCATTTTCTGACAAACCTTCGCGATAAGGGACGCAAAGAGGCAGATCGCTGGCTCAATGAGTGCGCAACATATATAGGGACGGGTAAAAGTGCAGTTGATCTCCGCAAGGAGTTCCTTGATTCCTAACAAATTTTTAAGAACTATGTTGCGATGCATTATCATTTTTCCGCAGCGCAGCATGGAATTATTACATCCGTGACATAGTATCGCGCGTAGTCACAATACGGAATCCCCCGTGGGCTAGGAGAAAACATAATGGAATCAATCATCTTGTCAGCAGCAGGAGCGACAGGTGGTCTTGACCCGCAAGACTACGTTGGCGTCTCTTTCTGGATCATCAGCGCGGCCATGCTGGCTGCGACTTTCTTTTTCTGGGTTGAGCGCGATCGCGCCGAAGGAAAGTGGAAAACATCACTGACCGTTGCTGCAATGGTCACCGGTATTGCCGCACTTCACTATTTCTACATGCGCGGCGTCTGGGCAGATACGGGCACCAGCCCAACAGTCTTCCGCTATGTTGACTGGCTCCTGACAGTGCCACTGCAAATCGTCGAGTTCTACCTTATCCTCGCTGCGATCGCCGTTGTGCGTGCGGCGCTGTTCTGGAAACTCCTCATCGCATCGCTCGTCATGCTGATCACAGGCTATGTCGGTGAAGTTGAGCAAGGTGCTCTACTATGGCCAATGTTCATCGTCGGTACGCTGGCATGGGTCTACATCATCTACGAAATCTTCGCAGGTGAGGCGAGTAAGATCAATGCGAGCGAAGGTACGGTTGCATCTAAGAAAGCGTTTAATGCGCTCCGTCTGATCGTGACCATTGGTTGGGCGATCTACCCAATCGGCTACATTGTCGGCTATATCGGCGAGCCGGGTGCGAATGATGCAATCCTGAACTTGGTTTACAATCTCGCTGACTTCGTCAACAAAATCGCCTTCGGTATTGTCATCTGGGCGGCTGCGACGTCCAGCGACGCGAACGAAAAAGCGTAACTCAAACATTCATCACTTTGGATAAGCCCGGCCGCACGGTCGGGCTTTTTCTATGCCTGCTTCAAGAACCACATTTTTGCAGCACCCATCAGACGTGAATTCAGGGTCGTCCAACCTGTTAGGTCCGGGATTTCATCAACCGCTGTTTCAACAACGATCAAGGCATCATCCGACAGCCACCCGCCGTCACGCAAAGTCTTCAGGCATGGCTCGACCAAGCCTTTACGATAAGGCGGGTCCATGAAAGCCAGATCAAACGGCGCTCCGAGGCCAGCCGGGCGCAGGCCGAGATCCGTTGCACTGCGTCGATGTACGCGCGTGACGCCGAATAGGCCGAGCGCATCAACATTGTCCCGGATTGCGCCCCGCGCCGTGTGTGCCGTCTCGACGAAGAGGCAAAAGGCAGCACCACGCGATATCGCCTCCAGTCCGAGCGCACCGGAGCCCGCAAACAGGTCAATCACACGTGCACCTTCGAGAGCAGGTGCATAGTCTGCATGCGCGAGCATATTGAACAGGCTTTCGCGTGCACGATCACTCGTCGGCCGCGTCGCATCCGTCTTCGGCGCAACAATGGTCCGCCCTTTGAACTGTCCTGCTACAATGCGCATGGCTTGCCTTTAGGCCTCTGTGGCGCGATGGGGAAGATATGACCGACACGGCCACTCATATGTCGCGCGCAATGGATCTCGCCCGTGAAGCCGCACGCCTCGGCGAGGTGCCCGTCGGCGCGGTCATTGTTGACCCTGAAACGAACAGTATTATCGCAGAAGGTCACAACGCCCCAATCGGTGACAGCGATCCAACGGCGCACGCCGAAATCACCGCCATCCGCGCTGCGGCTCAAAAGGCTGGTAATTATCGCCTGACCGGCCTTCACCTCTATGTGACGCTAGAGCCCTGCGTCATGTGCTCGGGTGCGATCAGTTTTGCGCGCATCGGAAAAGTCGTTTTCGCCGCTGATGATCCCAAAGGCGGCGCGATCATCCATGGTCCGAAATTCTTTGATCAACCGACCTGTCACTGGCGCCCTGAAGTAGAGCAGGACCATGCCCATGCGGATGAGGCGGCCGCGCTTTTAAGAGCCTTCTTCAAGGATAGACGAAAACTCAAATAGACACGTTCAGCGTTCCATGCTCGATATCTAAAGATACAGAATGGAGGGTATTCCGGTGCAAATTTTCAGAGCGTTTGGGATAAAGTGGCTATTGTCGGTTCTTGCAATTTCAGTGTTTGGTCTGACCGGGTCGATCGCCCAAACTCAACTTGAAACGCCAATGACGCGAGCTGAACTCACGGCTGCGATGCAAGAGGGTGGGCTGATCCTATTCATGCGTCACGAACGTACTGAGGTCCCGTCACGTTCTGATGATTATAATCAGCCCACGAATTGCCAGGTGCAGCGCAATCTCTCAATCGCCGGTGCGGCCGGGTCTCAGGAGACCGGTATTGTGCTGAGAGCGGCTGAGATTGACGTCTCCCGCATAATCACCAGCCCAATGTGTCGAGCCGTAGAGACGGCGCGCTTCATGTTCGGAACCGATTACGAAACAGACATGCGCCTGATGCATCATGATCCGAATGGCGAACGCAACATGGATGTGGCGATTGCGGAAGCAAAAGCGCTTCTCGCGGAGCTGGCCCCAGTGGAGACAGGCTCAAATATAATGCTGATCGGACATGGGGGGACCGTCAGGTGGATTAGCGGCCTGTCTTTGTCAGAAGGTGGCATCGCAGTGCTTAAGCTCTCTGACGACGGGTCTGTCACGACACTGGGTCGTTTTAGAGGAAGTGACCTCGCCCCGTTAGCTAGGCAAACCCTAGCGGCGAACGAATAGTGCAGTCATATCCGGACCTGAGCCTTGCTTCTCCTACGGAAAGACGCACTACAAGACTAAAATAAATTGGGAGAGAGATCATGACCGCCCCGGCAACGATCAAAATCGAAAACGAAATCGCCATCCTGACCATGGATGATGGCAAGGCGAACGCAATTAACCCGCCTATGCTCGAAGCTTTGCATGCCTGCTTAGACCAAGCTGAAAAAGAGGCTAAAGTTCTGATCATTACAGGTCGCGAAGGACGCTTTTCCGGCGGATTTGATCTAAAGCTGATGATGAGCCTGCCGGGCGATCAGGTTAAAGCCCTCGTCGATGGCGGCGGCAAGCTTGCGCATCGGCTGTATAGTTTTCCAATGCCGGTGATTGCCGCCTGTAACGGTCATGGCGTTGCGATGGGATGCTTTATGCTGCTCTCCTGCGATGTGCGGATTGGTACAGCTGGGGCCTTCAAGATCGGCGCGAACGAAACCCAGATCAATATGGTCCTGCCCATTTTCGCCTCGGAACTCGTAAAGGCGCGTGTCGCTGATGATTATAAAACACGCTCAATGGTGTTTGGAGAACTGTTCGATCCGGAAACGGCCGTGAAAGCAGGGTATCTAGATCAGGTCGTGGAGGCGGATAAACTGCAGGGGGCAGCCATGGCGCATGCGGAAGCCATCAAACCACTGAGCGGCACACCGCTGACCGGGAACAAGCATCTCCTGCGCGAAGAAACGCTCGCGAATATTGCTGCGTCGCTTCCGGCATAACTCTATCACAGGAAGGCTTTCATCATGTTTCACCACATCATGGTTGGCTCAAATGATATCGACAAAGCGAAGACGTTTTATGATGCGACCTTTGCGGCCATTGGCGGTCAGCCGGGGATCGTGGATCCGAAGGGTCGACTGATCTATATCCACAATGGCGGGATCTTTATGGTGTCCATCCCGATTGATGGGGAGAGTGCAACATTCGCGAATGGCGGAACGATCGGGTTCACCATGGACACGCCTGAACTGGCGGACGCATGGCATGCTGCTGGATTGAAGGCTGGCGGCGTAACGATTGAAGACCCACCAGGCTGGCGCGAGCAGCCTGCTGGCAAGATGTATCTGGCTTATCTACGCGACCCAGACGGCAACAAACTCTGTGCCATTCACCGCTAGTATAGCCCGGCTGCGCGCAGCAGCAGGACACATCCAATCGCAGTGACGAGGCCTTTCATCCAGTGACGGAAGTTCACATCTGTCATGCGTTCCAAAACGCTCTTGCCCAACCGCGTGCCGAGCATGGATAGTGGGATGGCGGCCGCAAACAACCAAAGCGGCGGCATGGCGCTCCATCCGGCGGCAGTGACCACAGGCACCGTCCAGAAGCCGATCTTAATCGCATGGCTCAGCGCTTGTGTGACTGACTTCGTCGCAACAGTCTGCTGTCTCGTCATGTCAGTACGCACGAAGAAGAGGTCCAATAAGGGCCCGGCCACACCGGCGAGCGTATTCAATCCCTGGACACCAAACCCTGCGAAAACAGCATGTCTGGGCCGCTGAATGTCCAAATTTAACCGTTCTTTCGGCAACCAAATCAGTAACGGAGTCAGACCGAGCAGGAAATACAGCGTCTGCTTATCAGGCCGCCAGTTGACCAGTGCTACGAATGTCATCAGCGCGGCTACGCCGATGGCGGCACCACCGCTATAAATCCAAAAGACGCGCCAATTAATCGACGCCCTCAACAAATAAGCGCGGTAGCCATTAGCGAACATCTGAATGCCGCCATGGATGATCATGGCCATCGCAACACTGACAAGCCCCGCCAAGACACCCATCAAAATGATGCCACCGGCCATTCCGAAAATGCCCGATATGAATGACGTGACAAGCGTCGTAATCAGGATGATAAGGAGCGTCAGTGTGGTCATGGACCCGCTTTAACAGAACCTGGCGCAACGACTAGCGCCTTAAAGGAGAGACCTGTGTTGTCCTGGCTCAAATCCATTCTCGGCGGAACACCTCGGGCCCGAAAGATCATTGATCTAGAAGCGAAGCTGTTACCCGCTGAGGGTTATGTCTGCGACGGAGATTTTGAGTTTGAGGCCTATGATAATGACGACTGGTCTATTGAGATTGAGGTTGATCATAACGGTCGCGCGCCGGATGGGCCTTGGCGGGTGCTTGTGAATGGGCGTCAGATTACAGAAATGACTCCGTCAGCGCGCCATGAGACCGAGGTGCACCTACGCTCAGACCGTGATGCGCTCAATTTTCAAATCAACGAGGGTATGACTGTCGAGCTGCACAATACCAAAGGCGTCTTTCTTCGTGGCACATTGCGCTATGACACCTAACGTCACGCGCCCACCGTCATAGGGGCACAACCGTAGCGGGCGATTTTAAGAAACGCGGACGACACGTCGCGCCTTCCGCCGCGATAAGGTTTTACATCTCAGATTTCTGCAGCTAAGTTTACGTCAACGGAAACTAAAACCACTTCTGGAGAGACTTAATGCCTTACACTGCTCCTAATGCCGGCGAGATGAATGATGACATGTTCGACCTGCGAATGTCAGAGGAGGCGCGGCCTCTTTATGATCAGGTCAAAGCTTTTGTAGAGAATACAGCCATCCCGCTTTACGAGGAATATGTTGAGGCCGGTAAGGGCAAAACCGATATCTGGTCCTACGCACCCGGCCAGCTCGAAGCGTTGGAAAAAGGCAAGGATGCCGCGCGCAAGCAGGGCCTCTGGAACTTCTTCCTACCGGATGCAGACACTGGCGAAGGTCTGAGCAATCTGGATTATGCCTACATCGCAGCCGAGCTCGGCAAGTGCCCGCTCGCGTCTGAAATGATGAACTGTGCCGCACCGGACACAGGCAATATGGAAGTTCTGGAACGTGTCGGCACACCGGAGCAAAAAGAAACATGGCTGAAGCCGCTTCTTGAAGGTAAAATTCGCTCTGCTTTTGCGATGACAGAGCCGGGCATTCCATCTTCTGATGCGAAGAACGTGTCTACAAGCGCTGTGCTTGAGGGTGACGAATGGGTCATTAATGGCGAGAAATTCTACATTTCAGGCGCTGGCGACCCACGCTGCAAGATCATGATCGTGATGGTGAAAACCAGCCCAGACGCTGATCCGAACAAGCAGCAGTCACAAATTCTGGTTCCAACAGATACGCCCGGCGTGAAAATCCTCGACGGGATGCAGGTCTTTGGCGACTATGACGCGCCGCATGGCCACATGCACATCGTTTTCGACAATGTCCGCGTCCCGAAAGAGAATATGCTGCTCGGCGAGGGTCGCGGCTTTGAGATTTCTCAGCTTCGCCTTGGACCCGGCCGTATCCACCACTGCATGCGCTCTATCGGTGCGGCAGAAAACGCGCTGGAACTGATGGTTGTACGCGGCATGACCCGTCAAGCGTTTGGCCGTGATCTGGTCAAACTGGGCGGAAATATCGAAATTGTATCCCGCGCCCGCATCGAGATTGAATCCATGCGCATGATGGTCTTGAAGGCCGCAAAAGCGATGGACGTCCTTGGCAATAAGGAAGCCCGCGTCTGGATTTCCATGGTCAAGGCGATGGTACCGGAACGCGTCTGCAAAATTATCGACCAGGCGATCCAAATGCACGGTGCTGCAGGTGTGTCTCAGTGGACGCCACTGTCCCGCATGTATGCCAACCAGCGTACGCTTCGTCTCGCGGATGGCCCCGATGAAGTGCACCACATGGTCGTTGGCCGCGCGGAAACACGTAAATATTCTGGCGAAGAAGAAGATCCGGCTATGGCTGCGGTCTGGCGCAAGTAGGCGCTTTTCGAATTGAGTCGTTTGAGACGCGGTCTTTCGGGACCGCGTTTTCTTTTGTCGATTAGTCTTCGCCGAAGAGGCCGTTTTGAACGCCACCGGGCACAGGCAGACCTAAACGCTCATAGGCCAGAGGGGCCGCCACACGACCGCGAGGCGTGCGCGCGACATAGCCTTTCTGCATCAGGTAAGGCTCTATCACGTCCTCAACCGCGTCACGGCTTTCTGATAGGGCTGCGGCGAGCGTATCAGCCCCCACAGGACCGCCTGCGTAAGTCTTCACAAGCGCATCGAGATATTTCCGGTCGAGCATGTCGAGGCCGTCTTCATCGATGGACAGCCGTTTAAGAGCGCGTTGGGCCGCGCCCCGATCAATCATCGATCCTTCGGCTTCAGCGAAATCCCTCACCCGACGCAAAAGGCGCAGTGCAATGCGAGGTGTTCCCCGCGCCCGCCGCGCGATTTCGACAGCGCCCTCTTCCTTGATCCCGACCTGCAGCTTTCTCGCGGCCGCCATCACGATGGTTGAGAGCGTTTCAGGCGTGTAAAACTCAAGGCGCAGGGGAATACCAAATCGGTCCCGCAAAGGCGTCGCCAACAGCCCGGCCCGTGTTGTTGCACCAACCAACGTAAACGGCGCGAGATCGAGCCTGACCGAGCGCGCAGCGGGGCCTTCGCCGATAACGATGTCAACAGCATAATCCTCCATCGCCGGATAAAGAACCTCTTCTACAACCGCAGGCATACGGTGGATTTCATCGATGAACAGGACGTCGTTCTCTTCCAGATTCGTCAGAATCGCGACCAGGTCACCCGCCTTTGCAATAACAGGGCCTGACGTGGCGCGGAAGCCGACGCCGAGTTCCTTGGCCAGAATTTGCGCCAGTGTCGTCTTACCAAGACCGGGAGGCCCAAACAGCAGCGTATGGTCCAGCGCTTCGCCACGCCGTCGCGCAGCATCGACATAAACGCGGAGATTATCCTTTATGGCGTCCTGACCAACATAATCTTCGAAACTCTGCGGTCGCAAGGCGCGGTCAAGCGCTTCGCCCGCTTGCGCTTCAGGATCAGAGATCATGCCGTCCCTACTCATGAGGGCGCCAATTCTTTCAGCGCCGCTTTGATGAGATCGCCGACGTCATCGCTAGCGCCCGATTTAGCGGCGGCTGCGACGGCACGGGCGGCCTCACTTTGACCATAACCAAGATTTGTAAGCGCAGACACCGCCTCGCCACGTGCACCGGTGGTTGCGCTTGCGGCTTGAACGCTCGCGCTAGGGTCCGCCACGAAACGTCCAAACCGACCCATTGGCGGTGGCTTTCCTGCGAGTTCACCGACGATCCGCTCCGCCAGCTTTTTACCTACGCCCTTCGCCCTTGTGATCGCGGCAGCATCGCCCAATGCGAGCGCATCCATCAGTTCAGCCGGAGAGAGTGCATCGCACAGCGCCATGGCGGATTTCCCAGCAACGCCCGGTACATCCTGCAGCCTCACGAACCAGGCGCGTTCTTCGTCAGTCGCGAAGGCAAATAGCGTGATCGAGTTTTCTGTCACTCGGGTCTCGATAAAGACCTCAGCTGCCTGCCCAATGGAGAGTTTTGACAACAGGCGCGACCCCGCCAGCGCAACATAGCCAACCCCGTTCACGTCAATCATGACATTATCGACGCCGATCGCGGCAACCTCGCCTTTCAAACGCCCAATGATCAAGCCGCTTCTCCCTTCAAGCCGCGCACCGGCAGATTATGCGCCGTACAAATCGCGCATGCGAGCGCATCGGCGGCGTCCTCACGCATTTTCCCAGCGCGGGGCAGCAGGCGAGCGACCATAAAGCCGACCTGTTCCTTATCGGCTTTACCTGTTCCGACGACCGCAAGTTTAATCTGGCGAGGTGCGAACTCGGCAACTTCCAACCCGCAATAAGAGAGCGCCGTCATCGCTGCGCCTCTTGCTTGGCCAAGTTTCAAAGCTGACCTCGGATTGGCGTTTACGATAGTCTCTTCGCAGCCGCTATGATCGGGCTTGTACGTCTCCACTATCCGCGACACTTCATAGAAGATACCGGCAAGGCGATCCGCCATAGGCAATTCAGGATCAACATTGATAACGCCGTGCGCCACATGGCTCAGCCGCGATCCCGTCTTCTCAACAACGCCCCATCCTGTGTGGCGGAGGCCGGGATCAATACCGAGAATGCGAATACTATCAGTCATGCGTTCGGTCTGCGCCGCCGAGGTTAAGATCAGGTTTCAGTTTTCCTGCTTTGTTCACCGCGTCAAGGTAAACTCGGTCATTGGCAACTGATCGCCTAAAATGACTGGCCTATTCAGCCGGATAAATCTCGATCATTTCGATCTGGAACATAAGATCGGCGTTTGGTCCGATGATCTCGCCTGAACCTTCAGAGCCATAGGCTTGATCGGATGGAATATGCACGATCAAACTGTCGCCGGGCTTCATATAAGTCAGCACTTCCGAGAAGCCGGGAATGACGCCTGAGACAGGGAATTGTGTCGGCTCGCCGCGTGACCACGAGCTGTCAAAGAATGTACTGTCAGAGGCCAAACGTCCTTCATAATGGATCAAAACCTGATCGGAATTGATGGCATTGCGCATTGTAGAGTTTCCGCGCTCAATGCGTTTGTATGAAACACCGCTATCGAGTCGGTTCCAGCCCGCAGCATCAGGATCATAAGGGAATACACTGCCCCACGCGTCCATGTCGGGGCCGGCGGATACAGCTTGCGCTGTTAGAGCAGGTTCAGCGGGCGCTCTCGCAGCAGCTTCAGCGGCTAATTGTTCAGGCGTCAAAAAACCATCCAAACGAACGCGATAAACGATGTCCGACTGGGCAGGAATAACATCCTCAACCGGCTCTGCTCCATAAGCGATCGGCCAAGGCAGGTAAATCACCCACTCATCGCCGGGCGACATTTTCTGAACGGCCTCGCCCCAACCTTGGAGCAGATCACCAATCTGGAAAACGCCGGGTTCACCGCGCTGGTAAGAGCTGTCGATAAGCTGGCCATTGGAAGCGAGGAAGCCTTCATAGCTCACAACCACAGTTGCGTCCGATCCCGGTGTCCCGCGGCTCGCATCGCCTTCAGTGAGTTCAATCCATTTCAAGCCGGATGAGGTGGCTTGCATGCCTGCGCAATCGCGTGGGAAGGGCGTCTCGAGCGGGCCTTGGCCTGTCGCATAGACTGGACACGCAGCAGGGCCTGCAGTGGTCGTGGCGGTGCCAGGAATTGATGGCAAAGTCTCACAGGCGGCCAGCAAAAGTATACCGGAAATCAGCCCTGCACCTGTTTTCAGTTTTGCCATGACATCACACTCCATAATTCGCTTGAGAATTAGCACGCCTTATTGCGCCGGAACAACATCCACCAATTCAATTTCAAAATTCAGATCGCTATTGGCCGGGATTGGTCCGTTCGGACGGGGACCGTAAGCAAGATCTGATGGGATATGCACAAGCCAGCGATCACCGGGCTTCATCGCGTAGAGGGCTTCATTAAAGCCGGGAATCAGACCCCCTGCAGGAAACATGGAGGCTTCACCACGCTTGAAAGCGCTATCGAAGACTTCACCTGTCGCGTCGAGACGGCCTTCATAATATAGAACCGCCATATCGCCTTCATTCAGGGTCAGGTCGCTGTCCTCACCGCTAGAGATGATCGTGTATTCTAAACCACTTTCGGTTTTGACCACGCCTTCGCGATCGCCGTCCCAAGGCGTGAAAGCGTCCCATGTCTCGGTTGAGACCTGACGGGGTTCAGGGGCTTTCGCAACCTGTTTTAATTCAACGCGGAAAATCAGATCGTCACCTGGCTTGATCACGCCGCCCGGACGTGGATTCTGGCCATAGCCAAGCTCTGTCGGGATATAGAAGACGTACTCATCACCCTCAGACATCAGCTGAAGGCCTTCTGTCCAACCGGAAATGACCTGCCCCACGCCGAAGCTGGAGGTTGAGCCGCGCTCATAAGAGCTGTCGAACCGTGTGCCGTCGGTGAGGCGACCATCATAGTGCACGCTGACCGTATCGCGCATACCTGGCGTTGCACCGCCCTCCGGCCCTTCCCGAACAACAACATATTGCAGACCACTCGCCGTGGTTTGCACGTTTTCCGCGTCTGCGTTCCAGGGGATCAGCGTCGCGAGTGGATCATCAGCATTCATTTCGGGGGCGGGCTCCTCTTGAGCACCGCAAGCGGCCAGAAAAAGGCCCGCTGCGGCAATGGCAAATCGTTTCAACATGGGGCTGTGGCTCCTGTTTATATCAAATCGGGTGTAGGCAGGTTCTAAACCGCTGTCACCCTATCGCATCCAGACAAGCGATGGGCGCAAGGAAACAGTCTTCAAACCAGCATCAGAAGAGAAAGCCACCGTTTGAACTAGATCGCCAGTGCGCACGTTGACGGTGTTGATCTGGCCAGACCACACCTCGGTCAGAGCCGACTGATTGAGCGACACGCGGGTCACAAAGAGGGGTGCGGGCGCTTCCTGATAGATCCAGATATGACCGCCTTCTATTTCAGCGCCAAGTAGGGTCAGCTGAGCGGGAGCGTCATTCATCAACAAATCAAAATGGCTGGCGGCATAGGTTGCAAACAGCTCTTGCGCCTCTGCGTCATTGATTAGGTCGCGTCGTTCGCCGGCCACTTCCCCGATGGCGTGTTCAGCATCATGAATGATAAAGCGATGGGCAACTTCAACCATACCGCTTCGCTGATTAAAGCTGATCTCCGTGATCGCAGCCTTTTGCTTATGCGCAAAGGCCGCCCCCATAAAGAGAGCGGCCATTAACGTAAGGGAGAGTAAACGCGTGAGTTGGATCACTCTTCGTCGCCCTCGTCTTCCTCATCCTCATCTGTTTTCAGCTCGGTCTTAATATCCTGCATGATATCGCGGCGAGAGAAGGAGAACGGACGCGAGTACTTATACGCTTCTACACGAGACGGCGTAATCCGACGCGGATAGTAATTGTTCTCCAGGTCAGCATCGGCGGTTTCCCATTCAGGATCGACGATGATCTGAACCAGCTCTTTGCCATTCGGGAAGGTCAGCAGCTTTGAGACCTTGTGCGGGTTACGCCGCCAGATCTCGGCCGGGATATACATCCGCTCAACCGACCCATCACCGAACTCAAGGCCCAGAATGATCGGCATGACGAGGCCGCCAATATTGGAGAATTCCAGCACATAGTATTCGGCGTCTTCAGCCACTGCGCGTTCAAACACGCGGCGCTCAATATCATCCAATCCGTCGAGGAAGGACTTGTAAGCGTTACGCTCCTTGTTTGTGACGGTGTAAATGTCATTCTCGTCATAGAAGTCACGAATGTCCGGGAAACGTTCGACCCAGGTCTCCAGTCCTTCTTCGCGGTTGCGACGAGCACCGATCGGCTCCGGTTCAGCATCGAGGTCGTCACGCAAGCGCTGATAGTCGATGTCTGGGTCTTCGGTATCCATCTCCAGATGGAAGACACGATCCAGAGAGATATCGACATGATCGGTGGTGTAGAACCAACCGCGCCAGAACCAGTCGAGGTCGACGCCGGACGCCTCTTCCATTGTACGGAAGAAGTCAGACGGTGTTGGCCGCTTAAACCGCCAGCGGCGTGAATATTCACGGAAGGCATAGTCGAACTTCTCACGCCCGAGAATGGTTTCACGTAGGATATGAAGCGCTGCAGACGGCTTACCATAAGCGTTCGGCCCAAGCTGCAAAACGCTGTCTGATTGCGTCATGATCGGTACTTGGTTCGATGACGTCATATACGGCACGAGGTCACGCGGAATTGAGCGCGTCCACGGCATATCCGGATCCCATTCATAGCCGGCGACACTATCCAGGAAGCTGTTGATCCCCTCATCCATCCATGTCCATTGGCGCTCGTCCGAGTTGACGATCATCGGGAAATAGATGTGCCCGATCTCGTGAATGATGACGCCGACGAGGAAGACCTTCTCCGCCATTGTATAGGTGCGGCTGCCATCATCCTGCAGGGTCGTGCGCGGCCCATTGAAGGTAATCATCGGATATTCCATACCGCCGACAGGGCCATTGACCGACTGAGACGTCGGATACGGATAGTCAAACGACATACGCGAATAGACATCCATCGTGTGAATTACAGAAGGCGTTGAATATTTCTTCCACAGATCACCGCCCTCTTTCGGCCAGAAGGACATAGCCATGACGGTTTCATATTCAGCGCCCGGCTGTTTATAGCCCTGGGCATCCCAAATGAACTTGCGCGAGGAAGCCCAGGCAAAGTCGCGAACGTTCTCGGCCTCGAAGACCCATGTCTTGGTGCCGGAGGGATTAGAGCTTTCATTCTCAAGGGCTTCTTTAGGAGTCACGACAAAGACCGGACGATCCGCATCCTCTGCGCGCTCAAGACGCGCACGCTGCGTCGCTGTCAGGATTTCACGCGGGTTCATCAGAACACCACTGGACGACACAATGTGATCGTCCGGCACCGTGATCTCTACTTTGTAGTCGCCAAATTCGAGGCCGAACTCACCGCTGCCGAGGAATTCCTTATTGTGCCAGCCATCATAGTCTGAATAAACGACCAGGCGCGGGAACCATTGTGCGATCAGGAAGATGTCATTGCCGCCTTCACGCTCATCATCGGGGAAATGCTCATAGCCCGCACGCGCGCGAACCGCGTTTTCCTCAATGATCTGATATTCCCAATCGAGTTCGTAGGAAAATGTTCCGCCCGGTGGCAGCGGCTCTGGCAGATCGATGCGCATCAGTGTTCCAACCGTTGTCGTATCGAGCGTGTCACCCTCTGGCGTCTCGACACGGGTCACTTCAAAGCCGAAATCGTTATCGGCCATCGCTTGCTGTCTGCGCAGCGTGTTCAGGCTCAGACGAGGCTTGCTCGCGGCGCGTTGATTGACAGAGCCTTGGGGCTTCGCGGAGAAGGTCCGCGTCATCTCGGCAACCGAGTCTTTTGAATATCGGTTCTGATCCAGATGCAGCCAGATATAGCGCAGCGTGTCAGGCGAATTGTTTGTGTACGTGACGGCCTGACTGGCCTCAAGCCTGCGCGCCTCCTCATCAAGGGTCACCTCAATGTCATAGTCAGCCTGCTGCTGCCAGTATTCATGTCCCGGCTCACCGGCGGCATTGCGATAGACATTCGGGCTTGGCAGGACTTCATCCAATTGGCGGAACTTGTCCTCGAAGTCACCTTTGGTTTGTTGAATGCCCTGCGCAGACACACTTCCAAACGTCAATAAAGCACCCATCGCCGCCAATATTATACGCATAAGACTACCCCGTACTTGAACCTATTTCGTTGTTATATGCCCTGATCGTATTGCTGCCAGTGTTATACTGTCACAAATCACTAAATTGTGCGCGGCGGATATCCCGCTTGAGTGAGGACATCCTTGACTTCTTGGGTGTGCTGCACATCACGGGTCTCAATCAGGATATCGAACTCTGCGCCTTTTGCCGGAACATCCAACGCGATCCGATTGTGGGCAACTTCCATAATATTGGCACCCGTATCGCCGATCAGCTTTGACACGCGCGCCAATAGGCCCGGACGATCATCGCCAATGATCCGGATATTCACGAGCCGTCCGTCTCGCACCAGAGAGCGCGTGAGGACTGAGGCGAGCAAACGCATATCGATATTGCCGCCGCAGATAATGACCCCGACTTTTCGTCCTGCGAACTTTTGAGGGTGAGCGAGAAGGGCAGCAAGGCCAGCAGCGCCAGCGCCCTCAACCGTGGTCTTCTCGACGTCAGTGTAGAGCGTGATTGCGCGCTCAATGTGATCTTCCTCAACGAGGACAATTTCATCGACCAGCGCATCAACGACTTTGCGCGTGAGCTGCCCTGGGTTTTTTACCGCAATGCCTTCGGCAATAGACGCACCGCCCGTTGGCATGGGTCCTCCGGAAAGCGCTACGTGCATGCCGGGATACATGGCAGCCTCGACGCCAACGACTTTAATGTCAGGATTGTGCGCTTTCGCGACAGTCGACATGCCAGAAATCAGGCCACCCCCACCAATTGGGACGACCAGTGCTTCCAGATCAGGCACTGCGTCCAGCATCTCCAGTGCGGCTGTGCCCTGCCCTGCCATGATCAGCGGATCATCGAAGGCGTGGATCCAGGTTAAACCCTCACGCTGGCGCAATAATTGCGCGTGCTCATTGGCCTCATCGAACGTATTGCCTTCAAGGACCACTCTCGCGCCGAAAGCGCGGGTATGTTCAACTTTGTTATAGGGCGTTGTGATCGGCATAACGATCGTCGCAGGAATCGCGAAGCGCCGCGCGTGATAGGCGAGGCCCTGAGCATGATTCCCTGCTGAGGCAGCGATTACACCGCGCTTCTTCTCCTCATCGCTCAGGCTGGTCAGCTTATTCACCGCCCCACGTTCCTTGAAAGAGCCTGTGAACTGGATGTTGTCGAACTTCAGCCAGACTTCAGCGCCGGTGATTTCAGAGAGCGTACGCGACAGTGTCATCGGCGTGTTTTCAATCTGCCCCTCAATGACTTTTGCAGCCGCAAGGACATCATCAATGTTAATGGGCAGATCGCTGGACATGGCTCGCCTCCGTTAAATCAGAAAGCGTCCTAATCGGGCCGGACGGTGATGCCAAGGGTAGGCGGTCGGCAATTTCAACACTATGGGAGCAATATGGCTGATAAACTTGTCATTTTGGGCGTTATTCTTGGCGCGCATGGCGTGCGTGGCGATGTGCGTGTGAAGAGCTTTACCGCTGAACCAGAGGACATTTTTGCCTACGGCGCCTTGCTGGGGAAAACCGGTGAAACACTTCTGACACCAGTGTCCGTTCGACCGGCAAAGGCACACTTTATTGTCAGCCCGGAAGAACGCCGCCAAAAGGAAGACTGGGACGCTATGAAAGGCGTTGAGCTCTGCGTTGATAGAGACGCCCTACCGGAAGCGGATGAGGATGAGATTTATATCGATGACTTAGTAGGCCTAAACGTTGTCGATCAAGACGGTGCACCACTGGGCAAGATCAAAGCCGTTCTGAATCATGGCGCGGGCGACCTCTTGGAAGTGGCCGTTAAAGCAGGTGGCAAACCGGTTCTAATCCCCTTCACACTGGAAGATGTGCCGGACGTCGATTTAGAGACAGGACGGGTAACCGTCACGACATTTGACCTCTGGGCCGATCAAAGTGGTAAGCCTGATGATGGCGGTTAAGATTGACCAGCTTCCTGCCAGCCCCGAGAGCCTTGCTGGAAATAACGCGCCGATAATCCCGCATCCTTAGCAGCCTTAAATTGCTCGCGCGCTTTTTGACGGGTCGCGCTGTCACCGTCGTCAAACATAACCATGCATCGGGTGAACGGCGCATCCACGGGGAGGTCAGTGCCGTCCATCAGGAGCGCGACAGCTGCTTCATTCTGATTGTCGGTCGACGCTGAAATCAGGATCGGCTGCGCCGCCGGATCGAGACCCTCTGCCTCTGACTGGCCGTGTGGTAAGAAGCTCTGGTCATCATACGTCCAGAGCGCCTCATCCAGCGCCCCGCGCCGTGTGGCATCTGCGCTCACAGCTAGCACACGCCAGCCCCGCTCCAGACACTTTTCCAAGAGCGGACCAACGGCGCGCTCAAGCGTTGTTCTGGAGAGGTGATAGAACCACCATTCAGGGTCGGATGCGTCGCTCAAGCTCTACCCCTCATAATTCTCCGCAATCCAACGGTCGAGCAGGCGTGGCCCAAAGCCGCTAGCCCAACTTGGATCGGTTGGCGCTTTTTCACCGTTTACCCAGGCAACACCGGCAATGTCCAAATGCGCCCAAGTTTGCCCCTCACGAATGAAGCGCTGCAGGAATTGGGCAGCTGTAATGGAGCCTGCTGCCCGCCCGCCAATATTGCGCATATCGGCGAACTTGGATTTCAGAAGGCTATCATATTCAGGCCCAAGCGGCAGGCGCCAGACGCGCTCGCCCTCTTCCAGACCCGCTGCGGTCATGGCACTAGCCAGCCCATCATCATTGGTGAAGAGGCCGGCATGGTGATGGCCCAGACCGATCACAATCGCGCCCGTTAGGGTCGCCAGATCGACAATCGCTTTCGGTTTGTAATGCTCCTGAGTGTACCAAAGGACATCGCACAGAACGAGGCGGCCTTCGGCGTCTGTGTTCTGAATTTCAATCGTCTGGCCATCTGCAGCTTTGATGATATCGCCGGGGCGAATGGCATCCCCATCCGGCATATTCTCAACCAGACCAACCAGACCAACAACATTTGCCTTTGCTTTGCGCTTTGCCAGCGCAACCATTGCGCCAACCACAGCGGCGGACCCGCCCATATCACCACGCATATCCTCCATGCCTGCGCCGGGCTTGAGAGAGATACCGCCTGTATCAAAGCAAACACCTTTACCGACGAGCGCGACCGGGGCTTCACCCTTTTTACCGCCCATCCAGCGCATGATGCCGAGCTTGGATTCCTTGACGCTTCCCTGTCCAACACCAAGCATGGATCGCATACCAAGCTTTTCCAGCTCCGCTTCACCCAGAATTTCGATCTCAAGGCCAAGCTCGCTCAGTGTTTCAATCTTTGCCGCATAGGTCTCAGGGTTCAGATCGTTCGGCGGCATGTTGACGAGATCGCGCGCCATATAGGTCCCATCGACGGCGGCACTGAGCGGTGCAAAGAGCGCGGCGGCGGTCTTGTCGCCCTTCAGGACGAGCGTGATGTCAGTAAGCTTCGGCTTGTCCTCTTCTTTAAGCTTTGTGCGATACTCATCGAAGCGATAGGCAGCGAGACGCATCCCAACAGCAATCCGGGCAGCCTCCTTGGCCTTGCCGACATGCAGGGCAAGGCCTTTGAAGCCGCTTCCTGATTGAGCTTTGTAGAGTTGAGCCCCCATCGTTTCCAGAGCCCGATCGTCGCGCTTATCCGGTTTTCCCCCACCGAGTAGAACAGCGCGGCGCGCAGGCGAGCCCTTTGGCAAAACGATAAACGCCTGCTGGCCTGACTTTCCAGTAAAACTGTCTGCGCTAAGCGCTTCGCTCAGCAAGCCACCAACCTCGCTATCGAGGTCTGCAGCGGCCTTGGGAAGGCCCGCGCCCTCATCAACAATAAAAGCCTGAATATCGGCACTGGCGGTCTCGGCGAAATGAATGTTCATGAATAAACTCCGTTTGACGCTACAACTAGGCATCGACGCGGGCGACGCAACTGGTTAGTCAAAATTCAGGTTAGAAAAAGCAGGTCGATCGAATCCATGAACAGCATCCAGAAGTATATTTTCTTCCGGGTCATGCGGGCGGTCCTGATTATTGTCGGGGGTCTCGTTCTGCTTGCCATTCTGGCTCAGGGGCTCTCGCAGACCGAGATCATCCTTGAGAACCGCCAAAGCGCATTCACGTTTTTCAAAGTTGTAATCCTTGGCGCGCCGCAAATCATGGCGCTGCTACTACCGATGGCGATCTTTCTGTCGACCATCTGGGCGCTGAACCGGCTCCACCGCGACAGTGAGATTGCTGTCGCCGAGGCGGCGGGCATGACGCGCTGGCAGATTGCATCCCCGGTCCTGCGTCTCGCCCTTCTGGGTGCCATTTTGCATTTGTCGGTCAACTTGTTCGTACAGCCCGCCGCTCAACGCGAAATGCGCGCCCAGGTTCAGGAAGCACGCACAGAACTGGTCTCAACTTTATTTCGTCCAGGGCAGTTCACCTCGCCGGATGAAAACCTAACCGTTTTTGCAAGAGACCAGCGTGGCGTTGAACTGGTCGGGCTGCAAATTGCCGAACGCGCCGGGCAACCGGACGGACGGGATTATCTGGCGCAACGCGGGCGTTTCATTGAAGTTGATGGTGTTCCAAGTATCGTCATGTTTGACGGCGAAATTCATCAGCTCGACGATAATGGCGCTCTGAATGTTTTAAAGTTCGAGCAATCGACCTTTGATCTGTCACCGTTCATGACTGAGCGGGGTGCGGTGATCCTGAAAGCATCAGATCGATACTTGCCGGAACTGGTTTTCCTTGATCCGAATGACTATCAGGACGTTCAGGATCGAGACGTCCTTTTCGCAGAAGCGCATCTTAGAGTAACAACACCGCTTGTTTCCATTGCGATGGCGCTATTGGCGATCCTTGCTGTGACAGGAGGAAACTTCTCCCGGCGAGGCTACAGCCAAAGGATCATTTGGGCCTCTGTGGGGTCCCTCTTGCTCACAATCGTCCAGTTGAGCGTACAATCAGCCGCTGCGTCTGATAGCGCCTTGAACATCGCACAATGGGGCGTCCCGATTATCACAATTGGTGCGCTTTCCTATGTTATTTTCTGGAGAGGGCGCGAAATCAAGACCTCAAAACGCAAGGCTGTTACAGCATGATCCTGAATAGAATTCAGCGATATATTTTGCTGCGCTATGTGCTCGCCTTGGCGCTTGTTCTGGTCGTTTTTATCCTGACCATTCTGCTTGTCGATACGGTTGAGCAATTGCGTACGCTTGGCGGAGATATCGATCTTTCGCCTGTGCAGGCGCTGACACTTGCAATGATGAAGCTGCCGTCACTTTTGGAGCAAACATTCCCATTCGCAATCCTTGTCGCCGCGATGATGACCTATAATCAGCTGTCGAAAACCTCTGAGCTTTCCGTGATCAGGGCAAGCGGGCAATCAGCTTGGCAATTCCTGGCGCCTGTTGTGCTATTTGTGGCCTGCCTCGGTCTATTTTCAATGATGGCGCTTAACCCCATCGGCGCACACCTTTCACAGACATTTGAGACAAACCGGGCAAACCTTTTGCAAGACGGTGGCGCGAAGGCCGATATCAGCCGAAAAAATATCTGGTTGAGGCAAGGCGATGATAACAGTCAGATTCTGATCTACGCTAGACAGGTCGATGAGACCGGTCTCGTCTTTTCCGATGTAAAATTCCTTGAGGAAGGGCGCGTTTTCAATGGGGCAGAAGGCACAGAGAACTTTGTCTTTGTCCGCCGCATTGATGCCGAGGAGGCGCGCATCATCGATGGTTTCTGGCAGCTCACAAATCTCACTGAAAACACAGCCAGTGGCGATCCGCAGCGCATGGACAGTCTCGCGATTGAGACCGATCTTGATCCGAATTCGCTGCTCTCAAGATTTACCTCGCCGAACACAATCGATTTCTGGCGGCTTCCCGGTTTTATAGAACAAACCAGTAAAGCCGGTCTCGATGCCTCCCGCTTTACGATGCGCTGGTTCGGTCTGACAGCCCTTCCAATTCTTTATGTCGCGATGGCTTTAATCGGGGCTTTGGTTTGCTTGCGACTGTCGCGATTGGGCGGCACGTCACGGCTTGTTGCCATTGGTGCGTTGTCAGCCATCGGCCTATTTTTCGTCAATCAGATTGCCTACAGCCTGGGCGCATCAGGTGGCGTTCCACCGGCCATTGCAGCGTGGGCACCGGCCCTTTGCGCCATGTTCGTTTCGTTGACTATTTTATCCTATCAGGAGGACGGCTGATCCAGTGCGTCGCTTGACATAGGCTAAGAGCGCCACCAACTTCCGCCGCCTTGAGGCCCTGTCAGGAGCGTAAGCGTATGAAAGTTGTTGTTGTCGAGTCCCCGGCCAAAGCTAAGACGATCAACAAGTATCTCGGTAAAGACTATAAAGTCTTGGCCTCTTACGGGCATATTCGCGACCTGCCATCGAAGGACGGATCGGTCAAACCTGACGAAGATTTCGAGATGGTCTGGGCCGCTGACAGCAAGTCGCAGCCCCGAATCAAAGCCATTGCTGACGCGGTGAAATCCGGCGACAAGCTCATCCTCGCAACCGACCCTGATCGCGAAGGTGAAGCGATCAGCTGGCATATTATAGAGGCGCTGCGCAAGCGCCGGGCGCTCAAGAAGGACTATCCTGTTGAACGCGTGGTCTTCAACGCAATCACAAAGAATGCTGTCACCAAAGCGATGGAGCAACCGCGGCAGATTGATCAGGAATTGGTCGATGCTTACCTCGCCCGCCGCGCTCTTGATTATCTCGTTGGATTCAATCTGTCCCCAGTCCTCTGGCGCAAATTGCCCGGCAGCCGTTCAGCTGGCCGCGTGCAATCGGTAGCCCTGCGCATCGTGTGTGAGCGCGAGATTGAGATCGAGACCTTTAAGCCCGAAGAGTACTGGACGATCGGCGCAAAACTGCGCGCGCCGGACGGAACGGACTTCGAGACACGTCTTCAGGCATTGCATGGAAAAGCGCTGAAGAAGTTCAGTCTACCGAATGGAGAGATGGCCGCGGATGCGCTCAAGCAGGTTCAAAAAGGCGGCTACAGCGTCGCGAGCGTCGAAGCCAAACCGGTCAAGCGTAACCCGCCCCCGCCCTTCATCACATCAACCCTGCAACAGGATGCCTCGCGCAAGCTCGGCTACTCCGCCAAACGCACCATGCAGGCCGCCCAAAAGCTCTACGAAGAGGGTCGCATCACCTATATGCGGACCGACGGTGTGAACATGGCGCCTGAGGCCTACACACAATCGCGCGAGCACATTCAGTCCGATTATGGTGCGCAATACCTGCCTGAAAAACCGCGCTTCTATTCCTCCAAGCAAAAGAACGCACAGGAAGCTCACGAGGCCATCCGCCCGACCGTCTTCTCGCTCCGCCCGGATGACTATAAGCAATCCGACAAGGACCTCTGGAAACTCTACGCATTGATCTGGCGGCGCGCGGTTGCCTCGCAAATGACGGCCGCTCAGTTTGAGCGCACAACCATAGACCTCAACAATAAAGATAAATCCGCAACCCTGCGCGCGACCGGGCAAGTCCTCGTCTTTGACGGTTTCATCAAGCTCTACACGGAAGGCCGCGACGATACCGATAAGGATGAAGACGAAGAAGCCCGTCTGCCCAAAATGGCGGAGGGCCAGCATGCTGACCTGCTGGAGGCGAAGTCGGAGCAGCATTTCACCAATCCGCCCCCGCGCTTTACCGAAGCGAGCCTCGTTAAAAAGCTCGAAGAGCTCGGCATCGGTCGCCCATCGACCTATGCGTCTACCCTCTCGACACTTGTCGATCGCGACTATGTTCGCATCGACAAGAAGCAGATGATCCCTGAGGATAAGGGTCGGCTTGTCACGGCCTTCCTCGAAAACTTCTTCCGCCGCTATGTCGAGTATGATTACACGGCCAATCTGGAAGAAAAACTCGACATTATTTCAGACGGTAAGCTCGATTGGAAAGCCTTCCTGAAAGAGTTCTGGGATCGCTTTACGGCTGCGATCGCGGAAACGAAGGATCTGCGCGTATCAGAAGTGCTAGACGTTCTGAATGACGTCCTCGGACCTTATGTCTTCCCCGTTCTGGACGAGGATGGGAACAAGAAAGACAATCCGCGCGCTTGCCCGGCCTGTGATAGTGGGGATATCTCGCTGAAACTCGGCCGTCACGGCGCCTTTGTCGGCTGCTCAACCTATCCAGAGTGCAAGTACACACGGCCCTTCTCAACCGCAGAAGAAGCCGAAAACGCCATTAATCCTGACGGCGAAGAAATCACCGTTCACCCCGACACGGGCCAGCCTGTGTTGTTAAAATCCGGCCGTTTCGGTCCGTATCTCGAAATGACGCTGGAGGGCAAGGACAAGCCGAAACGCTCGTCCTTGCCGAAAGGCTGGTCGCCTCAGGATTTGGATGCGGAAAAAGCGCTGATGCTGATCAACCTGCCGCGCACCGTTGGCCAACACCCGGAAGACGGCGAGCCGATCCTCGCCAATCTCGGACGCTATGGGCCTTATGTGCAGCACTTGAAGACCTATGCGAACGTGCCGAGCGTTGAGGAAATGCTTGATATTGGCCTGAACCGTGCGGTCGCTCTCATCGCCGACAAACGCGCCAATCCCGGCGGTCGCGGTCGCACCCAAGCGAAAGTCCTGAAAGACCTCGGCGCGCACCCAAGCGATGAGCAACCCATTCAGGTGCTAGAAGGACGTTACGGTCCCTACATCAAGCACGGCAAAACCAACGCAACCCTGCCCAAAGATATGAACCCGGCTGACATCAACGTCGATCAGGCGCTGGAAATCCTCGCAGAGAAAGAAGCCAAAGGCGGCAAGAAGAAACGCAAGGCGCCTGCTAAGAAGAAAAAGGCTGCGGCGAAGAAGTAAATTTGCACTTTAGACGTACCGCACTTCATCCTTCGACTTCGCTCAGGATGAGCGCTGTTATGGTCTGCGCTTTTCTAAATCCTCATCCAATGAGGCCTTAATGCGACTCTTCGCTGGATCAGCAGGTGCCGTTCGCGATCTGGAAAGGGCTTTCAAAGTTGGCATATCGCCGGAAATAAAAGCCTCTTTCTTCGCTCGGCTCCAACCTTTCAATCTCCGTTCAGCAGAGATCATATCCTCTGGATTCTCAAATGCCTCACTCCAGATCAGCCTCACAGGCCGTCTAATATAAGTGTAGGATTTCGGGTTGAGACCCATATTATGTGCTGAAATCCGATCTTCGATAAAGTCACCACGATGGCTACCAACGTAATAGGCTCCATCTGAACACTCCAGCATGTAAACAAAGAACATCATCCTGCACACACTAGCGCTCATCCTGAGCGAAGTCGAAGGATGAAGTGCGGCGATAAGCAAACCATGTCTTACAGCCCCCTCCAAACCCTGCTAAGCGCCCCGCATGAGTTTCCCAGACAAACAAACCGTTCTCGACTTTCTGCGCGAGAACCCGAGCGCGACGACGAAGCAGGAGATCGCCAAAGGCCTGGCCGTGAAAGGGCGTGAGCGCCAGACGCTGCGTGCGATTCTGAAAGAGCTTGAAAGCGATGGTACGCTGAAAAAGACAGGCAAGCGCGCCTGGGCCAAGGCGGATACGCCGCCGCCAACCTGCGTGGTCGCCTTTGAAGGGCGCAATGAGGATGGCGAGCTAACCGCCCGCGCTGTTGGTAAAGAAGGGCCGTTCGGGCCGCAGCTGATCTATGACGGCTATAATGGTAAGATGCGCGGGCCTGCGCCAGGCATCGGCGATCGCGGCCTGGCGCGTCTGAAAGAGCATGAGGGCGGGCACTGGACCGCGCGCTTGATGAAACTGTTCGAGACGCGCAACGAGGAAAAACCGCTCACCGGCGTCTTTCAGCGCACGGCGAAAGGCGGACGCGTTGAACCGGCAAGCCGCAAGGACAAACGCTCGCTGCTGATCAGCGAAAGCGACACCAATGGCGCGGTTGACGGCGACCTTGTCACCGCGATGCCGATCCCGCAAAAGGCCTACGGCCCGATGCGCGGGCGCGTGACCGAGATTATCGGGCGACAGGAAGATCCGCGCGCGGCATCCCTACTCGCGATTGCAGCGCACGACATTCCGACGGAGTTTCCAGCCAATGTCCTGAAACAGGCTAGCGAAGCCGTCCCAGCCGACGCGCCCCGCGAAGACCTGCGCAAGACTGCGCTGATCACCATCGACCCAGCCGATGCGCGAGATCACGACGATGCGGTATTCGCCGAAGAGTTGAAAGACGGTTGGCGTGTGATCGTCGCGATTGCCGATGTGGCTGCCTATGTCACGAATGATAGCCCGCTCGATACTGAGGCCTTGAAGCGCGGCAATTCCACCTACTTCCCCGACCGTGTCGTTCCTATGCTGCCGTTTGAACTCAGCGCCGATCAATGCTCGCTGAAGGAAGGTCAGGAC
The DNA here is from genome assembly GCA_038746145.1 of Pseudomonadota bacterium. Classification (GTDB taxonomy): domain Bacteria; phylum Pseudomonadota; class Alphaproteobacteria; order Caulobacterales; family Hyphomonadaceae; genus Henriciella. The sequence continues at coordinate 32,995 of JBCDKW010000004.1, forward strand.
CGGATGTGTCTTGCCGTGTCTATGGAATTCGACGTGTCCGGTACAAAACGCTCACACCGATTTATGCGGGGCATCATGCGCTCAGCGGGTGCACTCTCTTATGAAGAGGCGCAGCAAGCCATCGATGGAAATCCAACTGAGCGCGCTGCGAAACTGCTAGAGAACGTCCTGAAACCTCTATGGGGCGCATATGGTGCCCTGAAAGAAGGCCGCGAGCGTCGATCTCCGCTCGAATTGGAATTGCCGGAACGCAAAGTCGAAATCGCCGAAGATGGCAGCGTCGCGGGCATCCGCGAAAAAGCCCGGTTTGATGCGCACAAGCTGATCGAAGAAATGATGATTCAGGCGAATGTTGCTGCCGCTGAAACGCTGGAAAAGGCGCGTTCGCCCCTGCTTTACCGTATCCATGATGCACCAACCGACAGCAAAATCGCCGCGCTGGCGGAGTTCCTGAAGACCTTCGACATCAAGTGGCCGGTTGGGCAGAAAACCCAAACTGCGCGCTTCAATCGCCTGCTCGCCGATTTTGAGGATACAGACGACGCGCCCGTCATCTCTGAGATCGTTCTGCGCAGTCAGAGCCAAGCCGTCTATAGCCCTGAAAATATTGGCCATTTCGGCCTGAACCTGACCAAATACGCCCATTTCACCAGCCCGATCCGGCGCTATAGCGATCTCATCGTCCACCGCGCGCTGATCAATGTTTTGAACGCCGGGCCTGACGGCTTGACGAAGAAACAGGGCGCACAACTCGAAGAAATTGCCGAGCATCTGGTGAATACGGAGCGCCGGTCCATGGCGGCGGAACGTGAAGCGACAGACCGCTATCTCGCGCTCTTCCTGTCAGATCGCGTCGGCGCGGAATTCCAGGGCCGGATCAGCGGTGTCACAAAAGCAGGCCTCTTCATTCGTCTCGAAGAAACCGGCGCGGACGGTTTCGCGCCCGCAAGCAAGATCAGCCATGAATACTGGCGCTACAGCGAAGGCGCGCAGGCCCTGATCGCTGAAAAATCCGGTAAGCGCTATGAAATGGGCATGGAAGTCACCGTGCGGCTGGAAGAGGTGACGCCCCTTGAAGGCGGCCTACTGCTCGAAATTATCTCCGATCCCAAACCGCGCAAACCTGGTGAAAAACTGCCCACCCGGACGCGAGGTCATAAGTTTGAACGCCGACCTGTTCGCGGTAAAGGAAAATCCGGAAAACGCGGGAAGAAACGGCGCGGATGAGCAAAGGACAGGTCAAACTGGGCACGGCCTATGATCGCGAAGGCGACGGCGATGTTCTTCTGAAAGGCAAATCCAGTCCACGCCCGCGCGATGCCGCCACGCTGATCCTTGTTCGGCGCGACGCAGAACATCCGCGTGTCCTGATGGGTAAGCGCTCTGGCGGGCACACGTTCATGCCGGACAAATATGTCTTTCCCGGCGGGCGTGTAGATCCGCAGGATAGCCGCGTGACAGCTTACACAGAACTGAATCCGAAAGTCGAAAAGCGCCTTCGCTTTCAAAGCCGCCGCAGTCCGCGCGCTTTTGCCATGACCGCGATCAGGGAGACGTTTGAAGAGACGGGCCTCCTGATTGGGCGCAATGCTGAGATGCCTGCAAAAGCGCCGGCAGGCTGGCAGACGCTGTACGACATGGACATTGCGCCATGCCTTAAGGACCTGAAATTTATCGGTCGAGCGATCACCCCGCCCTATCGCCCGAAACGCTTCGATGCCCGGTTCTTCATGGCAGAGGCAGAGAAAGCGCTGATCGATGATCGCCCGCCTATGGACGGCGCGGAATTGCACGATCTACAATGGGTCACGCTGCAAGACGCCCTCCAACTCGATCTACCCAATGTAACCCGCTTCATGCTTGGCGAGATTGAGGAGCGGCTTACGGAAGAAGGCGATAAAGGACCGCCTTTCCTGCGCTGGACGCGCTCAGGGCACAGCGCTGACCGGATATAGTGTTCTCTCCGGTTGACTCAGACGCGTGCCTCCATCATTAGACGCGTTTTCCAGTTTAAGCCCTGATCAAGAAGGCGCACCGCTATGGCCAAACCGGCAACGATTAAAATTCGCCTGAATTCAACTGCAGGCACAGGTTTCTTCTACGTCACGAAGAAGAACCCCCGCAACATGACCGAGAAAATGGTCAAGCGGAAGTATGACCCGATTGCCAAAAAGCATGTCGAGTTCAAAGAAGGTAAGATCAAGTAGGATCAGTCTTCAAAGATGTTTCAAAGAGCCGAGCCCACAGCTCGGCTTTTTTGTTGGGTGTAAAGAGAATGCGAAACCGGACTAGGCCGCGAGGCTGCGAACCTGATTGCGACCGGCCTTTTTCGCATCATAAAGCGCAAGGTCAGCCCTGTGCATCAATTCCGCCATAGTCTCCTCCCCGCCGGAAAACGTTGCGACCCCCGCACTCACAGTAATCGTCAAAGGCGATTTACCACTACCGATTGAGAAAGGCTCGGCGGCAATGGCCTGACGGATACGCTCAGCGCCAGTCCTAGCTTGATCGTGATCTGTTTCCGGCATGATAATCAAGAACTCCTCGCCTCCCGGACGACAGGCAATATCCTTTGGCCGAATGTTCTTTTGCAGGCGTTGAGCGAAAGTCTCAAGAACTGTGTCTCCTGCCTGATGACCATGACGATCATTGACCATTTTAAAGTGATCAATGTCGAGCGAAACAATCGATAAATCGCTGCCGCCACCCACAATCCGCTTGCGCCACTGCTCCAACTGATTGAGCATATAGCGGCGATTATAAAGTCCGGTCAGCTGGTCGAGGATAGACAGCTCCAGACCGCGATTAATTCGGCGACGCAAAATCTCGACATAGCGCTGACGACGCAATTGCGTGCGGATGCGCGCAACCAGTTCCTGCTGATCCAAAGGGGTGCGAACCATATCACTCGCACCAAGCCCCATGGCTTTTGCTGCGCGTTCCTGATCGACGTGGGCGTATGTCACAAGAACGCTCAAGCGATCTGTCAAACCCTGCGCCTTGAAACTGGCGCATAGTCTCAATGGATCGTGTGGTTGTCCTGACAAAGCCATGACGATGAGATCAAGATGACCGGATGCAAGCGATGCCTGCGCGTCGGCATCCTGCCAGAGCACGATCTCGTGTCCCATGCCCTTTAACTTCTGACCGACCCGATTGGCTCTATCAGCATCGGCATCCAGGATCATAATCCGCGCGGGCGCATCAATCCGCGCCTGTTCTTCACGTGTCAGCAGGCCAGTGGTTGCTGTACGCGCATTCTGTTCGCGCAACTGTGCCGCAACAGCTCCAAATCGTCCCAGAGCCTCAATCCGTGCAAAAAGCGCACCGTCATCAATCGGCTTTGACAGGAAGTCATCCGCCCCGGCCTCTACACCTTTGGCGCGATCGTCGGCATCGGTCAGCGCGGTTAACATTGCCACAGGAATATGCTGGGTCTCAGCAGAGCCTTTCAGCCGACGGCAGGTTTTGTACCCGTCCATGCCCGGCATCATGACGTCAAGCAGGATGATCTGCGGGCTTTCCCGCTCAGCGATTTCAATCGCCTCAAACCCGTTCGAAGCCAAACTGACAGTATGATAGCGTGCTTCCAGCTTCGCCTTCATCAGCCGCCGGTTTGCCTCAATATCATCGACAACGAGAACGCGCGCGCTCATGCAGCGGCCTTTCCAGCTGTCAGACCGTCGACCATTTTGATGAAGGATTTGATCTGGATGGGTTTGGACAGATAGCCCTCGCAACCGGCGTCGCGAACGCGCTCCTCATCCGTGCGCATGGCAAAAGCGGTCACAGCTAAAACAGGGATATGCTTGGTTCGGTCATCATCCTTAAGCCATCGCGTAATATCGAGCCCGGATGCCTGAGGCAGCTGTATGTCCATGATGATCAGATCCGGCTGTTCACTGACCGCCTGTTTGTGAACCGTGCTCCCATCAACGCACTGTAAAACGCTGTAATCAGAGACCTCCAGGAGATCGGTAAATAACCGCATATTGAGGGGATTATCCTCAACGATGAGTACAGTTTTACCAGACGCTTCCGTCATAACGGGGCGTTCTCCTTAAAATGCTGTGAGTTTTCTAGCCGATTCTTCGTTAACTTTTACTTTTCGACCTGCTTGCCTTTCGACTTGTCCACAAACATGGAACATGAGAAGAACAAGCATGACCAGTTTGTGCCGGGATTGCGATACGGTCTTCGAGACCGATGAAACGATCTGCCCGTCGTGCGGGTCAGGTCGAATTCTATCGCACCCAACGCTCACGCAGCTTTCCATCGCGCATATTGACTGTGATGCTTTTTTTGCCGCGATTGAGAAACGCGATAATCCAGACCTGCGCGATAAGCCTGTCATCGTTGGCGGGGGTAAACGCGGCGTCGTGGCCACGTGCTGCTACATCGCCAGGGTAAACGGTGTGCGATCCGCGATGCCGATGTTTAAGGCGCTGAAACTCTGCCCGGAAGCTGTCGTGGTCCGACCAAACCGCGAAGCCTATTCAACAGCGTCACGCCAAATCCGCGAGAAGCTGCAAGCGCTCACGCCACTCGTTCAGATGATCAGCATTGATGAGGGCTATCTGGATCTGACCGGTACGGAACGCGTCAACGGCGCTGCTCCAGCCGCAGCCCTAACCCGCGTCACGAGGGAGATTGAAGACGAAATCGGGATAACAATTTCTATCGGTCTGTCAGAGAATAAATTCCTCGCGAAAACCGCCAGTGAAATGGATAAACCCCGTGGTTTTGCGATTATCGCCGCTGACGAAGCGCGCACGCTCCTCGCGTCTAAGCCTATCGGCTATCTGCACGGGATTGGCCCGGCCTTTGCCCGCAAACTAGAAGCTGCCAATCTCAAAACCGTTGGGGATGTTCAGACCATGGAGGCGCGTGACCTGATTGGGCGGTTTGGCGAAACAGGTCTTTGGCTGCACCAACGCGCGAACGGGATTGATAATCGACCCGTCACACCGGAATCGGAGCGCAAATCAGTGTCTGCTGAGCGGACCTTTGACCAGGATATTTCCGATCCGGCAGAACTTGAGGACCGCCTCTGGCTGGTTTGCGAGGAAACCGCCGAGCGGGCCAAGCGCCACGGTGTTGAAGGCACAACAATCACATTGAAGCTGAAAACCAAACAGTTTCGCAGCCTGACTCGAAGCGTCACTCTGCCGACCGGAACACAGCTCGCGCAGACGCTCTTTCGCGCGGCGAAGCCGATGCTTGAGCGAGAGACAGATCGCGGACAGGCCTATCGCCTCATCGGCATTGGCATCTCGCACCTGCAGGACGCACGCGGCGACGAGCGTGACCTCATCGATCCAATCATAGAAAAACGCGCAAAGGCCGAACGCGCCTCTGATATCGCGAGAGACAAGTTTGGCCGCGCCAGCGTGATGACGGGGCGCGAGATACGGGCTAAGGCTGAGCGAAAATAAGGATGCCGCCATGACCACACCTGAATCCCGCCTTGAGACCCTAGGAATTACGCTGCCTGACGCTATGGCGGCCGTTGCGAATTATGTTCCCTTCGTTTTGAGCGGGAACCACCTCTTCGTGTCAGGACAGGTCAGTTCTGGGCCGGATGGTCTCGTCCTCGGTCGCCTTGGCGAGGATATGAATCTGGAAGCCGGTCAAGCCGCCGCGCGCCTCTGCGGAATCAATCTCATTGCGCAATGCAAGGCCGCCCTCGGCGATCTTTCGCGGGTTCAACGCGTCGTTAAACTCGGTGGATTTGTCAGTGCAGCGCCCGACTTCACCATGATTCCACAAGTCATCAATGGATGTTCTGATCTTATGGTCGAGGTCTTTGGCGAGGCCGGCCGCCACGCGCGATCAGCCGTCTCCTGCCCCGTCTTGCCGCTTGGTGTGGCGGTTGAGATTGACGGAGTGTTTGAGGTGAGTGCTTAATGCTGCGTATTGCCCACCGCGGCCTTTGGGGACCCGGTGTTCCTGAAAACTCCCCGGCTGCAATCGAAGCTGCGGCTAAAGCAGGCCTCGGCTTGGAATTCGATGTTCACCTTTCAAAAGACGGTGTCCCCATCGTCTTCCATGATGCGAGCCTAGAACGGATGACCGGTGAAGCGGGCTATGTTTTCGAGAAGACTGCGGAAGAATTGCAAGAGATAAACCTCATCGGTGATCCATCCCAATCGCCACCTAGGCTCTCTCAAGTCCTCTCCTTACTTGCACACACAGGACCGATACTCATCGAAGTCAAAACGCCTCATCGCGACAGTCCGCATGATGAAGTGACTACCGCGACCGCTGTTCTAGATGTGGTGAAAACCACCCTGCCAACAGCCTGCTGCATGAGCTTTTCAACAGTTATGACCGATGTCTTCGCGAACGCGCTGCCTTCAGAACAAGTCGGATATCTGGCTGATAAAGAAGACACCGCTCCCGTTCAAAAAGCTTTAGAAACCGGCGCAGGCTTCGCCGCCGTCTGGCGCGATGATGTTGCGAGCGCGCGCGAAATTCTCGGCAGAGATGGCCCCAAACTCTACACGTGGACGATCAAGTCTGAGGAGCAGCAAGAACAAGTTACACCTTATGTCGACGGTATCATTTACGAGGGATTTTGATTTGAGCCCTTTCCGTTTCAATCCTGTCGGCTAACTTCACTTTCATGGACGATACGACGCTGAAACTTCGCATGGTCGAACGCCTCTCTGAGGTTGACCGCGAGGCGTGGGACGCCGTCGCAAATCCGCCGGGAAGAACGTTCGATCCTTTCCTGAGCTGGGATTTTCTGGAAGCGATGGAAAGCAGCCATGCGGCCATACCTGAAACCGGATGGACGCCTGCACACTTGCTCGTTGAGGGCGTCGACAAAACGCTACGCGCAGCCATGCCGCTCTACGCGAAAACCCACAGTCAGGGCGAGTTTGTCTTCGATCATAACTGGGCCGACGCCTATTACCGCTCAGGCGGGCAATACTATCCCAAACTACTCAGCGCGGTCCCGTTTACGCCCGTTTCAGGTCGACGCTTGCTGAGCGCCCCCGGCGCCGATGAAGTCCATTTGCAGCGCGCCTTATTGGCTGGTGCCGTCCAACTTGCAGAACGAAATGAGTTTTCATCTCTGCACGTTAATTTCCTGCAGCCGGACACCGCCGAAGCGCTAAAACAAGACGGGATGATGATCCGCACAGACCAGCAATTCCATTGGCAGAATGAGGGCTATGAAAGCTTTGATGACTTCCTCGCTGCCTTGTCATCGGCGAAGCGTAAAAACTTGCGTAAAGAACGCAAAAAGGCTCAGGAAGGCTTACGTTTCGAGCACCTCACTGGGGATGAAATCACTGAAGCCCATTGGGACGCGTTTTATGAGTTCTACCTCGACACCGGCCAACGCAAATGGGGCTCACCGTATTTGAATCGCGAGACCTTCTCCATTCTGAGCGATCGGATGTCAGAGCACATGCTCCTGATCCTTGCTATGGATGGCGACCGACCGATCGCCGGCGCACTGAACATGATCGGGGGGGACGCTCTGTTTGGCCGCTATTGGGGCTGTATCGAACACCGTCCAATGCTGCATTTTGAGACCTGCTATTATCAGGCCATCGATTTCGCGATTGAGCGCGGCCTGAAAACCGTCGAGGCAGGTGCCCAAGGCGGGCACAAACTCGCGCGCGGCTACGGCCCGGTGAAGACCTATTCAGCCCATTGGATTGCCCATCCCGGCTTGCGCGAAGCAATCAATGATTACCTCCAGCGCGAACGCGCCGCTGTTGATCACGAACAAGGCTATCTGCAAGAGCGGACACCTTTCAGGAAAGAGAATTGATAAAATGACCCTCCACGCCCCTTACGATCCCGACAATATCTTCGCCAAAATCCTGCGCGGCGACATGCCGAGCGTGACAGTCTTTGAAGACGATATCGCCCTCGCCTTCATGGACGTGTTTCCGCAAGCTGAAGGCCACACGCTTGTCATTCCGAAAGGCGTTGAAGCGCGCAATCTACTAGAGATGCCGAGAGACAAGCTCGGTGCCTATATGGAGCGCGTTCAAACTGTCGCGAAAGCTGTTGAGGCGGGCCTGAACCCCGATGGCATTATTATAACGCAATTCAACGGTGCGCCCGCTGGCCAAACCGTGTTCCACCTTCACTTCCACATCATTCCGAAAACAGACGGTAGCACCCTGAAAGGCCACGCTCAGGGCGGGATGGCGGACCCAGAAACACTCGAAAAGGTTGCAGAGAAAATTCGCTCACAACTCAAGTAATGTGATAACGGTTCTCACACTGTGAGGGCAAATGGCATCACTTGAAGACTATATTGAGCGCACGCAGGATAGTAAAACAGCAGATGATCTCTTCCAACAGTTCGATATTTTTGTCGGCCAATTCGGGGTAGACGTCAGTTCTTATCATATCGTCTCTGAGAACTTACGCGCTATTCCGATTGAAGTCGGTCTTGTTCGCGAAACCTTCCCGAAAGACTGGGTCCAGCAATATATTTCGCAACACTATGCCCAGATCGACCCTGTCATTGATCAGGCGCGGCGGGAGGCCAAGCCGTTCCACTGGTTCGATGTCAAAGACCGCATCAAACTCTCGGCTCAGCAAGAGCACTTTCTGGACGAACTTCGCGAGGCAGGTCTGACAGATGGGCTCGCTGTTCCGGTCTTCGGTCCAAAAGGGACAATGGCCTATTTCGGCCTAGGTGTCGTTGATGGGGAACTGGACATTACCGAAGCCGAAGAGCTCGAGCTTCAGTTCGCCTGCCTGCAAACCCACAACCGATACGTCGATATCACTCAGATCATGTCGGATGCGCCAATCAAGGGACTATCGCCTCGCGAAGCCGAAGCTCTGAAGCTGATGGCGACCGGACTGTCCAATAATTTCATCGCTGAACGCATGCGTGTTTCGGAGAATACCGTCGATACAATGGTCAGACGGATCTATGCAAAACTCGGCGTAAACAACCGGATCAGTGCGGTTCTGCGGGGTGTCGGATCGGGCCTGATCCTGCCCTGACAACCAATTACAGTTGCATCTGGGTTTGTCCTTCAAATCCGTGACAGGGTTAACCGCTTGATCTGGTATGCGGCTGTGCTGCTGCAATTCAAAGATCAAAACCGTGCAAAACAATAGCTCCTCCCGAACCCACTTGAAGCGCCTGTCTGAACAGGAAAGACACGCTGCGCGTGGATCGCTTTTCGAATCCGCGAGACAGACACCTATAGGACGTCTGGCAGCGCGACTGATGGACCTGGAAATCGATATCAGACGGTTACGCAAACAGCACCAGGTGCTGGATCGCCCACAAGGGGATCGGCTTATGGCCAGTATGGTACAGTCCCGTTTACGTGAACAGGAAGACAAGGCGATTAATTTGCTACAGCAAGCCGTCGACACAGATGTTGGTCAGACATCAGAGGTTCAGCTTCGTCTTCTGATTGCTGAGCGGGCGCATCAATTCGGCGGACCGGCTGAGCCGCTGGCCGACAGTTTACGCCATCTCGCACTCGATGGCTGGTTGCAGATTGGTGCCGGACAGCAGGCCTAGGGCGGGTTGCCCTCCCAATCGATAATCCAATCCATTTGCTCTTCTTCGCAAAAGACCGTGTCCTCGCTGACAGTTTTACCCAGCACAGACTCTCCAACCTCATGGACCAGCGAGCGGTCACCACTGATTAAGTGATGCCAGTCGGGCAGCGGCTTTCCTTCGTGGATCAAACGATAGGAACACGTCCGTGGCATCCATTTAAGCTCAGACACGGATTTCGGCGTCAGGATCACACAATCGGGCACTTTAGCCTTCCGATTGGCATAGTCCGAGCATTGGCACCGCTCCGCATCTAAAAGCGTACAATGCAGTCTTGTGTATGCGATATCGCCTGTATCCTCATCCTCCAGTTTGAGCAGACAGCATTTCGCACAACCGTCGCAAAGGCTTTCCCATTCCTTAGAGCTCATCTCCTCGAGGGTTTTATGCTCCCAGAACCGGTCCATTAAATCAGGTAGTGCTCACGCAGCTGCCCGACGACCATATCGTCGACTTGAAGCGTTTCAGACAGATAAGTCTCAACGCTGCCTGACTGGCCCTCCATGCTCTCAAACGCCGCGTTCAGGAAGACGGGCTCGACACCCACAAAAGGGTGATAGACTGTGTCAGGGTAAGACTTACCAATATGCTGGTTGAACAGCCGCGCCATTTCAGGCAGGCGCGTGGCGACATCCGCCGCTTCATTCGTCAACAGATAATCCTGCATGATCGTCTCGCGATCGACGCCCAGAGCCGCATGGGTCAGCGCGCACAAAATGCCGGTGCGGTCCTTACCGGCGGCACAGTTTACGACCGCGGCCTCATCATCTGGCAATCTCAGCAATTCCTCAAACCACGCCCGGAATGTATCGACATGCTGCTCTTTGTAGGGGGCCTCCCGATAGTAATCGACCATCCATTCGCGCGCCTCATCGGCGTCCACAGAGGCGCGCTCCAGAAAGCGGACGTGCGGGGCATCCTTGGCACGGCCCTTGTCGGATTTAAGAACGCGTACATCGTCTCCGGGCCAGCGATGTCCATGACGCTCGCGTTCATCAGGGCGGCGGAGGTCGGCCTGAACCGTGATCGAAAACGCTTTCAGCATCTCGAGATCATCTGGAGTTGCTTCCCCAAATTGCGCAGAGCGGTAGAGCGCACCAGTTCGGATCAACTTCCCGTTGGCACCTTCATAGCCGCCAAAATCGCGGAAGTTTCGTATGCCTTCGAATGACTTGATCCTGTCTTTCATTATGGTCTGCCCTTTTCTGTCGCTGCTTCAATGAAGGCTAATTCGCGATAGATGGCGGATTGCGCATAAATCAAGGCCGCGATGCCACATCCATAAAGCGTACCGAGAATAAGCGTCCGGAACGGCGTGCCAGCGAAGAGGTCATTCATGACGCCTGTGAGCCCCAAAAGGACGAGGAAAAGCGGCACGCAAATCAGAAAATTGAACCCGAAGATCGACAGAAAAAACTGACTGGTACGCTTCACACTCTCACCAAGGGCTTTGAATGGTGGCAAACCCTCAATGAAACTGAGCGGCATGGCGCTCCCCAGAAGGCCAAGGACCGCGATCGCGATCAAGGGCAAAAGCGAAAATCCGATGGATATCGCAAACAGAAACAGGGCCGAGATGAAAAAGATACGCGGTGGCTTGTGCATCACCATGCTTGTCGATAGGGAGAGCCGCGCACCACTATTGGTCGTTACATAAGCATAGACGGCTGCCGCGAAGACGACATTGGCAATAATGCTGATCACATCCGACAATAGGCCGGTACTTAAACCTGCGGCTGCGCCTGCATACTTGATCTCTTCTGAGGCAAAATAGGCCGCTCCATAACAAAGCGATACCAATACAACGAACACAGAATCCCTCTGCAGCAACCAGAAAAAACCGCGGAACGCTCGGCGCTGTCTGAATGGGGACCCAGTCATATTTTGTGTCGCTAATAGATTAGACAACGCCCGTGAAGAGCAGGACTGATACCTCACAAAAAGTTTTACCGGAAAGGTGGCTCATCAAAGGCGCGTAGTTTCCGGCTGTGCAAGGCAGCGCCTTCACTTGCGAGCTTTTCAAGCGTCGCGATCCCGATCCGAATATGCTCACCAATGGCTCGCTCATAAAATCGGTTCGCAGCACCCGGCAGCTTGATCTCGCCATGCAGCGGCTTGTCAGAGACACAGAGCAAAACGCCATATGGCACACGCAGTCGGAAACCATTCGCGGCAATCGTCGCGCTTTCCATATCAATCGCAATCGCGCGCGATTTATTAAACCGCATGGCCGTCTCGCTGAAGCGCAACTCCCAATTTCTGTCATCGGTCGTAACGACTGTGCCTGTCCGCAAGCGCTTCTTCAGCGCCTCGCCCTGCTCACCGGTCACATCGGCAGACGCTTGCTGAAGCGCGACCTGTACTTCCGCAATCGGCGGCACAGGAATGTCCGGCGGCAGAACGGCATCCAATACATGATCATCGCGCAAATAAGCATGAGCCAGAACATAATCACCGATGGATTGTGAGTGACGAAGTCCACCGCAATGGCCAACCATGATCCAGCATTCTGGACGCAGGACAGCCAAGTGATCGGTGATGGTCTTCGCGTTCGATGGACCGACTCCAATGTTCACGAGTGTGATCCCCGATCCATCGGGCGCGTTCAGGTGATAGGCCGGCATTTGAAAGCGGCGCCAAGGCGCTGCATCAATCTGTTCACGCGCATTCTCAGTATGCTGATCAACCACCAATCCACCGGGCACCGACAGGCTGTCATAGCGGCTCTCAGAAGACTGAATTTGTTCGACAGCCCAGTCCGAAAACGCATCGACATAGCGATGATAATTGGTGAACAACAAATAGCGCTGAAAGTGCTTTATCGGCGTCCCCGTATAATGTGCGAGGCGCTTTAGCGAAAAATCTGTCCGTGGCGCATCGAACAGGGCAAGCGGGCGCTCATCGAACGGATCGTACAATTCGCCGTCGGCAATCTCGTCGCCAATGTCTTGCAACATCGGGGATGGGAACCATTTTGCCAATTCCGCTGGATTAATCTCATCCAGACCATCGGCCTGTGCACTATCCCAAACATAAGCGTAAGGAATTTCTGCGGTGGAGCGACGAACCTCAACCTCAACACCATAATCACTGATCAAAAGAGTGAGCTGCTCGAGCAGATAACGCCGGAAAAAGTCAGGCTGGGTGACCGTTGTGACATAGGTCCCCGCCTCACTCATCTTACCGAAAGCTCGGCTGATGGGGGGCGGTGGCCCGTCTGGATTATAGTGGATGACCAGTTCAGGGTAACAGAACGCTCCGCCCATACGGGCTTCTGCATCAGGTGGAACACCTTCATTTAAGTATCGCGACAGCGCCGCGTTCAGGGCATCGACGGCCTCTTGATAGAGCGCTTGAAGCGCATCTACGATTTCATTTGCATTTGTGTATTTTGACATGGCCTCCATTGAAGCAAAGCACCGAGAGCGTCAACGGGATTGCCTGCGCTATCATTGCGCCATGAAGCGATAGAGCCGCACGACACCGTCATAGCCTTCGGCCTGATCCGCAGGCTCCAGCCAATCGGGCACGCGGCCATTCTCCATGTCATCAGCGAAACTGCCCGGAGCGAGACGGGCGTAGCGTCTGGTCTCATTCGACCCCGCGCAATACAGAACATGGGTCGCTCCCATCGCTTTGATCTCTTCAAGCGCGTCGTCCGGCTCAGACATAAAGGCGCGCGTCACCCGCTCAATGCCCAATATGTTGCGATGATATGGCCCACCGTAGACACCGTGATCGGTTTGGATCAGCAGCGACATGCCCAAATCAATCGGCGTTAGCACTTTTGCTTTTGGCACGTCACCGAGTGCGCGGTAGGCAACAGGGTCAAGGCAGGCAATCCCGTAAGGGTCACCATCCGGGGTCACGCGCGACTCCGCGGTTTGAGGCTTCGCGACGAGCCGCGACGCCATCTGCCAACTGGTCGGCGACATGAAAAGGGCCGCCCCAACAAACAGCGCGATGCTCGTCGTATCGCCTTCTCTTTCACGCCGGGAGAAGAGCGCGCCGAGCATGACGCCGCCTGCGATCGCAGCAAAGGCGTGGGAGAAATAGACCCCGCGGATCTGCCAGATTGTCGCCAGCATTGAGAGGACCAGCAAAAGGCCTAGGGCCACTGACGGTAACCGCCTGTTCGATGTCGCCGTGGAGATCACAAAGATCGCGGCGACCAGACCGGCAATCACAAAGCCAAACTGCCATGCTGCGCTGTCAGGCCGGTTCTCCCAAACAGCCATCAGGGACATGGCCTCAGCCACGACGCTGAGCCAAGCCACTCGAACCTGCTCTGACACTTCCGCATACGGATCACCGAGACAGGCCGGGTTGACGATCACAAAAAGACCCAGTGTCAGCACACCTGCGAAAACCCCGGCGACGAGACGCTTGCCCCATCCGTCCAGCCAACCGCCGACCACGCCCAATCCAGACAATAAAAGCCCTCCACCGATAAAGGCTGCAAAATGAGATGTGCCATAGGCATCGCAGACCATGCGCCTTGACCCGACTCCCGGAGCATCAAACGCATAGAAAACAGCAGCAAAAACAGCCAAAGCGAGACCAAAAACAGCCAGTCGGATGCCCTCTGCATGGCCACGGGCGATCCAGAAAAGCCCAAAACTCAAGATAAGGGCCCCCGCATAAGGAAGGCTTTCGATCGCGACAGAGACGGCCGCAACCGAGCTAAACGCCGCGACAATACCAGACCGTGCACTCAACTTCGGCGATAGAAGTGCCGCAAATCCAACAAGGATCAGGACCAGAACCAGATTGTGATGATCAATCCGACCGGGCAAAAAGTTCAGCGCTGCGCTCGATAGCGCGAACAAAATGATCGCAGCGATCTGGCCCGGAAGACCCGCCCCCAAGCGCTCAGCAATCAACCGAACCAGAGCGAAAGCACACCCGAGCAGTGCCAAGGGATAAGCCACAAGCGCGAAGCTCTCAGCCCCGGCTTGGCCCAGAAACGGCCGCGTCAGGACAACCAAGGCTCCGATGAAAATATCCGGCAAGCGCGACCAATGCAGTTCCCCACCTTCCGGGGTCAGGAAACGACTCTGATCAACATTGAACCAGTTCTGCCCGGTAAGCAGATCGCGCACCTGCTGCAACCGTAACATGTCGTCATTGTCAGGAAGGATGCCCACGAGAACATCACCCATCGCACGCGCCTGCAATGTCAGGAAAAATGCACCCACCAGCCAAGGCAACCAAGTGGAAAGACGCTGTAATCGTAAATCAGCCATTAGTAATTTCGTCCTTCCGCCTTACGCCACCTTAAGCATGATTGACCATAACAGGACGAAGTTACTGAAAGGCTTCGTTGCCATGCGTCCGACCCTGTTTTCCGATAAACCCGCTCAAACCGCTGAGGCGCGTGCTCCGCGCATCGCTGTGACAATTCCTTGCTACAATGAAGCTGTGACCATCGCGAAAGTGGTAGCCGATTTCAGGGGCGCCCTGCCGGATGCAGACATCTACGTGTTTGACAATAATTCGAGCGATAACACTGCCGAGGTTGCCCGTGACGCAGGCGCTATTGTGCGGACGGAAACCCAGCAGGGTAAAGGCCATGTTGTTCGCCGCATTTTCGCGGACATTGAGGCTGACATTTACATCATGGCTGACGGCGACGACACCTATGACGCCTCGCTCGCGCCGACACTGGTCGAGCTTTTGAAGAAAAACCATGTTGATATGGTCGTTGGCACCCGCGCAGGCGTCACGGAAGATGCCGGACGCGGCGGGCATGCGTTTGGAAACGCGCTATTTAACCGCTTCTACCGCATGCTGTTTGGGAACAAATTCAGTGACATTTTCAGCGGTTATCGTGTCTTTTCGCGCCGCTTCGTAAAGTCTTTCCCGGCCGTCTCAACAGGCTTTGAAATCGAGACGGAGATGTCGGTTCACTGCAGTCAGCTCGGTATCCCAACGCTGGAACGCCCAACGCCTTATGGCGTCCGCCCGGAAGACAGCGAGTCAAAGCTCCGCACCTTCCGTGATGGTTTCAGAATTCTCGGCATGTTCGCTATGCTCGCTAAAGAAACACGTCCTGCCGCCTTTTTCGGTGCGATCGGTCTAGCACTGACACTTTGCGCACTGGCACTCTTCGCGCCTGTTGCCCTGACCTATGCGCAGACCGGTGAGGTGCCGCGCCTACCGACTGCTGTCCTCTCAATGGGTCTGGTCATCACAGCGACGGTCAGCGCCGTCTGCGGCCTTATTCTCGACAGTCTTGCGCGCGCACGAATAGAAGCCAAGCGGTCTGTATTTCTATCTTTCAGGTCCCAGGAATGGTAACGCGTTGAAGTAGGTAACCTTAGGGCTGCCTCTTTAAAAATTCTACTCCGCCCGCGGATCATTCCATTCACGCGCAACCCCCTGCCCGCCGCGTCGCGTCAGCCAGAACATACCCAAGAGATCGAAGATCCCGGCCCCCAGTCGACCAAGGAAGCCGTATTTAGACTGTCCATGCCAACGCTTTCGGTCATTCACCAATTCCTCATGCACCTCCCAGCCCGCACGCTTAATCAAGGCCGGTAAGAACCGGTGCATCGAAGCGAAATAGGGCAGCTCTCGAAACGCATCTGTACGGATAAGCTTCCAGCCACAGCCCGTGTCGGTCACGCTATCACGCAGCATGAAACGACGCACCCCATTCGCCACGCGCGACTGCAGCCATTTGAACCCGCTATCATTCCTGCTGTTGCGTTTACCTGCGATAATACCGAGCTTTCCGGTCTCCTGACCTGCAATCAACTCACCCCACAGCCGCGCGGTATCATTGATATCATTCTGGCCATCGCCATCGATGAGCTGGGTCCAGCGCCCACGAACAGCGCGTAATCCAGTCATCAAAGCAGCCGACTTCCCCCGGCGCTCGACATGACTAAACACGTGGATAGTCTCAGGCCAGCGCTCCGCGGCGTGCGCCAATTCAGCTGCGGTCTGATCGGACGAACAATCATTCACACCGATCACTTCAAACGCAATTCCGCTCAATGCCTCATGTACCTCCTCAATCAGAGGCAGGACATTTCCTTCTTCATTATAAAAAGGAATGAGCACGCTGAGCTCAGGCGTGGATTGGGTCACGTATGGTCCTCAATGCGCTCCGCTAGCGCCTCAATCCGGCTTGCAGCCTTGCTGAGCGCATTGGCGGCTTGTCCAAGCTCAGGCGCCGCTGCGACCGCAACCCCACGCGAGGCTGCATCCAATTCATCCAAAAGCGACAAAGCAGCGACAAGCAGCAGGCGATCATCACCAACATCGCCCACAGCGCGCGCAATACTCTCAACACGTTCATCCAGCTGACGCGATAGATTGACGAGGCGATCTTCACGCCCCGGCGCGCAGGCAATCGAATACTGTCGACCTCGAATTTGGACTTCAGCTTTGGCCATTAGTTCACCCCATCCCGACCCAGCGCGGCTCGAACTTCAGCAATCGCAGATCCCAAAGCTTCAGATGCCTCATCGGCCAGTGACTGCAATTCCGCTTCACGCGCCCTTGAGGCATCCAGCTCAGCCGCCAGCCGCTCACGATCCTCGACCATGGCCGTCAATTCCTTACGCATCAGGCCAATATTCCCGGATTGTTCAAACAGCGAATCAACAGCACGCTCAAGGCGATCCAGCGCTTCATCCAACTGTGCAGCAGAGGCAGTAACAGAACTCATCGCCTCCGTTTGCCGCTATTATCCCTAAAACTCAATACAAGGATGGCCGAATCGGTTGACTCTCTTTGCTCCATCGCAGATTGCGAGGCTGCAGCCGGAGGGAAAATCATGACCGTCACAAACCGCGATATGGCCAACGCAATTCGCGCCCTTTCTATTGACGCTGTGGAGAAAGCCGCCTCCGGTCACGTCGGATTACCGCTGGGCATGGCGGATGCGGCAACAGTCCTTTTCACAAAATTCCTCAAGCATAATCCTGCTGACCCACAATGGCCGGATCGGGATCGTTTTATCTTGTCAGCTGGGCACGGCTCCATGCTGATCTATTCGCTGCTCCACCTGACGGGCTATAAAAGCGTCAGTCGCGACGACATTATCAATTTCCGCCAGATCGGGGCCAGCACGCCAGGGCACCCGGAAAACTTCGTCACCGAAGGCGTTGAAACGACAACAGGTCCTCTGGGTCAGGGCATCGCAACTGGCGTCGGCATGGCGATCGCTGAGCGTCACATGAATGCGCGCTTCGGCCATGATCTCGTCAATCACAAGACTTACGTCCTCGCCGGTGATGGTTGCCTGATGGAGGGTGTCAGCCAAGAAGCAATCACGCTAGCCGGTCACCTGAAACTCTCTAATCTCATGGTCCTGTTCGATGACAATGCTGTCACGATCGATGGCGGCACGGATATGGCGGATAATACGGATCAGTGCGCTCGCTTTGAAGCGTCTGGCTGGGTCAGCAAGCGCGTTGATGGTCATGATGAGGCTGATGTTGAGGCCGCTCTCACGTGGGCGCAAAGCCAAGACAGGCCCGTCCTGCTGGCGGTCAAAACCATTATCGGATACGGTGCAAAGCGCGCGGGCACAGGCCCGGCCCATGGCGGCCCTTATGGTCCTGAAGAGGTTGAAACCGTACGCGAAGCCATCGGCTGGCCGCATGCGCCGTTTATTGTCCCGTCTGACATTGAAGAGGCTTGGCAAACAGCAGGCCAGCGCGCTGTTTCTGACTATGAAGCGTGGAAGGATCGCCTAGACGCGAGCGTTAATAAAGACGCTTTTACAACAGCTAACGAAACGGCCCTACCTGCCAATCTCGCCGACATCGTCGTTGACCACAAAAAGTCGGTCATCGCTGGCGGTAAAGATGACGCGACCCGCAAATGGTCAGGCGCCGTGCTGGAAAAACTGACCGAAGCGATCCCCGAAATGATCGGCGGATCAGCTGACCTGACAGGCTCCAACAACACCAAAACCAGCCATACAGAACCGATTACGTCGGACAATTTCGGCGGCCGCTACATGCACTATGGCATCCGTGAGCATGGTATGGCTGCGGCGATGAATGGTATGGCGCTGCACGGTGGCGTGCTGCCCTATTCCGGCACATTCTTGATCTTCTCTGACTATAGCCGCGCTGCGATCCGTCTCGGCGCTTTGATGGGAGAGCGCGTCGTCCATGTTATGACGCATGACTCCATCGGCCTCGGCGAAGATGGACCGACCCACCAACCCGTCGAACAGATCTCAAGCCTTCGCGCGATGCCAAACATGCTCGTCTTCCGCCCTTGTGATGGCGTGGAAACAGCGGAATGCTGGGAAGCAGCCCTGCGCAACACGACAGGCCCCTCCACGATGGCGCTTACTCGCCAGAAGGTGAAAAGCACGCGCATAACACACACGGACGAGAACTTAAGCGCCAAAGGCGGCTACATCTTGTCCGACCCAGACGGCGCGAAAGCCGTCATAATCGCCACTGGCTCCGAAGTTGAACTCGCCATGGCAGCCCAGACCGCGCTTGCTAAAAAAGGCATCCCGGTCCGCGTCGTTTCGATGCCCTGCATGGACCTGTTCGAGCAGCAGGACCGGACCTATCAGCTAGAAACTCTAGGCGGCGATCTTCCAAAAGTCGCAGTCGAGGCTGGCGTTCGCTTTGGCTGGGACCGCTGGATCGGTTTTGACGGCGGCTTTGTCGGCATGAGTAGCTATGGCGCATCTGCCCCGTATCATGACCTCTACAAGAAGTTTGGTATCACCGCCGAAGCTATTGTCGCTGAAGTCGAAAAGCGGGTCTAAAACACCCGCTTCCTTGTCCAAAGACGTATCGGGGACACATCCCCCAAATGACCACACTCAAAGCCATCCTCGGCCCGACCAATACGGGCAAAACCCATTACGCACTGGAGCGTATGATGGGCTATTCCAGCGGCATGATCGGCCTGCCACTGCGCCTGCTGGCGCGCGAGGTTTACGATCGTATCGTCAAAGCCAAAGGCGAGCGGGCGGTGGCTCTGGTCACAGGCGAAGAACGCATCCTGCCCGACGCGCCGCGCTATTGGGTCTGCACAGTTGAATCCATGCCGACGGATAAACACACTGAATTCGTCGCGATTGATGAGATCCAGCTCGCCGAGGATGAAGATCGCGGCCACGTTTTCACCGACCGAATTCTGAACTGTCGAGGTACACAGGAAACCCTTCTCCTCGGCTCTGACACGATGCGAAACGTATTGCGAGAGCTTGATTTCGATATTTCGACCGATGTCCGCGAGCGCTTTTCGACCCTGTCCTATGCAGGCACGAAAAAAATCACCAAACTCCCAAAACGCACTGCCATCGTCGCGTTTGGAGCTGATAAAGTCTACGCGATCGCCGAGGTGCTGCGCCGTCAGAAAGGCGGCAGTGCCGTCGTTATGGGCGGCCTCAGCCCCCGCACCCGCAACGCCCAAGTCGCGATGTATCAATCCGGTGAGGTCGATTATCTCGTCGCGACAGACGCCATAGGCATGGGCCTCAACCTCGACGTGGACCGCATCGCCTTTGCTGGCCGCGCCAAGTTTGACGGCCGTCGCCACCGCTATCTTTCAAACGCGGAACTCGGCCAAATTGCAGGGCGCGCGGGCCGGTTTCGCGATGATGGCTTCTTCGGTGAAACCGCTGACTGCCCACCTTTTGAAGAAGACACCATCCACGCCATTGAAGAGCACCGCTATGAACCGGTCGTCGAGCTTCAATGGCGCAATTCAGACCTTGATTACCGCTCCATCAAGACCCTAATCGCGAGCCTAGCGCGATCAAGCAAGCACCCTGTCCTGCGCCAAAACCCCCACGGCCTCGACGAATGGGTCCTGCGCCGCATGGTAGAGGACGAAGCGATCGGCCCAGAGATCCGCGGTCAGCGCAATGTCCGCCGCTTGTGGGATCTCGCCCGCTTGCCGGACTTTCGTAAAGCCGGACATGAGGGCCATGGCCGCCTCGTTCTCGGCTTAGCGGAAACGCTTCACGATCCCGATGCGCGCCTCGGCGATGCCGCCATGGAAGAGCGCATCAATGCCCTCGACAATACGCTCGGTGATATCGGGCTGTTGCAGCAACGCCTGGCGATGATCCGCACCTGGACTTATGCCGCGTTTCGCTCCGATTGGTTGGCCGAACCGGAACATTGGCAGGACCGAACAAGAGCGGTTGAAGACCGCCTGTCAGATGCGCTACATGAGGCGCTAACGCAGCGGTTTGTCGACCGCCGCACAACCGCACTGATTGCTGGCCTAAAAAGGGAAGACCTGTTGACCACTGAAGTATCCGATACTGGAGAAGTCACCATTGAAGGCCACATGGTCGGCCGCCTCGTCGGCTTGAGCTTTGAGCCGGAAACCAATGCGTCCACGCTGGAAGGCAAAACCCTGCGCCATGCCGCCGTGCAGGCCTTGGCCCCAGAAATCGCCCAGCGCTTGAAGCTGATCGCGGGCGCACCCGAAATGGCGCTCAAAATCGATGAGCAGGCCCAAATCATCTGGAATGGTGCACCCGTCGCAAAACTCATCACCGGACCGCACTGGCTGGCGCCCGCGGCCAAACTCATCGGTGCGGAAGAAGCCGAACAGCACCAAAAAGAAGCCGCAACAATGCGCTTGAACGAATGGCTCGGCGGAGAAATCCAGAAGCGCCTGCCGACACATTTCAAACTGAAATTCTCTCCAGATGAACTCGGCCTTGAAGGACTAGCCCGTGGCCTAGCCTTTCGGTTGCTCGAAGCCGGCGCGGCCTGTGATCTGCGCAATGAAGATCGCGCCTTGCATCCCGGGCATGAAGATCGCGCAAAGCTGAAAGAGATCGGCATCCGCTCTGGCCGTATTGCCGCGCATGTCCCTGATGGCCAGAAACCAGCCGCCCAACGTCTCATCGCTGTCCTGCAAACGCTCTCAGATGGTCGTGAGCGCAAAGTTGCGCCGGAGGGGGCTGGCAGTTTCGAACTCGACGGATCATGGCCTGATGAAGACCTCGCCGCACAAGGGTATCTCCGTTTCGGCAAACGTGCTGTGCGCGCAGACCTCGCTGAACGGCTCGGCTGGGAACTCTCCAAGCGCCGCAAAGACGCTGGGAAAGCTACGTTCGAAATCCCACCTGATCTCGCCTCCATCGTCTCCTGCCCGCTCGATGATTTTCACACTGTTCTGAAAGGCTTCGGCGTCGCACCGGCAGAGAAAGACCCGGAGACCGGCGCGGTCAGACTTTGGCGGTTCCAGTCACGCGCCCGGTTGGAAGAACAGAAACAGCGCCGAGAGAACCGGCCGCCCCGTAAGCCGCTCAGTCAGACCCAGTCAAACGGTAGTCATACCCCCCGCAACAAAGGGAGTAGGGGCAAACCAGAACGCCATCAGAATAGCAGTCGTCGTCGCAGTCCGGAGCGACAACCTGATCCTGACAGCCCTTTCGCAGCGCTCGCAGCGCTGCTACCGGAAAAACCAAAGCCCGCTCCAAAAAAGAAAAAGCGCAAACCAAAGCCGAAGACAGATCAGACAGACGCGAAAGCGGTACCATCCAACGAAGAGAGTCTGACGGGTCAGGCGTCTGATAAAAAGTCTGAGACCCCGGAAACAAAAGTCGCACCACCAAGTGAGCATCCAAAGACCGGTGAGAGTCCGTCCGAATGAACGTAGACGCCGAGGCTGTGCGGCTTGACATCTGGCTCTGGCGAGCGCGTTTTTTCAAAACCCGCGCTCTTGCCACAGACTATGTCTCCCGCAAGGGCGTGCGCCTTACACGTAACGGCCAGACCCGGAAAACAACCAAAGCCGGTGCGCGTCTCGCGGTCGGGGATGTGCTGATCTTCTACAAAGCAAAACAGATCCAAACGATCGAAGTTCTCGCCTTTGGCGAAAGACGCGGGCCTGCCAGTGAAGCGCAGGCTCTTTACTCCAACGTCGAAAACGACACATAGAAGCGTATGGCCAATTTCTTATCCCGCCTCTTTGGCAAGTCCCGCCCCGTTGCGCCTGAACGCAACCTCGATCCGTATGAAGCCGCGACAGCCCTTCTTATAGAGGCTGCCCTTATTGATGGTGTTTATGCCAATATAGAAAGTGATATGATCGCTGAGCTTTTGGTCACAAGCTTTAACATGGACGCCCAAACCGCTGACGAGACTTTAAAGAAAGCAGAAACCCTGTCGGAACAGGCCGTCGATGCTCATGCCCTGACACGTCATGTAAAATCGCTCGATGAAAGCGAGCGGATTTCATTGATCGAAGCCCTGTACAGGGTCTCTTATGCAGATGGGGAGTCCTGCAAGTTTGAAGAGGCATATATCCGCCATGTTGCCTCGCTGTTGCACATTGATGACCTTAAGCGAACCTCAGCACGCCGCAGAGCAGAAGCGAACAGCGCGTAATCCACTGCAAATTCTTCTGCAAAAACAGGCAAATAGATAAAATTTAACCGATTAACCAAGTCGGCCCTAAACCATAATCCACTACTGAAAGCCCTATAAAGGCGGGAAATCCGCCGAATAGACCCGAAAAAACTCGGGCTAAAAAAGGGCGTGGTTTGGTGAAGACGGTTTCCGTCATCCGTGTATGCTTTTGTGTGCTGTTCATGATGATCAGTGCACTCGGTCTGCTGCCGCGAACCGCAATGGCCGGGCTGGGCGACGAAATCAGCAACATTGCGACCGTTACTTATGGCGACGGTGCTGAGAGACAGCAATTTCGAACGAATGAAGCCGTTTTGGTCGTTCAAGCCCGCACCACTCCCTCAACGATAGAGTTTTTCCGCCACGCACCCGGAGCGCCCGATGCACGAGAGACAATCATAAACGGCACGGACTACAGCCCGTCAGGATCACTAAGCGGTCCATTTGAAGACATCGATATTCTATCGAGCTTTTCAAAATCCAGCTCCTCTGACCCACCCTCTTTGAGCCTGGTTCCAGCCGAAGTCTATCTCACAGGCGAAACCATGATCGTCCGTGTCACCGATATTGGTCAAAATGGTAATCCGAGCGCGATTGAAACCGTGGCTGTCACCATCATAACTGATAGCGGCGACCGGATTGTACTCCGATTATATGAGGACATCCCCAATTCGGGCCAATTTTACGGGGTTTTTCCAAGTACGCCGAACCCAACAGAGCTCAATGATCGGATCATTACGGCTCCTCAGAAAGAGGGGTTAACTGCCCGTTACGTCGATGCATTCGATTCAACAGAAATCTCTATTGATACGGCAACGGTTGATCCATCGGGCCGTGTTTTTGACAGCTTTACCGGCGCGCTTCTGGATGGGGTCGAAGTCACACTGATAGATGCCGAAACAGGCCTTCCAGCCGATGTGAAAGGCATTGATGGCACCTCAGCCTTCCCGTCTACAATCGTAACAGGTGCATCACAAAAGGACGGCGTTGGCCTCGCATACAATATCAGTCGCGGTGAATTCATATTCCCGTCTGTGCGGCCGGGAACATACCGTTTCGCGATCACTGCGCCGGATCTCTACAGCTACCCGTCTGTGCGCCAGCCGAACGACTTTGTAACGCTGGACAACGCGCCGTTCCGCATCACACCCGCCTCTTTCAGCGAAACGTTCACGGTCGAAACGACCGGACCGATCAACCTGGACATTCCGCTTGATCCAAGCGGTGAACTCATTGTCAATAAGACCGCCGATGTGGACGCCGCAAGCGAGGGCGATTTTGTTCGCTACACGATCGAACTCGATAATCAGGAGACGACGCCAGTCCCGTTTCAAGTCAGCGACAGCCTGCCCTATGGCCTGCGCTATATCTCCGGCAGCGCCCGATTTGACGGGCTACCGATTGATGATCCAGCGATCAGTGAAAATGGACGCAACATACTGTTTCCATTGCAATTTGTTCGATCATCGACGCTTTCTAAACTGACCTATGTAACCGCTATCGGCCCCGATGTTCGCCCGGGTGAGGCGGTCAATACAGCGGTCGCGCTCAATCCATCCGGCACAGCCCTGTCGAATACGGCAGAGGCCGCGATCACCATTGAAGAAGACCTGCTGACCTCAAGGCTCACCATTATTGGCCGTGTGGCCGAAGCCGCTTGTCGACCGGACGATGAATGGGCCCGCACAATTGAAGCCGGCATCGGGGTCACCGGTGTGCGTCTCTATATGGAAGATGGCCGCTACACCGTCACAGACGAGAACGGACTGTACCACTTCGAAGGCGTGGAACCCGGCACGCATGTGGTCCAGGTCGATCAGGCGACGCTGCCTCAAGGCTATGATCCGGTCATGTGTGAAGAAAATACGCGCTTTGCCGGAAGCGCAATCTCACAATTCGTCGATGCACAAGGCGGCAGCGCCTGGCGCGCGAATTTTTATCTTGAGCGCAATGGTGAAGCGCTAACAGAAGAGCCTGTTGAAGAGGAAGAACAGACATTTGATCTGATCTCATTGGATCAGGAAACACCGGGCGATCCGCGCTGGGCGTATCCGGTTGAGGGCCAAACACCGAAAGGACGTTCCGTTGATTTGGGTCTGATCCACAATCCCGACCAAGGCGTGCAGCTCAGTCTAAACGGCAGCCCTGTCAAAGGTTTGAACTTCAATGGTCGCAAGCTTTCCGGCAATCGCGATGTCGCGCTCTCAAGCTGGTCCGGCATTGATATCGAACGTGGACGCAATCTGTTTGTCGCAACGATCACCAATAGAGATGGCAGCGTCGTCACAGCGCTCACCCGCGAAGTCTGGTTTGTAGACACCCCGGCGCGCGCAACACTTGTGGATGATCAGTCAAACACGGTCGCGGACGGCTTTACACGGCCTGTGATCGCGGTTCGCCTTGAAGATGCGGCCGGACATCCGGTCCATGAAGGGCGTCTGGTTGAGATTAGCGTCGCTGATCCATACCGCCTTGCCTCTGCCGCCGAAGAAGAATTTGAAGATCCTGTCGCAGCCCCCCTAAGCGCGATTTTAGCGACGCGCGTTGGGCAAAACGGCATTGCCTATGTTGAGCTCGAACCGACTTTGCAGGCCGGGCGCGTTCGTTTGAACGTCGAGCTGGCCAATGGGCTGATTGAGGAGCTCGATATCTGGTTAAAACCCGAGAAACGGGATTGGGTCCTTGTCGGACTCGCGGAGGCAGAAGGCCTCATCTCTAATCCTAAAGGTCCGGAAGGCCGCAGCACAGCCGAATTGATGTCCGATGGCCGTCTCGCCTTCTTTGCCAAAGGTGTGGTCAAAGGCGACTGGCTGCTAACCGTGGCGGTTGACACAGCCAAGCGTCGTGGCCGTGCAGACGGCGACCTCTTCGATGAAATCGATCCGAATGCCTATTATACGCTCTACGGTGACCGAACCTGGCAGTATAATGACGCCGAGAGCCGCTACCCGGTCTATGTGAAACTGGAGCGACATACGTTCCAGGCTATGTTCGGCGACTATGAAACCGACCTTCAGGAGACCGAATTGGGGCGTTATTCGCGCCGTTTATCCGGTTTCAAGACCGATTATGAAGGCGAGCGGCTCTCTGTCACAGCCTTTGCCGCGGAAACAAACCAGCGATTTGCCCGTGATGAACTGGCCGCAGACGGCACAGCAGGACCATTTCGGCTCCAAACCGGCAACATTTTACGCGCATCAGAGCGAATAACGGTCGAAACCCGCGATCGATTGCGTCCTGATCGCATTCTCTCAACGCGACCGCTCACACGCTACATCGACTATGAAATCGACTATATAACGGGGGAGCTGTTCTTCCGATTGCCGATTCCTGCCACGGATGAAAGCTTCAACACGAGTGTCATCGTCGCCGACTATGAGACAAGCGAAGCTGTGAAGCGTGGCATTACAGCCGGTGGACGCGCTGCGCTTTACAGTACCGATAGGCGTATCGAGACCGGTGTTACCGTCCTTACTGAAGACGATGGCGCGAGCGCGCAGACCGGTTCGTCCGAGCTATACGCGCTTGACACCACGATACGCGTCTCTGACGCCCTGGAAATTCGCGCTGAGGTTGCAAAAACGGACTCTGATACAGATCAGGGCCAGCGTGACGGGAGTGCCGTCTTATTCGAAGGCCTTTATAAGCTCGGCACGACCGGTGTGAACGGATATTACCGCGAAGAAACAGAAGGTTTCGGCCTCGGCCAGCAATCATCAAACACCTCGGCCACACGCCGCTACGGCATAGATCTCATCAAAGAGCTGAGTACGACAGATAGCGAGACAGGGCAGGGTCGCTCGGTCCGATCAATTGAAGGCCGCGCCTATCGCGAAGAGAATCTGACCCAGAATGCCGAACGCACGGTCGCTGATGTGGTTGTACGTCAAGACAGTCAACTTTTTGGGGCGAATGTTGGGGTTCGTGCGGTTGACGAGCGCTACGAAGATACTGGCGAGCGCCGTCAGTCATTCCTGCTCTTAGGTGGCGCGCGTCGCTATTTTGAAGGCCTCGATCTGACCGTCAGTGCTCAACACGAACAGCCGCTCTCACTGAGTGGCGATGACGGGGATGACGCAACCCTGTTCCCTCAGCGTACGGTGCTTAGTGTCGACAAAGCGATTGGCGACCGTGCTACGCTCTCAGTCCGCCACGACGTAACCAATGGCACGGACGCGTCCGGCGACAACACGTTTGCAGGAATTACTTGGCAGCCGGGCGCTGGAACGCTTCTGACGGCCTCAACAGACGCGATTACAGAGGACAGTGGACGCCGCATTGGCGCAACCGTCGGCGTAGATCAAATCTGGCGCCTTAATGAGGCATGGAGTGTGAGCGCTGGTGCCGTCAACCGCGCGAGAATCGACGGCGGCGATAACCCGCGCGATGTTACTCCGGATGCCGCTTTCGGGCCGCTTGAAGACGGGGTCCGTAGCCCTCTAACACAGGACGAAGGCTTCACCTCGGGCTATGTCGGCGCTGCCTATCGAACCCCGATCATGGCCGTTTCCGGCCGCGCAGAAGTGCGCTACGGGACCAGTGGAGAACGATTTGTAGGTACAATCGGCGGTGCACGGTCGGTTTCTGACGAGTTATCCTTCTCAATGGCCGCTCAATACCTCGACGAAACCCAGAACAACGTGGATACAACAGATTTTGAAGCGCGTTTGGCCGCAGCCTATCGACCAAAAGGCGAAGGCTTGGTCGTCCTAAACCGCTTCGACATCGGCACAGATGAAGTTCGAGGCGAGTCAGACCGCTTCAAACTTGTGAATAACTTCACCATGAACACGCGTGTGACGGATCGTTTGCAAGCCTCGATCTGGAGCGGGATCAAATATGTTGAAGCCGATTTCTCTGATGGCGTATCAACCAAAGGATATACGTGGCTTCTCGGTGGCGAAAGCCGATATGACCTAACAAAAGACGTCGATTTCGGTTTCCACGCAACCTACACAACAGGCGAGGCCAGTAAGACTGCAGAATGGGCAGTTGGGCCAAGCCTTGGCTTTACTCCAAGACAGAATGTCTGGATTAGCTTCGGCTGGAACGTTGAAGGGTTCGAAGACCGCGACTTCGAGGCGGCCGAATATACACGCGAGGGCCCCTTCATCAAGTTCCGCGCGAAATTTGATCAGGAAACCGTCCGCGGAATGCTGAAAGACTTAGGTCTGGGCGTCGAATAAGTCTGCTTGACTTGAGCGCCTGTGAAGCGCAAGTCGCGATCCATGACAGCGGTAAAGATATGCGGTTTATCAGACCCCCACATGGTGCGCGTCGCGGCTGAGGCCGGCGCAGACTGGGTGGGCTTTGTCCTCTACCCCAAAAGTCCGCGAAACGTGCTCGGACAGGGCAACGATCTCGAGCTTTACGCCGATCTAGTCAATTTCGCTTTCGAACTGGGCGTCGCCTCAGTCACGCTCATGGTCGATCCCGACGAGCGTTTTGTCGAACATGTGCTCAGCACCGCTGTTCCAAACGCCATTCAACTCCAAGGCAAGGAAACACCCAAGCACGTCCGCCGTCTCTGGCAAATGACCTATCAGACCTGCGAAATCTGGAAGGCGGCGGGGATCGGCAACGAGGACGAATTGGAAGCACTACAAGCCTTCGAAGTCGACCGCTTCCTGATCGATGCAAAACCGGCTGAGGGCGCAGACCTGCCCGGTGGGAATGGCGAGGTTGGCGACTGGTCACTGCTGGAGGGCTTTGAGCCCGGCATCCCTTGGCTTTTGGCAGGCGGCTTAACCCCAAACAATGTCGCTGACGCCATAACTGCGACAGGGGCGCACGCTGTGGACGTCTCCTCTGGCGTTGAACGCGCACGAGGCGTAAAAGACGAAGACCTAATCCGCGATTTTATTGATGCGGCGAAAACGGCATAAATCTATGACTAGAAACAGAACCAGCAGCCTTGAGCGCGATCCATCGCGCAGCGCAGCGTAGCGGAGATCAAATAAAGATGGACGTAAGAAATACATGGGACCAGTGGCCTGACGAGAATGGCCGCTTCGGCGATTTTGGCGGTCGCTATGTCGCTGAAACGCTGATGCCGCTCATCTTGGATCTCGACGCAGAGTATCGCGCGGCGAAGACAGACCCGGCGTTCGCGGCACAGATGGATGATCTCTGGAAGTATTACGTGGGCAGACCGAGCCCGCTCTATTACGCAGAGCGTCTGACCGAGCATTACGATGGCGCGAAAATCTACTTCAAGCGCGACGAGCTCAATCATACAGGCGCGCACAAGATCAATAATGTGCTGGGCCAGGTCCTCCTCGCGATGCGCATGGGAAAAACCCGCATCATTGCTGAGACCGGCGCAGGCCAGCACGGCGTCGCTACGGCAACGGTCTGCGCGCGTTTTGGCCTGCAATGCGTTGTTTTCATGGGAGAAACTGACGTTGAGCGCCAGAAGCCCAACGTCTTCCGGATGAAACTTTTAGGCGCGGAAATCGTTCCCGTTTCCAGTGGCACTGGCACGCTCAAAGACGCGATGAACGAAGCGCTGCGCGATTGGGTCACAAACGTCCACGACACATTCTACTGCATTGGCACAGCGGCAGGTCCGGCCCCTTACCCGGAAATGGTGCGTGATTTCCAAAGCGTCATCGGCCGTGAGGCCCGCGAACAAATCCTTGAGCGCGAAGGCCGACTACCGGATGTCGTCATGGCCTGCATCGGCGGCGGGTCGAACGCGATTGGCCTGTTCCATCCTTTCATCGAGGATGAAAGTGTCCGCATGGTCGGCGTGGAAGCCTCCGGACACGGCGTTGAAACGGGCCAGCATGCCGCCGCCCTAAATGGGGGTGCGCCGGGCATCCTGCACGGCAACAAGACCTACCTCCTACAAACCGGTGACGGTCAGATCATCGATGCCCACTCCATCAGCGCAGGCCTCGATTATCCCGGCATCGGGCCGGAGCATGCCTTCCTGAAAGAGACAGGTCGCGCGGAATATCTGACGTGCACAGACACTGAAGCGCTTGAAGCCTTCCAGCTCTGCTCAAAACTCGAGGGCATTATCCCCGCGCTGGAACCGAGCCACGCCCTCGCCCGCGTCGGCGAAGTCGCACAAGACCTCGGACCAGCTCGCATCCTAATCCTCAACATGTGCGGTCGCGGCGACAAAGACGTCTTCAGTGTCGCCGAAGCGCTTGGGGTGGAGATGTGATCTCACACGTCACGCTCGGGTCGGATGATCTGGATCGCGCGATTTCCTTGTATGCACCACTGTTTGAAGCGTTGGACCTGCAGCGCGTCCCTGCTGAACGCTCAAAAACGTTTGCGATGTGGCATGGCGCAGATGGATTCCGCCCGCTCATCGCACTGGCCAAGCCTGAGAATGGTCACGCGCAAACATCCGGAAACGGCCAAAAGCCGCGCCAAAGTTGACCAAGTCCACGCGCTCGCCCTCAACAGCGGCGCAGTCGATCAAGGCCAACCCGGTCTCCGACCACACTACCACCCAAACTTTTACGGTGCCTATTTTCGCGACCTAGATGGAAATAAGATTTGCATTGTTTGCCATAATCCAGAGTAGTTTCCAGATGACCGATCTCACCCTCATCCGCATCACATGTCCCAGCCAGCGCGTCGCCGCCGATATTGCCGACATCGCCGTCGATACATGCGCAGCTGCTTGCGCCAATATCGAAGGGCCGATCCAGTCCACCTATCGCTGGAAAGGTGTGGTGGAACAGGCCTTTGAGTACATCCTCTGGCTAAAAGCTCCGACAGCAAATTTTGCCAAGATCGAGGCCCTCGTCACCGAGTATCACCCCTATGACGTGCCCGCGATCATCGCGATGCCTTGCACAGCGGTGAATGCACCGTATGAGGCATGGGTGAAAGAGAATACGGACACCGATTAGATGCCCACTTCCCGCATTTCGGCCCGCTTTGAGACCGTCAAAGCTGAGGGCCGCGCCGCACTCGTGACATACTTGATGGCTGGCGATCCAGACCTGGAGACGAGTTATCAAGCGCTTTCCGCGCTGCGCGACAATGGCGCGGACGTGATTGAACTCGGCGCGCCGTTTACCGATCCAATGGCAGACGGTCCGGCGATCCAGAAAGCCGGGCTCCGTGCGCTTGCCAACAAAACAACGATTAATGATGTTCTGGCGCTGGCCAAACGCTTTCGCGAAGACGATCAAAACACCCCGCTCATCCTGATGGGCTATGCCAATCCGGTCCACATTATGGGCTATGAGGCTTTTGCGGCTGCGCTTGCAGACGCAGGCATCGACGGCACGATCCTCGTCGATCTGCCCCCTGAGGAAGATCAACCCGTCCGTGACGCCTACGCCAAGCACGATCTCTCAGTTATCCGCCTCGCAACACCGACAACACACGAGGCCCGCATGGCGAAAGTGGCCGAGGGCGCGAGCGGCTTTCTCTACTATGTGGCAGTCGCAGGTGTGACCGGGTCCGGTTCTGCTGACCCTGAGGATATTCGCGATGGCATCGAAATGGCGCAGCGCGTGTCCGGTCTGCCGGTTTGCGTCGGATTCGGCATCAAGACCGGTCCGCAAGCCGCCGCAATGGGCAAGATCGCAGACGGCGTCGTCGTCGGCTCAGCTTTTGTCGAACAGGCAAGACTTGCAAGTGAAGCCGGAACGCCTCACATTGCTGTCGAAGGCATGGGCACGCTCGCCCATGAGTTGAGTAACGCGCTAAAATCATAGCGCAACTGTCAAACCACCCGGATCGGGTGACAAGGGAGTCGCAAGGCGATGAACTGGCTGACTAATTTCCGAACGCCCGGCCTGAAGGGCCTTCTGTCGGGAACCAAGAAAGACACACCGGAAAATCTGTGGGTAAAGTGCCCTGAATCAGGCGAGCTGGTTTACCGCTCTGATCTGGAAGAAAGCTGGTATGTCACGCCCGCTGGCGCGCATTTGCGCATCTCACCCCGCCGCCGGTTTCGCCTCTTCTTCGATGACGAGCGCTGGGAGGCCATCCCGCTGCCGAGCGTGCCCGCTGACCCTCTGAAATTCAAAGATGACAAGGCCTACCCTGCGCGCATCAAGGCGGCAAAAGCCAAGCTGACCAAGCGCGAAAAAGAAGAGGTCGCTGGCGAGGCACCAGCAATCAAACAGGATGACTGTATGGCAGCCGGGTTCGGGCGCATTGACGGTGTCCCGACCGTTGTCCTCGTCCAAGACTTTGCCTTCATGGGCGGATCACTCGGTATGGCAGCGGGCGAAGCTTTCATTGCTGCCGCACAAATGGCCGTCGCCCGCAAAGCCGCCTTTGTTATTTGTACAGCCTCAGGCGGCGCGCGCATGCAAGAAGGCACGCTCTCCCTGATGCAAATGCCGCGCACCACACTCGCGATCCAAGAAGTCAAAGACGCAGGCCTGCCGTACATCGTCGTCCTTTGCGATCCGACCTCGGGTGGCGTTTCAGCCTCTTACGCCATGCTGGGCGATATTCATATCGCAGAGCCCGGCGCCATGATCGCCTTTTCCGGCCCGCGCGTGATTGAGCAGACCATCCGCGAGAAACTGCCAGAAGGGTTCCAACGCTCTGAATTCCTTCGTGAAAAGGGCGCGGTCGATATCGTTGCCGATCGCCGGGAATTGAAGGCAACGCTGGCCCGCGTGCTGGGCCATCTGATGCCTGAACGCGCCGCCTCGGACAAAGATATGGCCAACATTCCCGTCAGCGCGCCGTCAGCCGATGCGCCAGCGCCAAAGTTATAAGAGACCCAATCCGTGAGCCACAATGCGCCCGCCGTGGACGCTGCACTCAAGCGGTTTGAAGGCCTTTACCCGGAAGAGATAGAGCTTTCCCTCGGCCGCATCAAAGACGGTCTCCAAGCGCTCGGAAGACCGCAAGATCGGCTCCCGCCCGTCATTCACGTTGCGGGCACAAATGGCAAAGGCTCAACCTGCGCTTATTTACGCGCCATGGCCGAGGCAGCAGGCCTAAAAGTCCACGTTTTTATCTCACCGCATCTCGTGCGCTTTAATGAGCGTATCCGCCTTGCAGGCCAGTTGATTGACGACAACGCCCTGATTGACGTTCTGGATAGCACGCACGAGGCCCTAGAAGGCCAAGAAATCACACATTTCGAAGCCACAACCGCCGCCGCCCTGCTCGCTTTCAGTGAGACACCGGCTGACCTCCTCATCTTCGAGGTTGGCCTTGGCGGGCGCTTTGATGCCACCAACGTGATCGATCAGCCAATACTCAGCGTCATCACACCCGTTGATTATGATCATAAACAATTCCTCGGCACCGATCTCGCCAAAATCGCAGGCGAAAAAGCGGGTATTGTCAAACAAGGTCGACCCGTCGTCTCAGCGATCCAAGCCCGCGTTTGCGGTGAAGTCATTGAGGCAGAAGCAAATCGAATGGGCGCTCCTCTCAAGGTCCTATCGCTCGACGACCTCGAACGCGTGCCGCAACACATCGCCCTGCCCGGAGCACACCAGCGCCAGAACGCAGCCCTCGCAGGGCTCGCTATGCGCAGCCTTGAAGGCTTCGATATTCCTGAGGCTGCGATCAGTGCTGGCGCAACAGAAGCAAGCTGGCCAGCGCGCATGCAGCGCCTAGGGCCGGGGCCAGTCACAGATTTGACCGAGGCAGAGGTCTGGCTTGATGGGGGCCATAACCCGCATGCCGCCAATGCACTCGCCAAGCTTTTAAAGTCATGGGGGGGGAAAACCGTCCTCGTTTCCGCGATGATGGCGAGCAAGGATCATACAGGCTTTTTTCATGCCTTTCAGGGCACGGTCGAAGCCGTACACACCTGCCCAAATGCCCCTGGTCATGCAGGCGCTCCGCCGCAAGATTTAGCCGACTACGCGGCACGCGTTCTGCCCAGCGCGACAGCCCATGACACTTTCCAAAATGCGATGAAAGCCGCCGCAGCGATGCAGCCGGACCGGATTTTGATCTGCGGATCACTCTATCTCGCGGGCGATGTTCTGTACTGGAATAATGAAGTCCCCACCTAAGAGGCTCAGGACACACCGCACCAAGTCTTGGGCGCCCCCATCGGAATCGCCTGACCTTGTGCAAGCAAGCGCTCTGAGAGCGTTTCACCATCACTGGTGATTACCGTCGCAACGACGCGTCCGCCATATTTATCCCGACTGATGTCAGAAATCGTCACTTGGCTTCCAACAGGGGCCACCGCCGCCACAGACGCCTTTGCGGTGCGAGCAAGCGCTTTCTCTGCATCACATTTCGGTCGGTAGATTTCGGGCGCATCTATCCCACGTAAACGCACCGATACCTCAACGGTTTGATCGACCCAGATGGTCGCTCTGACCTTGACCGTATCTCCATCAACAACGCGCAAAACTTCAGCCTGAACCGGGCCAGCAAGCGTATCACTGAGAGCGCTCAACGAATTTGATAGAAATATAAAAAATGCAACTAAAAAGCGAATCATAAATCTCAAGTAGGAGCTGATTTTGGGAAAATCAAGCTATTTGTTCCTTAAATGTTCAGTGCTTTTGCGACATGTTTAGCAATACCGTCAGCCATTAAACGCCCTGCTTCTGTGAGGATAAGCGTCTGATCCTTCATCCTAACGAGCTCAGCATCAAGCAAGACAGAAATATCGTCTGGCGACACTGGACAATTCCCAAGCGCATACAAACGCCTTAAATCCAATCCGCCACGCGGACGCAGACCCATTGGTAGAAGCTCGCGCGCAATATCGACCGTGTCCAACACGCTACGGGATTGCATTGGTCCTGCAATATAGTCTTCCGGCAGCCGCGCCGCTTCCGTCGCATAACGCTGCCCGCCATAAGTCAGGCGACCATGCGCGCCAGGCCCAACGCCGATCCAGTCCCCATTCGCCCAATAGATATGGTTATGCTGACTTTCATAGGCCTCGCTGCGGGCATGGTTGGACACTTCATAGGCCGGCAAACCAGCCGCCTCACAGACTTCCTGTGTCACCTCATACAAGTCCGCCTGATCGTCATCCTCCAGCGGCATCAGCTTGCCGCGCGCCGCGCGCTTGCCGAACGCTGTGCGCTCTTCAATGGTCAGTTCATAAAGCGACAGATGCGGCGCGCCGAGGTCAAGGACCTCACCCAATTCAACGCGCCAATCTTCCAGACTTTGACCCGGCCGCGCATAGATCAGATCCAGCGAGAAATTATCAAACTGCGCGCCAACAGCATCGACGGCGGCCCTCGCTTCGTCTGCTGTATGGGTCCGGCCTAAAAATCGAAGCGCATCATCATTGAGCGCCTGAACACCCAGAGACACGCGATTGATCCCGGCCGTTCGCCAGCCTTGAAGATCACTATCCGGAACGTGATCCGGATTGACCTCAATCGTCACCTCACCGCCTGCCTGTAAGCCGAACGTATCAACAGCCGTCATCAAAACCTGCTCAATCTCGTGCGGTTTCAGCAGAGACGGGGTCCCGCCCCCAAGGAAAATTGATGTCAGCGGCGGATGGTCGGAAAGCGTCTCTTTGTGGGCGCGAATATCGCTCAAGATCGCCTCAATCAGCGGGTCAGTGTCGCGATCTTTGGCGGCATAGACATTGAAATCGCAATAAGGGCAGATCTTCGAACAGTACGGCCAGTGCATATAGAGACCAAAGCCATAATCAGGCCCGACAACGCCGCTGATATCAGGAGCAAGTGTGCGAGCCTCAGCCAACATCAGAGCAGTGCTGCCTTCAATTTCGCAAACGCATCTGCGCGATGGCTCATCGCGTGTTTTTCTGCCGGATCAAGCTCAGCAAACGTCTCTTCGCGTTCCAGTGGCACAAAAACCGGATCAAACCCAAAACCCATCTCACCGCGCGGTGGCCAGGTCAGCGTGCCGTGCGTTTCGCCTTCAAAGGTCTCTTCATGCCCGTCAGGCCAGACCACCGCGAGGCAGCAGACAAATTTCGCGCTGCGATCCTCTGCCTTGATCGCCTGCAGCTCATTTTCGACCTTTTCCATCGCCTTGTAGAAGTCGCGCGGATGCCCGGCCCAGTCCGCTGTATTGACGCCCGGCATTCCGCCGAGAGCCGTAACGGCGATACCACTATCGTCTGACAAAGCCGGCGCACCTGTCGCTTCCGCAGCAGACCGTGCTTTGATCAAAGCATTACCCACAAACGTAAACTCCGTCTCCTCCGGTTCCGGCAAATCCAAATCCCCCGCTGACACGACCTCAAACCCGAGCGGTTCAAACAGATCCTTCAGCTCTTTGACTTTGCCTTTGTTATGCGTGGCGGCCACAAGGCGTCCGGGGGTCAGCTTTCGCACCATGTTTGGCTCCGTTCTTGCTTTCTCAGCAAATATACTTATCGTTTAACGGTAAGTGTTATATGTCTTACAGATAGAATTTCGCTTAGGCAAAGGAAAGGCCGCTTATGTCAGACACGCCAACCAATTCGATGGCTGCCATACTCTCGCATGTTGTCTTAGCGATTTACTGGCTGGCAATTATCATTGGCATTGCTGGTGCGGTTGTAATCGGAAGCGGCGTGCTCGGCAGTTTAAATGGCGGCGCTATCACTCTGCCTTTCGGTGAAGTCACAGCGGATGGCTACTCGGCCACCCAGCTTGTAACGGCTTTGATTGGACTGGTTATCTTTGCTGTGGGCATCGCTTTTGTCTGCAAGCAATTGCGCCACATCCTGACAACTCTGGCAGAGGGTGACCCGTTTGTGCCTGAAAATGCACCAAGATTGATGCGGATTGCGATCGCGCTTGGTCTTATTGAAGTGATCCGGAACTGTGTTGTCCTGCTATTCGGGGCGACGGGCATGCTGGGCGAAGGTGTTGATGTCAATTTTACGCTTAATCCCGCACTGTGGGGAGCCGTGATCGTGCTACTTATCCTCGCGCAAGTCTTCAAGGAAGGCACCCGCCTCCGCGAAGAAGAAAAAATGACGATTTAGGAGGGCCAAAGAGATGTCTATTCGTGTGACCCTCGACCGTGTCTTACTCGATAAGCGTATGTCGCTGACCGAACTGTCTGAACGTGTCGGCGTAACTCTTGCGAACCTTTCGATACTGAAAACCGGCAAGGCCAAGGCTGTACGTTTTTCAACGCTTGAGGCGCTTTGCCGTGAACTGGATTGCCAGCCCGGCGATATTCTAATCTTCGATGATGAAGAGGCAGGCGAACAGAGCGAGGCCGCTTGAGCGCGTTGGTTCCCCTGCCCTCACAACTTGGCGGTGTGGCATGGCCAACTCAAAGCTGGCCAGAAAATTTCAACTCAACAGACTTTGATGCGCAGCGCCTGAACGCGCTTCTGGAAACCGTTTTCGCGGAAACTGAGTCTGAAATTCACGGCGAAACGCACGCTTTCCTCGCGGTCCATCATGGGCAGATCGTAAGCGAGCGCTATGCAG
This sequence comes from Pseudomonadota bacterium, assembly GCA_038746145.1. Taxonomy (GTDB): domain Bacteria; phylum Pseudomonadota; class Alphaproteobacteria; order Caulobacterales; family Hyphomonadaceae; genus Henriciella. The sequence goes on from JBCDKW010000004.1 coordinate 70,260, forward strand.
GCGAGCGCGACGCAACCACGACATTTCCATCCTGGTCCAAGGCCAAGAGTATCACGCACGCCCTTATAGGCGTTCTGGTTCGCGATGACCTGATCGACATCCACGCCCCTGCTGACGTTCCCGAGTGGCAGGATAAAGACGATCCGCGAATAGAGATCACACTGGACCAGCTCCTCCGTATGTCGAGCGGCCTTCAATTCGCCGAAGATTATGTCGATGCTGGCGTCAGCGACGTGATCGAAATGCTCTTCGGCAAAGGCAGTGACGATGTGGCCGCCTTTGCAGCAAATTTCCCGCTAGAACACACCCCCAACAGCCATTGGAGCTATGCCAGCGGCACCAGCAACATCGTCGCGCGCATCGCTGCCCGCGCCATTGGAAAGCAGGGCGACGCCTTCAAGGACTGGATGTTCAGCGCGCTGTTTGATCCAATCGGGATAACGTCCGCAGAACCCAAGTTTGATCCTGCAGGTACGTTTATCGGCTCATCTTTCTGCTACGCAAAAGCGCGCGACTTCGCCCGGTTTGGACTGCTCTACATGCGCGATGGAGTCTGGAACGGCCGGCGCATCCTACCAGAAGGTTGGGTCGATTATGCAAGAACGCCGACCCCGACACCGCCGGAAGAACCAATGGGATACGGTGCGCATTGGTGGCTAGGCATCGCAGGTGCCGACAGTTTCTCTGCCAATGGCTATCAGGGCCAGTTTACCGTTTGCGTCCCGTCACTGGATCTGATCCTCGTCCGGCATGGCAATTCAGAAGCCGGTCCGAAAGGGGACGCCGTGCGTGCTTGGCTAGGGGACGTCGCCGATTGCTTTCGCAGCTAGGCTCGCCCAAGATGAACCCGTGAAAGATGTAAATGCGCGTTGTTGATGACGCTTGCAGGGGAGGCCGCCATGACCAGTCCAACACCGTTCAAGATTTCCGTCTCTGATGAAAAACTCGCAGATATCCAAGAGCGGGTCGAAGCGTTTGAATGGTTTCCCGCCCCGGCTGGCTTTCCAGAATGGTCTTTGGGCGTCTCCACCCCCGTTTTAAAAGACCTGCAAAACTATTGGCTCACGGAGTTCCACTGGCGCGAAGCTGAGGCGCAGCTCAATCAGTATCCACACTACACGGCCGAGATTGATGGCCAACTCATCCATTTCGTTCATATCGTCGGCGAGGCAAAAGGCACGCGCCCTCTCCTGCTCACACATGGCTGGCCGGGCTCCGTGTTTGAGTTCTGGGATGCCATCGCCCCCCTCGCCTACCCGACACAGCATGGCGGTCAGGCCAGTGACGCCTTCGATCTGATTATCCCTTCGCTACCCGGCTATGGGTTTTCAGGCAAACCCGCAGCGCCCATGGGGCAGCGCGCAACCGCAAAGCTCTGGAACACGCTCATGCAGGACGTGTTGGGCTATGACAGCTATCTCGCCCAAGGTGGCGACTGGGGTAGCATGGTAACATCTTGGATTGGCTACGATCACGGAACCCACAATGGACAAGGCGGCTGTAAGGCCGTTCACCTCAACATGACAGGCCTGCGCCCAACACCGTCTAAGCCCCAGTCCGAGGACGAGGCCAAATGGCTGGCCCACATGCAGGCGGCGATGCAGGCCGAAGGCAGCTACCTCATGCAACAAGCCACCAAGCCGCAAACGCTCGCAATGGCCCTTATGGACTCTCCCATGGGTACGGCCGCGTGGATTTTGGAGAAGTTTCATCGCTGGTCGGATTTGAACGACGATGACCTCTACAGCGTCTACACGCGCGACCAACTCCTGACGAATATCATGATCTATCTGGTCAATGACGCCATCGCGACATCGATCTGGTACTATGCCGCTTTCTTCCTCGAAGGCGGGCCTAATCTCCCAGAGGGTAAGCGTTGCGAAACACCGACGGCTTTCGCCAACTATCCCGGTGAGACCGTCTACACGGCGCCCCCAAGAAGCTGGATGCAGCGCGCCTACAATCTGACGCGCTGGTCTGATATCGATCGCGGTGGGCATTTCGCGGCGATGGAAGTGCCTGACCTGTTTGTCGAAGATGTCAGGGCATGGGCGCACGAGCACACTTAAGGGACACGCGGAATGTTCGCTGCTGACAGGCGGTTCGCATAGGACTGTCCCTCTTGCGCAAAGCCCTTTTCGGCATCCACCGCCGCCTGCGTACAGCCCGGAAACTGCGATTCTGTTGTCGAATACCCCGCATTGAACGCATTCGCCATGGAGGTTCTCAATCCCCCGCCATAGGCCGCTTCCAGATCGAGAAGCCGCATCATATAGCTTCGCCAGTACTGATCATTTCGACCATTACACATGACGCGCACAGCATGCGCTTTACCCAAGACTTCCGATAGGCCAATGACGTCGCGAAAATAGTCCTGATTGCGCACAAAAGGCTGGTTCTGCTGACCCATGGCTGGCATGAGCGACACCAAGCAGAAGCACGCGGCAAACGCCCTGACGGAGAACGGAAAAGCCCTATGAGACAATTTCTGGTTCATGCAAAAACCTTTGCGCGCATTGAAGAGGCGCTGAACGCCTATCGCCAACACCTCTCACCTCTAGTGCTGGATGATGAAGGAGACCTGAAGCATCCATGGGGCAAGAGTGAGGCAGACGCGATGATCGTTTACGCCACACAAGATGCTTATTTCAGTGCGGCGGCACCCGTAATGTTTCAAACAGCCTTCAATGCGAAACAAATCGACTGGTTTCAATCAAGCGCCGCTGGCATCGAACACCCATTGCTACGGGCCATCGGCCAAAAGGCAGACCTGTACACCAGCAGCCATGAACAATCAGAGGCAATTGCTGATTGGGTCCTTTGGGCAGGCTTTGATCATTTCCAAGCCGGTCCAGCGCGACGTGCGCAGCAAGCCCAAAAAGACTGGTCCCGTCTCGCCTTTAAAGAACTCTGCGAAACGCGATGGCTGATCATAGGTTTCGGCGCCATCGGGCAGGCCACAGGGCATAAACTCAAAGCCCTCGGCGCACATGTCACAGGTATGCGCCGCTCAGGCGGGTCCTCGGATGCCGCCGATGAAATTGCCCATCCCTCAAACCTACACGATGAACTCGGTAAAGCAGATGCCGTTCTCCTGTGTTTGCCCCACACACCGGAAACAGAGGATTTCGCGAATGCTGACTTCTTCAACAATATGAAAGCCGACAGCCTGTTTCTAAATGTTGGGCGTGGCGCGCTTGTCGACGAAGACGCCCTCCTGAAGGGTTTGAACGCTGGAAAACCGGCGCATGCGACGCTCGATGTCTTCAAGACAGAACCCCTGCCGGGCGATAGCCCTTTCTGGAGGCACCCACAGGTGACGGTCACACCCCATATTGCAGCGCTGACAGAGGCCGCTAAACGGCGCACAGACGCGCTATTTCTCAAAAATCTTGACGCTTTCAAACACGGCAAGCCCCTCAAAAACACAGTGCCTAAGGCCGAATTTGCCTGACATCCCCGGCTGTGAGATGATCCTCTAAGGAGGGTCAGACGACCATGCGCCTCATCCTAGGCCTCGTTCTTTTAATCGTCAGCGCGCTCTCGAGCGCTCAGGCCGATACCCAGACGCGGTTTTCGCTGCCGATACTACTGGATGACGATCGCCTGAAAATCCAAGTTGAATGGGGCGGTCACCCTATTCGGGCAACACTCGATACAGCCGCAACGTATCCCCTTATCAATGCTTCATTGCTATCAAAGATCGAAGGCGAGCCTCTAGATGAGACCGTCACAATTTTCGGTGTTGGCGGGGTCAAAACATTTCCTGTCGCCCGGACTGGAGAGCTCCGCATTGATCGCACAGCATTTCGAGATGTGCTGACGGCTGTTACGACAACATCTCAAGCCAATGGAATCGAAGCTATTATCCCCGTCGCCCTGTTGCCTGGGCGAACACTCGATTTTCAATTCAGAAAAAAACGTCTCGAGATATATAATACGAGCCCAAAAGCAGAAAATCGGACTGTGCGGTCACGGTTTGCATACGAAACCATCAAAGGGGTGCCTTTCATTGAGGTGCAGATCAATGGCGTGAAAGGCTTGGCGCTGGTCGATACCGGCTCGGATGTCACGTACATCAATCGCGAATTTGCCCGACAGGCGAAGGCTGTCTTTCTCGCCGATCGGACCCTCGAAATCTTCGGGACGGGCCCAGACGAGAGCCCTGTTCAGATCACGCGGGTCAAGCGGTTCACGCTCGGCGACCATCGCATGGAAAGCTTCGAACTCCTGAGTGCGAACACAACCGTCTTCGACTATCTGGATCGACGTGAAGAGCCTACGATGGTCTTAGGCATGGACACGCTCGGCCAGCTCAGGCTGCAAATTGACAGGCAGGAGCAGGAAATCTTCCTCTCCAGACGCGCAGACTATGCGGAGGGGCGACGCTACAGCGTGACCCCATTTTCAGGACGTATCAAACGGCGTCGCTAAAATTACGATTTTGCGATCCACCCCTCTTGCCTTCCCTATAGACAGCGACAGAATTTGAGCAAAGCAATCAAACGGGAGTGACTTCATGGCTTACACGCCTTTCGACTTAACCGGCAAAACTGTCCTTGTTACAGGCGGCAATCGCGGCATTGGCTACGGCATGGCTGAGGCGATGGCCGCCTCAAATGCCAGTATCGCCATATGGGGAAGAAAAGCGGATGCAAATGCTGAGGCCGTCGAAAAATTGTCGAAACTGGGGTCTGGCGACGTCAAAGCCTGGCAGGTGGATGTCGCGGATGAGCAAGCCGTCATCGACGCCACCGCCGACGTCATTTCCAGCCTAGGTCGTATCGATAGTTGTTTCGCCAATGCCGGCGTCGGTTTTGGCGCGCCGAGCTTCAGTGAGATGACAACCGAGATCTGGCGCAAGAACATGGCGGTCAATCTCGAAGGGGCTTTCTGGACACTGCGTGAAAGCGTCAAGCACATGGTTGAACGCGCAAAAGCGGGCGATCCCGGTGGCTCTGTTGTAGGCGTAGCCTCTCTCGCAGGCATTGAAGGCGCTGCCCGCAATCAAGCTTATTCAGCGACAAAAGGGGGTCTGCCTGCAATGATCAGAGGGATCGCGGTCGAGCACGGGCGCTATGGCATCCGTGCCAACTCGATCCTTCCGGGCTGGATCGCAACAGACATGACAGAAATGGCACAGGACTCCGATGTCTTCACAACTAAAGTCATTTCGCGCGTGCCTATCCGTCGCTGGGGCGAACCAGAGGACTTCGGCGGCATGGCCGTCTATCTCGCCAGCGACGCCTCAAAATACCATTCCGGAACCACGCTCATCATCGATGGCGGTTACGCGATTTTCTAGATTTAACCTCAAAGCCTATAGAAAAGCCCCGCCGGATCGCTCCAGCGGGGCTTCTATCATTTATAGCGAGACGCCTTACTCGCCGTCAGTCGCCTCTTTTACGGCCTCTTCTGCATCCTCGACGACAGCTTCACCCGCATCCATCAGGTCGGACGCAGCACCTTCAACTGCATCAGCTGCGTCATCAGCCATGTCACCGGCTGCATCCATCGCATCGTCGGCTACGTCAGTCGCTGCGTCCGCAACGTCGCTCGCCGCGTCAGCAGTTGCATCAACGGCATCGCTTGCCATGTCACCCGCAGCTTCAGCTACATCACCTGCAGCATCAACTGTGGCGTCTACAGCATCACCTGCAGCCTCGGCAACATCGCCTGCGGCATCAGTTGTGGCTTCAACAGCGTCGCCCGCGGCATCGGCTGTTGCTTCAGCAGCATCATCAGCCGCGCCACACGCAGCAACAGTCGCAACGGCAAATGCTGCCGCCCAAAGTTTTGTATTCATCATTTCCCTATTCCCCTTCTATTCCAAAGGTACCGATCATTCGGCAAGGCCAACATAGCTGATTTTGCCGCGATGCAACATCCCGAACGCACAGAGGGGGTTTTTCGACCACGTTGCCGCCACGAAACGGCTTGTCTGCAAGCAATTTTGCGTATGTTCTAAAAAAAACCGACACGGAGGAACCTCATGGCCCTGCACACCGAACTTTGCGACTTTCTCAACATCAAGCACCCGATCATGCTCGCAGGCATGGGTGGGGTGTCCTATGCTGAGGTTTGCGCTGCCATGAGCAATGCAGGTGGCTATGGCGTTCTCGGCATGGCCGGCACGTCACCGGATTTCATCGCGCAGCAGATTGAGCAGGTGAAAACGCTGACAGACAAACCCTTCGGCGTCGACTTGCTCGCCGCTGATCCCCAAAGCTTAGAGGCAAGCGTTGACGTCATCATCGAAGGGGGCGCGGACAGTTTCGTCGCTGGCCTCGGTGTGCCGATGCCGATCATGAAGAAGCTGAAAGACGGTGGCGTAAAGGTCATGGTCGTCGGCGGCGCGGTCAAACACGCGATCAAGGCCGAACAGGCAGGCTGCGATGCAGTGATCCTGCAGGGCGGCGAAGGCGGCGGCCATACGGGTCTGGTCGGGACCATGCCGCTGGTCGCGCAGGCGGTTGAAGCCGTGAACATTCCAGTCGTTGCAGCAGGCGGTATCTATGACGGGCGCGGTCTCGCCGCAGCTCTTACCCTAGGCGCGGTCGGCGTTTGGATGGGCACTCGCTTTATCGCGTCGACTGAAGCCCACGCGGCACAGAGTTATAAGGACACTGTTGTCGGCGCCGGTGACACCGATACAACCCGCACGCGCTGCTATTCCGGCAAACCCATGCGCTGTCGCACCAATGACTATATCAAAAATTGGGAATCGCGCCCCGAAGACATTCAGCCCTTCCCGATGCAAGCAGCCCTTTCGGTTCAGACGGACGTCATCGGCGGCATTGGCGGCGTCACGGATGAAGCCCGTCTCAGCGCCGACAAATCCTGCTTCGCGATGGGTCAGTCAGCAGGCGGCGTAACAGATATCCTGCCCGTCGCAGACATCGTAAACCGGATTATGGCTGAGGCTGAGGATAGCATCGCTCGTGTATCAAAGCTGCGGACTGGCGTCGCTGCTTAGCGCTTAATCCTCCCCCACAAGTAGGGGAGGATATTCTGCGAAGACTTCGGACTTACTCCCCAACCTCCGGAAACAGCCGATCATAAAGATAGGTGAACTCCAGCGCAGACCGCTTCGCACGCTCTTTCTGGTTCGCCGCGGCGGAGTGTCCGCCGTCAATATTCTCATAATACAGGAACGGCTTGCCGGCATCTTCGAATAGTTTCGCCATCTTGCGCGCGTGCGCCGGGTGAACGCGGTCATCCTTCGTCGACGTCACAAAGAAGGGCGTTGGATAATCCGCACTCGCATCGAAATTATGATACGGGCTGATCTGCTCCAGGAAGGCGCGTTCTTCGGCAATGTCGGGGCTACCATACTCATCAACCCATGACGCCCCCGCCAGCATCAAGTGATAGCGCAGCATGTCGAGCAGCGGCACTTGAATCACAACGGCATTCCAAAGGTCAGGACGCTGCGTGATCATCACACCCATCAGCAGGCCACCATTTGATCCGCCCATAATGCCAAGATGTTCGGGCTTTGTGATGCCCTTCTCGATAAGGTCTTCGCCGATCGCGATAAAGTCATCATAGATGACCTGACGATTGGTCTTAAGACCCGCCTGATGCCAGGCCGGGCCAAACTCACCGCCCCCGCGAATATTGGAGAGGACATAAGCACCACCACGCTCGAGCCACATCCGGCCAATACCACCACTATAGCTTGGGCGCATGGAGATCTCGAACCCACCATAGCCATAGAGCAGCGTCGGCGTTGAGCCATCCAGCTCGATGTCAGCGCGGTGCACAACAAAGTACGGCACTTTGGTTCCATCGCTGGAGGTCGCCTCAAATTGCTGAACCGTCAGACCCGCCGCATCAAACTTCTCAGGCAGTCCTTTCAGAGGCTCAGTCGTGTTTGCCTCAATGTCGTAAACAAGGAGACTGTCCGGTGTCAGGAAGCCCTCGTAATTTAGGAAAACCGTCGTTTCGTCCTCATCGGCAAACGCAATGCCCGCCTGTCCCGTTCCCGGCAGCGGAATGTCAGTCGTCGTCCAACCCCTTTCACCCGGCTCCAGACGCAGGATTTTACTCGCGACATTGTCGTTGATAGACAGCAGCGCCGCCCCATCAGCAATTGCCACGCCATTCACAGCTTGGCGGTCATTCGCACGGAAGACAAGCTCGACCGGCGGAAGCTCTTTGGTTTCCAAGAAGGCCGCCTGCTCAAACGCAACCAGATCACCCGTCTTGAACTCTTGGCCCTGAATGCTCCAATCTTCTTGCAGCGTTACAAATTGATGGCCCTTATAAATACCACCAAGCGACGACTTTGCAGGAACCGGATAAGCCACCGCGTCCCCATCTGATAAAAGCCAGTATTTGCTCGTGAAGAACGTATCAGCCTCAACCGCGCCATAGATCATGCTGCCGTCATCGAGCTCGCTCGACCAGGGCCACAGACCGACATCTGTTTTATCGCCTGCGTGAAGTTCCGTGGCCTCCTCTAGCGCCTGCCCGCGTTTCCACAAACGCACAGAAGACGGATACCCACTCTCCGTTAAGGTCGATCCATCCCCGCCCCAGTCTGTTCCGACAAGAACTGTATCATGGTCGATCCAGGCGAGCGCTTGCTTGGCTTCAGCGGTCTCAAATCCGCCCTCAACGAAGGCTTTGGCATCGAGATCAAACTCGCGATTAATCACGGCATCCTTGCCGCCATCAGAGAGCGCAACAAAACACAGCGTCTTCTCCGCACCATCCGGTTTGAAACAATTTGTGCCTTTGAAAACCCAGTTCTTGCCTTCTTCCTCGGCGAGCTTGTCGAAATCTAGAACGGTTTCCCAATTAGGCTCATCGCTCTTGTAGCTCTCCAGCGACGTGCGCCGCCAAAGCCCACGCACATTGTCTGCGTCCTGCCAGAAATTGTACACTTTGCCACCACGTACAGACCCATACGGAATGCGGTCTTCGCTGGTTGCAAGGTCCAGGGCTTTCTCAAGATTGTCTTCATAAATTGGGTGCGCTTGAACCAGAGCCAGAGACCGCTCATTCTGCCCTTCAACCCAGGCAAGCGCCTCTTCGCCCTCAACCTCTTCCATCCAGATCAGTGGATCGGTTTCAGCGGTCATTTCAGTTGTGTCTGTCACAGTTTGTCCTGTCTCAGTTTCAGCATTTGCAGTTGTACTTCCCGGGCTGCAAGCCGTCGCAAGCAAAGCTGCGGCAATGGCGGTCATGGTCAAACGCATTTTATGGAATCTCCTTAGCGATTGGCGTATGGATAGGCAGCGTTAACGATAACGGCAAGATGCGCCCGGGCTGATTCCTCGGTTTTTATTGTCAATTTGATCTTAGCCGGATCGCACGACGCGAACGCGCACAGCAAAATAGAAAAGGCCGCCACCTCAAGATGAGGTAGCGGCCAGTCGAGCCCGCTCTGACAGGAGGGCAAGTTGCGGGCTAGGAAGGCTTAGCCAAACGTCTTTCCGATGCTGAAGACGATACGTTCTTCGGTACCATCAACATCGCCGCCGCCTGGCGCTTCAATGTCTGTGTCCCAATAGCGCAGATCAAAATCGAGACCGCCAGCGCTGTAGGTCGCGCCGATAGACCAATTCACGTAATCCTCGCCTTCGTCAAAGCTGTAATTGCCTAGCGAAAGATCCGCAGTAAATACTTCGGTAAATGCATATACTGCCGTACCTTCAACGTACGTGTTCTCGTTGTCTGGATCGAAGTAAACGTAACCGCCAACTTCCAGAGCGTCCGTCAGGCCAAATCCAAGTCCGCCGTAGATTTCCGTGAAATCGAGATCCTCGCCATCACCCGCGTCCGGATAAAGATATCGGATGACACCGACATCATAGGTCAGCCCGCTCGCAAGCGTGTCGCTAAATCCCGCATAAAGGTCGAGCTCAAAACCCGCTTCTGAATCAGGCCCGAAGTCTGTTGTTGCTGCCCATGCGCCAGCATAAAAGTATTCATTGGCATAATCGACGCCGCCCCAAACCGAGGGTGATTCATCGCTCTGCGTCACACCACGCCAAACATATTCAGAAGCGACGCCAACATTTGCGCTCCACTCTTCCTCAGCCTGGGCCACACCGACAACTGTAAGTCCGGTTGTTGCCATTAAGGTGGCTGCGAGCGTACTGCGCGACAATAATCTTTTCATATCCAGTCCTCCATGTGATCCATACTGGTGACACTATGGAGACTGGAAATCCGGCATCGCGCGATCCTGCGCAGCACTTTCTCGGCATTTTTTGCGGTGCAGCACGAAATTGAGGCAGCCTGCACAGAAAACGCGCGATTTTCGAACTATCGCGCACTCAAGGGTGCATATCCAAGATGCATCCCTGCATCAACCAACAGCGTCTCACCCGTCACATGCCGGGACGCATCTGTCAGGAAAAACATGGCTGAGGCTGCAATATCATCAGGCCCGCTGGCGACATCAAGTGGGACAGACTTAGCCACGCCCTCTTCCAGCCTCGCATAGCTTTCAGCGTCCATTTCATCCTTGAACCAGCGCGTACCGATAAAGCCGGGGCAGACTGCATTCACGCGAATTGCTGGCGCAAGGGCACGCGCCAGCGATAGCGTCATCGTGTTCAAAGCGCCTTTCGTCGCCGCATAGGCCACCGAAGACCCAATGCCTGTCACGCCCGCAATCGAGGAGACATTCAGGACTGCACTGGAGCGTCCGGTCGTTTCATGCGCCTTGACCAAAAGCGGCTTGCAGGACTGCATCATTAGGAACGGCCCGGCGACATTCACTGCATAAGTGTCAATGAAATCCTCACGCGATAAGGCATTCAGATCGCTATGATCTCTGGCATGACGGGTAATGCCCGCATTATTGACCAGAATATCAAGGTGCCCCCATTGGCCTGCAGCCTCCGCGAGCTTCGCACAGCCCTCATCGGTTGAAACATCAGCGGAAACAAGCTGGGTCTGCGCCCCATGATCGTTACAGATCCGAACTGTTTCTTCCGCATCTGAGATCGACCGCGTGCAGTTAACAATGACGTCCGCACCCCGTTCCGCCAGCATCACTGCAATTGATCGTCCTAGCCCGGTCGCTGAGCCCGTCACAAGCGCCTTACGCCCCGCCAAATCTTGCACTGTTTCGCCCATAGTTTCCTCCTGATCTTTTCAATCAGAACTGCCTTGTCGGTCCCACAGCGTCAATGGAGATCAAGCCTTGTGATAAGGTGTTCCTGCCAGAAGGCTGGCCGCGCGATATATTTGTTCGGTGATCATCACGCGCACCAGACGATGTGGCCAAGTCTGCGGGCCAAGCGCCAGCGTCTCTGGATACGCCTCGCGAATGGCATCGCTATACCCTTCGGCCCCGCCGATCATGAAACACAGATGCGGCGCTCCAGCATCCCGCTTTTTAGCAAGATCTTTCGCGAAGGCTTTTGACGTCAACTGTGGCCCGAACTCATCGAGGCGGATAACGGTCGCCCCCTCCGGCACCTTCGCGGCAAGGCGCTCCCCCTCCGCTTCAAGGCCGCCCCCGCTCGCGACTTCAATCAAAGTGCAAAACCGAAATCCCAGCCCCGCGCCTGTCTTGCGAAACCGCTCAGCATAATCATCGGACAAGTCTTTCTCAGGCCCGCGCTTCAGCTTGCCGACGCAGATCAAACTGACATGCATGAATAACTAATGCCGCTGCTCGCGGTGGCCGGATGCATCGTCGCCCCAAATCTTCTCGAGATTATAAAACGCACGCACTTCAGGTCTGAACAGATGCAGGATGATGTCGCCAAGATCGATCAGCACCCAATCCGCATTCGGAAGGCCTTCCAGCTTCGGCGCGCGACCCGTCCGCTCTTTCACCTTTTGCGAGATATGATCCGCAATCGCCGCCACGTGACGTGCTGAGCGGCCAGACGCGATGATCATCTGGTCAGCAATGGAGGATTTTTCAGTCAGGTCGATGACGGTGAGGTCTTCTGCCTTGTCATCTTCAAGAGACGCGATGAGCGTATCGGAAAGTGCGTGAATATCTTCAAGGGAAACTGTTTTGGCCGAGGTCGGCTCAGTAATTTGCGCAGGCAGGGTCGGACTCCAAGATTTGTTAACTAACTGCTAGGTAACACAATCCGCGCGGCTGCCAAAGACCCATTTTTCTTATGATTTGGCAGCACCCGTATCATCCACGCCGGACTGAATGTCCTGCACTTTGCGAAGCTGAGGAAACATCGCCGCCCAAAGCGCTGTCACGCCAATCGCGATATACCCCCCCGCAACCACGGTAAAAACCGTCCCCAACCGCGCTGCCATGAAGCCCGCGCGCGCCTCCCCGAGTTGATTCGATGCCCCAATGACAATCGAATTGACGGCACTGACGCGACCACGAACATCATCCGGCGTCCAAAGTTGCACTAAAGCCTCACGGACATAGACAGAAATCATGTCAAACGCCCCAATGAGAATAAGCGCGAGAACAGATAGCCAGACAATCTGTGAATAGCCAAACACGATGTGCATGACACCAAACAGCCCCGTAAAGACAAACAGGATCAGGCCAGCATGCTTTCTGATCTCAAAACTGGTAATGACCAGCACCATAAGGATCGCGCCGATCCCTGGTGCAGCACGCAACACACCAAATCCCGCTTCACCTATTCCTAGAATATCCTTTGCATAAACCGGTAGAAGCGCGACAGCTCCGCCCATTAGAACTGCAAACAAATCAAGCGATATAGCGCCCAGCACAATCTTGGTCTTCCACATATACCGGAATCCACCGAGCAGTGTTTTTAAAGTCGTTCTTTCTGTGAGGCGCGCCTGATCTGGCCGGGGAATTGAGAAAATCAAAAAGGCTGTGATCAACGAGATTAAAGCGGCAACCCCATAAGCCCACGCGAGAGAGATCGCTGTAAGAATCCCCCCCAAAGCAGGTCCAAGCACAGTCGCCATTTGCCAAGATGAAGCATTCCAACCGACGGCATTCGGGAAATCCTGACGTGGCACTACATTAACGGCTAACGAACTCGCTGCGGGAGCATAGAAAGCCCGGGCGACACCTATAATCGCGACAATGATCAGGACCAATCCAATATTCAGGGATTCGTCGGAGTTTCGGATCCATCCTGACACAGTGAGTAAAACGAGTATCAGGCCGCAACTCATCTGCACCATGATCGACAAGCCCATAATCGTGCGCCGGCCAAACTTGTCAGACGCAAGCCCGGTAACAAGAACGAGCAAGAGGGACGGTAAAAACGTCACCAAACCGATCAGACCGAGATAAAGCTCATTGCCGGAGATGTCATAAACCTGCCAGGCAATCGCAACGGCGAGGAAATTCCCTGCCAAAGCACCGCCAAAACGCGATATAAAATAGCGCCGATAGGAACTATGGCGGAAAGCGGCAAAGCGGTCTGTCATTGTCTATCCCAGAAACTCACTAACTGAACATCATACCCTTGGTTTGCGATCAAACCTGAAAGCGCTACAATTCCGAAAAAAGTTAGGAAGACGACTGGCCAACTTTCCAATGACTTTCCTGTTTTCAGGGAATTTAAAACCAAAGCAATGGCTGCTGACAGCGCGGCGGACGCCATAAAGCCTAAAAACAAAGATAACATCTTCAATTCTCCTACTAAGCTGGAGAATAGATTTACAAGCAAGAGGCCCGCTCTTTTCAGATGAATTCAAGTAATTTTTCAGGCATTAGAGTCTTCAAGTAAGAAGACTACAGATAAGAACAAATTAGGAACATTTTTTATATATGTAAAAAGTATCAAACTGTATAAAACTATTTATGCACCCATTAAATTACTGAAATATATATATAATTTTTGATTCTATTCGTATGAATCTGTATAAATGAAATAAAAAACCGTCTCATTAGAACTTTAAAGATCTTGTGGATATCTTTCAGTCATGTAACGTGTGAAAATGAACGGGCTTTTTGGGTCAAATTTTATTAACCAAATAAACAGGAATGGTTAACAAAATTATAATGCTGGTGATCTCGCTATGTACGATAATGAGGCTAAATCAAAAGCCCTTAAGTATCTAAGAGACCTAGAACAGGGTAATCCTGAAGTTTATTCTGAGCTTGAAAAGTTTCTACTCGAAAACGGAGAAGATGGTCTTACTGTTCTAAATCAGTTTATCGTCGATCAAAAAAATAGCGTAGCACACATAAGGCCTGTTCCCGACGCTACAAAACTGTCAGCCTTCAAAAGCGATCTTGGTCCTCACAAAGCTGGACGAGTAATAGAGTTTATCATTCTTTATGCCCTAAACGAACTTAAGCGATCCAAGACGCGGGATACACTCCTCGAAATTCTTCAAAAGGCGGGTGTACCAGCCTCATATGAAGATGATTATGACAAAGCTTTAAATGCTCGACTGCATCGAATGGACAAAGATTATCTTATTTCAAGACAAGAGCGTAACAGCATTACATTTCGTATCGAACCAGCCGGTATCGCTCGTATGCACAACACAATCAAAGAAGCTTCCACTCCATTGATGGACGAGTATCTCAAGATCATGATGCCGAGTGTCGATGAGGCAATTCGTGCTGTAAATGAAAGAGGAATCAACATCTAGAGTAGCGTTGCTAAGACGTTAGCATGCCGCCCCTGCCCTTTTCTCTCCGCTCCCTCTATATTCATGCTTATGAGCAATCCGAATCGCCTCTCCATTTCAGAAATGGCTGCCGCTCGGGCGCCCGCCGCAACGACGGAGGCGGAGTATCTCGACGGCCTGAACCCGGAACAGCGCGAGGCGGTTTTGCAGACCGAAGGCCCGCTTCTGGTGCTCGCCGGTGCGGGCACGGGTAAAACGCGAGTCCTGACCACGCGCCTCGCCCACATTATCGCCTCCGGCCTCGCCTATCCGAGCCAGACGCTCACCGTCACCTTCACCAACAAGGCCGCGCGTGAGATGCGCGAGCGGGCTCTGAAACTGACAGGTGAAGCTGGCGAAGGTCTACGATGGCTCGGCACGTTCCACTCGATCAGCGCGCAAATCCTGCGCCGTCATGCGGAGCTTGCGGGCCTGAAATCGAGTTTCACCATCCTCGACACTGACGATCAGATCCGCCTCTGCAAACAGATTATCGAGGCTGAAAGTATTGACCCCAAACGCTGGACGCCGCGCTTCCTCGCGGGTCTCATTGACGGTTGGAAGAACCGCGCCCTGCTGCCGGATAAGGTCCCCGCGGAAGAGGCCTTTCAGTTCGCGGACGGCAAAGGCATCAAATGCTACGAGATCTATCAAGCGCGCCTGAAAGTCCTGAATGCCTGCGATTTCGGCGATCTTCTGATCCACAATATTACGATCTTCCAACAGAACCGCGACCTGCTCGCCGACTTCCATCGTAAATTCAAATACATTCTCGTCGACGAGTATCAGGACACAAACGTCGCCCAATATCTCTGGCTGCGCCTGCTTGCTCAGGGCAGCTCGAATATTTGCTGCGTCGGTGACGATGATCAATCGATCTATGGCTGGCGCGGCGCTGAAGTCGATAACATCCTGCGCTTCGAGAAGGATTTTCCGGGCGCAAAAGTCATCCGGCTGGAACGCAATTATCGTTCGACTGAGCCGATCCTCGCCTGTGCGTCTGCAGTGATCGCAAACAATAAAGGCCGACTCGGAAAAACGCTTTTCGTGGGCGGCGACTGGAAAGGCGATCCGGACGCGAAAAAGGTTCAGGTCCGCGGCCTGTGGGATGGTGAGGCCGAGGCCCGCATGATCTGCGATGAGATTGAAAGCTGGGCAAGTAAAGGCCGTTCCTATGAGGATTGCGCCATCCTCGTGCGGGCATCTTGGCAAATGCGCCTGTTTGAGGAACGCCTGATTATTCTGGGCATTCCCTACCGCGTCATCGGCGGGCCGCGATTCTTTGAACGCGCTGAAATCCGCGACGCAATGGCCTATCTCCGCCTGATCCGCTCGACTGATGACGACCTCGCCTTTGAGCGGATCGTGAACCAGCCGAAGCGCGGTGTCGGCAATACAACACTGCAAAAGCTACAGCGCTATGCCCGCGATGATGGGCGCTCGCTGTTCACGCTGACCCCGATGGTGCTGCAAACCGATGAAATTAAAGGCCCCGGTAAGCGTGGCCTCACCCAATTCATTGACCAGATCAATCTCTGGCGCGACCGCCACGCGAACGGGATGAAGCATACCGAGCTCGCCCAAATCATCCTCGATGAAAGCGGCTATACCGACATGCTGCAAAAGGACCGCAGTCCGCAGGCACAGACGCGGCTCGATAACCTGAAAGAGCTGATCAATGCGATGGACGCGTTTGATAATCTCGAAGGCTTCCTGCAGCACGTCGAACTCGTCATGGATGTTGGCGGGCAGGCGAACGGGAATGAAGTGCAAATCCTGACCCTGCACGGCGCGAAGGGGCTGGAATGGCCCATCGTCTTCCTGCCGGGTTGGGAGGAAGAGGTGTTTCCATCGCGGCGCAGTCTCGACGAAAGCGGGATGAAAGGCCTCGAGGAGGAGCGCCGCCTCGCTTATGTCGGCATCACGCGGGCCCGCGAAGAATGCCGGATCAGCTTTGTGGCCAATCGCCAAATCTTCGGGCGCTGGCAATCGGTTCTGCCGTCCCGTTTTGTCGACGAACTCGCGCCCGAGCATGTCGAAGCCGAAGCCGATACCGGCTATTCCACAATGCCCGGCGGCGATGACGGTTTCACTGGCACAATCGAAGACCTCGGCGAGCGCTCAAGCTATACCTCGCCCGGCTGGAAACGCCTGAAAGAAAATGCCGGACGCTATGACAGCGGTCCGGTTCTCGAAGGCAAAGCGACCATCCTCGCCAGCGAAACCGCGCAGTCAGGCTTCCAAATCGGCCAACGCGTCTTCCACGATAAATTCGGCTACGGAAAAATCATGGACATGAGCGGGACAAAACTCAATGTGGACTTTGAAAAGGCCGGGGTGAAGAAAGTCATTTCCACGTTTGTTACGGCGGCTTAAATGGGCCGCTCCGCAGTCGAAAAGCTTCCAGATACGCTTTTGAACAAAGCAACACTAAGAGGCAATGAATACGCTTGGAAGTTAGATGACATTCCGACAGTAATAAAAACTGCTCGCTCAATTGGCCTTATCAATCTAGGTGGGCAGCTTCAATTTCGAATTCCTGGAGCCACCTGTGAAGCCTATGAAATTGAAGTCCGTCCAAATGATAAAAAATGCCCAGAAAATGCAGCAAAGCAATGCCACGAACAGTTTATAGAACTTTTGCGAAACAAAGCTGTATTCATAGAAAAAGCAAAAGACTGGCAGAGCCTGCGTGACTATGAGGCTGATGGCGGCGACCTTCTGCAAGCAATGTGCTTTGTTTGGTATCTCGCAACACCAGGTACCTAAACTAACCCCAACTCCTGCTTGTAACCCGCTTCATTCATGCTACCAGCGTTTCAGCTTGCGAAAGGGCTGATTCATGGATGTTGCACTTGAGACGCTGACTTCCCCGATCATCCTGTTTTTCCTCCTCGGAATGATCGCAGCCCTGCTTCGATCCCAGATGAGTGTGCCAGAGGCTTTCGCAAAGGGGCTGGCCATTTATCTGATGATGGCGATCGGCCTTAAAGGCGGGGTCGAGATGGCGAAGAACCCGATCACGCTTGAGGTTGGATTGGTGTTTCTGACCGGTATTCTGCTCTCCTTCTGTATTCCGATTTTGGCCTTTCTAATCCTGCGTGTAACCACAAAGCTTCCGCGCGTTGATGCGGCGGCTGTGTCTGCGCATTATGGCTCGATCTCCATTGTGACCTTTCTGGCGGCCACGCAGGCGGTTGAGAATTCAGGTCTGGACGCTTCGGGTCATCTCGTTGCGGTGGCGGCACTTATGGAAACGCCGGCGATTATTTCTGCGCTGATCCTGTTTATGCGTGGACGTCAAAAGTCCGAGGTTAGTGTGGCCGGGTCTGAGCGTGGGGAATTGGTCCGCGAAGTCGCTTTAAATGCCTCCATAGTCGTTCTGGTCGGGTCGCTCCTGATTGGTTGGGTCGCGGGCGAAGATGGGACGGAACGTGTCCGTCCGTTTTTCACTGATATTTTTGACGGTGTTCTGTGCCTCTTCCTTCTCGATATGGGCCTCTCGGCGGGCCGGGGTTTGCGCAGTGGTTGGCGCACACTTGGGCCCGGAACAGTTGGGTTCGGGCTTTACATGCCGCTGGTCTCTGCCTCAGTTGCAGCGGCGATTTGCGTCTTGCTACCGATCCAGCATGGCGATGCAGCGCTCCTTTTGACCCTGGCAGCTTCAGCATCTTACATTGCGGTACCAGCGGCGATGAGGCTGGCTCTGCCGCAGGCCAAGCCGTCGATTTATTTGACGCTCAGCCTCGGCGTGACGTTCCCGTTCAACGTCATTCTTGGCATCCCGATTTATATCTACCTTGCAGGCATAGCGACCGGTTAGCATCCTTGATTTCAGGATCCGCCCGCTCCCCCTGCCCAACCACCCCAAGGGTACCCTGTATGGGCGGTTGGGCAGGGGGAGCGGGCGGATCCTGAGTTTTTAAAACACAGACTAACCCGCGAAACCCTCGCCGACGCCGAAGTCGCGGCGGGCTGAGACGATGGTGACAACCACACCAGCGAGCACATCGAGAAGTGCCATTACTGTGATGATGAAAAAGACCGATGTGGCGAAGTTCGAGTGCAGCAGGAACAGCATCAGGCAGCCGATGAAGACCATCATACTGGCCGCGTGATTCATGATCGTAGCTGTACCCGTGCTGGTGGATTTCAGGATTTCCATGAACAGGACCGCGATGGAGAGCAGCAGCAGCGCATCGCCCTTAGTCATAACCCATTCAACCTCGCCGCCCATCATCGGGATGGCAAAGAAACGCTCGCTTAAGATCGCCAGTAGCGGTGAGCCTTTGTCGGTCAGGACAGCGCCTTCTGGGCCCATAACGCTGACCGCATCACCGCTGGTGGTGAAGGCCAGCAGGCAGTAAATCCCGACCGGAATAACAAACAGTGGGAAGGCGCTCAGCAACAGTCTCATCAGACGACCCTTTTTCTTTTGGCCCCGGGCCTCATTCTGATCCCGGCGACGCTTTCTTTCTTCAAGGCGGGCAGCAGCGCCAGCAGCAAAAATCGCTTTCGTCACGCTGAAGCCTCCTTTCGAGATTATGGTTAGCGCTTTCGGTGTAGATTGCAAAGATGGTGGGTGTTTTGCTCTCTTTGCCACTGCGCTGAGGTCTGATTTGATCCCCGCCCTGAGCGGCTTCGCCGCAGCGGGGATAAGCGGGTTGAGTTGTTTGATGAGGCGCTGAGCGCTTCGCGCATGCCTTATGAAGCGGGTTCCGCGCCCTGCGGGCGCATGAACCATGCTCAAGGCTGTGTCTTTTACTCCCCGCCCTGAGCGGCTGCGCCGCAGCGGGGGTAAGCAGGTTCCCGATCGTCGCTCTGCTCCTCCGATGAACCGGGCCGCAGGCGCTCTCTCCAAGTCTATTTTCTCTCTCTCGTCGTCCCGCACCCTGAGCGTCCTTCGACTTCGCTTGAGGCATGAGGGACGAAGGGCGTGGGACTGCGTTGTTTGAATTAGTCTCCGTGTCCCGCCCGCGCCCTTCGTCTCCGCTCAGGATGCGGGCTATTTCTGCGCACAATGCGGGCTAAGAATTGAGCCCAGCCGCAAGCGCCGGACGGTGTTGCCACCTCACGTTATAAAGGCCGGGTGCGCTCTTTTTGGAACGCTGGTCTAGTGCCTGCCTTTCGGCGAGGCTATCGCGCCCAGAAAGAGCGCACCCGCGGCGGCGTGTTGTTTGTGTCCTCTCACAGGTCGAGGCCTGTTAGAGGTCCGGGCTTGGTCGGTTTTACGGGGGTTCTCGCCCCAACCGTATCAGATTGCTGACCGGTATCCCATTGCTCTGCCCGACTGTGACCGCCCTCCAGACGTGCGGAACGTTCCGAAGCAGCCGCAGACCGCCGCTCTCCGCCTCGTTTCCAGCCGCTCTAGAAAGGCCCACTTAAGAGGGGAGATGGCTTTGAGTATACGCGCATTCCGGAGGGTGGGGATA
This sequence comes from Pseudomonadota bacterium, assembly GCA_038746145.1. GTDB lineage: Bacteria > Pseudomonadota > Alphaproteobacteria > Caulobacterales > Hyphomonadaceae > Henriciella. The sequence continues at coordinate 90,248 of JBCDKW010000004.1, forward strand.
AGTTTTTGGATTTTTCAATACTGATGGGGGTCTGGATGGGGGATAGAGCGCTATTTTGAAGGATTCAGTACACTCTCTCGTCCGACGATACCTGCGCAGGCAGGTATCCATCTCTGGACCTCTCCACGAAGACGATGGGTTCAGAGATGGACCCCTGTTTTCACAGGGGTCGGCGAAGATCGAGAGCGGTTTTCAGATTTAGTGATTGAGCTTCAAATAGAGATCGTCCCAATCAGGGTTATTCTCTTCGATAAGATCGATCTTCCATTGGCGTTTCCACGCCTTGATCCGGTATTCACGGGTCTTGGCCGCTTCGCGCGTATCGTGCGGTTCGCACCAGACGAGGCGTTTGGTTTTATACTGGCGTGTAAAGGCTGCGGCACGACCTTCCCGATGGGCAAAGACGCGGGCGGCGAGGTTGTCTGTATGACCGCAATAGAGCGTGCCGTTTTTGCGATTAGTTAGGATGTAGACCCAGAATTGTTTGCTCATAAATGTCCCCGACATCCACTTACTTTTTTTTACATAGCTGACTAAAGGGATCAATTAACCAACAAAGCCCCAATGGCCGACGACCCCAGCCTTGAGCTGGGGTCCATCTCTGAACCTGTCGTCTACGCTTTAAATTCCAGAGATGGATACCTGCCTTCGCAGGTATCGGCGGAGGTAAAGTGCAGCGCTATAGGCTAACCTCTTTCTGGACGCACCAGTGGGAGATGGATTGCACGGTCAAGCCGTGCAAAGCGTTAAGGGAAAAGCGGGCAAAGCCCGCCCTAAATCAGCTCATAGTCTCCCAGTTTTACCTCGGCGACGGCTTTGGCGTAGTCTTTGGTGTTGGAGGACCAGTTCTGGGTGATTTTGCCGTGTTCGTTCTTGTACCAGCTATTACACGCCGGGTCGGCCCAGACGGTTTTGTCGAGGTCGGCTTGAACCTGCGCATTGAAGCGGTCTTGGGCGGCGCGGGTCGGCATGAGGGCTTTGGCACCGGCTTTATCGAGGCCGTCTAGCGCCTTGACCGTATATTCGACCTGGCGCTCCAGCATGAAGGTGATGGAGTTGTGGCCGAGATTGGTGTTGGGGCCGTAGAGGACGAAAAGGTTCGGGAAATCGGTGACGGTAATGCCGAGATAGGCTTCTGGGTAGTCGCTCCAGACGTCGTTGAGGTGCTTGCCATCGCGGCCCTGCACGTCGACTGACCATTTCCAGCCCGTGGTTTCGAACCCGGTGGCGAAGGCGATCACGTCGAGATCGTGGGTATGGCCGGATTTGGTCGTGATACCGGCCGGCGTAATGCGATCGATGTGGTCGGTTTCCAACGTGACATTGTCCTGACACAGCGCTGGGAAATAATCGTCAGAGATCAGGATCCGGCGGCAACCGATAGGATAATCGGGGGTCAGTCTGGCACGCAGGTCCGGATCAGCGACTTGGTCATTCATGTGATTGGTGGCGATCGTGTGATAGGCGGCGCGGCCTTCCGGGGTCCATTTGAACGCCTGCCAGAAGAACGTGTCGGCGTTTTCATAGATGATTTCGCGGTTCATCGCGCCGATCTTCATAGCAAGCTCGGGATTGGTCATCAGCAGCATGCCCTCTTGCGGGGACATGGCGATGTCGCGGCGGGGGATGACCCAGTTTGGACTGCGCTGGAACACGGTGAGGTGAGACGCTGTGTTGGCGAGTTCGGGGATGATCTGGATGGCGGAAGCGGCTGAGCCGATCATGCCGACGCGCTTGCCCTCCATGTCGATGGAGTGGTCCCAGCTGGCAGAATGGGTGATCGCGCCTTCAAACTCGTCTTTGCCATTAATGTCTGGCCAGTTGGGACGGTTGAGTTGACCGAGCGCGCCGATGACCGCGTCGCCTGTAAAGGTTTTGCCGCTGGCAGTCGTGACGGTCCATTGGCGCTCTGTTTCGTTCCAGATGGCGCTAACAGCTTCATCGGAGAGGTGGACGTTGGGGCGGAGTTGATAGCGGTCGGTGATCTCTTCGGCATATGCCTGAATTTCGCCGCCCTGCGGGAAGGCGCGGGACCAGTTTACGCTCTGGGCAAAGCTGAACTGGTAGAGCGCGACAGGGACATCGCAGGCGACGCCGGGATAGGTGTTTTGCGCCCAAGTGCCCCCGACTTTATCGAGCTTTTCGACGATATCGAAAGTATGTCCGGCCTCTTGGAGTTTGATGGCAGCGCAGAGGCCGCCGAGGCCTGCACCAATGATGATGACGTGCTTTCCGCTCATGTTGTGTCCTCCTGAAATCCTTTTTTGGGGAGGATGCCAGTTATGGGCACAGGTGCAAGCTTAACGCAGGGAGAAGTTAGCCAAATCGCTCGCGCGCTGGGTGGGCAGGGTACACGCCGAGGATTTTGATGCTGGAGGAGAAGAAGCCAAGTTCTTCGAGGGCGAGCTGAACTGGACGGTCATCGGGGTGGCCCTCGATTTCAGCGTAGAATTGCGAAGCATTGAAGGAGCCTTCGATCTGGTAGCTTTCGAGCTTTGTCATGTTGACGCTGTTGGTCGCGAACCCGCCGAGCGCCTTGTAGAGCGCGGAGGGAATGTTGCGGACCTGGAAGAGGAACGCGGTGACCGCTGGGCCTTCTTCGACAGGGAAATCCACAGGCTCGCGTGCCATAATGACGAAGCGCGTTGTATTGTGCTGGGCATCTTCGATGTCATAGGCGAGGATTTCGAGGCCGTATTCATGGGCCGCGAGCGACGGGGCGATCGCGGCTGCGGTCTTGTCACCGCGTTCTGAGACGAGGCGGGCTGCGCCTGCGGTGTCAGCGGCTGTGACAGCGGTAATTCCACGGGCGCGCAGATAGTTGCGGCACTGACCAAGCGCCATGACATGGGAATAGGCGCGTTTGACCTCTTCTATCTCTGTGCCGGGCAGACCCATCAGTTGGAACTTGATGCGCATATAATGCTCACCAATCATGTGCAGGCTGGAGCCGGGCAGGAGGTGGTGGATGTCACCGACGCGCCCGGCAATCGTATTTTCAACCGGGATCATGGCGAGGCGGGCATCGCCGGACTCAACTGCGGCGAAGACATCTTCGAATGTCCGGCAAGGGACGGCTTCGAAGTCGGGGAAGACGTCTTTGCAGGCGATATGGGAGTTTGAACCGCGCTCGCCCTGATAGGCGATGACTTTTCCGGATTGGGTCATGCGATCCCTCTTTCTTGATACCAGTAGCGCGCCGCATCGAGATCAGCAGGCGTATCCACCCCATTAGGCGGCTCACCGTTAAGGATTGCACAATCGATGCGCATGCCAGCTTCCAAAGCGCGGAGCTGTTCGAGGCTTTCGCGTTTCTCTAAAGGGCTCGGCGGGAGACTGACAAAGCGTTTTAGCGCCTCACGTGTGTATCCATAAACGCCGACATGATGCAGCAGTGGACCGTCGCCATGCGGAATGGTGGCGCGGCTAAAATAGAGGGCGCGATTGTTGGATGCGAGCGCAATTTTAACGACGTTTGGATCATCGCGTTCCGCCTCATGGGTGATTTCAGCTGCCAGTGTCGCGATGTCTGCGCCGCTCTTCAAAACGGGCATGAGCGCGCTTAGGGCCTCAGGGTCGATTGTTGGCATGTCACCCTGCAGGTTGATAACCACGTCATGATCACCATCAGGATCGAACGCCTGTAGGGCAGCCCAGACGCGATCAGAGCCGGAGGGGAGGTCCGGGTCCGTGAGAACGGCTTCGAATCCCGCGCTTGAAACGCGTTCCGCCACTTCAACTTCTGCTGCTGCGACCACCACCGGGCCTGCCTGAGCCAGCGCTGCGCGTTGGCAGACCCGCACAATCATGGCTTCACCGTGAATATCTGCGAGCGGCTTGCCCGGAAGACGGGTTGAAGCCATTCGGGCCGGAATAATCGTAATTGGGGTCATCTGGCTGATTTAATCCACAATAAAGTGCGCCGGTTTGTCGCTGAATCAGGCCGCGCGCGATCTGCCACACCTCGTTATATTGATTAGCAAGGATTAGCGTGCAAATAGGCCCACGCAAGAGTTAGACTTCACAGGGAACCCGATGGGCGAACTTGGTTTCAATAAGATTTTTGCTGCGATTTTGGCAGCCGTCCTCGTTGTTATGGGGCTGCGCGAACTGTCGTCTATGACATTCCACAATCTCGGCTCACATGGCTACACAAAAGAATATGCGTCCGATAATGAGTGGGCGGAGAAGAATTTCGCTTTCCGTGTTGATATTCCGGAGCTGGGTGCAGCGACTGAGATTATCGAAGAGATTTACGACCTCGGCCTGCTGTTGATGAATGCCGACGCCAGCGCCGGTGCCCGAAGCTTCCGCGCGAAGTGCGCCTCTTGCCACTCGATTGAAGAAGGCGGCGCGAACGGAACCGGGCCGAACCTTTACAATATTATGGGCAATGAAAAGCAGGCCGTTGGTGGCTTCGGCTATTCAGGTGCGCTGTCCAACACAAGCGGCGCTTGGTCTTGGGAAAATATGGACGCCTGGCTGGCAAACCCAAGCGATTACGCGCGCGGGACCAGCATGGCCTTTGCCGGACTGAACCGTGATAAAGAGCGCGCGAACGTTCTGGCCTATCTGGCCACCTATGGCACATCACCACCGATGCCTGAGCCTCTGCCACCCGCAGAAGAAGAGCCTATTGAAGGCGAAGCTGTAGAGGGTGAAGGTGAAGCAGAAGCGACGGACGCTGAAGCTCCGGCAGAACCTGCTGAATAGGACAACAGGCTAAGCTTTTAGCCAGTCCGGCTTCACCCCCACATTTTCAGAAAGATTCACGCGGCGGGCCCCGATAGGTTTGCCATACAGTTTTGCGCTTCTCTCGATCGCTTCTGAGAGGGGCTCCGAGGCCGTTGCCATATGGTTCGCATTGGCGTGCAGCAGGGTTTCGCTGTCGAGCATGATGCCGACATGGCCGTCCCAGAAGATCAGATCGTTTCGGCGTAGCGCATTTCGCTCTGACCAGTTTTCAACGGCTGCGCCAACCCATTCAAACTGCATATCGCTGTCGCGCGGCACAGCAATGCCGCATGCGTCAAAAGCGATCTGGATCAGACCGGAACAGTCGAGACCAAGGCAATCACGGCCACCCCAGAGATAGGGGGTTGTGACGTAGCGCTCTGCGACGCCTGCTGGATCAGACTCTAAATGGTCGATCGGGCACAGCAGATCTTCGCGCACCCAACCTGCGCGCTCACATTTAAGGTAGCGGCCGTCGCGCTCTCCGGTGCTGACAAGGCGTGCGCCGATGCCGATAACGAAATGCGGCGCCGCGCGGATAGAGGGCCCGGCATAGACGTGCAGGCGGGGAACCTTGATGCGGTGTGTTGGAGCAAGGACCGGTGCGGATAGCGCCTCCATCAGAGCCCAGCCGACATAGCGATCGGATTGGTTCTGAACGAGGCCGAACTCGCCCTCTTCGTGATGCAGGATGACGGTTTCGCCATGCAGCGCCTGGCTGACCATTTCGCCGTCCGGTTCCGGGGTTTTACGCAGCGCGGTTACGCCCGCGGTAACTTGCATAGGGAGGCTGTCCCCACCGGATGGCAGATTTAGGCGCGGATCAGTTTTTGGGTCCAGCATGGTTCGCCTATTCTAGGCGACGGCGCGCCCTTGGTCATCTGTTTCAGCACCCGCAATGTCACCGGCCTCTGCGGCGAGAATGAGGCTGCCGAAGTTGCGCAGCCATGCGGTTCCCTCAACGGTGCGCTCGATGTGAACACTGCGTAGGTCGCTTTGGTCCGGTGTGCGCTTGATCAGGCGGTTCTTTTCCAACACGTCGAGGGCGCGTGTGACGGCGGGCTTGGCGATATTGAGCTGGACCGAGAGGCCGCGCACGGTGTGGGGGCCGGGGGTCAACGCGACGGTCATTAGAACCGCTTGCTGGCGAGCGGTCATATCGCTCTCATCTGAGCGCACATAGGCCGTCAAAGCCTTGCGCCATAGTTCCAATGCTTGCCTCTGTGTCATTGCCATAATCGCTCACCCATATTTTGTTTGATAAGCGAATCAGAATCCGATTTGTGAGCAAGAGCAAGATCTAGAGTCCTGACTCTTATGGATTAATTATCTAAGCTCTTGATTTTAGATTCTTTATTTTTTGCGTGTTTTGTTTTGCGTCCGGTGACCCGTTTGCGCCACATGCGGAAGCTGGACGGCTTCATTTCGCGGCGCATGATGGCGATGACCTCTTTTTCCAACAGGCCGGTTTGAGCGCGGATGGCATCGAACGAGGTGTCGTCATCCCACGCCATTTCGATGATATAGCTGATGTCTGGATCGCGCGTGTTGGACATGGCAATAGAAGTAGTTTGATACGCTGATATGGCGACTGACTAAATATGAATATGGTGGGAGGGACGGGGATCGAACCCGCAACATCTGCCGTCTCAGGACAGAGCGTCTACCATTTGCGCCACCCTCCCTAAAGAGTGGTGGGAGCGGCGAGATTCGAACTCGCACTGACCGCGTTCTGAGCACGGTGCCTCTACCAGTTGGGCTACGCTCCCTTAGATCGAGCGTGCGGGCTGTGGGATTCGAACCCACACTGTCTGGATTTTAAGTCCAGTGCCTCTACCGCTTGGGCTAAGCCCGCAAGCATCAGAGGTTTGATGTTATTTGAAAGTGAACAACGCCAAACCGCCCGCTTACGAAAGCAGGGTCAGATGGCCAGATAGTCGGCTGGAAATGTTCCAAGTGATCATCACCCGCGGCGGAGTAATTACTTGGAACGCAAAGTCAACATAAAAAATCTAAAACGTCAGCGCTTTGGCATAGCGGACCTGTTCCATATGGCTGAGTTTCGAGATGACATCGGCGGGCGGGACGCTGTCCACACCGATCAGCGCGATGGCTTCTCCGCCTGCGTCCTGACGGCCCAGATGGAAGGTGGCGATATTGATCCCTGCCTCACCGAGCAGCGCCCCGAGCGCACCGATAAAGCCCGGCTTGTCGAGATTGTTGACGTAGAGCGTGACCGGGGAAAAGTCACCCTCCAGCGCCATGCCTTTGACCTCAACGATGCGGGGCTGACCGGCAATGATCGTGCCTGCAAGCGAACGCCAGCCGGGATTGGGATCGTTCTCAGTGCGTTTGGCCAGGACTTTGATACGGATCAGACTGTCATATACGGGACTGTCCTCGGTTTTCGTTTCAGACAGTTTGACGCCGCTTTCGCTAAGGATGGCCGGGGCAGAGACCATGTTGACGTCACCGCGTGAGGCACGCAGCAAGCCTGCAAGCGCGGCGGCTGTTAGCGGCTTGCGGTTTAGCTCTGTCACCTCGCCTTCGTATTCGATGACGACTTCCTCGAAGCCGTAATCGCTGATCTGGCCTGCGAACGCACCGAGTTTTTCAGCGAGGGTAGCGAAGGGTTTAAGGCGTGGCGCTTCTTCGGCTGTGATCGAGGGCATGTTGAGCGCATTGGTGACCGCACCTGTGAGGAGATAGTCGCTCATCTGTTCGGCGACTTGTAGCGCAACGTTTTCTTGGGCTTCGGTTGTCGCCGCGCCGAGATGCGGGGTTGCGATGAAGTTTGGGGCGCTGAACAGCGGATTATCCTTGGCGGGTTCTTCGGCAAAGACATCGAACGCGGCAGCAGCAATATGGCTATTCTTAAGGCCATCGGCAACGGCGTGCTCATCGACGAGGCCCCCACGGGCGCAATTGACGAGGATGACGCCTTTCTTTGTCTTACCCAACGCTTCGCGCGACAGGATGCCCGCGGTCTGGTCTGTTTTGGGCACGTGCAACGTAATGACGTCAGCGCGTTTCAGCATCGTGTCGAGGTCCGGGGCTTTCTCGACGCCGAGCTCCACGGCGCGTTCCTCGGTCAGGAACGGATCGTAGGCGAGCACTTTCATTTTGAGGCCGAGCGCGCGTTCCGCCACACGGGCGCCGATATTGCCGCAGCCGATCATGCCGAGGGTCTTGTAGGAGAGCTCGGTGCCCATGAAGGCTTTTTTTGGCCACTCACCGGCCTGGGTGCCGTTATTTGCCGCCGGGATCTGGCGGGCGGCGGCGAACATCATGGCGATGGCGTGCTCGGCCGTCGTAACCGCGTTGCCAAAAGGCGTGTTCATGACGACGACGCCTTTAGCGGTGGCGGCTTTGATGTCGATATTATCGACACCGATGCCCGCGCGGCCGATGACTTTCAGGTTTGTGGCAGCGGCGATGACGTCTGCGTCCGGTTTGCAAGCCGAGCGCACGACGAGGCCGTCAAAGTCTGCGATTTTGGCGATCAGGTCCTCTTTGGAGAGACCGACAGCGGTTTCTGTGTCGAGGCCGCGATTGTGGAAGATTTCCACAGCGGCGGGGGCGAGTTTGTCTGCGATGAGGACTTTGGGCATGGGTTTGTCTTTCTGAGTTTGGGCGATTGGCCCGCTTCATCCTTCGACTTCGCTCAGGATGAGCTCATAATTGTCTAAAAGGTCTCCTCATCCTGAGCGAAGTCGAAGGACGAGGAGACAGAGTAGGACCGCTAAAGCGCGGCCAATTCCTGCGCGAAGGCCCAGTCTAGCCAGGGCGTCAGTTTGGCGACGTCGTCGGGTTCGACGGTGGCACCGCACCAGATGCGCAGGCCCGGAGGGGCTTTGCCGTAGCCGTTGGCGTCGAAGGCCGCGTTTTCGTCTTCCAGTCGCGCCATCATGCGCTTCAGGAACGCGCGCTGGGCGGGTTCGTCCATGTTTGCGAAGGTTGGATGGGTGATCTTGAAGGTCACGCCCGAATTGGAGCGGACGCCCTCGTCTTCGCAGAGGAAATCGATCCAGTCTGTGTTCGCGACCCAGTCTGTCAGGATGGCAAGCGAGCGGTCAGAACGCGCTTTCAGGGCCGCATATCCACCCAAATCTTCGGCCCAATCGAGCGCGGCGAGATAGTCTTCGACACAGAGCATGGAGGGTGTGTTGATGGTCGCGCCTTCGAAGAGCGCCTCATTAAGCTTACCGCCTTTGGTCATACGGAAAATTTTCGGCAGGGCGCGATCCGGCTTGTAGCTCTCTAAGCGGGCAACGGCGCGTGGGCTGAGGATCAGCATGCCGTGCGCGGCTTCCCCGCCGAGGATTTTTTGCCAGCTATAGGTGACGACATCGACCTTGTCCCACTCAATATCCTGAGCGAACACCGCAGAGGTCGCATCACAGATCATGATGCGGTCGGGATTATCCGCAATCCAGTCTGCGTTCGGGACGCGCACACCTGAGGTCGTGCCATTCCAAGTGAAGACGATGTCAGCGTCATCGCGGGCTTTCTCAAACGGGGGCAGGACGCCGTAATCGCCTGTGTGGATTTCGCAGTCCGGCAATTTCAACTCGTTCACCGCATCCGTGACCCAATCCTTGCCGAAGCTCTCCCACGCGAAAATATCGGTCGCGCGACAGCCGAGCATGGACCACATCGCCATTTCGACCGCGCCTGTATCCGAAGCAGGTACGATGGCGACACGGTAGCCTTCGGGGAGGTTTAGAATCGCTTTCGTGCGATCAATCGCGTCTTTGAGTTTCGACTTTGCGAGCGCGGAGCGGTGCGAGCGACCTTGCGCGAAATCGCTTAATTGATCGAGGGAAAACCCCGGGCGCTTGGCCGTCGGACCGGATGAAAAGTGCGGACATGCAGGTCGCACGTCCGGCTTTGCGGCGTCATATGCCATCTGTTGTACTCCTATCCTTACAGATAGGCTGGCACTCGTTGGGGAGCGCTGGCCCACAGCTGCTATGGCATAATCCTGATAACAGTGCAAAAGATGTTTCAGATACTTTTGGAAAAGCAACGCATAATGTCCCCCATCATTCTCGAAAATTTCGTCCCGAGCGTTACTCAAGGCCATATTGAACAAGCTTTGTTAGGGTACCAATTCCCATGGTTTTTCTATTCAAACACGAATTCGTCGGATCAGCAGACCCGTGACGATGACGCCCCGCAATTCGTTCATGGGTTCATTCAGGATGAGCGTGTGGCATCGCAATGGACGAAAGTTCCACTCGCAGTGATCGAAGCGCTTGGTCTGCAGCAAGACGTAATCATTAGGGCGAAAGCCAATATGCTAGGGCGGGACAAAGCGTCACTGGTTCACCCAAAACATACCGATGACCCGAATCCGCACTGGGTTTTCATTTATTACGTCAACGATGCGGACGGCTCTACATGCCTATTCGAAGGATCGGAGATCACGCATCGGATTGAACCAAAGCGTGGTCGAGGGGTGATCTTTGACGGAAAAATAGAGCATTCCTCGTCTTCACCTGTTGAAAGCCGCTATCGCTGTGTTCTGAATTTCAACCTGAAACCGACAGTGTCTTTAGATGCTTTCAGAGCACACGAAGTAAGGCCGGACGAGAGACCTCTATAAAATCAGCGATCATCTTCGCGAAATGGCAAGGGGTTTGCTTCAACCAATAGGCGAGTTTTAGTCTGTCCCGTCGCGGGACGGGCGAGGAGTGGTTGATGCATTGGAGCCTGTTTGCCTTTGCCGGAGTGGCGCTGATCGGGGCGCATGTCTTGCGGCTGCCGGTGGCAGGTGGGCGGATTGGCGCGATTGGCGCGTTTTTGGGCGGGCTGCTGCTGGCGGTGTTTGCTGTCAAAGGTATTGCCGCGGTGAGCGATATCGGGCGAACAACAGACTTCGATAAGATGGTCAATGCGGCGGTGGCCGAGGCGCGCCAGGATGACCGACCACTGATCGTGTTTACCGGGGCGAGTTATTCCCGCAATGCGCTGGACCCGGAGCGGCTCACAATTGCCCTGAATGAAGCAGGCTACGGCTATCGTGCGATCAACCTGTCGATTGAGGCGGCCTCAGTCATCGAGCGCGACGCGCATTTGCAGCAATTCATGGAACAGTCCGGGCGTGTACCGGAGATTGTGTTTGTTGAGGTAGCCCAAGCCTTTGATTATCGCGTCGCCTTCATTTTCGGCAATTCCAAATTCAATGCGCGTGCGATTGAGCAATTTGATCTGCGCACAAGTGCCTGGACAGGTCTGGGACTTGCGGGCGGAGCGTGCGGGACGAAGACCGACTGTATCAAAGATACCGGGTTTTTGGGCCTGCATGCGGCACTGAACTTCTTCAATGTCGGCCTGATTGGCCGCGGGGAGCGCGCTGAGGATGCGGGCACCCTGCAAAGCTATGACGCGCAATTTGAGCCGCGCCGTGAGAGTGACCCGGCTCTGGCAGCAGAGATTTTGCCGGTGAAAGAGATGCCTGTGCCGCAATGGATCCGCTCCTATCGTGGCATTCTGCGAGATGCGCTCATCGAGCGCGGTGTGCGCACGGTTGGATATTATCAGCCGCCTGTCCTGGCACCCGAGCAGCGGATGTACGCACAGTCTCTATGTGAATTTGAACTGGCGGGACAGGCCTGTCTTCACCCGAACGATCCGGACCTTTTGGAGCCGTTGAATAGACCGCTCTGGCTGGACCCGGGGCATTTGCTGGATGATGGAGCCGAGATCTACACGCGCTGGCTCGCGGATGAGCTGATCGAAAGCGGCGTTCTGGTTGGACCTCAGGCCGGGGCCGTTGTGAGCGCGGAGGCGGCGCAATGATTTTCACTGATGCGATTTTCTTTGCGTTTCTCGCGATTGTCTTCGGTGGCTATTGGCTGCTGAAGGGCAAAGAGGCGCGGCTCTCGCTGTTATTGGTCGCGAGCGCGATCTTTTATGGGTGGTGGGACTGGCGGTTTCTGGGCCTGATCGGATTTGTGATCGTGGTGAGCTGGGCGGTGGCGAAGTTTGCGGCGGCGCGCCCGGTTGGGAATAGAGCGCGGCGGCGCGCTCTGGTGTTCGGCATTGTCGCCAATCTATCTGTCATCGCGATTTTCAAATATTTCGGGTTTTTCGCGGATAGTGCAGTTGCCGCGCTGAACTCAGTGGGGATCGAGCCGGGATGGACGGCCGTGACCATCCTGCTGCCGGTCGGGATCAGTTTCTACGTCTTTCAGGCGATTTCCTACATTGTTGATGTCGCGCGCGGGGATTTGGAACCTGAGCACCGTTTGCGACGCGTGGCGCTTTATATCGCATTTTTCCCGCAGCTAGTGGCGGGACCGATTGTGCGCGCCGCGAGCTTCTTCCCGCAAATGGAGCGGGTGAAGACGTTTTCAGGCGCTCTGTTCTTTGCGGGGCTTCGGGCGTTTGCGTTGGGCTTTGCTTACAAAGCGGGCATTGCCGACAATCTCGCGCAGTTCGTCGACCCCGTGTATGGCAGCGCAGCGGTCGCAGGCGATACCGATCTGGCGGCTTGGTCAAACATGGCCCTGATCGGGGCGACGCTCGCCTTTGCGGGGCTGATCTATTTTGATTTTGCGGGCTATTCGCTGATGGCGATCGGGGTCGCGCGCTGGTTTGGGTATTACATTCCGAAGAACTTTGACTATCCTTACGCGAGCCCGGCGATTGATGATTTCTGGCGGCGCTGGCACATTTCACTGTCGAGCTGGTTGCGCGATTATCTCTACATTCCGCTGGGTGGAAACCGGGGCGGTGAGCTGAAGACCTATCGCAATTTGATGGCAACGATGGTGCTGGGCGGGCTATGGCATGGTGCAGCTTGGACTTTTGTGGCCTGGGGGGCGATGCATGGCGCGGCGCTGGCCTTTCATCGCGCGCTGTTCAAAGGCAAGGCGGCGATTGGATTTGTGCTCGGCTTAATCGCGACGCAGGTGTTTGTCCTGCTGACCTGGGTACCGTTCCGGGCGGATAGTTTTGGCGATACAGCCACTATCTGGTGGGCATTTACAGGTCTGCGTGAGGGCGGCAGCGGGCAGATCAGTGCGCTGGTCTGGTTGGTCCTGCCGCTAATTGCACTGGATGCTCTCCTAGGGCGTGGAGGTTTGAAGGCGCTTTCGAAATGGGAGGGCTGGCGTCGACCAAGTGTCTATTGGGGCAGTCTGGGCGCGTTGTGCGGGGTGCTGCTGGCGCTCTATCCACTTGAGGCCGCGCCGTTCGTCTATTTCCAGTTCTAGCGAAGCACGCTTAAGGTTCGGCCATGAGACAGCCGAGCCTTGTTCCTGTGATCCTTGCCGGTGGGATGGGCACCCGTCTGTGGCCGCTGAGCCGTAGGGACAATCCGAAGGCGTTTCAGAAGCTAACCTCGCTGCGCCCGATGCTTGTTGAGACACTAATGCGTCTGCCAGAGGCGATTTCAGGTGTTGATCTGAGCGCACCAGTAGTGGTGGCGAATGAAACGCATGCGGCGCTGGTGCGCGGGGCGATGATGGTCAGTGATGACAGTGATGGATGGGTGATCGTTGAGCCGGAGGGCAAGGATACGGCACCTGCGGCTGCGATGGCGGCGCACTTTGCTTTGGAGCAAGAGCGTGAGGATGCGCTGATCCTAGTTTTACCTGCAGATCAGGAAATTGGGAATGTGGGGGCGTTTCATGCCGGGCTTCAGGAGGCGGTGGGGCGGGCTCTAGAGGACAATCTGGTTCGCCTGATGGATAAGGATCGGGGTGATACGGGCATCTTTGTCGTTCGCGCCACGCGGTTTCTGAGCGAGCTTGAAACGCATCGCCGTCAGATGGCCCAAATGTGCCGGGCGGCTTGGAAGGGGCGCTATAAGGCGGGCAACCGCGTGATTGGGCCGGACCCGGAGGCCTGGAATACGCTTGATGCTGAATCAGTGAATACTGCGATCTTTCAGCAGACGGATCAAAGCATAAGCCTGGAGGTGAAAATGGACTGGTCTGACATTGAGGATTTTGCGGCACTGTCTGAACACATCGAGCCGGATACACTGGATAACCGTATTCAGGGACGGGCAGTTCTGGAACAGTCGCAAGGCAATTTGGTGGTCTCTGAAGGCGCGCGAACCGTTACGCTTCTAGGCTGCGAGGACATGGTCGTGATCGACACGCCGGATGCTGTTCTGGTGGTTCCGAAGAGCAAGGCGGGGGACGTTAAAACGCTGCACGCACATCTGAAAGCGATTGGCCGTGATGACCTGCTGTGAACCTGCCGCGAAATAAGTATAATATATTCAATTACATATAGATATTTTGCCTAATCGACAAAATAGAGTATGCCTCCACTTAGGAGAGATACGTTTATGGGATTGAGCCGGATACCACGCGCCATCACAATCGATGATGTAGCCGATCGTGCGGGTGTTTCAGCCAAGACGGTGTCCCGGGTCCTGAATAATGAACCGAATGTGCGCGCGACAAAGCGTGAGATCGTGATGAAAGCCGCGCGCGATCTTGGCTATCGCCCCAATCCAGCCGCGCGAAGTCTTGCCGGGGCAAAGTCGTTCCTGATTGCCCACCTGCATGACAATCCGGTTCCGGAGTATGTCTCTGCGGTGAATACCGGGATTTATGAAGCGTGCCGAGCGCAGGGCTATTTCCTGTTGCCTGAGCCGGTAGATCGCTCACGCCCGGATTTCCTGGATCGGTTGCAGCAATTCCTGATGACATCGCGCGCCGATAGCGTGGTTCTATCGCCGCCTCTCTGTGATGATGAGCGGGTCATTTCCCTGCTTGAAGATACTGAAACCGAGTATGCGAGCCTGTCGCCTTCGGAAGCACGTGAGGGCGTGGCGACTGTGCGCATGGATGACCGTCTCGCGGCCAAGGACATCGTCAAGCATCTAATTTCGCTTGGGCATACGCGGATCGCTCTGATCTCAGGCCCGGAAAGCGGGCATGCCGCGGCTGGACGGCGTCATGGCTATGTCGATGCGCTATCAGAAGCGGGGCTGGAGATTGACCACCACGCAATCATAACCGGCGACTATTCCTTGCGGTCCGGCCTTGAAGCGGCGCGTTTCCTGCTGGCGAGACCTAAACCGCCAACGGCGATTTTTGCTGCCAATGACGACATGGCTGTGGGTGCAATGACGGCAATCATGGCTGCGGGACTGAGTATCCCTAAAGACATTTCCGTTGCTGGTTTCGATGATACGCGACTGGCTTCCGCAGTCTGGCCGGCCCTGACAACAATCAGACAGCCCGTCGCCGAGATGGCAAAACGGGCTGCTGAGCGATTGATGGCGTCTGACGATGGAGATGCGTCAGACGATGTTTTCCAGTTTGAATTGGTGGTCCGCCAGTCTACCGGACCAGCGGACTAAGCCTAGCCCTAGCCAGCAATCTTGCGGACATAGTCATAATCCGCCTTGCGCTTTTCGCGCCTCTTTTTTGGCTGAAAAGCAATTTCAGCGCATTCAGCACAATAAGGGCCACATGTCGCTTTACGTCCACAGAAGGCGAAATCTGGGTCAGCCGGATCGCCAATCGGCCATTTACACATATCGTTTCTCAGCGTAAGAATTGTGGCAGGCTCGCCATCCGCCAAGGGCTGAGGCGCCAGCGCGGCACGAGCGGCGGTTTCGGCTGTTCTGACCGCTTTTTCATCCGTCTTAGTAATGGTTTTCGGCAAAGTGACGCTGCCATCCGGCTGCAAACGTGGTTTTGGCCTAGCCAGACGTGGTGGTCGCTTGACTGGGCGGGACGGGGTTGCACGACCGGATAGGCCGAGCCGGTGCACTTTGCCGATGACGGCATTGCGGGTGACACCGCCAAGCTCTTTAGCGATTTGGCTCGCCGAGTGGCCTTCAGCCCAGAGCTTTTTCAAAACGTCTACGCGATCTTCAGTCCAAGCCATATCAGCCCTCTTTCCTTACCCCTAAATATTGAATCTCGCCGAGAAGCTCTCTTTGAGATGACACAACATTTTGTATCAGTAGCGAAATAATACCGCAACATGCTGTTAATATCCTATCCACAGGTGATTCGCTTGGCAAGCGAGTCACACAAAATGTTGTGTCAGCCTGTGGATAACATGATCGCCACTCGCCAAATCGGTGAAGGCGTCCTAAGGGAGGGACATGACAGACATGCCTCAATCACTTTCATCGCCGAAACCGCGCACCTATGGCGCGGTCAACTGGGTTGGTTTGTGGACGCTTTATAAGCGCGAGGTTGGGCGCTTCCTGAAGGTCTGGATGCAGACCCTGTTTGCGCCGGTTGTGACGACGCTGCTGTTTATGACCGTATTTAAACTGGCTTTTGGCAATCGCGGTGAGCTGACGGGTGATTTTGCCGGGCTGAACTACAATGACTTTTTAGCACCGGGCCTCGTTGTGATGAGCGTATTGCAAAACGCATTTCAAAACTCGTCCAGTTCACTGACCATCGCCAAGGTTCAAGGCAGTCAGGTTGATTTCCTGATGCCGCCGCTCTCTTCGGCAGAGCTCGCCTTCGGGTTCATCTTCGGGGCGGTAACGCGTGGCGTTATGGTCGGTGTGATTAGCGCGGTTGCGATCCACTTTAGCGGCCTCGCGGACCTCAGCGTCGCGCATTGGGGACCGATTATCTACTTCGCGCTGATGGCAGCGATCTTTTTGGCCGCGCTTGGTGCGATGGGCGGGATTTGGGCGGATAAGTTCGATCATCTCGCCGCGGTGACCAATTTCGTAATCGTGCCGCTGACCTTCCTGTCGGGCACATTTTACGACATCAATGTCTTAGTCGAGCCGTTCCAGACGCTGGCGCATTTTGATCCGATCTTCTTCCTGATTGACGGGTTCCGATATGGCTTCACCGAGGCAGCGAATTCGGACTTGATGCTGGGCGCAGCGGTCAGTGCTGGGTCAGCTTTTGCAGCGAGTTTTGGTGTCTGGTGGATGCTGCAAAGCGGATATAAGCTGAAGGCGTAGTTGGCGATCTTTGTGCGAAAGAAATCTTTTCCGCCCGCTTATTCAATAGTTATCAACCACAGAGCATAATATGAACTCTCAGTTATGTAATGAGGCTGAGATGATTCAAAACATGTTCTTATTATTTCAGGGCGTCGGCACGCTCATGAAGGGTATAGCAGCGCTTATCGAAGCCATTAGAAAGAAAGACTAAAGCACCTTTGTCCCTTCCCATTCTGACCATGACCGATGTCCGCCTGTCCTTTGGCGGGAAGCCTCTGTTTGAGGGCGTGACGTTTACGTTGGCCAAGGGCGAGCGGGCGGCTCTGGTCGGGCGCAACGGGGCGGGCAAGTCGACGCTGATGCGGATGGTGACAGGCGAGCATGAGCCCGATGATGGCGAGCAGTGGTTGCATCCAGGGACCGTGGTGACCAAGGTCGATCAGGAGCCGGATCTTAGCGCCTATGACACGGTTCTGGAGTATGCGAGCGACGGGGTCGAGCATGTCTGGCGTGCGGAAGCCGAGTTGGGCCATTTTGGCGTGGATGCGGAGGCATCACCCAGCATTCTATCCGGCGGGCAGACGCGGCGGGCAGCACTGGCCAAGGCGTTTGCGAGCGATCCGGACATCCTGCTGCTGGATGAGCCGACCAACCATCTCGACGTGCCGATGATTGAGACGCTGGAAACGCGTCTGCGTGAATTTAATGGCGCGGTCCTACTGGTTAGTCACGATCGCCGGTTTATGGAAAATATCACCACGAATACGCTGTGGTTGCGTGACGGGGTGGTTCTGAAAAGTCCCGAAGGCTATGCGAAGTTCGATCAGTGGGCAGAACAGGTCGAAGAAGCTGAAATCCGCCAGCTGGAAAAGCTGAAGACACAGTTGAAGGCGGAGGAACACTGGCTGCATCGCGGTGTCACCGGACGGCGCGCGCGCAATATGGGGCGGCTGACCAAGCTGAAAGCGATGCGGGCCGAAGCGGTGCGGCGCAAAACGGCGCTGAATGCGGGCAAGGCCAAAGCCGGGATCAGCGCGGAAGAAGCAGGCAGTCAGGCGCGCAAAGTGATTGAGACGTTTGGGCTGTCTAAATCCTTTGGGGATCTGAAAATTGTCGAGGATTTGACCATCCGGATTATGCGCGGCGACCGGATCGGCTTTATTGGCCCGAACGGCGTGGGCAAGACGACGCTGTTAAAGCTGATGCTCGATGAAATTCCGCGCGATGCGGGAAATGTGAAGGTCAATCCGGCGCTGAAGATCACCTATCTAGATCAGACACGGGACACACTGAAACCCAAAGACACGCTGTGGGAAGCGCTCGCGCCACAAGGTGGGGACTCGATCATGGTGCAAGGCAAGCAACGCCATGTTGCGGCCTATGCCAAGGACTTTCTGTTCAAGCCGGATCAGCTTCGACAGGCGGTGTCTGCCCTGTCCGGCGGGGAACGCAACCGGCTCACACTGGCGATTGCATTGGCGCAGTCGACGGACGTGTTGGTGCTGGACGAGCCGACCAATGATCTGGACATGCAAACGCTCGATCTGCTGGAAGACATGCTGCTGAATTTCGAAGGCACGCTCATTCTGGTTAGTCATGACCGGGCATTTCTGGATGCGACCGTGACGTCGTGTCTGGTGCCTGTGGGCGATGGCGAGTGGATAGAGACGGCTGGCGGCTGGAGCGATGCGCAGCGCCAGATCAAAGGCGTGCGAAAAAAGGCAAAAGAGGCTCCGGCGGATAAAGCGAAGGCTGAGAAGACGCGACCGGCTGAGCCGAAGAAGCAGACGAAATTGTCTTTCAAAGATCAGCATCGTTTGAAAGAGGTTGAGGAGGCTATGCCGCGGCTGAGCGAAGAGATTGCGGCGTTGGAGGGGAAACTTGCTGATCCTGAGCTCTTTACGAGGGATGCGGATGAGTTTGCGCGGGTAAATGCGGCTCTGGAAAAGGCGCGGGCGGAGTTGGAGCAGGCTGAACTTGATTGGATGGAGATTGAGGAGAGGCGGGAAGCTTTGGGGGTTTAATCCTAAGCTCAGATTAGTTTCATCTCATAGAAATAGAGCTTTCCCCCTCCGCCCTTCGGGCACCTCCCCCAGATATGGGGGAGGAAATTCTGCCTCCAATTAGACTAGGAGCTGAACTTTCCTCCCTCGCTTTAGCGGGGGAGGTGGCGGCGTAGCCGTCGGAGGGGGCCTCAGCAATCAATCCTTCGGCGCACTGGCCTTAATCGCTAACGCATGGAGACCAGCTTCGAATTCTGGCTTGAGCGCATCCATAACTGCGCGTTGCATTGCGACGCGTGTTTGGCCTTTGAAAGACGGGGCGGTGATGCGTACGGTATAGTGGGTTTCGCCTTCGGGTCGCGCCCCGGCGTGACCTGCATGGAGATGGCTGTCATCTTTAATCTCAAGCTCTGTTGGCTCGAGCGCCTGCGTCAACAAGGCGTGCATCCGATCAAGTCTTGTCATTTCTTCTGGCCTCTTTGCCCGCAAGCGATTATGTTGCGCGGCTGATGTCTGATTCATACTCATACCGCCCCAAGTTCACTGACATAAGAGTGAAACCGCCCGCTGACGAGAAGTCTCGTGAAAAAGCGCAACGAGAACGCGTCTGTGAGAAACCGGGCTGCGATTTGGCGGGAGAGCATCCCGCGCCTAAAAAATTTGGCGATGGGCAACACTGGTTCTGCAAGAAATGCGCTGCTGAGTATAATAAGGGCTTCAACTTCTTCGATACGATGACGGACGAGCAGTTGAAGCAATTCAATGAAAATGCGCGTTACGGCTTTAAGCAGACCTGGAAAATGGGCAGCGGTCCGATGGGCGGCGCGAAAGCGGGCAAAGCCCACGATCCGCGCACATATCGCGGCTCTG
The DNA here is from genome assembly GCA_038746145.1 of Pseudomonadota bacterium. Classification (GTDB taxonomy): domain Bacteria; phylum Pseudomonadota; class Alphaproteobacteria; order Caulobacterales; family Hyphomonadaceae; genus Henriciella. Next base: position 109,754 of record JBCDKW010000004.1, read on the forward strand.
AATTCTTCGGCAATAGTGCAGCAGATCGCGCTGAGCGCCGCGCAGCACGCGGGGCAACAGGCGTTGCGGCACGGGCGCTGGCTGAGCTGGATCTGGAGCCGACCGCGAAACCTGCGGAAATTCGCGCGCGCTATGCTGAATATGTCCGTCGCTTCCACCCGGACAGCAATAGCGGCGACCGCTCGTCTGAGGACAAGCTGAACCGTGTGATCCGGGCGGGCAAAACGCTGAAAGCGGCCGGGTTGATGAAGGACTGACGGGTTTTCTTGTCAGAATGCCAAAACCGGAACACACTCACGCTATGACTGACGTGCCTCAGCTCTCATATGCGGATTATTTCGAGCATCCGGTGAAACGCGGGTTTGTACGCGCGGTCGAGCGACTGTCAGGGCAGCGAAAGCTGCAAAAGCTGTACGAAGAGTATCGCGCCAATCTTGCGCATGAGCCGTTTTTTGCCGCCGCTATACGATTGCTGGAGTTGGATGTGCAGTTCAATGCGGCACGACTGGCCGGCATTCCAGCAACCGGACCCCTCGTTGTGGTCGCCAATCATCCATTCGGATTTCTAGACGGACTGTTGATTGCCTGGATCGTCTCGCTGCGGCGCATGGATTTCAAAGTGTTGACGAATGCGGTGTTGGACGGCGCACCAGAAGCGCGTGACTGGCTGCTGCCGATAGATTTTGCGCCAACGAAAGAGGCCCAAAAGGTCAATCTGGCGACGCGGGCAGAAGCACTACAGCGTCTTGGGAATGGCGAGTGCATCGTTGTGTTTCCCGCCGGAGGTGTTTCAACCTCGCCAACGCCCTTCGCCAAAGCGGCCGTCGATGACACGTGGAAGCCGTTTACCGCCAAACTGATCACGAAAAGCGGGGCGAATGTGACGCCGATCTACTTTGAGGGTCAGAATTCGCGGTTGTTCCAATGGGCAAGCCATATGTCGATTGAGTTTCGGTTGGCCCTCATTTTTAGAGAAGTGAAGCGCCGGATCGGGACGGTTGTGCCTGTGCATATTGGTGAAACGCTCAGCCCGGAAGATCTACAGAAAGCGGGCAAGCGCCACGATCTGATGAACTTCCTGCGCCGCGAGACCTATTCCATGGCACCCGAACGGATGCACGCGCACATCGCGAAAGCTGAGAAGCGGTTTTTCGAGAAAAAGCCTGCGATTTTTACTTAATATTTGCCTGAGCCTCCCGCTCCCCCTGCCCAACCACCCCAAATGGTACCCTGTGGGTGGTTGGACCCTTCGACTTCGCTCAGGATGAGGAGCGGGAGGCTTCGGAAATGATTATGACTACGGAATATAGACCGTATAGATGACCTCGGCCTCGACATCGAACGTGCCCTCTGAGAGGTCGATATTTCCGGTGTTCCAGCGATAATCCAAGTCGAAGCGGACCGACTGTTCCGGGATCGTCCCGGCATTGAGCGCTGTGCGTCGGTTACCATCAAATATCGTTGAGCCGCCTGTCAGCCTGCCAAGGCGTCGATATCCGCCCCAGTTCACGCCGCTTTGGTCGGTGTTTCCGGTGTGGGGAAATTGTGCCGCTGTCCCAAAGTCCAAGCCACCATCTGTGCCAGATTGTGCCAGCCGCATGCGAAGGCGGATCAAGTCAAGATCGGCTGGATCACCCACGGTGCTGGAGATCACATCGATAGAAAAGGCCTTATTGGAGGCGACGTAGAAGCTACTCTCGATTTCACTCCGGATGGTGCGGACATCGGTATTCGCGTTCAGACGGAACGCGTTGAGCGTGTCACTCGCCGATGTAAACCGGTCGCCTTGCCGAGTTGTCTGGTTACCACCGCCAGGAGAGCGCTGAATCCGCAGCGCTGCACCGGTCCCATCGGGAAAGGACTCGTTGAGCGGATCGAGCGTGCCGGTGACTACAGTGTAGGCCTCGCCTGCAATCAGATCTGTTGAGATACCACCGCGCTCGATAATGAAGTCGGAGACGATTGGAGCATTGTCGGCGCTATCGGCACCCCAGACGATAACGAGGCCCGGAACCTCAAATTTAGGTTGATCGATCGTGCCCGCAGACCCGCCGATGGCGAATGCGCTGAGGCTTGCCATCCATAGGATGCAAGCTTTGGAGAATGCAGACCGCCCGTCTCTCATCAAAACACATTTATCAAAGAGGTCTGTGAATCGCGCTAAGCGGTTCTATCAAATTTGAGAGAAGTCAAGGGTTTAAGCAGCTTCGAGTTCGATGCCCTTTTCAACCATATAGTCGCGCAGCTCGCCGCTCTCGAACATTTCCTTGACGATATCAGCGCCGCCGACAAACTCGCCTTTGACGTAGAGCTGCGGAATGGTTGGCCAGTTGGTATAGACTTTGACGCCTTCGCGAATCGCCTGATCTTCAAGCACATTCAGGGTTTCATAATCGACGCCGAGATAGTCCAGAACCTGCACGACGACAGAGCTGAAACCGCACTGCGGAAAGGTCGGTGTTCCTTTCATGAAGAGCAGGACGTCGTTCGATTTGACGGCTCCATCGAGAAAAGCCTGAACATCATCGGACATGGTGAATTCCTTATCTATCCGTTCTGAAATGGCACCGATACGGTCCGCTTCAAGTCCTAGTCTGCTTCGCCGGTAATCTGGTCGCGCGCGACGGGAATGAGCTCTGCCATCCGCTCGCGCAGCAGGTCGTCACTAATGTTCAGGGATTTGGCCGCGATGTCGGCTTGCACTTTGCGGAACACGTCTTCATCGCCCGGCTCTTCGAGGTCGGCCAGAACAACGGTCTTCGAATAGGCATCTGCATCGTCGCCGATCAGGTCCATCTGTTCTGCAATCCAGAGGCCGAGCAGTTTGTTGCGGCGTGCCATGACTTTGAATTCCGTGGCTTCATCCATCGCATAGCGGGCTTCTTCGCCGCGTTTACGGTCATCGAATGAGGACATGCCTCTCTCCTTATTATTTTCAGGCTTGATATAGCGGCGGGAGCGCGAGGAGTGCAATATGCCTTTTGCCTGAATCAACGGACTGGCGTATGGGGGCGGATCGAACTTTTGCGCCTGCAATCCAAGGGGGCTGTCATGTCCAGACGCCGTGTCATTTACGAAGGTAAAGCCAAAATCCTGTATGAGGGGCCGGAGCCGAATATGCTGGTCCAGTATTTCAAGGATGATGCGACGGCGTTTAATGCCGAAAAGAAAGCTGTGCTGGATGGTAAAGGCGTTCTGAATAACCGGATCAGCGAGTATTTCATGACCGGGCTGAATGCAGCCTCGATCCCGAACCATTTTATCAAGCGGCTGAACATGCGTGAGCAGCTGATCAAGAAGGTTGAGATTATCCCGCTTGAGGTCGTTGTGCGCAATGTCGCGGCAGGCAGCATCGCCAAGCGTCTCGGGCTTGAAGAGGGAAAGCCACTGCCTCGGCCGCTCGTGGAATATTACCTGAAAGATGATGCGCTGGGCGATCCGATCATTTCAGAAGAACACATTGCTGCGTTTGGCTGGGCCGGACCGCATGAGCTGGATGAGATGGTCGCGACATCGCTGCGCGTGAATGATTTCATGACGGGTGTGTTTTACTCAGTCGGCATCAAGCTGGTGGATTTCAAGCTGGAGTTCGGACGCTTCTTCGAGAATGACATGACACGGATCATCCTCGCCGATGAGATCAGTCCGGATAATTGCCGTCTGTGGGATATTGAGACCGACGAGAAACTGGACAAGGACCGTTTTCGGCGTGACCTTGGCGGTGTGACAGAAGCCTATGCAGAAGTCGCGCGGAGGCTCGGCATCATCAAGGAATCAGCGCAGGGAGCAGAAATTGTTCCGCTAAATGGAGGCGTGAAATGAAGGCGATTGTCCACGTTGCTTTGAAATCCGGTGTGCTTGACCCGCAGGGCAAGGCGGTCGCTGACACGCTGGGCCGCATGGGCTTTGGTGAAGTGCAAGGCGCGCGCATCGGGAAAGTGATCGAGCTGGATCTGGATGGCGTGGCTGAGGCCGACGCCGAAGGCCGCGTCAAAGAGATGTGCGAGAAACTGCTCGCGAATACGGTGATTGAAAGTTATCGCTTCGAGCTTGTCGCCTGATGGAGCGGTCTCTATCCTGCCGCGCAGGAGGATAGAGCCATGTTGAAACTGACATTCTGCCTGCACCGGCTACCGGGCATGAGCCGGGAAGATTTTCAGGATTACTGGTACAACCAACATGGGCCTCTGGTCGCACGGCTAGCTGAGACTTTGGGCATTAAGCGATATGTCCAGAGCCATGCGCTTGAGCATCCGTTCAATGATGCAACGCGGCAAAGCCGAGGCGCCCCGGAAAGCTATGACGGGATTGCTGAGCTCTGGTTTGAAAGCTGGGAGAGCCTGCTTGAAACAGCCAATGATCCGGCCACGGCAGAGGCCGGAAACGCGCTTCTTGAAGACGAGAAAAAGTTCATCGATCTGAGCCGAAGTCCAATCTGGTTCAACGAGGAAAAAGTCGTAATTGGTTAGGGATCGGTCGATCAAGATGAAATTTTTCATTTTTAGCGACGGATTCTCTACGCCTGTCCGTTTTACCTCCCATAGACAAACCCGGGAGGACCCTATGAAGTCACTTATAATTGTTGCGCTAACAGCCAGCTTTCTAACCCCTGTTGCGATGGCTGGCCCGAAAGATCGCGCGGACCGCGTTGATAATCGCCTGGAGCGTGTTGAGGACCGGACGGAGCGCCGCGAAGATCGTCTTGAGAATAAAGAGGATCGGCTTGAGGATCGCGTTGATCGCCTCGAGACCCGCGCCGAGAATGCCGAAAGCGAGGCCAGAGCCGACGTGCTAGAGGCCCGTGCTAATCGTGTTGAAAATAAAATTGATCGCGTCGAAGATCGCGGTGAGCGGGTGGATAACCGCGCTGATCGCATCGACAATCGGCAGGATCGTAGATCGGAGCGCCGCTAGACGCTCAGCACATTCAAAATAATGGCGGGTCTGACACGAGGATGTCTGGCCCGCTTCATGCTTATAAGTCGGTCATGAAAAAGACTGTTTCAATCCTGATCTCGTTTTTGCTAACCGGACCGGTCTTTGCTGAGCAATGCCGTACGGCGGCGACATCCTGGCAAGAGGCCGGCTATGCGATGCGCACTGAGGTCACCAGCCGTGCGGATGGCGGCTGTAAGCTGATCAAGCAGAGCATTGACGGGGTCGAAGAGCGTGGCCTCGATTGCAATTGCGATTTGCTGATTGATGGACGCGAAGGGCAGTATCGGACCCCACCTTCCTTTTCCCAAACGCCGCTACTGGAGGTGTGTTTCGGCCCTGAAGCCGATCCTGAAGCGTATCCCGCCAGTGAATGGCTGAATGTAACTGAGTAGCCCCTAACTGTAATCGGCAATCCGGCTGAGCAGGCGTCCGCGAAACTCGAAAAAGCTTGCACCGCGTATCTTTATGCTTTCGCCGGCTTTGGTGCCGTTTGGCAGATCGACAGCGGCCTTGCCCTCAAACTCGATTTCAGCCGCGGCTTTGCCCTCGCCTATGACGAGATTGACGAGTTTCTGGCGGCGGTAAGAAAATGCGTTTCCGGACAAGCGCGCAACCTCACCCATCTGCTCGCGGCCTTCAAAGCGCAAGGAATGCCCGGCGTTTGAGATATTCTCGAAGATCACATCCTCAGTGACGCAATCCAGCATGCCCTCAATATCGCGGTCATTATAGGACTGAATATAGCGACTGATGATATCTTCATACATGGACAGATCTCCTTCACTCGAAATTATGATTTCAAGCGCCTATTGCAAGTTGTAATGGGTCATGACATGACCCGCGCTGTTTCGCCGGAGGTTTTAAGGATGTCGCTACGTGTTGCCGTTGTTGGCGCGACCGGAAATGTCGGTCGCGAACTGTTCAATATTATGGATGAGCGGAACTTCCCGGCGACCAAGGTGCATGCGGTCGCCTCACGCCGGTCTCTGGGTAAGAAATGCTCTTATGGGAATAAGACACTTCTGGCGGAGGATTTGGAGCAATTTGACTTTTCTTCGGTTGATCTCGTCCTGATGTCGGCAGGGGGTAGCGTGTCAAAGGAGTGGTCGCCGAAGATCGCCGCTGCGGGCGCGATTGTGGTCGATAATTCAAGCGCTTGGCGGATGGACCCGGACGTGCCGCTGATTGTACCGGAAGTGAATGGCGAAGCCGTGCTCGATTACAAGACGAAGGGCATTATCGCCAACCCAAACTGTTCGACCGCGCAGCTTCTCGTGGCGCTGAAGCCACTGCATCAGGCGGCAGGCATCAAGCGTGTTGTTGTCTCGACCTATCAGTCTGTTTCAGGCGCTGGCAAAGCCGCGATGGACGAGCTGTGGACGCAGACCAAGGGCATCTTTGTCAATGATACGCCGACGCCGACTGAATTTACGCGCCAAATTGCCTTCAACGTGATCCCGCAGATCGACGTTGCGATGGATGACGGCTTCTACAAGGAAGAGTGGAAGATGCGCGTCGAGACGAAGAAGATTTTGGATGACGATATTGAGCTGGTCGCGACCTGTGTGCGCGTGCCGGTCTTTGTCGGGCATTCTGAAAGCGTGAATGTCGAGCTGGAAGACCCGCTGACAGTGGAACAGGCGCAGGAACTGTTCCGTGAGGCCGATGGCGTCGTTCTGGTGGATAATCCGCAAGAGGATCAGTTCATCACGCCGGTCGAGTGTGTGGGCGAATGGGCAAGCTATGTCAGCCGCGTGCGCAAGGACCCGAGCGTCGAGAACGGGATCATGTTCTGGAATGTCTCTGACAATCTGCGCAAAGGCGCAGCGCTGAACGCGGTTCAGATTGGTGAAGAACTGATCAAGCGCGGTGTGCTCAGCGCGGGTTAGAGATAGTCTTGTGCAACAAACTCATCCTGAGCGAAGTCGAAGGACGGGCCACATGATCTGAACCTGCACTTCGCACTTCATCCTTCGACTTCGCTCAGGATGAGCGCGTTGAGGCATCCGTCTAGAACGTCGGCATGTTCCCTGTCGCGGCCCATGGTAGGCCGACGGCGAGGACGACGCTGATAACCAGACCGATCAGAGCTTTGCCTGCGTCTGAACCGACATCGAGGGCGGCGACGCCACGTTCGCGCAAATCTGTGACGAATGAGATGGCGAGTTCACGACCCGCAAGCAGACCGAGGAAGACCCATGTCGTACTCATCGGCACATCGTTCAGCTCTTTGAAATAGTAGAGCACGATAGCGTAGATTAGGTCGACAATAGTCGCTGCGCGGACGTCAACTGTGTTGGTTTTGGCCAAGACGATTTTCTGAATTTCACCGCCGCGCGTGGCGAAGACATAGGCCAGCATTGCTGCCATGACGAGCGCGCCAAAAATGATCAGACCGGGAATGAAAGATACCGAAATTGATGGATCTAGGAATTTCTCTAGTTTTTCTGCGTCAGCGAGCGTCTCAGCAGGGATATTGACGACTTGCCTAGAGCTTTCGATGATTTGCGGCTCTTCATACGGGAGATCAATCGTCGTAACTTGTGTGACGCTGACGCCGTCTGCGTTCATGGTGGTGTTGATCGTTTCGGTTGTTCTTGGGAAAAACACGAAAATATTCGCAAAATCCTGTAGCAACCATGTCCACCACAGAAAACCCGTCGTCGCCCACTGAAAGACACTCCAGAGTGGGTGGGGTTTTCCATCATTTTTGGTGCGGGTAATCCACGTTTCCCAAGCCTTTGAAATGACAAGCCAGATCACGCCGCCAGCTGCAAAAGCCACGGCGTAACCTATCAGCGACTTGATCAGCATTGACTGCATCTTGCCTTCCGTCGCTGCGCCGCCTGTCAAAGCGAACACGGTCAGAACGAGGAAGGTTGTCGACACCGGAATACCAAAGCGCGTCAGGAATAGCAGGACGAGCGGCAGAACTGCATGCCACCACTTTATGCCACCTTCAGGGTAAGGAATGCCATTCAGCTTACCGTCAGCAATGTCGCCACCACCGTAGAATAACTGGAAGATGAGCGCCGCAACCATGATCCCGGCTGCGAAAATCCAGAGGACCCACCATGGACGGTGCGAATTTGAGGCGAGGAAAGTTCCGAGTGTCTGGATCGAGTCATTGGCGATGACGGCGTAGGCCGCGAAGAGAAAACCAACAATTGCAAAGAGTTCCAAGCCGCCAATCATCATCGTGATCTGCCCTCAAATGTCACCGCGAGGCCCGCGTGTTGCGCACCGCCTAGCGGATGGGGGTGTAGCGATCAATCTTTGTGAGGTCGATTTCGACAGGTGACGCTGCGAATTTCACAAAATTGTTTTATTTGATTTTCAGCGCTTTTTCGTAGGTCACAGCTGTCAGGGGAACTATGAATGGCGCTATCATCTTCAAATAAGCCAGCTTTTGGAAAGCGCGCAGAACCTGCGGTTTCGGCGACAGGGATTAGCTCTAAATCAAAGCCATTGGTGGAATACACGCGTGAAAAGAAACGCGTGCGACGCACAGGCCCGCAATCTGTGTTTGAAGTTTACTGGCCGTTCTATGTGGGTTTTGGACTGCCCGTTTTGATAAGTTGCTACGGATTCGCTTACATAGTTGCGCTATCGTCAGGCCAGCCATGGAGCGTTCTGGGCCTGATCTTCATACCACCAATTCCCCTTATTATGTGCTTTGCGTGGGGTGCTATGATCACACGAGCACTGAACGGTTTTAACAGCGCGGCGCAAACGACGAACAGCTTGTTTTCCTGGAATCAGAAGACACCCGGATTTCAACTGGGCGCGATTGCTGGCCTGATCATTTTTACCGTCCATCAATGGCCCAGCCTGACGGCGTTCATTGAAGACAGTTTCGCGACGTGGCGTGCGGCACATCTGATCCTCATGGCGCTGGCCTATATCGGCATGACCGGCGTGATCTTCGCGCGAATTGAAGCTTTCGTCATGCGCAAGATGGATATTCAAGTTGAGAAAACGCCTGAGCAGAAAGAGGTTGAAACACAGATCAAGACGTATCGTCTGGACATCCCGTCATATGTGCCGAAATTACTCTCAGGGCTGACTATTGTCGGGGCAACCGGGTTTCTCGTAGCGAGCTACTTTTTCGAGCCCCTTAGGGATAAAGTGAATGTTCTGAACGCGATTGTGGTGTTCCCGATCAGCTACCTGATCCTCTGGTTCCACTTCAAATGGTTTACGAAGCTCATCCAGAAGAGTAGCCGACTGTTTGGCTATGTCGCGCCATATTGATTGCGATTTCTAGCGACGCCCGAAGAGTTTTTCAGAATCGATTTGTCAGATGACACCGCGAATTTCACAAAATTACTTTATTCTATTTTCAACGCTTTTTCATAAATCGGAGGCTTAGGGGTCTTCGGAATGGCGCTATCGTCTACAAATAAAGCTGTTTTCAGGGAACGTGAGCGGCCCCTCCGTCGTCAAAAAAGCGTTTCTGAAACGACTCATTTGAGTTCAAAAAGTACTACGCTTGTGGAGGATACCAGAGAAAATCGGCAGAAACACCAAGCGGGCCCACAATCAGTCTTCGAAATCTATTGGCCCTTTTACTTTGGCTTTGGTCTCCCGGTTCTTATGTATTGTGTGGCAATGGGATTTTATATGTCCTCGCTGATGTCACATCATGCGGCAGGCCTGATCTCACTGGTGTTAATCACTCCCGGTTCCTTCGTTGTCTGCTTTGTCGGATGCGTGATTTTTACGAGGATACTTGTATCCCTCAAAGGGGCAGCACAAACGACGCATAGTCTTTTCAGACTTACGCTGAGATCGCCGGGGTTCAGGAAGGGAGCTGCTCTGGGACTCACCTTATTCCTGATCTACGAATGGTCGAACCTGTCCAATCTATTTAACGACTTCACATCTACCAGAGCCGCACAATTAACTTTGCTTGCGCTGGGCTTCATCGGTATCGCTGCCACGATCTGCCACCGCCTTGAAAGGCTTGTATTAAAGCTGAACGGGATGAAGGTTGAGCCGTCCGAACAAGAACGGCAAGCGCAAGAAAAGATTGCGTCCTACAAGCTGAAGATAGCGCTGCATTGGCCTGTCATTTTCGCCGCGATTTGTGTTAGCTCCGCCGCTTTTTTCGAGGTGCAGGTGCCGCGGTTCTTAAACGTTGGGCAAGATGCCGAGTTAGCGGACGATTCCGTCTTTTTACTCGGCGCCTTTGTGATTATGTGGCTCTACTTCATATTGTTTTCGAAGCTTGTTCAAAAAAGCAGCAAATTGTTCGGGCTTGTCACTCGATATCAGTAAACGCGCCTAGCGACGCCCGAAGAGTTTTTCGATGTCGTGGAGCTTGAGTTCGATATAGGTCGGACGGCCGTGATTGCATTGGCCGGAATGGGGGGTGGCCTCCATTTGGCGCAGCAGCGCATTCATTTCCTGCCCGTTGAGGCGACGTCCGGCGCGCACAGATCCGCGACAGGCCATATTGCCCATGACGTCCTCGAAACGCTCTTTTAGCGCGAGGCCCGCTTCATATTCGGCGAAATCATCAGCGAGGTCGCGGATCAAGGCGGCTGTATCCATTTCTCCGAACAGCGCCGGGGTGGCGCGCACGCAGACGGCGCCTGCACCGAACGCTTCGATTTCGAGGCCGAGCTCGGCGAGTTCATCGGCGCGCTCTAGCACGCGGGCGGCTTCGTCTTCAGTAAGGTCGACGACATCGGGGATCAGGAGCGCTTGGCGTCGGACCCCGCCCTCGCGCATCTGGCGCTTCATGTCTTCATAGACGAGACGTTCGTGCGCGGCGTGTTGATCGACGATGATGATGCCGTCATCGGTCTGGGCGACGATGTAGTTCTCGTGCAATTGGGCCCGCGCAGCGCCGAGAGGGAAGTCAGTTGGGCCCTCGACATCTTCTGTGCGAGCGGCGGGGCCTGTGTTTGGGTCGGGGGTGTAGTCAGGATTGTAAGGCTCGCTCATCCCAGCGGAAGAGCCGCGATCTCTCGCATCAAAGACCGGACTTGATGGGGTGAAATCCCCGCTTTCGCGGGGATGAACTGGAGGGATGGATGTGCGCGGCTCAGCCCACAAGCTCGATGGGCGAAACACGTCGGCCTGCACGGGTTCAGTACGGACTTTTCCGAGGGCCTCATCGGCGACACTGGTACTGGCCCGGTGACCGGCAGCAGCGAGCGTATGGCGCAGCGACCCGATAATCAGGCCCCGCACATTATTCGCATCGCGAAAACGGACTTCGGTCTTTGCCGGGTGGACGTTTACATCGACCAGTTCGGGATCGAGATCGAGAAAGAGGGCCGCGAGCGGATGACGATCGCGCGCGAGGAAATCCTGATAGGCCGCGCGGATCACGCCGTTCAGCATGCGGTCCTTCACGGGTCTGCCGTTTACGAACAAGTATTGCTGCTGCGCGTTTCCACGATTGAGCGTGGGTAGGCCTGCAAACCCTGAGAGGCGCACACCGTCTCGTTCGGCGTCAATTTCCAACGCGTTTTCGCGGAACGCACGACCCATGATCGCGCCGAGACGTTCCAGATGGCCCTCGGGCGTATCGGGATGGGCAGCATAGCGGAAGACGCTGCGGCCATTGCTTTCGAGGCTGAAAGCGACATCGCAGCGCGCCATGGCGAGGCGTTTAACGGCGTCTGTAACCGCCATGGTCTCTGAGCGCTCTGTCTTCATGAATTTCAGGCGGGCAGGCGTTGCGTGGAATAGGTCGCGGACCTCAATCCGTGTGCCGCTGAGGCCAGTGCCCGTAAAGGCAGCGGGTTTCGGCCCTTCGACGCGGCCGGCTTCGACGAAGACTTCGCACGCGTCCTCACCGTCGGCTCGAGATGAGAGCGTCATCCGGCTAACGCTCGCGATGGAGGGCAATGCTTCGCCGCGAAAGCCCATCGTGAAAATGTTCAGGAGATCGATCCGGCCATCCTCACCGGGCCGCAGCTTGGACGTGGCGTGGCGTTGCAGCGCCAGCAGCATATCCGGGCCGGTCATGCCGCAGCCATCATCCTCGACGATAATGCGTTTCAAGCCACCGCCTTCAATGCTAACAGAGATCGAGCGCGCGCCTGCGTCCAGTGCGTTTTCGACCAATTCCTTGACTGCGGCAGCTGGGCGCTCAACCACTTCACCGGCTGCAATCCGATTGACCGCATCAGGCGGCAGCTGACTGATAATCGGTCGTGAGAGAGGCGGCGCGCTGTCTGGCATATTCATACTTTAATCACTGCATGTGATTCGCGCTACGCCCTGCCCCTTGCGATTAACAGCGGCGCGCCCCATTTCGGTCTTGGAGAGTCAGGGTCAGGACCCATAAATTTTGTTGTGGAGGTCATTTGATGAGCAAGGAATGCAAGGAAGAGCGCGCAGTACGGGGTCATCCCCGTTCAAGCGGTCTGACGCTGCAGGCCGCCGCTCAGCAAATGAAGGCTCCGCCAGTCCGCGCCGGGCACCGCTCTTTTTCGCCCCTGCTGCGTTGCGAAAGCTTGAAAGCCGAATGGCTTCCTTCGCTTCCGCGCCTGGCAGGATCAAAAAATAACGCCGCCCGCCGCGGCAAAATTTATGGGTCCTGACCCTAATCAAAAAGAGCCAAAGATGAGCAAACGCGATGACTATGACGTGCTCGGCGTCTCAAAAGACGCAGACGCCAAGGCGCTGAAAAGTGCCTATCGCAAGCTCGCGATGAAATATCACCCTGACCAGAACCCAGGCGATGAAGAAGCAGAAGCCAACTTCAAAGAAGTCGGCGAGGCGTATGCGATTTTGTCTGATGATGAAAAGCGTGCGGCCTATGACCGTTTCGGCCACGGCGCGTTTGAGAACGGCATGGGCGGCGGCGGTGGCAATCCGTTCGGTGGCGGCGACCCGGGCGATATTTTTCAGGATATTTTCAGCCAGGTCTTTGGCGGGTCCAGCCCGTTTGGCGGCGGGCGACGTCGTAGCGGCCCATCACGCGGCAATGACCTGCGCTATGACATGGACATCACGCTGGAAGAAGCTTTTGCAGGCAAAGATGCAGAGATCATTATTCCGACCGCTGTCACGTGTGCGACGTGTAGTGGATCAGGTGCGGAACCGGGGACCAGCCCTGAAACATGTGCGACCTGTGGCGGGGCGGGACGTGTGCGTACCAGCCAGGGCTTTTTCCAGATGGAACGGACCTGTGCGACCTGTCGCGGGACCGGGCAGATGATCAAGGACCCGTGCAAGACCTGTCGTGGGCAAGGCCAAGTTCAGGAAGACCGCAAGCTGTCGGTGAAAATTCCAGCGGGCGTCGAGACCGGCATGCGCATCCGCCTTTCCGGTGAAGGCGAAGCCGGAGCAATGGGCGGGCCGAAGGGCGATCTCTATATCTTTGTCAGTGTAGAAGAGCACGACATTTTCGAGCGCGATGGACCGAATCTCTATTGCCGCACGCCTGTCACGATGGTGACGGCGGCGCTGGGTGGTGAAGTAGAAGTTCCAACGATTGATGGTGGCCGGGCGCGTGTCAGTATTCCTGAGGGCGCGCAAACAGGGCGTAAGCTGCGCCTGCGCGGTAAAGGCATGCCGTCTCTGCGTGGATCAGGCCAGACCGGCGACCTTTACATTGAGATGTTTGTTGAAACTCCGCGCAATCTCAGCGCGCGCCAACGCGAACTGCTACAGGAATTCTGCGAGTGTTCAGGCGCGAACTGCCATCCCGAAAGCGAAGGCTTTATGGGCCGCGTGAAAAAGTTCTGGGACGGTCTCGGCAACGAAGACAGCACAACGCACTAGAGGGTACAGGGCGGCATGAATTTGAAATGGCTGCCCAATGCGTTGACGATTGCACGCTGCGGGCTGGCATTTGTCGTGGGTTGGGCGATCTTGTCTCTTTCGCCGCTCTGGGCGCTTATCCTTTTTGTCGCGACGGCCTTGAGTGATTTCTTCGATGGCTATGCAGCGCGCAGGCTGCACGCGGTCAGCGCATTTGGCAGCTTTCTTGACCCTGTCGCGGATAAACTCCTCGTCGCAGCTGCATTGATCGCGCTGTGTGTGCAGGAGGATTGGGCCTTGCTGATTGCCGTTCCAACCGTGATCATTATCCTGCGCGATACCGCCGTGACCGTGTTTCGACTGTTCCCATCCATCAAGCTGCCCGTTGTGAATCTCGCAAAGTGGAAGACGGCGTTGGAAATGGTGGGGATTGGCTGTGTTCTGGGCGCGCCTTTGATCGTCGCTGCGCAATCGATCATTACTTATGCAGGCCTCGTCCTGATCTGGCTGGCTGCCCTGCTCTCAGCCTATACCGGCGTGCGCTATGCCAGCAGCGCCCTCTCCCAAATGCAAAACGACCGCGCCTAAAGGGGACAGGCACGGTCGCTCTATTGGGCAGCGCTTACCAAAGGGGAGGGCATCGCGCTGTCCTGCAAAATGCCGGGAAAGGGGACCCCGACTGCATTAACAGATACGCCCGCTGTGTTAATTTGGATTGAACGGGCAGGCCGCAATTTTGTCATCACCCGATAAAAATTGCCTTTTTTCGTCCAAATTCCGGCCCCAAGGATAGATCAGTTTGGCAGAATGAGACCTGTTTTCTCTTCTGCACGGTTCAGCCCAGTACCGATCGTCGTCTCGGCCACAACGCTCGTGGCCATTTCTCTGTTGCTTGCGCTTTTGTGAAGCAGCAGAGCGCGGCTCTGTCTGGCAAAAAAGGCTCGCCAAACCGGACCGGAACGGCTAGTGATCGTGCAAGTTTTCAGGGAAGCACATCATGTGGGCTCTAATTGCTATTGGTATCACGTTTGGACTGTTCGGTCTTTTGAACCTGATCGAGTTTCACCGCATCGACTAGTTCGGGCGTTGAGGGGCGATGACGTTTGATTTCGGCCTCTATGCAGCAGCCTTTGGTGGGCTAATCCTTCTCGCTCTATCCAGTGACAGCCTCATCCGGGGCGGTCTGTCTATCGCTCAAAGATTAGGCCTGTCGCCGCTTTTGGCAGGGATTTTCATCGTCGGGTTCGGGACATCGCTGCCGGAATTAGCGGTTTCGGTAAGTGCGGTCATAGATGGGCAGCCGGGTATGGCAATCGGCAACCTCATCGGGTCCAATATTGCCAATATCTGGCTCGTCATGGCGAGTGTCGCTCTGGTTTTCACACTTCAATCGGGGCATTTTGGTCAACGGCGCAGCATGTTGGTTTTACTGCTTGCAACGGCTGTGTGGATTGGGCTGGCAGGATTTGATCAATTTGGGGGTCTGGCAGGTGGTGCGCTGCTGGCTCTGTTTTTGGCTTATATCATTATAATCACGGTTCAGACGCATCGGGCACACGATGCAGGCGAGGATGTTGGCTTTGTTGGAGAGGAGCGTGCGCGGTTACCCTTAGCACAAAGTTTGGGACTCATCCTGTGCGGCGTCGTTGGCCTGCCGATAGCGGCCTATCTGATCATTGATGGCGGCGTTGGACTTGCGCGTGAATTTGACGTCTCGGAGGAGTATATCGGGCTGACATTGCTCGCGATTGGGACGTCATTGCCGGAACTTGGTGTCAGCCTCGTCGCAGCCTTTCGCAGGCAAGGCGATATTGTGATTGGCAATGTTCTGGGGTCCAATCTGTTCAATCTTCTGGGGATTGGCGGTCTGGTCGCGCTGTTCGGAGGGCTCGATTTTGCGCCCGTGTTTGAGAATTACGATCATTGGGTACTGGGCTTGGCGACACTGACGCTGGCGCTGTTTATTTTACCGCGTGCCAAGGTCAGCAGACTTGCAGGACTGGCGCTTTTGCTGGCCTATGCCATCTATCTTTATGGCCTGATTAATGGCTGGAACATTCTTGCACAGGCAAAGGCCTTTCTATGACGCGACCTTTTTTAACTGATGGCCCGAAGCGCGCGCTCGTGACCGGTGCGGGTGCGCGGCTAGGCAAAGCGATGGCGATCACGCTAGGCCAAGATGGATGGTCGGTTGCTGTACATTATCGCGGCTCGAAAGCCGGAGCGGAAGATACCGCAGATCAAATCCGGAGCGCAGGCGGAAGCGCCGAGATCATTCAGGCAGACCTCGCAAATGAAGAACAGGCGGCCACTCTGCAACGTGCGTCTCAGGAGGCGCTGGGCGGACCGCTGACGCTGCTGGTTAATTCAGCCTCAACCTTTGACGATGACACCGCGATTGAGCATTCAAGAGAGAATTGGGATCATCATTTTGGGCCAAACTTGCGCGCGCCAATTGTTTTGTCCCAGCATTTTGCGCGCAGCTTGCCAGAGGATACGCGGGGCCTGATTGTGAATATGGTCGATATGCGCGTGTTGAAGCTGAACCCGCAATTTTTCACGTACACATTGTCGAAAGCCGCGCTTTGGACAGCGACAAAGACGATGGCACAGGCTTTTGCGCCGAACGTTCGCGTGAATGCCATCGGGCCAGGGCCGACGCTTGAAAATGTTCACCAGAAAGCAGGCGAATTTGATGCAGAGGCGCAGGCGACCCTGACCGGTGAAGGCTCTAACCCAGATGAAATTGTGAAAGCCCTGAAATACCTCATCGCAGCCGAAAGCGTGACGGGTCAGATGATCTGCAGCGATGGCGGCCAGCATCTGGTGTGGCAAACGCCGGACGTGGTCTTGTAAGATGAACTTCTCCTCTGACACATCGGCCCCGGCGCATCCAGCGGTGATTGAGGCTCTGGCGCAGGTCAATTCGGG
This sequence comes from Pseudomonadota bacterium, assembly GCA_038746145.1. GTDB lineage: Bacteria > Pseudomonadota > Alphaproteobacteria > Caulobacterales > Hyphomonadaceae > Henriciella. Next base: position 126,350 of record JBCDKW010000004.1, read on the forward strand.
GATGGAAGGCAGCTATGGGGGCGACAGTGTAACCGCGCGCGTGCGGACGCTGCTGGCCGCGGCTCTGGAGACGGAGGATTTCGATTTTTGGCTTTGTGCGAGCGGAACGGCGTCAAATGCGCTGGCGCTATCTGTCATGTGTTCGCCAATCGGATCGATCCTGTGTCACCGCGAGGCGCATATTGAGCGCGATGAACGCGGCGCGCCCGAGTTTTTTACAGGCGGTGCGAAGCTGCACCTGTTAGACGGGCCGTCCGCTCAGATTGATGAGGCGGCTTTGCGCGAGGCGCTTGGCCGCATCGACCGTGACTTTGTGCATGAGACACCGGCTGAGACGCTGTCGCTGACGAATTTGACGGAAAGTGGGACCGCCTATTCGGTCGACACAATCGGTCACTATGCAGGCTTGGCGAAAGACGCGGGCCTGAATGTCCATCTGGACGGCGCACGACTGGCCAACGCACTTGTGTCTACCGGGGCGAGCCTTGCGGATATGACGTGGCGAGCGAGCGTCGACGTCGTAACCTTGGGCTTGACCAAAACAGGTGCGATTGGGTGCGAGATTATTATCCTGTTTGGTGAGATGCGCCATCAGTATGGGGCACTGCTCGCGCGGGCGAAGCGATCCGGTCATATGCCGCCCAAGATGCGCTTCATCGCCGCGCAGGCAGACGCGCTTTTGACGGATGGCCTTTGGTTGGAGCTAGCCGGAACAGCGAACAGTCGCGCGCGGGAGTTTTCGAATATCATCTGTAGCGCTGAAGGCATCAGCCTCGCGTACAGCGTTGATGGTAATGAGATTTTTGCAGTCTTGCCGCCAGAGATCGAGGCGAAACTTCGCGCCGCTGGCGGTGTCTTCTACCCCTGGATTGATGGATCACACCGCTTTGTCTGTAGCTGGGCGACGCAGGACAGCGATCTCGAAGCGCTACGTACCGCTCTTTTCGGGTAGGCCGGAGACGAGCCATTTCTGAATCTGACCGAGGAAGCCATCCGGCTCAATCGGGGAGCTTTCGCCACCGCCTAAAAGTTGCTGATGCAACGTCATCACCAGGATCGGGGCGAGCATCATGAAGGCTGCAGAGCGGCCCGCATCCCCGTCATAGGTCGCGCCCGATGTGGCTTTCAGCTTGTGTTGAACAGCTTCAAGGGCCGGATCAAGCAGCGCCTTGAGATAGGCCTGTCCGACCACTTCATCCGCCATGCCTTCAATCAGACCAAAGGCGTGAGCGCGGGCGAACCCACCATGAGTAAGACCGGCCTGCGTCACCCGGAAATACTCATCGACGGCAGACGCGGTGTCTGCGGATGGCGTTTTGATCACGTCCCAAAGCGACAGACCACGATCGTGAATGTGGTTCAGGATCGCGATCACAACGCCTTGGCGGTCACTGAAATAATGGCGCAGCGTTGGTTCTGATGCACCAGCGGCAATCGCGAACTGGCGTAGAGACGGACGCCGCAAATCATCGTTTAATGCAAAATCTGTGAGCTGATCGAGCAAGGCCGATCGCTTTTTTTCGAAATCATGATTTCGCACCCCTGCTGGTCTAGGCATGCCTGTCCTCCACAACCCAATTTCAGTTTTGTATATTATATCCAACACTTTGAGAATATTGCAACAGGGCAATGCTGTTTTATTTCTGAGTTGTGTGGAAGACGCAGGAGACTTGAAAGCATGGTCGATAGCGCTCATTTATTGTGAGTGTAAAAAGGCTGCTCGTCATGCAAATTGAGACTGAACCAACCCCTAATCCAGAGACGCTTAAATTCCTGCCGGGACAGCCGGTGACGGGGCGCAGCGGTCCCTATGATTTTGCGGCGATAGAGGAAGCCGGGACCAGTCCGTTAGCACGAACGCTGTTTAACGTTTCAGGCGTGACCCGCGTTTTTCTCGGCAGCGATTTTATTACACTGACAAAGGATCCTGACAGTGACTGGACGCATGTCCGCCCGATGGCGATGGCTGCCATCATGGACCATTTCATGGCGGGCCTGCCAGTGATCGAGACGCAGACTGCGATGTCCCAAGACGACGGCGGTTCGGTCGACGATTATGAAGGCGAAGCGGCTGAGATTGTTGGGGAAATCATCGAGCTGATCGAAACACGTGTTCGCCCAGCCGTCGCGCAGGATGGCGGGGATATTATCTTCCATCGCTTCGACGAAGATACAGGTGTTGTGCATTTGTCTATGCGAGGCGCGTGTGCGGGATGCCCGTCATCAACCTACACGTTGAAGCAAGGCATCGAGAATATGCTGCGCGCTTACGTGCCTGAAGTGAATGCCGTAGAGGCCGCGCTTTAAGGAGCGCAATCACCCCAGACGATGAAGTGTGGGTTATCGTAGCCGCGCTCAGTCTTGCCATACATGAGCGGTGCGCCCTCGAGCGTACTGACCCGCGCGCCCGCGGCTTGAGCGACCGCGTGTCCGGCAGCGGTATCCCACTCCATTGTGCGGCCATGCCTCGGATAGAGATCGGCTTCACCCGCCGCGATCAGACAGAATTTCAGGGATGACCCGGCAGAGATGATATTGGTCACGTTCTGGGTTTCTAGGAATGCGTTTGTTTCATCGCTGCGGTGCGAGGCGGAGGCAATCGCGGTCAGGCCTGCGTCTGAGGCCTTACGGATAGACAGCGGCTTACGGGCTTCAGTAGGTGGAACAGGTGCGCCGGAAGCGACTTCAGCTTCCCAGCCTTCAAACGGGCTTTCAGCGACAAACAGGCGTTTTAAGGCGGGTGCGAAGACAACGCCCATGACGGGTTTTCCGTGTTCGATAATGGCGATATTGACCGTGAACTCGCCGCGCTTGTTGATAAACTCACGCGTGCCGTCGACAGGGTCGACCAGCGCAAAACGGACGCCATGCTCAGGGATATGCCCATCGGAGACGGACTCCTCTGCGATCACTTTCAGATCAGGTTCAACCTTGGCGAGTTCGGCGAGAATGAGCGTCTCAGCGCGCTGATCCGCTTCGGTCACCGGGGATTTATCATCCTTGTGAGCGACTTGAAAATCGCTCTCGTAAATCTCCATAATGAGCACGCCCGCTTGCAGGGCGATGCGCGCCAGATCGTCGGCAGTCACAGTCATCTTTTGTCCTTATCCCAAGGGTTATGCAAATGGCTCTATGAGAGGCAGTTTGCCATTATCAATGTAAATCGTGCGCGGGGCGTCAGGCGCGCCGTCTGTGATCAAAGCGCGACCACCTGCCGCCCGAACTATGGCCATGCCAGCGGCCACATCCCAGAGTTTGCATCCGGACTCCGTGTAGCAATCGGCGCGGCCCGACACGACATTGGCAGCCGCGATCGCCGCTGAGCCAATCATGCGGATTTTACGCCAGCGGGAAAAACTCTGTCCCATTTTTGCAAGGCCATCCGGCGAATAGTCAGCGTTCACAGGTAGTCCTGTGAACAGGACGGCGTTTTTCGTATCGTATACGTCAGAGACTGTTGCCGCTTTGCCATTCAGTTCCGCAGGCAGCTCTACGCCGCCGGTCCACGTCTCACCCAGATTGAAATTATGGATCACGCCCAGGATCGGCTCACCGTCGTTTAGCAAAGCAATCGAGACACCACAGTTCGGGCTGTGGCGGATATAATTCTCAGACCCGTCCAATGGATCAACCGCCCAGAGCAAGCCATCAGGCGTACCGTGCAAACCGCTTTCTTCCGCAAGGATATCGATATCAGACCCGTCGCGCAGGATTGAGAGGATGAGGTCCTCAGCTGCTCGGTCAGCATTCAGTTTGATGTCGCGGCCATCGGTTAAGGCGATGCCCTGAAAGGCCTCTTTGCGGGCAGCCAGCTCTGTCCCTGCCGCTTTCGCAGCAGTCACGGCGAGCGCTAAAAGCGAGGCATGGTCAGGCACAGCGATCCCTCATGAAACCTTGCTGTGTGCGGTAATCGCTCAGTTCACGGCGCGCAAGCGGGGAATTTCTGCTGCGGCGACTGTGACTTAGGGTGCGAGCTGTTTGATCATTGCTTCCGCTTGACGCCCGCTAAAGCCTTCTGGCAAGGGGGCACGGAGCAAGACAACGCGGTGCACGATCGGGCCGATCAGGATATCCATGGCGAGATCGACATCGAAATCGCGGCGGATGACATTCTTTGAGGCAATTTCAGCCAGGATGTTTCGCAAAGGCATACGGATATGCTCACGCTGCCACATGCGCCATCGGTCACCAGCTTCTTTTTCATCGCAGGCCGCAACCAGAGCGCCATGCAAGACGGCATGACCGGACCCGACACGCAGAGCTTGCTCAACCGGGGCGATCAATTCAGCAATCTTTTCCGTTGCATCGCGTCCAGAACCAGACCCTTCTGGGATCAGTTCGAGTGCGGCTTCAACGCAGATCGTGCCGATGGACGGCCACCAGCGATAAATCGTCTGTTTGGAGGCCCGCGCGCGCTTTGCGACGCGGTCGACGCTAAACTTGCGCCAACCGTTTTCGATCAGCTCTTCACGGGTGGCTTTCAGGATCGCTGTGCGGGAGTCCTCACTGCGTCTGGCCCCGCGCGTTTTTTTAGGTTTTGTCTCTGTCATGAGTATGGCTTGCCGTGGTTTTAGTGTCGAAAGCGTTAACGCGGAACGGTTCGTTCCATATGAGCGGGCTTATCTTTGCTGACAAGCTATGCCACAGGTTGAAAATGGTATCGCAAACTGATCAAACCGTCATGGCCATGCTGCACGCAGCATTGAAGGATCTGGACAAGGGTGACCCGGCCAGCCCCCCGATTGTCTCAACGGCGAAATATGTTCTGCCGGGCGACGTTGATACGCCCTATACCTATGGGCGCGATATTAATCCAACCGTTGAGGCTTGCGAAACCGCGTTGGCGGCTTTGGAAAACGCGCCCGTAGTGGCTTTTCCGTGCGGGATGGCGGCGATTACGGCAGCGTTGATGACAAGCCTGAAAGCCGGGCAACGTATTCTGGTTCCGAGCGATGGATACTATGTGACGCGCGCTCTTCTGGATGAGGTCCTGTCCGGGCTTGGCGTTGAGATGCAGGCCATTCCGACACGCGACTACGATGCGGCTGATTTTGAGGGATTCGATGTCGTCTGGGTGGAAACACCATCCAATCCGGGCCTTGAGCTCTGTGATATTGCACAGGTTAGCTCGCGGGCAAAGGCCGCGGGCGCGCAGATTATCGTCGATAATACGACCCTGACGCCGCTCTTGCAGAGACCGCTCGACCTTGGCGCCGATATCATCGTCAGCTCTGATACGAAAGCGATTGCCGGGCATTCCGATGCACTGTTCGGGCATGTTGCGACGCGTGATCCGGAGGCGTTTGAAAGGGTCAAACGCTGGCGGAAACTGTCCGGGTCGATCCCGGGTCCATTGGAAGCGTTTTTAACGTATCGCGGGTTGATGACGCTGGAAGTGCGGCTGGCGCGGATGTGTTCAACGGCGAGCGCTCTTGCCACTGCGATCAAAGAGGCCCAACCTGATTTGCAGCCTAAATATCCAGACATCGGATTCATTATCGGGATGACTTTTCAAAGTGCTGAAGCCGCGGACGCCTTTATTGATCGATGCCCGGCCATCCTTGCGGCGACGAGTTTTGGCGGGGCCCATACTAGCGCTGAACGCCGAGCGAGATGGGGCGATGATGTCCCGGAAGGCTATGTGCGGCTCTCAGTGGGCTGCGAGCCGAAAGAGGCCTTGATCGAGGCGGTTTTGGAGGCTTTGTCTTGATCGTGTCCCTGCCCTCCCTAGACGCGACGGCGGCGCTGGCGCAACGTCTACATCCTGTTTTGAAGGCGGGCGACGTCATTGCCTTGCATGGCGGATTGGGGGTTGGCAAAACCACGTTTTGCCGCGCTCTGATTTCGGCTTTGGTGGGTGAGGACGTGGATGTCCCCAGCCCGACCTTTACGCTCGTGCAGACGTATGAGGGGCGCGACGTTCCGATTTTTCACTTTGACCTCTATCGATTGCAGGCGCCTGATGATGTTTTTGAATTGGGTTGGGACGACACTGTGGATGGGGTGAGCCTGATCGAGTGGCCGGATCGGGCCGGCGAGCATTTGCCCAAATGGCGGCTTGATATTGAGCTATCCGTTGAGGACGGCACAGAAACCCGCACGGCAAGACTGGAACCGCAAGGCGAAGACTGGCAGACACGACTTCATGAATTGTCATCACACGCGCCCGCTTCAGATTGATCAGTTTCTGGCTGACGCAGGCTGGGAAGACGCCGAGTTTGAGTGGCTCGGTCAGGATGCCTCGACACGGCGCTATGCCCGTTTGAGCCAGGGGGATGAGCGCGCAATCCTGATGGATGCACCACCTGTCGAGAGCGGGATTTGCACGCCGGATATGAGCGTGAGCGAGCGCCAAGAAACAGGCTGGAATGCCATGACGCGTCTGGCGGCCAGCCGGGTCGATGCTTTCGTGCTGATCGCGCATTATTTGAGAGAGATCGGCCTCAGGCCGCCAGAAATTTTCGCGCACAAGAGTGATATTGGCCTCGCTCTGATAGAGGACTTTGGCGAAGGTTTGGAGTTCGCCCGCCTGATCGAGCGAGGAGCAGAGGATGAAGTGTCGCTCTATAAGCGCGCGGCAGAAGATCTGGCCTTCTTGCATAATCAGACACAGCCGAACATGATCAGCCATGGGGGCGAAACCTGGCCCATCCTCGAATTTGACAGGATTGCTTTAGAGGCAAGTGCCGATCTGTATGCGGATTGGTTTCATCTTTATGATGACCGTGCACGGATGAACGATGCAGATCGCGTACGCTGGGAAGCAGCCCGCGACGAGTTGATTGATCGCGCAGATGCCTTTCCGCGAGCGTTCACCCTGCGGGATTATCACGCAGAGAACCTGCTCTGGTTACCTGAGGGGCGGATTGGCCTGTTGGATTTTCAGGATGCCGTGATGGGGTGGGATGCATGGGATATGGCGATGCTGACACAGGATGCGCGCCGTCCGGTAAGCGATGAGGCGTCGGATGCGGCAATAAATACTTATTTAGAACTAACTGGAAAAGATTATAGTTCTTTTATAGAACGGTTATCGATTATTGGCGTTCTGAACGCCCTCAGGATTGTCGGGATCTTTTCCCGACTGATCACGCAGGACGGCAAGCCGCGCTATACCGAATTCATGCCACGCCAGCAGGCTTTATTGGCAAAAAACCTCTCCCATCCAGCGGCATCTGATATGCGCCGCTTTATTGCCGAGACAGCACCATTTTTGCTGGATATAGACCTATGATCGCAATGCCTGAAACAGCCATGGTGATGGCAGCAGGCCTCGGTACGCGCATGCGACCACTGACCGATCAAACGGCGAAACCTTTGCTTCGGGTCGCGGGCAAATCGATGTTGGATATTCTTCTCGATACGCTCACTGCCGCAGGCGTTCAACGCGTGATCGTCAATGTACATTGGTGCGCTGATCAAGTTGAGGCCCACCTTGCGAAACGCCGCGATCTTGAGGTCATAATTTCTGAGGAGCGGGGCCAACTATTGGAAACCGGAGGGGGACTCGCCAAGGCAAGACCATTGCTGGGTGATGAGCCGATCTTCGTTGTGAACACAGACGCGTTTTGGTTTCCGTTTGGCTCGGAGCCGTTGATTAAGCTTGCTGAGACCTTTGATCCTGAGCAGATGGATGAGTGCCTTCTGCTGGCCGATAGACATCGGTCTCTGGGGTTTCACGGCAAGGGCGACTTCTATCGCGCAGAAGACGGCACGCTAACACGGCGCGGCGAAAGTGATAGCGTGCCTTGGGCCTATGCTGGCATTCGCATTCTGAAGCCGCAGCTTTATGATGACCGAGCAATAGAACCGTTTTCGGCCAATCTTGTCTGGGACGAATTGCTTCCAGATCAGCGCCTTCATGGCCAGCCGCTCGATCGGTTCTGGCTGCATGTCGGCGATCCGCAAGCCCTAAACGATGCGGAAGCATGGCTGCGGTCGAATGGAGCCTGACATGCTCTTTACGAGCGGACATGGCGAGATTTATACGATGCCGCCCGGCGCGGATTTTTTGCGCGAATTGGCTCGCGGTCTGATCAAGGCTCTGGACCCAGCGAATGATCCACAGCGCCTTGCGGATACGCTCATCTACGTCCCGAATGCGCGTTCCACACGCGCCCTAGCAAAGGCCCTGCTGGATGAAAGCGGATTATCGGCGCTGATGATGCCTGATATTCGCGCGCTGGGTGGATTGGAAGAGGACGAACCGCCAGCGAGTGCCGAAACAGCACTTGCAAACCTTCCCCCTGCTATTTCCGCTGCACAACGGATCGGCGGGCTGACATCATTGGTTCTGGCTTATTATAAAGCCCAAGGGCTTAGCTTGCCGGAAGTCTCTGCTCTTGCTGCTGCGCGCGAATTGGCAGGCTTGCTGGATCAGGCCGCGCTGTCATCGGAGCCCGGTAACGATGTCGATTGGTCGAAACTCAACAGTCTCGTCTCTGACACTCAGCTCGCCCATCATTGGGAGCAGTCACTTCACTTCCTGAACATCATCACGAAAGACTGGCCGGCCAAACTGGATGATGCGAAGGCGATGGACCCCTATGCGAGACGGCTCGGTGCGGCTGAGGCGATTGCGCGATCTTGGGTAGATGCGCCGCCTGAAACACCAGTCATCATAGCAGGGTCGACAGGGGCGACGCCTGCGTCCCGCTTGATGATGCGATCAGTCCTGACGCTTCCGCGCGGCCTCATTGTTCTACCCGGTCTGGATCGGGACTTGCCGGACGCCGCGCTTCAGACCCTTAGAGATGAACCCAGCCATCCGCAGTATGCCCTGATCGGCGCGCTAGCGGCGCTACAACGCACGCCCGCAAGCGTGCCAGAATGGCCGGGGCTAGACCTATCGGAAAGCCTGCTTGCGAGACAACGGCTGATGCATGAAACACTGGTGCCAGCAGACCAAACAGCCGATTGGACACAGCGTTTAAAGTCTCTTGCAGTGGGCGGCGATAGCGCCGCTTTTGTTCACAAAGCCCTAGATGGACTTCAACTAATCGAGCCTGCCGATGATACAGATGAAGCCGGAATTGCCGCACTTCTGATGCGTCAAACACTTGAACATGAAGACGAAACCGCCGCCCTCGTCACACCTGATGCAGGATTGGCGCATCAGGTTAGCGCGCGGCTCAAAACCTGGGGCATAGACGTCGAACCATCCGCGGGCATACCGCTCATTCAATCAGATCTTGGCAGCTTTCTGGCGCTGGCGGTGGATTGGTTGAGCGAGCCGGATCATCCTGTGAAATTGATGGCGATTCTGAGACACGGCCTAAGTCGATTTGGCCGCGAGGCGGTTCTCTTCATCGATAAAGACATTCTACGAGGCCCGCGGGGATGGAATAGCTGGGCTGATTTGTGCGAGCATATCGATCAATATTTCGAAAATCAGAAAAACCCATCAAAGACAGAGTTCAAAGCGTCAGTGGATCAGATTTTTGAACGTCTGGATCAATTTATTCTTTATACAGATAATGTGTATACATCTTATTTTATTCTCTCTCATCTTACTGAGGTCCTGGAGGACATCACCGAGATACCGGGACCATGGGTAGGCGAGAGTGGGCGGGCGCTGTCATCGCTCATCACAGATGTTCAGGCTCTGACGGAGCCATTAGGCGATCTGTCAATCGCCACGCATAGGGATCTGATCACGCAGGAACTCGCCCATGCCAGAATTTCTAACGGAGAGCCGCATCCCCGATTGGCCATTTACGGCCCGCTAGAAGCGCGACTGCAGGCAGCCGATCATGTTATTCTGGCGGGATTGAATGAAGGCGTTTGGCCCGCCCAACCCGCGCCGGATATGTTCCTGCCCCGACACTTTCGACGCCAAATCGGGATTTCTGACCCGGATACGCGAATTGGATTGTCGGCGCATGACTATGCCCAACTGGCCTGCTCGCCGCGCGTCACTCTGTTGAGCGCAAAACAACGTGAAGATGCGCCTGCTGTTGCATCGCGATGGATATGGCGATTGAAAACGCTGGTGGCCGGGGCGTTAAAAGACGAAGCTGAGGCTGCTCTAGCGCCATCGCCTGATCATAATCCAATGAAGTGGTTGTCAGCACTGGAGCGGGCGCCTCTTTCGATCGATCTTAAAAGCCGTCCAGAGCCTAGACCGCCGCTGGACGCGCGGCCCAAGCATTTTTCTGTGTCGCGGATTGAGACCCTGATCCGCGATCCGTATGCGGTCTACTGTCGATACGTCTTGGGCCTTTATCCATTGGATCGCCTGAACTTACCGCCGGATGCCCGCGTGCGGGGGTCAGCGGTTCACAAAGCGCTGGAGGATTTTGAGACGGATACAGTGGACTCGTCGGCGGAGCGGCTGCTCGATATGCTGGAGCAGGAATTACGATCAGGTGGGGAGGCCGAAGCCGATATCATTGCGTTGAGGGAGAAGCGGCGCGAAACCGCGAACGACTATCTCAAATGGCGCGCTGAAACGGCTCATCTGATCCTGGGAAACGTTCTCACAGAACGCAAAGGCGAGATCGCATTCACCCTCGGCGGCGAGCGCTATAGTCTCGAGGGAACCGCAGACAGGATCGAGAAACGCGCTGATGGCACGATTGCGATACTCGACTTCAAAACGGGAAAACCGCCGAGCGAGGCGCAGGTTCGGGTCGGCCTTGCACCGCAAATGCCGCTGCAGGGATTGATTGCGCGCGATGGGGGGTATGACGGCCTATCGGATCACGATGTCGGTGCGTTGACCTATCTTCGTTTTGGGACGCAATTTGAGGTCCGCGAGATCGGTGAGGCCAGCGCGAAAGGCGCGCGGGTCAAGTTTGATGCGGTCGAGATTGCCGACATTGTTACCGAAGCTGAGCGTGGCTTGCACGAACTGTTGCTGGCATTTGCAAACCCGAATGAGCCCTATCGCAGCCAACCGAAAAGTGAGCGCGTCAATTACGCCTCCGATTATAGTCGTCTGGCCCGGCGCGATGAGTGGGAAGGGCAAGGATGAACGGCGCGAAGGTGATCCAGCCGACGGCCGATCTACTGGCAGCGATCGGGGAGCAGAAGCGGGCCGCCAATCCGCAGCGCTCAGCATGGGTCGAAGCTAATGCCGGTTCGGGAAAAACCAAGGTTCTGATCGATCGGGTCGCGCGATTGCTTTTATCCAAACCGGATGGACGACCGGGCGCGCCGCCGGACTCGATTCTGTGCGTCACATATACCAAAGCGGCCGCGAACGAGATGCTGAGCCGCTTGTTCAAGACACTTGGCGATTGGTCCATCACAGATGACGCGAGTTTGCGAAAGAGCTTGTCTCAACTGGAAGACCGTCCGGAAGCTGACTATTCGTCTACGGACCTTCGAAGGGCGCGGACTCTGTTTGCACGCGCGCTTGAGACGCCCGGAGGGCTGCGCATCGAGACGATCCACGCGTTCTGTGCGCGTGTTCTGCGGCGGTTTCCGCTGGAGGCTGGTATTGCACCCGGTTTTCGGGAAATTGAGGACAAAGATGCGAATGACTTATGGCAAAGTGTTCTGAACGATCAGATTGAGCATGCAGCAGACGCGCATCCAGAAGCGATCGCGATCCTATCACGCGCAACCGGCGGGCGGGGCATCAAATCAGCACTTGCGGCATTGCGATCACAGCGTTCGCCGCTGCTCGATTTTCAACGCCGGATGGAGCGGGTTGAGGCGTCCATCGGTGAAACAGTTCGCGAAGCGCTCGTCGCGCCTGAACAATCATCGGAAGCCCACTTGGAACGGGTTATGGGTGAAGCATTTCCTGCTGAGCGAATAGCGGCGCTGGCGGATCGCGTTGAAAGCCATCCAAAAGCGACAGGGAAAGACGCCAAGCTCGCCCACGCTATTCGCTTTGCTTGTTCGAGCGCGCCCGCGGAGGAGCGTTGGTGTGTCTGGCTCGACGTGTTTCAGACGGGCAGCGGAGCCTGGGCGAAGTCCAATCCCTATGGGGCGTCTCACAAGGATGATCCGGACATTCCGGACCTGTTTCAGATCAAGGATGAGTATGGCAGCGAAGTCAGCCGCATCTGGCAGGCGCACGCTGAGTTGCTGTCAATTGAGGCTGCAGAGCGCAGTGAAGCGCTTTTGGTTATGGGTCTTCCGATTGTGCGCGCGTATCAGCGTGAGAAACGACAGCGCGCTGTCTTGGACTTTGACGATTTGATCGAACAGACGCGGCGGCTTCTCACCACGTCCGGGGCCGCCGATTGGGTGCTCTACAAGCTTGATGGCGGGCTCACGCATTTGCTGCTGGATGAGGCCCAGGACACCTCACCGCGACAGTGGGAGCTGATCAATGCGCTGGTCGAGGAATTTCAGGCTGGCTTTGGGCAAGAGCGCTTAAGCGACCCACGCACGCAGTTCGTGGTGGGGGATCCGAAGCAGTCGATTTACTCGTTTCAGGGCGCAGATCAGGCGCAGTTTGAGACTGAACGACGCCGCTTCATTGCCCGCGAAGAGGCCTTGGCAAGCGGCACAAGCGGAGCAGAAACTCCGAGCATGCTGATGTCGTTTCGATCCAGCCCTGAAATCCTCGGTTTTGTTGATGCGGTTCGCGAATTTTCGCCTTTACCGGACATTACAACAGACGCCCTGCCCCCACCTGATGCGGATATTTCGCGTCACATTGCCAGCCGATCTGATCAGCCCGGGCGTGTTGACCTATGGCCTCTGATTAGTAAGTCTGAAAACAGCACTGACGATTCCGAAGAGGACAATATTTGGCTTCCAGTCGATTACACACCGGAAAGCGCAGCGGTGAAACGACTGGCAGATCAGGTCGCAAAGACCGTGCGCGACAGCATTGACCGGGGTGAAACTGTCTGGCGCGAGGGGCAGGCCAGCCAGGCATGGGCGCGCAGTCCAATGATGCCTGAAGATGTCTTGATCCTCGTGCGAAAACGTGGGGCACTCTTCAATTCGATTATTGATAGTCTGAAGCGATATGACTTGCCCGTCGCGGGCGCGGATCGGTTGGCTTTGCTGGATGTTTTAGGCGTACAGGATTGCCTGAACCTCATCCGATTTGCGGTGCAGCCGGGCGATGATTTGGCGCTTGCCGAGATACTGCGCGGCCCGTTTTGTAACCTTGTCGATGATGATCAGTACCTGTTTTCGCTGGCCTATAAGAGGGGCGAAGACACGCTCTGGGATAGGCTCTCGAATAGTACTGATGAAAGGTTTGCCGAGGCGAAGGCATTCTGCGCAGGCGTGTATGAGGCACGCCACCAAGGGGCACATGCTTTCCTGAGCCGTGTTCTATATGAGCCTTTTGGCAAGGCAGGTCTGAATGGCTATGATCGCCTGATGCAGCGACTGGGTGAACCGGTGCGCGATCCGGTTCGCGCGCTTCTGATGAGAGCGCTACGTTATGATATGGCGGCCCCGACGAGCTTGCGGCAATTCCTAGACGAAGTTGAAGCCGATGACAGCGAGTTGAAGCGCGATCTTGGCGAGCCGGACGGTGCAATTCGGGTTATGACCGTACACGGAGCAAAGGGCTTGCAAGCGCCATTTGTGATTCTGCCGGATACCACATCCGCGACCAAGCTGAGCGACAGTTCTCTGTTTGTAACACACGATGGCATACCCGTGCATTCGGGAAGTAAAATGAGCGATAATCCGGTCATCAGTGAGCTACGTGCCCTGCGTGATGCCGCGGCCGAGCAGGAATCACGACGCCTGCTTTATGTGGCCCTGACACGGGCACAGGATCGGTTGCTGATCTGTGGTGCTGAAGATGGCCGCAGCAAGAAGACCGGATTTGCGAAATCGTCTTGGTATCGTTGGTGCCAAATCGCGATGTGTGAATTGACCGGGAGCACTGAGCCGAATGAGGGCGAGCGACTTGATGATGTGTTGTCGCTTGGCCCGCAGCCCGTACGGTTGGATACAGGGCCGTCTGAACGAACGCCTGAGATTGAAATACCGGAATGGGCGAGACAGCCTGCGCCGCCTATTGAACGGGAAAGCCCGGCGGTTTCGCCTTCAAGGCTGGATCAGAATCCGGTCGTAGCGCTCAACCCGTTCGGTGAAGCGCGTCAGGCGCGTTTGCGGCGTGGGCGGTTGGTGCACGACCTTCTCCAGCGCTTACCGAACCTTTCAAATGATCGCCGCGGAGAGGCGGCTGAGCGTGTTCTGGAGCATCACGCGGACCTGTCGGACACGGCACGTTCGGAAATTATCGACGTGTCTCTGCGCACACTTGAGCATCCGGACTTCGCGGATGTCTTCAGCCCTGATGGACGCAGTGAAGTCGCTATGACAGGTCGCCTGCCGAATGGGCAGTTGATCAATGGGCGCGTCGACCGGCTCATCGTTCGGGAAAATGAGGTTTTGATCATCGACTACAAGACCGACCAGCCTGCGCCGCGCGACGAGGCCTCTGTTAGTTCGGCTTATCTACGCCAGATGGCAGCCTATCGTCTGATCCTCTCGGCAATCTACCCAAACCATGCTGTCAGGTGTGCGCTGCTCTATACCGATGGGCCACATCTGATTTCACTTTCCGGTGATCGTCTATCAGAATCTCTAAAGGGTCTGAACATCGGGGTTTGACGCAGCGATTGAGTCCCTATTTTATCAGTCAAAGATGAAAGGAGCCTCGTGATGGCCGCTGAACATATCACTGACGATACATTTGACACCGCGATTCAGGGCGACGTGCCCGTTGTTGTCGACTTCTGGGCGGAATGGTGTGGGCCATGTAAACAAATGGCACCTCATCTGGACGCGGTTGCTGACGAAATGTCGGGCGCGGTGAAGATCGCCAAGATCAATGTTGATGATCATCCGAACTCTGCTGGAAAGTATGGCATTCGCGGACTTCCGACGCTGATCCTGTTCAAGAATGGCCAAGCTGCCAGCACACATACCGGCGCAATGTCTAAACAGCGTATTCAGGAATGGATCAAAGAAAATTCATAGCGACAGCTAAATCGCTTTCAGAGAAGCCCTGCCCCTGCGGCGGGGCTTTTTTGATTGTGGGGAGACGCTAGGTTGCAGCAGTCATTGGAGGGAAGATCATGCTGCCTTACGAAGCTTTGGATCGGAGCGTCGCGGGAAAAACCGTTTTTATTACCGGAGCCGCGAGCGGGATGGGACGCGCCACCGCACATCTGTTTGCACGCGAAGGCGCGAACGTTTTCGCGACGGATTTGAATGGCGAGGGTGTTGAACAGGTAGCGGGTGAAATCCGCGATGCGGGCTTTGATAAAGTACAGGCTCACGCGCTGGATGTGATTGATACCGACGCCATAAAGAGTTCTGTCGGGGCTTGCGCTGACGCGTTTGGCGGGCTGGATATTCTGATCAACAATGCTGGGTTCGCGCGCCTCGCGCACCCTTCAGAGGATGCCTATGAGGACATCTGGAATGATAGCATTACCGCAATGCTGAGTGCGCATCAGCGCCTTATTCGCGCCGCCCTGCCCCACCTCATGAAAACAGAGACTGGGGGTCGGATTGTGAATATCTCTTCGACAGAAGGCCTTGGCGCGACGCCCGGAAATGGACCCTATGTGGCAGTCAAGCACGGTGTGATTGGGCTGACCCGCGCGATGGCAGTGGATCTTGGCCGCGATGGGATCACCTGCAATGCGATCTGCCCCGGACCGATCGAGACAGCGATCAATGCGTCCATCCCGGACGATCACAAAGTGATTTACGCCAAGCGTCGCGTGCCGCTTCGTCGCTACGGTATTCCGGAAGAGGTTGCGAATATCACGCTGTCGTGCTGCCTGCCTGCCGCGTCCTATTTGAACGGTGCGATCATTCCGGTCGATGGCGGGATGAGCATCAAGAATGCCTGATCTTTCAGGCGGATGAGATCAGCTGATTGAGCCCATGGCTTCCTTGATGAGTTCTGCCTCGGCTTCGCGCAGGATGGCCTCTTCGACGCTCGCGCCATGAACGGGCTCCTTACCGACCTCCAGCATGACGGGGACGGCGAAGGGCGAGATTCTCGGCAGGTCCATGTGTACGATCTTACCCCGCACACGCATCAGCATGTCTGACAGCCGCCGGATATCGAGGAAACCGGTCGCCGCATCCTGTCGCGCGGCCTGCAGCAGGATGTGATCGGGCTCATGACTACGTAACACGTCGTAGATGAGGTCGGTTGAGAACGTGACTTGCTTCCCGGTTTTCTCGTTGCCGGGCATGCGGCGCGCGATCAGGCCCGAAATCAGCGCGCAATGCGCAAAATGGCGCTTCATCAGGATGCTTTCGTCTAACCATTCTTCGAGATCATCGCCCAACAGGTCCGTGGCAAAGAGGTCATCAAGATCGAGATCCCCCATCGGGTCCATTGCCCAGATCGACAGCGCATATTCAGAGCCGACAAAACCGAGCGGTTTTGCGCCCATGCGCTCGAGTCGGCGGGTCAGCAGCATTCCGAGGGTCTGGTGCGCGAGGCGTCCTTCGAACGGGTAGCAGACGAGATAATGGCGCTCGGCGCGTTTAAACGTCTCGATCAGAAGTTCGTCTTCGGCCGGAATGGTTGAGCGCTCTTTCTGGACCTCAAACCACTCGCGAACAGTATCGGGCAAAGCGGCCCACTGGCTTGGATCGTGGATCATCTGTCGGACGCGGCCCGCCAGAAACTCAGTCAGGGGGAATTTTCCGCCATTATAACTTGGAATCGCCGGTTTTTTATCGCCCGGTGCACGCATGACGAGGCAATCCAGCTCCTGTACGCCTAAAAAGCGAAGAATTTCGCCTGCGAAGAGAAACGTGTCTCCGGGCGTCATCGTTGAGATGAACCATTCCTCGATTTCACCGAGTTTACGCCCTGCGCGCAAAGCGGGCTGACCCGTGGTCTGGCCCGCTTTATTGCCGCCGACACGCGATGTCAGGCGGACGCTCAGATTACGGGCTTCGACAATCGCCCCGACATTCATGCGGTGTTGCTGAGTGTCGCGTTTGGTCCGCGCGCTCCATGTTCCGTCGCGCCGCTTTACCACCCGCTTGAAGCGGTCATAGGTTTTCAGCGCGTATCCCCCCGTCGCGACGAGGTCGACGACACGCTCCCACGTTTCCCAATCGAGCCACTCGTAGGGCGCAGAGCGGCGGACCTCATCATAAAGGCTTTCGAGCTGGAACCCGTCGCCACAGGCACGGCCCATGACATGTTGTGCGAGCACATCGAGGCTGCCTTTACGCAGGCCTGTCCCGTCAATTTCACCGGCCTCGACAGCGGCCTCTGCCGCGCGACATTCGAGGATTTCGAACCGGTTCGTGGGCACCAGAACAGCTTGGCTGGCCTCATCCATTCGGTGATTGGCCCGCCCAATCCGCTGGATTAAGCGCGCGGCTCCTTTCGGCGCGCCCATCTGGATAACGAGATCGACCTCGCCCCAGTCGATACCAAGATCGAGCGTTGAGGTGCAGACCACAGCCTTGATCGCGCCGGACGCCATCGCGGCCTCAACCCGTCGCCTTTGGTCCTTGGCAAGCGAGCCGTGGTGCAAGGCAATGGCCAGACCATCCTCATTCTCGTTCCACAGCTCCTGAAACATGAGCTCTGCCTGCGCGCGCGTGTTGACGAAGACGAGCGCCATTTTCGCGCTTTTGATTCTTTCGTAGACCTCAGCGGCGGCGAAGCGGCCGGAATGACCTGACCACGGAATCCGCTCTTCGGACACCATGATTTCAACATCAGCAGACACGCCGCCGGAAGATTTGATCAGGGCTGGCTGATCCTGGCGCACGCCTAGCCAGCGTTGTAAGATACTCGGGTCATGCACAGTCGCTGATAGCCCCAGGAATCGACACGCCGGAGCCCATTGCGCAAGCGTTGCAAGGCCGAGGCTCAGCAGATCGCCGCGCTTTCCAGGCGCGATCGCATGTATCTCATCAATGATCACGCATTTTAGATCGGCGAAAAATTCTGCGGCATGGTCGGAGGCGATGAACAGCGCCAATTGTTCCGGCGTCGTGAGCAGGATGTCAGGCGGGTTGGCCCGCTGGCGCTGGCGTTTGCTCTGCGGCGTGTCGCCTGTGCGCGTCTCGATCCGGATATCGAGCCCCATCTCCTCGACCGGTGTCATCAGGTTGCGAGCGACATCGACGGCGAGCGCTTTCAGGGGTGAGATATAAAGCGTGTGCAGCGCTGGACGCCCTGAATTACTCTTCCCGCGCTGGTCCAGTTCGATCAGGCTGGCGAGAAATCCCGCGAGCGTCTTGCCGCCCCCCGTTGGGGCAATCAGCAGCGCGCTTTCCCCTTCAAGCGCGGCTTGGGTCAGCTCCAATTGATGCGACCTTGGCGCCCAGCCACGCGCTTTAAACCAATCCGAAAACCGGTCCGGCAAGGTAAAAGCAGGGAGCATTGTGTCCGCCATACTGACTCATCTAGGGCATTCAGCTGTAGATTGCCGAGTTTTCACCTGACATTTCATCGTTCAAAGGCTTTGAAGAGGGATCGAAAGGACATCTCATGCGGTTTTCAATTCTCGCCCTAGCGGCTCTTGGCGGCGTATCAATGACGGCGATGGCTGATCCTCTGCTTGATCAGGCCAAGGCTGTGCCGACTGACGGACCACTTTATTCCTACGAGATGGGTCTTGCTTATGGCGAGGTCGATCTTTCAGCGACGATTGATCCGTCTGCGGATGTGGGGGCTAGGATAAACGTCATTTCGCCAGACAAGTCCGATTGGCCAGACGATCTGGAAGATGATCTTGCCCGCATGGATGAAAACGCAGACGGCGACATCTGGTGCAAGGAGTTTGCTGATATTGTTCCTGACGACGCCACCAAGCTGAGCGAGACAGACACGACCGCAATCTATGCTTTCACACCGCTTCCGGATGAAGATGCTGATGATATGCAGCGCAAGGTGATGAAAAAGGTCAAAGCCGAAATCACCCTCGCGAAACAGGATGGCGCGGTTCTGGCCTACCAAGCCTCGCTGCCGAAGCCCTACAAACCCGCCATGATCGCGAAGGTAAACACACTGAATATCGACGTCGCCTGTGAGCGCGCGCCGGACGGGCGGACCTATATCCAATCTTTCCTGTTTGAGCTGTCAGGCTCAGCGATGATGAATGACTTTGATGAGAAAAGCACACGCACCATCACGAGACTGATTGAGGCGGTTGGCTAGCTAGCCTCCATCGCGGCAATCGCTTCGGCAACTGAGACTGTGCGACGTGCTTCTTCGAGGTGAAGGAGTTCGGTCATTTTTCCATTGACCTTGATCACGCCTTTGCCGGCGTTTTCAGGATCCGCGAACGCCTCAATAACGGCGCGCGCCTGGTCCACATCAGCCTCGGCTGGCGCGAAAATCCGGTTGGCAGCGGCAAGTTGTGACGGATGGATCAGTGTTTTGCCATCAAAGCCCATGAGGCGTCCCTGCAGGCATTCCGCCTCAAGGCCATCCTCGTCGCCAATACCATTGAAGACACCGTCAATCGCGATCAAGTCGTAGGCGCGCGCGGCCGCGATGCTTAGGCCGAGCGAGGTCTGGAAGGCTGTGCGGAACGGTGGGTCATTCAGACCGCGCAACTCTTTGGCGAGATCATTCGTGCCCATCACGAAAGCCGTCAGACGCGTGCGGCCAACCGCTTCGGCAATATCCTGAATATTGAGGATCGCCTTGGGCATTTCGATCATCACCCAGAGGCCCATTGTGTCCGGCGCACCGGCCCGGCTCATGGCATCGTTCAGACGATCAATATCGCCGCCATCGATGACTTTCGGCGCGAGGATCGCATCCGGTCCGGCCTCGACGGCAGCCGCTATGTCGTCGAGACCCCATTCCGTGTCAAAGCCATTGATCCGGATAATAATCTCACGGTTGCCATAGCCACCCGCCTTGACCGCAGCGCAAACTGTTTCACGCGCCTCAACCTTTGCCTCAGGGGCGACAGCGTCTTCGAGATCAAAGATCAGGCTATCTGCTGCAAGGCCTTTGGCTTTTTCCAGAGCGCGGGCATTTGCGCCCGGCATATAGAGGCAGGATCGGCGCGGACGGGAGGGTGTGTCACTCATTCTTCAGGCTCCTTGACGGACAAAATCAAACGCGCCACGAGTGCCCGCTAATGCATGTGAAATCAACCAGATCAAAGGCTTTTTTCAATGACCGAATTCCCGATCTCCGGCCATGTCAGCGAGGGCTTTGAACCTGTCCGCGATGAGTTTGAGGCCAATTTCAAAGAGGATAAGGAATTGGGCGCGGGCTTCAGCGCGATTCTGAACGGCGAGTTGGTCATTGATCTGCAGGGCGGTTGGATCGATCGCAAGAAAACCCGTGTCTGGGATGAGCAAACGATTGTCCCGGTCTATTCCACTACGAAGCCGATTTCAGCGCTCGTTCTGGCGAAGATTATCGACCAGCTGCCTGCGGGATATGAAACACGCGTTGCCGACATCTGGCCGGAGTTCGGGGTGAATGGGAAAGAGGCGATCACGCTTGGTGAAATGGTTAGCCATCAGGCCGGACTGACCGGGTTTGTTGAGCCTGTTAATCCTGCGCTTTGGCTTGATCCACCTGCCTGTGTCGCGGCCATCGCGGAGCTTGAGCCGATTTGGGAACCTGGGAACGAGCATGGCTACCACCCGCTGACATGGGGCTATCTGATCGGTGACGTGGTGCGCCGGATTGATGGGCGTTCGCTTGGAACGATCCTGCGCGAGGAGGTTGCAGGCCCCGCAGGCATCGACTTCCAAATCGGCACGCCGGAAGAACATCATAGCCGCGTTGCTGAAATCATGCGGCCGCGGGCTGTACCTGATCTAGGGGAGATCAATGAGGCGACGAAAGCGGCCTTCCTGACCAAGTGGGCGGCCCCTGATCGAGGCGGGGCCGTCTGGCGTGAAATTGAAATCCCGTCCGCCAATGGCATTGGTACATCGAAAGCTGTGGCTGAGTTGTATGGCCTCTACGCGAATGGGGGCCAGTTGAACGGGCAGCAGGTCATCGCGCCTTCTAACTTCGACGCTCTAATTGAGAGCCGTGTGAAAGGCCAGGACCTCGTTCTGCCATATGTGACGGAATTTGCGGCAGGCGTGATGCGTAACAATTTGAACATCTATGGCCCAAATCAGGACACGCTGTGCCATTCCGGCTGGGGTGGATCGCTGGCACTGGGTGACCCGGATCGGGGCCTATCCGCAGCCTATGTGATGAACCGGCAATCCAACTATCTACAGGGCGATCCACGTGCGCGGCGGCTGGTTGATGCGCTTTATGACTGTCTCTGATCGGGACTCGCCTATCAGGAGAAACTGGCATCGCGATTGCATAGTATTGGGCGAGTTGGACACTCATCTCTCCATGCACCCTTTGGCCCGGCCTCTGCGCCGGGCTTTTTCTTGTGTGCCGATTGGCAAGCCCCGGAATGCTCTTTACCTTCAATGCGATAAGGGAGACAGGCATGCCCAAACCACCGTTCAGCCAAGGTCATAAGCTCTCGACCATGAGCGGGATAAAGCATGGCTTTTTCGGGCGTGAAGGCGGTGTCTCGACCGGACTGTATGACAGCCTGAATGTCGGTGAAGGCAGCGGCGATGATGTGACCTGCGTGCAGCAAAACCGAGAGCGCGTGCGCGAAGCTGTGGGCGCAAATTATTTACTGTCCTGCTATCAGATTCACAGTCCCAACGTGATCACCGTCGATGAGCTCTGGCAGGTCAGGCCTGAAGGCGACGCGATGGTCACGACAGTGCCGGGCCTGGCGCTATGCATTTTAACGGCGGACTGCGTCCCGATCCTCTTTGCGGATGTCAAAGCAAGCGTCATCGGAGCCGCCCATGCCGGATGGAAGGGCGCGCTTTCCGGCGTGATCGAGGCTACTCTCAACGCAATGGAGACACTCGGCGCAGATCGAAGTGATATCACCGCTGCGATTGGTCCTGCGATCCAGCAGG
Source organism: Pseudomonadota bacterium (assembly GCA_038746145.1). Taxonomy (GTDB): domain Bacteria; phylum Pseudomonadota; class Alphaproteobacteria; order Caulobacterales; family Hyphomonadaceae; genus Henriciella. The sequence goes on from JBCDKW010000004.1 coordinate 148,208, forward strand.
AAAGCTACGAAGTCGGACCGGAATTTCGCGACACTTGGGTCGGGGAGAAAGAGTGGACGGATCGCTTTTTCAGAGCGGGTTTAGGCGACCGGCTGCATTTCGATCTCACAGGATACGTTCAGACGAGGCTTCTGCGCGAAGGGGTCGGCGCGGTTGATAATCTCGGCCACGATACCTGCGCCATGGAAGAGACCTACTTCTCAAACCGACGCCGTAATCATCGCGGAGAGGATGATTACGGTCGGAACGGAAGTGTGATTATGCTGGAAAGCTAGGCAGAGATCGCTACGCGAGGCGCGGCTTGCTTGACCGCATCGTCAACGTGCGCCTCATAAATCGCGAAATTGTCAACGAACATACGCGCGAGCTTTTCGGCCTGTGCATCGTATGCGCCGGCGTCAGCCCACGTGTCCCGCGGATTGAGCACACGGTCATCCACATTCGGGACAGAGACCGGCACCATGAAACCGAACGTCTCATCCTTGCGGAATTCGACATTGTTTAGCGAGCCGTCCAGTGCCGCATTCAGGAGTGCGCGAGTTTCTTTGATTGGCATACGTGTGCCGACGCCGTAAGGGCCACCCGTCCAACCCGTAGAGACAAGCCAGCAATCAACATTGTGCTGGTCGATCAGATCACGCAGCAAATTGCCGTACTCACTTGGGTGACGCGGCATGAACGGGCCACCAAAGCAGGTTGAGAAGGTCGCTGTCGGTTCCGTCACACCCTTCTCTGTGCCAGCGACTTTCGCGGTGTAGCCTGAGAGGAAGTGATACATCGCCTGAGCGGGCGTCAGCTTTGCAATCGGTGGCAAGACACCGAATGCATCGGCGGTCAGCATGATCAGGTTTTTCGGCTGACCGCACTGCCCAGTCGCGCTGGCATTTTCAATCGCAGAAATCGGATATGCGCCACGCGAGTTTTCCGCGAGCGTATTGTCAGCAAAATCAGGCTCGTGCGTCTCGTCGCAGATCACGACATTTTCGAGAACCGTGCCCCACATTTTTGTTGTCGCGTAAATTTCAGGTTCTGCCTTCTCAGACAGGTTGATCATCTTCGCGTAGCAACCGCCTTCGAAGTTAAAGAGGCCATTGGGAGACCAGCCATGCTCGTCATCGCCAACCAGCGTACGGGATGCATCTGCTGACAGTGTTGTTTTACCGGTGCCAGATAGGCCGAAGAAGATGGCCGCATCATCATTGCCGCCGCAATTCACGGAGCAGTGCATCGGCATCACGCCTTTTTCAGGCAGCAGGTAGTTCAGAATGGTGAAGACAGATTTCTTCGTTTCGCCGGCATAGCTCGTCCCGCCGATCAGAACGATTTTCTTTGCGAGGTTTACCGCGATCACGGTTTCACTGCGCGTGCCGTGCTTAGCAGGATCGGCGCGGAAGCTTGGGCTATTGATGATTGTAAACTCGTGAGAGAAGTCAGCGTATTCGTCCTGGGTCGGAACGCGGAGCAGGTGGCGAATAAATAGCGCGTGCCATGCATATTCAGTGACCACGCGGACTGGCAGGCGGTGCTCCACATCCGCGCCACCGAATAATTCCTGATGGTAGAGCGTCTTGCCTTCGAGGTGTTTACGGAAATCTTCCCACAGCGCGTCGAAATGGTCGGGCTTCATAGAGGCGTTATTATCCCACCAGACGGTGTTTTCAGTCATCTCATCGCGAACAGTGAATTTATCGTTTGCGCTGCGGCCTGTGTGCTGGCCTGTTTCCACGACCAGAGCGCCGCCTTTTGCGATCTTTGCGCCTTCGTGACGGATGGCCTGTTCGTACAGTTTCTCAGGCGCCCAATTGTTTCGGACTTCTCCGGCTTCAACGCCTAGATCGCTCAACTCTACCGATGATGTAAACACGATAAGACCCCTTACTGTTTGTCTCTATAACACATGGCACGCAGACGCTGTGTCTCTCTCCGAAATCGCGTTGCAAGGTTGAAGCCGAAAGCGGAGCAGATGGCCAGAGGGTTACAGCGGTTTAATCAAAGGTAAACGCTGTCAAAGAGCTGCCGCATAGATTTTGCGCAGAAATCATCCGATTTGCCCACGTTTAAGGTCACGCAAAATTTGTCGCACCGGATCAACAAGCTTGAGACCCCTCTTCTGGGCAGGCAATGGGTCGTCAAAGATCATCGAACACAAAACCTGAGCCGCCCATGGGGCAAATGTGAACCCGCGCGACCCGAAACCACCTGCTATATAGTATCCAGCCTGACGGGCGATGGGTTCAGTAGGTTGGCGACCGGAGCGTAGACCTTCATGGGTTCTGAGCACGGAATCAATATTAGGCACGCGCCCGATGACGGGCAGACGGTCCGGCGTCGTTGCGCGGGCACTCGCGCGGGATGATACACTGCCTGAATCAAGAGCGCCGATCCAGAAGGGCGAGAGGTCTGACAGCGCCGCGCTATTGAGGTCGTCATCGCTCTTAAGTCGCTTAGGGTCGCCACCATCATGATCGCGATAGGTTGCGCCCCATAAACGGTCTGCGCCGCTTGCGAGAGCGTAATGCCCGCTAGCACGGGCCGATGCGGGGACAGAATGCTGTTCGCTTACAAAGCTGACTTGCCCGGCGCGGGCCTTTAACCGCAACCATGGAAAACGATCCTGCATCCGCCATCCATCGGCGTAGATCACAGCGTCGAAGTCACTGTCACTTAGGTTGGGTAGCGAGGCGGCATTCCATTGAACATCGATGTCTTCCAGTAGCGCATTCAGCACCTCTAGCGGTCTCACGATGACGGCGCGTTTGTGCAAGAGACCGTCAGAGATGGCTTCGAGATCGTCCAGTCCAAGAGGAGGATCTTCCAGTACTTTCGCAAACCGCTTGCGTTCCTGATCGTCTTTGGCGCGTTGAACAACTTCCGTTTCGTCAATGCCGGGCAGGCCGGAATAGAAAGACCTTGCGGCATTATAAGTTTCAACGAAAAAGCGGGCTTGGTCGGTGTCGTCTGCATCGAGGCGGGGCATGACCAAGGCCATAGGATTGCCACTTGCGCCTGCGCCTAGACGGCTCGCTTGATCGAAGACGGTAACAGTTGCGCCACGCGCGGATAGGACTCTGGCCAGGCATGCGCCAGCGATGCCTGCACCGATGATTCCAATTTTTGGATTGGACTTGTGGGCGTCAGGTCGCTTGAGATCGCCTTCGTAAATCGCTTCCAACCGTTCTCTCTTGCGGCCGTGTCCCGGTCTCTTCGCGACCTCGAAACCGGCTTCTGCCAAACCGCGACGAACAGCACCTGCAACCGTAAAGGTCGCAGCAATCGTACCCGGTGCGCTGCGCTCTGCCACCATCGGCCAGAGGGACTCATCCCACATGCTCTGATTTTTCGCGGGGCTGAACCCGTCAAGAAACCAAGCGTCTGCCATGAACTGGCTTTGCGGCAAAGTGTCTTCAATCAGGCCAATGTGCAGCGTTAGCGAGAGCCGCTCGTCCGGCCAAACGACGCGATGAATGCCCTTTGCGTGGTGGGGCCAGGCCTCAACCAACTTCTCCTTCAGATCGGATAATTCAGGCCAGATACCTAAAGCCCGTTCCGCATCGCCTACATCCAGTGGATAACCCTCAAAACTGACAAAATGGAGCCAGCCCGATGGGCTGCGTCTCTGTCGCCAGAGGTCCCATAGTGCCAGAAAATTTAGGCCCGTTCCAAAACCGAGTTCGGCCACGGTAAAGCTGTCACGCCCCATCCAACGATCTGGCAAACCGCATGCGTCTAAAAAGATAGCCCGCGTCTCAGACAAGCCATCCTCAACCGAGTAGTAGATGTCGCCCACACGATCATCGACGGGTGTTCCATCATCTTTCCAACTGAGCTGGGGGCGGGGCGGGAGGCGAGACATAGCCAGCAGATAGAGCGGCTGTAGCGCCCTGTCGACGTAGCTCTGCATCGCTCTAACTCGCCGCCTATGACAGAGATCGATTTCACACCGACACGCGCGGCAGGATTGGCCCGTATGGCACAGTTTCAGCCGTCCATGGGGCGCCATTATTCGAGCACGCGAAACCATGATTATGGGCCAGGCGACCGTAGCAATCTTTCGGTCTTGTCGCCTTGGGTGCGGAATCGCCTGATCACCGAGCGGGAAGTGGCCGAGGCGGCGATTTCGAAGTTTGCACTCTCGACAGCAGAGAAGTTCGTGCAGGAAGTCTGTTGGCGGACCTATTGGAAAGGCTGGCTGCAGCATCGCCCGGGTGTGTGGAGCGACTATCTTGAGACCCGTGACGAGGCTTTTGATCTCGTCGCGCGCAATGCGGGGCTGCGCACCGCTTATGAAGAGGCGGTTGAGGGTCGCACGGGCATCGCCGTGTTTGACGCTTGGGCGCGCGAACTTGTCGAGACCGGTTATCTCGCCAATCATAGCCGCATGTGGTTCAGCTCGATCTGGATTTATACGCTGAAGCTGCCATGGGAGCTGGGCGCGGATTTCTTCCTACAGCATTTGATGGATGGTGATGCCGCAAGCAACACGCTGAGCTGGCGCTGGACGGGCGGATTGCATACGCAGGGCAAGACCTATCTCGCGCGTCCCGATAATATTGCGAAGTATGTTGGTCAGCGATTCGAGGCTGAACTGGGGTCAGACTGGCACGATGGTCTGGACCGACTGGCGACGTTAGCACGGCCTCTGAATGGTAGACCAAATCCGGGAGCGGGATTTATTCTGCCGCCCGATCCCATGCCGACTGGACCTATCGGTCTCTTGCTGACTGAAGAGGATTTGCATCCGGCGTCTCTTTTGCCTGCCGATGCGCAAATTGTGTCAGTCGCCGGAGCGCATTTCGCGGATAGTCGGTCGCCGAGAGGGGCTGGGGAGTGCGCGGGCGAATTTGTAATAAACGCGCTTGAAAGCGCTCTTACAAGTGCCGGCAATCTTTACGGATCGAAGAGTGTACATCTGTCAAGCGGCGATGCGTTCTATGCTGAAGCCATCGAATGGGCGCGAGGACTATCCACCAAGACCATAGTGACCGCAGAGCCGCCGATCGGGTGGGTCAAACCACATCTTGATCGGCTCAAATCTGCGCTGGCAGATGACGGAGTTAAGCTCCTTTATATCCGTCGCAACTGGGATGATGCCTTCTGGCCGCACGCGAAAAAGGGCTTCTTTGGCCTCAAGAAAAAGATTCCAAGCGTGTTGGCTGAACTGGGTCTGCCTGTTTAGGACACGTCTTGCATAACTGAATTGTCCTGGCGCGCTCTGGTCGCGTGCCGGTTCGCAGGTCATATCCTCATGAAACGAAAGGACAGATCCATGACAGAGTTTGAAATCACCCGCAAAGACAGCGAAACTGGCGGTCGCTATTCAACCATCGTCGATGGGTACGAGTCTGAAATGACCTATTCCCGAGCCGGAACAGAGCGGATCATTATCGATCATACAGGCGTTCCAAGAGAACTTGGCGGGCGCGGCGTTGGCAAAGCCCTCGTGTTCCGCGCGGTTGAAGATGCACGTAAAGAAGGCTTCAAAATCATTCCGCTTTGCCCGTTCGCAAAAGCACAGATTGAGAAGAACAAGGATTGGCAGGACGTCCTCGCCTAGCCCCGTTTGAGAAACAGGACGATAAAAGCGAGTAAAGCTGCCATCCCGCCCAAGATGACATCGTTATAGTCTTGCGCGATGTGCAAAGCTGCGAAGGTGAGGGCTCCGAACAGGAGAGATCCAATCAAGGCCGCAACGCCGCCAAATCTGAGATTGAGCGTCGCTAATATGCCGCCAAGCAGGATTAGACCTGTGCCAATAATCCTCGGCAAACTTGTCGGGGGCTCCATCAGCGCGGGACCAAGTGGCGAGCCGCGTTCGACCAGAATAAATACGGCATAGACGGCTTCTCTGAGCAGCCATGCGCCGATCGCAACGAGGGCCAGTCCGAGAAGACGTCTCACCATGCGCTAACTGTCCAACTCGATCGAGAAGAACATCGCCTGTCCACCTCGCCAGACACGCGCCAGAACGGGGCGCGATGCATTGCGCGCCGCCTCGTCCATGGCCAGCAAAGCTGCGGTTGGTGAGGTCACAGCCTCAAACCCGATCTCGATCAGGATGTCGCCGCGCTGCAATGTCCCGAAACTGGGGCCGCGCGCCGAAACTCCGCGGACAACAACGCCCTCGACATCGGTCGGAACACCGTAACGTCTTCTCGAATCATCGTTGAGTTCACCAAGTTCAACGCCGAGCGGATTGTCGCTCAAGGCGCTTTCTGGTTCGGGGCGGTCTTCCTCGGGTTCGCCACCACTCCCAGGCAGTTCACCAACCTTGAAGCTGATCGTACGATTTCGCCGCTCACGGATGATGTCTACATCGACACTGGTGTCGATCTCTGTCTCTGCAACGATGCGGCTCAAGGCCCGCACATCGCTGACGGTTTTGCCGTCAAAGGTCAGGATCAGGTCGCCGACCTCAAAATCCGCTTCACTGGCGGGACTGTCATCTGTGATGCGGGTAATGATCACGCCTTCATCGCTATCGTGTCCGTAAGCGACTGCGATATCCTCATCAATGTCTTGAACGTTCACGCCGAACCAGCCCCGACGGGCCGAGCCGAACTCGATAATCTGACCGCTGATCTGGCTCGCGAGATTGGCCGGAATCGAGAACCCGAGACCAACCGAACCACCGGTTGGCGAAATAATCGCGGTGTTCACACCCAGAACTTCGCCATTCAGATTGAAGAGTGGCCCGCCGGAATTCCCTCGGTTAATCGCAGCATCCGTCTGGATATAGTCGTCATAGTTGCCTGAGCCGATTTCACGGTTGCGGGCCGACACGATCCCGACCGAGACCGAGCCACCGAACCCAAACGGGTTACCGATCGCCATGACCCAATCGCCAACATCTGCGCCGTCGCTATCGGCCCAATCAACATAGGGGAACGGATCGTCCTGCTCGACTTTCAGGACCGCAATATCAGTCGCCTCATCCGTGCCGATCAGTTCCGCGCGCAGCGTGCGTCCATCAGAGAAAACCGCATTAATTTCATCTGCATTCTCAATGACGTGGTTATTCGTCACGATGAGGCCGTCCGGTGAGATGACAAAGCCTGACCCGAGCGAGCCTTGCTGGCTGAACCCGTCAGGATCACGCCCGAAGAATTCATTGAACTGTTCGAGGGGGGAACCCTCCGGAAATTCAGGCAGACCCGATGGCGCAACAATCTGCTGGGTCGTGATGTTGACGACGGCTGGCATCAGGCGCTTGGACAATTCTGAAAAGCCGTTTGGCCTCTCAGCTTGATCGATACGATTGACCACATCCGAAAGCGACGCCTGCGCAGCTGAAACTGCGGGCAAAGCCAGAGCTGTGGCGAGAGCGATCAAAACGCGGCGCATGTGTATCTCCTGACACGAAAGCGATGTCAGAACTATGGCGCTTCGCGAGAAAGGTGCAAGATTTCGCCTGCTTGGAGAAGCGATTTTGTTTTTGCGCGCTAGCCGAGAGCCGCCTCATAGATCGCTTCATAGTCGCCTTGGGTCGCAGGGCGCGCATTACCGCGGTGGGCGAGGTCTACCAGAGCGTTTTCGACGATGCCCGGACCATCAGACATATCAAGGCCCATCTGGCTGAGGTTTTCCGGCATCCCGATCTTCTGATTCAGCCCTTCAATCGCATCGGCAACATTTGCCCCTTCGCTTAGCCCCATGGCAAAACGGATGCGCTCATACTTTTCGGGGGCTGCGACTTCATTGAAGCGCATCAGGTGGGGTAAAAGCACGGCATTCAATGTCCCGTGGTGCAGGCGCTTTTCGTGCAGGCGACCCGCCGCATGGCTAAGCGCATGGACAGACCCGAGGCCCTTCACAAAGCCCAGCGCGCCCTCATAGCTCGCCATCATCATGTCCCAGCGCGCATCTTTGTCAGAGCCATCTTCGACCGCGCGCTGCAGTGCGCCTTTACCAATCGCGCGGGTCAGGCCCTCAAGCGCGACGCCGTCACAGGGCGGATTTTCAGAGGGCACGAGGAAAGATTCGATACAGTGCGTCACCGCATCCATGCCTGTGCCTGCTGTCAGAACAGGCGGCAGGCCAAGCGTCAGCTCAGGGTCACAGATCGCCGTGGACGGGATCAGGTTTGGGGAAACGATGGTTTCCTTGAAGCCATTGTTCAGCGTGTTGATCAGACCGACGGATACTTCAGAGCCCGTTCCGGCGGTTGTCGGGATCGCAATTAGCGGTGGGATCTTCCCGATCAGCTTCGCCCCGCCCTTGCGTGCAGCATATTTCTCCAGCGGTCCGCCATGGCTCGCCAGCAGGCCCGCCGCCTTGGCCACATCCATGGGAGACCCGCCCCCAATCGCGATCAGGCCGTCCGCGCCACTTTCAGTATAAATCGCCGCCAGACGGATCGCTTCATCTTCGGTCGGGTTTGGCTGCGTTTCTGCGAAGACGGCTGCCGGTTCCAGACCCATCACGTCGAGGATTGTATCCAGAAGGCCCGCTGACTTGATGCCCGCATCGGTCACAATGACAGGCCGCGACACGCCATTCTGGGCCAACACTTTGGGTAGGCGCTTCACCGCGCCATGATCAAAAATACAAGTGGTCAAGAAATTCATGACGGGCATAGGTGCGGCCTCCGAGCGATCTTATTTTGTCAACCGACGTCAAAGCGCATGCAGACCGTAGCGGCAAGTGTGACGCTGCGGGAGCGTTGTAAGAGCCTAGTCCTTAGGCCGCCACTCAGGCGGTCCAAACAAGCGCATCCAGACATCCCGACCGGACTTTGAATGGCGCAAATCCTGGAACAGGCCGGGCCATTCTGAAACCCAAACAGACAAGGGATTCACGCTGTCATAGTCCCGCTTTAGCCCGTAAATCGGTGTCTCTTCTTCTTTTTGATACGTCCCGAACACGCGATCCCAAATGATGAGAATACCGCCATAATTTTTATCGATATACTTATCGTCACAGCCATGATGGACGCGGTGATTAGCAGGCGTGTTCAAGACCTCATCCAGAACTCCAAGCTTTCCGATCAGTTCTGTATGGATCCAGGTTTGGTAGGCCAGGACGACAATAATGCCCATAAAGACAAGCTCTGGCGGGAAGCCGATCAGGATCAACGGAAAGTGCAAGAGAGCCGAGATAAAGCCTTCAAGAGGCCCAAACCGAATACCGACAAGGATATTCATATGCCGGGAGGAATGGTGAACGGCATGTTGCGTCCACAGAATTCGAATTCGGTGCGCAAATCGATGCTCCCAATAATAGACAAAATCCGCGGCTAAAATGGCAAGCAAGACCGTTGTGACCGTGATCGGCATTGTCCATGTGATAAGGGCCTCAAACACCAAGACGAAGCCGACATAGGCAAAGCCAAGAAACAATATTTCAACGATCAAATATGGGATTTGTGTCGACGCACTGGCGATCATATCGAGCAGCCCACGCCCCTTAAGCTTGCCTGAAAACAGGCCCTTCAAAATCTCAATGGATAGAATGAAACCGCCGATCAGGAAAAAGGCATCATCAAAATTACCGGCAAATTCGGTGATCTGGTCAGGCGTCATCTCTATGTCCTCTTTTCAGGCGCGGTGCCCAGTCCGGTCGTCAGCGTTTGCCAGGCCAGCGCAACCGCCTGATCCTGTGTGGTTTCTCCGGCCCTCACACTCTCCCATGCCGCGTAGAGCAGGTGATTATAGGCTTGCACGATCCAGGAGGTCGGGACGGCGTCTGCGAAAAGGCCTTCCGCCTTCGCCTCTTCGACCAGATCGAGTGTTTCGCGGTCCAAGCGCTCAAATTCCTGGCTCAGACCATCGGCCTCGTCGAAAGGAGCCTGTGCGAGAAAACTGTGGCGATTGCCGAGAGGAATCAAAACACGCATCGAAATCTCTAAGGCTTCAGAATGCGTTTTTGCATCCTTGCAGGCCTCCTCAACCGCGTCATCCATCTCCTTGATCGCAATGCGAGCGAGTTCGTCGAAAAGGCTGTCTCGACTGGAGAAATAGCGATGCAAAGTGGCGCGACCGACCCCAGCAAGATCAGCCACTTGAGACAGAGAGGCGCTGGCATCTCTGTTAAAGACCGTGAAGGCCGCGTCGATAATCGCGTCGCGAGCGGAGGGGCGTAACGTATTTGTCATGAGACATGTATGTCTCATTTGATATGAATATGTCAATAGCTGACGTTTGCAGCATTAAAAAAGCCCCGGTGATGAGCCGGGGCTTTCCTAATCAAATTGGGGGAAAGACTACTCTTCCTTTGTCTCTTCTTCAGCTGCTGCCTCTTCAGCCGGAGCCTCTTCGGCAGGGGCTTCCTCAGCGGCGGCTTCAGCTTCTTTTTCAGCCTCTTTCGCGGCTTTTTCAGCGGCTTTAGCTTCCTTGGCGGCTTTCTTCGCTTCGGCTTCGGCTTCCTTGCGGGCGGCTTCTTTTTCCGCGCGCTCTTCTAGGCGCTCTTTCGCTTTCGCCCCCGGCTCACCCTTTTGAGGGTTATTACCGTGTTCCCAAGCGTAGATCGGGGCTTTTTCGCCTTCGAGCGTCATGTGGCTCAGGAAACGAGCGACGCGGTCAGTTGGCTTTGCGCCTTTCTTGATCCAGCTGGCGGCTTTCTCGCCATCGATTTTGACGCGGTTGTCGCTGTCCTTTGGCTGGCGAGGGTCATACGTCCCAATCTTTTCAATGAAGCGGCCATCGCGCGGCATACGCGAGTCAGCCACGACGACGGAATAGAATGGGCGTTTTTTGGACCCGCCTCGGGCGAGTCTGATTTTGAGGGCCATGGGGTTCTCCTAAATAATATGGCTTTTCCTCCCCCGCCTGCGGGGGAGGTGGGCTGCGTCAGCAGCTCGGAGGGGGGAGCGGATTAAACCGCAGGGTTTAGGGCGTGGGGCAACGACCGAGGCCCCCCTCCGCCCCCAGTGGTTCAGGGGGGGCACCTCCCCCCGCTGGCGGGGGGAGGAAAGGCTAACCGGAAGTATCATGACTGATCCCCCCGGAATTGTTCGTGGTGGCGGATGACCTCGGCCACGATGAAATTCAGAAATTTTTCGGCAAAGGCCGGGTCCAGCCCGCTTTCATCGGCGAGCGCACGCAGCCGCGCAATCTGGCGGGCTTCGCGGTCTTTATCGGCCGGCGGCATATCGTTTTCAGCTTTCAAGCGGCCAACGGCTTGGGTGACCTTAAAACGCTCCGCCAGCGTATGCAGCAGGATCGCATCGAGATTATCGATACTGGCGCGATATTGGGCGAGTTGGTCGAGCGAGGAGGTCATTTTTTAACCCCAATGGTAAGTAGCCGTTCGACTTCATCTTCTGTTTTCTGAGAAACTACCATAAAAGATGCAAGCAAATTTTTCTTATACTCACGGAACTCATCATTACTAATTTTCTGATTGTTCACGACATCAATTATAATTGAAATATTTTCTAATATTTTATCATGATCACTATCTGCTGGATTCAAAAGATACTTTATTTGATCTATATGTTTTTGCCCGCTTAAGAATACCTCAGATTCTGTATCTGGCTTTTCACCTTTTCGCCGCCTTCTCACAGAAGCGTAAGAAGCCAAACCAGATAACGCATCTCTCAGTCCTGAAAGCCATGAAAGTCGAATATTAGCTATCTGAGCGAAAGCTTCATTACGACGCGAATTCTCATTCAGTTTAGAGGTCTGCCAAATATTGAAAAGGCTCGCACCGGCTGCGATTGAAGCTGCAATTACTATCCAAGGTGTTCCTATCACTTCTTCCCCCCAAGACCCGGAATATTCGGCAGGCCGTTCGGCCCGACGCCACCCATCCCGCCTGGCATGGCTGCGCCTTTGCCCATCTTGGCGATATCGGTTGGGGAGACGCCAGCCTGACCCATCATATTCATCATGCCGCGCATGCCGCCTTTCGACATTTTCTTCATCATGCCGGCCATCTGCTTGTGCATTTTCAGCACTTTATTGACGTCAGAAACCTCAACGCCTGCACCCGCCGCAATCCGCTTGCGCCGAGAGGCATTCAGCAGCGCAGGCTTGGCGCGCTCTTTCTTGGTCATAGAGGAAATGATCGCGCGTTGGCGGGCGAAGACTTTGTCATCCATGCCGGAGGCGTCGAGCGCCTGTTTGGCTTTTTTCGCACCGGGCAGCATGCCCATAATGCCGCCAAGGCCGCCCATTTTCTGCATCTGGTCGAGTTGGCCTGCGAGATCATCAAGGTCGAACTGACCCTTGGCCATTTTCTTGGCCATCTTCTCGGCTTTGGCCTGATCCATCTGATCCCCGGCCTTTTCGACCAGCGAGACGATGTCGCCTTGGCCCAAGATACGACCCGCGAGGCGTTTGGCATCAAAGGCGTCAAGCCCGTCAAGCTTCTCCCCCGTGCCAAGGAATTTGATCGGTAGACCTGTGACCGCGCGCATGGAGAGCGCCGCGCCGCCGCGCCCGTCACCATCCATCCGTGTGAGGACAAGACCCGTCAGCGGCAGCCGCTCATGGAAGCGCCGCGCGGTTTCAACCGCGTCCTGACCGGTCAGAGAGTCGGCAACCAGAAGCGTCTCATTGGGATTGGCGATCCTGGCGATCTCGCTCGCCTCAGCCATCATTTGTTCATCAATGCTGGTGCGGCCTGCGGTATCGAGGAAGAGCACATCGTGGCCACCGAGCTTGGCCGCCTGTAGCGCGCGACGCGCGATTTCAGCCGGGCTCTGGTCCTTGATGATCGGAAGGGAGGAAACGCCTTCGCCAACCTGGTCCGCCAGAATGGCAAGCTGCTCCATCGCGGCCGGGCGACGTGTATCGAGGCTGGCGAGCAGGACTTTTTTCTTGTCGCGCTTGGCCAGACGCATCGCGATCTTGGCGGTCGTCGTCGTTTTACCGGAGCCTTGCAGGCCCGCCATCATAATGACCGCAGGTGGATTATCGACGCGCAGACCTGTCTCTGCGTTTTCGCCGCCGAGCAGATCAATCAGTCCATCATTGACGATCTTGATGACTTGCTGCCCGGGTTTGACAGAGCGGATAACTTCTTCGCCGACTGCGCGGTCTTTAATGCTGGCGATAAAGTCTTTGACGACGGGCAGCGCGACATCGGCCTCTAAAAGCGCCACACGGATTTCGCGCAACGCAGCCGTGACGTCTTTCTCGGTCAGCGCGCCGCGCCCGAGTAGTCCGTCAAATACGCCGCCTAAGCGGTCTGTTAGCGCGTCAAACATCGCGTCTCTCCTCAGCTTATCCGATTAACCAATAGATAAGCGCTCATCATCTCCGAACAAAGCAAAAGCGCCCCACTGAGCGTAACTTCGCCGAGTGGGGGACATCGCCAGCCTCTAAGTGCTGGTAATGTGCGCTCTTTAACTGCGCGGATTTGAACGGCGTAAAGCACGCTGTGGATCAGAAATCAAGCGATCTAAGCGTTGGACACTGTTGCTTGATATTGCGCTCGGGTTAGCACGGCTTTCGCTTCATCGCGCAACAGGGAGAGCATGATGACATCGGCCCAAGTGCCGTCGGCGAGCTTGGTGCGTTGACGCAACACCCCTTCTCTCACCGCGCCAAGGCGTTCTATCGCGACGATGGCACGGTCATTTGTGGCTTCAACCTGCCATTCAAGGCGTTTTGCGCCCCAATCAATCGCACGCTGAATCATCAAAAATTTCACCGCATCAAAAACGCCTTTGCCGCGTAAGTGCTCAGCAAGCCATGTATATCCTAGACGTACACGACGATGTAGCTTGCTCGGCTCAAGAAAGGCCGTGACGCCGACAAACCGATTACCATCATTGGGATCTAAAAGAGCCATCGGGAGCGCTTCACCGGATTTTGCGCTTCTTAGCGTGAAGTCGAAATAAGTGTCGAAGCTCGCACCACGCTGGATGGCTGGCATAGATAGCCACATCTGATTGACTGCACTCGTCGCTCGTAGGGCTTCCCGATGATCTTCGGTCAGAGGATCAATACAGATGAGATCGTTCATGAGGCCGGGGGCGTTGAGTTCCATAGGGTAAAACTGCCTATTTCAGTGCAAACTTCAAGACAAATCTCGCGATGTGTCGAAATGTGGCCCCGACCGGACTTCGAGGGGGGAGGGAGGAAACCGGCCGGGGCTGCGCAAATCCAGTGGCGGGGCTTGGGGGGATCAGATGCCACCGGACGCGTCTTGTTTGAGGTAAATTGGCATCCACATGCGAGGATGCAAGACACATCTGGATGACAAGTTTGTGAGGTGGCTAAATTGATCTTCAATACACAGGACTTAAGTCAGATTCCATGCAACTTCCGACGCTCCGACAGCTTGAATTTTTGTGCGCAATTGCCGAACACGGCTCATTCTCAAGAGCCGCTGAAGCGAGCTATGTGACGCAGCCGACACTGTCATCTGCAATCAAAGAGCTGGAGGCCTCGCTGGGCGTGCAGTTGATCGAGCGTGAAACACGCGGCGCGAGGCTAACGCACGCCGGAGAAGCAGCCGTGGAACGCGCGTCCAAGATCCTTTCTGATACAGCGGATCTTGTCTCAGCCGCACAACAGGCGGGCGCGCCTTTAACCGGCCCGTTTCGTCTCGGTGCCATTCCAACGATTGCGCCTTTTCTATTGCCGCGAAGTCTAAAAGCCCTACGCGCGGCCTACCCTGATCTACAGCTCTATTTGCGTGAGGACCTTACGGAGCGCCTACTCGATGACTTGCGCGCCCGCAAACTCGATGCGGCCCTGATTGCGGTCCCTTGGGAATCCAGCGGGATCGAGACCATGGTTCTAGGTGAGGACGAGTTTGTCCTTGTCACCCCCAACGATCACCGGCTGGCAAAAGCGAAAGCGGTTCGCCCAAGCGATCTCGTCAATGAAGAAATATTGCTCCTCGATGACGGTCACTGTCTGCGCGATCATGCCAAGGCGATTTGCAATCTTCCGAGCGGTCGTGGGTCTGCGGATGTGACAGCGACCAGCCTGCCGACGCTGGTCCATATGGTGGCGGGCGATCTCGGTGTGTCTTTGCTGCCAAGGCTCGCCACAGATGCAGGTGTCACACTTGGCGCAGATGTGTCTCTGCGAGCGTTTGAGAGCCCGATGATTGGACGCCGAATCGGCATTGCATGGCGCGCGGGCTCACCGCGGGCTGAGGAAGCAAAAATGATCGGCGAAACTGTACGCGGTGTTCTCTAGCCGGCCCTAAAGCTCGTCCGCGCCGCCGGAATTGCGCCGTCGCCGGATCAACCACGTCACACCGCGCAAATCTGATAGAGCCGCCCACAGTCGGCCGAAATTCGTGTATTTGGATTGGCCTGCGCCGCGCTCACGGTGGTTCACATCCATGAATTCAACACGGTAGCCCTCAGCCGTCATCAAGGCGGGCATATAGCGGTGCATGTGATCAAAATAGGGAAGCGACAGAAACGCATCGCGGCGCATCACCTTGATGCCGCATCCGCTATCGTCGCAATCATCTCTTAAAAGCCGCTTGCGGACCTTGTTTGCGAACGTTGACCCGAACTTTTTCCAGGCACTGTCCTGACGTTTGGTGCGTCGTCCCATCACCATGGCGAGCCCTTCCGGCGCATCGGCGCGGGTGAGCGCGCGATAGAGATCAGGAAGATCAGCCGGATCATTCTGACCATCGCCATCCAGCGTACCGATCACAGCGCCCTTCGCGTGCTGAATACCGGAGCGGATCGCACGGCTCTGGCCCGCATTGGCGCGATGAGAGACGACGCGCAAAGCCGGAAACTTGTCCTTGAGGCCCATGAGAACACTGCGCGTATTATCAGTTGAGGCATCATCGACCATGATCATCTCATAGGCACGGCCGTCGAGCGCATCTGCAATCTCGGTTATCAATGCCTCGGCATTGCCCTCTTCATTATGCATCGGCACGCAAATCGAAAACTCTACAGCGCTGCTCATCAACAGACCTCATCTCACACGAACAGAGTGCCATATGCCAAAACAGGCAATTGCGAAACCATAGCGATGCGGTCATGACTGCACTGTCATGTCTGACCTGCCGATTGAACCCCTCCTTCCAGAGATTTGTGAGACGCTACGCGTGCGCAAGCGCCTCATCCTCGGTGCGTCGCCGGGGGCGGGGAAGACGACGCGGGTTCCGCTCGCGCTGGCTGGATTGATTGATGGCTTTAGCGCGCTTCCCGGTCGGATCGTGATGCTGGAGCCACGCCGGATTGCTGCGCGCATGGCAGCGGAGCGCATGGCCTCGACCTTGGGCGAAAAAGTTGGCGGGCGGATCGGGCTGTCGACCCGGATCGATCGGCGCGTCAGCAAGGATACAGTTGTTGAGGTGATCACAGACGGCCTATTCACACGTCGTTTACTCGCCGATCCCGAACTGAGCGGCGTTTCAGCCGTGATCTTTGATGAAATTCATGAGCGCAGCCTCAATGCGGATCTGGGCCTCACCCTTGCGATGGAGGTGCAAGAGGCCCTGCGCGATGACCTGCACATACTCGCTATGTCAGCCACGCTGGATACTGAAACGATGGCGGCAAAGCTCGATGCGCCGATCATTGAGAGCGAGGGGCGACAGTATCCGGTAGAGACCCGCTATCTCGGCCGCACGCGCGATCGGATCGAGGATCAGATGGCCGCCGCAATCACGAAAGCACACCGCGAAACGGATGGGTCCATTCTCGTGTTTCTGCCCGGGGCAGGTGAAATCCGGCGGGTTTCTGAGCGCCTTAATCTTGATACCTCGACCCTGATTGCACCGCTGTTCGGGGCACTGTCTCCGAGAGATCAGGATGCGGCCGTGTCCCCTGCTCCTGCGGGTCAGCGCAAAATTGTTCTGGCGACGGACATTGCGGAGTCAGCGCTGACGATTGAGGGCGTGTCCGTCGTCGTCGATAGCGGCCTGGCGCGTATTCCTGAAACAGATGCGAGCGGGCAGACCCGCCTGACCACTGTGCGTGCGAGCCGTGCCAATGTTGATCAACGGCGCGGGCGAGCGGGTCGCCTCGGTCCCGGTATCTGTTATCGCTTGTGGGATGAAGCGGAAACGCGTGGCTTGATTGCGGCGCCACGGCCTGAAATTTTGAGTGCGGATTTGAGCGGTATGATGCTGACACTGGCAGAATGGGGTGAGCGTGATCCGGCCAATCTGACATGGTTGGATGCGCCGCCGACAGGACGGATCAAAGCGGCGCGAGCGCTTCTGGCTTCGCTCGGTGCGCTAGATGAAGACAGCCTGTTGACCGATAAGGGTCGAACCATGTCACGTCTCCCGCTGTCGCCACGATTGGCCGCTCTGGTGGCGGGGGCGGACATACCGGGAGAAAAAGCACTCGCGGCGCGGATCGCAGCTTTGGCAAGTGAGCGCGGGGTTGGAGGCAATAGTGAAGACCTCACCGCAAGGCTCGCAGGATTTGAGCGTGATAACAGCACCCGCGCCAAAGCGCTTCGTAGGCAAGCGGATCGCTGGGCTGGTGGAGCAGACCCATCTGGCGATCCAGCCAAAATCCTAGCCAAGGGTTGGCCGGACCTCATCGCGCGCAAACGGCCCGGGACTGCGGCCACCTATGTCACCGTATCAGGGCGTGCCGGACAGCTGGAGGAGACCTCGCCGCTCGCAAGGTCAGACTGGCTTGCCGTTGCTGAAATGGTCGGGTTGGCTAAACAGGCGCGGATTACGCTCGCCTCGGCCTTGGATGAGGCGGATGCGCTGTCAGCCTGTCCTCCGGAAACCCGGGAAGATGCTCATTTTGACGCTGCTAAAGGCACATTCCGTGCACGGCGCGTGAAGGCGATGGGGGCCATCATTATCTCTGAAACGCCATTGTCAAAGCCCTCAGGGGAGGCGGCTAGAGCCGCTTTCCTTCAGCACCTGAAGGATGATGGTTTCGGGCCAACTGGACTTCAGGACACTGTCTCGACCTTCCTTGCGAGATTAAAGGCTTTGCGCGCCAGTCATGGCGAGGCTTGGCCTGCCCCGACACTGTCGAGTCTACAGGAGAGTGTGGATGATTGGCTAAGCGGCGCTCTTGGTACGGGTCATTTTGAAGTGCCGAACCCAAACCGGGTCTTGGACGCTTTGAAAGCCACGCTTGAATGGCCTCTACCGCAAGAGTTGGACACGCTTGCGCCGCTCTCAGTTGCCATACCCTCAGGGCGCAAGGTGAAGATTGACTGGCTGGATGAGCGTGCGCCTTTGATAGAGTGTCGGGTGCAAGAACTTTATGGGGCCAGTACGCATGTCACCCTTGCTGGCGGTCGCCTGCCCGTCACGATCCAGATGCTATCGCCCGGCGGCAAACCCGTTGCGACCACCAGAGACTTGCCGGGCTTCTGGGCAGGTGGCTACGCGGACATGGCGAAGGATATGCGCGGTCGCTATCCCAAACATGACTGGCCGGATGATCCTGCGAACGCTAAAGCGCATGCTGGCCTGACCAAGAAACGGCTGTCGCAGAGCTAGGCGAGATTGACACTGGCCTTTTACAAATCGCTGAGTCATATTTTGGAAATGGATACAGTACCGAATACCCGCAACACCAAGAGCGTCTACATCAAGACCTATGGGTGTCAGATGAATGTCTATGACAGTGAGCGCATGAAAGACGTGCTCGCCCCAATAGGCTATTCGCCTGTCGAGTCGCCTGAAGGTGCGGATCTCGTTGTTCTGAATACCTGCCACATTCGCGAGAAGGCAACGGAAAAAGTCTATTCCGAGCTGGGCCAGATTAAAAAGATGAAACAGGCCCAAGGCGGCAAGATGACGATTGCTGTCGCTGGCTGTGTCGCGCAAGCTGAGGGCGCTGAAATCATGCGCCGCCAGCCTGCGGTTGATCTCGTGCTTGGTCCTCAAGCCTATCACAAATTACCGGAAATGATCGCGCGGGTGCATCGCAAGACCGGCGAGCGGCTGGAAACAGAATTCGATACGCTGGAAAAGTTTGACGCGCTGCCGAAATCGCGCACGGCGGACGGCCCGGTTGCGTTCCTGTCGGTTCAGGAAGGCTGCGATAAATTCTGCACGTTCTGCGTTGTGCCTTACACGCGCGGTGCTGAGATTTCGCGCTCAGTCGATGAGATCACGTTGGAGGCACGCTCGCTCGCCTCACAGGGTGTGCGCGAAGTTCAATTGCTGGGCCAGAACGTAAATGCCTATCACGGGGCAGCGCCGGCGATTGAAGGCGGCGATGACTGGACGCTGGCGCAGCTCGTTCGTCACATGGCCAAGATTGGCGGCTTTGAGCGCATTCGCTACACGACCAGCCACCCAAGCGATATGGATGACGACCTGATCGCCGCGCATGGTGACACGCCGGAACTGATGCCCTTCCTGCACCTGCCCGTGCAATCCGGCTCAAACCGCATTCTGCAATGCATGAACCGCAAGCACACGCGTGAGCACTATTTCGACATCATGCGCCGGGTCAAAGAGGCGCGTCCGGACATCGCGCTGGCGTCAGATTTCATTGTCGGCTTTCCTGGCGAGCGTGATCGTGATTTCGAGGATACAATGGATCTGGTGCGGGAGGTTGGTTACGCGATTGCCTATTCTTTCAAATACTCGCCGCGTCCCGGTACGCCAGCCGCTGAAATGTTCGGCCACATTCCGGAAGATGTGAAGAATGAACGCCTGCAAGCACTTCAAGCTTTGCTACGTGAACAGCAGGCGGCTTTCAACGCCTCGAAAGTCGGTGAAACAGTACCAGTCCTCGTCACAGGGAAAGGGCGCATGCCGGGCCAGATGCATGGACGCTCGCCTTGGCTGCAGGCGGTGCACTTTGACGGTGATCCGGATATGGCGGGTCAGATCGTTGACGTTCAGATCGTTGGCGCGACGCTGAACTCGCTGACAGGTCAACTCCCACACATGGCGAAAGAGGTCGCGGCTTGAGCCGTATCTGGACGCCGACTGATGGTTCGCTTCTGCCCGTAATCTGCGGGCCGAACCATATGAACTTGCTCTTTTTGGAGGGTGAGCTAGCCGATGGCAGCTTGAAAGCTGAAAGCCAGGGCGGCGGCATTCGCCTGGAAGGATCGCAAGAGGCGGTCAACACCGCCGAAGCCGCCCTATCTGTCTTTGAAGCCGTCCTCGCCAGCAATCCGGATGCAGGCATTCCAGCACTTGAAGGCGCGCTTGAACAGGCCCGCA
Source organism: Pseudomonadota bacterium (assembly GCA_038746145.1). Taxonomy (GTDB): domain Bacteria; phylum Pseudomonadota; class Alphaproteobacteria; order Caulobacterales; family Hyphomonadaceae; genus Henriciella. Next base: position 168,248 of record JBCDKW010000004.1, read on the forward strand.
CGCCGAGCCAGACCTATCAAACGCTGACTGGCTTGAAAGTTCCGATCAAGGCGCAAACCAGTGCGCAGGGGAAGTATCTCGACCTGCTGACGGGTACGAAGAGTGACCTGATTTTTGGCATCGGGCCGGCTGGCACGGGCAAGACCTTTCTCGCCGTTGCCGCCGGTGCGGCCGCCCTGAAAAATAAGCGCATAGCGAAACTGATCATCACGCGACCTGCGGTTGAGGCGGGGGAAAATCTCGGCTTCCTGCCCGGCGATCTGGAAGAAAAGGTTGAGCCCTATCTGCGCCCAATCTGGGATGCACTGGAAGAAACACTCGGCCTCGATCAAGCGACGCGGATGCGAGAGAAGAAGATCATCGAGATCGCACCGCTGGCCTTCATGCGCGGGCGCACGCTGAAAAATGCCTTCGTTATCATGGACGAAGCGCAAAATGCGACTGTTGCCCAGATGAAGATGACGCTGACCAGGCTTGGCCGCGACTCCCGCATGGTCGTCACAGGCGATCCGGGACAAGTCGATTTGCCCTCGAAAACACTATCGGGTCTCGCCCATGCCTTGCGGATACTGGACGGGGTCGAAGGCGTTGGCAGTGTCCAATTCACCGCGCGTGATGTGCGTCGACATGCTTTGGTCAGCCGGATCATCCGCGCCTATGACGCCGATGCTGAACACAAAGACAGCAAATGATCAGCTTTGATATGCGCATCGACGAAGAGCGATGGTCCGAAGCGATCCACGATCTCAACGATATTTGCACGCGCGCTTTTCAAGCCGCTGCGAAAGTTAGTGCTATAGAAGGCGAGGTCAGCCTGCTGTTCACTGACGATGCGGCTATCCAAATCCTGAACCGGGATTTCCGCGGCAAAGACAAACCGACAGACGTGCTATCTTTTCCAGCTGAAAAGATGGACTACCCGCTACTGGGGGATATCGCCGTCGCCTATGAGACGTGCGCAGAGGATGCCGCCACAAAGTCCATTCCGCTCGATCAACATCTCGCTCATCTCTTGATACACGGCTATCTCCACCTGATCGGACATGATCACATGGAAGACACAGAAGCCGATAAAATGGAGACGCTGGAGATCGAAGCGCTTGCCAGTCTGGGCTGGCCTGATCCATACAGGTCAAACTGATTCTAAACGGCAAAAGGACGGTCTTAAAAACGCTATGGCAGAGTCATCCCGCGGCTTTTTAGGCCTATTCCGCAAGACATCAGACGCCGAACCCGAAGCGCAAGAGCAAACGCCCGCGACCGCGGAACAGAAAGCGATGCGCCTGCGCGTGGCGGAGTTTCAAAGCCTGAAAGTGTCTGACGCCATGATCCCGCGCGCTGAAATCGTGGCCGTCGACATTGAAACCCCGCTCGATGAGCTGTTGAAACTCTTCGCCAATGAGGCCCATTCCCGCCTGCCCGTGTATCGTGAAACCCTCGATGACCCTGTTGGACTGATCCATATAAAGGACGTCGTGGCAGAGCTTGCGAGAGCCGAAGAAGAAGGCGCATCGGCCGAAAATGATAAGGCTCCGCTCGAGCGCCTGCACCGCGATATCCTGTTTGCCCCGCCGAGCATGTCTTTGCAGGATCTGCTTCTAAAAATGCAGTCTACGCGCATTCACCTCGCGCTCGTCGTTGACGAATATGGCGGCACGGACGGGCTCGTGAGCCTTGAAGACCTGGTTGAGGAAATCGTCGGCGACATTGAGGACGAGCATGACGAAGAGGTTGCGATGCTGGTGCGCCGAGGCCGTCTCGCATGGGAAGTTGATGCCCGCATGGAAGTTGAAGACTTCCATGAAGAGACAGGTCTGAATCTGATACTGGAAGACCATGAGGTCGACACGCTGGGCGGGGTCGCGTTTGCCTTGGCTGGGCGGATTCCACTGCGCAGCGAGGTGCTCCGTCATCCGGACGGGATCGACATCGAAATCCTCGAAGCTGATGCACGCAAGATTCAGAGGCTGATCGTGCGCCACAAACCAGTGACGAAAGAGGCTGCGGAATGAGCGACGAGAAAATCAGCCACGGTTTGGGATTTCTCACGGGTGTCCACGAAGCGGTTGCGCGCACGACCGGTCTGATAGGACTGCTCTTCTCCGCGCTTATCGGCGCGTTCGCAGCGCTCGCTTTTGCGCCCTTTCACATTTCACCGGCGCTCGCCGTCGCTTTTGTCGGCCTGGTCTGGATGCTGGATGGCACACGGGGACGAAAGCGTTGGGGACGCGCCATGTTCGCGCGCGGGTGGGCGTTTGGCTACGGCTATTTCCTCATTAGCATGTACTGGACCGCGCTTCCGTTCCTCGTTGAGCCTGAACGTCACGCCGTCTTCATCTGGATGCCGTTGATCGCCTTACCCGGCGGGATGGCCCTGATCTGGGGCGCCGCGTGTGCTATGGCAGGGGCATTCTGGTCATCATCACCGTCGCGCATCTTTATTTTCGGCATCTTCTTCGCGCTCGCTGAACTTGTTCGCGGGCATCTTTTTGGTGGGTTTCCATGGAATCTTCCGGGCACAACGTGGATCCCGGGCGGTGCGATTTCTCAGGCAGCTTCGATTGGCGGGGTGTATTGGCTGACCTTGCTAACGGTGATTGTGATGGCCGCGCCTGCCGCCCTCGTTGATACCCGCAAACACGGCAAACTGCTTTTCAGAGCCATACCGAGTGTCATTGCCGTCACTTTGCTGGCTTTCGGATTCACATGGGGCTCGCAGCGCCTCACGAATGAGCCGATCATGACGGAGCGCAGTGTCATTCTGATGGATGCCGGCGTACCTCAGGCCGAAAAGTTTCAGCAATACCGCACCACGCTCGCGCGTTACTCACAGTTCTTGAGGGACGTACCCAGCGAAACCGGCGACATCCTGATCTGGCCGGAAGGCGCCTTACCGAGCTATCTCTTGCAGGACACGACCGCGCTGGATCAGATTTCCGGATTTCTGGGGCCCAGAACACTGATCACGGGAACACCGCGAACCGACGGCACAGGTGACCGCCAATTGTATTATAACAGCCTCGCCGTCTTCCAGATCGACACCGTAAACGCAAACCTCGTCGCCCTCTATGATAAGCACAGGCTGGTGCCCTTCGGCGAATTACCTGCGACAGAGATCATCCCTTTTGGAGAGCGCATCTCCGGCATTCTTCCGGATGCCATACAACGCATCGCGCGTGACGGCTTTGTGCCTGGAGCCGGGATGAGCGTCTTATATCCTGAGCGCGTTCCAGCCTTTATCCCTCTGATTTGCTATGAGGGCCTGTTCCCTGAATTGGCACGGCAGGCTGAACCGCGCGTCGAAAATGCAGAGTGGATTGTCGTCATCTCAAACGATGCCTGGTTCGGCGCTGGATTAGGGCCGGCACAACATTACGCGCAAAACCGCTATCGCAGCATCGAGACTGGATTGCCCATGGCACGGGTCGCCACCCGCGGTCTCTCAGCTGTCGTTGACGCCTTCGGTCGAGAAGTCGCGCGCGGTGCTCCTGTCGCGGACGATCCAGCCGGATGGCGATCCTCTGTTGTCCGATCCGCCTTACCAGCAAAGACAGAACGTCCGCCATATGCCAGATTCGGCAGCATATTCTTTTGGATAACAATGACGGTCTGCATTATTCTTGCTTTCGCGACGTGGCGCCGCTAGACGTGTAGCGTTCACAGCAGAATGAAGTGTAGACTATGTCCGAAAACAAGATGCCAAGTGATGTTGATCGCGTCGTAGGTATGCGCATGAGACTTCGCCGCCGCGACTTGAAACTCACTCAGGAACAGCTTGGCGAAAAACTCGGACTGACCTTTCAACAGGTTCAAAAATACGAAAAAGGCGTCAACCGCGTCTCCGCTGGGCGTCTATTTGATCTTTCCGGTGTTTTAGGTGTTCCGATTACGTATTTTTTTGAAGGCATCGCCGAAATGGTTGGCAGTACAACCATGACCGTCGCCGAGAGCGAGCCGGCCCCCATATTGCCGACAATGGATATGGAAGCGATTGAACTGGTCACGGCGTTTCAGAAGATCGCGGACAAGGATTTGCGTAAAACGCTTCTCGCGACCATACATGCTGCCGCCGCAACCAGCGACTGACATCAATCGAAGACAGTTCCACACAGTCCTCATTTTCAGAACGTTTATTATTTCAGGATTAGAACGCCTGAGAGCTTTATTTAGGGAGAGGCTTTGTGACGCCTTCTGATTTTTTATTTACAAGTGAGAGCGTATCTGAGGGGCATCCTGACAAGGTCTGTGACCGTGTCTCGGACGAGATTGTTGACCTCTATTTTCGTGAAGCTGAACGGGTTGGCTATGATGTCAACCAAGTCCGCGTTGCCTGTGAAACCGCGACCACAACCAACCGCGTCGCGCTTTTGGGCGAAATGCGCGGTCCTAACGTCAGCGCGGATCTGATTGAGGAAACGGTCCGTCAGGCTGTCAAATCGATTGGCTATGAACAGGACGGCTTCCACTGGCAAAACCTCGATTTCAATAACTGGTTGCACGCGCAATCCGTCGATATCGCCGCTGGGGTCGATTCCGGGACCGGAACCTACACAGAAGAAGGCGCAGGCGATCAGGGCATCATGTTTGGCTATGCCAGTGCAGAAACACCGGAACTAATGCCGGCAACCCTGATCTATTCGCACCAGATCCTGAAAAAGATGGCAGAGCTGCGTCATTCAGGTGCGCGGCCTGAATTCCAGCCCGATGCTAAAAGTCAGGTCACATTGCTCTATTCAGATGGCAAACCTGTTGGCGTCGATACAGTGGTCGTTTCGACCCAGCATGTTGAGAATTTGAGCGCCGAAGATATCCGCGAGCTCGTTCGACCTGTCGTCAAAGAGGTTCTCCCGGACGGATGGTTCCCGGAGGAAGACAAGTTCTACGTCAATCCGACAGGTAAATTCGTCATCGGTGGACCCGATGGCGATGCAGGCCTGACCGGACGCAAGATCATTGTCGACACATATGGCGGCGCGGCTCCCCACGGCGGTGGCGCCTTTAGCGGCAAGGACCCGACCAAAGTTGACCGTTCAGCCGCTTATGCCTGTCGCTATCTGGCCAAGAACGTTGTTGCCGCTGGGTTGGCAGAGCGCTGCACGCTACAAGTTAGTTATGCGATTGGCGTTGCACGACCGCTCTCGATCAATGTGAACCTGCATGACACAGGCGAGACCGACGAGCGCAAGCTTGAAGACGTCCTGATGCAGGTCATGGACCTCAGCCCCCGCGGCATTCGCACAAAATTGGGCCTTAATCGCCCGATCTATGCGCGCACAGCGGCCTACGGTCACTTTGGGCGGGAGCCGGATGCAGATGGCGGCTTCAGCTGGGAGAAGCTGGATCTGGTCAGCGACATTAAATCTGCCATGAGCTAGGCGAAAGTCCGCAATAAATGTTGCAATGCAGCGACAACTCAGACCAAACTACACTGAGACAAAGGTCTAGGCTTGCTTTGCTACAGCGCTCACGCAAGCTAGGCACATACGAGTGTGAAATGTCCGGGAGGCTCATATGACACAGCTCAAAACCATCGGTGTCGTTGGCGCGGGGCAGATGGGCAATGGCATCGCCCATGTCTGCGCGCTGGCAGGATATGACGTCATTCTGAACGATATTTCTCAGGACGCGCTCGACAAAGGCATGGTCGCGATTGAGAAAAACATGACGCGACAACTGTCTCGCGATCTCATCTCCAAAGATGAAATGGAGACTGGGTTAGGCCGCATCAAAGCGACGACGAGTCTCTCTCCCTTCGCTGAAACCGACCTCGCCATCGAGGCCGCCACGGAAAACCGCGAGATCAAAGAGAAGATTTTCGCTGGTCTCTGTAATGTCGTGCCGGAGCATACGTTTCTGGCGACGAATACCAGCTCGATCTCGGTCACGCGCCTCGCCTCCACCACAGATCGCCCGGAAAAATTCATCGGCCTGCACTTCATGAACCCCGTGCCGCTGATGAAACTGATGGAGATCATTCGCGGCCTCGCCACCGATCAGGACACTTACGAGACCGCGCTGGAGTTTGCATCGCGGCTCGGCAAGACAACGACGAATGCGGAGGACTATCCGGCCTTTATCGTGAACCGTGTCCTCGTCCCGATGATCAATGAAGCGGTCTACGCGCTGTATGAAGGTGTTGGCACGGTTGAAAGCATCGACACGGCCATGAAGCTCGGCGCGAACCATCCCATGGGCCCGCTAACGCTCGCCGACTTTATCGGCCTGGACACGTGTCTATCGATTATGCAGGTCCTGCATGACGGTCTCGCGGATACGAAGTACCGCCCCTGTCCGCTTCTGGTGAAATATGTTGAGGCCGGATGGGTCGGCAAAAAAGTCGGCCGCGGCTTCTACGACTATCGCGGCGAGGCGCCAGTTCCGACGCGATAAGTTAGAAATCTAACTCCGCCAAATCAGCTGTGTCGGCTTGACCGGGTTTACAAACTCACGCCCCTCGGCACGCGATGTTGCCCACTCTTTCTTCGCCTTCAGATACCATTTCGACTGCGTGTCCACATCATCCATCAGGATCATGCCGCCATGGTGGCCGGAATTCATCGTTTGTGAGGTTGTGACGGTCTTGTCCTGACCGAGGAATTTGCGGCCCATCATTTTACCCAGCGGTTTGAACACGCTGATAATGGGCGCGCCAGTCCAATAGGTGATCTGAGTCACATGTGTCTCAAACTCGGTTTTTGGGGTCATACAGGTCAGCGTCAGGAAGGTCGCTTTGTCGTTCGAGATTTTCTCCCACCGGAAACAGGGCAGCTGGAAACAAATCTCGGTTTGCACCTCATCACCGAACACCCAACGATAAAGTTTCGAATTTGAGCTTGGGCTGTGCTTCTCAATCTGCCAGCCGCGCTCCATGGGGACAAAGCTCTTCTTCTTGATCTTTTTGCCCGCACTGGCCGGGCGCCACCACCACTGGCTGTGCACATAGGCAACATGGCCGGGATCGATCAGGCCATAGAGCGCGTCATCGAAGCGGCAGTCGAAGCGCTCCCGAATAATAAAGTTCGGCTTGTCCGGCAGCGGCCCAAAATCGGGCTTTGGCACGTCAGGCTCGCCATCAAACCGCGGACTGTCGGCGATGAAGATGAAAACCATGCCGTTCAATTCATACAGCGGATAGCGGCGAACCTTGATCCGTTCCGGCTTGTAGGGTGTGTCCTCGGTCAGCGACGGGATATGCCGACAGACGCCTTCGGTATCAAAACGCCAACCGTGGTAGGGGCACTGAATGGTCGTTACGCCGTCAGTATCGACCTGACGTCCCGTGCTAAGCGGCACGATCCGGTGCGCACAAATATCGCGCAGCGCAAACGCTTTACCGTCCTTGGTGCGGCCCAAGACGATCGGCTGGTTCAGCAGCATTTTGCGAAATTGCTTGCCCGGCTTCAAATCCTCAGACAACGCCGCGAGATACCAGCTATCGGTTAGCCAGCCTTCCGGCGTGATCGCACCCTTTTTCTTGGGCTTTGTATCGATGAGCGTGCTGGTGTCCGGCATTCTACGTCTATACTCTATTCCCCAAACCGAAGCGAATATACTGATAACAGCGCGTCAGTCTTTGCCTCTTCTGCAATCAGCGCTCGCGCCATATCCGATGCGACCACGCGACACGTTAGATCGATATCCTTACCGGACACTTCATCGCCGTCACAAAACCCGAGACCTGTCCAACCCAGAATCTCATTGATCTGGTCTGCGACGCTGGCGCTTTCCTGTGGCGTGGGCACGTCGTCCTGGTCTGTAAACATCACGATCAGAGTTTCGTAATCGCCGAGTGCAATTTCTTCAAAGCCTTGAGCGTGCGCAGGGGCCATGATCTTTTCGAACTGCTTTTCCAGGCCGCCGAAGAACCAGATTCGGTGCGTTTCCGTCTCACCGGCCTCGCCGACGACGCCCCAATGCTCAATGATGCGACGGCGGGCAGGCTCAGCCCACACCTCATAATAGGCGCGCAGCTCATTCTCTTCATCGCGTTTATAGAGGCGGAACATCGGCGCTCACTCTTAGATATTCAGACAGCAAGAGTACGATGAGTGAACCAAAACTCGATACAAATCAAAGGATTTACAGTGGAGGTGCGGATACAAAACGTTGAGATATTCGCCAACTAAGCTACTATAGCGAGTATGACTGATACAAGCACACAGCCACAGGGTGACCGCCCGCTCGAACTTGCTTTCGAGCAATTGCATCGCGATAGCCGCTTCAACAGGTTGTTCACACTGGCGGCGCTTATCCTTTCGATTGCCGCGATCTTTGTGTCGCTGATGGAAGTGTCTGCTATGCGCACGCAGCAGAAAGCGACCGTCTGGCCATCCGTTTCCATGCAGCAGCGCTACAATAGTGAAGGCTTCCGCTTAATACTGACAAATAAAGGCGTCGGCCCTGCCCTTATCGGTGATATCAAGCTTTTCTTGGGATTATCAGAAATTGATGATGTCGATCAGGCAATCCTCGAAACACTCGGTGAGGAGCGGGCTTTCAGTTACGAAAACTACTCGATGGTTAATCCATCCAGTGGGGTTGTCGCACCAGGCGAAACGGTCGATCTGTTCGCTGTCTCCTGGGATGAACGAACACGTGCGCTCATTAATGATTGGGCCCCGAGAATAAATGTCACAACCTGCTATTGCTCTATTCACGGCGATTGCTTTGCGACATCCCTTCGAAGTATTCAACCAACCCGCACTGAAAGCTGCAATGGCGCCCAAGTGCCTTGAGCACATTTGACCGCTAGGCGGCCTGCGCGCACATCGCTATATAGCGCTCATGACACCACGTGATCGCATCCGCAATTTTTCCATCGTTGCCCACATTGACCATGGCAAGTCGACCCTCGCGGATCGCCTGATCCAACAGACCGGCACGCTCACCGACCGTGAAATGTCGGAGCAGGTGCTCGACAATATGGACATTGAGAAAGAGCGCGGCATCACCATCAAGGCTCAGACCGTGCGCCTCGATTACACAGCGAAAGACGGCGAGACCTACGCCCTGAACCTGATGGATACGCCGGGCCACGTGGACTTCTCTTATGAAGTCTCGCGCTGTCTTGCGGCCTGTGAAGGCTCTCTCCTCGTGGTGGACGCAAGTCAGGGTGTAGAGGCGCAAACGCTAGCCAATGTGTATCAAGCGATTGAGCAGGACCATGAGATCGTGCCTGTCCTGAACAAAATCGACTTACCCGCCGCCGACGTGCCCGCCGTAAAAGAACAGATCGAAGACGTGATCGGGCTCGATGCCTCCGACGCGATTGAAATCTCGGCCAAGACGGGTCTCGGTATTGAAGATGTGCTCGAAGCCATCGTTGAACGCCTGCCTGCTCCGCCAGAAGGTGAAGCGGATAATCCGCTAAAGGCCGCGCTGGTTGACGCCTATTATGACCCATACCTCGGCGTCGTTGTCATCGTTCGGATGCATGACGGCGTTCTGAAAAAGAAGATGAAGATCAAAATGATGAAGACCGGCGCGACCTATGAGGTCGACAAGGTCGGGGTCTTCAAGCCGAAACCCACTGATGTCGATGAACTCGGCCCCGGTGAGGTCGGTTATCTGATCGCCTCAATCAAAGAAGTCGCGGACTGCGCCATCGGTGATACGATCACCACGGATAGGAACGGCAGCGAAGACGCCCTGCCCGGCTATAAAGATGTGCAGCCCGTTGTCTTCTGCGGTCTGTTCCCGATGGACGCGGGTGACTTTGATGAGTTGCGCGGCGCGATGGGCAAGCTTCGCCTGAATGATGCGAGCTTCACATGGGAGATGGAAACCAGCGCTGCGCTCGGCATGGGCTTCCGCTGCGGTTTCCTCGGCCTCCTCCACCTCGAAATCATTCAGGAACGCCTGAGCCGTGAGTTCGATCTCGACCTGATCGCAACTGCGCCGAGCGTGGTCTATGAGATGACCATGACTGACGGCGAAGAAATTGAACTGCACAATCCGGCCGACATGCCGGACGTGGTCAAGATTGCTGAAATCCGCGAGCCTTGGATCAAATCGACCATCTACACGCCGGATGAATATCTCGGATCGATCCTGAAGCTCTGTCAGGATCGTCGCGGCATTCAGACCGAGCTGTCCTATGTCGGTGGGCGCGCGATGGTGCAGTACGAATTGCCGCTCAACGAAGTCGTGTTTGATTTCTACGACCGCCTAAAATCCATCTCGCGCGGCTATGCGAGCTTTGACTACGAGATTATCGGCCACCGGGCTGAGAACCTGGTGAAAATGAATATCTTGGTGAACGATGAACCCGTCGATGCACTCGCCATGCTCGTCCACCGGGATCGCGCGGAGAGCCGTGGACGCCAAATGTGCGAGCGGCTGAAAGACCTGATCCCGCGCCAGATGTTCAAAATCCCGGTTCAAGCGGCGATTGGTGGGCGCATTATTGCCCGCGAGACCATCTCAGCACTCCGCAAAGACGTGACCGCGAAATGCTATGGCGGCGACGCGACCCGCAAGAAGAAACTCCTCGAGAAGCAGAAAGCGGGTAAACAGCGCATGCGCCAGTTCGGTAAAGTCGAAATTCCGCAGGAAGCTTTCGTTGCGGCGCTCAGAATGGACGGTGATTGATGAGCGGGTTGCGCAGCAAAATTTTGATCCAGTGGATCGAAATCAGCTAATCAATGCGCGGCTGCGCTGGCTAAAAGAGCCCAAAATTCAGATCGAAACCGGAACGAATTATAGATTCTATCCACAGCCACCCCCTTTCTGTGGAAAATTAACTATAATTGCTTGAGTCCGACTCGACTCTCAACCTGCGTTGGGCATTCTGTACCCGTTCGAGGCAGACATCGGCAGCCACCGAAAAAACCCTCGAAAAGAACGTCGCGCTCTGACGAAGCCAGATCAAGGGACGAAACCGGAAACGGCCAAGTCGAAGGATCAGGTGGAGATGAAGAGGAAAGGCAAGTGACGTCTGTCGGACCGGGCTTAGACGGGAAAGACAGGACTGTATCTGCGACCGGAGGACAATCCGAAACGCAGGGCTAAAATCAGGAGCCGCAAGGCGACAGACGGAGGCCGAGATTCAACAAAACTGCATAAGCAGAACGGGGAATTTCACGGTATCAAAAGACAATCTACGACAAGAACTCACAAGGCCTTGTTAGTATGATTCGAAAGTGAGACCAAGAGAGGCGCTGATCGCAAGATCGGCGTCTCTTTTTATGTTTGGCGCACGCAGATTACGGGTCGTCGGAGTCCTCGAAATCGTTTTCGTATTCATCGTTTCCATCATAATCATCTTCATAAAATTCAGGATCGTGTTCTGATGGGTATGCGGCGCTGAAAGCTAATAGAGAGAAAATCAAGCAGGCGACGAGTGCGGCAAACACAAAAAATGGCAGCATGTCCTGAAACGCAAACTGCAAGAAAAGACCTATTACACTGGAGTGATTGCCGTTTATTTCCTTTGGGAAAAGGACATGAAGCCATACTGAAACCGCCATTATTCCGCAGAGAACCGCAAAAATAAGAAATATGAGCGACGACATCGTTATTTTTGGCGATTTCATAGGCTTAGTTTACTCATGCGAGACACTTTCGCAAATGGTGAGGGGGCTTTGCTGGAGCACTCACTACCTATTTTGGTTAATCCAAGTCGGATTAGAATTGTCCTGAGCGCGATCCATTACGAAACGAAGTGTAACGGATGATCAGAGGAGCCCTCAGATCGGTTCATGTGAGGGCGGAGCCCGATACGGAACCCGCTAAGAAGCAATCATCTTCCGCTGAAAAAGGTCCCCCGGACCTTTTTCAGCGGAAGATGGTGGACATCAACGATGAAACTTTAAACCAATTTTGGGAGCATATCATAGATTTCGGCGACATCCTTTAGCTGTTAGGAATAGCAATGTTGATGAAATTTTGAACACAGGGCAAGCGTTAGAATATATCCACAGAATACTTACCGTGAAGATACTCCTGACCCCGTGGGATAACATGTAACGCTTTCTCGACACCCAATGACGACGCGGGCTCCTTAATAGTCAGGGTTGCGATGGAAAAACAAAAGGTCGAGGCAAGCAGTGCAATGCCCAACCAACGTAACTGATTAAAACTGACGATCTGACGCGTCACGTGGTAGATGGCATATCCTAATGTGATCCAGTCAATAAAAGGGGAGAAATAACCAGCGCTTCCAGATTGGCTGACTATCTCGAGTAATTGAGCAATCATATTAAACAACTTATTCATAACCAAACTCCTGCTTGCTTATGAACGAGATATTCAAGATAAATTCATTTTAAATATTCGATATTAATTAGGGTTAATAATATCTAATTTATGAATTTTATATTTTGTGTATATTATACGTTCATTGAAAAATGAACTAAATTCTTCAATAATTGTGATACCCTAGAATAACACTGCATTTTCAGGGGTTATTCTTATTACGCTGAATTGATCACGATAAAAGCGGCTGTAATCTTGTTATTTTCAGTGGAGTATCGAGGAAAAAGGAATAGCTATGACATCAAAGAATGAGACCCTTCAGACCTACACTATAATGACACTAGCCTCAGTTTGCATTGCAATGAACGTAGGGCTCGGAGTGTTGGTTAACGCAGTCAAACTACCAATATATCTTGATGCATCAGGAACAATTGCTTTCGCACTTCTCGCGGGCTCTTTAGGACATCGGGGCTTTTTATATGCGGCTTTCGTGGGCGGTGCCAGCTTCTTGATAACTGGGTTATTATTTAACCCTGTTGTGATTTGGTTTATACCAACACAAATAGCTATCGCCGCCTTCACGTTCTACTGCATACGGCCTTTCTTGAGTAGATTTAATGAGAAAGAGGGGTCAATTTTAAAAAAAGGCACGCTCCTCATACCGAGTGGTATATTACTTGGAGTAGTGGCAGGCGTTGTTAGTGCTCCAATAATTGCAATGGTGTTCGGAGGGATAACTGGAGCGGGCGCTTCAGCTATTACAGCTCTTTTCCTCAAATCTGGCGCTACTCTTTTTGAAAGCGTATTGGCATCAGGAATAGCGTCTGAGCCATTGGATAAAACAATTCAACTACTTCTCGGTTATTCACTTGCGAAGGCAACACCTGAAAAAGTCAAGAAAAGTCTGGCATGAAATCAGCCACACCTCATCCTCTGAGTCTCTTAGTCTTAATACTCGCATCCTTTGCAATCCTCTGGACTGCATCTTATGAAATCGCGCTGTTTGGAACGTTTTTGGGTTCCTTACTGTCTGCGGTAAATAAAAAATTACTTGATGTCAGTAAGTTGCTCTCAGCCATTTTTCTGCTTTTCCTTTCAGCAACGTTACTGTGGAGCTTTGTGGCTTTCGATTTCTCGGAACCATCAATCAAGGACGCAATGGATTTAGCACTAGGAAGCGAAAACTTGGAAAGGCTGTCAGCAACATTTTCTTCTGCGTTTCTTCTAGCAGTCGGTTTTCTACTGATTGATGATGGTGACCTGTACTTTGTTCTAAGACACCTCCGTGCGCCTCACTCATTGTCAGTCATTGCCGTTTCTGGTTTTTCCGGAAGCGCGTCGCTTGGTGCATCGACACTACGCACTCGTGAAGCGCTTCAAGCTCAGAAAATCGTAAAGCACGGCCTCATAGACACCTTTCTAGGTCTCCCAAAAATGATCGGCGCATCGTGGATAGCTGCTTTAGCATCAAGCCTGAGCCGATTCGAGGTCAAGTGGCATTTGAGTGGCTATGATAATTTTCTGAAAAGCTACAATAGTCCACGCCACTACTCGGGATTTGCTTCTGCGACCGTAGTGGCGACAGCCATAAGCGTTCTCGTTTTTTCATTGGCATAGCGATGACAAGATTAATTTATCTAGATGGGGAAAATTTTTCGGGCCGAACAGCCTCGATGAAGTCTGAGATTCTAAATCAACCTCAAGAGGTATCCTGCAGGTATTTGCATCCAATACCAGAAATAAATCTATCTGGGCTTTCAAGGACGATTGCAGGTGAGATCAGGGTCCATGCTAGTGGAAAAATTGCCGCCAGTATGAATAGTCAAAATGCTTATTTAGAAAGTTTCGCGTCTCATCATGGACTAGAGAGAAAGTTAAATTCGTTGTCAGGCGGCGAGCTCGCAATGTTCAACCTAGTGCTTCTAAACATGGCGAAACCAGATTACCTTTATATTGATGGGCTATTTTCGCAGATAGACTTCATCAAAAGGAGAGAGATAGCCAGAAAAATCCGTGACGTTGTATGTACCAAAAAGCAGATCTGGATATCAGGTTGGGAAATGGGTAACGCGGGTCTCAAATTCGACGAAACAGTTCCACAAGAAATTACGGGGACATCGCTAAACCTCGACACAAACTTAGACCGTTTATTACACATTTGTTCGGATATAAAAATTGAGAGCCCCACAATATTACTAGACGAGGTATCATTTCGTTATGGCAAAAGATCACCTAAAATCTTTGAACGCGTCAACCTGAGCTTAGACCCCGGTAGAATAATTCACCTGCACGGCCTGAATGGCACTGGAAAGTCAACACTAGCAAAGCTTCTAACGGGCGTAATCACCCCCAACACAGGCTCCATATCGTTCGGCAATCTTCAAGTCGACCTGAAGAAAGATCCCCATAGGAGGTTCTTTCATGTACGGCAAAATCCATTTGAGCAGATCGTGAGCAAGTCCAATCGGTCATACTTAGAATTAGTAACAGAGGCGTCACCAACTGATTGGCCGTTCAAAATTCATGACGTTGCACACGGGTTAGGATTTCAGGAATTTCTGGATTTCGAGCCCTTTGAAACACCACTACCAGTCTTGAAGAGAATAACACTAGCCGGTGCGCTACTGAGTGGAGCGTCATGGCTATTCATTGATGAACCCACGATTGGTTTCGAAAAACGCCTTATCACATCTACAAACAAGATTATGGGCGCTTTAGTGAACGCAGGCTTCGGCCTAATAGTCGTATCTCACTCAAATAAGGTTTCGAGTGACATTCCCGTTTATAACCTTAACATTACCCACAATAAGATTGTGGGACAAAATAATGAAATCGGAGAACAAACAAACTTCTTGGGATAAAGTGCGAAGAAGTCATCCCAAAGTTTTTGAGGGGTATACTGACTTACTGGACAGCCTAGGAGATTTGGGCGCTGAAAAAGTAGTGTCGGTTAAAGCCCCATACGGACAAAAGATTATCAAGGATGGTAGCTTCGCATGGCAGGACCTACTTACTCAAGACGATCTAGAATTTTTGGATTATCCTAAAGATATTGGAGACGGCTTACCTATAGGTCTAGTAGTAGACAAAGCTATCGAACTTTTTCATTTACTGCCAATCAGGTATGACGAGGATGGTCCAAAATCCCGATCTACCCCAATATACTATTTACGACCTGGCGATTTTTTTGGGTTATTCGAGAACTTATTACCAGATTTTCAGCAGATCGATCTGCAAGCCCGGGCGGGTGCAACTTCACTGTTAAGCCTTCTGCCGCTCGGTGATGCTAACAAGGCGAGACCATACCTAACGGCGATTTCTAAGACCGACGAGCGTCTGAAGGCTTCATTGACCGATAGCTACACAACGTTTCAGCCTGATTTGAAAGATGGCACAAATAGTCGACTAATGTACGGGTTGTATTTTGCTGAACTACTTTTCCACATGAAAAAAAAGTGGGAATGTGAGATACTCGTATTCAGTTCAAAGTTTCTTGAACGAGCTGCTTCTATTCCCGGTCTTACGAGTAAAATCTACAAACAAGCATTATCTCAGATGCACACGCTAAACAGACGAATTAGTAGCATGAATGAAGAGTACAGGCTTGTAACAAAAGAGCGAACAAAAATACCTGACGCTCACCACAGACTTGCAGTATCGAGCATCAACGCAGGCGGGCGTCTTGGACTTATCCCTATGAACAAAGGATACAATCTCAATGAGGAATTAATGCCTTTCTCTATTATAGACACTCTTCTAAAATCGGGAAACCGTCCTCTTATCCATCCAAGTGCGCAATTCTGGCTTCTGAGGCCTGCGCTGCATGGAGAGCCAGCGCTATATTTCCTCAGACGGCCACTTTTATCACCTCTCACAGAGGCGACTGGGAATGCAAAGACTATGACGTCATTAACATCTTCCCTAAAAAAAGAGTTTCTCACGATGGGATACCAGCCTATTGACGCTAATTCGTACTTAGAATTCTGCAATAAATTCTATGTAGAATCTGCCACAAAGGATTGTGCCCCATATAAAAAATCGCACTATTTTAAAAGTGCATTTCTTAGCACAATCGGAAACGATGCAAGTACTTAAAAACCTCGTCAAATGTATAGATGATAACGGGTTTCGGTTTAATCCCGACACGACCATATTTGCCGTGCAGCATTTGATGCAGCAGTCTTTATACCTTTTTGATGCATTAAGCGATCTTGGCATCAAATATTCAAATATGTTTGTTTGCGGGAAAAATTACTCTAGTAACGCAGATATTATTGAAGAACTGAGAAATAGAAACATAAATACGCCGCTTAGGGATAAATATAAAATTGGAGTTTCATCTGATGCAGATATATACTTCGACTTACGTGAACTATCCAAAAGATACAATCATAGCAACGCTCTAAATTTTGAAAACACAGTGTTACTGGATGATGGCGGTCACTTATTAGCTAGCGCTGATACACTTATAAATAAACCAAGCGCATTTTTTTGTGGTGTCGAACAAACAGGCAGTGGAATTCATCAATATGGCATCAAATCACTAAAATTCCCCACAGTAGACGTATCCTCTAGTGCAGCGAAACGCATTTTTGAACCGCCTCTGATTGCTAAAGCAGTGTATGAAAGACTAATTAGCGTTTTGCATGACTTACGGTCGCCGATAATCGGAATTATCGGGCTTGGGTACGTCGGACAAGCGATAGCAGAAAGCCTCTTAGTAGATGGTTACTCTATCTACGCTTTTGACAGCCGTTCCGATATCAATGCGAAATCAGGTATTAGGATTGCGAAAAGTATCAACGAAATCGTCAACGCTTGCGATGTCATCATCGGAGCGACTGGTAAGGATATTTCAAAGTCGTTTGTTTCAAGAGACCAATTCATTTTAAAAGAAAAGAAAGTCTTTGTATCAGTTTCGAGCGGTGATGTTGAATTCTATAAACTGAAATCATTGTTTTTTGAGAGCAATGCATACGATCCTGAAAGTCAATACGATATTGGATCTATACCGAATTTGGAAATGCAATATGGAGACGGACACATTTTACTTTTACGAAACGGGTTTCCAATAAATTTTGACAATTCATTATTCTCTGTTCCTCTGAAAGATATACAAGGTACTATTTGCTTACTGTTAATAGCCTGCGTCCAATCTTATTTGATACGAAAACAGACACATAAAACTTTAATATATCCTGGCAGAATTATGGTTGATACGTCTTTCCAAAGCGCCTTGATGAAATCCTGGGGCGAAGTTCTAGATGTTGATCACGGAATATCAGATCTTTATCTGAATAGATCAACATATATTGAACAACAGTCGCAACTCAGAACAGAGCCGAAAGTTATACGTCTTCCTTGGGTATTCAAAAATTGGAAATGGAATTTTTAAGTATCATCATGTCCGATCCCCTAATTTATCCCTTAAGAGAAAATCTTATATATTGTATGTGCATTGTTTTTAGCCCGAACTTTTCTTCGGATTGCTGAAAGATGAGCAGATACTGTTTCTGGCTTTATTCCCAGATCATAGGCAATCTGTTTCGTCTGGAAGCCCTGAGCAATGCGTATCAAAATCTCATGTTGGCGCTTGGTCAAAGAACTTTCCCTAGCGCGGCTTTTATTCCGCAGGCGCTGGCCGCAACCTGACCATGGCCTGCCTGATCTGACTGGCCCAACCGTAATGTTAGGATCGACGGTTGGTTTGTAGCGGCGTTCATGCCGCCTCCAACCTATAAGGCGGCATGAAGGTCGCGGGCAAGATGGTTCTTGGTGCGGGTGGTTTATATCC
>JBCDKW010000005.1:0-178917 GCA_038746145.1 Pseudomonadota bacterium
CTTATTTCTGCCGACCCGGTGGTTATGGCAGGGGTTCCCCACCCGATCCCATCCCGAACTCGGCCGTTAAGTCCCCTAGCGCTGATGGTACTGCGTCTTAAGGCGCGGGAGAGTAAGTCGCTGCCGGGTCAGCTGAAATAAGTCTTAAATCTTGCAGACATCTTCCCTTAGATTGCTCGACGGGTTCGAGCCCTCTGTGTTTACAGAGGACAGTTTGAACCGGCCTCGTGCCGGTTTTTTTGTTTCCGGAGTTTGCTTTTGAGCAAGGTCCACACTGACGCGGGATGGAGCAGTCCGGTAGCTCGTCAGGCTCATAACCTGAAGGTCGTAGGTTCAAATCCTACTCCCGCACCCAGACTAGCCCTGTAACTCTTTGTGGTTGCAGGGCTTTTTATTTTTTCTGTTCTATTCTCCAACAAACTGAGGCTAAGGAAGATCAGGGCTTAGTAGATGGGTTGAAATCCAGGCAAGCTAAATGTCCCTCCGATAAGGCGAATTCTATGACCGCGACAAAGAGCAGACGGACTCAAAGCTGAGTTTGATTGGAGGTCTGCTCTAGGGCTGCATAGGTATCGCCACGTCGAACAATAAGACGGCCGGTTTCTTTCTAGTAACTGGACGGCGTGTTACCCGCATAGGAGGCAAGCCAAAGCGCATAATCAACCCAATTCATAACTCCAAATAAAATATCGAGTCGAGCGCCGCTCGACGACTGGAACTTGAAAAGCAAACTCATTCAGAGAGCTGAGGACTCGTGCTCGAGGCTCGATAGTATTTCTTGATCTTGGCCTACCGCTAATACATTTAAGCGACACGACGCTCATATACGCAGGCGACACGATGGTTAATCAGTACGATTACGCTCCGTCTGGCACGGCGTTGAACTCAGAATAGGTCGCCTTTAGAATATTTAGAAAGGCCTGCACCTTCGCTGTACGATGCAAATCAACGTGGGTGGTGATCCAGAACTTGGTTTCCCAGCTTTGCATGCTGGGCATGACCTCGACCAAGTCCGGGTTAGTTGCCGCTTGATCCTTCGGTAAAAATCCAATTGCAAGTCCAGCATGCACGGCTTTACGCTGAATACGGCTTTGATTGCTGACGAATGTCATATTTTCTGGGGGTATGAATTTTCGCATCCATGCTCGAAACGGAATATTAGAGGCCTCATTTGGATCACCAATAAAACGATGGTTGGTTAAGTCGTCTAGTCCTTTGAATTCGCCATGTTGATCAAGATAGGATCGGTGCGCATAGAGTGCGGTGTGCAAAGTGAACAGCGGTAAGACCACATTATCGGGATGGTCCGGTCTGCGACCAGCCCGTATCGCGACATGGGCTTCGCCGTATTCTAGATTCAAGACCGAATTGCTGATATTGAAATCGACATGCGTATCTGGGTGTAGACCGCTAAATTCCTGAATGACCGGCAGCAAATAATCATCCATGATTTCTACCGAGGTGACGATCAGTTTGCCCTGCACGCGCGTAGCCTTGGCACGGATTCGCTCAGCAAGCTCTGTCAATTGATCTTCTGTTACACTGGCAACGTTTAGAAGATCCTGACCCGCTTCGGTTAAGTGATACCCACGCGCATGTCTTTGAAACAACTTCCCACCCAGAACTTGTTCAAGTTCATCAATATGACGAATGACGGTTGCCCGGTGTATTTCAAGTTCTTTCGCGGCCGCGCTGACGGTGCCATAGCGAGCGACATAAAGGGCGGTCCGAACCGCCATCCAATTATCCATTTCTTGTCTCTATTTTGTTCACTTAAAGACATAAACGTAAAAGCCGCGTAAGAACGCGCATATTACCAGCCTATCCACTTGAAGAAAAGGTCGCGAAAGGCTGTCCCGTCGAGCGGTAAATAGTATGCGCATATCTGTTGGTGTGTTCCATTCATGGATCACGCTGAAGCCGACATAGGGCTGTTCTAGATCAAGGGTGGAATCCCAGTAAGAATGATCCGAAACGCGCCCAATTTGAAACCAAAGACCTCTCATCTTAAGCCATGATCTTATCGCTGGACTAAATCAGGCTCAAACCATTCGTGTGATTATTGTCTGATCCGGTAAAAAGTCATTTTCGAGAGATGTGACGACAGCTTCAACGGGGTCGTCTTCTGCAAAAGCAAATGGCTCCAATACTAATTGAGAGGCTAAAGCCAAGCCAAACACGCGATGCCGCAAAATCGATTTTCTTTTTTACCTGTCATGATCTAGCGTCCAAGCTTTGCTGCGATCTGAACAGAAAGAGTGGCACCAGGCCCCAAAGTATAAGGCCAGCATAATACAGCTCGACCGGGAAAAGGCCGTACACATTGGCGGTGAAAATTCCTGCAAACAGGAACACATGCCCCAGGAAACCCCAGCCAATGCCTGCTGCAAGCATAATCCGAGTGGCTTTTCTCTCTTTGAGCAGGCTTCTGTAAAATAGGATGCCGATAGGAATAAAGATCAGTGTGCCTGTGAGCAGACCCGAATTATAACTTTGATAAGCCGCTGCATTAAGCAAATGAGCAATGCCGTTGACCAACATGAGACCGGCCATCGCGATTGCCGGGAACGAAAATCTTGGGCTTACGAGAATAGCTGTAAAACCCACCGTCCAAACCATGCCTGCGTTGACATAAAAAAGGGCACTTGGTGTGAGCACGCCATAGCGATCTTCGCCTGCGACATCGGCGATTAACGTGTTCAAAAAGTCGTAAAGAGGATATTCTCGCCCCAGAATATCTATCCAGTGCTCCTCGACCTGGTGGACTAAATACGAGACAGTCAGAATAGAAGCCATCAATGAAATATCTTGTAGGAAGGGCGTTTTTGAGGTGCCGCGGGCATGGAACGCCATGAATATGATAATTGGCGCTATAAATGCTCCAACCTTCATCCAATTGCGTTCCAGAAAGGCTTGCTGTCCAAGCGGAGTCCACGCCATTGCGGCAAATACGATAAGGGCTATCGCACTGAGTAATCGGTTCATTTCCCAACTCCTTTAATGCGGGCGAGGCTCGCTTTTGATTTTGTTAATCGCGCGAAGACGGCTCAGAATGTCGAACAGCGCTGCTGTGTAGAGACCGAAAATGATAAAGCCATCAGCCGCTACGAACCCTGAGAGTAAGCGCCAGGGGTCCGGCAAGAGAATATCGCCAAAGCCAAGAGTGGTGATTGAAATGAAAGAAAAATAGTTGGCGGCTTCCAGCGTTTCAAAAATACCTAAAACCCAGAACAGACTTGCCCAGACAAAAACAATAACGACAATTCCCAGCATCATCCATGAGACGCTGATCATCAAAAGCGTCCAGTCGCGCAAGATCGGATTGGTTTTTTGAAAGAAGTGGATTGTGGGATCGAGCATTTTATCAAGCGCAATGATAAAGCCAACAGAAATGCCGACTGTCAGACAGGTCCATAGAAATCCAATCATGATCTGCGTCAGCAAAATAATCGCCTCGGATGCGTCTACATTATCATTGAGAAACCAAACCCACCTATTGCCATGATCCACCGAGTGCGAGATTGAGCGTGACGCGCTGGTCGAGTAATAGGCGCTCTACAGAAGCACGGTCGCTCTGAGCCGTAAAAACGCGCTGCTGTATACTCAAAACGTCTATGAGGTCGGTTTCTCCTTCTTCGTAGCGAAGTTGAGCGACCCTGAATGCGCGATCAGCTTCTGCGGCGGCTTCATTCAAAGCGCTGAGGCGATTTTGCAGAACGACTCCTTGGTCGAGCCCAGTCTCAACCTCATCGAAGGCCTCAAGGGCTGCTTGAGCGTACTCAGCGACAGCTTGCTCTTGCTCAGCTGTCGATATTTCAACTTGGGCTTGACGCTGACCGCCATCAAATATTGGCGCAGTCAGATTCCCAATGACGCTCCATGCCAAACTCGCGGGATCGAAGATATCGGATAAATCTGTCGACGCCCCACCAACCGTACTCGTTAGTGAAAACCGAGGAAGACGAGCGGCCTTAGCTTCATCAAGACGATTAAAGGCCGCAGCAATGTTACGTTCAGCAGCGATCAGATCAGGTCGACGTTCGAGAATGTCTGAGGGAACGCCTGCGCCGGGCGCCCGTGGCGTTGCAGGAAGTGTTTTTTTGACGCTAAAATCGGCGGCAGGGTATCGTCCAAGTAAAACTTCCAAAGCTCTAAGGGCGTCTCGGCGTGCTCCTCCCGCGTTCGCGACGACATCACGTGACGATGCCAGATCACTTTTGGCGAGAGCAAGATCCTGAGAATTCGCCAGACCATTGTCGTATTGCACGGTTACGATCCGGAGCGTTTCTTCGAGAGACTGAGTCGTTTGTTTGGCGATATCCTCCTGAATGCCGGCTTCAATCGCGATGAAATAGGCCTGAGCGACGCCAGCCGCGATTGAATATTGAGTGAAAATAAAATCTGCTTCTGCGGCTTCCGCGCTTGCGACCGCAGCTTGTTCGCCTGAGCGAATACGACCCCAGACATCAACTTCCCAGTCAATCTGTAAACCTGCCTCGAAGGCTGAACTTGATCCGTTTCCGCTGAAACCGCCTGTTTCAGACGCGCCAGCGATCCCTGTTACGCTGGGGCTAAGTGCTGCGCCTGCTTGTCGAGCGAGTGCATTGGCGCGATCTACGCTTGCGGCGGCAGCTTGTAGATTTTTATTGTTCGACTGGGCCTCTTCAACCAGAGCCGTCAAGACAGGGTCCTGGAAGGAGGCAATCCATCCGACTTCAACGTCACCAACTCGTTCTTGAGCCATCGCCCATGTATTTGGTAATTCTGGAAGACTGGCTTGCGTCGCCGTCGCGGTGTCCTCTGTCGTGCCCGTACTGGCACACGCTGAAAGGATCAATAAACTTGCACTTATGGCAAATAGCGTTTTGTACGTCTTCATAGTCTAACTCGCTTTTGTCGTGTTTAATGCTGTCTCGGATGAGCGAATTCCAAAGAAAATTGCATACAGAACCGGGGCACCAATGAGCGTGAGAACCGTGGCAAAACTCAATCCGAAGACCAAAACCACGGCCATTGACCGGAAGAATGCGTCCGTAATGAGCGGAAGAACGCCCAGAATTGTCGTCAAAGACCCCATAAGGACAGGACGAACCCGACTTGCAGCAGAGTCGACCACCGCATCGAAGCGGGGTTTGCCCTCACTAATCTCTAGGTCCATCTGATCGACGAGAACAATCGCGTTCTTAATCAGCAGACCTGACAGCGATAAGAGACCAAGAAGGCCCATAAACTCGAGAGGAATCTGGGTAAGCACGAGGCCGACCACGACGCCAACGATTATGAGCGGAACGAGTAGCCAGATGACAAGAGGCTGGCGAATGGAATTGAACAGAAGGATCACGGTTAAAATCATTGCGCCAAAGGCGATAGGAAAGGTACTGGCCAGACTGGCATTTGCCTCTTCTGAGTTACCGATTTCACCATCCCAAGTCAGGTCGTAGCCATCAGGCAGCGGGATGGCTTCGATGGGACCCTGTACTCTTGCCAATAATTCGGATGCTAATTCATCCGGTCGCGGATCTGCTTGGGCCTTAATGGTCCAAACTCTATTCTCGCGAATTAATTGAGCATTGCGCCAATTTGTTGTGATACCGTCTGCGACTTGGCCAAGCGGCACAGTTTGGCCCGTTGCACTGCTCAGAATTTCGATCTCTCGAATATTGACGATGCCCCTTCGCTCATTCGCAGGCGCTCGCGAGACGATCGGGATTAAGGTATCCCCGTCCCTATAAACGCCGACGCGGCGACCAGAAAAATTTGTCTGTAGAGCGTTCGCAAAGTCTTCCCGCGAGATACCAAGTTGCCGGCCGGCACGCTCGGAATAAATCGGCTCAATCACGCTGACCCGTTGGCGCCAGTCATCTTTGATAGAGATTGCGCGACCGTCAGCAATAATGATCGCCTTGGCTTCATCAGCTAACCTGCGCAACACGTTTGGGTCAGGACCTGAAAACTTGGCTTCAATTTTCGAACCGCCGCCCGGACCCATTGTGAAGCGCCATACCTTTCCTTGGCCGTTGGGAAAACGCTCATCGAGATAATCCTGAATGACAGGGATAAGACCGGGAATTTCGTCAAAACTCTCGGTTTGAACCAATAGCTGACCGTATGAAGCATTCTGAGATTCAAAGGCATAAATCA
Organism: Pseudomonadota bacterium; assembly: GCA_038746145.1. Classification (GTDB taxonomy): domain Bacteria; phylum Pseudomonadota; class Alphaproteobacteria; order Caulobacterales; family Hyphomonadaceae; genus Henriciella. The sequence goes on from JBCDKW010000005.1 coordinate 6,142, forward strand.
GCATGTAACGGAGCGCGCCGCCGCCTATGAGAGTTTGGACATGCTCAACGCCGTCTAACTCGGCGACATGAGCTTCCATCGCTTGCATGTCGGCAGCTGTCGTAGAGATATCGACGTTTTCAGGTAACCAATAATCGACGACAATTTGCGGCGTCGTGGATGCTGGGAAGAAGCCACCTTTTACGAACCCGAAACCCCATACTGCCGTCGCAAATAGAGCAATCGCGGCCGCGACGAAGACATATCGTCCATGCAAGGCGAGACGAACAAAGCTCTTGAAAAGCTGTGTTAAACGGCCGTCTTTTTTCTCTTGGACTTGATCGAGTGGGATTTCCTTGAAGAGCAAGTCGCATAAAAATGGTGTTATCGTGAGCGCAAATATCCAGCTAAACAAAAGCGATATCATAATCACCCAAAATAGGTGCCCCGTATACTCCGCGGTCTCTCCGGGCGCAAAACCGACAGGGGCAAAAGCCAATATCCCGACAACGGTTCCGCCAAAGAGCGGCCAGACTGACTTTGAGACAATATCTTTGGCAACATCCAGCTTACGCTTACCGGCCTGAGTTCCGACAAGAACGCCCTCAGTGACAACAATCGCGTTATCAACCAGCATACCAAGTGCAATGATCAAAGCCCCCAATGATATTCGGTGCATGGGTATGTCAGCGATCTGCATGACAGCGAGTGTCGCCGCGATGGTCAGGACAAGACCCAAGCCGATGACGATGCCCGACCTTAAGCCCATAAAAATCAGCAGCGTGATGAGAACGATCGCAACGGCCATGGCGACATTCACGAAGAAATCAACAATCGAAGCGTTGACGACTTTGCCCTGATGGTAAAACTCGTTGAGTTCCATTCCGATTGGGCGACGCGTTTCGCTTGCAGCAAGCGCCGCATCAATGGCTTCACCCATCTTAACAACATTTGCGCCAGTAACATTGGAAATCCCAATAGCTAAGGCAGGTTGAGCGTCGTAGCGAATGAGTTGACTTGGCGGGTCAGCATAGTCCCGGTAAACGTCTGCCACATCTTGCAAGTAAATCAGTCTGCTGTCGGTGGATGTACTAACGAGTAGATTTTTGATCGCGTCGAGTGAACTGATGCTGCCTGACGGGGATATCTCGACGCGAGTCTCACCGATTTTTACATCGCCAGCCGAGAGGACAGAATTCTGCGTCTCAAGAGCACTGAATATGCTATTAAGGGATAAACCTAGGGCTGAGGCACGCTCTCTGGAGATTTCGACATAAATCGTCTCGGTTTGCTCGCCAGCGAAACTGACTTTCGCAACACCCTCAATTTGCAACAGCTCAGTTCTTAGCGCTTTGGCATATTCCAGAAGTTCTCTTGGGGAATAGCCTTCTCCGGTCAGGAGATAGTAAACGCCATAGACATCGCCGAATTCGTCAAACACGATGGGTTGAGATGCGCCGGGCGGTAAGTCTGCGTACGCATCATTTACCTTATTGCGTAATTTGGTCCAAACGCCTTGAAGCGCCGACTTATCAGGGGAAAAGTCAAATTTGATATCAACCTCTATTTCTGAGAAGCCTGCGCGTGCGGTCGCGCGGATATCATCGACTTCCTGCAATTCCTGTATTGCTGTTTCCAAGGCGTCTGAGACTTCGTCAGCGACCTCTTCTGCACTTGCTCCCGGGTATTGTGTTAAGACTTGTGCTGTTCGGATCGTAAATTCAGGATCTTCAAAGCGAGGCATAGTTTGGTACGCATTCCAGCCTCCGAATACGGACAACAGGATGATGAGCACCATAATAAGGCGGTTTTTGATTGAAAACTCAGCTAAATTCATAACGCGTCGCCCTTAGCGCAATGTGTCTGCGCCATCCCAGGCGCGAACTTCCATGCCATCCACCAGATAAGACGCGCCCGCGCCGGCAATCACTTCACCACCTTCGAGCCCTTCAATGACCGAAACAGTTTCGACAAATCGTTCTACAGCCAAGGTGACAGGACGCTTGGACACGGTCATTGAGTCCTGATCGACCACCCAGACAAAGCGCGCTTCGCCGTCGCTCAATATCGCACTCGCTGGTACAGATACGCCGAAATCGATATCGTCTCCACTGTAGACAAAACGACTCTCAATCTTTCCGGTCATACCGGGTAAGACGAGAAGGTTGTCTGGTGGGTCGAAAGAAAACCGCGCGCGATAGGTCTGTGTTGTCGGGTCAGATTGACCGGACGATTCCTTGAATTCTGCTTCGATTTCGATGTTTGGAGCAGCGTCCAAAGTCATCACTGTCCCAATAGGGTCAATTTCAGGAACACGGGCAACAATTCTTGCTGGAACATCAACGACGGCGTCCACACTCCCACCACTCTGTAGCGTTATGATTGGCTCCTGTGCCGAGACGTTTTGGAAATTCTCAGTGAAAATTTCAGCAACTGAGCCGTCGAACGGGGCTCTCAGAACTGTATCGTCGAGCGCTTTTTGAGCCGTTTGAAATGCAGCGAACGTAATATCGCGTTGTGACTTGCGCTGATCCAGAACGCTTCGTGAAATAGCGTCTTGTTCAGCAAGGCGGGAGGCTCGCTGGTATTCTGTGTCCGCATTTTCATATTGTGCGCGCGCGGAATTAAGGTTGCTCTGAAAGTCTCTTTGATTCAAGCGGCCAATGAGATCACCGCGATTCAGTTGCTGTCCTTCTCTAACAGGAAGGTCTTGTAACAAACCTGAGACTTGGAAGGTGAGTACAGAAGACTGTGATGCTTCGACGACAGCAGGAAAACTCACTGGAAATTCCGTTCCCGCCTTTTCTGTCACGATGAGTTTTATAGGGCGCGGCTTAGCCTCAAACGTGTCTTCGGTCTGTTGTGAGCAAGCGCTGGCGAGAACCAAGACCGCAATGATTATACAGGCACTTGGGACATAGTCACGTTTTTGACGCTTTGTGTTTCTTAAAACTGAGACGTCGAATAGGCTTACAGCCATCTAACAACCTTCCGTATAAACCCGCAGCACGACCCGCGAGATGATTGACGATCAAAGATTTCTTGCACTTTCTGGAATGTCCGGGTCTCGAAGATCTCCCAACCCTTGAAAATTGTATTCCGTATTCCCGATGCTGGATCGAACAAAATATCTATACAAGGTGCTTCAACTGACACTGTATGTACAAATTTTGTACAAAAGGTCGAAAAGCGTACCTCGATAGTATATCGGGCAGACACTGATGCCTTGGAATACGTTGAGAGTATTGGCTTTTGTTGGGGTTTAGCCGTTTGTTCGTTACGCTAGCTTGATCGGCAAACACGCTGAAATGGCTGAAAGTACAGCACTTGACTGTCTTATAGCGCGTGCGAAGACACTTCGGTGTCCTGCATCATACGCGATGAAGAGATGATCTCTACATAACGAGCAGGAGCTAAGCGTAGTCGGGGAGAATGTGTCAGGAACGCCTCAAGACCGTCAGCGTGCGATCGACGCGTTAAACCGTGAGTGGCTTGCGTGTCCCTATTGTGATGCGCTCTGGCGCAGGCCAAAGCTCGCGGAAGGCGAGCGTGTCAAATGCGGTCACTGTCACTCCGTTATTCTAACGAACAAACATCGCAGCGCTGAGCGGACGATTGCTCTAATGCTGGCGAGCCTGATCCTCTATGCGGTCGCCATCAGTTTCCCTTTCATGCGAATGGAGCGATCAGGATTATCGAACGAGATTTCGGTCATCGATTCCATAAGAGTGCTCTGGGACAATGGAATGCCGAACCTCGCAGTGATCTGTGCTGCGTTTATCCTGTTGTTTCCGCTCAGCCGGATTGTCCTTCTATTTTTTGTCGGCATGAGTCTTCGTGGCAGGCGCTCGACTGGACGCCCGCATGCATGGTCATTTCGCTTCGCCCAAATGCTGGAGCCGTGGACTATGGCTGAAATCTTCATGATCGGTGTGATCGTTTCCCTAGTGAAAGTGGGAAAGCTGGCAGACATTACATTGGGGCCTGCTTTTTGGGCGATGTCAGGTCTAATCGTCGTGTTGGCTATGGGGGCATCAGCCGTCTGCCGAGATACGATCTGGCAAGATATTCGGCGAATGCCATGATTAAAGCACAGGATCGCGGCTGGGCCGTTTGCCGAACATGTGGAACGCTAACAGACCAGCCTGGCGAGGGCTGTGTCGTATGTGGTCGCAAAACGAGCCTACGAAATCCCCGTTCGCTTCAATATGTCTGGGCCTTCTGGATCGCTGGCGTGATTGCCTACATTCCGGGCAATGTATTGCCGATCATGATCACGCGATCGGTCTCTGGCGATAGTCCATCAACCATCATGGGAGGGGTGCTGGCGCTTGTGCATCATGGTAGCCTTGATATCGCAGCCGTGATTTTCTTTGCAAGTATTGTTGTGCCGGTCACTAAATTCGTGGTCATCGCTTGGCTTGCCTGTTCCATCCAGCGCGGCTGGACCATTAGTGAGCACCGACGCCACTTCGCGCATACAGCCGTAGAGGTCATTGGCCGTTGGTCGATGATTGACGTGTTCGTGGTCGCAGCCCTCGCAGCTTTGATCCAGGTTGGTGGTCTCATGTCAATTGTGCCCGGCCTCGGCGTGGATGCGTTTGCCATGTCCGTGATTTTCACGATGTTCTCAGCGATGAGCCTGGACCCAAGATTGATCTGGGACAGACGTCGCCCATCGGAAGGGAATGACCATGTCGCAGACTGAACCGAGTGCACTGCATATCGAAAAGGCTAATCATCGTGGAGTTTCGCCGGTTTGGTTTGTGCCCATAATCGCAGCAATCCTCGGCGGACTCGTAGCCTGGCAATCCCTGGCGAACCAAGGCCCTCTCGTAGAAATCGAGTTCAAAGAGGCCAAAGGGATCCAAGCGGACAAAACCGAAATCAAACATAAGGATGTGGTGATCGGCATCGTTGAAGATGTCAGTTTTGCTGATGGCCTCGAGGGTGTGATTGTGACGGCGCGTCTCGAACCAGAGATCGAGCCCTACCTTGGTGAGACGACAGATTTCTGGGTCGTCAGCGCTAATATATCCGGGACGGATCTATCAGGCCTCAGTACGATCCTTTCAGGCTCTTACATCGAAGTTGACTGGTCCAGTGAACCGAAAGAGCGCCGCCGTCGCTTCGAAGGCTTAAGTAAACAGCCTCTCACACCACCAAGCGCCGAAGGACGACACGTGATCCTAACCGCCCCTATGGCCGGGTCGGTAAATGTCGGTTCACCGGTTTATTTTCGAGGTGTTTCTGTTGGTCGTGTAGAAAGTCGAGAGCTTTCTGAAGACTATCGATCCATAGAGTATTCGGCCTTCATTGAGGCGCCTTATGATCAACTCATCACGCGCTCCTCTCAATTTTGGAACGTTTCCGGCGTTTCAGTGGATGCAGGAACAGACGGTCTATCAATCAATCTGGCGTCGCTAGAAGCCCTGCTCAGTGGTGGCGTGGCTTTCGGCCAAGTCAGCACAGATATTTCCGGTGAGTCCATTGAAGAGAATGCCCGCTTCCGGCTGTTCCGAAATCGCCAAGACGCCGTAGAAAGCCAGTTTGAGGCCGGAGACGATCTTGCCGTTCGCTTTGCCCTGTCCTTCGATAGCTCTGTGGCGGGACTGGAACCCGGCGCACCGGTGGAATGGCAGGGTATCCGAATTGGCACAGTCGTCGATCTCCAACTGGACTTGGAAGCTGAGCCAGGCAGAAATCTGGTTGACGTCATTATAGAGCTTCAACCCAGCCGAATTGGACTTGAATTCTCTGACATCGAGGAGGGCCAACAGGAACTTCAAGATTGGGTCAACTCAGGCATGCGCGTGCGTCTGGCGACTGGCAACATACTTACCGGTCGAAAATTGGTCCGATTTATAGATGGGATCGGTACAGGTCCAACATCCATCGATTTCACTGAGTTGCCCTATCCCAGATTACCAACGGCACCGTCTGAACTGGACGCAATCGCCGAAGATGCTGAAGATCTCGTCGCCAACCTGGCGGACCTGCCACTTGAAGATTTGGTGGTCTCAGCTGTCCGCCTTCTTGATAGTGCAAACGCCTTCGTCGCCAGCCCTGATATGCAACAATTACCGCGCGAACTGAACACCACGCTCTCTTCAGTTGATCAATTCGCTGTCAGCCTAAACGAAGCTAGTCGCAACCTGCCAGCGCTGATCAACAATTTGAATCAGATCGCCGATGCAGGTGAAAGCACTCTGTCCGGCCTGTCACCGGATTCTCAGCTCTATGTCGACCTGTCCAGCGCGGTAAGGGATCTTAGAGATGCCTCCAGGTCTTTATCAGCGCTCGCGGTTCGGCTCGAAGAACAACCAAACGCCCTGATCGTTGGAAGGAATTAGCCATGCTTTACGGACGACTATTGACGCTTTCCGGGCTGATCGTCGGGATGGCGGCTTGCGCATCGGCGCCAGACCCAATGCTGTATACGCTGTCTCCTATTGGCGCTTCCGAACGCAGTGGACTTGGTGACGGGACGCTGATTGGTCTGTCAGAAATCACGCTTCCTTCCTATGCGAGAAATCAACAGATCACCACAGCGATCAGCCCTAACCGCTTGACGGAAAACGACGACCACAGATGGGCAAGTCCACCAAGTGAAGCCATCTCGGAATATCTGTCTATTGTCCTTGAGTCCGAGACAAATAGCGACGTATTGGTGCGGCCTTATCCATCAGGCGTTCGTCCTGAATTGCGGTTAACGATTTCCTTTAGCCGACTTTTGCGACGTAATGAGGGTGGTGCCGAGCTTGCTGGACAGTACATCATCACAGGACTTGGAGATGACGTCCAGGTAAGTCGCTTCGATATCGGAATCCCCTCAAAGACCACAGATTATTTCGGTTATATGGAAGCCTTGTCGGAAGGTTTGGATCGCCTCGGCGGCGTAATCGCTGATCGTATAGATTTAAAGAGTTGAGCAAGGGTCAGGCCGGCATTGTCAGATGAACTTGGCTGTAAGGTCGGTCAGTTAGCGTTTGTCATTTAGACTCTGGGGCGATCGATTTGGACCAATCTTCGCTGGTAAAATCCGAACGACAAGGCTTCGTAAATACACCAGCATACTCAGTAGCGACGCCACTTGGATGAGGCGCTCGCGAAAATCATAGTGATTGCTAGGCTTCGCTCTTATGGCGCAGCTACGCGAGCGATAGGAAACGATGACCGCCAAGACGTCGCTCGCCGTCTCAATAAGAAAGTTGAGACCCGTCACTTACCCGTCCGACGACGAGCGCACGGGGCTGCACCACAAACATGCTTGACATTTTTGGGTTTTTACCCAAATTTGGGTAATCACCCAACTTTATGAGAGTTAATCATGCTTACAAACTGGCTCGCCCCGCTTATTTCAGAGTGGCCTTCCGCAATCCAATTTATCGTTTTTGGGGGATTTCTCGCGCTGCTGATTATGCTCCGTTACACGCTTTTTACCGCCGTCGGCTTTGTGTTTGGAACCATCATAAACAAATTGGCACCTTATCGACGGCTTCAAAAGATCCCGTTTACTCGCGCTCAGGTCTTCCGAGAAATTGCTCATTCCCTCACAAGTGTTTTGGTCTTCACGATTGTTGTCGGCGCAATCATTCTGATGACACAAGCCGGGTGGACAAAAGTATACACAGACCCTGCAGAACTGGGATTGTTTTGGTTTTGGATACAAATCCCGTTGGTGCTGCTTTTACAGGACTGGTACTTTTATTGGATGCATCGCCTCTCGCACGCGCCCGGCATTTATGAGCGCGTCCACAAAACCCACCATCTTTCGACGAATCCAAGTGCATTTGCTGCGTTCGCGTTTCACCCAGTCGAAGCATTTCTGGAGATAGCGATTTTTCTAGTGCTTGTCTTCATTCTACCCTTGTCCGCGCAAGCGCTTTTGATTGTTGGGGCAGTGTCTCTCGTGTTCAATGTTTACGGTCATCTCGGCTATGAAATCATGCCGCGAGCTCTCGCAAAAGGACCCCTTGGATATTTGCTGAACAAGTCCGCATTCCACAACCAGCATCATCGCACCTACAAATATAATTACGGTCTCTACACAACGATTTGGGATCGCATCCATGGAACGCTTCACCCTCATGCGGATCGCTTGTATGATAAGGCCACGACCAAGCCCGCAACATCAACGATCGACACGTCCAAAGGCGAAACAGTTTGACCCTTCAGCATAACTTATCCGCAGCGACGACATCCTTTTTTGGCAAAAAAACCAAGGGCACCATCTTAAGCGCGAGCCTTGAGCTTTTTAATCAAAGTGGATTTCACGCAGTATCAACTGCGCAAATTGCGAGCGCGGCAGACGTGTTGGAAGGCACACTCTGGTATCACTTCAAGGCAAAGCACGATCTTGCTAAGACACATTTGGAAACGCTAGAAGTTCGATTGGAGGAAACTCTATTAGCGCCTGAGACACCTGATTTGGGTGCGGTAGCTGAGCGTTATCTAAGGATCTTCGATGCCCTCTGGGACTTTCGGTATTTGCTTCGCGACCCATTGCCAATCCTCCAAGCAGACCCGGACTTCGCGAACCGGATCAAACACACCTATGAATCAGTAGAAAAGAATACGGTTCACCGCCTAAAGGCGGCTTGCGATGAAGGCTTGATCTCGCTTGATAATGTGGATGTGAATGCGCTCGCTAAAAACTGTGTCGTTATCGGAAGATATTGGCTGGATTATATAAAAATCCGCAACGGACGCCCACAGAATAGAGATGCCGATAAAAGACAAGCCGCACAGCAAGTCTTGCTGGTCTTGCAACCGTACTTGACCCCCAAAGCTCTATCTTTGATAGGCGCGCCAGCTTCGGACAGTGCAAGCTAGATAGAGCTTCTGATCTGCGTTCCTGACGATCTCCAAGATTGGCGAGTTTTCACCTCCCGACGCGTCTATGCGCGTTGAGTTTTTTTAGACACAAAGTGATGAATAAATCGATGCCTAGCGTGGTCAATTTTCGCCAGCGGCTCGTCGAAAACTTCGAGAGATCTGCGAGAGACGAGCAGACTTTGTGGCGCTTCCGAAAAAGCACAATGTCGGAGCGTTTGTTGTCGGGCTCTCTCGGACCAAGAAACCGATACCAACATTCTCAAGCGCAATTGAAGCGTCATTTTTAGCGTTACGAATGAGAACCAAAGTTCCGGGAATTGATCGCTAAATTCCGGTAGTGCTGCATTGATAAAACTTACAAGTTCAGGCTAGCCGACATGTACAGTGACAAATACTCTGTATCCAGTCTCAAATCTCGCCTACGGTTTGGCTTTGATCAATCCAGACGGGTCGTGTTCGGCACTTCATGAATTCCGCTATTAATCCACCCATTGCTTATCGCGCTGATATTGATGGCCTAAGAGCGATCGCAGTTACTGCCGTTGTCGCATTCCATGCGTTCCCGTCTTTGTTTCCCGGTGGATTTATCGGCGTTGACGTCTTTTTTGTGATCTCGGGCTTTTTGATTACCTCGATCATTCTGAAGGGCGCGGACACCAAACAGTTCAAGTTTCTGGCGTTTTATGAGCGGCGTTTGCGAAGGTTGCTACCGGCTTATGTGACCATGGTTACCGCATGCCTGATTGCCGGATGGGTCCTGCTATTTCCAAAAGAGTTTGCAGAGTTTGGTGGCTCGGTTGCGGCCGCCTCAGTCTTTGCCGCGAATTTCTGGTTCCTGCAGGAAAAATCAGATTATTTTGCCAATGACGCGGAGTTCTGGCCGCTTCTGCACGTTTGGTCGCTTGCTGTTGAAGAGCAGTTCTACTTGGTTGCACCGCTGATCATTATCGTCCTGATCGCCTTGTTTCATCGCGCTGTGGCTGCGGCCGTTATCGGCCTGATCTTCATCGCATCACTGAGTGCGTCAGTCATCATCACACCAGGCCAGCCCGATCTGGCCTTCTTCTCACCGGCCACGCGGGCCTAGGAATTGGCCGCCGGATCGATCTTGGCCTTTCTGCCACGCTTCCAGCTCCCCCAACTCTGGCAGGTCCTGTTCAGACTTGTCGGCGTTTTGCTCATCGTGTTCGCCACCTTTTTCTTTGATGAGCATATGGCGTTTCCCGGCAGCCTGGCTCTAATTCCCTGTGCCGGTGCGGCGCTCATTATTCTGTCCGGCCGCGACCGAGACGACCGATTCAGCCTTCTGGGATCTAGGCCGTTCGTCTTTGTCGGTCTGATCTCTTACTCATGGTATTTGTGGCACTGGCCCATTTTAGCGTTCGCGCGCATTCATTATGACAATATCGATCTCTCGGTCCCAGTTGCTTTGGGGTGCGTGATCGTGTCCTTTTTGGTGGCGATCGCCTCATGGCGCTTCATCGAGCGCCCTTTCAGGAATCCAAACGGCCCTCTGAAAAGACGTCTGAGTGTTTATATCGTCTCGGTGTTGTCCTTATCCGCTCTGGTCTCTGCTGGCCTTTTCATTAGCCGATCAGATGGTCTTCCATCGCGGTTTTCCCCAGAAGTGGCTGAACTTTTATCGCATGAACGCTACTGGCACACCGATCAGAACCTGAACTGTGAGAACAGGCCGACGGTCTGGTCACGCAGATGCACTTACGGCACAAAGACAGAAGCCGCCGAGTTGGACTATATCATCCTGGAGGACTCTCATGCGGCGAGCCTCGCGACAGGGCTGATGCCTGCGCTGCAAGAGCGGGGCTATAAGGGTATCTTGATGACGATACCGGGCTGTCTGCCTGTAACCGGACCTGTGCGTTTAACCCGCACAGGCGGGCCTTATGAGCTTTGTACGATCCATAACTCTGAGGTCTCTGATCTCTTGGCTCAGCGCGAGGATGTACCTCTGATTATTTTGCATGGGAAATGGGCCACGCATGCGGAAGGGATTGACCGTCGTGGTCCGAGCTACAGTTCTGACCTGATCTGGTCCGCCGCAGATGGCTCCACCTCGAGAGGCCAATTTGACTTGATCAAGGATGGGGCGATCGCGTTCCAGAAATCCTTGCAAGATAATGATCTGGATATTGCTATCGTCGGGACCTTGCCCGCCCAAAGCTGGCATGTCCCAAGACAGCTCGCCCGCAATCTCGCTTATGGGGCACCGCGTCCTGATCCTTCGACGAGAGACGATTATTCGCCTGAAAAGCTCGGTAGAATCGACAGTGCATTGTCAGACTATGCCGATCGCAATGAGACCGTCACGTATCACTCACTCATCGATCTGATGTGTGAGACTGAGGTCTGTCTCGTCCAAGACGAGCACCCCCTTTATGTGGACTCCCACCATCTAAGCTTTGCAGGGGCGCGCTATGTCGCGCAGCGTCTGATTGAAGATCTGGAGTCGCAGCTTGCGGATCGGTGAGACGGCTATCGGCTCTGAATACAGATCACAAGCTAGACTGTTTCACCCATGCCTCTGATCGCACGACCCGGCAGCAGATTTTGCGCAGCTGTGACGATGGCATCTGCATCGATCCCGAAATGACGATAAAGATCGGCGACAGTTCCGGTCTGTCCGAAATGCTCTACGCCAAGAGGGATCCCGCCATGGCCGCGTACGCCGCCAAGCCAGCCGAGCGTTGCGGGATGGCCGTCTGTCACGGTCAGAACGGCGGCGTGACGCGGCACCTCTGCCATTAGACGGTCGGCATGGCTCATCGCTTTGACATTGCCCCGCCGACGCGCGCGTTGAGCCGCAAACCAGCCCGCCTGCAAGCGATCTGAAGACGTGACGGCCAGGACAGCGACATCGCGGCGATCCCCGCCAATCCGTCCTGCGGCTTCTATGACTTCCGGGGCAACACAGCCCTGATAGGCAATGACCAGCTCCGTATTCGGGCTCGGCGGTCGCCACCAGTATGCGCCATCAATCACGCCGCGATGAAAGGCCTCGTCGTCTCTGCGCGAATGTGGCTGCTCCAATGGCCGCGTTGTCAGTCGCAAATAGACTGAGCCACCCGTCTCATCGCGCAGCCATGTCCGCTCATCCGGATCGCCTTCGCCGTCGCGTTGCAGGTAGTCGAAGGCCCAGTGCATGATCACGCTTAACTCATCGAGGAATGCCGGTTCAAATGAGCTGAGACCGTCCTGACTGATGCCGATTAACTGCGAGCCAATCGACTGGTGCGCCCCGCCTTCCGGGGCCAGCGTGATCCCTGATGGCGTGCCTGCAATGATGAAGCGCGCGTCCTGATAGCAGGCATAGTTCAAAGCATCCAATCCGCGCGCAACGAAGGGATCGTAGACCGTTCCGATCGGCAGTAGTCGCTCGCCAAACAGCGAATGCGACAGCCCCGCCGCGCCAAGCATCAGGAACAGGTTCATCTCCGCAATGCCCAGCTCAAAATGCTGGCCCGTTTCGCCAAAGCTCCATTTTTGTGTCGATGGGATATTCTCGTCCCTGAACGTGTCCGCCTGTGCCTCCCGCGCGAACAAGCCGCGCCGATTGACCCATGGGCCCAGATTGGTCGACACTGTGACATCCGGTGAGGTCGTGACAATCCGCTCAGCTAGTTCGCTTCTACCGCGCGCAATCTGATCCAGAATTTTGCCGAAGCCCGCCTGTGTCGAGAGTTCGCTATCGTCGAGCCAAATCAAATCCTCTACACCCACGCGTGCGCTATCAAACCGCCGTGTCCCCTTGGCGAAGAAAGCTGCGCTCTCGACCAGCGACTTCGCGGCACTTTCATCAGCCAATCCCGCATACGGCATCCATTCCTGCCCCTCTGGAACACCCATTCCGGTTTGAAACTCCGCCATTTGCGATTTGGTCATCAGGCCTGAATGGTTGTCCTTATGGCCCGCCAGTGGCGTGCCCCAGCCTTTGATGGTGTAGGCGAGGAAGCAGACGGGGCGATCATGGTCCACCGCGTCAAATGCCTCGACCAGAGACGCCATGCAATGTCCGCCGAGATTGTTCATCAGGTCTGAGAGTTCATCATCGCTGCGTCGCCCTAGAAGCGCGCTGACCTCGCCCTGATCGCCGATATCGTCCATCAGGCGCGCCCGCCATGCGGCGCCGCCTTGATAGGTTAGTGCGGAATAGAGCTGGTTCGGACAGGTATCGATCCACGCGCGCAAAGCCTCACCGCCGGGTTCCTCAAACGCTGCACGTTGCAGGCGTCCGTATTTCAGGCGCACCACGTCCCATCCAAAGGCACCAAAGATCGCCTCGATCCGTTCCCAAAGACCTTCGCGGACCACGCCGTCGAGCGATTGGCGATTATAGTCGATAATCCACCAGCAATTGCGCAGATTGTGCTTCCAGCCCTCCTGCAGGCATTCATACACGTTGCCCTCGTCCAGCTCCGCATCGCCGACCAGTGCAATCATCCGGCCAAGGTCTCGCTCACCGCCCCAGTCTCGCGCCGCGATATAGTCCTGCACCAGAGAGGCAAAGGCTGTAATCGCGACCCCCAATCCGACCGAGCCTGTCGAGAAATCCACATCATCAATGTCCTTGGTTCGGCTGGGGTAGGACTGTGCTCCGCCGAACCCGCGAAAATTCTCCAATTTTTCGCGCGTCTGATTGCCGGCGAGATATTGGATTGCGTGAAACACAGGTGACGCGTGCGGTTTCACCGCCACGCGATCTTCTGGGCGAAGGACATGGAAATAGAGCGCCGTCATGATCGCTGTCATCGAGGCGCAAGACGCCTGATGCCCACCGACTTTTACCTCACCCTTTTCGCGCAGATGATTGGCATTGTGTACCGTCCAGCAGGCGAGCCAGAGCAGCTTTTTCTCAATCTCTTCAAGGGTTTGCAGTTTATCAGCGCTGATGGGCATGGGCGGGTCTCACTGATAGTTCCGAAACCGTCATATACGCCTCATCCTGAGCGAAGTCGAAGGGTCTGTCTCAGTTGATAAACATCCTTCGACTTCGCTCAGGATGAGGAAATAGGTTGCTTAGAATAGGGGAATACTACACCGCAATCTTACTCCGCCGCAACCAATTCCTCAGCAACATTCAGATCGACAGAGACCAGTTTCGATACGCCCTTTTCGCGCATCGTGACGCCGAACAGACGATCCATCCGGCTCATTGTCACCGCATTATGCGTAATGACGATAAAGCGCGTATCGGTCCGCTCGCGCATTTCATCCAGAAGGCGGCAGAACCGGTCAACGTTCGCATCATCCAGCGGTGCATCCACCTCGTCCAGAACACAGATCGGAGCCGGGCGCGACAGGAAGACCGCAAAGATTAGAGCCGTCGCGGTTAGGGCCTGCTCCCCACCTGACATCAGAGATAGCGTCCCCAAGCGCTTGCCCGGCGGTTGCGCGAAAATTTCCAAACCCGCATTCAGTGGATCATCGGCATCGATCAAGCGAAGCTCGGCCTCACCGCCACGGAACAGCGTCGTGAAGAGCGTTTTGAAATGCTCATTCACCGTCTCGAATGCGTCCATCAGGCGCTTGCGGCCTTCCGCATTCAGCGATTTTACCGCCTGACGCAGCTTCTCAATCGCGCCGGTCAGATCAGCTTTTTCCTCAACCTGTGTGCCGAGCCGTGTGGCCAGACTTTCGGCTTCCGCCTCAGCTTCCATATTCACCCCGCCAAGGGCGTCGCGGTCGCGTTTCAGGAAATCGGCTTGGCGCTCGGCCTCTGTGAGTTCTAAGTCCTCCAACTCATCGTCGGCTAAACCTGCTTTGGCGAGCGGCAGAAGACCTTCCGGTCTGCGCTCAAACTGCGTGAGCGCATAATCGGAGACTTCGCTTAAGCGCGATGATGCACTTTCCAGTTTCGCGTTGGAGATCGCCAGTGTTTCGCGGGCGCTCATAGCGAGATTGCTTGCGCTGCGGGCGGCCTCTTCGGTTTCGCGCGAAGCAGTTTCGCGTTCGGCCAGCGCGTCTGCAGCTGTTTTGCGCTCCGTTTCCAGTGCTTCAACTCGGGTAACGAGCGCGGTGATCTCGCTATCCAGTTTCTCAGGCTTGCTCCGCGCTGCGGCTGCTTCATTCACGGCTTCGCCGCGTCGTTTGATAAGTGCCGCAAGCCGCGTTTCCGCACCGCTGACCCGTTTTTGCCAACGCTCAACATCAGCTTCCAGAGAGGATCGACGCGCCATGGCCTGCTCACGGTTGCGGGTCAGGTCAGAGAGCCGCCCGCGTGCCTCAGTTTCCGTCTCGCGCGCCTTGGTCAGCGCCGCGCGCGCAGCCTCAAGACGGTCTTCAAGTTGTGTCACAGCCTCTGTATTTTCCGGCCGCGCAGCGGTTTCATAGGCTTCAACCGCAATCGCAAGATCTGCTTCAACCCGTTCCAGTGCCTCACGCGCACCATCAGCTTTCAAGCTTGCCCGATCGCTCGCTTGCATCGCAGTTGCCAGGGTGCGGCGTGCCTCGTCCAAGCGCTTCGCCATATCTTGCACATCACGCCGGGCGGCTTTCACATCGTCTTCTGCGCCAATGCGGGAGCCTTTGGCCTCAGCAAGCTTGCCTTGTGCGTCTGAGAGCGCCTGACGGGCGGGACCAATTTTCGCCTGCGCATCTTCCAAGCGGGCTTGCTGTTCCAAACGTTCCGCCGCCGGCGTTGGTGCCGCAGGTGTACGTGTATACCCGTCCCAGCGCCAGAGATGCCCATCCAGCGTCACAAGTCTCTGCCCGGGGCGCAGTTCTGCCGCCAGCGACTCGCCCTCAGACACAGAAACAACCCCGCATTGCGACAGGCGTGCGGCGAGTTCACCGGGCGCTTCAACAAAATCTGTCAGCGGCTTGGCATAGCCGGGCAGGCCTTCTGTCTTCGCATCTGATCCGGCCCAGTAGATTGACGCGTTCCGATCTGTTGGCGCTTGCAGATCATCGCCCAGTGCAGCCGCGACGGCCTTCTCATAGCCATCACGCGTGCGCATCTGCTCGACGACTGGGGGCGCTTTCGGCCCGCGATCGCGCCGCAAGAGGCGTGTAAGGCCTGTGATTTCAGTCTCAATCAGGCGCAGCTCATCTTGCGCCGCTTCGGCTGGGGTTTTCGCGTCGAGCTCATGTTCCTGTGCTTCAATCGCCGCGAGTTCAGCCGCCTTGAGGGCGTCTTCAGCCTTAGTTGCGGCCGCCTGTGCTTCGGCCTCGGACGTGCGCGCTTGTGCCAGTGCCTTTGCCAATGCGGTCGCATCCGGCAATTCACCCAAACTTGCCCGCAGCCGATCGGCCTCAGCTTCCAACCGCTCCTTACGCTGCTTATGCGCATTGGCGTTTGCTTCGAGCGCCTGAATCTCTGCGCGTTTCGCGGACAAAGCTTCTTGTGCGGCATCTGCGTCTGCCTGAGCCGTCGCT
The DNA here is from genome assembly GCA_038746145.1 of Pseudomonadota bacterium. Lineage (GTDB taxonomy): Bacteria > Pseudomonadota > Alphaproteobacteria > Caulobacterales > Hyphomonadaceae > Henriciella. The sequence goes on from JBCDKW010000005.1 coordinate 22,351, forward strand.
AATCCAGCTTTCGCGGCCTCAAGCGCGGCCTCTAACTCTGTTTCTTTCTCGCGATTGGTCGTGTCATTCTCGACCGGAAGCGCGGCCAGAGAAGCTTTTGCTTCTTCAAGTGTAACCGCCGCCTCATCCTTCTGCGTCTGTTCACGCTCGAGATCGCTCGACAGGCGCTCCAGCTCCCGTTCCAGACCGTTCAGCACATCGCTCGCGGCTTTGCGTTCCGCCTCAATCCGCGCCAGATCAATGCGCGCTTGTCCAAGCTTGCCGGACGCGACAGCCTCAGCATTGCGCAGCGGTTGCAGACCTTCGCTCGCCTCAAGCCGACGGGTCTCAGCCAAAGCTGCTTCACGCGTCAGGCGCTCGACTTCGGACTTGGCCCGCGCAAGGGCGACGCCAGCCTCTTCCTGATCTGTTTTGGCCTTGAACCATCTGGCATGGGCAACGAAGGCTTCTAGTGCGCTAATCTTTGTCGATAGCTCTTTGTATTTACGCGCTTTTCGGGCCTGGCGTTTCAAGCTTTCTAACTGGCGCTCAACCTCAGCAGAGACCTCAGACAAACGTTCCAGATTGGTCTCTGCCGCGCGTAGTTTCAGCTCCGCCTCATGACGGCGTGCATTCAGCCCGCCAATCCCTGCAGCCTCTTCCAGAATACGTCGTCTATTCTGCGGCTTTGAGGCGATCAGTTCGCTAATCTGGCCTTGGCGAACCAGCGACGGAGAATTCGCCCCGGTCGATGCATCCGCGAATAGAAGCTTGATATCCTTCCCGCGAACCGTGCGCCCATTCAGTTTATAAGTCGATCCTGCCCCGCGCTTAATCCGGCGCAAGACCTCCAGCGTGTCAGAGGCATTGAACTCAGGCGGCGCGGTGCGTGCCTTATTGTCCAGAACCAGCGTAACTTCGGCATTCTCGCGCGCGGCGCGGTCCTTTGCGCCGGAGAAGATGAGGTCATCCATTTCCCCGCCGCGCATCGCCTTGGCCGACGTCGCGCCCATAACCCAGCGCAGAGCCTCTAACAGGTTGGATTTCCCGCAGCCATTCGGCCCGACAATACCGGTCAGACCCGGCTCAATCGGCACCGTTTCAGGATCAACAAAGGACTTAAAGCCCGCAATGCGCAATTCGGTTATATGCATGCGGGCTCTTTCATGGACTATTCGGCAGACTCAGTGACCGGCTCTTCGAGTGGCTCATCTGCCGCCTCAGGCCCAACGCCCAGCGCCTCATCAAGGATTGCCGCCATGCCTTCAGGGTTGCGCCACTCAAAGCCTTCAAGACGCTCACCATTGACGAAGATAGTTGGCGTTGAATTCACACCTTTTTGCTCACCAAGATCAATTCTGTCGCCGATTGCGCGACGGATGTCTTGAGAGTTCAGGCAGGCTTCAAATTCTGCCCCTTTGGCAATGCCGTGATTGCCCGCAATCGTTTCCAGCGCCACGCGGACCTGATCGCCATCACGCGCAATCGCAAGGATACCGGGCTGACGGTCAAATAACTCGTCCAGCACGTCGAAATACTTGTCTTCACCCGCACAACGCGCCAGAGCAAAACCGGCAACAGAAATGCTAACAGGCGCAGTTGGGTATTCGCGGAACACAAAGCGCACCTTGCCGGTATCGATATATTCGCTTTGGATCGTTGGCATTACGCGCTGATCAAAATCCAGACAGGCCGGGCAGGTCCAGGATGCATACTCGATCACCTCAATAGGCGCATCGGCGCTACCTTTGACCATTTCGCCCAAAGCCGCCCCAGCGATAGAGCCGCTGTCGTCGCCAGTGCCTGCGCTGCCGCCATTGTCCTCGCCGCCAGCTTGCCCACACGCCGCCAATGCAAACGCTGCAAGGCCCGTCACTGCCAGTCTTCGAGTGAAACGCATCATGCTCATAACCCTTTCTTAACACTCTGAGTCGGGAAGGTTGCCAAATCCTTAACGCGGCGCGCCTGCCCTTAATCCTGCCCAGGTTGCGATAGCACAGCCTCGCCCAGCGCCACAATCGCCGCGCGCAATTTAGGATCATCAATCGCAGTTGCAGCCTCCAGAAGCGCCTCACGCTCCTCGTTCGAGAGCGGTTGCGGGGTAGGGCGGGGCGTTTTTTTCTCGCTTGAGCTCAGCGGCCCTTGAATCAGCTTGATCTCAGTGATGTCCCCACCGGCCGAAACCGAGACGCGCTGGCGGATCATCTCGCTCTGATGCTGCACTAGTCCTGCCGCCGCCGGGATCACTTTCAATGTTAGCTTTCGCCCTCCGCGCGCAGGGCCCAGCTTTTCCGGTCGACACAGCCGCGCGAGTTGCTCCCCCACCAGCTCCGCCCAATCCAGCCGCAATCGAGAGAGCGTCGCGCCGCGCTTCGGGACAGACTTCCGCACCAGCCGCACAGCCGCCGTCCCGACTGTGCGCGGACCTTTATGCACAGCTTTTGCCTTCGCATAGCGCAATCGGATGCGCGCACGCGCCTCTGCGACGGGATCGAGACTTGACCGTTTAACCATAAACGCCACTCTGCCTGTCATGAGCGCGGCTGAAAAGTTACAGTTTCACGATTTTGAGGGCGACCTACTGGATTGGTACGCTGCGTCCGCGCGCGATCTGCCCTGGCGCATCGGTCCGGCCCAGCGTGCGCGCGGCGTTAAAGCCGACCCCTACCGCGTCTGGATGGCAGAGATCATGTTGCAACAGACGACCGTGCCCCATGCCAGCCGCTACTATGCCGCCTTCACCACCCGCTGGCCCACTGTGCAGGACCTCGCCGCCGCCAAAGACGAAGACGTCATGGCCGCCTGGGCGGGCCTCGGCTATTATGCCCGCGCGCGAAACCTCCTGAAATGCGCCCGCACCGTCGCAGAGCTTGGCGCATGGCCCGACACAGTTGAGGGCCTGCGCGCACTGCCTGGCATTGGCGCTTATACCGCCGGCGCTGTCGCCGCGCTCGCCTTCGGGCGCCGCGCGGCGGCTGTTGATGGCAATGTCGAGCGCGTCTTCTCCCGCCTCCTCGCCACAAAGGGCGAGTGGAAAGCCGAAAAAGAGCGGATCAGATCGAGTGTCGAGGCCTACGTCCCCGCTGACCGTCCGGCCGAGTTCGCCGAGGCGCTGATGGACCTCGGCGCAACCATTTGCACGCCGAAATCGCCCAACTGTCTGATCTGCCCGGTCATCCAGCATTGCTCAGCCGCAGCGGAGGGCGACCCCGCCCGCTACCCGATCAAGCCCAAGAAAAAGCCAAAGCCCACCCGCCGCGGCCACCTCTACGTGGCCACAGATAGCGACGGCAAAATCCTGACTGAGCGCCGCCCCGATAAAGGCCTCCTCGGCGGAATGCTGGGCCTCCCCACCTCAGAATGGATCGAAGGCGAACCACCCGTACCTGACTTTCCGCTACAGGCCGATTGGCCCGATTTAGATTGGAAGCAAACAGGCACCATCCGCCACGTCTTCACACATTTCAATCTGGAGCTAACCGTCTGGACAGCGCTGCTGGAGAGCGCAGGGCAGGGCGCTGACTGGGTCGCACGGGATGAGGCGAAAGCCGCACTCCCGAGTGTGTTTGGGAAGGGGTTGGGACCCTAGAATAACATATCGAACCATGCAATTTATCAAACTAAAGAATACACGGTCTGCGCTATTTGGAAATTTTTCCAATTCGCTTTCGGAACTGATCCGCTATAAGGCCAGCTAGAACACCGCCAGTGACAATATTTTGAATGGCTTGAATCTCGTTCAAGTCCAACCACCGCCATTCTCGCGGTGCCAACAGATGCCACGACCATATAGCCGCGAAAGTCGCGACGCCTATCGCCATAAAATACAGTGCGCCCGTGACAATATTTCCAAAATGAGCGCGAAACTTCTCGTTTCGATCATGTTCGGCTTTTCGCGCTGCTTTCTCAAGTTCTTCAGCTGACTCACCAGTGCTAAACTGCTGAGCCTCGAGTGTTGATTTCGTGACATCTGTAGATGCTGCAGCCTCATCATCTGCAACATCAGGAATTTTTTTGAATTCCTCTGACTCCTCACTCGACTCGTTGGTCATCGATTTTGATTTGCGAGCCGTGAATAATGGTCTTCGATTAGATCGTTTGGTATTACGATACCAAATGAACCGGGTTTATATGTTAGTTCCCAAGGCGTGCCTATAGCATGAGTAATTCGAGATAAAGCTGGCCCACTCATTGAGCCATAGTGCTGGTAAACCTGATTGATTAGGTCTGTCTCTCTAGCAGTGAGACCTTCTGGCTCTTCGCTTGGTAAATGCCCGGTGACTGATAAACTCTTAAATTTCCGAGTTTTATTATAAAGTCTTGGTATTACAGGACCGTACTGCCAAGCTTGCACCTCGTCACGTATTAGGGGAACACCATATAAGCCAAGTCCCCAACCATGCGCTATGTAGACGAGCTTCAGCAACTGCATAGGTGTAAGGCTATCGTTTCGCTCATGAGCCAAGGTCAAAAAGCGGTTAGCTATCTTAGCGCTATCTCGCATCGCTTTCTCCTTTTTCTTGGTCCTGTGATGTTGGTATATGGAACAAAAGAAGAAATTTTTAAAGTGCTTGGTTCTTATTTAGGTAACGACACGCCTCTCTTATGATTCTCGTAGGCATTCTCATTTCCAGCACTTCTGAGGAATGGGATAAAATTTTGTGATTTCTACTGACGCTCCCCACGGCTTGACCGTGGGGTCCATCTCCCGCTCTTTGACGTGAGAAAAAGGGCTTCTTTTGAGCTCAGCCCTCTGCCTCCGCTGATGCCAACGAAAGTTGGTATCCATCTCTGGACCCCTCCACGCAAACGACAGGTTCAGAGATGGATACCTGCTCAAGGCAGGTATCGGCGGACAATAGATTTTCCAGCCAACTAAAGAGTGAAGCGCCCCCTTCTCCCGAACGCGGGAGAAGGTTCGAGGATAAGGGCGAGAAAAATCGTTTAGCGCGCCGATTCAGATTTTGTAGAAAACGTTCCTTTTGCCTCTGCCGCAGCAGGTTAAGGTAAGATGGGGCGCCCTCACCGTCGTTCCCTCTCCCGCGTCCGGGAGAGGGAGGCGCACTAATCTAGTTTCCTTCAATCCCACCGGCTCTAATCCCCAGTTAAACTCCCCGCATGAAGTCGAAGCCGTCCTCCCCGCTCAGCATGCTGATCTGGGCGCAACGTTATGCCGATGCGGTCATCGCGCGGGACAATCTGCATCTTGCACCCGCACTGATCTCAAAAGCGGCGGCGCGTCGCGTTCGTCGGGGAATAAAGGCGATTGAGGCCTATTTGCGTCGGGTTCTCCTGCTGCTTGCCTTGCAAATTGAGCCTGAGCTTGCGCGCGAAAACCGCGCCCGCCCCATCTATGGCCGCAAAGGGCCACGCAGAGCCGCGAAGCGCCCGCTCCTCTCCCTCAAAGCCTTCCCAAAAGAGGGGATAGATTTCGCTCTATCCGACAAAATTATGGACCTGCAGGCATCAAATCGAGGCGCTTGCAGCCCGCACCCGACCCCCGTTCCTGCACGCCCCTATCTGGCGCGCATTGCGGCACTTCGCGAGTTAATGAACGATCCGTACACTCGCGCGCGGCGCCTCGCCTGGCACATCGCGCGCCGCCGCCCGGGGTTCCTGCTCGCACCGGGCGCTCAAGACGCGGTTCGAAACCGCTACGGAACAGAATTTTCAGCGCTCTACACGGCTATGGGCGCAGGCATCCCGGCCCGAAGCCGAGCAAGGCCTCCGCCTCTGGGTCCAGCGCCACGACCACCCCCAAGAATTAGAGTGCTCTAACTCGTTAATCGAGATCGCGAGCGGCTGCGCCGTCCTTTGCCTGCCTTACATCAACCATCACGAGCTTTTTTGAAGTCCTAATCATCGCTGCCAACGTATAGAGCAGTATAAAAGCGTGAAAGGACCTCCCTATGTTTCCCAAAGCAATCCTTATCGGTTCAATTGGCGTTGTCGCAGAAACCTCAGATATTCAGCGCAGAGCCTATAATCAGGCGTTCCGTGAAGCGGGCCTGGACTGGCACTGGGACGTTGAGACCTACAAGGACCTGCTTAAGCAAAATGGCGGTCGCGATCGACTTCGTACCCTGAGTTTTGAGACGAATGCGGACCTGAGCGAGAAACAGGTTCTGGCGATCCATGCGCGCAAAACGGACATTGCCTGTGCTGAAATCATCGAGGACGGCGTCGACCTGCGTCCGGGTGTTGTCGAGTTGCTGACAATGGCGGCTCAAGAGGGCGCGAAACTGGCTTTTGTGACGACGACATATCGGCAGAATATTGACGCCATTGCGCAAGGCGCGCGCCCCAAACTTGATCTGAATGGTTTTGACGCGATCATGACGACAAATGACGTGGAGCAAACGAAACCGCACCCCGAAATCTACGAAAAAGCCCTGAATCGCCTTAGTCTCAAGCCTGGTGAGTGCCTTGCGATAGAGGATAGTGAAACGTCGCTAAAAGCGGCGAAAGCGGCCGGTATAGAGACGATCATAACGCCGGGCCAATTCACCATCGGTCAGGACTTTAGCCTTGCCGATGCTGTCTACACGGATATCTCTGTGTGGTGCGAGCACATGACGCAAAGCGTCGTTGCAGCCGAGTAAACCTGGATAAGGCCAAGACCTCCCGCATTCCTTAGTTGCGAATGAGCCGCAGTACCGTTAAGGGCTTGCCTCAAGGTTGAGGTCAGTTTGAAAGGTTATGGCGCTGCCGCGCTGTTTGGGAGGTCATCATGAACATTCTTCAAGGGCTCGCGATTGGCGGGCTGTCGCTCTCTATGCTCAGCGCAGGTAGTGCAGTCGCGCAAACCAGCGATGAGGAGGCCGCCAACGAAGAACTCAGAGAGGACGTGATTGTCGTCTACGGCAATAAAAACGCGTCCGCGCTTGATGACGTTTCCGCCAGTGTCGGCCTGGTGACGAGCGAGGACATTCAGAACCGCCAGCTCCGCAATATCCGCGACTCCTTCCGGACCCTTGGCAATGTCTTTGACACAGAGCTCGCCGATTCTGGCTTCATCATTCGCGGGATCAATTCAGAAGGTCTGACACCCGGTGGTGATCCGCTAGCGGCGCTTTATATCGATGGCGCGCAGCAATCGAGCAATGGTGCCCGGCGCGGGGCGAGTGGCCTCTGGGACGTGCAGCAGATTGAGGTCTATCGCGGGCCGTCCGCGCCGCGCTCGCAGGCGCGATCTATATCAAAACAGTCGATCCAACAAATGAGTGGGACGCGAGAGCCCGCCTGACTGTCGGCAATCAGGGCACAAGAGGCGCGGCTTTTGCTTTTGGTGGTCCAATCGTTGAGGATCAGGTCGCGTTCCGGATTTCAGGCGACTATGAGGTCAGTGAAAGCGTCATCGACTTTTCCGCTTTTGAGGCGTTTGACCGCTTCGATGACTTCATCGAGGATGAGTATTATCAGGTTCGTGGAAAACTCCTGATCACGCCGGACGGTCTTCCGAATACACGAATTCTGGGGACAGTCTCAGTCGCGCATGACTCCCCGCTGTCCAGCCAGATTTCCGGACCCGGTAACGGCTTTGACTTCGAGGATCGCATCGGCTTTGGAACACCGGGTTTCACCGAATCCCGCTCAGCCGATAATACGACCGCGTCGCTGGAAATCACGCACGATCTCTCTGACGATCTGGTTCTCACATCGCTGACGACCTACGCCCTGAACGACACTGAGCGTCCCTCCGTCAATCAGGGATCAGACGGCGTCACGCAATTCATCGAGGGCTTTTTCGAGCAGACTTTGTTTACCCAGGAATTCCGTCTGAACTACACGTCTGACAAATGGCGCAACGTGCTCGGCCTGTATTACGCCTCCGAAGACGGTGAAGCGGCAAACAATATCGTGCTCAATCCGATTATCGGCCTGAACTCAAGCTCAGAGAGCGAGTTCACCAATCTCGCGCTGTTCGGTGAAGTAGCTTACTCGTTTGCCCCGACTTGGGAAGTCGTTGTCGGTGGGCGTTTTGATGTTTCTGATCAGGAAGGCGTCCTGGTCTCCGGCAATACGTTCACCCCGACACCAAACGTAACGGAGACCTCAAGCGATGAAGTGGTCCTCCTGCCGAAACTGTCGATTTCCAAGGAGCTGACACCGACGGACAGGCTGGCCTTCACGGTTCAGCGCGGCTTCCGCACCGGCGGCAGCGGAATCCAACCGCTGAGTGGCGACGAGTTCTTCTTCGATCCTGAATTCACGTGGACTTATGAGCTGTCTTATAGAGGATCGTTTGCCGATGATCAGTTGAGCGTTAACGCCAATATCTTCTACACCGATTGGACAGACCAGCAGGTCGAGTTTTTCGAAACGCCCGGCAATGCCTTGACCCAGGTCACCACGAATTCCGCAAGCTCTAGGATCGTCGGATTTGAACTGGATGCCCGTCTCAATGTGACGCCTGAATTCGATCTGTTTGCCGGCATCGGCTATGCGGACACGGAGTTTGAAGAGTTCATTGATCCTCGTCTCGGCGATCTGTCCGAAAATCCGTTTCCGCGCGCACCGAAATGGAATGCGTCGTTCGGCGGCGATTATCAGCACACCTCCGGTTTCTTCGCAGGGGCCGATCTCAGCTACAGTGACGAGTATGCCTCGAATCTACAAGTTGATCCTGACTTCGTTGACCCGTACGCCATCGTCAATGCACAGGTCGGCTGCAGGACAGATCGGTGGGAGTTCGCCCTCTTCGCCGAAAACCTCTTCGATCATGAGTATCTCCTCAGCGGTGATTTCGATTCGACCACGGATACTGTAGGCACACTTGGGCAAACCCGCCTCATTGGCGCCAATCTGACCGTAGACTTCTAGTTCGTCTCAAAAGCAAAGGCGAAATGTACTCACGCTGAGAGCATGTCGCCTCAAATTTTTTGCAAGTAAGTCTCATTACGCTATTGATAATGCAAATAGTTTGCATTATCAAAGAGTGTTGACGCTGGGTCAAACCATCCGGCGATTTGATGGAGAGCAGAGATGTTTAGCTTTATTGTTGGGGTCCGAAATCTGATTATGCGCGGTCTGTACCGTGCAGCGCGCCCTTTGATTTTCCTTATGGAACCGGAGCAGGCCCACTACGCGATGAAGCGTGTCGGCGTGATCCTCGGTTCCAATCCGATCACCCGGGCCCTGACGAGCCTGTTCTTCAATTACCAGAACAAGCGCCTCAATATCGAAGTCGACGGTGTAAAGTATTGCAACCCGGTCGGCCTGTCCGCTGGCTTCGACAAGGATGGCGAGCTAACAAAGATTTATCCCTCTATCGGCTTCGGTCTGGCTGAGCTTGGTTCTTTCACCGGCGAAATTTGCCCCGGTAACCCCGGTCGCCGCCTGTTCAGAATGGTCAAGTCTCGCGCCATCGTTGTCTGGTATGGCCTGAACAATCAAGGTGCTGAGAAAATCGCCGCGCGTCTCTCCAAAGCCAAGTTCGGCAAGCTGCGCGTCGGCATTAATGCGGCGAAATCAAACGTCACGCCCCAGTTCGATCTACAGGATTCCATCGACGACTACCTGAAAACGATGACCGCCTTCAAAGACATTGGTGACTATTTCACGATCAATATTAGCTGTCCGAACACCCAAGACGGTGAGCCGTTCGTCAAGCGCGAATATCTTGATGCGCTGCTGTCTCAGGTGAACGAGAAGATCCGCCCCCTCACGGATCGCCCGATCTATGTGAAACTTGCCGCAGACCTCGAACTCGACGAAGTCAACACAATCGTCGATGCCGTCATCGATCACGGTTATGAGGGTGTCGTGCTGACCAACCTTGCCAAGCCGCAATTCAATACGGAACACCTCCCGGAAGAGTATCCGACTGCCAAAGGCCTGCTGCCGAAGGGCAAAGGTGCGATGAGTGGCCGCCCGCTACAGCGGATCTCCACCGGCATGATCCGCCACGTCTATCGCCGCACACGCGGTGAGATTACGATCATTGGTGTCGGCGGTGTTTCCAGCGCGAAAGACGCCTACGAGAAAATTACCTCTGGTGCGAGCTTGCTGCACATGATCACGACGATGATCTTTGACGGCCCGCAAAACATCAACGAGATCAATCGCGGTCTGGTCAACTTGCTTAAGCGTGATGGCTTCAAGACGCTGGAAGAAGCGGTCGGCTCTCGTAACCCGCTGCCGAAAGTCGTGGCTGATAAGAAGATGTCTGTCACACTGATCGACAAAGACCGGGCTGCGTAAGCAATGACCGCGACCTTTCTCAAAGCCGACAGCTTTGAGGGTCTGGCTAAGCAAATACCTTCAGATATTCTGACGGTATTTGCATGCTCGCTTCAGATCGGCTGCTGGCCGGATGGCACGCTGATGACGAGCATCCAAAGACATATATGTGAGAAAACGCTGCGTCTCCGCCAAAGACGCGGCGGTCTGCACTGAGCCGTTAAAAGTATCCTTTGCGGCCCTTTCTGTTAATTTTGTTCTTGATTTGTTCTAATCACTGTGCTTCCTCATTAAAGGATGAGGACGACGCAGAAATTGATCAAAAACGGCCGGGTGGGCCGGGACGATGTGGCCGCGGTGGGGGAGCGCTTTCACCATCGCGGCCGTGGAGCGGTTTCCAACCAAACCGGCCGGTTTGAGCCTGAAACGCGGGACGCCTATGACGATGGCTGGGACACGATTGAGGAAGAGTTGCCACCGCTACGCACGACGCTGACCAAGGAAACACCGCGCAGCATCATTACGTTTAATCGCTCGCCCGATATTCCGTTTGATCGGACGATCAATCCCTATCGCGGCTGTGAACATGGCTGTGCCTATTGCTTCGCCCGGCCGAGCCATGCGTTTCACGGCCTTTCCGCCGGCTTGGATTTCGAAAGCAAGCTCTTCTACAAGCCCGACGGGCCGCGCTTGTTGGAGCATGAGTTGAGCCGGCCCCGCTATGTGCCCCGTCCGATTGCTCTGGGGATGAATACGGATGCCTATCAACCGATTGAGCGCAAACTCAAGCTGACGCGGCGGTTTCTTGAAATTCTTAGCGCGCACAATCATCCGGTTACCCTGCTGACGAAGTCTGCCCTGATCCGAAGGGATATCGATATTATCGGACCTATGGCTGAGAAGGGCCTGTGTCGCGTTGGTGTTTCGATTACGACCCTGAATATCAAGCTGACTCGAGCCTTGGAACCGAGAGCCGCAGGGCCGGGATTGCGCTTGCGAACAGTTAAAGCCCTGACCAATGCGGGTATCCCAACGACGGTCATGACTGCACCGATAATCCCTGCGTTGAACGAGAATGAGATCGAAGCGCTTCTGGAAGCGGCGGCTGATCATGGCGCATTCAGAGCCGGATATGTCCTGCTGCGCTTGCCTTATGAGTTGAAAGACATTTTTCAGGAGTGGCTGGTCCAGCATTATCCCGATCGCGCCGCCCGCATCATCAATATCCTGCGTGAGATGCGCGGTGGAAAAGACTATGATGCAGAATGGTATCAGCGCGGCAAAGGCACAGGCGAACGCGCGCGGTTCATTGCGGCACGTTTTGCCAAAGCGGCAAAACGGGTCGGATTAAACAGGGTGGAGCCGCCCCCGCTTCGAACAGATTTATTCAAACCGCCTATTTTATTTGGCGGCCAGTATCAGCTAGAACTTTGAGAGTTTTTGTTGGGCGTCTTCAGACGGCTGATGAGCCTGATCGCGCCGCAAGCTTAGCGGCATTCTCTGTCTGTAATTTGCGGGTCAATGGATATCCGCGCAGCAAGACAATCGACAAAGCATAGGCAATGATAGGGACGCCGACAAAGACATAAATCAATCCACGCACGACGTCTGGTCCGTTCTCACCGGAGGGATTGAATCCGACAACCACACCAAGCAGAATATAGGGAATACCAATCGCAAAACTCGCTCCGGTTTTATAGGCGCCAGACATCAGCGAATAATACAGGCCTGACCGGCTCTCTCCACTGCGGACCTGTTCCTGCTCTATCAGGTCGGCGATCATTGAACGCACCAGTATAAATGGCGTGCCATACCCAAGGCCGGAGACAATTGCGGCAATCAAAATACCGGCAAGGCCTGTATCCGCGAAACTCAGCGGCAGATAAATCATGTAGGTGATCATCGACCACCCACAGACCATCATGAAGACAATGTGCTTTTCAAGCCGTTTGGACAAGGCAATCCAAAGGGGCATCGCACCAAAGCCTGAAACGAAAAAGATGAGCATAACAATCGGGGCAAAATCCGTAATTCCAAAGCCCCATTCGGCGACAAATAGAAATGTTCCGCCGGTTCCCGCAATCGCAAGACCAACCAAAATCTCAACAAGCATAATCCGGATGAGCAGGCTGTCTCTTAGTGCTTCTTTGAATGTTTCGAGTGTGTAGGTCTGTTTGGGATCATCCGGGTGCGGTGCTGGGTCAGGTACGAAGCGTACAGCCAGCAGCACGGTGAGTGGCAACACGATCAAAAGGATATAGCCCATGATTTCGACTTGCCCGCGCCGATCCATATCAAACTGGCTCGCGAGAACCGATGGGATAATGAGCAAGCTTAGCAAAGTGGCTGTGTTGACCACTTCGCGCCACATGAACATGCGCGATCTCTCATCATAATTCTCGGTGATCATCGGCACCCAGGACTGATGCGGGGTTTGAAGCATCGTAAACCCAAGCCAAAACACGGCCAGCCAAATGGTCAAATAGGTGGCGCTGACGGTCTCGCCGCTCGGCATATAGATGTGCCACGCGCCAAGCATCAGGATTGGAACACTTAAAATCAGCCAGTGCTTGATCCTTCCATTCCTGGTCGGTCGGGTATCAACGAGCCATCCCATAACCGGATCGCTGGCGAGATCCCAAAACCGCAGGCACATAAAGATCAGGCCGGTTAATGTGGTCCCGAGGCCGAACTGCTGTGCATACATTGGGGCAACAAACACCGCGATCGGCAAACCGACTGCAGCGAGCGGCATTCCGACGCCAGCAAATGCCAGCACCCGGGGCAGGGGCAGTTTCGATTGGCCATCTGTCACATCCAAACAGTGACGTCTGCGTCACGAAAAGCAAGTCCGATCTTTCTGGCGGATTTACCCACAGACTTGTCCACAAGTTCATTTTGCGTCAGTTTCGGCATCGAAACAAAAGAAGGGCTGATCCGGTAACGAATCCGAAACCCAAAGCGGACGAAGTTGCGCGCTCTTCCAATCCTTCTGATTCGAAATGGACCTTGGTCATGGAGTTGCGTAAAAATACAATCATTCAGGGCGAATGCGTCGATGTCCTGTCCCGTCTGCCGGATGGCTCGGTCGATCTGATCTTCGCGGACCCGCCCTATAATCTGCAGCTTGGTGGTGATCTGACCCGCCCGGATCAGAGCCATGTCGACGGTGTGACGGATGCCTGGGACCAGTTCGACAGCTTCGATGCCTATGACCTGTTTACCCATCAATGGCTCAGCGAGTGTCGCCGTATTCTGAAAGATGACGGCGCGATCTGGGTGATTGGATCATATCACAACATTTTCCGCGTCGGCACGATCCTGCAGGATAGCGGTTTCTGGATTCAGAATGACGTGATCTGGCGCAAGTCAAATCCGATGCCGAACTTCAAGGGCACACGGTTCCAGAATGCGCATGAAACCATGATTTGGGCCGGAAAGTCTGAAAAGTCCAAAGTCACGTTCAATTATGACGCCTTGAAAACCTTCAATGAAGACAAGCAGATGCGCTCTGACTGGCTGATCCCCATCTGTGCGGGCGGCGAGCGTCTGAAAGGGGACGACGGCAAGAAGGCTCATCCGACCCAAAAACCGGAAGCGCTGCTTCAGCGCATCCTGTTGGCGACGTCTAAACCGGGCGACGTGATCCTCGATCCGTTCTCTGGAACAGGGACGACAGCCGCGGTCGCTAAAAAGCTCGGCCGCGCTTTTGTCGGGATCGAACAGGACCCGGCCTATGTCCGTTTGGCCCGTGCGCGTCTGGCCGGAATTACGCCCGTTGAAGGCGACATGTTGCAAGTTCAAGAGAGTAAGAAAGCGCTCCCGCGTGTCCCGTTTGGGGCACTGGTCGAGAATGGATGGCTCAAACCCGGCGACCGCCTCTGGAGCCCGAAGAAGCGCTTTAATGCCCGCATTCGCGTGGATGGCAGCCTGACAACCGGCGATGCGACAGGCTCAATCCACCGGGTCGGCGCACATGTTCAACAGGCCCCGGCGTGTAATGGCTGGACCTATTGGCACTATGAGGAACCCAAAAAGGGTGACCTCGCCCCGATTGACCTGCTCCGTCGGCGCTATCGCCACGAAATGGGATTAATGGGTTAGGCCACTGATCAGGTAGGGGGCTGAGCTCATCGGTAAATATCTTCTCTGGCTCGCGTCTATCCTGACGTTTTTGATTACTGCCGCACACGTATTTCTCGGTGGGCCGCTGGTCATTCCTGAACTGATGGCGTCGCAAGACCTGTCTGAGACGGCCGCCTGGCTGCTTTATTTCTGCTGGCATGACGGCACGGTCGCATTGCTCGTGTCCGGTATTGCACTCGGTTATAGCGCGGCCAAGCCCGGCAACCGCGTGCTCGCTGTTTTCGCGACAGGACTGATCCTCGGGATCGGCCTCTTAGGGCTGGGTGCGGCTCTTCTTGGAAATGCCACGCTGTTTAGCACGCCAGCGCCATACGCTTTCAATGTCATCGGGGCGATCGCTGGAGCCGGGATTCTTTTAGATAAGCGGCACGCGTAATTTGCTGCCCTTAGCGGTCTTTATGAATATGGTGGCGCTGGCTAGACCTCCAATTCCCCGTCTATTTGCGCCGGAAATATAGATAAAAACAGACACTCAGTTATGACTGTTTGAGTTATGAGTGCCATGCCGATCTTTTCTAAACTCAACCAAATCATGCTTGACGTGTCTCGGATTGGTCAGGACTGGAGCCAGAAACGCTCGGAACTTATCCTTGATGAGAAATCTGCTGGCGATTTCGCAACCAATGCTGACATTGACGTGGAACACTACTTACGCGCTGCGTTGGCGGAAAAGTTCCCCGGGCAACCTGTTCTGGGTGAGGAATTTGGCGGAGACCTTTCTCCCGATCAGACTGGCTGGGTTATCGATCCGATAGATGGGACATCGAATTTTGCGCTAGGTTTGCCAATTTGGGGGATCTCCGTCGGTTACATTGTCGAAGGCAAATCGGTCATGGGTGCGATCAGTTTGCCTGATCTGGATATCATCGTCTCCGCAGAGGCGGGTAAAGGAATTCGGCTTAATAATAGAGAAATTCAAGCACAAAAATTTAATCCCGCTATCATGGTGATTGGCTTGGGCGAAAATGATTTCGAGACGGGCCAGCAGACAGATGCAAGGGCCGAAAAGTTACGACAGGATGGCTATGCAGTAGTTCGATACCGCTGTGCCGTGTTTTCACTCGCTATGTCAGCTCTGGGCCGATTAAGTGGGTATGTCGAGAATGGCTGTTGTCTCTGGGATGTTGCGGCCGCTGATGTGATTTGTAGAGAGGCCGGGCTTCAGGTCGAAACAGCTAAAATCGCTGATGGTCGCTATTCGATCGACGCGCGTTGGGTAAAGTAAGATCACTATCGTCTAATCATACTTTCGAAAAGCCTAACCGTACTTCGACAGCGCCTCATCCAGCACGCGCTCAAGGTCTTTAATCGTCGTTATATGCAACATGGATGAGCAGTAGGGGCGGTATCTCAGGAGTTCGCTGTCCCCGCTGCCCCACTGGCTTTCCCCTTCCGGCGTCAGCCAGATCGTCCGCTTCGCGCGCGCGGTCAGCTCACGGAACAGATCGATGCGCGGGTCGCCATAATTGGATCGACCATCGCCCAAAATAATCACCGTCGTGCGTCGATCAATTGTGTCCCAGTGCTCCATGCGAAGATCAGACAGCGATTGGCCGTAATCGGTCGAACTCATCCCGATGGAGTTGACGATCTGCGTCATGGCGGGGCCGAAATCTTCTTCTTCGAGCAGGTCACTGACGCGCTCAAGACGCCCGGAAAACGCGAAGCTTTCAATATCGGGAACCGCTTCATCCAGACTGTAGAGAAACATCAACAGGAACCGGACAACCCGCGCGACGGAGCCGGACACATCGCAAATCGCAACAATCTTCGGCCGATCGCGTTTCGTCTGTTTCCAGGCGAGATCGAAGGGTACGCCATCAAAGCCCGCATTGGCGCGAAGCGTTTTGCGAATATCCAGCTGACCGCGGTTCTTCTTCCGCCGACGCCGCGAGTGTTTCACCGCAAGGCGTTTGGCGATTTTCTGAACTAGAACTTGCATCCGGGCGAGGTCGCGGACATCCAGCGATGAAATGGATTGCTCAGACAGAAAGTCTTCGCGAAATGCTTCCGTGGCACCTGCGCCATAGGTTTCAAAAGCCTGCTTGGCATATTCGCGGGCGCGCAGAAACATGGATTTGCGCGCGTCGATCAAGTCCTCTGCCTGGGCGTTACCTTCGCTGGAGCGCTGCTGGAACGCCTCCATCATTTGCTGCTCAAGGCGCTCAACGCCGAGCGCCTGCATCATTTGTTGCGCGTAGTAGGCAATCTGCGTCGAGAAGCGGATATTGGCGATCTCAGCCTCTTGCCCGGCGCGTTCCATCGCAATGGCGATCTGTGCTTCATCGCCGGATTGGACGAGGTCGAGGAGGTCCTGCTCGCCCTCTGAAACCTCGCCTTGTTGGAACGGGTCAGTCTCATCTTGAGCTTGGTCGGTCTCTGGCAAGTGCCGACGTGAAAAGTACAGATCGAACAGGCGATCGTGCATCGCCTTCTCGCTCGGTGACTTCGCCAGCACACATCGTAGCGTATTCGATAGCCGCGTCCGGTCGGCATATCCGATCAGTTTTACAGCCTCAGCAGCATCAATCGCCTCACCCGTCGAGACTCGCACTTCGGCGGATCGAAGCGCGCGGATGAAATCGGTGAGGACTTGCTCAGCCATCTATTGGGTCCCGATCCACCCTCTCCCCCTGCCCAACCACCCCAAGGGTACCCTGTGCGGGCGGTTGGGCAGGGGGAGAGGGTGGACCTTGCTCATGAGGAAGTGACTTGGCGCGTTAGGGTTCGAACATCCGTATCAACGGCAGCAATATCGCTCTCATGTTTCAGAAGCACGTTCAGCGTCGAACGCACCATGTCTTCGTCCAATTCTGTCGCATGCATCAATAACAGCGTGCGCGCCCAATCGACGGTTTCAGAGATTGACGGCTGCTTACGGATATCCAGATCGCGCAGTCCCTGAACAAAGCTGACAAGCTGGCTCAGCAGGCTGTCCGACACATCCGGCACCCGCGCGCGTACAATGGCGCGTTCGCGTTCGGCCTCGGGAAAATCGATGTGCAGATGGAGACAACGCCGCTTCAACGCGTCGCCCAGCTCGCGAATATTGTTCGAGGTCAGGATCACCAGCGGCGGTACTTGCGCGCGGATCGTGCCGATTTCCGGGACCGTGACCTGATAGTCTGAGAGCACTTCAAGCAGGAAGGCTTCAAACTCTTCATCAGACTTGTCGATCTCATCGATCAGCAGCACAGAACCGCTATCCTGTTGCATAGCGGTCAGTAGCGGGCGGGGTTCGAGGAACGTCTCCGAAAAGAACAGGTCCTCAAATGAGGTCAGCTTGGCAAAGGCGGTGTCGAGTGTGCTCGCGCCTTCCATCACCTCGCCGAGCTTTTCTTTCAAAAGCTGCGTGTAAAGAAGCTGCTTACCATACTTCCACTCGTACAGCGCCTTGCCCTCATCCAGACCCTCATAGCATTGTAGCCGCGTCAACGGCGCTTCAAGCCAACGCGCCATAGAGGCGGCCAGATCGGTTTTACCGACCCCTGCCGGGCCTTCAATTAGGATCGGCTTACGCAAATTGTGGGCGACATAAATCGCAGTCGAAATCTCGCGCGTTGAGATGTAGCCGACACTGCCAAGACCTGCGGTAATCGCATCAATCGAAGTGAGGGGCTCATATCCAGTCATTTTTTTCATAAATGCGTGGTTAGCGGGCGTTATTGTAAGTGCCAAGCGTGCCTTAGCGGCAGGGCTTTGACCGATTTACAGAGCTTGGCTAGTCGATTGAGAATTCCTGTCATAATGAGACTCACATGGAAAACTCAAATGCAGTCATGAGCCGTATCAAACGCGTAGGCGTCTTAGATATAGGGTTGTCAATTATAGGTATCATAGCTGCTATTGTCGGCTTGGGCATTTTCTTCTGGTATGTTTGGCGGGCTGGCCCCATCACAATTAACGGGGACTCCCTGTATGAGTTTCAGGATTGGACGAAAGGAGAACCTTTCTGGAAACGCCTATTCCACAATGGTGTTGCCTCATGGCCGCAGTCTTTAGGGCTAATGCTTGATGTTTATGTTGGGCCCTACGCATACTGGTCTCGCTTCATCAGTTTTGGGCTTTTAGCCATTTTCTGCATCATGTTTTTCAAGCTCACGCGGTCCGTGACGTCTGCTCCAATGGCGGCAGCTCTTATCGGCTTGTTCGTCTTATATTGGTTTCAACCGAGTAATGGAGCGCAATCCTTTTGGTACATTTGGCGGTCAGTGGAAGCCACAAGCCAGTTAGTGACGACCGGGTGTTTCGCTTACTTGATCTATCATCAAGATCGTCTGAAACGACACTCACAGTACGCGCTAATTTTAGGGGCGTTTATCGCGTCCACAGTGCATATCGGCTACATTTTCTTTTTACTTGGCATGGTTGTCGCGATTTATGCCGAGCGAAGAAGACGGGATCAGATCATACTGATTGCAATCCTCGCCGTTTACATGGTCTATATGCTGACCCTTGATGGGACTTTTTCCAGTCTTTGGAATAGCTTTATGTCTCAGGGCGGTGATGAACCTCGTGATATTGTAGGTATGGGGGTTGCTACACTCGGTCTCGCAACCCAGTTTGTCGCTGGAGTGACCGGAACAACCAACGCAGAAGGTACTCTACTTCTTGTTCGGGCATTATATATCGCGTTGGTTAGCGCTGCTTTGGTGTTTGCAATCTACAAGACAATATCGCGCCACGATCGTACCTCGATGGTCTTTTTATATATTGTCGGCGCATCTTTCGGCTCACTGATTTTGATCGTCATTGGTCGATTTGATCAGTTCGGGATAGAAATTAAATCCGTGCCTCGATATTTTTCTTACTCGTTGATTATTACCTTTGCGATGTTTTGGTTTGTTACCGCGAATTTGCATAAGCGTATCCTCATAGCTCCGGTGATTGGTTTTCTTCTGTTAGGTCTATGGCTTTCGATCGGTAGTGTAAGAAGTCTTGGCTTTGTAATTCGATCCGATCACTTCAATCAGTCAGCGGATTTCTCACTGCGTTTAAATCCCGAGCTTGATCAGCCTATGCAAGGTATGTGGGAACGACGTCGGAGGGCTCTACAGAATATTATGCCAATACTTATCGAACATGGCGTGACAGGATTTGGGAATAATCGAGCCGTGGAAGCCGCACTAGCCTTTGATCCAGACACCCAGCCAGAGCTGCCAATATGTGATGGCTTCATACAATTCAAATCAGCCGACGATAAGTCCGGATATCACCAGATGGACTATAAGTACCCGCTAGGGACACAGGATGTTCTCTATGGCATTGTCTCGTCTGGTTCCGAAGCTGTAGCGGCGGGTCGAATGACTTATGATGAACGGTTTGGAATCATAAGGTTCTTCGTGCCTAAGACTGTTGAAGCCCCAGTCATACTTGTTTCTAACGGTGGCGCCGAACCAAACTATTTCTGTCAGAAGCCGATCGTATATCCTACTGATTAGGTTCAAATGCTGCACTTGATATTGGCGATCTGTTGCGACAAGAGGCAGTGATCAAGATCGAAGAGAATAATGGGGACGTCTATGAAGACCATCAGCCTAGTTATCCCATGCTATAATGAGCAGGAAGTATTGGCAGAGCTCTTCGCAAAACTCGAAGAGATAACCAAAGAGCTTTCAAGTTACAAATTCGAACTTGTCTTTGTAAATGACGGTAGCAGAGATAACACGCAGAGCATTTTAAACGACTACCTCAGCACAAATCCCGATGCGAAAATCGTGGAGTTTTCACGCAATTTCGGCAAAGAGCCTGCCATGAGTGCGGGTCTTGAGCACGCGAGTGGTGATGCCGTCATTCCGATCGATGCTGATTTGCAAGATCCACCGGAACTTATCGCGCAGATGATCGAAAAATGGGAACAAGGCGCGATGGTTGTCCTTGCGCGTCGTGCTAATCGCAGCTCTGACACATTTATGAAGCGTTTAACTGCGTCGCTTTTCTATAAGCTTCATAACCAGATGGCGTCGGTGAAAATTCCGGAAAATGTTGGTGATTTTCGCTTGATGGATCGCGATGTTGTCGACGCAATCAACCAGCTGCCGGAGCGTTTGCGGTTCATGAAAGGTCTATTTGCCTGGGTTGGCTATGATGCGGTCACGATTGATTATGTGCGGGCCGAACGATCTGCTGGAGATACGAAATTCTCAGGGTCCAAGCTCTGGAATTTCGCTTTAGAAGGTATCACCAGTTTTAGTGCGATGCCGCTGAAAATATGGACATATTTTGGGATCGTTGTCGCCCTTTCATGCCTTGGCTATGCAATCTATACGCTCATTGCGACGCTGATATTTGGAATCGATGTGCCGGGTTATGCGTCGCTGCTGATCTTCGTTCTGTTCTTTGGAAGTATGAACATGATTGGGGTCGGGATTATCGGTGAGTATATCGGGAGAATTTATCTGGAGACCAAAGCGCGCCCCCTTTATATCGTGAAAAAGCTTCATCAGTCGGGAGAGGACTGATCGGACGGGAATTTCTGATCTATTTCCTTGTCGTTGCAACCGGTACCGCCCTTGATATCGCTGTTGCTTGGGGATTGAGCGAGGTCATCGGTTGGCCTGCTCCTCTTGCCGCAATGGTAGGTGTTCTGGCCGGTGCGATTGTTGTCTACATCGGTCACGAGTACTGGACCTTTGCTCAGGAAGACCCGGGCGTCTCAAGGCAGCGGTTTACGAAATTCTGTTTGACAGTTGCAGGTGTTCTGGTCGCCCGCGGGCTTATTGTCGGTGCGATGGAGCGCCTATTTGGAGAGGCCGTACCGATGCTGGTCATCCTTACACTTGCTGTTGGAGTGACCTTTGTCCTGAATTACGTGGTCTCAAGACTCTGGGTCTTCCGCTAATGCCCTGATTTTGGACAAGTTACCTAAAGTCTTCTTATGATGCGCTAGACTTTGGTTTACTTCCGTCGCTGTAAGGCCCTTTAGGCTTTTTACCGGCGGCAATGTCGGCGAGGCGCATCTTTCCATACTGGCCGGGGGCTTTGCCGAGCTTGCGGTTTTTAGGTGCTTTCGCCTCAATTTTCTTGCCACTCAGCGGTTTCAACCAGTCCCACCAGCTGGGCCACCATGAGCCTTCAATTTCCTGCGCCCCTTTAAACCAGCGATCGGCCTCACCCGGCAGGTCGGAGTTGACCCAGTGCTGATACTTGTTCGCGTCCGGATGATTGATCACACCGGCAATATGGCCTGAGCCCGCCATTGTGAAGCGGACATCACCGCCAAAATTCTGCGCCCCGCGATAGATGGATTGCCACGGGCAGATGTGGTCGCTGCGGCTCGCCTGAACGAAGACCGGCACGTCAATATCACCCATAGAGACAGCCTGCCCAAACACCTTGAACTTACCCTCTGCCAAAGCGTTTTCATTATACAGATCACGTAGATAGGTCTTGTGCGTCGGCCCCGGAATATTGGTCTGATCCGCATTCCAGTAGAGCAGATCAAACGGCTTGGGCTGTTTGCCCAGCATGTAATTATCCACCACATAGCGCCAGACGAGATCAGCCGGACGCAGCCAGTTAAATGTCTCACCCATCATTTCACCCGGCATCATGCCGTGATTAGCGCTGATCACATCTTCAATCTGTTCCAGTGCCGCATCATCGGTGAACAGTTTCAACTCGCCGGCTTCGGTAAAATCGGATTGTGAGGCGAAATAGGTCGCCGAGTGCACGCGCTTATCGTCGACCTGCGCCATGTGCGCGAGCGCTGAGGTGAGTAGCGTTCCACCGATGCAGTAGCCAATCGCGTTGACATCATCACTGCCGGTTTCGCGCGTCACGGCACTCAGCGCAGCCATGATGCCGTGCTCGATATAGTCGTCCCAAGTATAGTGCTTGGTCTCATCATCGGCTGAGCGCCATGACACGAGGAATGTATTCACCCGCTTGGACAGCAGCCACTGGATCATCGAATTCTCAGGCTGCAAATCCAGAATGTAGAACTTGTTGATCCAGGGCGGGAAGATCAGCATGGGCCGCTCCCGCATCTTCTTGCGGGTCGGATTATAGTGGATGACCTCGATCAGCTTGTTGCGGAAGACAACTTGCCCTTTAGACGTCGCAACATTCTCACCCAGTTCAAAGGCACTCTCATCGCTTTGTGCGATGGAGAAACGCCCATTCCCGCGTTTCAAATCCTCACGCGCATTGCGCAGGCCTTGAACGAGGCTCTCGCCACCGGTCTCAACCATGGCGCGTAAAGCCGCCGGATTGCTGGCGGGCAGGTTTGACGGCGACAGCGCATCGATCATCTGGCTGGTGAAGAACCGCGCCTTTGTGCGTTCAGCCTCGCTCAGCTGATCGCCTGCCGCATCGATCAGCGATTGCAGCCAATCGGCATTCAGCATCCAGGCGCGCCGCATGAAATCCAACATCGGATTGGTTGTCCACTCTGGATCGGCAAAGCGCCGATCGCGGGGCAGTTCAGATTTCATCGCCATAGACTGGAACAGGTTCATCCAGCCGGTCATATAGACGGTCATGGCCTGGGTTGCGCGCTGGGGATGCTCGGCGATGGCGCGTGCAATCTTGGCTTGGACTTCAAAGGCACCAAAGGGGTCAGGACGCTGCGATGGCGACGGCGCGGCTTTTTGATAGGCCGCCATATCTGCCATCAGGGCTTGTGCTTCCAGTCCGGCCTGCGCCAGATTTCGCGTAAGGGCTTGAGTTTTGGACGGGTCTAGGTCACCCATGGCCTTCATAAGCGGTGTTTCTAACCACCCGGACATATCAAACATATTGGTCATGTGACCCGGTCTCGCATTTCTTGCTGATCCCATATAAGACTAAAGCGGTTGAATTATAATGAGTCCAGATCGGGAATTGCCTCATGCGCGCTATGATTTTCGTAACACTTTTGGCCTGCTCGGCATGTGCCAGTTCTCTGGAACGAATCACAGATGTCGGAAATGCGGCACCGGACTGGTATAAAGAGCGTCAAGCAGAACTGCGCGGACAAGACTATCCGCGCCTCGCCGATGTGCCTTTGATAACAGAGGAAAACAGACCCGGAAGCGGGCTCGCCGCCTCACAAGCTGAAACGCTTGAAGCCTTTGAAGCCCTTGTGAACGATCCACGTAATGCACCTGTTGAGGAGACGGCTCGTCAGATGCGGATTTGGGCAAACCAGGCGCGTCGCGCTGTCAATCAACAGATTCCGCTGCCTGACTTTCTCAGCGATGAAGAGATTGCGGCGCTAAGAGCCATCTTCGATACACCGCGCGGTCGCCTTTAATCCTCCTTAATTTCGCGCAGTGTAGTGTTCATCTTTAGATTGAATGGGAGGCCGCCATGAGCGGTGAGTTTCACAAAATCCGGCGTCTACCGCCTTACGTTTTCGAGCAGGTGCATCGCCGCAAAGCCGAACTGCGCGGACAGGGGGCCGACATTATCGACCTGTCTATGGGCAATCCGGATATGCCCGCCCCGGCTCATGTCGTGCAGAAACTCGCCGAGACGGCGGCCAAACCAGACGTGCATGGCTATTCTGCCTCGCGCGGTATTCCCGGACTGCGCCGGTCTCTCGTGAACTATTACCAGCGTCGTTTTGGTGTCAGCCTCGATAAGGACCGCGAAGTCATCGTCACGCTGGGATCGAAAGAAGGCTTTGCCAATCTTGCTCAAGCCGTCTCCGCACCGGGCGATATTATTCTGGCACCCGATCCATCCTATCCGCTGCATCATTTCGGCTTCATCATGGCCGGCGCTTCGATCAGGGCTGTGCCAGCGCCAACGCCGGAAGACTATCTGCGTGGAATAGAACATGCGATCCGCTATTCTGTACCGCCACCGACGGCGATGGTGCTTTGCTATCCGTCTAATCCCACGGCGGATGTGTGCGATCTTGAATTCTACCGCGATGCTGTAAAACTCGCCAAGAAACATGATCTCTGGATCCTGTCTGATCTGGCTTACAACGAAATTTATTTCGAAGAGCCAACCCCCTCGATCCTGCAAGTGGAGGGCGCGAAAGACATTGCTGTCGAAACAACAACCATGTCGAAAACCTATTCCATGGCCGGATGGCGGATCGGGTTTGCAGCAGGCAATGAACGCCTGATCGGCGCACTCGCACGCGTAAAATCCTATCTCGATTATGGCGCGTTTACGCCCATTCAGGTTGCGGCTACCGCAGCGCTGGATGGTCCACAGGATTGTGTTGACGAGTTCCGCCAGACCTATCGCTCGCGCCGCGATACGCTGGTGGAAAGCTTTGGTCGTGCGGGCTGGGACGTACCGAGCCCGAAAGCGTCCATGTTCGCATGGGCGTCCATCCCACCGCAGTGTGGGCATATGAACAGCCTTGAATTTTCGCTGAAGCTGATGGACGAAGCGCACGTTGCCGTTACACCGGGCGGCGGGTTTGGTGAACAGGGTGACCGTCATGTTCGCATTGCTCTGGTTGAAAACGAACAACGTATCCGTCAGGCCGCGCGCAATATCAGAAAATTTCTCGCCGGGATGGGCGGAGAGGTTGAGAGCCTTCGGAGGTCCGGGTCTTGAAAACAGTAAAGCTGGGGATTGCAGGGCTCGGCCATGTCGGCTGCGGCTTGATCAAACTCGTGGAAGAGCAAGCGAATCTGCGCCTGCCCGGACGGGTTGAAATCGTTGGCGTTTCGGCGCGCTCGCGAACCAAGAACAGGTCCGTCGATATCTCCAAATATCGTTGGTTCGATGATGCAGCGACGCTGGCGGAAGACCCTGAAGTCGATATTTTTGTCGAACTGATGGGGGGCTCTGACGGCCCCGCAAAGTTTGCCGTCGAAGAAGCGATCAAATTCGGAAAGCACGTCGTCACAGCCAACAAAGCGCTGATCGCAATGCACGGCCAGGCGCTGGAAAAGCAGGCACAGGACAAAGGCGTTGACCTCATGTTCGAGGCCGCTGTCGCGGGCGGTGTTCCGGTTGTTCGTGTTCTGCGTGATAGCCTGACGGGTGTGTCGGTGCAGCGGGTTAGCGGCATTCTGAATGGCACATGCAACTATCTCACAACCCAAATGCTCGCGACCGGTCGAAGCTATGACGCCGTGCTCGAAGAGGCTCAGAAGCTGGGATACGCAGAGGCCGATTCCTATCTAGATGTCTCAGGCATGGACGCTGCTCATAAAGCCGCCATTCTCGCTTCAATTGCTTTCACTGCCGACCTCGATTTCGAGAAAGTGAGCGTGACCGGCGTCGACACGATCGAACTGTTGGATCTCGTTTTGGCGGATCGTCTCGGCCTGCGCATCAAACTGATCGCGGAAGGCGTTTTGACCAAGACAGGTGTTGTGACCCGTGTCGCTCCAAAAGCCCTACCGCTTTCACATCCACTTGCTCGAATTGATAATGCGCTCAACACAGTGCGCGTTGAAGGTGATCCACTCGGCGCTGTCACCTTAACGGGACCGGGCGCAGGTCCCGGCCCAACCGCAAGTGCGGTTATGGGCGACATTGCGAAACTGTTCAGCCCGACAGCGCGAAGCCCATTTGGTCGGGCAGATCACCACAAGACCCGAAAATTTGTACCAGCAACATCAGACGAAAGGGCGGCGTTTTTCCTGCGCGTAAAACTCGCAGATCGCCCCGGTGCGCTCGCCAATCTGTCCGAAGCGCTCGCCAAATCGAGCGTCTCCGTGAACAAACTTCTGCAAGACTCCGCAGATGACAACGCAGTCTCTCCCGTTGCAATTCTCACCCATCCGTGTACGCGCGGGGATATTGACGTTGCGGCTGAGGCCATTGCGTCGCTGGACACAACTGTGGGGTCCCCGCAAGTGATCGCGATTGATCCGGCGGACTGATCCCGAAAACGGGGCACAGGGGCCCTGGGGAGTATTAGTATGACTGAGAGTATCCTGATCCCGCATCTTGCGGATGCGATGGTGCGTGTGACCGAAAAAGCAGCGATTGCAGCTGAAACTCTGGCTGGGCGCGGCGATGAAAAAGCCGCTGATGCCGCCGCTGTTGATGCGATGCGAACCGCTTTCAATGCTGTGAACTTCCAGGGCCGGGTCGTGATCGGTGAGGGTGAACGCGACGAAGCGCCGATGCTGTATATCGGTGAGGAAGTCGGAACCGGGCAGGGCCCTGAAATCGATATCGCCCTTGATCCGCTTGAGGGCACAACGCTCACAGCGAAAGCGATGGCGAATGCGCTGGCGGTTCTGGCGATTTCACCGCGTGGCGGTCTCCTGTTTGCGCCCGATACTTACATGGACAAGATCGCGATTGGGCCGGGCTATCCGGACGGGATCATCGACCTTGATGCGAGCCCAGCGGAAAACCTAACCGCGATGGCCAAGCATAAAGGCGTTGAGGTCAGCCAGATGACCGCTTGCGTCCTCGATCGTCCGCGCCATGCCGAGATCCTCGACAGTCTCCGCTCAGCCGGGGTCCGCGTGGCCCTGATCTCTGACGGAGACGTGGCCGGCGTGATCAATACGACCAATCCGATGACCGGAATTGACCTCTATGTCGGTTCAGGCGGTGCGCCGGAGGGGGTTCTGGCAGCCGCGGCGCTGAAATGCGTTGGCGGACAGATGCAGGGGCGTCTGGTCTTCCGAAATGATGATGAGCGCAAACGCGCCGACCGCACCGGCATCACCGACTATGACCGCAAATACAGCCTGAACGAGCTGGCTTCCGGCGAGACTGTGTTCTGTGCCACGGGTGTGACCAAAGGCGGGCTGGTTGACGGCGTCGTGCGCGGCCCGGGCTTTATTGAGACGGATACGCTGGTGATGAGCAGTGCGGACGGCATGGTTCGGAAGATTAAGAGTAGGCACAGGGTTTAATCCCCGCCCTGAGCGGCTTCGCCGCAGCGGGGATAAGCGGGTTCCGTATCGTCGCTTCGCTCCTCACATGAACCAGGCTCAAGGCTGTGTGTCTCCAAATCTGAGCTTTACGCATGAGGCGTCCCTAACTTTCCCTCCGCTCTCTCATCGTCCCGCATGGTGAGCGGAGACGAACCATACGGGACTGTGGTTTTGCATTCGGTCTCCAGATTCCGCCCGCGTCCTTCGTCTCCGCTCAGGATGCGGGCTTAGACTGGTTCTTTTGTCTTTCGCCCAGCCGCCCGCATTCGCATCCCTGCGTCACAGCGCTCTAATTCTAGGCGGTGGTCTCGGCACGGGGCCGAGCGGCGGAGGCCTTGCCCGGCTGAGCTGCAAGATGGCGTGGCCCATGGCTGTGTAGGTGGCTGAGACCTCTGTGCCGTGGCGGTTTTTGACGGCGTCGTGGGGCCCCGGTGCGAGCATCAGGCCGGGGCGGCGGCGGGCCAGTGTCCAGGCGAGCCTGCGGGCGCGCGTGTCGGGGTTGGCCATCAGGGTGCGTAGGGCTTTCATCCGCTCGATCAGTGGGCGGGCCGGGACTTGGGCTCGGCCTGTATTGGGGCGTTTCGGGCGGGCGCGAAGGGCCTCAAAGCGTGTGGATAGAGCAAAATCTATCCCCTCATTTTTGAACACTCTGAATTGGAAGTTGGAGCGTGGATTGCGGCGGTTTCGGGGTGGCCAGAAATGAATGGCGCGCTCGCGATTGTTGGGCTCTAACGTGGGTTCAAGGCTCAGCGCGAGCAGGATCAGCATGCGCCTGAGATAGGCCTCAATCACCCGTATCCCTTGGGCCACGCGCTTGGCCGCAGCCTTTGAGATCAGCGCGGGCGACAGATGCAAATCCTCGCGCGCCATGACTGTATCCGCATACCGCCCGGCCCACTGCGCCGCGTTCGTGAAGAGGGATCGCCTGATCTCCATGGGTTGAGGGTAGCATGGGGGTGAGGGCGGTGGGATAGATTGTGCGTGATGAGCCTTATATTGCGTAGGGGCGCTGAAAAAGTGATACCTGCCTACCGCTGTGCATCAAAGCTGGGCTAGTATCGGTAGACTCACCCTGCTCCGCGGGCGCAACTATGTATCGTACTGCTCAGACGCGAAGCTCAACTATCTTTTTCCCATCTTTAAAGAGAGTTATAGGACCATCCTCGGACACTTTGATTGCAAGACCAAACATTGAGGCTGCTTGAGCCGCTTGAGTCCTGCCCCCACCCGTAAGTCGTGCGCCGCCAATTTTATCACTTGCTAAATCTAAGATGTCACCGCTTGAAACTAGTTTTCCGTGCATATCTAGAGAAACGCATCCGTCAGAAGTTAAAATCGGTAACGCTGATCCGTTCTCTTTTATTTCACTTATCGGTTTTGATGTATTAATATTCAGTACTTGATTTGATAAGGGCGAATTATCAATCTTTCCAATGCTTGGACAGCTTTCATTACCGTTAATGCTGATTAGGGTGCCGTATCTTAGATCTGAGCACGTTAGCAGGCAGCTTATCAGTGCCTCTAATTCATTTTTATTTAAATCCGTTTCCGACTCAATCACATCAGATAGAATTGTTCGGTCGATAGCGTTCCAGTATAATTTATTCCACTTATAGTAGATATTATCTTTTCCGATGACAACAACATCGTTATTTCTACCCACATAAGCTACATAGAGTTTTCCATTATTTCCGGAAAAAAGATCGTCAATGTGTTTGAATGATGAACGATCATAGATAGAGTATTTTCCGGGGTCATCATTCCTTGCAACGCCATAGATTTGGCGTTGATTATCGATCAAGTAAAAGGAGTTGCGTCCGTCAACGTACCGATGGGAAACTGTACCATTAAAGAACCCTTCCTCTAATAATATCTTTTGTTCGAAATGATCTATTGAGTAACCCAATTCATCGATTTGACGGATTTGTTCATCAGGTTGGGATATATAAATGAAGCCAGAATTACATGGTCGGCCTTCATAGCGCTGTAGTGCGAGCTCTTGTAACTCATCGAATATCAATGTGAGAGTGTAGAATCCAGTTGACGCTTTACCTTTTATGCTGCTGGCAACAAGCAGATTTCCAAGCGAGTATTTAACTCCAATAGCTGAGGCGCTTTGACTATAACCGTGGCGTGAGTCTGAATAAGAACCGTCTAGAACCTTTTCGAAGCTTTTGAGGACACCAATCTCAGATCGCGTTAGAGGTAAATCTTCTCGCTCAACGACTATGCAATCATATTGACCATTCTGCTTCATCCAAAGACAGGCTTTCTTATCTACTCTTACAAAACCACACCGCATCGTCTCAAGAATCGAAGTGTTTGAAATAAATGAAGTAAAGTCTGCTAAGGTGGTGAAGCTTAAGTGTTCAGCTGAGCAGTCGGTCAATAGATTTTCAATTACCTTTGCAACAGACCGCAAGCGATGATTATCATTTCTATGTTTTACTGAAACTGTTGGCGCTTTCACTCACCCCTCCGCTAGATAAATCTGTCCGCCCTTGTCCATAAACTCTTTCGACTTTTCCGCCATCCCAGCTTTTGCCTCTTCGGCGCGGCGGACGAGGTCGGCTTTTTCATTGTCGCTCAAGTTATCGGCGTAGTCGCGGACTTCTGCGGTGATTTTCATGCTGCAGAATTTGGGGCCGCACATGGAGCAGAAGTGGGCGACTTTGTGGGCTTCTTTGGGGAGGGTCTGGTCGTGATAGTCGCGGGCGGTTTCGGGGTCGAGGCTGAGGTTGAATTGGTCTTCCCAACGGAAATCGAAGCGCGCGCGGGACAGCGCATCGTCGCGGATTTGGGCGGCAGGGTGGCCCTTGGCGAGGTCGGCGGCGTGGGCGGCGAGCTTGTAGGTGATGACGCCGACTTTCACATCGTCGCGGTCCGGCAGGCCGAGATGCTCTTTCGGGGTGACGTAGCATAACATGGCGGTGCCGAACCAGCCGATCATGGCCGCGCCGATCCCGGATGTGATATGGTCATAGCCGGGCGCGATGTCAGTTGTGAGCGGGCCGAGCGTGTAGAAGGGGGCCTCGCCGCACTCTTTGAGTTGCTTGTCCATATTGACTTTGATCTTGTGCATCGGGACGTGGCCCGGGCCCTCAATCATGACCTGGCAGCCGCGCTCCCACGCGATCTGGGTCAGCTCGCCGAGGGTTTCCAGCTCTGCGAACTGGGCGGCGTCATTGGCGTCTGCGATAGAGCCGGGGCGCAGGCCGTCGCCGAGGCTGAAGGTCACATCATAGGCGGCCATGATGTCGCAAATGTCGCCGAAATGGGTGTAGAGGAAGCTCTCTGTGTGGTGGGCGAGGCACCACTTGGCCATGATGGAGCCGCCGCGCGAGACGATGCCTGTGACGCGGTCTGCGGTCAGGTGGATATAGGCGAGGCGCACGCCCGCATGGATGGTGAAATAGTCGACGCCTTGCTCGCACTGCTCAATCAGGGTGTCGCGGTAGACCTCCCAAGTGAGGTTTTCGGCGATGCCGCGGACTTTTTCGAGCGCTTGGTAGATGGGCACGGTGCCGATCGGGACGGGGCTGTTGCGCAGGATCCACTCGCGCGTGTTGTGGATGTTGCGGCCGGTGGAGAGATCCATGACGTTGTCGGCGCCCCATCGTGTGGCCCAGACCATTTTCTCGACTTCCTCTTCAACGGAGGAGGCGACGGCGGAGTTGCCGATATTGGCGTTGATTTTGACCAGAAAGTTGCGGCCGATGATTTGCGGCTCAAGCTCTGCGTGGTTGATGTTGGAGGGGATAACGGCGCGGCCGCGGGCGATCTCGCTGCGCACGAATTCGGGGGTGATGAAAGGCGGGATTTCTGCGCCGAAGCTCTCGGCCTGCGCGATGGTCTCGGCAGCGTTGGCGAGGGCTTCCTGGCGGCCGAGGTTTTCGCGCTCTGCGACGTAGATCATTTCCTTGGTGATGATGCCGGCGCGGGCGTATTCGAGCTGGGTTGTCGGTCCTGTTCCGTCGCCGCGCAAGGGGCGGTGCTTGACGGGAAATTCGCGGGCGAGCGAGCGGCCTCTGGCGCCGCCATTATCTTCGGGTTTCAGGTCGCGGCCTTCGTATTCCTCAACGTGGCCACGCTCGAGGATCCAGTCACGGCGCGGGCGGGGCAGGCCTTTTTCGACGTCGATGGTGATGGACGGATCGGTGTAGGGGCCGGACGTGTCATAAACCGGGACAGGTGGCTCTTTCGCGCTGGGATGCAGGTCGATCATGCGGCGCGGGACGGACAGGGTCGGGTCGGCCTTGGGGTGGGTGTAGACCTTGCGGCTGGACGGCAGAGGGCCGGTCGTGACTTCGGGTGTCTCGAACTCGGACTGGGGGATTGGCTTGTTCATGGGTCTTCTCCAAAGGTTGAAGACCCGGGGCGTTTAGCGCTTCGTTTTCCGTTCCTACGCCGGCGCGACCCGGATCAGGTTCTAAGCGTGCTCGAGGTTGCATGCCTCAATCTCAGCCCGTCGCACGGGCACCGCTCGGATATCAAAACCTTATCTGAATTCTTTGCACTCGCAAGGGGATTTCATACTCGCTTAGATTGTGGCATTGTCCGGCAATGCGTTCCAAACCCTGATGTCTGAGGGCATGTCATGCGTTATCAAACCGTTTTCAGTATATTATTCATATCTATAATCGTGGGGTGTT
This sequence comes from Pseudomonadota bacterium, assembly GCA_038746145.1. GTDB lineage: Bacteria > Pseudomonadota > Alphaproteobacteria > Caulobacterales > Hyphomonadaceae > Henriciella. The sequence continues at coordinate 54,107 of JBCDKW010000005.1, forward strand.
CCGCGGCGACGGGTAGCGAAACCCCCACGCCGCCGAAAGACAATGCTTTAAAGGTGGCACTTGAAGCCGAGTTAACCCCGGTCGTCACGATTGAAGGCGACCCCAGCACCGGCAGGACTTTAGATGAGCGTCGCCAAGACGCCCTGGTCAATTCGGTGTCGATAGCCGTCTTTCAAAGCGGCGTTCTCGACTGGGCTGACGCTTACGGACCTGAGGCTGATACAAGCAAACTCTACCAAGCCGCCTCTTTGTCGAAGACTGTCGCGTCTGCGACCCTGCTTACTTATGCAAAAGAGAGAGGCGTAGGTTTTGATGAGGATTTGAGGCCCGCGCTGCGTGAAATTGAGGGGCTCGACTTTGATCGTCTAAATCCGATTGACGTTCCGATCACACTTCGCAAGCTACTCTCTCACACAAACGGTGCGAGTGTTAGCGGGTTTCCGGGCTATGCCGCTGGCGAGGTAATCCCAACGAATTTGCAGGTCGTGATTGGTGACAGTCTTGCGAATACCAAAGCTGTCGTTTTCTCACCCATTGAGGATGGCGAACGGCGCTATTCGGGTGGTGGTTACCAACTTGCGCAGCTGTGGGCCGAAACCGTGTCCGGTGAAGAGTTTGCAGCTTTGGCGGAGCGCCTAATCTTTCAACCAATTGGTATAGAGCGAGCGACTTTTGCCATTGATCTCGTCCAAGAAGGTCATGCTCTGGATGAGATTGCCATAGGGCATGACTGGAGCGGCCAACCTATGGAAGGTGGGTGGCATCGTTATCCGGAAGGCGCTGCAGCAGGCCTGTGGATTACGCCCGAGGATTATGGACGATTTGTTATAGCCCTAATGGCGGCTCATGGCGGCGATGCGTCAGCCGGACTAGATGTCGAAGTGGCGCAAGCCATGATGGTGCCGATTGCAAAGGAATATGGCCTTGGCGTCGGCGTGGAAACGCGCGATGGCGTTCTAAGGATTCGCCATAGCGGCTGGAATAAGAATTTTCGCGCTTACTTCATGGGGATTCCAGCCGAGGGTGATGTGATTGTCACTATGGTTGATTCTGCCCGCGGAATGCAGCTATCAGGCGACATCAATCGGACCGCGAACCGCCTCTATGGCTGGCCGACAAGTGAACCCAGACGTGAGGCAATGCTGGCGCTGAGCAATGCTGAACTCGCGTCTTATGCAGGTGATTATGTCATTGAGGACAACATGGATGCCGCGTTCACACTATCCGTCGACCGCCCTTTCTTGCGGTTCACGACGCCCAGAGGCTACACCTATCGATATGTACCGATTGGTGAAAATCTATTTATCGATCCCGACGATGGCGAAGAGCTAGTTCTTGAAAAGCGGGACGATGTCTGGACGGTTGAGGATAACGGAACCGTCTATGTTCGACGAACGTCCTCCGGCTAATTCACCAGATTAAGCTCAATAAAGTCGCTGAACGCGCTCCAGCTTTGAGTGTCGGCGAGTTCTCGGTAGCGGTCTGAGCCGAAGACGGTCCAGGCGTGGGGTGCGCCGGAATAGATTTCGAGTTGGTAGGGCACGTTTGCAGCTTCAAGCTCGTCGGCAAGCGCGGCGGCGTCGCTGTTCGGGATACCTGCATCTGCGCCGCCGTGCAGGATCAGGATTGGCGCTTCTGTGGCGTCATAATTTGCGCCTTCCGGCGTGGCGAGGCCGCCGTGGAAGGTGGCGAAGCCGGAGATGTTTTCACCTTCGCCGGATCGGGCCAGATCCAGCGTTGCGCCGCCGCCGAAGCAATAGCCCATGATGACCGCATCGGTCTCACCGGATTGCCCGCGGCCGACATCAAGGCTGGCGAGGATACGGGCGCGCATGGTCTCGCGGTCGCTATAGAGCTTGCGGACCTCGGTCATTTTCTTCTCGCGCTCCTGCGGGCGGTTGCCCTTGCCGTAAATGTCGATGGCGAAGGCGTCATAGCCTTGATCAGCGAGCATTTCTGCGCGGGTGCGCTCATAGTCATCGAGGCCGTCCCAATCGTGGATAATAATGACGAGGCCTTTGGAGTCGCGCGTCGCCTCAGCGAGGTAGCCTTCATACTCCGCGCCATCGACCGTGTAGGTGATGTCGCCGCCTGCGCTGGCGAACGGGGTTAGGAGGGCAGCAGCGGTGAGGGCGGCATTGATATGAGGCAGGCGGGGCATGGGCAGAGTCCTTTGGGTTGCGCTTTAATCGGTTGTGCTATCCCTTTGTAATACAATCGATGCGATCATGCCAGCCACAGCCGTGGCGAAAGCGATGCCGATCAGGATGGTTAGCAGGCCGAGGTCGAAGTTTCCGGCATTAGCATCGGCCGGGGCGAAAACTTTGCCGAAGAAGCTGCCATAGAGCATGCCCGCATTGGTACCCCATGCAGCGGTGAAAAAGGCGCGGCGGTGGAAGGTGTCTTTGACAACCATGATGGCAGCAACGATCAGCATTGCGCCCATGATCATATCGTCCATTTAGGGTCAGGACGCGTAGATTTTGCCGCTGCGGGCACCGCTCTTTTTCGCCCCTGCTGTGTTGCGAAAGCTTGAAAGCCATGTGGCTTCCTGCACTTGCGCGCCTAGCAGGATCAAAAATACCGCCGCCCACTGCAACAAAATCAACGCGTCCTGACCCTAAAACATAACCGGCCGCCCTGCGCCCCACGAGCGGTAGGCCTCGCCGATGATGAGGGAGAGACCGAGTGCTATGGCGATGAAGCGGAGGAGGGGCATAATAGATAATCCGATTTGAGCTAAAGGTCAGGATTGGACGTCATAAAGCGTTTTTCGAAATTTGCCTTTGTTGCTGGCTGGACTTGATAGCCATCGCTTTGCATAGCCGTTTTGAAATCGTCGACAGACTTGTACCTATTCGTCATCAGGCACGGGTTTAGCGCGCCGTAGCTGTAGTCCATGAACGCGCTCGATTTATGCGCTAAGATTCGCAAGCTGAGCGCTTTGGAGTCACCGTAATCATCTGTTTCCACGCTGCGTGTGATAGCTCCGCTGTCCTGAACCTCCCAGAGCTTTTCGGCCCATTCGCCGCGTTTCGAGCGATTACGGCGTGTCGTTCGGAAGTATTCAGGCATTCTTTAGTGCCCCCTCTATCGCCCTCGCCGTCACATCTTGCTGTGCCTCATAGCGGGGGCGAGTGGCGGTGAGGATGTCGGCGGGGGCGGTGCTGGGGTGGCCGCTATTGAAGGGGGGCTGGGGATTGTATTCGAAGCCGAGTTGGAAGGCCTGCGCCATGTCTTCTCCGTGCAGGGCGGCGATCAGGGTCAGTGCGAAATCGATGCCTGCGGTGACGCCGCCGCCTGTGAAAATGTTGCCATCACGGACCACGCGGCCCTCGGTATAGGTTGCGCCGCAGAGCGCCAGCAGGTCTGTATAGGCCCAGTGGGTGGTGGCTTTCTTGCCCTTGAGCAGGCCCGCCGCGCCGAGGATTAGCGCGCCTGTGCAGACCGAGGTGACATAGTCAGCCTTTGCGCCTTGGTCGCGCACGAAGCCGAGGGTCTTGCTGTCAGAGATGGCGTCGGCTGTGCCGAACCCGCCGGGCACGCAGATCATGTCGAGCTGAGGCGCCTCGTCGAAGCTGTGGGTGGGTAGGACCGTCAGCGCGCCATCGGTCTTGAGTGGGCCTTTATCCTTAGCGAGAACAAAGGTTTCCGTGTCCGGCATACGCTGCAGGAGTTGGAGCGGGCCGGTAAAGTCAAGCTGTGTAACATTCGGGAAGAGGATGAAGCCGATGCGCATCTTTGTGCTCCTTTGCCGACATTAATCCTGACTATTCCTTAAGGGTGGCAGGAGAGCAAGGTGCGTGATTTATGCGGGCAGCGACCCCGCAAAGCGCTTGAGCGCTTAATCAGATTGCTCCAGCTCTGCGATGGCCTTTTCCCAGCGTTTAACCGTGACCTTAGCACTAAATCCCGTCGAAGAATGATCGAGTTTCTCGCGGTCGGACATTGTCGATGTGTCGACGGCTTTGTAAGCGGCCTCATAGTCAGCAATGTAGCCTTGTAAAACCGGAACGATTCCACGTGCCTGATCGTCAAGTTCGAGCTTCTTGGCCTGCATTTGAAAAGTCGTGAATGTTTCACCGGGCGCTGCGGGCACAATATATTCGACGATATCTGTGCCGAACATGCTCATTCCTATGGTTTTTTGTCTTCCAGTCGGTGAGGCGGATAAGGTCATTGCCATAGCTATTTGCAAGCGCCCAGCTGATCTCTAATTTGCCAGCCGGACAGGCTTTATGAAGCGTTTTCAAACGGCTCCGGATCAGAGTGTGACGATCACGAACCTCTCTTGCACCAGCGACTTTTCGCCAAAAGACCAGTTCATCATCCAGTCGCTTGGATGATTTCGCCAGGGTGAAAGGGCAAGCAATCTCCTCAGCCCCGAGGACCAGCGGATGGGGTGCTTCATTCTGCCAAAGCCTGACAAGGCCCTTAAGCACTGAATCTTGATAAGTCCGGCTCGCATAATTGTAGCCGTAGAAGTCATGATTTGAGCCGTCCAGCGTTGTCAGGGCGATGCTTGGCGGACTGCCTTTCCAGGCGATATCATTTTGAGCGACCGCCCGATACGTCAGTGTCAGGTAATTACTAAAGGTTTTGGTGTCGGTGGCTGTTTGTAAAACCGATGACATGAGCAGGGCGGCGAGAGCCTGCGCGTGGGCGCGATCCGGGCAGGTTTCAATAGCCCACCTGGCGAGATTGAGAACCGGGTCGATCTCGCTTTGTTGCCCGGCTTCGATCTTTTGCGCCATCGTGTAGAGCTGCTGCTCAGCATCAGCGGGGCAGATATCTTCTGCATGGGAGGGGATCAGCGTTGTCAGGATAAAGCATGTATATACGAGAAGAGGCTTCAGTTTCATTTTGTCATCTCCAGCTCGGCTATGGCTCTTTCCCAGGATTCCGCGGTTTTTCGGCTGGCGGAACTGTAATGAACGATCCGATCGCGCTCGGATAGATTGGATGCACCAATCGTCGAGAGCGTCGCTCTGAACGCCTTGAGATATTGCTCAACAAAGGGGATGAGTTGGCGGGCCTGCGCGTCAAATTCAGCTCTCTTAACCATCATGTCAGCGTAGTTGAACGTTTCTCCGGGCAGAGTGAAGTTGCTGTACTCGATGATGTCATCACCTCTATCATCGACGCCGATCTTTCTCTCCGACCAATAAGTTAGTTTTCCGAGCTGATTGCCATAGCTCTCTGCAAGTGCCCAACTGAGATCCAGGGTTTGCTGTGGGCAAGCATCGTACAGTGATTTGAGGCGATTGCGGATCATAGGTCTTAAATTGCTGACCTCTGGTTGTGCATCAAGTTTCCTCCAAAAGCGCAATTCAGTCTCAAACCGCTTCGGGTCATTTCCTGTGAAGGGGCACTTTTCCAAGGCCGCGCCGGAGACCAAAGTGTGCGTACCCGTTTTGCCAGAGATGCAAAAGCCCGGGCAATACGGCCTTCTCATGCACCTGCACCGCCAAGCCATAGCCGATGAAATCGTCCGTCGTGCCGTTTATTTTCTTCACAGTGATTTTCGGTGGGGCGTTTTGTAACGCCATCTCAGCCTGGTTTAAGGCACGGTTGATTTGAGTCAGGTACTGGCCGAAAATCTCCGGGTCACTCTGCGCCTGCATAACGGTGAACAAGAGCGCTCCGGCGAGGGCCTGAACATGCGGTCGATCAGGACATGCTTCCATGCTCTGCACGGCACTCGTTACGACTTGCGCGCCACTCATTGGCTGGCCAGCCTGTATTTTTTCGAAAGTCGTGTGGAAGGCTTGCTCAGTACCGGCTGGACACAAAGATTGGTTCTGCGTGTGCGCTAAAAGGGGGGTGGCTAATAGGGCCAGAGCGACGAGGGTTGAGCGTATGACATCTATCTTCATGCTTTAACCATAAAGCTTTTCGACTCCGCCGATATCCCCCCTGAGGGTGAAGAGCTGCGTTGACCAGCTCAGCAAATGAGGGTCAAAACTGTGAAAATAGAATGAGGTTGATCCATGTCATCTATCGAAGCGGTTGTTCTGTATACGGGATTGTTTGTGTTGCTGTTTGTCGGGCTGAAGCTGAATGCGGGGCGGGTTCGCATCGCGACCAAAGTGAATTTTGGTGAGGGGGAGAGCGATCCGATGACCCAGGCCATGCGGGTGCAGGGCAATGCGGTTGAAGATGTCCCGATCACGCTGCTGGGGCTGTATGGGCTGGCGGGTTTGGGTGCGCCGGTTCTGTTGATCCACATTTTGGGCGGCGCGTTTTTCCTGTGTCGTGTTGCGCACGCTGTGACTTTGGGCAGTGGGACGGGGTCAGGCCTCGGGCGGATGCTGGGGACAATGGGGACGCTGCTCGTGATGCTGGTCACGGCGGGGGCCGCGATCTGGCTGGCGGTGTTTTAGAATTGGCTGCAGCGAATGACTGACCTGTGCGCGCCTATGTCTTTGGGGGACGTGATGGTGTCCCCTTTAGATGAGGGCGATAAAGAGGGCCTGCGTGAGGCCGCGAATGATGCAGAGACATGGCGCTGGTATACCTATCGTGCCGATGGTCCGTATTTCGACACGCTGTTCTGGCCGGATTTTGTTGCGCATCATCAGCCGCCGGGTGAGTGTCATTTCGTTGTGCGCCATGAAGGGCGAATTGTCGGGGCGACGTGCTTTCTGGCAGTGAGTGAGCAGCACAAGCGTTTGGAGATTGGCGGCACATGGTATCGCCATGACGTGCGGGGCGGTGTGGTCAATCCGACGTGCAAGCTGTTGATGCTGGCGCGTGCCTTTGCCTGTGGGATGCAGCGGGTTGAGTTGAAGACGGATCGCCAGAATAAGCGATCACGCGCAGCGATTGAGAAACTGGGCGCTGAATATGAAGGCACGCTGCGGCGTCACATGGTGCTGCATGACGGCACGCCGCGCGATACGGTCTACTATTCGATACTAGTCGAAGACTGGCCGCGCGTTCGCGATGGTCTGAGGGCGCGTGTAGACGCGCTTTAGGGTCTAGATTGAGGTGTCTCTGTAGACAGTCTAAATTTCTAGGATTGAACCGACGGATACGGCATCCACGCACGTTTAAGATAGGTGTTTCGGAGTTTGAGATCATGGTTCTGCGCATATCGGGCGTGTTGTCGGCTGGGGTTTTAGGGCTGGGCCTCGTTGCGTGTGGTGGGGGTGGTGGGAGTTCGAGTGCGCCGCCACCTGTTGCGGTGCCTCCTCCGCCACCGCCGCCTCCACCTCCGGTTTCGCGAGATTTTTCGGCGGTGCAGGCAGCCGTCGATACCTCTGTCGCAACCAATATGGCGATTTTGGTTGGTGATGAGACGGGCGTTCTGTTCGCCTATGAGAAAGGGACGTTTACCACGGATCAGGAGGTCTCGATTGCGTCGGCCTCGAAGATGGCGTTTGGGCTTCTGATCTGGGATCTGGTTGAGAGCGGAGATCTCTCACTCGCAGACAATCCGCAGGACTATATCGGGTTTTGGACCGATATGGCGGGCGATGGGCGTAGTGACATCACGCTCGATCAACTCCTCGGCTTTACGTCCGGATTTAACAACCCACCGGGTAATGCGGGCTGTATTGGGCAGGGGAGTGTATCGCTGAGCGACTGTGTTGAGCAGGTTTATGATGATGGTCTGGATACGCTGGCTGGCAGCGCTTTTTATTATGGGCCGGAGCACATGCAGATTGCCGCGCTCATGGCGACTGAGGCGACGGGCAAAACGAATGCGGCGCTTTTGGACGAGCGGCTGATGCAGCCCTACGGCTTATCCAGTATGACGCGGTATCCAGCGCTTCGCGGCGACAATCCACGCTATTCCGGGAATATGGTCTCAACAGCTGATGATTATGCACTTTGGCTGACAGCGATCCTGGATGGGCGCTTGGTGAGTGATCGGACCGGCTATCTGGAAGATCGAACGGCGAGTGTCACGTTCGGCTCGCGACCGGATGGCCTCGATGCGCTCGATTGGCACTATGGCTTTGGGTTTTGGAAAGAATGCGATGATTTAAGTTACACGTCTGCGTGTGATGACAATCCGACTATTTCTTCGCCCGGTGCCTTTGGGTTTACACCCTGGATTGACTTTGATGCGGGCTATTGGGGGATCATCGCGATGGAGGAGACTGTAATCGGCGGTCAAGCCGCGTCGGTGGTGAGTGTTGAGCTCGAACAACAGGTCCAACCCCTGATTGAGGCGGCTTTGACCCCCTAAAGTAAACAGCCGACCCTAATTCTATTAACCCTTAGGCTTTTCAGGGGCTTAGCTGTTAACCTTAACGCAAAACCTGTGCGGCACTCTCCACCTCGTCAGCCAAGGCGTTGGCACGTGATGGTGGGTGTCCGGACCCGCAGCAAAAAGCAGGCCGGACACCTCTCAAAATTAGATGAGAGGAAGAGCTGATGGCTTACTCAGATATGAATATGGACATTGCGCCGGAAACCGGTCTGTCCAGTGAAACCGCAAGCGGCGAAGAGCTCTATCGCGTCGGGCTTGCCTATTCCGAAGGTGTAGATTGCGAACAGGACCTCGTCGCCGCGCACAAGTGGTTTAATCTGGCCGTGCTAAAGGGCTATGATGATGCCAAGATTTGCCGTGAAGAAATGGCAGACCTGCTGGAAAAAGAAGACATCAAGTCCGCGCTGCAAGCGGCCCGTGCTTGGCTTCAGCTGGCGAACTAAAGCTTGGCGGCATGTCGTCGTGCCAGGATGAGCGCGACAAACATGGCGCAGGCTATGCCTATGGCCGCGGGGAAGAGGGCGGTGGTCCACGAATAGTTTTCCAGCGCCAAAATAACGAAGCCGTTTCGCATTGCGCCTATGGCGAAAAAGGTCGCGTTCTCCTCGTGGGGCAATGTGTATGCTTTGCGCACAGATGGGCCGAAGCCCAACAGATCGACCACGGTCAGAATAGCGACGGCTGAGAGCGCGCTCTCGGTGAGAAACCAGAGCGGTAATGCACTCGCCGCCAAAGCCAGAAACACCCAATCCATTTTGACGATGCTTGTATCCGTTGCCTTTATCCATGAGAGCATCGCGACCGAGCATGTGATCAGCCCTGAGACACCGATCACCCATGCGCCTGCGCCACCGCCGTCTAGCAGTTGAGCGACGCTGACGATGAGCGTGCCAACGCCCCAGATGCACCATGAGAAGACATGCGGCTTGGTTTTGCCGCGAAGGATATCCTGGATGTAGGGATAGAAGGCCACAAAGGTGAGGCCGAGGGCTATGGCCCCGAAGAGGTCTTTTGAGAACATCGGTTAAAGGCCTCTTGTTCGGCTGCCCTACGATTTAGCTGCGACGTACAAGATTCATGGCGGTTTCGACAGCCTCGTCAATGTTGATGTTAGAGGTATCAATTCTGAGGGGGGAAACTGTCCACGATTCATATTCGGCTGCGCGTTGCTCGACGCGTTGCCATGTGACTTCGGGCATGCCGTCTATGCCGCGTTTTCGGGTCTCAATGCGGGACTTGTGGGTGGCTTTGTCGCTGCAGATCACTTCGAGGAAAACTAGCTTTACGCCTGTAGCATCGGCAGTCTCGCGCCACATCTGGCGGGCATCCTCGACGGGATTCACCGCGTCGGCGATGACAGATATGCCGTGCTTAAGGTTTTCTGCCGCTATGGTTTGGGCGACGCGATAGGCGGCGATGCCTGTGGTCTCAGGTGATAGTCCTGATCGCCACATGGCGGCCTCGATCGGGTCGACGGATACGATTGGGATTTGTAGGCGATGGGCGAGCGCTTCAGCAATCGTGCTTTTGCCAGAGCCGGGCAGGCCCGCCATGGCGATAAGTTTGGGAGGCTGAGTGGGTGTGTCCTGCTCAGCTCTCATTGTAGCGGTAGCCGACGCCGTAGAGCGTTTCGATGGCGTCGAATTCCTTGTCGCTTTCGCGGAACTTTTTGCGCAGGCGTTTGATGTGGCTGTCTATGGTGCGGTCGTCGACATAGATCTGGTCGTCATAAGCCGCGTCCATAAGGCTGTCGCGTGACTTCACGTAGCCCGGGCGTTGCGCCAGCGATTGCAGGATCAGGAATTCTGTTACCGTGAGACGCACGGGGTGGCCGTCCCAGCTGCAGGCATGACGGTTGGGGTCGAGCGTCAGGCGCCCGCGCACGATGGGTTTGACGTCGCCGTCTTCGGGGCCGGCATCCGCGGCACGCGAGCGGCGCAGCACAGCCTTGACGCGCTCTGACAGGAGACGGTTGGAGCAAGGTTTGCGGACAAAATCGTCCGCGCCAATGTTGAAGCCGATGACCTCGTCGATTTCTTCGTCTTTGGACGTCAGGAAGATGACCGGCAGGTCTGAAGATTGGCGTAGGCGTTTGAGCAGTTCCATGCCGTCCATTTTCGGCATTTTGACATCGAGGATGGCGAGGTCCGGCGGGCTGTCGGTCAAGCCTGTTAGCGCGGCAAGGCCATCATGATAGGTGCGTACATTGTAGCCTTCTGCTTCGAAAAAGATTTTCAGGGATGCGATAATGTTCTCGTCATCGTCTACCAGTGCCAGTGTCGCCATGGGTCAGCCTCCTCATATCGTGCCCGCGTTCGACGGGAGCGATCCTTAAGTTGCCCTTGAACCACGGTTCGAAGGCCGCTGAAAGCCCCGTCATTTGAGATTTAGACTAAAAACAGGGCTTTAGGGCAGGGGCTTGCGGGGAATGGGGCGATTTCGGGCCGCGTGGCGTTTACCCTGCCTTATTTGGTGCACACGCTTTGAGTGTAAGTGCTGAAATCTCTTCATCACAGGATTGTGTTCGCGTTTCTTGGATTTCGTGCCTAGATAGGGTCGAGTTGATCTTGAACAGGAGCTGATGAGCCATGAGCCATGATGTCTACACACCGCCGAAAGTCTGGACCTGGGACAAAGCGAGCGGGGGCCGGTTTGCGAACATTAATCGCCCGATTGCGGGGCCGACCTCTGAGAAAGAGCTGCCGGTTGGAAAGCATCCATTGCAGCTCTATTCGCTGGGTACGCCGAACGGGGTGAAGGTCACAGTTCTGCTGGAAGAGTTGCTTGAGAAAGGCCATTCCGGCGCGGAATATGATGCGTGGCTGATCAATATTGGTGAGGGCAATCAGTTCGGCAGCGGGTTTGTTGATGTGAACCCGAACTCGAAGATTCCGGCGCTGATGGATCACTCTACCGATCCGGGCACGCGCGTCTTCGAGAGTGCGTCGATCCTGTTTTATCTGGCTGAGAAGTTTGGTGAGTTTTTGCCTACCGATGGTGCGGGCCGCGCTGAGACGATGAATTGGTTGTTCTGGCAAATGGGATCAGCGCCGATTCTTGGTGGCGGGTTTGGGCATTTCTATGCGTATGCGCCGGAGAAGTATGAGTATCCGATCAATCGCTATGCGATGGAAGTGAAGCGGCAGTTGGACGTATTGGATCGCAATCTGGCGGAGCGGGAGTTCCTTGCAGGAGATCAGTATACGATTGCGGATATGGCGGTTTGGCCTTGGTATGGCGCGCTGGTGAAGGGCCTTGTTTATGATGCTGCGGAGTTCTTGTCGGTACATGAGTATACAAACGTCATTCGCTGGACCGATCAAATTGCCGAGCGGCCAGCCGTTAAACGCGGACGGATCGTGAATAAGACGTGGGGCGATGAGAATAATCAGCTGCCTGAGCGTCATGATGCAAGTGATTTTGAAGGGAAAATTTAAAAGACCGCTCGCGCGGGGCTGATTTTTGCTTTCGCTTTATTGACGATCCTTATTTGGCGGACAATTGTGATCGGACGTCATTTAAGGACCGCTTGATCCGATGGACATGATCAAGGCAAGTTATGAGGCCGCAGATCTGATCAATCAGGCCGTGTCTGCAGAAGATGCAGTCCGCGTTTTTACAGAGTATTGCGTCGATTTGGGCTTTCCGACGGTCAGTATTGGGCAGACTGATTTGCGATTGAGTGTTCCCGGTCGACCGCGTCAGTTTTCAAATATGCCGCAAGATTACCTTCTGCACCGCGCGGCGCAGGATACAAGTCGCTACGATCCGGGGCTGATCCTTGCGCGTCAGACGGTTCGCCCGTTCACATGGACGCAGGCCTATGAGGTTGCAGATGATAAAGGCCGTCGCGTGGTTGAGGAATGCTGCGCAAACACGCATGCAGAGGGGCTGTTTTTCCCTATACACAGTCCGGACTTTGCCTCTGGATTTGCATCAATCGCGGCTGATCGTGTTCCGGATGATCCGCGGATGATTGGCATGATCGGGTTTGTGGCATCGTCAGCGTACGCCCGGATGACGGACTTTTTTGATTATGCAGTGGACAGAACTGAGGTCTGCCTGTCACCGCGCGAACGTGATGTTATATACGGCGCATCTTATGGCCTCACGAATAAGGCAATTGCGCGAAGCCTCAAACTCTCTCCGGAAACTGTGAAAGACTATATGCGCAGCGCGCAGCGAAAGCTGGGAGCACGCGATCGCGCGATGGCTGTTGCGCAGGCCATTCGTCATCGACTCTTGCCGGATTGATCGGCTGACTCCCCCATTCGGGGGGAGTGATGTTTTTATGGCTGTGGTTCACCACTGTCGTTGGGAAGGACGCATCGCGGAAGCCTTTGGATCAAGCAAGAAGCCCAAATTGTATTGAAGCGCTGATTTTACTCGGCGCTTCGAATTCTTTGATCCAAAAGGTTATGGGCATCGCCCGAACGAAATTGGCGAGAGACACTGCGCGCGGCGTCTACTCCCTTCATCCAAACATGCCCCTCGGCCATCCGTAACGAGCGGATCTTCAGTTACAGACGGCGTACCGTGTACATTAACGCAAGATTGTCTCCAAGATAGCCATTCTGACTCACAACGCGCCATACATTGTTCGCGTGTCTCGAAGTCATTTGGTCGGTAGATGTCCCAAGATCGGCGTGCCTGACCAAAGGCAAATTTTGCTTGCAGATCAAAAAGATCAAGCTGGTCTGGAATATCATATTCGGTTTGGCAACCGACACCGAAGCAGACACCTGTTTGCGTACTCGCGGGCAGTGCAGCGATCAAAGCGACTGTTCCAGCAGTGATAATCGATTTAAGTCTTATTTTCGTCCCCATAATTTAATATTCTAATAGCATAACTTTGCGGGGACGCGCAAAAAAATCTAAAGCCCTTTCATCTCGACCCATTCTTCTAATTCGGCTCGGTCTGTGTACAGCTCGTTCACTGGGTCTTCCTCATCAGGGATGCCGACAGACATACCGCACCAGACCATTTCGTGCTCGGCGAGGTTTAGCGCGTCTTTCAGGCTCGGTCGTAAGATGCCCCAGCATTCCTGCATGCAGGTGCCCCAGCCGCGTTCTTCGGCGAGCAGCGCGAGGGTCTGCATCAGCATGCCGGTATGGCCCCACTGGCCGTGACCGACGCGATCATCAAGGACGAAAAAGAGCGCAAGCGGGGCCTCAAAAAAGCGGAAGTTTCGGCTGAACCACATCATGCGCGCCATCTTATCTTCGCGTGGGATACCGATCTTGCCGTACATTTCTTCACCGACGGCATAGCGGCGCGCTTTCTGGGCCTCAGTGATGTAGTCGGGATAGATTGGGCGGTCAGTGGCTTCTCCGCGGGGATTTTCGGCAAGTTTGGCCGCGGCCATGTCGATGATCTTTTGCTTCTCGTCGCCTGCGAGCGCAATGACACGCCAGGGTTGGAGATTGCCGCCCGATGGCGCGCGTGATGCATCTTTCAACCATTGCTCGACGTCGGCTTTGGGTAGCGGCGTATCCTTGAAAGCGCGGGTTGAGATGCGTTGTTTGACGGCGGCTGAAACGTCCATGGACTGCGGCTCCCTTAATTGTCTTTGGTGATAGCTTAGCCGCCGATGCAAAGACGGCTAGGGGTCGCGTTGGGGGAGGTCAGGGTATCAGGTGGCGCAAATGTTAACCGGGCCAGACAAATCGTGTCCGTTTCCTCAAAGGGTTTTCAGTCCCTGTTTGCTAGGACAGTCCGTAAATGAGGGAGATCGCGATGAGCATCCGAAACACAATCAAAGTAGGCGTTTTGGCGCTTGGTCTTGTGGGCTTGGCCGCGTGTGGCGGTGGCGTTGATCGTACGGCCGCAATGGAAGCTGAACTTATACAGCTGGCGGAGCAGGGCGATCAGGCAGGACGGTTATTTGTGTCACTGAAAGAGCATCGACCGGAACTCTATGAAGAGTTTTTGAGCGTTGCGAATGAAGAGTTGAACAGGCTTCAATCGGCACAACGCGCAGGATTTAAGGCCGGTGAACGGATGCGTCCTAAATTAATGATGGAGTTGTCCGAAGCTATCAGTTCCACAAGCGATGAGAATGTTGCGGAGATGATTAAGCTGGCTGCGCGGACGTATCGCGTCCTTGGGCCTGCCGATCCGCAGGAATGCTATCGTAATCTCAATGGCTTGCCGCCGAAAAATATGGACCTGTATGATCAGACTCTGGTCGATCAGGAAATGGAATTGATGATCCGGATTTTTGAGGAGGGACGCGTGTCTGGTGCGCGGGCAGCCAATCAAGCCGAGTTGAATGCCTGGATCATGCCGATTGCACGCACGCAACCTGACCTGATCGAAGGCCTCGGCTTGTTGGGGCGAAAGCGTGTGTCAGATTCCCAAGCCAAGCAGGCCTGTACAAGCATGACGAAACTGATGAACAATCTTCAGCGCAAATCAGTTGAGCGGCGCGCGGTTCTGTTCCGCGGACTATTGAAGCTGGCAGAGCAGCAAAGCGTTGGGTGAGCCGGTTTTAACGACGTCTTCACTCTAATCAGGCTTCTTTGCGTTAAGCAGAGGAGCCAGATCTATGACCTCTAAATGGGCCGCTGGAGCGATGTCGCTGGCTGTTGCGTATTTTGCGTATCATGCACTTGCCGGTGAGCAGGGGCTTGGCCAATGGACGGACAGGCAGGTCGAATTGAGCGAAAAACGGGCGCAACTGGATGCGCTCCTGTCTGAAAATGCTGCACTGCAAAAAGACATAGCTCGCCTTATGCCGGGGCAGGTTGATCCCGACTTAGTAGAGTATCTTGCGCGCGATAAGTTAGGATTTGTCTATCCTGACGAAATTATTCTCATAGATGCGCCTAGCGGATATGCGAATACGCATAGCGAATAGGACTCGACGCGGGGCCTATTCATCCCTTACTTAGGGGGAGTTCTAGCAAGGAATTCCCGCATGGCGAAAGCGTCAACGGGCCGAAAAAGGGCCGCCCCGAAACTGAAAAAAGAGGAAGCGCTGCGGTTTTACCGTGAGATGCTTCTGATCCGGCGCTTCGAGGAGCGTGCCGGGCAGCTCTATGGCATGGGTCATATTGCTGGCTTCTGTCATCTCTATATCGGCCAGGAAGCGGTGGTGACGGGCATGCAGGCCTGTCTGAAAGAAGGCGATCAGGTCATTACAGGCTACCGCGATCACGGGCATATGCTGGCCTGTGGGATGACGCCGAACGGTGTGATGGCTGAACTGACAGGCCGTGAGGGTGGATATTCGCGCGGTAAGGGTGGCAGCATGCACATGTTCAGCCGCGAGAAGAACTTCTTTGGTGGGCACGGCATTGTTGGCGCACAGGTGCCGATTGGATCGGGACTGGCTTTCGCGAACAAGTACAAAGGCAATGACAATGTCTGCCTCGCTTATTTTGGCGATGGCGCGGCCAATCAGGGACAGGTCTATGAGGCGTTCAATATGGCGTCGCTGTGGGACCTACCGGTCATCTATGTGATCGAGAACAATATGTACGCGATGGGCACGAGTGTTGAGCGCCATGCCTCTGAAACAGAACTGTTCAAGCGCGGGATTTCCTTTGAAATTGAGGGCGAGGAAGTTGACGGCATGGATGTCTATGCGGTCAAGAAAGCCGGCGAGAAGGCCGTGAAATATGCGCGGTCTGGCAAGGGGCCTTACATCCTCGAAATGAAGACGTATCGCTATCGTGGGCATTCGATGTCTGACCCGGCCAAGTATCGAAAGCGCGAAGAGGTTGACGATATTCGCAGTCACAAAGACCCGATTGAGGGGCTTAAAGGTCAAATCATCGATCAGGGCATTGCGACCGAAGATGATTTGAAAGCGATGGACAAAGAGATCCGAGCGATTGTGAAAGAGTCCGCTGATTTCGCTCTGGAAAGCCCTGAGCCTGATCCGAGCGAGCTTTGGACAGATGTTTTGCTACCGGTGGAGGCGTAGGCGATGGGTGCACACTTTGAAATTTACGTGGCTGATGTTGAAGCTGGAAAGACGTTTTATGGCGGTCTTTTCGGCTGGACATTCTCGCCGATGGAGGGCGGGGAAGCGGCCAATTATTTCCTGATTGAAGGTGATCATTTCGGCGATGGGCTGACAGGCGGCATCCTGCAGCGTCCGGATACGCCGCATCCTGCGGGCTCTGCTGTGCGTGGTGGTACGGTCACTTTCGATGTTGCCGATTGTGATGAGCGCTATGCCTGGGCACTGGCGAATGGGGGCTCTGAGGCCCTGCCGCCGATGGACTTTCCGGGCGTTGGCCGCTGTGCCTATGTCGAGGACGGGCAGGGCAATATTGTCGGCATGGTTGTGCAGGAAGAGGGGGCGTAGATGCCGATTGAGCTGTCTTATCTGGTCGCAAGCGTTTTGGTGCTATCATTGCACATTGGCTTTGATGCGATTTCCGCGAACCTCCAGTACAATGTGACGGATTTGGCGGGATCGCGGGATAATCTGGCGCCACCAAATACGCTGTCTGCGCGGTCCAAGCGGGCGACGCGCAACATGATCGAGGGGCTGGCGATGTTTGCGCCCGTCGTGCTGGTTGCCGAAGCGACCGGAAACCTGAATGATATGACGGCCCTTGGGGCTGCGCTCTTCTTTTGGGCGCGGGTTGCCTATGCGCCATCCTATTGGCTCGGTTTGCCTTGGATCCGCACACTCGTCTGGGCGGTGAGCATGGTCGGGATATTCCTTGTGCTGAGCCAGGTTCTGCCATTTGTTGGGGAGGCTTAATGGCGATTGATATCCTTATGCCCGCGCTCTCGCCCACGATGGAAGAGGGCACGCTGTCGAAATGGCTGAAGGCCGAGGGCGACGCGATTGAGGCAGGCGATGTGATCGCTGAGATTGAGACCGACAAGGCGACGATGGAAGTCGAGGCGGTCGATGAGGGTGTGCTGGCGAAGATATTGATCGGACCGGGTACAGAGGGCGTGAAGGTCAATGAAGTGATTGCTCTGCTGGCTGAGGATGGCGAAGACGCGAGCGCGGTTGAGGTGTCTTCTGCGAATGCTCCCCCCTCCGCGCCCGATGGGGGAGGAAAATCAGAGTCTTCGTCGGAAATGGAGCAGGACAATCCTCCCCCCCCAGCGGGGCCCTTCGACGCCGCTCAGGATGAGGGCGCAAAGCGCTTGGAGGGGGCACTTACCAATCCAGATATCCCGGAAGGTACGACCTACACCAAAACCGCAGTTCGCGATGCGCTGCGCGATGCGATGGCGGAAGAAATGCGCCGGGATGAGACCGTCTTTGTCATGGGTGAAGAGGTGGCGGAATATCAGGGCGCCTACAAGGTTACGCGCGAATTGCTACAGGAGTTTGGCAGCAAACGCGTCGTTGATACGCCGATTACGGAACACGGTTTTGCGGGCCTCGGCGTCGGGGCCGCGTTCGGGGGGCTGAAGCCGGTTGTCGAGTTCATGACGTTCAACTTTGCGATGCAGGCGATTGACCAGATTATCAATTCGGCGGCGAAAACGCTGTATATGTCCGGTGGGCAAATGGGCTGCTCAATTGTCTTCCGTGGACCGAACGGAGCGGCGAGCCGCGTGGGCGCGCAGCACTCTCAGGACTATGCCGGATGGTACGGCCATGTGCCGGGCCTGAAAGTGGTTGCGCCGTATGATGCAGCCTCAGCCAAGGCACTGTTGAAGTCTGCTATCCGTGATCCGAACCCGGTCGTGTTTTTGGAGCATGAGCTGCTCTATGGACATGAGTTCGATGTGCCGAACCTGGACGATTACATGCTGCCGATTGGCAAAGCGGCGGTCGTGCGCGAAGGCAGTGATGTCACCATTGTCGGCTATTCACGCATGGTTGGGTTTGCGCTGGAGGCCGCCGAGACGTTGGCAGAGGCCGGGATCAATGCCGAGGTGATTGACCTGCGCTCCATCCGGCCACTCGACATGGACACGATTGTCGCGAGCGTGAAGAAGACCAACCGCCTCGTCACGGCTGAAGAAGGCTGGCGTCATATGGGCGTTGGCGGAGAGATTGCGGCAGGCGTGACCGAGCTGGCGTTTGACTATCTCGACGCGCCACCCTTGCGCGTGACGCAAAAAGACGTGCCGCTCCCCTATGCCGGTAATCTGGAAGCGATGAGCCTGCCGGATGCGGGGGATATTGTGGCGGCGGCCAAGGCTGTTTGTGAGGGGATGTGATGCCATTCGACATTGAACAAAAAGATATATTTTTATTAGTCTTAGGAAGTGGCCTTGGGTTCGGATTGAGCGCGTTATCGCAATTTGTTGGTGACGTCGGTAAGCTGCCAGGGTTTCGTGGTAAAACAAGTGTCGAACAAGAGGCGCAGGAATACAAAGATGCCACTGACTCCAGTCGCGCACTAATTGTATTAGAGTATTTTTTTGCATCTTTCGGTTATTTAGTCATAGCGAATTTAGTGTGGGCTACCGAAACAATTGTTGGTTGGAATGTGGGCTGGCCTCGGTTGATTGCTAGCGCGCTGACGGTCATATTTTTCCTCCTGTCGTTTGGAAGATTAATGCGCTTGCGACGAGTGCGGGCAAAAGCTTCGGATTTGGAGTCTGCCGATGCCGATTAACATCACAATGCCTGCGCTATCACCGACGATGGAAGAGGGGACGCTGTCGAAATGGCTTGTGGGGCCGGGGGATACGGTTGAGGCGGGCGATGTGATCGCTGAGATTGAGACCGATAAGGCGACGATGGAAGTTGAGGCGGTTGATGAAGGCGTGGTGGCGCAAATCCTGATCGAGGCCGGGTCTGAAGGCGTAAAGGTGAACGAGATTATCGCTGTGCTGGCGGAAGACGGGGAGGACGCGAGTAGCATTTCTGCACCTGCGAAGGCCCCCTCCGCCCCCGATGGGGGCACCTCCCCCACGAGCGGGGGAGGAAAAAAACCGGAAGTGAAGAAAGAGCAGGACAATCCTCCCCCGCTCGCGGGGTCCTTCGACGCCGCTCAGGATGAGTCTGCAAGGCAGCCGGAGCGGGCAGCGGTTCCGACCAAACTCGCCAGTACCGAAGTCGATGGCAACCGGATCAAGGCTTCACCTTTGGCGCGGCGGATTGCGTCGATTGAGGGGATCGATCTGGCTGCACTGAAAGGCAAAGGCTCCGGCCCGCATGGGCGGATTGTGAAGAAGGATGTTGAAGCGGCGGCGCGTGATGGTGTGGCCCCCTCCGAGCGCTCCGCGCCCACCTCCCCCGCAGGCGGAGGAGGATCAATCGCTCCGGACGGGTTGATCCTGCCGCAGATTCTCGATGATCGTGTCTACGCGCCAGATAGCTACCGCCTTGAGCCGTTGGACGGGATGCGCCGGACGGTGGCGAAACGCCTGACGCAAAGTTTCATGCAGGTGCCGCACTTCCCGCTGAATGTCGATATTGCGCTGGACCGCCTGCTGAGTGCGCGCAAGGGCATCAATGAGGCCGCGCCCGAAGGTGTGAAGATCAGTGTGAATGATATGCTGATTAAGGCCTCCGCCATGGCGCTGATGGCGGAGCCGGATTGCAATGCGAGCTATAGCGATCTGGGAATTGCCTATCATAAGGCCGCGCATGTCTCGGTCGCGGTGGCTGTTGAGGGTGGCCTGATCACGCCGGTGATTTTCGATGCGGAGAAGAAAGGCCTCGCGACGATTGCGGCCGAGATGAAGGACCTCGCGGCGCGCGCACGTGAGCGGCGGTTGAAGCCGCAGGAATATACCGGCGGGACGTTCTCTATCTCCAATCTCGGCATGTTCGGGATCAAGAGCTTTGCCTCGATCATCAACCCGCCGGAGGGGATGATCCTGTCGGTTGGATCGGGTGAGAAACGCCCTGTCGTTGGGGCTGATGGTCAGCTTGGCGTGGGCACAGTGATGAGCGTGACGCTGACTTGTGATCACCGCGTGATCGGCGGGGCAGAAGGTGCGCGCTGGCTGGCGGCCTTTAAGCGCTACGTTGAGACGCCTGAGAGTATGTTACTGTGAGCGAAGCGGTCCGAAATCCGATTTCACCGCCATGGTATGTCTGGCTGGCAGTCATCACCGTCGTAGGGTTTATCCTGCACGAGTTTGCCCATTGGCTCGCGGGCACACTGCTCGGTTTTGATATGATGATGAGCCTTAACCGGGCGTGGGCAATTGGCTCACCG
Organism: Pseudomonadota bacterium; assembly: GCA_038746145.1. GTDB lineage: Bacteria > Pseudomonadota > Alphaproteobacteria > Caulobacterales > Hyphomonadaceae > Henriciella. Next base: position 74,433 of record JBCDKW010000005.1, read on the forward strand.
TCTATATCTGAGCAGTCTAATTTTCTGATCGTTTTGGCGGGGCCAGTGGCGACGATCGCGATTGCGGCAGTGGGGTTGGTCCTTGTCTATCAGCGCGCATCGATCCTTGGATATGCGATGGTCTTGTCGAGTTTTGCGATGCGCTGTCTCGCTTTTGGGGCCAGCGTCTTTTCGCCCAATGATGAAGCGAAGATCAGCGCCTATTTCGGCCTGCCATGGTACGCGGCCTTTTTGGTGACGTGCTCGATTTTGTTTGTGATGCTGGTCCTCGCCGTTCGGCGCTTGTCCATCAGATGGACGACGCATGTAATCTCTTACTTCGTTTTGAGCGTGACGTTCGCGGCTGTGGTGTTTGGCGATGCTGAACTTTTGAAAATTATGCGGGCCTGAATAAGGGTGTGAAAATGACCGACTTTGATCTTATCGTTATCGGCTCCGGCCCCGGAGGATATGTCGCGGCGATCCGGGCGTCTCAGCTCGGGATGAAAACGGCTGTGGTTGAGAAGGAAAATCTCGGCGGGGTTTGCCTGAATTGGGGCTGTATTCCGACCAAGGCGCTGCTGCGCTCAGCCGAGGTGTTGCATCTCGCCAAGACGGCCAAGGATTACGGGTTGAAGGTCGATAAGGCTGACTTCGATCTTGAGGCTGTGGTCAAGCGGTCTCGCGGGATTGCGGCGCAGCTATCCGGTGGCGTGAAGCACCTTATGAAGAAGAATAAAATCACGGTGATCGATGGTACGGCGCGCCTTAAAAAGGGTAAGTCTGCGCCGGATGTCGTGGTCAAAGATGCCAAGGGCGCGGAGAAGACTTATACCGCCAAGCACGTCTTGCTGGCGACGGGTGCGCGGGCGCGGGCGATCCCACAGGCGGGGCTGGAGCCGGATGGCAAGCTGATCTGGACCTATCGTGAGGCGATGACGCCGGATGTGATGCCGAAGCGGCTGTTGGTGATTGGGTCCGGCGCGATTGGGATTGAGTTTGCGAGTTTCTACAATGAGCTGGGCTCTGACGTGACCGTGGTTGAGGCGGTGGATCGGATCCTGCCGGCCGAGGATGCTGAAATCTCCACCTTCGCGCACAAGGCGTTTGAAAAGCAGGGTATCACGCTGAAGACCGCGGCTCAGGTGAAAGGCCTGAAGAAGGGCAAGAATAGCGTGACGGCAGAGGTCTCTGTCGGCGGCAAGACTGAAAAGATTGAGGTGGATCGCGTGATCCTTGCTATCGGGATTGTGGCGAATTCTGAGGGGCTTGGCCTTGAAGACTTAGGCGTGAAACTGGACCGCACGCATGTTGTCGTGGACGGGTTTGGGCGCACAGGCGTGCAGGGGCTTTATGCGATTGGCGACCTGACGGGCGGGCCGTGGCTGGCGCATAAGGCCTCCCATGAGGGCGTGATCTGTGTTGAGGCGATTGCGGGCAAGAATGACCTGCCGCATCCATTTGATGCCTGGAATGTGCCTGGCTGTACTTACTCGCACCCGCAGGTCGCGAGTGTTGGCCTGACCGAAGCGGCAGCCAAAGAAACTGGCAAGAAAATCAAGGTCGGCAAGTTTCCTTTCATCGGGAACGGCAAGGCGATTGCGCTGGGTGCCGGTGACGGGCTGGTGAAGACGATTTTTGATGCGGAAACGGGCGAACTGCTCGGCGCGCATATGGTCGGCGCGGAGGTGACCGAGCTGATCCAAGGCTATGTCATCGCACGCGAGGGCGAGCTGACGGAAGAAGACCTGATGCACACTGTCTTCCCGCACCCGACGCTGTCTGAGATGATGCATGAGGCAGTGCTCTCATCAGAGGGGCGGGCGCTGCATATTTAAGCATGTTTGCGCCGTTAGATTTTTTCAAAAACCGCAATGAAGGTTATACTTGGCGCGCCGATGCCTAAACAACCAGGCTGGCTGACTTCGAATACGCTATGGAAACGATAGCCTTCCGCATATCTGTCGGAGAGCCTTACTTCCAAAGCCTTTATGGCCTTTTTTGAGAATTCTTTGCCTATAGGTTCGACGATGTATTGCATATTCTATTACTCCGGTGCTTTTAAATTGGTGAGATCAAGGCCGCCTCGTCCCGGCTTGCAGCGCTTGAGCCGATTTCTCGTAGCCATGATGGCATCCAAGAAAGGAAGCTGGCGGAATGCGAGTTCACTGTAACGTGAACAACTTGGTTCGAATACGCACCTATTGCCGATCGCTTGCGGGCGAACCCAGCGATAGAGACGAATAAGAATGATGGCGGCTGTGCGGGGATGTAAGCCGTAAGTTACTGTCTGACGGTCAATTACTTTGTCTAGCTCAGGCTTAAAACCTGCAGCGCGAAGTGCACTGGGCCTTAAAGTCTCAGGGACATTCGCCAATGCTTTTTCAATGGTGTCAGTACTTTGCTTACACACTGTCATCCCCCTACGCTTCAAAAAAGCTGAATTAGCTTTTCTCGTCAATTGTTTTTCATTTATGCCTCATTCTCCAGCACTGCACGCCGCTATTTGATTTTCGGCACTCGCCTTGCCACATAGCGGCATCCTAGTGATGGAGGCCGCTGATGCAGCCGAGTAATCTTCAGATGAATGACTTTGTCGCCGGATTTAGCCCGCACGGCCTGCCTGTGCGTGGGCGTGTGATCAAATTGGGCGCAGGGACGCTGTCGCCGATCCTGAAGCGGCATGCCTATCCCGATCATCTGGCCGAAATTCTCGGTGAGGCGCTGATGCTGTCGGCGCTGGTGGGATCCGGCATGAAGTTTGAGGGCAAGGTGCTTGCCCAAGCCGAGGGCGACGGACCTGTTTCGATGCTGGTTGGTGAGTACACTAAAAGCGGCGGGCTGCGCGCCTATTCCAAGCATGAGCCTGAGCGCTGGGCTTGGCTGAATAAGGTCAACAAAGGCGACAAGCCGCACATGCCGCAATTGTTTGGGGCGATGGGGCGGCTCGGCCTGATCATCCTGCACGATAATCCGGATATGCAGCCCTATCAGGGCATTGTTCCTCTGGCGAAGGGCTCTTTGAGCGCCTGCGCGCAGGAGTATTTCATCCGCTCTGAGCAGGTGGATACGCGCCTGCGCATGGTGGTTGAAAAGGACGCGGCCGGCGAGTGGCAGGGCGGTGGCATGATGATCCAGCGAATTGCACCGGATGATGCACGCGGTGACACTGAAGAGGGCTGGCGTCAGGCGGAGGCCTATTTCTCTACGCTTAATGATACTGAGCTGATTGATCCGGCTCTGCCGTCTGGTGAGCTGCTGTATCGCTTGTTCCACGAGGTCGGCGTAAGCATGGATAAGGACCCACAGGTCCTGGTCGATGAATGCTCATGCTCGCGTGAACGCCTCGTCGGGACGCTGGACGCGATGGCGGATGAAGCGCTTCGTGACATGGTTGAACCGGACGGGACGCTGAAGGTCGATTGCCAGTTTTGTGCGCGTGATTACGTGATCGCCATTGACGAGGTCACACAGGCGGTCAGTTAGCGCAATGACGCTAAAGTGTCGCGCGACGGTTTGAGTCTTGCCTCAATTCAGATCTATGACAGGCTCCGAGTAAAGGAGCTGACATGGCTGAGTTCGGACCCAATGGAGCCGTTATCACCGCACCGACGCAAGCAGACTATGCGGCAGCACCGCCCAAGATCAAGCGGGTCGCGCTCGCCTGTTTTCTGTGCGGTGTCGCGGCCTGTTTGAGTGTCACGCTTGTGGCTTTGGGGCTGTTTGGACTTGGGCGTGCGATCATCATAATGGATGATGATCTGAATGTGATCAGTGGCCGTGGGATGTTGGCCGGGGCTGGCTTTGCGATGTTCATATCTCTGTTCAATTGGTTCGTGTTCTACATCACTGTGCCAGCGGCATGGCTGACAATCGGCCTCTCGATCGGCCGGTTTCCGCATCGCAGGATCACCGCGGCCGCGCCCTATTATCGTTGGTCAGCGATTTTAGGGGCGCTCTTGGTGGGGGTGACCTGCTCTGTGTTCGCCGCGCTGGTTTATACAGATGGCGGTGAGCGCGGCGAGCTCGGTTACTGGTTCGGGGCAACCTTGATGGGGGTGTTTATTGGCGCGGTTTCCGGATTGATCTGTGGGGGGCTGTTCCGTGCCATTGTCAGACCCGCCAGCCAGATTAAACGCCATCAGCTTGAGGTGTTTTAGGGGTTGAGACCTCACTCAAACGGGGCCACCTCTGGGCTATGACGAAACCAAAGATTGATATTTGGACCGATGGCGCGTGCAGTGGAAATCCCGGCCCTGGCGGCTGGGGCGCGCTGCTTGTGTCTGGCGGGAAACGCAAAGAGCTGCATGGTGGTGAGGCTGAGACGACGAATAACCGGATGGAACTCAGCGCCGCGATTGAGGCGCTAACTGCGCTGAAAAAGCCGAGCACCGTGCGCCTGCATACTGACAGCACTTATGTCAAAGACGGCCTGACCAAGTGGATTCATGGCTGGAAGCGCAATGGTTGGAAAACCGCTGCGAAAAAGCCTGTGAAAAACAAAGACCTCTGGCAGGCCCTTGATGAGGCGTGTCAGCGTCATGAAATTGAGTGGATCTGGGTCAAGGGCCATGCCGGTGATGAAGGCAACGAAAAGGCCGACGAGTTAGCTCGGCTCGGAGCGGTTGAAGCGCGCGGCGGGTAACAAGTTTGTGAGGTAGATGTGATCGCTGCTCATAAGTGCGCGTGGTAGATTTGGGAACCGCAAACAGGAGTTTCCCATGCGCCTTATTTTGACCGCCGCTGCATTGAGTGTTGCGGCCGCTTGTTCCGGACAGACTGCGTCGACGGAGACGCCGACAGCGGTTCAAACCGTGACGGCTCCAACCGAAGACGCTCGCTTTATTGCCGTAATGAGCTATGCCGACTGGTGCGGCAGCTGCAAAGCGCTCGACCCGAAAGTGAAAGCTGTGCAGACGGCCAACACGTTTGACGGTGTTGAGTTCTTCACGCTCAATTACACCGCCCGCGATGATGAGGCCTTTTTTGAGGGCGCTGCGACGCTTGGTGTGGAAGATACGCTGCGTGAGACGTTTTCCGCCAAGATCAAAACCGGTAAGCTCTACCTAATCGAACGCGAGACCGGCATGATTGTCTCAACCATCGACAAAAGCATGAGTGAAGCAGATATCACTCAGGCGATTGAAAGCGCGACGGCTTAGACGCCTTCGAAGCGTCCGTCTTTCGCCGCGGCGTCATAGTCGGCTTTGATCTGCGCGTATTTCATCTCAATGAATTGCGCGAAATTCGGGTGCGTGAAGATATAGAGGCGATTGGCTTCAACACAGTCTGAGACCCATCCCGCCACAAGTCCGGCGTCTATGCCGTTTTCGATCACGGATGACATTTGCTGATATTGTGGGTCTGACGCAGCTTCTTCTTGCGTTGGCCCGCCGGAGGGTTTCGCGAAGCCTGTATTGTGTATGTTCGTTTTGACCCATGCCGGGCAAAGGACACTCACGCCAATATTTTGACTAGCGAGGTCAATTTGAAGCGACTCCGAATAACCAACGACAGCATACTTCGTCGCGTTATAAGGGCCCATATTTGGGGCAGCGATATGACCGGCCATAGAGGCGGTATTGATGAAGTGGCCCCCTTCGCCATGGCTGGCGATGAGCGGCGTGAAAACCTCAACACCGTAAGTCACGCCGAGCAGGTTAATATCGACAATCCAGCGCCAGTCCTCAGTCGCAATCGCGCCGGGCTGCCCGCCAATGGCCACGCCAGCATTGTTGACGACGATATGGACCTTGCCGAAGCGGTCAGTGGTGGCCTTCGCAGCAGCTTTGATGGCATTGAGGTCTGCAACGTCGCAGACGACGGTATCGGCTTGCGCGCCCAGTGCTTCAATCTCAGATTTGACGGTTTCGAGACCGTCTGCATTGAGATCGGCCAGCATCACGTTTGCGCCGCGTTTAGCGAAATCATGTGCCATAGCGCGGCCGAGGCCACTTGCTGCGCCTGTAATGAATGCTGTTTTGCCGGAGATTGAGGTCATCTGTCTTTCACTTTTCTGATGGAGCCATAGCATATGCTGGATATGTTAAATCGCATCTCCAAGCCGGGTAGCCCCCGCTTTCTTTTACTGGAAATCGATCCTGTAGGATTGAGATTTTGACCCGCTCGAATATGCTCTCTTCAGAGATGTATTTCGGGTCAGACAAGCATTTTCCTTCTACGTCATGTGCGCGTCCGTCTTTGTCTACATCGAAGATCATTTCGCATTTCGCTGCCATATCTGCCGATAGTCCATCAGCGGCAAAGTTTTTGTCGAGGTGTACCATATACGAGGTTCTACCGTAGAGAAGCTCTTGTCTGGTATAGGGGTCTGACGGGTCTTCATCGCGAAAGTGGATACCATCTGGAACGGTCTCTAATGCGTCGCGACGATCGTTACAAAAATTATAGGTCTGCTGTTCTAGGTACGTCAGGTTGTAAAAATACGCGTCTTGTTCGACGACTTCCAGAAGTTTTGCCAAGTCCTCGTTTGTTGAGCATACAGTGCCACTGAGAGATTGACGCTTAATGATGTCCTCTCGAAGCTTTATCAGCCCACTCTTTCGTAATCCGCCCTTCGAATCCAAAGCGGCTGTGTATCTAGTCTTCAGATAAGAGATGTCCGCGGGATCCGTTGGGTTTTTGCAACTGTCCTCGATGTCCTGCGCGCCAGCTGGAAGCGTCAGGGCGAAGGTGACGAGTAAAGGTAGAAATCTAATGCTCATCACCCCGATCCCTCTTCAACGCTTTATGCGTCAACGGTCCCCTTCGAGAAAGCCGCGAGACGTGAATTAATGATCTCGTCGGCTTCTTTCATGATGCGGTCGATGAGTTCTTTACAGGTTGGGATATCGTTGATCAGGCCTGCGACCATGCCGCAGGACCATGCGCCGGCATCCATGTCACCTTCGCGCATGATGCGTGGATAGACACCTGCGACTTCCTCAATGATGTCCTCGAATTTGAGGTCCGGGCCGAGGGCGCGCTCTTTTTCGAGCAGGCGCTCAACCGCGTCATTGGTTAGAACACGTTCAGTGTTGCGCAGAGGGCGCATGACGAGGCGTGTGTCGAGCTCAGAGGCGGCGACGATCGCCTCTTTGACGTTCTGGTGAACCGGGGCTTCTTTCGTCGCGATGAAGCGTGTGCCCATATTCATGCCTTCTGCGCCCATGGCGAGAGAGGCGACCAGAGAGCGGCCATCGGCCTGTCCACCGGAAGAGACGAACGGGATTTCCAGCTCGTCTGCTGCGCGGGGTAGCAGGATCATATTCGGGACATCGTCTTCGCCCGGATGACCGCCGCACTCAAAGCCGTCAACACTAACCGCGTCACAGCCAATGGCTTGGGCTTTCAGGGAGTGGCGTACAGACGTGCACTTGTGAATGACTTTGATACCGGCATCTTTGAGGTGCGGCATAACCTCTTGCGGGTTACGGCCAGCGGTCTCAACCGCTTTGACGCCGCCATCAATGATCGCTTTGACGAGGCCCGGATAGTCCGGTGGCGTCAGGCTGGGCAGGAAGGTCAGGTTTACGCCAAAAGGCTTGTCCGTCATGTCCTTACATTTGGCGATTTCATCGGCGAGCTTTTCCGGCGTGCCGAGCGTCAGACCGGTAATGATGCCGAGGCCGCCCGCATTGGAGACCGCTGCGGCCATCTCCGCGAAGCCGACAAAGTGCATGCCGCCCTGGATAATCGGGTGTTCAATGCCGAACATTTCTGTGATCTTGGTCTTCATGGGACTGCTCCTCCAATGCTTTTATTCCATCGCACAATGCAGGATGAAAGGGGGTCTAGGCAAGACTGACGTTGCGGAGGGCGGCTGAAAACAAAAAAAGCTCCGGCGAGGAGGCCGGAGCTTTTTGGGTTATATTGGCTGTCGTGCGTTAGGCGGCGACGGCTTCTTTCTTCGGTTTTGGATCACGCAGAACATAGCCGCGGCCCCAGACTGTTTCGATATGATGCTCGCCGCCTGTGGCCTGCTGCAGTTTCTTGCGCAGCTTACAGATGAAGACGTCGATAATCTTCAGTTCCGGCTCGTCCATACCGCCATAAAGGTGGTTGAGGAACATTTCCTTGGTGAGCGTTGTCCCTTTGCGAAGGGAGAGAAGCTCGAACATCTGGTATTCTTTGCCGGTCAGGTGGACGCGCTCATCGTCGACTTCGACTGTTTTCGCATCAAGGTTCACGAGGATGTCGCCGGTGCGGATCACGCTTTCGGCGTGGCCTTTAGAGCGGCGAACGATGGCTGTTATGCGCGCGATCAGCTCATCTTTGTTAAATGGCTTGGTTAAGTAGTCATCGGCACCGTAGCCGAGTGTTTTAACCTTCGCTTCAATGTCAGGATTACCAGACAGGATCAGGACAGGTGTGTTTACACGCGCCATGCGAAGCTGTTTGAGGACATCATAGCCGGAGATGTCTGGCAGAGAGAGGTCGAGAATGATGATGTCGTACTCGTAGACCTTGCCGAGGTCGACGCCTTCTTCACCAAGATCCGTTGCGTAAATGTTGAAGCCTGCAGCCTTCAGCATCAGTTCAATCGAACGAGCGACGGCATTGTCGTCTTCAATCAGTAGTACTCTCATATTCAGCTCCCCGAATCAGTCTGGGTTTATTGTTAGCTTTCTCGTTAACCATTGTGAATCTAGGTAATGAAGGTTACCACGGATTTAACATTCGGTTTCGAAACGATTTTTTTGTTCATACCTCTTAACAAGCGATCGATTGCCCATTGTCTTCAAGCAGCGTGTGCGCAATGGCAATCGCGTCCTGAATGGGCTGCGAATTTGGGTCCGTAGAGATTAATGTGCGCTGTGAGCGGATGGCTTCGCGCACGGCTTCATCTCTCATAATCGTTCCCGCAAGAGCCGGGCGGAAGGTCAGGAAGGTCTGACACGCGCGGGCCACAGCTTCGAAGGTGCGTTGACCGGCAGCGCGCGTTTCACACTGATTGATCGCGACGACTTGTTCGACGCTCGGCGCATAGCCGCGCAGCACTTTCATAAAGGCGTAGGCGTCTGTCATTGAGGTCGGTTCGTCTGTGATGATCATGACGACTTTGTCAGCCGCACGCGCCAGACGCATGCAGTTATTCTCAATGCCGGCCCCCAGATCGAGGATGACCTGATCATATTGCAGGGCGAGGGCGGAGAGGCCAGCGGCGAGGCGGGCCACTTCTTCGGAAGAGAGCTCTGCCAGTGCACCGGATCCAGAACGACCGGGAAGGACGTCGAAACCACCTGAGGATGATCCGCCGTCGACGGGTGTGACTGCATCTTCAAGTTCGACCCAGCCTGCGATAACGGCTGCGAGGTCTGTTTCGGGCGCAATACCAAGTTGGACATCGACATTTGCAAGGCCGAGGTCGCCATCGACGAGTAGCGTCTTCTTTCCGGCTTGCGCGAAGGCACTGGCCAGCGTGATCGACATGAAGGTCTTACCAACACCGCCTTTGCCTGAACCGACGGCGATGATTGAGGCTGGGGTAACGCGGCGCTGCGGTTGCTTGCGCTGCGGGCGTTCCATGGATTTTGGAAGTAGGAAGCTCATTATGCAGCTCCTCTCAAGGCGACATGGGCAGGCGCATCCTCAGTGAGGAGCTGTGCCAACCGGTTCGGCGTGGCCGGGATAAGGCCTCCACCGATAAAAGGTGTTACGGCGAGATGCGCGAAAGCGATCCCGGCACTCGACAGGGCAGAGACGATACCGCCTCTCCGGCGTGTGACGTCGAGTTTTGTGACGATGGCGCGTTTGACGCCGCAGCGGGCAAACGCTTTGGCCATATCGGCCTGATCTTCGGGGTGACCCTCCGCGCTGATGACCAAGACTGGCTCTGCTTTAATAACAGGCAGAAGGTCCTGCAGGCTTTGCATATCGTCCTGTTCGAAGGGGACGATAGCGGGCAGGTCGATGACACAGCGCTGTTTGTTTTCGCGGATCGTCTTAAGGACGCTGAATAGAGCGTCTGGCGTGTTGATGCTTCTGATCTGATCCTGCTCGCGCTCCAGATAGGCCGCGAGTTGTGCGCCACCTGCTGTGTAGTCTAGGTCCGCGGCGACGGGGAGGATTTCTGATTTTGTGACTGAGGCGCGCCGGGTTAGCTTGGCGGCGACGGCGGTACGTCCATGCCCCGGAGGGCCGACGAGTACAATGTCGCGTTCCAGACGCGGCGCGATTGGGCGGCAGGTGATGGTTTTGTCCAGACCGGCTGCGATCGCGCTGGTTGGTTCTGTCTGATGGATATCCGCTGTGAAACCGGCATCGGCAACACGCTCTGCGAAACGCTGGGGCGCGCCGTGCCAGAGCAGGGCGTCGCGTACACGGTTGCGAAGTGGATTATCGTTCAGTCTCGGTGCAAGTGGGGCACCCAAGCGTGAAACGTTATCGCCGATCGACGGCACCATGCCGCCCCCAAGCTTGTCTGTGGCCGCCCTGACCTCGACACCGCCCGGCACTTCGCGCTCTGACAGAATGATGGCGTCATCACCCATCTCGGCGAAGATCAATGCCTTGGCAGCCTCTAAGGACTCAGCGGCAAACATCTTCATTCGCATACAGATACTCCACTTTGATGAAGCGACTGTCGGATGAATTGGTTAACAGAATCTCTCGATTTGTTAGCTTTTCACAGAATGCTGCGTTTCTGTGGATAAGTTTTTAGCGGGTTTGCTGCTTTTGTTCCTATCGCCTCACGCCGCGCGGCGCTGGTCGACGATCTCGCTGAGTGTGACGCCGAGTTGTCCGTCAGCAATGACCAAACGGCCCCGTGCCATGAGGCGATCCGAGACATAGATGTCGACTTGATCGCCGGTCTCACGGTCTAGGGCAAGGATATCACCATGCGACATCGCCAGAAGCTCATCGACGGGAATGCGGGCTTCGCCGAGCACAACGTCCACGCGAACAGGGGCATCCATAAGTGTATTTTCGAGCGCGCGATTGAGCATGAGGTTAACTATTCCGAATCAGTTGGCTGAATTCAAGTGCCCTTAGAAAAGTTGCGGCTTTGTGAATCAGACCGTGCTTGCGTCATTAGAAGTTTCAAAAAGATCAGCTTGGCCATCGATCAGCGTTGTCGCGAGGCGCCTGACGTTTTCCAGCGCAGTTCGTCTTTCTTCTTCGTTGAGGGCGGCTGTGTCGAGATGGCGTGTGAGGGTGATGACCTGCTCCAGTGCGGTTTTCAGCTGGTCGGACAGATTCTCGGCATCCTTTGCGTGCGCCTTCAACGTGTCGTCTTTCACGAGCGCTGCGCTGCTGTCGCGTGTGTCTGCTAGAAGAGCAGATAGCTCATCGGCCGTCAGAACGATGTCGCTTTTATGCTCGGCCGGGCGTTCCGGCGGCGTGAAGTCACTTTGGAAGGTAAAGGGGCTGAGATTGGCGACCTTGCGTTTCATTCAATGAGATCCTGATCAGGCTTTGATGCCGATAATAGGTCGCCGCGCCTTGCCAGTTTACGCGCTGTTTTTGCGATTTCTCTGCGGGCCTCTTCGATCTCGGCGCGGCGGAAGGGCCCGCTGCTTTCGATTTCACTGCGCAAGACATCGCCTGCGCGGGTGGTCATGTTGCGATAGAATGCGTCAGCGGTTCTGGTGTTTGCGTTCTGCAAAGCGATGATCAGCAGTGCGCGATCCGTGTTTGCCAGCAAGGTCTGCAGGCTACCTGGGTCGAGTGTTGCCAAATCATCAAACGTGAACATGAGCGCTTTGACGCGGTCTGCGCTGCCCGGCTCGATTTCATCGAGGCTGGCCATCAGGTCAGCTGCATTCGTGCTGTCGACCACATTCATAATCCCAGCGAGGCGATCTGGGCCGGAAGATTGAACCGAGCTTGCCTGCGTGCGGGCTGCGAAGGCTGTTTCTACTGCTGTCAGGGCCGAGGGATGGAGCGTGTCCATCCGCATCAGGCGATGCAGCGCTTGCACGGCGGTCTGTTTCGGCAGGTTCTGGAGCGTCGCTGCTGCCGTATGCTCCGGCAGGATTGAGAGCACAAGCGCTGTGACCTGCGGGCTTTCCTGATTCAGGAAAGTGAGGATTGCGTTGAGCTGATTTGTACCGAGCGTGGACAAGCTGCCTGATGTTTTAGTCGTGTCCTGGTCGCGGGCCATGTCTTTTAGAAAGGCATCGCCGATACCGGCTGTTTCTTTGTCAGCATCAATCGATTGCATGTCGGCTCTCAGCCGATCTGTTTCGTCAGGTGACAGCAGATCCCAGACCGCATCTGCGTCGGACCCGAGCGCTTTCATTAGAGCTGCACTGCGCGAAGATCGCCCTGGTGAGCGTGTTGGGGCTGGCAGGGTCATTGATTATCCTCCTGCATCCAGCGGCGGATGAGGTTTGCGGATCGCTCAGGCGCTGCATTGGCGAGGGCAGCTGCTTTGCGATGTGAGTTGTCATTTAGGGGCTGAAAGTGCGTGTCTTCTTTTGTGCCACGTTGGGGTGTTGGAGGCGCTTGCTGCTCCTTCCGCTTCTGCTCCGGGGCCCGCACATAAAGAATAATGAGCGATATTAAGGCGATGCCGAGCGCGCCCAGTTCTGCAATCTCAAGCGGGGTCAATGCGCCTCGCAGTGTTCCGGCAAAGGGTTGTTGGATGATTTCGAGACGGTCTCGGTCGACTTGAAATCCGCGCGCAACGGCAAGGTTTGCGATCATCGGTGCATGTTCTGACGCTGCACCTTCACTTAGCGCCTGGCCATGAATCAGGACGAGCCAGTCATAGCGGCCATCTGCATTGCGTTGAATTGAGGTTCTGACGCGATCTGGTCCGACAAACGGCTCTATTAGAGCGGTAAAACGATGTTCCTGTGGTGAACCAATCGTTTCCGTCTGCGGTGGTGCACCGAACAGGGCGAGCGCGCGCAAAAACAAAACCCCCGCCACCATGGTCATGGCAGCGAGGGCAAGGGGTCGAGTGGTGGTCGATCTGGTATCGTCCATAAACGCATGCCTTGCCTAATGCTCTTGGCGACCAGCAATAGGACGGTTTGCGTAAACGACGCTTTAACTCTGTTTGAGCGCAAGGGTTCTCGCGCGCTCAAGTCGTTTTTTTAGGACAGAAATCCTAGCGGTACTGTTGAATGCGCGTGGTGCGCAGGCCTTTACGGCCGTGATCATTGTACAGTTTTGCCCAGCCAGCGAACTCTTCTGCGCTGAGACCGTAGCGATCAAGCGCGTCTTCTTCGCTAAGCAGGCCGCCTGAGACGGCAGCGACAACTTCGGCTTTGCGGCGTGTGACCCAGCGTGTCACGCCAGGCTTTGGGAGGTCTTCAAGGGTCAGCGGACGGCCATCCGGGCCTTTCACACTGATGGATTGTGCATTCTGCGCCATGTTTTCCACCATTCTTGGTTTTTGGTTAGGCCGCTTTCTGCAGCCATGACCCAGACATACAGGACGCGAATTAAGGCCTGTTTCACCGCGTAATTTTTATTTTCATCAAAATTCGACGGGTTCTCAGACAAGCCATTAGGGGACTGTTTGGAAAGCTGTGCCGGAATGGGATTGCCCCAAATGACAGGCGAATATTTGTGCAACGCAACAAAAAATCGCTTTGACCACGTTGTCATAGGCAATCGCCTCTTGATTCCGAGCTCCAAACATGGGCGATTGCGGCAATCTTATTTTCGGAGCGGGAATCGATGGCGGATACTGTCACTCAAGCAGATACGAAATGGGTTTATTCCTTTGGTGGGGGAGGATCCGAGGGTGATGCCTCGATGCGCAATCTGTTGGGGGGCAAGGGCGCCAATCTGGCCGAGATGGCGAGCTTAGGTTTACCTGTGCCTCCGGGGTTCACGCTGACGACCGATGTTTGCACCGCTTATTATGAACTTGAGCGGACGTATCCGGACGCGCTGAACGCGCAGGTTGATGAGGCCTTGGCGCAATTGGAAACGCAGACTGGAAAGGTTTTCGGTGACGCAGCGAACCCGCTTTTGGTCTCTGTTCGCTCCGGTGCGCGTGCCTCTATGCCGGGCATGATGGATACGGTCCTGAACCTCGGCCTGTCCGAAGAGAGTGTTCAGGGGCTGGCGGCGAAAGCCGGAGAGCGCTTCGCCTATGACAGCTATCGCCGCTTCATTCAGATGTATTCCAATGTCGTGATGGGTCTCGGCCACGACACGTTTGAGTATATTCTAGACGATTACAAAGAACGCGAAGACTATCAGCTCGATACGGAAATGGGCGCTGAGGATTGGAAGGCAATCGTCGGGCAATATAAAAAAGCCGTGCAGGATGAGCTGGGTAAACCGTTTCCGGATGATCCGCGTGAGCAGCTTTGGGGTGCCATCAGCGCTGTGTTCGGATCATGGATGAATGACCGCGCCATTCTGTATCGTAAATTGAATGATATCCCGGCCGAATGGGGCACTGCGGTCAACGTGCAGGCGATGGTGTTCGGTAATATGGGCGAAAGCTCTGCCACGGGTGTTGCGTTTACGCGGGATCCATCAACAGGTGAGAACACGTTCTATGGTGAATTCCTGACCAATGCGCAGGGCGAGGATGTGGTGGCCGGTATCCGCACGCCTGCACCGATTTCGCGGGCAAGGGCTGATGAGCTGCAGTCAGATGAAGCACCGCTCGAAGAAGTGATGCCGGGCGTTTATAAAGAGCTGGTCGCGGTCGCCGATAAGCTGGAGAGCCACTATCGCGATATGCAGGACATTGAGTTCACGGTTGAGGACGGCACGCTTTACATGTTGCAGACGCGTGGCGGGAAGCGCACGGCCGCTGCGGCGCTCAAGATTGCCGTCGATATGGCGAAAGAGGGATTGATTTCTGAGGATGAGGCTGTGTTGCGGCTGGAGCCGTCGCAGCTTGATCAACTCTTGCATCCAACGATCAAACCGGATGCGGCGCGCGATGTCGTCGTGACCGGCCTTCCGGCTTCACCCGGCGCTGCTGTGGGTCAGGTTGTGTTCGACAGTGATGAAGCCGCGCACCTCGCAGAGGCGGGTAAGGCGGTTATTCTGGTGCGCGTTGAGACCAGCCCGGAAGATATTCATGGCATGCACGCGGCCAAAGCGATCGTAACGGCGCGGGGCGGGATGACCTCACACGCAGCCGTGGTGGCGCGCGGCATGGGACGTCCCTGTGTCTGCGGGGCGGGTCATCTGCAGATTGATGCAGAGGCGGGTGTGTTCCGCGTCGGTGGGCGTGAGGTCAAAAAAGGCGAGATCATCACGGTAGACGGTGCTGAGGGCCAAGTGCTGTTCGGTGAGGTTGATATGCAGCAGCCTGATCTTTCGGGTGACTTTGGCCTGTTGATGTCTTGGGCCGACAAGGTCCGGGCGCTGCGCGTGCGCACGAATGCCGAGACGCCGGGTGATGTGGCCGTTGCAAAAGACTTTGGCGCTGAAGGCATTGGGCTTTGCCGCACGGAGCACATGTTCTTCGACGCGGACCGCATCCCTGTTGTCAGATCCATGATTTTGGCAGGCGACAAGGCCGGACGCGAGGCGGCGCTCGCGAAATTGCTACCGATGCAGCGCTCCGACTTTGAGGCAATTTTTGCGATTATGGGCGAGCTGCCGTGCACGATCCGCTTGCTCGATCCGCCGCTGCACGAATTCATGCCGCATAGCGATGCTGAGATGGAAGAGGTTGCTGCGTCATCCGGTGTTGATGTGAAAACATTGAAAGCGCAAGCGAGTGCGCTGCATGAGAGTAATCCGATGCTCGGTCATCGCGGCTGCCGGCTTGGGATCACTTATCCCGAAATCTATGCGATGCAGGCGCGCGCGATTTTTGAAGCGGCTGTGGCGGTCGCAAAAGCGGGTGTTGCGACTCCGAAACCGGAAGTGATGATCCCACTTGTGGCGACGCGTGCGGAGCTGGATATTTTGAAAGCGGTGGTTGATGAAGCGGCGCAGGCTGTTTTTGCAGAGCAAGGTACATCTCTAGAATATCTGGTTGGCACGATGATCGAGCTGCCGCGTGCTGCGCTTCAAGCTGGCCAGATTGCGCATACAGCCGAATTCTTCTCGTTCGGTACAAATGATCTGACTCAAACAACGCTAGGGATTTCGCGCGATGATGCGGGGCGCTTCCTAGCTGATTATGAGCGGCAGGGAATTTACGAGAAAGACCCGTTTGTCACGATTGATCAGGATGGCGTTGGAGAACTGGTTCGGCTGGCTTCGGAGCGCGGCCGTGCGACGCGCGAAGCCATCAAGCTCGGCATTTGTGGTGAACATGGCGGCGATCCGGCCTCAGTCATCTTCTGTCACGAACTGGGACTGGATTATGTCTCATGTTCGCCATATCGGGTGCCAATTGCGCGGCTCGCAGCGGCCCATGCAGCACTCAAAAGCAGCTGATTCCGCGACTAAAAGCAGTTGCTAACAGGGTCAGAGCTTTTGAAATTTCAACGAAATCGTGTTGTTTTTGCAACAATTCAGCCATTGTGACGTTTCCATATAAAACGTGCGCCCGTGTAAAATTGTAGAAAATGCAAGGGTTTAAACAAAGGTTAATACGACTTGCAGCTGATTCACCCTTGATTCAGGTTAAACGTTTATGAAAAAAGTCCGTTGGATAGGCGGTATTTTGGTTGATTTCCCTGTGTTCGACCAAATATCTGCATTCGTGAAAGGCGCCGTAAAAGCGTTGTAACAGGGAAAAAGGTTCACATCTTGCAGGCTCCGGAAGAGTAGCCGCGAATTGGTGGAAAGTTTCAAATGCAGTCTCCTCTCTCCAATCTGTCTGGACAGCCTTTTGCGTCCCGCGTTTCGGCGTGGTGGCACCGTCAGACGCCTGACGACCAGACTAAAATCAAAACCAATACGGGTTTTGGCGCAGTTTGTGCGCTGACACTGGTTCTGGGTCTGCCGATGGTATCCCACAGTGCTGCGGTACAGACTGTTGAGCAGGACTGGCGGGTCAAGAATGAACAGCTCGCTGTCGCGGGCGATGCTGGCGCTCTTGTTCGGTCCAATAAGAATACGCCATCGCTTTTGCGCCAAGACTGGCTGCGCAGCGTTGAGTATTCGTTGGAGCGCGATCCAAGCTCGGCACTGTCACAGATTTCTGCTCTGGAACGCGACCGTGCAGCTCTGAAAAATCTAAAGAGTTTTGAGCCTCTTCACCTCTCCCGCGCGGAAGACATGGCGAAACAAACTCAGTGTTTGGCGCAGGCGGTTTATTACGAAGCCCGTAGTGAGCGTACCGAAGGTCAGCTCGCTGTTGCCGAGGTGATCGTCAACCGCGTGAAGGACCACCGCTATCCGAATACAATTTGCGACGTCGTCTTCCAGGGTGCAACGCGCACAACGGGTTGCCAGTTCACATTTACCTGTGATGGGGCGATGAAAAAGCAGCCAAATGGCTGGCGCTGGGAAAAAGCGCAGACCATTGCGAGCCACGTTGTTATGGGTCTGAACGAGAAGAAGACCCGCGATGCGACGCACTATCACGCAACCTATGTCAATCCGGTTTGGAATTCAGGCCTGATCAAGACACGCCAGATCGGGACGCACATTTTCTACCGGTTCCCGCGTGGCGGTGAATGGCAGCTTGCTAGTGCGCGTCAGAAAAAACGTCTGGCGCAGCGCCGCTCAGGCTTGCAGACTTTAACGCCTGCGCCTTAGCCGCGTCGCGTTTGCGTAAATCTTTAGGGTGACGAAAAAACAAAGCCCGCACTTTTTGAAGGTGCGGGCTTTATTCTTATCAGTTCTCCAGAAAGCCTTTGCTTTCTAGCCAGACGAGAATTTGATCTGCCGCATCCTCAGGGGATTTGTTGACCGTATTGATAACGATCTCGGCATTTTCCGGCGCCTCATAGGGGCTATCGATGCCTGTGAAGTTCTCAATCTCACCGGCACGCGCTTTCTTGTAGAGGCCTTTCACATCACGTTCTTCCGCAACCTCTAGAGGCGTGTCGACGAAAATCTCGATATATTCGTTCTCTGCCATCAAATTACGCGCCATGCGGCGCTCTGATTTGAAGGGCGAAATGAAGCTGACAAGTGTCAGAAGACCTGCGTCGCTCATCAGTTTTGAGACATTTGCAACGCGGCGAATATTTTCCACACGGTCAGAATCTGTAAATCCGAGATCACGGTTCAGGCCGTGGCGGACATTATCACCATCTAGCAGGAATGTGTGTTTGCCGAGCGCATAGAGCTTTTTCTGTAGCGCATTTGCGATCGTGGACTTGCCTGATCCGGAAAGGCCGGTGAACCATAGCACAGCAGGTTTCTGCGCTTTCTGCTCTGCCAGCGCATCACGCGTGACGTCCATGGCCTGCCAGTGAATATTGCTCGCGCGGCGCAGGGCGAAATCAACGAGGCCCATTCCGACCGTATCATTGGTGACCCTGTCAATGAGGATGAAACCACCCATTTCGCGGACACTGTCATACGGATCGAAGGCGATGGGTTTATCGAGCGACAGAGTTGTCACGCCGACCTCGTTCAGCTCCAGCTCCTTGGCAGGCTTTTCTTCCAGCGTGTTGATATCAATGCCGAATTTCGGACGATTAAGGGTCGCCGGGATGGTATTGGTTCCCATCTTCACGAGATAGCGACGCCCTGGCAGCATCGGCTGATCCGACATCCAGAGGATGCGGGCTTGGAACTGGCTTGAGGCTTCTGCAGGGCTGTCTTTCGAAGACAGGACATCGCCACGGGAGATATCGATCTCGCGGTCGAGGGTGAGGGTGATTGATTGGCCGGGCACGCCTTCTGGCAGGTCGCCCATCATAGTCACAATGCGCTCGACAACAGCCTCTTTGCCGCTTGGTGTGACGCGCAATGTGTCACCGGGTTTGACATGACCGGAGACAATCGTGCCTGAGAACCCACGGAAGTCGAGGTTTGGTCGATTGACCCACTGGACCGGCATCCGAAACGGCCCCTGATCGCGGCGGTCACCAACTTCGACGGTTTCGAGATAGTCGATCAGGCTCGGGCCGGTATACCAGTCCGTATTGCCCTGCGGTGCGGTAATGTTGTCGCCAGCAAGTGCGGACATCGGGATCGGTGTGATATCGACTTCACGGCCAAGCGTCTCTGCGAAGGCATCGAAATCGGCTTTGATCTGATTGAATGTGTCTTCGCTGTAGTCGACCAGGTCCATCTTGTTGATTGCTAGGACAAGCTTGCGGATACCGAGGCTGGAGACGATGAACGCATGACGGCGTGTCTGGGTCAGGATGCCTTTGCGCGCGTCAATCATCAGAATGGCAACGTCGGCTGTTGATGCGCCTGTCGCCATGTTGCGGGTGTACTGCTCGTGGCCCGGCGTGTCGGCGACGATGAACTTGCGCTTTTCGGTTGAGAAGAAGCGATAGGCAACGTCGATGGTGATGCCTTGCTCGCGTTCAGCCGCGAGGCCGTCGACGAGAAGCGCGAAGTCAATATTCTCACCCTGCGTGCCTGAGCGTTTAGAGTCCGCTTCAAGCGCAGCGAGCTGGTCTTCATAGATCAGCTTGGAATCGTAAAGGAGGCGGCCAATCAGGGTGGATTTGCCGTCATCGACACTGCCGCAGGTAATAAAGCGCAGCAGTGATTTGTTTTCGTGGGCTTCAAGATAGGCGCCCACATCTTTTGCAATCGCGTCGAGGTCTGTCTGGCGCATTTAGGGTGTGGCCTCATAAATTTTGCCGCAGCGGGCGGCGGGATTTTTTGATCCTGCTAGGAGCATCAGCGTAGAAAGCCATTTGGCTTTCAAGCTTATGCGACGCGGCAGGGGCGAAAAAGAGCGGTGCACGGTGTGGTTCGGCAAAGCCTTCATCCGCTGAGCGGCGGTCTGCAGCGTCAAAGCACTCGATCTGGGCTTGCCCCGCTCTTCATGCTTTTTCTTGCACACCTTGCCCATCGAATGACCTCTGCAACAAAATTTATGAGTCCACACCCTAAAAATACCCCTCTTGTTTTTTCTTCTCCATTGAAGCGGCCTGGTCGCGGTCAATGACGCGGCCCTCGCGCTCGGAGCTGGTGGCGAGGAGCATTTCCTTAATGATCTCATCTAGCGTATCCGCTTCGCTTTCCACCGCGCCGGTCAGCGGGTAGCAGCCCAGCGTCCGGAAGCGGACTTTTTTCATGACAGCGGTCTTGCGCAGATCTTCTGGAACGCGGTCATCATCCACCATAATTTCCGTGCCCTCCCAGTTCACGACAGGACGCTCAGCGGCGTAGTAAAGCGGGACAATCTCAATTTTCTCGCGGCGAATGTACTGCCAGATATCCAGTTCGGTCCAATTTGACAGCGGGAACGCGCGAACACTCTCACCCGGTGCGAGGCGGGCATTGTAGAGGTCCCAAAGTTCGGGGCGCTGATTCTTTGGGTCCCAGCGATGTTCAGCGGTACGGAATGAGAAGATCCGTTCTTTGGCCCGGGACTTTTCCTCATCGCGGCGCGCACCCCCGAGGGCAGCGTCAAACTTATACTTGGTTAGTGCTGCTTTCAGCGCTGAGGTTTTCATAATGTCGGTATGAAGCGCAGACCCGTGCGTGAAAGGGCCGACACCGTCTTTTATGCCATCCTCATTTGTATGGACGATGAGATCGAGACCAAGCTCTTTGGCTTTGCGGTCTCGAAAAGCGATCATTTCGCGGAACTTCCAAGTCGTATCGACGTGCATGAGCGGGAAAGGTGGCACACCCGGATAAAAGGCTTTCATCGCAAGGTGCAGCATGACCGCGCTGTCCTTGCCGACGGAATAAAGCATTACCGGATTTTCAGTGGCTGCGGCGACTTCACGGATGATGTGAATGCTTTCCGCTTCTAGTCGATCTAAGTGTGTAAGAGAGGTCACGCTTGGGAAGGTCCATAAAGAGGTTTTCAGAAGCCCTTCCTATAAACAGTATGCTATATGGATCAACACTTTAGCAGCGATGTTTGAGGCTCTATGCGCATAGATTTTAACATTTGGGCACATTGTCGACGGCTATTGAGGGAGACCTCGCCGGATCAATCCAAATCTGAGGGCTTAGCCATTGCGCAATTTGGGTAGTGGAATGTCCACTTCAGCACGCTGATCTTCCCTGATAAGCGCACGTTCCATTTGGATACAAGAGGCCTTTAGGGCGCTGAGCGAGTGCTGCAGATCCTCGACGAGTAATGGAAATTCGGTTGCCTCGAACGAGCTTGGGTCGCTTGCTATCCGACCTGTGTCGAAGGCGGCCAGCGTTTTTAGCGCATGTTCCATCATCAGGTGTGACTCGCGCCAATGTCTTTTCATGGTTGTATCCCGTTCTCTTATTACGGGAATTATTGCAATATCTCTATTAAATCAACATTAAGTTGAATTTTTTTGATCTGCTTTTCCGTCAAGAATATCCTGACGCAATTCAATGAAGGTTTTCGTCAGAGGTGGAGATGTTGTGTCATGGCCAACCGTCTCAAGAACCATTGCCGGATTGACGTAGGAGCGATTTGTCGCCGCGAACTTTGCCAAAACGTTCACAGTCGCATGTGTGCGGCCATTCAGGATGAAATTGTGCTGTAGGCAAACATAAGTGTCATCCCAGCAAGTGACCTGTGTGTTCAGGTCAAAGCCCTGTGGAAATTTCAGCATCTTAGAGATCACGACTTTCTCTGAGAGAATGACGGGAATCCAGCCTCTTTTTCGCATCGTGCCCCAGCAGCCTGAGCGAATGATGAAATTGATCGTTCCAAGGTCGCTGAAAGAGAAATAGCGGCTGTTCGTGAGGTGCGCGAACATATCCTGATCTGTCAGCCAGACACTGAACTTCAGCTTGTACAGATCTGTGATCTTACCGTCTTTCTTAGAGAAGATGGCATTCAGAAAAACGCGGAGCAGGCGGAAAAACAGGTTCACTTTGGCACTCCCTTATGAGGTGAGTATGTGGGCCTGCATATCCCGCGCCAGTTGAACATTAAAGTTTGTGATGTGCGAAACAGCCTCATAAGAAAACGTTGCGCCCGTATACCAAGTCCGGTTTTTGCCTTGCATCGTTTTTAATCTGCTAAGCAGCCCGTTTCTGATTGCGTCGAAATCGTAGAAAGGGTGATACTTCCACATCTTTTGCAGGATAATATTTGTCACTTCAGCCCCCTGTCTGCCGACATCATTACGCAAAATTTCTTTCAGTTCGTCGCCACTAAAATCACCGGATAATTGGCCGGATAGGTAAACGTCACCGCCTAAGTCCGGCTCGTGTCCATCATGCCTTGCGGAAAGAAGCTGCCCAAGATCTGCGCCCGGCACAACAGCCTCCTTATAGCTTTCCGTGTCCACGTCAGTGAACCAATTGTCGGCTGTGAAAAGTGTTGTCGTGTAGCCGTTCCAGCGGATGGAATCGATCACGAAAGCTTCGTCATCATTCGGAGTGAGGAGTTTTCCGAAGTCATCCAGCGGTATGGCACAGACAAGCTGATCGAACTCGTAATCCTCCGATCCGTTGATCACGACTTTGATTGTATCGCCGCCGCGATCAATTTCGGTGACTCTTGCGTTCAGGTGCAGATCGAAATCTGCGGCGACTTTGTTCCAGAATTTCGCCCAACCGATTTCAGGCATCTTCAGCTGTTTCAAGAGCCCCGTGAACAGCAGGTTCATGTCATTCCAGTTTAGAGCCTGTACGGTCGAGGCTTCGTTCACAAACCCGTAGGCAATATTCGTCGTTGAGCGATGCATAAAATGCTCGATTTTTCCGAGACGGCGTTCTGCAAGCCAATCACCAATCGGCATGGCAGCCTGTTCGAGGGCCCATTTTGGGGGTTCGGGCGCTTCAAGCGCTTTCTGAAGCTTCGCTTTATCTGTCCAATACCGATAGAGCTGACTGATCAGATTGGGCCCGGGTCCTTTGCGGATGTAGCGGGTAAATTTGTCGCCTGCAAAACGCTGTTCTTTCAGGCCGACCATTTTGAGGCCGAACTCTTTCATCCAACGGTTCGTGACCTTGTGTGAAAGGGTCGCGTAGCAGGTCCCCATTTCGACGACTGTATCACCATGAATGTATGTAAAAGATTTCCCGCCGACCTGCGGTAGCGCTTCAAAAACAGTAATGGATGAGAATCCTTGCTCTTTAAGCAAGCGCGCAAGACTTAACCCAGCAGGCCCACCACCAATAATTGCGATTCTATTTTGCTTATCTTGTGTAGGTTGAGTTGCCGTCAAAGCATTCCCACCGGGCGCATTGTAATCACCGTTATTCGTGAACTTCATCATGCAGTCTCTATAGCAAATATTCCGAAATTGTTACCATGGAAAATGCAATTAGAACGCCAGTTTTGGCTGTTATTAAGCCTATTGTGGCACGACGTTATAAATGAGTGCTGTCCGTGATCCATCTGCAACAGTTTTTGCATTATTCGCGCCTTTTCCAAAGGCACAGAATGGGCTGCAGGCGGATATTTACCTGAGACAACAGATCCTTCTGACAAAACAGCAACTTCAGATGGGTCTGATCAATACTTTGGCTGCACTACTGGTGGGTGTGACGGCGTGGGGATTTACGTCCAATTATACGGTCGGCGGCTGGACAGCTTTGGTCGCTTTTATCGGGATATTTCAGGTCTACGCATCGTGGCGCATGAGAAACAGCCCTGAGCCAACATCTGTATCGGGTAATTACCTGAAGAAGGCTGAATATGCATCGGTTATTGCTGGAATGCTCTGGGGATCTACAGGCTGGTTGTTCGGTTACGCCTCTGATGATGCTAATTTAAGTTTGTTCCTCTTCGTGATGCATGCGGGGATGTCGGCCGGTGTTGCCAGCATTATCACGCCTCTGCCGAGACATGTGATCAGGTTTGCAATCCCGTGCCTGCTGGCGCCTATGCTGGCGGTTTTCACTTATAGTGGCGATTTTGCATTACCAGTTACGATTATGAGCGTTCTGCTCCTGATGGCGCTAACCAATAGTAGCATTATGAGTTATCGTCAGTTCAAAGCCTCTATTGCAAGGGCTTACGAAACGACGGAAGCAAAGAATAATCTCTCTAATGCGATCAATGCTTCGAACGATGCGTTTGCTTTGTACGGTCGTGACGGGGAGCTTGTCCTTGCCAATAAGCGCCACCAGGGTTCCTTCTCTGCAGACTTGAAGCGGGAGTTTTTCGGATCTGTCACTGATGTGGCCCGCACAGTTCGCCATAAGGATTTATGGCTGCTCAGATCTGTCAGAGATGTTGAGTCTGGCGGAACGGTCATCGTGCACACGGATGTCAGCGCTATGAAACTGCGTGAGCGCGAATTGGTTGAAGCGCGCCGTGAAGCGGAGGAAGCCGATCAGGCAAAGGGACGGTTCTTGTCGACGATGAGCCACGAACTCAGACAGCCGCTCCACGTGATTATTGGGAATTCAACCCTGATGTCGACGGGGTCTCTGGTTGAGTTGGAACCGAATGAAGTTCAGGAATATGCTGATGACATTCATGCAAATGGGCAGCATTTGCTCCGGCTGATTGACGACATCATCGACTACTCGAAAGTCGGTCTTGGACGATTTATGCTCAATCCTGCCCGAATTGATTTCCGGTCCATGATTGCGAAGTCTGTTTCACTTGCAGCGAATTTTGAAGGTATTTCAGACTTGTCCGCTCTTGACGTAAGCGTCAGTTCGAATCTGAGAGATCTCTATATTGATGAGTTTGTGGCGCAGCGCATTCTGATATCGCTACTCTCCAATGCATTCCGCCATGCGGGAGACGACCCGCGTCTTGTGATCAAAGGACGTCTCGATGGCAAAGGGCGGCCTTACATTTCGATTCGGGACTTTGGACCGGGTCTTTCCGATGATGATCTGGAGCGGGTCTTTGAGCCGTTCTATCAAAAGGACAACTCTCTGAGCCGCGAAACCAGCGGGGCAGGGCTTGGTTTGACGCTGTGTCGTCATCTGGCGCGTCTTCAGGATGGCGATGTGATTTTGAAAAGTCGTCTCGGAGCCGGGACAAGTGCAACGCTGATCTTCCCCACTGGCAGTTATATCGCACCGGATGCCTACGGCGTAGCCGATCAAGACGCTGAAACGATAGCAGAGACGGCCTAAGCCCAGAGTTTGTCGAGTTCGGCCGCGATCGCGAAGCTGCGTTTGGCGGCAGTCCCTTTAATTCGTAATCCGATCATGGCGGATCCTTCCAGCGCTGAAGGATCCTGTGAGCGCCGTGCCCAGCGTGAGCCGGCGACGAAGCCTTCGTCCAGGTCGGATAGGAATGCACCGAATTCATCTTCGCGGCCATTTGCGAAGAGCGGGAGCCAGACTAGAAAGCGGGCTTTCGGCCATTTGGTCATGGCGCGGGGCACCCAATTTGCCAGCGCATCCATATCGGCGTCTGTCTCATAGCTTGGATCGAGCATGATGAGCATGTCTTCGCCGCGGCGCGGTTGCAGTCGAAGGGCGCCGCGATAGCCGTCTTCCTTGCGGATAATGGTGCGGGGGTCTTTGCGAAGGGCCTGCTCTAGTGCGGCATGCTCGGTCGGGTGTTTTTCGAACAGCGCGATGCGGGCGTTTGGTCCGAGGAGTTGTGCGGCGAGACCGGGCGAGCCAGGATAGGAGCCCGGTCCTTTGGCTTGCACATGAGCAAGCCACGGCTGAAGCGCGCGGGCCGCATTCGCCGCCTTTGGCATCGCGAGAACGCCAAGCTTTGCTTCGCCGGTCTTTTGCGCCTTATCGCCTGTTAGATCATAGAAGCCGCGTCCCGAATGGGTTTCGACGTAGAGGAGTGGGCGGTTTGATTTCGCTTCCTCCTCCAGCACGGCATGCAGGACAGCATGCTTGAGCACATCGGCGCGGTTTCCTGCGTGATAGCCGTGCTGGTAGGAGAGCATGATTTAGCTTTCGCGGTCTGCCAATGAGGCCTTGCGGATCGCCTCAAACTCATTTCCCGGATACCAAGTCGGCCAGTCGGTCGAGTTGATGATCCCGAGACCAAGTTCATAAAGCACGGTGACGTCTTCTTCAAAGCCGGACATGTCCCAGCTGTCTGAATACTCGTCCATCGGCTTATGATAGCGCTGGGCCGTGTACACCTCAGCGAAGGCGCGGCCTGTAGCGACACCGCCATCCAATTTGTCAAAGCCGCCATCGGCATAGAGCATCGGCACGCCTTTTTTCGCAAAAGAGACGTGATCGGAGCGGTAGAAGAAACCGGCCTGCGGGTTTGGATCCGGCACGATAACGCGACCGTCTTCATCGAGGATGGTTTTCAGGCGATCCTCAAGTTCAGACGCGCCATAACCGACGACAACCATATCTTTCGTGCGTCCAATCGGGAGCATACCGTCCATGTTTAGACCAGCGACAATCTGGTTCAAAGGGACGGTTGGATTTTCGGCAAAGTAGGCCGAGCCGAGCAAGCCGCTTTCCTCAAGTGTGACAGCGAGGAAGAGGGCGGATCGTTCAAGCTCTTGGGCCGCCATCGCTTCGGCAATTTCGATCAGCGCTGTTGTGCCCGTGGCATTATCGACCGCACCGTTGAAGATGTTGTCGCGGTAGAAGTCCTGGGTCGGTTCACCCGCTTTTTCTTCGGATTTCTTGCCCAGATGGTCCCAGTGCGCTGTGAACAGGACGTGCTCATCCGGTGCGGTTTTGCCCGGAAGGATACCGACGACATTGCGCGATGTCGTGGTCGAGACGCTTTGGGTGATGTTTCCGCTGGCGGTCAGCTCGCCCATGTCGACGGGCGTGAAGCCTTGAGTCTTCGCGGCGGTTTTCATCTCTTCGAAGTCGAGGCCTGCCTCCGCGAACAGGGAGCGTGCAGTTTCGACGGTGATCCAGCTCTCGAACGCGGTGCGGCTGTCACCGCCATCGCTGCGGACCAGATCGGCTTGCGCGCCGGACCATGAGTTGGCGACCACGTCCCAGCCGTATGAGGCAGGCGCGGTTTCGTGGACCACTATGGCGCCTGTTGCACCTTGGCGGGCGGCTTCCTCAAACTTATAGGTCCAGCGACCGTAATACGTCATCGCCTTGCCCTTGAAGAGGTCTCCTTCAAGCGCGTAACCCGGATCATTGACCAGCATGACCACGGTTTTGCCTTTGGCGTCGAGGCCAGCATAGTCGTTCCAACCGAACTCCGGCGCGACGACCCCGTATCCGACAAAGACAAGCTCGCTATCGGCCCAATCGAGTTCGTTGACGCTTTGGCGTTTGGTCCAGAGGACGGCGTCTTCTTTCAGCGTCATGGGATAGTCATCGCCGGAACGGCCACCCGCGAAAGACAGGCTGGACTTGGCTTCATCAAGGCTTTGTTCGACCATGCCGACGGTTTGGAAATAGGTGCCGTTTTCGCCGCCGGGTTGGACGCCGATGCGGGCGAATTCCTGTGCCAGCCAGTCTGCGGAGAGCTCGCCAACTGGTGAGCCGGGTCCGCGGCCTTCGAAGGCATCATCGGACAGCGTTTTGATGCGCTTCGCCATGTCCTTTGCGGTGATGGCTGCGGTGGTGTCGCTCGGCAGAGGTAGCGGTAGCATGACGGTTTCTGTGGCTGCGGTCGTGCTAGTTTCTGTCGTGTCGGTGGGTGGCGTGTCGCTGGAACACGCTGCCAATAAAGCGAGCGCGCACGCGGCGAGGGTCATGCGGGGCATGGTGTGACTTCTCCTGTCAAATGTCTCCGTGTGCTGTGTGACACAGGCCGGATTAGGCGACAAGAATGGGGGTGCTAGTCGACTGTGTTCATGAAGGAGGGCAGCCAGCCCTCATGCGCTTCGCGAAGCCGGGAGAGAGGTATGTAGAGAGTGGGAGCTCTTTCGCTAACCCACTCTATAGAGAGGTCAGTTGCCCGATACATTTGGGGCGAACTAAAAGCGCCACAATCCTGGACTTCGATCTCATGCTTTCTCGCGATTTCGTAAATTTCGCTTATTTTCCCAGTGCTGATCAAATAACGACCTGTTGTTTCGCCGAATAGGAATTCAGTTGAGCTTACATCAAGCTCTTCAAGGCTCCATCCGAACTTTTCATCTTCTATATTAATTCCCACAGTTATCTTTGATGCCAGAGCCATCTCCGCTGCCGCGCAAGCGATACCGCCGTCACTAACATCGTGCACTGCGTTGATGAGGCCTGAATGTACTAATGTCTGGATGAAATCCGCATTCCGCTTCTCCGTCTCCAAATCCACAGGCGGCGGAGGCCCAGCCTCTTCGCCGTCGAGGCCTAGCATTTCGCGGGCGTAGAGCGAGGCGCCGAGGTGGCCTTTGGTTTTACCGATCAGGATCAGGACATCGCCCGGTTGCGCGCCTTTTAGCGTGGAAATCTTATCTACATCCTCGATCAGGCCGACGCCACCGACGACCGGAGTTGGCGGGATGCCGACGCCGTCTGTTTCATTATAGAGGCTGACATTTCCCGACACGACTGGGAAATCGAGCGTTTTGCAGGCTTCAGCCATGCCCTCAATCGCCTTGACGATCTGGCCCATGACTTCGGGGCGCTCAGGGTTGCCGAAATTGAGATTGTCGGTGATCGCGATGGGTTTTGCGCCGACCGCCGATAGATTGCGATAGGCCTCTGCCACGGCTTGCTTGCCGCCTTCATATGGATCAGCGGCGACATAGCGCGGCGTGCAATCGGATGTGATGGCGAGCGCTTTATTGGTGCCGTGGATGCGCACGATCGCGGCATTGCCTTGGGACTGCGAGCTGTCGACCGTGTCGCCCATAACGTGGCGGTCATACTGTTCCCAGATCCAGCGCTTGGAGGCCATATCGGGGCAGGACATGAGCTTAAGCAGGACCTCGCCATAGTCTTCCGGCTCGGGATATTTCGACAGGTCGAGCGGTTCACGCTTTTTCGGCTCAACCCAGGGGCGGTCATAGTTTGGCGCGTCTTCGGCGAGCGGTGGGACAGGGATATCGCACACCGTTTCGCCGAACTGTTTCAGGACCATACGGCCCGTATCGGTCGTGATGCCGATGACTTCGGCGTCGAGGTCGTATTTGTCGAAGATGGCTTTCGCGACGGCTTCTTTGCCGGGCTTTAGGACCATCAGCATGCGTTCCTGGCTTTCGGAGAGCATGATTTCGTAAGCGCTCATTCCGGTTTCGCGTTGCGGAACTTTGTCCAAGTCCATCTCAATGCCGATGCCGCCTTTATCGGCCATCTCTACGCTGGAGGATGTCAGACCCGCCGCGCCCATGTCCTGGATCGCCTGGATGGCGTCGGTCGCCATGAGTTCGAGGCAGGCTTCGATGAGGAGTTTCTCTGTAAACGGATCGCCGACCTGCACGGTTGGGCGGTTATCCTCGTCACCTTCGGAGAATTCCGCGCTGGCCATCGTCGCGCCGTGAATGCCGTCTCGCCCGGTCTTGGACCCGACATAGAAGATCGGGTTTCCGGGCGTGGCACCGCGGGCATAGAAAATCTTGTCCTGGTCGGCGAGGCCGACCGCCATCGCATTGACGAGGATGTTGCCATTATAGCCAGCGTGGAACTCGGTCTCTCCGGCCACAGTCGGCACGCCGACACAGTTGCCATAGCCGCCAATGCCGGCAACGACGCCCTCAACAAGGCTGCGCGTTTTGGGGTGGCTGGGGTCGCCGAAACGGAGCGCATTGACCAGCGCAATAGGGCGCGCGCCCATTGTGAAGACATCGCGCAAAATGCCGCCTACGCCAGTCGCCGCGCCTTGATACGGCTCGATGTAGGACGGGTGGTTGTGGCTCTCCATTTTGAAGATGGCCGCTTGTCCATCGCCAATGTCGATCACGCCAGCATTTTCGCCGGGGCCTTGAATGACGTGCTCATTCTTGGTCGGGAATTTTGAAAGGTGGCGACGCGAGGATTTGTAGGAGCAGTGCTCGCTCCACATCACGCTATAAATGCCGAGTTCGACCAAGTTTGGATCGCGCCCAAGGCGGGTGATCAGGCGATCCCATTCCTCGGCATTGATCCCGTGCCCGGCGGCATCCGCCGCGGTCTGTGTGGCCTGCATGGCGGCGATGATGGCGGATGTATCAGTCATGCGCGGCCTTTAGCGCGGACGCTGGGGATTCGGAAGTGGGTTTGTTGCGTGACACTAAACGCAACTTGAAATTTTGTTAAAATTCTTTTCTACCACTAAAAGATGTGTTATCGGTCATCTCTATCGCATTGAATATTGTGAGACTTAAAGAATTGTGGGGTGGTTATCATGAATACTATTGATCCAAGGCAAAAGCAGGCGAATGAGATACGAAAGCAGGCGACTGAAATCGCTTCGAGTCGTGTTCGGAAGCCGCATCTACGTAATGGTGAAGAACAAGACTTGGGCGGTTATGATCCGAACTGTCCTCATGTTCGCCAACGTCAACGCGGTGGAGCGATCGAAAATAAAATTCCCTATCTGACTTTCTCGAAAGGGTTAGCGCATGATGACGAAACGGGACTCCCGACCCGCGCGAGCGTGCTTAATTTGCGTAAGGCAATCAACCAGAAAAAAGTCGACGACTTCAATGATATTGGCATTGCATTTAAAGATACTTCAAACAGGCGGTTTTTCTCTGTAGCTGGCCAAACGTCTATCGCTAATGGTTTCGTCGTTATTAATGGGCGCGCGCATCGGCGCTGGGAGGCGCCCACAGCAGGATATGTCTTTGATTTGCAGGGGCCAGATGCTCAGGCAGTTACAATGCCGCCAGCGCCGCGCGCCTTTCCGCGAGCGGGTAGAACAGAACCCGATGCCGAATTGGTTGCCGATATGGCTGAGGTATACTGGTTTGGTCTATTACGCGATGTGCCATTCTCTCACTTCAAAAAAGGGCGAAAGAACAAAGGGAATTATCCGGCGACTCCGAGTGGCGTGGATGTCGGCGATGCTATCAATTATCTGAAGAAGTTGGATTTCTACAAAAAAGATTTTCCGCGATATGGTGCTGTCAAAGGCAAAAACTACGGCGCGGCCTGCAGTGTTCGCCCTCACGCTGATACTTTAAGCGCGCAAAATATCTTCAGAGGTCAAACGCCGGGTGATCAAATCGGTCCGTACATCAGTCAGTTTCTACTTATCGGGAATGATGGTGCAGGTGGGGCCGATGATAAAGCGACGGATGGCCTTATAAAGTACGGTTCTATTCGCATTGATCAACGTGTTCGTGAGGCAAAAGCGCATGTTGATTACATGACTGTCTGGAATGAGTATCTGGATGTGCAGGACGGCGCGAATGTCTCGCGAACACAGAAGTTTGTATCAAACCCAAATTCAGCTGGTGGAGCTGGTGACAACTTTCGCTTTATTGCAACACCTCGCGACTTAGCGACATATGTCCACTTCGATGCGCTTTACGAAGCGTATTTAAACGCGTGTCTCTGGCTCCTTTCTGCTGGAGCACCACTTGATCCTGATTTCAAAAAAGTGGCGGGCGAGCCTGATGGCGCGGTCGAAGGTTTTGCACTTTATGGGGGACCGCACATTCTGTCGCTTGTAACAGAAGTTGCGACGCGTGCGCTAAAAGCTGTAAGGTATCAGAAGTTCCAAAATCATTTGCGTCTACGTCCTGAAGCTTTGGCAGGTCTTCTAGCTGCCGAACCTGACATAGCAAAGCCGACCGTAGACCCGCTTATTGACGCGTTGAAAGCACCGAACGGTCGGAACGTCGTTGATTTATTGGCCAAAGTTCAGTCGCACAATCAGGCAGTTAACAGCAAAAATCGCAAGAAAATGGGGCAGTATCTGGCCGCTCAATCACAAAATCCGCTTGCCGCTCGTGACGATCTTCCATTGCTGCCAATGGCCTTTCCTGAAGGTTCTCCCATGCACCCAACTTACGGGGCTGGGCATGCAACCGTCGCCGGAGCATGTGTGACGATGCTGAAAGCTTTTTTTGATGAAGATGCAGAGCTTCGCATTGATAAGGACGGTAAACACATTGCGATTGCGCCTAATGACCCGCATTGCGATGGGAGTGTACCATTTGCCTATGAAGCAATCGCAGATGGCACGAGCCTGTGCAATGTGTACTCAAAGAAAGCGGACGCCTTAACTGTCGGCGATGAATTGAATAAGTTGGCCTCAAATATTTCCATTGGGCGCAATGTGGCCGGTGTTCACTATTATTCTGATTATATCCAAAGCTTGGTCATGGGCGAAGAGATTGCAATCGGTGTCTTGAAGGAACAGGCCGTGACTTACACTGGAACGGAAGATTTAAAGATGACTTTTGAATCGTTTACTGGAAAGTCGGTCCAGATCAGGAATCCTAATCCGCATATATCTATACTGAGTGCGTAGAATTTGATTTAGGGTGGTTTTGCCGAGATCTTTCAGTAAATAGAATTGTCAGGCAGCGATCATAAAGCAGTCGAATGGACCTTTTTGATCGCTGCAGCTTTTATCCCTGTCTATCGCGTGCCGAGATAGGTCCAGCTTCGCAGGATCGCCTCTAATAGGCCACGCTTGAACACGGTGCGCCAAAGACTGGTGAAGGCGATGCTGAAGAGCGCGACGATCAGAGCAATCGCGATGCAGGCCGCAGCGCCGATTTGCATGTAGAGGCCGAAACCATATTCGTAGAATACGAGTGATAGCAGTAAGCCCTGTAGCAAATAAGCTGTGAGCGATGACGTCCCGCCGCGTGCGAAGAACAGCTTTATCGGGCCGTTTGGGGTCAACGACCATTTTGCAATCAGGCCGAGATAGCCTGCTGTCGCAAAGGGACTGCCAAGAAAGATCAAGGTATTTCCCCAAGCCGTTCGCGCGCTTAATGCGGTTGATCCTGTCAGCACCAACCATGCGCCTGCCAGACTAATGAGTAATCCGATGGGAAGATAAATTCGCCGGCATTTCTGCCAGAATGGCGCGCCTGGATTGGAAATCAGATTGTTTCGGACGGCTGCCAAGCCGAACAGGAAAAACGACATTACTGCCAAGCCCTGTCCGAAAAGGCCGTAAAAGACGAAGCCCGTCCATTCGCCTATGCGTGCTGAGATGACGGGAACGAATCCGCCATCTGCAAAGATCTGTGTTCTGACGGCCTCAGATTCGATCATTTCTTGAACGGCGATGTCCATTTCGCCTGGTGATGACGTTGCGAAGGCTGCAATGCTGATCAGTAAGAGAATTTGCACGCCATAGAAAATGATAGCGAGCCTGATGAGTGTCTGCGGTTTTGCATTTTTGAAGGCAAGGAGCAGAATTCCAAGAACGGCATAGATGAAGAGGATGTCGCCCTGAAAGAGGAAAAGAATATTGATCGCGGCGAAGAAAAACAGGCCGATAATGCGTCGCCAGTAGCGTCCGGAAAACCCAATACCTCGTCGCTCAGCCGCCATAATCTGATAGGCAAACCCGACCCCAAACATGAATGAAAACAGCGTGTAAGACTTCGCCGTGAAAAGCGCATTCACGGTAAAATAGGCTGCAAAGTCGGCCGAGTTTTCCAAACCGCCCGCTTTGTAAAGGTTTTGAGCAAACGGGTAGGCAAAATAGGCGACATTGACCAAAGCGATCCCGATGAGCGCCCACGCTCTCGCGAGATCCGGAAACATCTCACGTCCTGCGTCTTGAGTTTCCTGAAGATATGACATGCTGAAGCCTCCCAACGCAGCCTTTTGAAAGGGAAACTTGAATTGTGTTGAACGTCAAGGACAGCCTAGGCTGCACTCATCAAGCTTTCGAAGACACCCTGCCCGTCGCTGCCGCCTTCGTGGCCGCCTATGGCGCGTTCCGGGTGGGGCATCATGCCGAGGACGCGGCCATTTTCGCTTAAGATTCCAGCAATATTGCGGGCTGAACCGTTTGGATTGTCGACGTAGCGGAACGCGACGCGGCCTTCTTTCTCGAGTGCATCTAGGGTGTCTTCATCAGCGACGTAATTGCCGTCATGGTGAGCAATTGGGATGGTGACGTCGCACTGGCCGGAATAGGCGTTGGTGAACGCGGAGTTAGCGCTTTCGATCTTGAGCGCCTGTGGTTTGCAGACGAAGTTGAGTGAGGTGTTGCGCATCAGGGCGCCGGGGAGAAGCCCGGTCTCACAGAGAATTTGAAAGCCGTTGCAGACGCCGAGGATATAGCCGCCGCGCTCGGCGTGTTTGTGCAGCTGGCTGATGACCGGACTGTTCGCGGCCATCGCGCCTGTGCGCAGATAATCGCCGTAGGAAAATCCACCGGGGACCATGACGAGGTCTGTGTCCTCCGGGATAGTCCCATCCTTGTGCCAGACCATTGCGGGCTCTTGGCCGGTGGCCTGGCGCAGTGCGACTTGTGCGTCACGATCACAGTTTGATCCGGGGAAGACGATGACAGCGGTTTTCATGGCCACTCCTCTGCTTGCTTGCGCTTTAGCAGGGAGTCGCAGGCCTTGGGAATAGGGCTGACGCGGCTCTCCGCTTCACCCCTAAGGGGAATTAAGTTGTGGTGTCGGCAAATCTTCGCGATACCGACTTTAATTCGAGGAGATTGCTGATGCGGACCGCGCTTTTTGCTTTGACCGGGCTTTTGATTTTGCCGGCATGCTCAACGATATCCGGCGTTGGAAAGGATGTCAGCGCGGTTGGGCGCGGGATTAGCCATGTCGCCGATGAAGTTCGCGAAGAAGTTTTCGTCCGTGACAGCGATAGGCGCTATGCTGAAACGCGCTACACCAATCAGTCGTCTGTTCGGCCTACGGTCGTTGTTAAAGAACCGTGCGATCCAAGCGCGGGCGAGCTGAGAGGCGGATCGGGGCTTCCGCCATGTCCGCGTGTCTACTATAAACAGTAATCGTAAAACGAGGAGTGATCCGATGAAGGCTCTGTTTGCTTTATTTTTTGCTGTGCCGATGCTGGCTGCGTGCAATACGATTGCGGGTGTCGGTGAAGACGTCGAAGCGGCTGGCAAAGTGGTTAAAGAGACGGCTGAAGACGTAAAAGACGATCTCAGCGACTAACAGCGTCAGTTGACGCTGCGTGTGTTAGCGCCCAAAGGCGGGCTATGTCTGTCTCTCATACCTATCGTGGAAACGCACCTCTACGCTTGAATAAGTGGATGGCGGAGCTTGGCTTGTGCTCACGGCGCGAGGCCGAGGCTTTGATTGCAGCCGGTGTTGTTCGGGTCGATGAGATCGTGGTGGAGCAGCCGGGCCATAAGATTGAACCCGGCCAGACGCTGACACTATCAGAGCGTGGCCAGAAAGCGATTGAGGGCAAGTTTACGGCTGTTTTGAACAAGCCGGTCGACTATGTTTCGGCCCAGCCTGAAGGTGATCAGATACCTGCGGCGCGACTGATTACGAAGAAAAATGCGGCAGATGGGTCGAGTGGAGCGGCAGGGATGAGTCTCGCCCCGCTTGGACGGCTCGATCAGGAGTCGCGCGGGCTCTTACTGCTATCTGAGGATGGGGTTCTAGCCAAAGCGATTATCGGGCCGCATCATGCGCTGGAAAAAGAGTATTTGGTGACGGTGACCGGCAAAATCACACCGGGTAAACTCACGCTTCTTCGTAATGGATTGTCGCTCGATAATCGGAAATTGAAGCCTGCAAAAGTGACTGAGGAAGAGGGGCAGACCCTTCGATTTGTCCTGAAAGAAGGCCGCAAGCGTCAAATCCGCCGGATGTGTGATCTGGTTGGCTTGAAGGTGGTGGACTTGGTGCGTTTGCGTATTGGGCCTTTGGAATTGGGTGACTTGGCAGAGGGGCAGTGGCGGCTTCTGAAACCAAAAGAGAGGGCAGACCTCATCGTGGCAAGCCTGCCTGAAAAACCCAAACGGCTTCGTGACGAAGACGGCAAGCCGATCAAGAAAGGCCGTAGCTTTGTCGGTCGCGGTGGAGCCAAACCCAACCGGCAGATCGATCCGCGCCGTAAAGATAAACCGCGCTCAGACGGTCAAGGAAACGGATATAAGGGTAAGGGGACAGGACGCCCGCCGCGTCGCGCAGCCTCTGAGCGACCGGATGCCCGATCAAGGCCTCCGCGTGCAAAGCGGGATTAGGACTGTGGCTGGTTTTCGATCCAGACTCGCGACGATTCTTCTAAACACTTACAAGTACACACTATCGCCTGTTTTTGCGGTGTTTGGGGCTCAATGCAGGCATCATCCAAGCTGTAGTGAGTATGCTGCTGAATGTCTGCGTCGTCATGGGTTTTGGCCTGCGCTTTGGATGGCAATGGCAAGACTATCGCGATGCCGACCCGGAGGCACGATGGGCAACGACCCTGCGCCTGATGTAAAACCAGACGTTCCGTTCTGGGCGCCTTGGCGTTATGGCGATTGGTCCGGACCTCCAAGAGTGGAGGATTGATTTTTGCGTAATGAGACGCCATAAGAACATTATGGATAGACGAGTGATTCTGTTCGCGACGACCACGCGAACCAGCCGGGGTGTCCGGCTTAGCGCTTGAGGCGAAAGCTTCGCGCGGCTGCGGCATCCTTATCCAAATTCGTTTCCCGGTAACAATTCGCACATACAACCGCCTTGATGAGTAGGATTATGGTTAGCCTCGCGTTAAAGATGAGGTCGAAGGACCCTTCTGGCCTGCTCAGTCGATCAATGTGTGCACAGACGATAAGTGAAGAAAAATGATTCAAGTTACACTCCCCGATGGGTCAGCGCGCGAGTATGAAGCAGGCGTCAGCCCGTTTGATGTCGCGGCCTCGATCTCAAAATCGCTTGCAAAAAAGGCGATGGCCGCAAAGGTCGATGGGGAACTCTACGATTTAGCGCGGCCGCTTGAGAGCGACGCCAAAGTGGAGATTTTGACGAGCGGCGATCCCGACGTCCTTTTCATGATCCGGCATGGTACCGCGCATGCGCTGGCCCAAGCAGTGCAAGCGCTCTATCCCGAAACCCAAGTGACAATCGGTCCCGTGGTGGATGATGGATTCTATTACGATTTCGCCCGCGAGGAGCCATTTTCCACAGATGATTTTGAGACAATCGAGGCCAAAATGGCTGAGATTATTGATGAAGATTACCCGATCATACGCGAAGTTTGGGACCGTGAAGACGCGATCAAGACTTTCAACGCCATGGGCGAGACTTATAAAGTCGACATCATCAATGACATTATCGGACCGGGCGAGCCGCTGACAATCTATAAACAAGGCGATTGGTTCGACCTGTGCCGTGGACCCCATATCCCCTCAACTGGGCGCCTGCCGAAGGCGTTTAAACTGATGAAGCTGGCGGGCGCTTATTGGCGTGGCGATAGCGACAATCAAATGTTGCAGCGCATTTACGGTACAGCCTGGGAAAATGAAAAACAGCTCAAAGCGCATCTCACGCGGCTGGAAGAAGCTGAAAAGCGCGACCACCGTAAGCTCGGTAAAGCGATGGATCTCTTCCACATGCAGGAAGAGGGACCGGGATCGATTTTCTGGCACCCTAAGGGCTGGACGCTGTTCCAGAGCCTCATTGAATACATGCGTCGTCGCCAGGACGAGGCGGGTTATGTTGAGGTCAATACGCCGGATTTGCTAGACTATTCGCTCTGGGAAACATCCGGTCATGCCGAAAAGTTCGGTGAGAACATGTACTCCACAGTGATGCCGGATAATCGCAAATATGCGTTGAAGCCGATGAACTGCCCTGGCCATTTGCAAATTTACAATCATGGTCAGCGCTCATATCGAGAGCTACCGGTTTTGATGGCAGAGTTCGGTAAGGTTCACCGCTACGAGCCGTCTGGGGCTTTGCATGGCATGATGCGGGTTCGCCACTTTACGCAGGATGATGCGCATATTTTCTGTACGCCCGAGCAGCTGAAACAGGAATGCCTGACGGTCGTCGATTTGATCCTCGATATTTATAAGGATTTTGGCTTCGATGACGTGGCGATCAAATTCTCCGATCGTCCGGAAGAACGTATTGGTAGTGATGAGGTTTGGGACCGCTCAGAGGCGGCGCTCAAGAACGCGCTGGAAGCGACTGGACTTCCCTATAGCTTCAATCCTGGCGAGGGGGCTTTTTATGGCCCGAAGCTGGAATTTGTTCTGCGGGATGCCATTGGCCGCGACTGGCAATGCGGGACGTTGCAGGTCGACTTCACGCTGCCAGAGAGATTTGACTCTACGTATGTCGGTGCTGACGGTGAACGTCATCGCCCGGTGATGTTGCATAGAGCGCTCTTTGGGTCTTTGGAGCGATTTACTGGCATCTTGATCGAGCATTATGCAGGTGCATTTCCGATGTGGCTTGCCCCTGTGCAAGTCGTTGTTGCCTCCATCACTGAAGAGCATAATCCATACATGGACGAGGTCGCAGCGCACCTTCGCAAGCAAGGCCTGCGCGTTGAGGTCGATGGCCGCAATGAGAAAATCAATTACAAAGTCCGCGAGCATTCCTTACAGAAGATACCGATTATTGCTGTTGTCGGAGGACGTGAAATGGAAGAGCGGACACTTGCGCTTCGCCGCTTTGGCTCGAAAGGCCAGCAGATTATTGGCCTTGAAGAGGGTGCCGAGATGCTGGCCAATGAGGCATTGGCGCCTGATTTGAAACGGTCTGCGGGATGAATGAGGTCAGCGGGCCTAAAGTGAGCTATCCGGCGATCCTCGCCGGATTGTTTATCTTATGGCCCATCGTCGCCTATCTCGGCGGGCAGGGTTTCACAGCCGGGGTCGCGCTGGCCGCAATTCCCGTTCTGTTTTATGCGCGTCCAAAGTCGATATCGCTCTATGCTCTGGCCTTCATTTGTTTCATGCTTTGGATCATTGCGAGCGCGTCTTGGTCCGGCGCGGAGCGCGACCTGTTCGAGGGCAGTCTTGGTGGGCGTGACTTCGGTCTTAATGATGCCAGTCTCCGGGTTGGTTTAACGGCGCTTTGTATCGGCGGCGTTGCTTTTATCGCGACCCAAGTAAACCCGAATGCACCGAAATCGCTTTCAATCATAAGAGGCGTTATTGCTGTGCAGATTGCCGGCGTTGTGGCGACAGCGCTGTTTATGGATCAGATTATTCAGGGCCTGGTTTGGCTTGCATGGTCGGATGATCCTGCTGAATCCATGCCTTCGAACATGATGCGTAATGCCAATGCAATGATGCTAATCCTACCTGTTTTGACGGCTTGGCTGTGGACGAGGGAAGGTCTGATTCATCGGGGTGCAGCCTTGGCTTTAGTTCCTCTGGCCGGTTGGGCAGGGCTTGTGATTGGGTCCTGGGCAGCGATTGCGGCTGTCGTTTTGATTGGTGCGGCGAGCTTGATTGTCTGGCTTATGAAGCGCGCCGGTTTTCTGATCCTGTTTACGTTCCTGGGCTCATATATTCTCATAGCGCCCTTCATTTTGGGAGATATGGTCAGGATACTTCGGGATGCTGGCGTGCCACTTCCGGCATCGTTTTGGTCGCGTTTACATGCTTGGGATGCCGTAACGGACAAGGTCGCGGCGGCGCCAATGATTGGGCACGGGCTTGAGGCGAGTAAAACATGGACGGAGGCCTATGGTCAGCAGCCTGCGAAAGTGGCTGAAATCGTGGCTGATACGGGCATGTCTGAATCAGTGTGGCAGTTTTATTCGATCGTGCCGGGGCATCCGCACAATATGGCGCTACAGATCTGGGCCGAGACCGGTATGGTGGGGGCTTTGCTTGCGGCCTTGACCTGCTTTTTGGTGGGTGTTCGCCTCTACCAGATCGGGCCGTTGTCTCACATGGCGCGATTTGCTGGTGCGGGCCTCTTCGGGGCGACCCTCGCCTTTGCCACGTTCTCTTACAGCATGTGGAACGAGGCCTTCTGGGCCTCTGTTGCTCTCGTCGCTGCTGTGGTGATTCTGCACGGGCAGTTTACAGCAAAATCATGAGCCGCGTCAGTGCGATCGTTGTCACTTATCACACCGGGCATCGGCTGAAAGAGTGCCTCTATGGGCTTTCAACCGATCCTGAAATTGATCAGCTCGTGATTGTCGATCACGGAAATCCTGAGCCGATATCGAACTGGATCGACAATTTTTCAACCCAACGCGACGATGTCACGCTGCTTCGCGGGCATGGCAATATCGGGTTCGGAGCGGGTGTAAATCTGGGTGTGAGCGCTGCATCGGGAGATCATCTTCTGATCATCAATCCGGACGCTGTTTTAAAGCGTGGCTCAGTATCGGCTCTTAAGAGTGTCGCGAAAGATTTGGCAAACCCTTGGATTGTTGGTGGGAAAATCTTCGATATCCGAGGACGTGAAGAGCGGGGGCCGCGACGACGTGACCTTACTCTATGGCGGGCGCTCACGTCGTTTCTAGGGGTAAATACGTGGACCCTCGAACAGACACCAGCTCCGCATGCGCCGATCGAAATGGATGTCATATCCGGCGCGCTCTTTCTGATCTCTAAAATCGGTTTCCAGAAGCTTGGCGGCTTTGATGAAGGATATTTCTTTCATGTCGAAGACATTGATTTATGCGTACGGTGCCGGGATGCCAGAGGCACTGTGATGTATCAGCCCTCTGCTGGGGCCCTGCACTATGGTGCAACGTCGGATGCTTTAGGTCGGACTGTCGCGAAGCATAAGGCGGATGGGCTTGCGCGATATTTCCGGGCGCGAGCAAAAGGGCCGTTTCATCGCGCGATTACAGAAGCGCTCCTGCCCTTTATTCGTTTAGGCCTGATTCTGCGGGCGCGGGATTAACGACGAGATCAGACACAAAGGGCGTAAAGTCAGCCCAGTCGAACTGCGGAAGTCGGAAAGCCCAGCCTTCAACTCTTGAATTGATTACTTCCGCGCGCCGCGCGCCTTCTCCGGCTTCAATTGCGCGCAGTGTGACCCAGAAGCCATCGGGCTCCTGATAGGCGCGAAGGTCGATTTCCAGCCCGTCAAAGGTCTCGCTGATATGACGCGCGATTGGAGCTGTGATCAGGCGATCATCGCGTTTTGCGCCGTCCGGATTGAACCGCGTAATTGCGAGTGCCGTCGTGGACAGGGCGAGGCGGCTAGCCACTTGTAAATCTTCATAAGGTGGAGCGGTTCTGAAACTGCGCGGATCACCGCCCGGAGGACGTGCGAAATAGGCGGAGTTTCCATTGCTATCTGTTACGCGCAAAGAGCGGATGGCGTCCGGGGCGATGTCGATAATGTCAAAATCGAGCCAGGCTCTCCGATTATAGAAAGCGGGCAGCTCGCCAGTGGCGCGGTAGGTTTGATCCTCGTCTGGTCCACGGACATAGAGTTGGGCATTCTTGCGACCGAGTAGGACAGCGTCGGAACGCTCTCCGGCGCTGTCGAAAACTTCGACCAGGACTCCGGTGCCACTATCGCTTGGGTGGCCGAGACGGATCTGGTCATGTTTTGTCGGATCAGCAGTTCTGCGTGGGCCGTAAGTCAGTGTTTCCAGACCAGAGGCGAGGGCGATAAGACGGTCTTGGCGTATGGGGAAGTTATCTTCTTCCTGCATAACCCAGCCGTCATCTGTGCGTGCGAGCGTGTAGCGCTCGTCAGCCATGCTGAAACGGATCTGGTTGGCCTCAATGCGGCGCTGAGCGAAGCCGGGCAGGACAGGTTTGCCTATGTCTGCATGCGTATCGGTTTGTTGACCTGAGAAGAAGCTGGTCGCGGCGATGACAGCCCACAGGATGGCCGCGGCTATTCCTAGCCTGATTACCGTGGTTTTGCGCGATTGGCTGTGCGTGGTCATGCTGCGCCTCCGCGTCTGCGCCACCAGAGGAAGAGGCCTATGAGGCCGAGCAGGGCCGGGCCACCAAGAATTGTGAAAATGCGCAAGTTAAGCTCAAGCGCATCAATCTCGCGTCGGAAGTCCCGCTCAATCTGGCG
Organism: Pseudomonadota bacterium; assembly: GCA_038746145.1. Classification (GTDB taxonomy): domain Bacteria; phylum Pseudomonadota; class Alphaproteobacteria; order Caulobacterales; family Hyphomonadaceae; genus Henriciella. The sequence goes on from JBCDKW010000005.1 coordinate 115,973, forward strand.
CAGGGAGGCGCGCGTTGCGACGATGTCTTCGCGCAGGCGTGCAAGCTCTTCACGCTCTTGGTCATTCAGTTGAGCGCTGACATCGCCGTCGAAGAAGCCATCATTGGCGCTGATGCTTTGGAGTTCCTGAAGACGTTGCTCGGACTCTGCAAGGCGGCCCTCGAGGCGGGCTTGTTCGGTAAAGAACTCCGCTTGCGCGGCGTTGCGCATATTTTCGACGCGTCGCATCGGACGAAGACCCGGTGACCGCGCCCGCAGGCTCATCAGGTCTGAGCCACCGGACAGGCTGTCCAGAGCATTCAGAATAAAGCTGGCATTATCGGCAAAGGGCAGTCCGGTTTGCAGGTTCATGTAAAGCCCGTCATCGAGAAGGTCCGCGTCGGCCACGAGGATAATCTGAGCGTCGATATCACTGGTCGAGAGGTGATCGGCGGCTTCGTTCTCAGCGCCCCGTGCAAGGTCTGCCAGAATAGGATCGTCTGCAAGATCAACAGGTGGGCGTCCAGACGGGAACGCCGTCGTCAGCGGACCGGTTAGATTCAGGGCCAGTGCGGCCGGTTCGCGACCAGCCTCATAGGCGGCGATTACAGCGTCAGGTGGCATATCAATGGCGGCCTGGGCGGGATCAATGATGCTGGGCGTTGGCCCGGACTCTATGAGGATTTCACGGTTCAGCGTCTCTGTAGAGGGCAGGATAAAACGACCCGTTGCGCCGAGATTGACCGCACGGCGTAGATCGCTTGTCAGGACATTTTCACGCGACATCAGCGCGGGTGGAATTGAAAGGAATAATGGGTGCTGCAGGATGGTTGTGCGGCCTTCTCCTGCAGGGGCTTCAATGGCCAGAGCTGTCTGTGTGTCGGCAATGGCTGGACGATCCAGAGCGACGCCGAAAGATGTTGAGAAAACACCGAGGTCGGAGCGAATACGCCGGTTCGTCATACCGAATGGCCCGTCACCGGGTGCTGTCTTCGTGGCTGGATCAACAAGCATCAGCGCACGGCCTTTGCGCAGCAGGAATTGATCGATCTGCCACATCTGCCAATCGCTGAGGTCCGGGGCATGCGCGAGGAACAGGACGTCAATATCATCCGGGATGGAGAGGAAATCGTCCGGAAGCGTCTCAACATCGAATGTCTTGTTCATTTCGCGCAGGACCGTGTAACCGGCTTCATCGGTGACCGCAGTCATACCGGGCAGAGTTGAGATCAGGCCGATCCGGGTAGGCGCGCTGCGGTCCAGGCGAGCGATCAGGCGTGTCAGATCATACTCAAGCCGTGTTTCCTGTTCGGGCGCGAGGAAGGGGATCACGCGCTCATCATCGACGCTATTTCGACCGATGAGGCCGAAATAGAGCGGGTCGCTGCCATTCGTATCGACTGCGACGAGGCCTGCGGCGAGGGCTTCATCTTCGGCTTCAGAAAAGGGGGCAGGGTCTATGACACGCAGGCGGAGTTTGCCATTTGACGACGCGACATAAGCATCGAGCAATTCCTGCACGCGTACGGCGTAGGCGCGAACAGCGGGAAACTCCTGACCGACGCTGCGAGTGTAGACAAAGGTTAGATCGAGCGGGTCAGAGAGATTGCCCGTGACGGTTTTGGTGCCTTCAGCGAGCGTGAACAGCTTGTTCTCTGTCATGTCGAGACGCGCGCCTGTCAGAGCCTTGTTCGCTAATAGGGTCACGGCGGCAAAGATCGCAATGAGAAGCAGGCTTGTAACGAGAAGATAGCGACGCGGGCTCATTGGACGCCGCTCCGCCTGTGATTGACGAAGAGGACATTCAGCGCGCAGCAGAGAGCGATAAAGCCGAGGAAATAGATCACACTGCGTAGGTCGAGGACGCCGCGCTGAGCCGTTTCAAAATGGGTGAGGAATGAAAATTGAGCGATGGCGTCACCGGCAGGTGCGCCGAGGACGCTACTAAGCGCACCTGTGACGAGGGGCCAGCCCGCAGCGGTCAGCAGGAAAGCGACGACCACGCCAAGGACGAATGCGAGGACCGGGCTTCGTGTTAATGCCGATAGGGCTGCGCCAATACCGAGATACGCTCCGGCCATGAGGAAACTGACAATGTAAGTGACGAGGATCGCCGCATTATCTGCCGGCCCGAGAATGTTGACCGTTATCCACCATGGTATTGTCAGGAGGAGCGCCAGTCCCGCGACGGTCCAAGCGGCGAGGAACTTGCCTGTTACAAGACCTGGAAGTTCAACGGGCAGAGACAAGAGAAGCTCCGACGTCCCGACACTGATTTCATCAGACCAGAGGCGCATAGCGAGCGCTGGCATAAACAGCATATAGAGCCAGGGATGCCAGTAAAAGAAGGGACCTAGATCGGCTGCGCCTGTATCAAAGAAGCGCGACAGGTCCCATGTAAAGACCCCGATCAGGATCAGAAAAACCGCTATAAAGACAAAGGCGAGCGGAGAACTGAAATAATCGCTCAGCTCTCTCTTATACGCGGCCTTCAGGCCCGTGAAATGGGAAGTAGCCCTCATGCGGCCTCACCCCCATTCCGACTGGCGAGGTCGAGGAATGCTTTTTCTAGACCGTCCGTTTGGCCTGCTGACAGCGCGTCTGGCGTATCATCAGCCACAACGAGACCATTATCGATGATGATGACGCGCGAGCACATGGCCGGGACTTCCTCAAGCGTGTGCGTGGAAATCATGATCGCTTTGTCTTCTGCCATACGCGTGATGAGGGCGCGAACAGCGCGTTTCTGGATCGGGTCGAGACCATCTGTGGGTTCATCAAGCAAAAGGACAGGCGGATCATGCAGGATCGCGCCTGCCAGCCCTACGCGGCGGCGATAGCCCTTGGAAAGTGTTCCGATGGGTTTGCTGGCCACCTCTGCAATTCGCGCATCGGCAATGACGCGATCTATCGAGGTTTTCTGGATTTCTTTTGATAGCCCATGTGCGTCCGCGAGGAAGCTCAAAAACTGAACCGGCGTCATATCCCGATAGAGTGGGGCACCTTCGGGAAGATAGCCAAGCGCAGCCTGTGCTTCACGTCTTTGGCTTGTGATCGACAGGCCCGCGATTTCCGCGTCACCGGCATCCGGTTCCAGAACACCCGCGACCATGCGCATCGTGGTTGACTTGCCTGCACCATTTTGACCGAGAAACCCGACGACTTCACCTTTATTGATTGTGAAACTGATACCTTGCACAGCTTTGTGCCCCGCAAAGGATTTCTCAAGACCATTTAGGGCAAGCATTCGGATCAAACGCTCCAGCTGATTGGCAGGTTTTTCGTTAGCGGTCTTCGCCGCATGCGTGAAGAGGAATGTTTGCCAGATGAAAGAAAAGACGCGCTTAAAATAATGCGCGCCTTTTCAGACAACCTAATAGGAGAAAGTGTGTCAGACGGGTGCTGTACGACCTCAGGGGGCTGGGGGGGCTGATGGGTCTGAAGCCACACTTGCTTTCCCGTCCGACAATGACAAGATGTCTGCGTTCGACGGCGCTCGCAAGACCAAATTGTGGCAATTCCGCCACATTCGCCATTACAAATTCTATAGGTTTCTGGAAAAGACCGTATAATCAAGGCCCATGACTTTCATTACACAATTGCCACGGAAAAGACCAGCCCCGAAAACGGCCTTTCATCGTACCGAGCTCTCCCTGATTCTCGATGTTTATGGCCGACTCGTTATGGCCGGAGAGGCGAAGGACTACGGAATCGGCATGGGCAAGGATGAAGCAGTTTTCGCGATCTATAAACGTCACGCAGAAAACCCGACCTGGACTGTGGTCAAGACACCGAAACTCGCAAACGCTCAGGGGGCTTACGCTGTGCAGGGCAGTCAGGGGCAGGTGTTGAAACGCGGACGGGACTTGAAACAGGTGCTGAGCGTGTTTGATCGCAAGCGGTTTGAGGTTGTTTAGGCGTCCTCACCGCCGAAGCGCTGCGTCCATTCCTCGACCATCGCATCCTCAATCTTCTGGAACAGGACCGGCGGTGCCTCAATTGGTAGACCGTGGGGCAAGGCATCAAGCAGTGCTTCACCTTCGCCGGTCGGCCATTTGCGATTGTCTTCTGGCACGCCGAGCGTATCCAAAATGGTCTTCGCAGTCGCCGGGATTAGCGCTTGTGCAACGATGGCGAAGATCGCCACGAGATTAAGCCCGGTTCGAACACCAACAGCGGCGGCATCCACGTCACTCTTGTACTTCACCCAAGGTTCCGCGCGGGTGAGGTATTCATTCCCCGCTGCCCAGAGCGCACGGGTTTCAGCCGCTGCCTTTCGGAACTCCATTGCCTCATAGTGTTCTGCGATGAGGGTCAGGCTCTTTTTCAGTTCCTCAGCCATCCAGACTTCGTCTTCGCCTGATACGCCAGCCGATGGGAGAACGCCGTCGAATTTGCTGACCGTATATTTCGTGATCCGGTTGACGAAATTACCCAGCACATTGGCGAGGTCTGAATTGATTGAGGCCTGGAAGCCTTCCCATGTAAAGGCGGCATCTGATCCCTCAGGCGCATTCGCCATAAGGTACCAGCGCCAATAATCGGCCGGAAGCAGCTCAAGCGCCTGATCCATAAAAACGCCGCGTTTGTTCGAGGTGGAGAACTTGCCACCGTACCAAGTGACCCAGTTAAAGGCTTTCAGCTTGTCGACCGTCTTCCATGGCTCGCCCGAGCCGAAAATGGTCACAGGGAAGGAGACTGTGTGGAAAGCGACATTATCCTTGCCCATGAACTGGACGTATTCGACGTCGTTCGCACCTTTGTCTGTCCGCCACCAGCTTTGCCAGTCGCCACCGCTCGCTTTCGCCCACTCCTCGGTGGCCGCAATATATTCGACCGGCGCGTCGAACCAGACATAGAAAACTTTTTCCTCGAATCCGGGTCTTGGCGTGCCATCAGGTGCAGCGACTGGTACACCCCATTTCATGTCGCGGGTAATTGCGCGGTCGCGCAGGCCTTCATCCAACCATTTCAGTGCAATCGACTTTGCGAGTTGCGGCCAGTCTTTGCTTGCCTCGACCCAATCGCGAATTTGATCCTGCATCTTGGATTGCAGAAGGAAGAGGTGAGCTGTGTCGCGGATTTCGATATTGGTTCCACCAGAGACGGCAGAATACGGATTTATCAAATCCACCGGATCCAGCAATCGACCGCAATTATCGCACTGATCCCCACGCGCTTTCTCAAAATCACAATGCGGGCATATCCCTTCAACATAGCGGTCAGGCAGGAAGCGACCATCATCGACGCTGTAGACCTGTTTTGAGGTACGCTCTTCGATCAGGTCGTTCTGCTCCAGAACATGTGCGAAGTGGCGTGTCAGCGCTGAATTCTCAGGCGATGATGATCGCCCGAACCAGTCATAAGACAGGTCAAAGCCGTCGCCCGCTGCCCGCTGCACCTGGTGCTGTTCGTCGCAATAGTCCTGTACCGAAATGCTGGCCTCCTGCGCAGCCAATTCAGCCGGCGTGCCGTGTTCATCCGTGGCGCAGATGTAGAGAACATCATGCTCGCGCAGCCGCTGAAACCGTGCATAAACATCCGCAGGCAGCATCGATCCTGCCAGATTACCCAGATGCTTCACCCCATTGATATAGGGCAGGGCAGAGGTGATCAGGATACGGCGTTTTGAGCTCGATGGCATAAGGTCTTCCTATTTTCGCCAAATGCGGGCAGTTTTTCCACGTCGGGCTGAATGGGGGTTTAGCGCGACAGACCAGAAAAGAAACAGTTTTTGGGAGGAAACTATGCCTAGACTTGCAGGCGTTCATTTACTTGGACTCATACTCGCGGCCGTCGCGATCTTTTTCGTTGGCTTCATCTGGTACGGGCTGTTGTTCACAGAGCCGTGGATGAATGCAAACGGGCTTTTCTTTGCTGATGAGGCGAAGACGACGATGCAGTGGTTGACCGCAAGCGGGATCGAGACCGTGTCCGCTGATGCTGGACCAGATCCGAAAATCATGGGCCTCGGCTTTGTCCTGTCACTTATTCTCGCCTACGGTATTGGCTGGCACATGAAACAGAAGGGCATAACAAAGCTGACGACGGCCGTTCTGTTTGCGCTCTGGCTCAGCCTTTTGATTGGCGTGCCTCTGATGGCGTATGACTTGGTCTATGCACCGGGCTTTCACATCGCCGGCTTTCTAGTTGATGCAAGCCACACCGTCGTAACCTTCATTGCGGCCGCGGCGGTTCTCTCGCTTTTTGATTAAGGACGCCAACCGAAAAAGCCCCGGCTCGCCATATACGGGCCGGGGCAGGTGCGCGCTACAGGAAAAGCGCTCGGAGTAAATTCAGATCATCCGATGTTTCGGTCGTGCGCCGCCAGCGTAATGTCGACGCGCCGGGCCATGACAAAGCTCTGTTCAGAGCCGTTCTGTTCGATCCGTGCACTGGCAGAATTCGGCAGAATGCCTTCATCGCGCATGGTTGAAGCTACGATTGCGAGGCGATCCTGGCCAATCTCTTGTTCTTCCTCGGTGCTGCGGGCATCGCCAACCTGAGCAACCATCTCGACATCCAAAATCTGGCAGTCGGCCAGACGCGCGCGTGCGTCTTCAAGAACGCTCTGCGCGTAGGATGACAGGACAGCTTCGCCGTTCTGGAAGTAAATGCTGATCGTCATCGGTTCGCATACTTGTGTATCAGGTGCGGTGTAGACCTCAGTTGGGGGCGCTGGTGGGACTTCTGCGGCAGCAGTCATTGCAGAAACACCCAAGGCCGTCGCGATCATTATTGATTTCATCATTGTATCAGCTCCTTTTCGCCTGAGCACAGGGAAACGCGCTGAAAAGGCAGAAGCTTGCCGAAAACCGGATCAAATGTGGCAACTGCATGATCTTGTCATGACCGCTTGCACTTCGCCCGTACCCGGTCTATTTGAGCCGCCAGTGCCCTTATAGCTCAGCTGGTAGAGCAACTGATTTGTAATCAGTAGGTCCGCGGTTCGAGTCCGTGTGAGGGCACCATTCAAAACGGTTTGAGCTATGCTCAAAAAATCGATCCGGTGGATCGTTTTACGTTTTGAATGCCCTGGCAGGGGCCTAACCCTTCTCTCGCGGAAGATGATTCTTTGTTTGATCACCCGCCTCACTGCGTTTCGCGATGGATCGCGCTCAGGGCTGTCTTGATGCAAAATCAAGCGCTCGCTGCGGCATCTTTCGCTTTTGGTGTGTCGAACACGAAGATCGCTGTGAGAGTAACAATGATGCCGCTGAACATGTAGAGCGAGGCGGCCCACAACCCGAATTGGGCTGTCAGGACCAATCCGATGAGAGGCGCGAAGGCAGCCCCGAAAATCCATGCGAGATTGATGGACAGGGCAGATGCGGAATAGCGGTAAGCCTCTTTGAACCGGCCTGAACTGACCGCGCTGGATTGGCCGTGTGCGAACCCCAAGAGCGCAAAGCCTGCGATAATGAAAACAGCCGGGCTGTTATTCAGTGTCTGTATCGTCAGGCAAAGAAGCGCGATTAGCGCGGTTGAGATCAAGAGGACCCGCCTTCGTCCATACCGGTCTGCAATCACCCCTGAGGCAATCATTGTGCAGATACCAAGGCTTGCTCCTATGAGTTGCAGGATCAGAATGTAGGCAATGGAAGTCTCGGTGTAGAGCAGCTCATAGGCCAATGGGAAAATCGTGACCATGTGGAACAGCGCATAGCTCGCGATCGGGATGAAGGTCGCTTTCAGGATCGGTTTCCACTCATGTGCGAGCATTTCCATAAAGGGTGATGAGCGCATGAGGTCTGTTTTGGTTTCGTCTTTAAGTTCTGTTGATAGCAGACGTAGGCGCGCGAACAGTGAAACGACATTAACGGCCATCACGGCAAAGAAGGCGAAGCGCCAGCCGAAGGAGTAGAACTCTTCCTCAGTTAGGAAGCCGACTAAAACGAAGAACAGGGATGCCGCCACGCAGAAGCCAATCGGGCCTCCCAATTGTGGAATGGTCGCATAGATTCCTCTTCGATGTTTTGGTGCCGCATTCAGCAATTGAAGCGTGATCCCATCCCACGCCCCACCAAGACCAAGGCCTTGCGCAATCCTCAACAGAGCCAGCAGGATCGGTGCGGTCCAGCCAATCTCAGCATAGCCCGGCAGCAAGCCCATCGCGACGGTCGAGGTCCCGAAGATCATAAGAGCGAGCGTGATTTTACCCCCGCGCCCAATGCGCCTTTGCACCCAACGCGAGGCAAAACTGGCAAATGGGCGTGCCAGAAATGCGAGCGAAAACACGGCGAAAGAGAGCAGGGTGCCTGTCACCGGATCGACCATTGGGAAGAAGAGCCGCGGGAAAACGATCGCAGATGCAATGCCGTAAACGAAGAAGCCGAAATAGTCGGAGACGCGTGCCATAATAACGGTTGTGATGATCTCGTCGATGGTTGGCGCTTTGCCATGCGTGGAGGCGAGTGTGGTCATGTCTATCCCCAATCCGCGATTGTCGAGCCGAGGGCTATACGACTTTGGTCTTGGATGCGGCACTTTGGTTCGCTGACTTGTGCACCGCATTTATTTGCGAGATATTCTCATAACTAAACCGATTGTAAATAGTGCAGTCGGCGCACGTGGCAAATTTTTCTGGAGACCACTATGCGCAAGACGATCAAATGGCTGGGTCCAATCCTGCTTACACCTCTTTTGACGGGCTGTAATCTTATCCTTTTGGATGCCCCCGGTGATGTCGCAGCGCAGCAGGGCGATTTGATTGTCTACGCGACGGTGATGATGCTGCTCGTCATTGTGCCGGTCATGGCTCTAACCGTGTTTTTTGCGTTCAAGTTCCGGGAGTCGAATGACAAAGCCTCTTACGCGCCGGACTGGGATCACTCTGTTAGCCTTGAGATCGTGATCTGGGCGGTTCCATTGGCGATTATCATCTGCCTGGCAGGACTGACGTGGGTCGCGACGCACAGGCTTGAGCCCTATAATGATGTGCGCCGTATTTCGGCAACGCAGGCCGTTGATCCGAGTGTTGAGCCGCTCGAGGTGCAGGTCGTCGCGCTCGATTGGAAATGGGTCTTCCTTTATCCTGAGCAGGACATTGCGACCGTCAACGAAGTCGCTGCGATTGTTGATCGTCCGATTGAGTTTAAGCTCACGTCTGGAACCGTCATGAACTCCTTCGCCATCCCCTCGCTCGCGGGGCAGATTTACGCGATGGCGGGCATGGAAACCGAGCTGAACGCCGTCATGAATGAGCCGGGCACGTATGAAGGCTTCTCCGCGAATTATAGCGGCAATGGCTTCTCAGACATGCGTTTCAAGTTTCACGCTCTGGATGAGGCTGGTTTTGAGGGCTGGGTAAGTCAGGTCCGCGCCGAGGGAGATTTCCTTGATACCGCCACTTGGCTGGAGCTGGAAAAGAAAAGCACAGATAACCCTGTCACCTATTATAACGGCATACAGGACGGGCTCTGGGATAAAATCCTGAACATGTGCGTTGGCGGCAAACAGCTTTGCAACAATGACATGATGATGGTCGACGCGTTGGGCGGGGGCGGTATGGAAGGCCTGTTCAACCGCGAACTCTATAAGGGGTTCTGCAGCGCTGATGATGCCCGCGCGCTTTACCTGCTGCTTCGCAAAGATCAGAAACAGGATGCAGAGCGCATTCTAAGCGCCGCGAATGGACAAAGCGTCCTCGACGGCGAGACCCTGATTTACCCCTATAGCGAGGAGAGATAGGTCATGGCTGCTGGTCCAGACGGTCTTTATCCAACGGCAGGCGCACCAGAGGCGCATCCGATTTGGGGCAAGCTGACGCTTGAAGTGTTTCCGTATTATGATCCGATCGTCTTTGGTACGTTCATAGGAACCTGTATCATCGGGCTCGCTACGGTCGGCGCGATTACGAAGTATAGGCTTTGGAGCTATCTCTGGAATGAGTGGTTCACCTCTGTCGATCACAAGAAGATCGGCATCATGTATATGGCGCTTGGCACGGTGATGCTGATCCGGGGCTTTGCCGATGCGCTGTTGATGCGGGGGCATCAGGCGCTCGCAGCGGCGGGCCATATCGGGTATCTTCCGGCCCACCACTATGATCAGATTTTCACTGCACACGGCGTGATCATGATCTTTTTCGTGGCGATGCCGTTTATCAATGGCTTCATGAACTATGTCATGCCGCTGCAGATCGGCGCGCGCGATGTGGCGTTTCCATTCCTCAATAATCTCGCATTCTGGCTGACGACATCTGGTGCAGTTCTGATGATGGCGTCACTGTTTATTGGCGAGTTTGCACAGACAGGCTGGCTTGCTTATCCGCCGCTGTCGGGGCTGCAATTCAGTCCCGGGGTCGGGATGGATTATTATTTATGGGCGCTGAATATATCGGGGATCGGCACGACGCTGTCGGGGATCAATCTGCTCGTCACCATCGTGAAAATGCGCGCGCCGGGCATGACCTGGATGAAGATGCCGATCTTTACCTGGACATCTTTCTGCTCAAACGTGCTGATCGTTGCGACCTTCCCAGTTCTCACAGCAACGCTCGCTCTGCTGACCTGTGACCGTTATTTTGGCACCAATTTCTTTACCAGCGAGCTGGGTGGAAATCCGATGATGTACATCAACCTTATCTGGATTTGGGGCCATCCGGAGGTCTACATCCTGATCCTGCCCATGTTCGGGATCTACTCAGAGATCGTGCCGACCTTCTCCGGTAAGAAGCTCTTCGGCTATAACTCCATGGTCTATGCGACCTGCGTGATCATGATCCTCAGCTACATTGTCTGGCTGCACCACTTCTTTACTATGGGCGCTGGCGCGGACGTGAACTCCTTCTTCGGGATCACCACGATGATCATCTCGATCCCGACGGGGGCGAAACTCTTTAATTGGCTCTTCACCATGTATCGGGGGCGAATAGAGTTCGAAGTCCCCATGTTATGGGTGATAGGCTTCATGCTGACCTTCGTGATTGGGGGCATGACAGGTGTCCTGCTTGCGATCCCACCAGCCGATTATGTGCTTCACAATACGCTCTTCCTCGTCGCGCACTTCCACAATGTGATCATTGGGGGTGTCGTTTTCGGGGTATTCGCGGGCATCAATTTCTGGTGGCCGAAAGCATTCGGGTTCAAGCTTGACCCTTGGTGGGGCAAAGTCAGTTTCTGGTGCTGGCTCTGGGGTATGATTATCGCCTTCGCACCGCTCTATGTTCTCGGACTAATGGGCGTGACGCGCCGTCTCTCCTCATTCGAGGACACAAGCTACGCTATCTATTTCCAGGTCTCTGCCGTTGGCGCGCTGCTGATTGCTGGCGGAATCGGTGCCTTTGTCGTGCAGATCATTGTGTCCATCCTAAAACAACGCGAGCTGACCGATGTCACAGGCGATCCGTGGGGCGGGCGTACACTGGAATGGTCAACGTCTTCGCCGCCTGCGTTTTACAATTTCGCGTTTACGCCGCGCGTCTACGAGTTGGACGCTTGGGATCATATGAAGCGTAACGGCTATCAGCGCCCGAAAGACGGCTTCCTGCCGATTCACATGCCAAAGAACACCAATGTCGGGATCGTTATGGCAGGTCTTGCGACCGTGTGGGGCTTCGCTATGGTCTGGCACATCTGGTGGCTGGCGATGATCAGTTTCGTAGCCTGCATCATTTACGGCACCGCGTTCACGTTTATCTATGACCGCGCCTATTATGTGCCTGTTGATGAGGTCGCAGAGATCGAGGCGCTTCGTGATGACGAGCCCGCACCGAAATCGGCGGTCAAGCCACCCCGTCAAATCCCTGAGACCCTGCCCAATCCAGCTTTGAGGCCTGCAGAATAATGGCATCATCAGACGCATCCACAGCAAGCATGTTCCAGTCGACACCCGGCATCGATCCGGAAACGGGCCGCGAATACAAATTCCTCGTGACCGAGGATGAAGGTCACCATGATGATGGCGGCATCTTCGGCTTCTGGCTCTATCTGATGACGGACAGCCTGATCTTCGCGGTGCTGTTTGCGGTTCATGCAGTTGTCGGGCGCGGCTTTGCTGCAGGGCCAGCCCCGGCAGACTTGTTTGAGATCGACATGATCCTCGTGGCGACTTTCATGTTGCTGTTCTCATCAATCACCTATGGCTTTGCGATGTTGCGGATGCATATGGGTGATTTGCGCGGGACAATGACATGGCTCGCCGTGACCGGTGTTTTCGGCCTCGGGTTCTTGTTTCTGGAGTTTAAAGAGTTCAGCCACCTCGCGCATATCGGGGCTGTACCAACCGAGAGCGCGTTCCTGTCCTCGTTCTGGATCCTTGTCGGCACGCATGGTCTGCACGTGACCGCAGGCTGCATCTGGCTCGCCGTGCTTATGGGCCAGCTCTATTATAAAGGCCTGACGCCTGCGAATGTCGGGCGCGTCATATGCCTCAGTATGTTCTGGCACTTTCTTGATCTGATCTGGATCGGGGTGTTTTCCTTCGTCTATCTCGCGGGAGTGGTTCAATGAGTTCGCACATCGACGCTCACCAAGACGCGCATGCGCCGCACGGCACCTTCCAGTCCTACATGGTCGGCTTCGGAATCTCCATCGTTCTGACGGTCATTCCGTTTTATGTCGTGATGTCAGGCATGAGCCTGAGTGTGCCTCTGGTTCTGGCGATTATCTTTGTCTTTGGGGGCGCACAGATGCTTGTGCACATGCATTATTTCTTGCACGTGAACCTGAAGACCGATGAAGGCTGGCAGGCTCTTTCGATTGTTTTTACCGTGATTGTCATTGTGATCATGATGGCCGGATCGATCTGGGTGATGACGCATCTGCACGAGAATATGATGCCCGCGCATGAGCAGATTGAACGGGTCCGCAACCTGCCATGACGGACGAGCCTGCAGACCGGTATCGCCCGTTCTGGGCGGATGGTTTGTTGCTGGTGATTGGCGCGGCGATGGTGGCCGGGCTTGTCTGGCTAGGGACTTGGCAGGTGCAGCGGCTCGGTTGGAAAACCGATCTCATTGCCGCTGTGAATGAGCGCGCTTATGGGGATGCTGTACCATTGCCGCTCCGCGCATTTGACCCAGACAAGCACACCTATTTGCGCATCGAAACCTCTGGCACGCTGGAGTATGAGCATAGTCAGAGTGTTAAAGCTGTCACCGATCTTGGCCCCGGACGATGGGTGATGACGCCGCTTAAGACAGAGTGGGGCAGGATCTGGGTCAATCGTGGGTTTGTGCCGACGGGGCAGGGAGATGAGGTACTTTACCAGCCCGAGGGCGATGTACGGATCAACGGTCTGCTTCGTGAGACGGAACCCAAAGGCTCACCGCTCGAAAAGAACAGACCGAGTGAACGCAAATGGTTTTCGCGCGATGTGGCCGTTATGTCAGAGACGGTCGGTGCTTCCGCGAAGCTCACATACTTCATTGATGCAGACCATATAGGTGAGCCCACCGCATGGCCGCGCGGCGGGCTCACTGTGATTACGTTCAGCAATAACCATCTGAGCTACGCCATCACTTGGTATGGCTTGGCGCTGATGGTCCTGGCGGCCATGGCCTTTATTGCTAAAGGCGCATGGCAGGCCCGCCAGGCTGCGCGTTATTCGTCGTCGAGTTTGAGCTGATCGGCTTTACCAACGGCGGAGAGGGCAAACGCGTATTCGAGCGCGGTTTCTTTCAAGCCTTCAAAGCGTCCGGATGCGCCGCCGTGTCCAGCTTCCATATTGATCCGCAGGAAGTAAGGCCCGGCCTCTGGCGCCTCATGGCGGAGCAGGGCTGCCCATTTGCTCGGCTCCCAATAGGTCACGCGCGGATCAGACAGGCCGCCTGTGATCAGCATGGCCGGATAGTTCATCTCGCCGACATTGTCATACGGGCTGTAGGCGATGATCGTATCGTAATCCTCAGCGCTTGTGATCGGGTTACCCCATTCCGGCCACTCCGGCGGCGTCAGCGGTAGGGTGTCGTCAGACATCGTATTGATGACGTCCACGAACGGAACGGCTGCGATAATGCCAGCAAACATTTCAGGGTCTTGGTTCACCGCTGCACCCATCAAGAGACCACCGGCTGATCCACCCATACCAACGACGTTTCCGCGTGAGCTGTAGCCTTCCTCAATCAGGAATTTGCCCGCATCAATATAGTCGTTGAACGTGTTCTCTTTCTTCTCAAGCTTGCCATCGAGATACCACTGATAGCCCTTCGCCATGGAGCCGCGCGGGTGCGCGATCGCATAGACGAAGCCGCGATCCGCCAGAGCGAGTGGCGTGGTGCGGAAGCTTGCCGGGATCGTGATGCCATATGAGCCGTAGCCGTAGAGCAGCATCGGGGCACTGCCATCGACCGGGGTATCCTTATGGCGCATGATCGTGACCGGAACGGTCTCGCCGTCACGGGCAGGGGCCATCACGCGGGAGACGACATAGTCCTCTGGATTGTGGCCGGACGGCACCTCGCGCGTTTTGCGCAGGACGCGTTCGCGGGTCACCAGATCATAGTCATAGGTCTGGTCCGGCGTGGACGGCGACTCATAGTTGAAGCGGATTTGCGTCGTGTCGTAATCGTAGCCTGTGCCTGCGCCGAGCGAGTAGGCGGCTTCGTCAAAGGCAATGCTGTGTTCGTCCCCGCTCTCGCGGTCGGTCACGATAATGCTTGGCAGGCCTTCTTTGCGGACTGTGCGGATCATGTGATCCTTTAGTACATCAACACCGAGAACGAGTGTTCCAGCCTCGTGCGCGATATAATCTGTCCAGTTCTCACGGCCCGGCGCATCGAGCGGGGCGGTGACGATTTTCTTGTCGACGGCGCCGTCTGCATTGGTCGTGATCACGAAGCGGTCGCCCCAGTGCTCGATATCGTATTCGACGCCGACTTCGCGGGCCGCAACGAGTTTCGGCTCAGGGTTATCAGCGTCTGCTTTGAAATAGTGATATTCAGATGTCACCTGATCGCCGACACCTATAAAGATGTATTCGCCGGATTGGGATTTGCCGACGCCGGTAAAGAAGCCCGCATCGGACTCGCGGTAAATCTCGGTCGACGTCCCGTCGCCGCCCAGTTTGTACTGATGCACCGCAACGGGGCGGCCATTATCATCGCGCTCAACCCAAAAGATTGCATCGCTGTTCTCTGACCAGACAAAGCTACCAGCCGTCCCTGTAACAACATCGGGCAGGTCTTCGCCGGTCTCAATGTTGCGAAACTTGATGTCATAGCGCTCAGAGCCCTGGTCATCATAGGCATAGCCGACGAGCTTGTGGTCCGGGCTGTGGCCGAGTGCGCCGAAGGAGAAATAGGCTTTGCCTTCGCCCATCGCGTCGCCATCGAGTAGGATGTCGACCTCTGCCTCTTCATTATAGGTGTCGGCGGCAGGCTTGCGCGCAAAGATCGGATACTCACCGCCCGTGCGGAATTTGGTCAGGTAAGCGTAAGGCCCGTCGACGCTCGGAAGGGATTGATCATCTTCCTTGATCCGCCCGCGCATTTCCTCGAAGAGTTCATCGACCAGTGGCTGCAGTGGTTCTTCAAGGCCGGCTTTGGTGTAGGCATTCTCCGCCTCAAGATACTCACGGATATCTTCGCGCAGGATAGACGGGTCCTTCATCACATCCTGCCAGTTATCATCCTTCATCCAGTGATAGGGATCGGTGCGGGTGCGACCGACCTGTTCAATGGTCTCATCGATGCGGTTCGCGGTCGGTATTGTCAGGGAGGCAAGGTCAAAAGGCACGGTGGTCGTGGTCTCCGTTGTCACTTCAGATGTGTCGCTAGGGGTCTCAGTTTGAGCCGAACAGCCAGCAATCAAGGCGATGGCTGCGGCTGACGAAAATAAAGGGGTAAGGCGCATGGGAAAGGCTCCGCGTTATAAGATAACCGCGACCCTATCCATGCCGTCCATCTTGTCTAGTCTGTGAAGATTACACGCCTGCAACCTTAAACCGCAGCATCGCGCCATTGATGCACCAGCGCTCACCAGTTGGTGGTGGACCATCCTTGAACACATGGCCGAGATGCAGGCCGCAAATCCCGCAATGGCATTCTGTGCGGGGGTAGATCAGTTTGAAGTCGGTTTTTTTATCGACAGCTGTTTCGCGGATCGGCTGGTAGAAACTCGGCCAGCCTGTGCCGCTGTCAAACTTGTGTTCAGACGACCAGATCGCCTCATCGCAACCGACGCATTCATAGACGCCGTCGCGTTTTTCATCATTGTGGTTGCCGGGCGTGAACGCGCGCTCTGTGCCTTCTTTGACACCGATGCGGAACTGCTCCTCGGTCAGGATTTCGCGCCATTCCGTGTTTGAGCGGCGCAGCTTCTTCTCATTGCCGGGCTTTGGCATTGTCGGGATCATGGGCAGGCTCCTCTATGTCTCCCATACAATATAATCATCTTTGGATCATTTGACAGGCGGCCTCGACGCCCATGCTACATGCTTTGGTCAGGGCAATGATCGCACCAGCTTCATCTGCAGTCCCTCCAATCCCTTCTCTGAGAGCAACACCATAGTTTCGGCATCCATCATTATAGCCGCCATCACAGGCTTGCTTGAACTTCGCTCGGGCGAGCACATTGTCTTTTGGGCCGCCTTGGCCATTGAACAGAACCAGTCCGTAATTACTGCATCCTTGAGCGAAATTCAGGTCACAGGACTTTTTATAATTATTTCGCCCTGCGAGGGCATCGACGGGCCCGCCTTGAGCCTGAAATTGTATAAACCCTAGACCATTACAGGCTGCGCCATCGTTGAGGTCGCATGCCTTTGTGAAATAGGTGCGTGCAGCGACGAAATTGACTGGGCCACCTCGCCCATTTCGCGCAAAATCGCCGACATTCCGACAGGCGATGCCATTTTTGAGCGTACAGGCTTTGTCATAAAAGCCGATAGCGATCTGGTCATTCTTCACAACACCCAATCCTTCTGCATGGAGCACGCCCAGATTGTTGCACGCGCGTGCATTATTTTTGTCGCACGCCTTAGTGTAATCAGTACGAGCGTTGGCATAGTTGATCTGCGTACCACTCCCATAATGGTAGGAATATCCCGTTTGATAACAGGCGGCGGCGTCATCACCCGCGCAGCCCTTCACATAAAAGCTTTGCGCCTCTGCATCATTCTTCTCACCTGCGCGACCGTCATTATAAAAGTCGCCAACATTCCTGCACCCAATAGCGTTTCCGTTTGTGCAGGCCTGCGTATAGTATTGCAGGGCTGTCGGATTGCTTTTTGGAACGCCTTTTCCTTCAGCGTGGAGAACCCCTAAATTGTTGCAGCCGCGCCCATTCTCAGCGTCGCACGCTTTTTCATAGGCCGCTTTTGCTTTCGCATAGTCGATTGACGCGCCTCGGCCATAATGGGCTGTGTAGCCGACCTGATAACAGGCGTCTGATACGCCTAACTCACAGCCTTTGGCGTAAGCCGGGTTCGCAATGGCCATATCCTCGGGAAGTTTGTCCCCTCCATTGTAAAGGTCGGCCAGATTATCACAGGCGATGCCAGTATCTTTATCGCAGGCTTTGCGGTAGAGGCTCGCGGCGGTCGCATAATCAACGGCGCCGCCCTGGCCGTTTTCATGCATCCGTCCCCGCATGTTGCAGGCACCGGGATTTTCAAGATCGCAAGAGGTTTGATAGGCGACTTTCGCTTTTGCAAAGTCGATCGGCCCACCTTCACCTTTAAGCGTCATCCATCCGACATACTCGCAGCTCTTCGCATGTCTTGCGCCGCAGGCCGTTTCAAAGGATCGCCGGGCGGAGGCGAGATCTGTTCCCCCGCCTTGCCCGCTATACTGCATCGTTCCTAGATAATAGCAGCCGAGCGTATCCCCACCATTGCATGCTTTTATATAGGATTGACGCGCAGCGGGTTCATTTTTGGCTGTCCCTTTGCCATCAAACTCCATATTTCCTTTGCCCTCGCAGGCCCCCGGATCGCCAAGATTACATCCCTTTACGAACCACCTGTAAGCCCTTGCATAATCCTGAGCAGAACTCTCAATCGTGTACATCTGACCGAGAAGATCACAGGCGGGGCCGTAGTTTTGATCGCAGGACGCCGTCACATCACGAAGCACATTTGTTGGATCATTGGCCTCTACTCGGGCTTTAGCGTCCTCATAAAGCTGTTGTGGGGATTGCCCATAGCTAGCCAGAGACTGACTGAAAAATAGGCTCAAAAACGCGAGACAAAAAAGACGGACCATTGTGATACCTCCCATAATTTGGGAACATATCACAACCGATCCGTCTTGAAATAACCCTCAAGGGTGAAAGGCTTTAGCCATATAGAACTGTAATGGTCTCAGCGACGCAGGCTGGCTTATCCATGCCTTCGATTTCAATCGTGCATTCAGAGATCATCTGCTTGCCGCCAGCTTTCGCATTCACCTCTTTCACAGTCTGGACCATGCGCAGTTTTGAGCCGGTTGGGACGAAGTTTGTGAAGCGGACTTTGTTGGCGCCATAGTTGATGCCGCGGCTGACGCCTTCAACGCGCAGGACTTGCGGCCCGAACATTGGCAGCAGAGACAGGGTCAGATAGCCGTGCGCGATGGTTGAGCCGAACATGGCTGTGGCTTTCTCAACGTCTACGTGGATCCACTGATGGTCGCCGGTCGCTTCAGCAAACATGTTGATGCGGTCCTGATCGACACTGAACCAATCGGATGGGTTCAGTGTCTGCCCGACAAGGCTTTCAAGGTCAGCATATTGAACGGTTTTTGGGTCGGCCATTGGGTTTCTCTCCTGCTTGTTATTTTCCGTATCAAGCCTGACAGGTCCGCGGGCGCAAGGGGTGACGCTGCGGATCGGTCTGGCCTGCGACGTCTGTGGCAGCGTGTCGCGCGTCAATTTTCCAAGCAGTTTCTGATCAAGCGCAACCTATTTCTCGTCATAAGGAGCGATACAATGACGACCGCAAAACGACCAACGCCACGAAACGTCGACCTAGAACGGCCTATAGACACTCATGTAAAACCAGTGACGCTGAGTGATAAAATTGCTTTTGGCTTTGTTAAAATGCTGCGTTTCGTTGCCGATAAATTTTTCGCCAAACGCTACGGGCACCGTGCTGTTGTTTTGGAGACAGTTGCAGCTGTGCCGGGCATGGTCGGTGGATTACTCTTGCATTTGAAGGCTTTGCGTCGGATGCGCGATGACGAAGGTTGGATCCGCACCTTGCTTGATGAGGCTGAAAATGAGCGCATGCATCTTATGACCTTTATCCAGATCGCAAAGCCAAATTGGTTTGAGCGCTTCTTGATTATGGCTACGCAATTTGTGTTCTACAATTGTTATTTCTTTCTTTATCTATTCGCCCCCCGAACAGCTCACAGAGTGGTTGGCTATTTTGAAGAGGAGGCGGTGATAAGTTATACTGCCTATCTCTGCGAGGTTGATGAAGGCCGCCATGAAAACGTTCCCGCCCCCCAGCTGGCGATCGACTACTGGAATCTTGGCCCCGATGCGCGCTTGCGCGACGTTATTATTGCTGTTCGTGCAGACGAAGCTGAGCACCGTGACGTAAATCATGATTTCGTCGATCAACTCGATGCGCAGAAACAGAAAGCATCGGGGTCTGATCGGCCAAACCTGAAGGTCGTACAGCCTAGCCGACCGGTGCCAGGTCAAAACGGGGATGACCGTACCGTTTAGCGGTGCTGGTCCAGCATGATCTGGTTTCCGTCCGGGTCACTTAGGACGATGTGGGCCGGGCCGGTGCTGGCTGTGTCAGCCTCAACGGCGAGTTCAAGTCCAGCGGCTTTCAAACGATCCTGTATCTCGCGCACATCGTCAAACGGATTGACCTCTTGCGCGCTTTGATCCCAGCCTGGATTGAAGGTCAGGATGTTCTCTTCAAACATGCCTTCGAACAGGCCGATCAGCGTGTCAGCATTCTTCATGATTAGCCATTTTTGACTTTCATCGCCTTCGGTAACAAAGCCGAGGGCTTCATAGAATTTGCGTGATTTCGCGATGTCCTTAACCGCGAGACTCACTGAAAATGCGCCGAGTTTCATAACCTTCCTCCTCTTTTGGAAGGTAGGTCTACAGCAAGTATGGGTCATCTGACAAAGATTTCGTGGTCGATTTGATTAAGCGACTTTCTTCGCAAGACTGATATTCGTCATATTAGCGGCGTTTATGACGCGGTTTCGACCTGTCTTCTTCGCTGTGTAGAGGGCTTTATCGGCCATTTGGTAGACGTCTTCAAAACGAATAGTTGGGCCGCGCGGAATGTCGGTCACGCCAACAGAAATCGTGAGCCGGCCGATGGGGGCATTTGGCTCTCCGAATTCAAATTGCGATACGCGCTCGCGCAGGCGCTCTGCGAACGATAAGGCATCATCCGGCGTTGGTGTGCTCAGAATGAAAACAAACTCTTCACCGCCAATACGTGCGCAGAGATCATCGGGGCGACAGGCCGAGCGGAAGAGGGCACTGATCTGTTTGAGGCAGAGATCCCCGCCATCATGACCAAACGTATCGTTCACGGTCTTGAAGTGGTCCACATCGATGATCAGCATGCTGTAGACGTTTCGCCTGCGCTCTTTCTGACTCAATAGCGTTTCGAAGTCTTCCTCGAGCGCGCGGCGGTTGAGCAGTTCTGTCAGAGGGTCGATGCGCGCGGCTTTGAACAGGAGTGTATTTTCGATCACAGCAAGCTCATGCTCGCGCCGCATCTTGAACGCGCGGTGCACGACGATTGCGCTCATCACAATCGCGTCGACAAATGCCGCAGCGTACAAGCCGTGGTCGAAGGTTGGTATACTGCCGAAAAGACCTGTAGAATTGGCGATGCGCGCCAATGCGACGACCACAAATCCGACAGTCCCCAAGCAAAGACCACGCGCAGCCCAACTGCCCTTGAACGCCGCGCTCAGCAGGCTGGTTACAACGGCCAGGACGCAAGCCAGAACGACGATATGGAAGAGAATGGAGCCTATCACGGGCAAGCGCGGTGATATCGCGATGATGAGGCTTGTCGCGACGACTGAGAAGACACTCGAATAGAGCAACATTTTAGACATACGCTGGCTGAGTTTACCCGGCTCGCAAATGTCACGGATGAGCAGGCAAATGGCAGCCATGATCAGCGCGATGCATAAATGCGCGAGGATGGATCTTGCATTGACGGAGACAAAGGGGGCAATGTCGAAAATAACACCACCCCAAAGGACTTGCATAAATATGGTCGCTGCCAGCGCAATAATATGAATGAGAATGAAGCGAATCCGAAGAACGAAGAACAGGCAGATGTGAAGCAGTAAAGGCGCGGCCAAGAGCGCGCAAAAGACCGCGTTCGCGAGATAGGATTTATGGTGCTCGGCAAGGTCAGCCTCGGCGCTGATAATGTTCAGATCTGCAAGGTTCCAAGGGTCCCATGGCCGCTCAACGCCGATCAGTAGAGACGTTGCTATCCTACCGCTCGACTGTGTGAGAGGGAATGAGGCATAGGTCGGCGAGCGCCAATTGGCCTTTATCTCATCCGATCCGTAGATCAGCGTTTCCGTTTCTCCGTCCTCAAACTCCAAAATAGCCGTAATGGTGTTTTGCCGGGCAACCCGTAGGCGTAGGACCGGGGACGCGATTTCAGTCGTAATGTCTGCGATCTCGGCGCGCACCCAATAGTGGCGGGCCGGTGTGTTGAATTGCGACTTCTCACAGTTGAAGTCGGAGCCGCGGGTCGCTGCTTGTTGCGCTGTCACTGTGCCATCATTTGGCAAAGCGCAGAGGCGGTCGGCAAGGGGAACGCTATCTTGCGCCGTTGCAGATGACACCGCGGCAGCAAAACACAAGACAATAAGCGATAGAAAACGCTGAAGCGCCCTCATTGAATACCCCAAGCTCCATTCGTTCGGTTATTACCGAATCTCCTAGGGGAAAGTGATAAAGCGAATTGATTTAGAAGTCTGTAATATTGGGTATTTTATTGGCGCTTTAGACGATCCGACTGCCTTCTTTGCCCCAATAGCGGTCACGTACGAGGCGTTTGTAGAGCTTTCCTGTCGGGTGACGGGGTAGCGCGGGATCAAAATCGACGCTCTTTGGACATTTGATTTTGGCCAATTGAGATCGACAGTATTTGAGCAATTCTTCGGCTAACGCGTCTGTGCCCTCAATGCCTTCCATTGGTTGTACGACGGCTTTGACCTCTTCGCCGAACTCTTCATTCGGGACGCCGATGACAGCTACATCTGCCACGGCCGGATGCGTGATCAGGGCGTTCTCGGCTTCTTGCGGATAGATGTTTACGCCGCCGGATATGATCATAAAGGCCTTGCGGTCGGTTAGGTAAAGGAACCCGTCCTCATCGACTTTCCCAACGTCGCCAAGCGAGGACCAGTCTGGATTCTTCGGGTTTAGCGCGCCTTTGGTTTTCTCTTCATCATTGTGGTAGTTTGGGGTGAATGTCCCGCCGAAATAGATTTGGCCTTCGGTGCCGACCGGGACTTCGTCGCCGGCCTCGTCACAAATGTGAAGCTCTCCGAAAATCGGCATACCGACCGTGCCTTTGTGGGCTAGCCATTGCTCGGTATTCGCCCAGGTCATGCCATTGCCTTCTGAACCGGCATAGTATTCCTCAATCACGGGCCCCCACCATTCAATCATCTGCTCCTTGACCGGGATGGGGCAGGGGGCTGCCGCGTGAATGGCGGCTATGAGGCTAGAAACATCATACTTTTTACGCACGTCCTCAGGTAATTTCAGCATTTTCACGAACATAGTCGGGACAAGCTGCGTATGTGTGACTTTGTGCTTCTCAATGAGCGACAGAAACGTCTCTGCATCGAACTTCTCCATAATGACGAGCGTGTTGCCATACTTTGTCATCGCCATACACCAGCGCAGCGGTGCGGCGTGATAGAGCGGAGCAGGGGAGAGATAGATGCCATCGTCGCGAACGTGGAACAGAACACGGGCAAGCTGATCGAGCGCATTTGGAGCATCAATTGCCGGGTCCATCGGTAGAGGCGGGCGAATGCCTTTCGGGCGCCCTGTCGTGCCGGAGGAATAGAGCATATCTGTGCCCAAACGCTCATCACTCACCGGGGTTTGGGGCAGGCCTGCGCAGGCATCCTGCATCGGCTGAAAGCCGTCGATCGCGCCATCAATTGACCAGTGGGCATCGCAATCGGTCAGCGCTTTTGCGTCCTGAGCAACCGCGCCCAGTCCGACAGACGCAATCAGCAGGCGCGCGCCACTGTCTTTGACGATGTATTCAACCTCAGGTGCTGTGAGCCGGGATGAAATGCAGACGAAGTAAAGCCCAGAGCGTTGCGCGGCCCAGCAGATTTCAAAATACCGCGCTGAGTTTTCCGAAAAGATCGCAATCGTATCGCCATGCTCAAGACCCATGGCCCGAAACGCATGTGCGATCTGGTTCGATCGGTCATTTAACTGTTTGAAGGTGACCGTTTCCCCGGTGCCAGCCATAATATAGGCGGCTTTATCCGGCGTGGTCGCGGCGAAGTGATAGGGGTGCATGTCCGTCCTCCAAAAAGCTCATTCGGCTAATAAGGATGACTTTATCCAGCGTGTACGCGCTGTCCATGTTGACCTAGCGAAAATGCTTGAGAGATCAGGCGGTTTCGGTCGTCATCGCGACGAAGACATCTTCGAGATTTGGCTGTTCGGTCGTGAGATCAGCCACACCAATGCCGGCCTCACGGACCTGTTCCAGCAAACGCCCGATCCCGGTCTCTGTGTTGCGGAAGGTGATGCACAAGACATCATCTACAATCTTCGCATCCAGATGTGACAGGCTTTCCGGAACTGTCGAGAGGCGCTCGCGTGGTGTGATCTTCAACAGGCGCTGATCTAGACGCGACAGGAGTTGCGGCGTTGGTTCCTGCGCCAGCACTTCGCCATGAGAGATGATGGCGATCTCGTCGCAGAGCTCTTCGGCCTCTTCGAGATAGTGCGTGGTCAGAATGATCGTGGTGCCATTCGCATGCAGTTCACGGACATAAGCCCAAAGGGATCGACGTAGCTCGACGTCTACACCCGCAGTGGGTTCGTCCAAGATCAACACTGGCGGGTTATGCACGAGCGCTTTCGCCACCATGAGCCTTCGCTTCATACCGCCTGAGAGCTGGCGGACGTAGGCATCTTTTTTGTCGTCCAGACCAACAGCCGTTAGGATTTCCAAGCTGCGGCGCTCGGCCTTTGGAACGCCGTAATAGCCGGCTTGCAGGTCGAGCGCCTGCAGCGGGGTAAAGAACGGGTCCATCGTGATTTCCTGATTGACCACGCCGATGGCGGCGCGCGAGCTGCGCGGGTGCTGGTCAATGTCCAGGCCCCAAATTTTCGCTGTACCGCCGGTCTTGGTGACAAGGCCCGCGAGGATATTGATAAAAGTCGACTTTCCCGCGCCGTTGGGCCCGAGCAGGCCAAACATCGACCCGCGCTTGATCTTCAGGTCAATGCCCTTGAGCGCGCGTTTTTCAGGCATCTTCCCGGATGCGCGATAGATCTTGTCCAGACCACTGGCTTCGATGGCAAATTCAGGAGCGCTCATATCCGCAGCCTCTTAATCACTCAGAGCGTTCACTTAGGAGCGTTTTGGGGAATGGCAAAGCCCGTGACAGACCTAATCGTCACATAAGTCGCATAGTGTGGTGAGCGGGTAAGCCATAAGACGTTTCACACGGATATCGCAGCCACAACTTTCGCAAACGCCGTAAGTGCCATTGTCAAGACGAGATATAGCTTTCTCTATCGCAGCGAGTAGTCGAGCTTTATCGCGCTCGCTTTGCGAGTATTGAGGTTCACAGACATTACCGGGCAGTCTTATTAGGTCGCTGGTTTCCCCCGATATCGCAGTCCAACCTCCATGCTGAGACCCGATCTTAATTTTCATATGAACATCGTGTGACGTCTTTAAGCGCTTGGCAAGCCTCCCTGCGTTAAACATATAAGGTCTATATCGATAAACGAGAATTTTGGACGGAGAATCCCGTATGCAGACGCAAAATCCGCTTGAAATGCGGGGTGCTACCAAGTGGTTTGGCAACTTTCGGGCGGTCAATTCGCTCGATTTTATTGTGCCTCAAGGCTCTATTGTCGGATTTCTTGGCCCGAATGGCGCAGGCAAGTCGACCAGTCTACGCATGGCGCTCGGCGTTCTGTCTCCAGATGAGGGCACGTCCCATCTTTATGGTGCTGCGCCAAATCTCGACAGTTTGAAACGCGTTGGGTTCCTTCCAGAGGAACGCGGTCTCTACAAGAAAATGAGCCCGCGCCAGATCATCACCTATTTTTCCCGTCTTAAGGGTATGAGCGCGCGCGAGGCCCGCAAGCGCGCGGATGAGATGCTCGATGCGATGGGGCTAGGCCCGTTTGCCAAATCGCGTGTTTCGCGCTTGTCCAAAGGCATGAGCCAGAAGGTTCAGATCCTTTGTGCGCTGGCCCATCGCCCGGATTTCCTGATCCTGGACGAACCGTTCTCCGGCCTTGATCCGGTCAATCAGATGGCGCTCGAAGAGCTGATCGTCGAAGAGCATAAACGCGGCGCGACCATCGTCTTCTCCACCCACGTCATGGAGCACGCGGAGCGGCTGTGTGAGAAAATCGTGATGATGGCGCGCGGGCGTAAAGTGTTTGACGGCACACTGGAAGATGGCTTTGCCGCCCTCGGCCGTGCTGTAAAAATCGGCGTGGCGGAAGGTTTTGATCTGGCGCCAGTGATGCAGAATGCGGGTTACGAGAGCGTGATCGATGATGGCGAAGCCAATGTCTGGCGCGTCAGCCTTAGTCCACAACAGGATCCGCAGCATGCCCTGCGTGCGGCGATTGATGGAGGGGCTCCGATCACCAGCTTTATGCCGCAGGAAACCCGCCTGCGTGATGTCTTCGTTTCGCTCGTCAGCGAAGCCGAAGCCCAGGATTTGACCGATACACTCGCTGCTGATGCGCGCACTGAGAAGGAAGCCGCCTAATGTTTTCGACCTATCTCGTAGCCCGCCGCGATTATCTCGGTTACGTTACCGCATGGGGCTTCTGGCTCGGCCTCCTGTTCACGCCAGTCATTCTCGGCATTTTCATGTTTGCCCCTACGCTCGCGCAGAGTAGCGCGCCGACGCGCTATTTCACCGTCATTGAAAGCGGGGATGAATTTGCCCGCGCTCTGGACCGGGAAATTCAGGAGATACAAGTCGCCGTTGCGCGCGCGTCGCTCGATATGGCCGCGACTGTTCAAGGCGAGGAAAGCGAAACGATTACGCGTTTCAACGACGCCATTGAACGCGGTGACAGTATAGAAGAGGCGCTTGAAGCCGCTGGCGGGGCGCAAATTCCGCTACCGATTCAAGACTTTGTTCGCATTGATCCGCCTGAGCGCGATATTGATGCGCTGCAACCCTATCTGCAGGGCAATCGTCTGGCCCAAACCGATCAAGGCGCGGTTGAACTCTTCGCCGCGATCATCATTCCGCCTGATGGATCGGCAATCCAGTATTGGAGTGAAAACCTGCAGGTTCGGGGCCTGCGTGATCTGATTAGCCGCGCCGAAGCCACGATTGCAGAAGAGGCGGTTTTTGCCGATGCCGGGGTCTCAAGCCAGCTCCTCAAAGATGCACAATCAGCCCGCCGTCCTCTGGAAGAGCAGCGTTTTCGAGCAGATGGCGGACAGGGCGGAGCCGCGGTCACACTGTCAGACCGTGCGCCCTTCTACATGTCGATGATCATGGCATTTATTCTGTGGTTCCTGATTTTCTCAGTCGTAAATTATCTCCTGATGGGAACGATTGAGGAGCGATCCAATAAGATTTTTGATAGCCTTCTAACATCAGTGAAATTGCCAAATCTGTTGGCGGGTAAGCTTCTCGCTGTGCTCGCGCTGGCGCTCACGCTGATGGCGTTTTGGGGCCTTGGGTCGACCTTGATTGCTTTTGTGGGACAGGATTACGTGCCGGGTGGGGCAGCGAGCGCTGTGACTTCCGTTCTGGCCGCAGCGGCTGATCCAATGCTGTTCGTGCCAGCCATCCTCAGCTTCGTGCTGGGATACATGATGTATGGCTCGCTCTTCCTCGCACTGGGATCGCTCTGTGACACGATCCAAGAGGCGCAAACGTTGATGACGCCGCTGATCGTGATGTTGATGGCCCCGCTCTTCATGCTGACTTTTGCAATCAATGATGCGGAAAGTCCATTGATCCAGACGATGTCATGGGTGCCGGTCTTCACGCCGTTCCTGCTGATCCTGAGGATGCCAACGGACCCCCCGATGTGGGAGGTCTTTGCTCAGCTCACTTTGATGGCCGCATCAACACTCGCGATCCTTTGGCTGGCAACGCAGGTCTATCGCGCGGGCGCCGTTCATGGCTCAGGCGTCAATGATATCGGCAAAGTGTTCAAAGGCCTGTTCGGCGGAAATAAGCGCACTGCGGAAAGCTAGATCAGGCGGGGTAGGGCGGCCAAAGCCGCCCATATCGAATTGGTTTAGTGCACGCTGACAGGTGTCAGGCTGTTCATTTCAGCCGCCTTAAACGCGGCCTCACGGCCCTCAACAATGGCGAGTTTCTTGCCTTCGCCATCAGTCAAAACATACAGCGCCTCAACGTCGTTGACCATGGTAAGCGCGTCGCTCGGTAGCGCTGCCACTTCTTCATGCGCGACGGCACGGATATAGGCGATTTTCGACAGGTCGATGCCGGGATGGATGATTTCATGCGTCATGTCATCTCTCCTTCTGTAACAGACAGGTCGGTCATGGCCCGATGCTCTCGCCCCACTCAGTGGCAGCCCCGCATCGGCTATATTCAAGACATGGGAACCCGCTCTGGAACCTTCAAGTTCACGTTTCTGTTAGCCGTGCCTGCCCATCACCGCCACAATCGCCTATACCGCAGCCATGCAGACCCTAACCGCAACACCGAAAACAGATGAGGCCGGAACCCGGCTCGACCGTTTCCTGTCGCAGCGGTTTGATATGCTGTCGCGCTCGCGCGCGAAAACGCTCATCAAGGAGGGCCATTGCAGGGCTGGTGGCGCTCCGCTGGATGATCCGCGCCATGGTGTCATTGCGGGCCGCGACTACGCTTTAGAGATGCCTGACCCCGTAGCTGCGACGCCGGAACCTGAAGCCATTCCGCTCGATGTTTTGTTCGAGGATGAGCATTTGATCATGGTCAATAAGCCTGCAGGAATGGCGGTGCATCCCGCGCCCGGCAGCTGGACCGGCACGCTCGTTAACGCGCTGCTGTATCATTGCGCAGGCGGCCTTCCGGGAATTGGCGGGGTGGAGCGCCCCGGCATCGTCCACCGCATCGATAAAGAGACCACAGGTGTCCTCGTCGTCGCGAAGACAGAAGCGGCTCATCACGGTCTGTCTGACCTGTTCAAGACCCATGATATCGAGCGCACCTATCTCGCGCTGACACGCGGTGCGCCGCGCCCTCTTGCGGGCACAATCAAAACTGACATCGCGCGCAGCCCGCATGATCGTAAGAAAATGGCCGTCGTCGAGGACGGGGAGGGCCGCCATGCGGTGACGCACTACAAGGCATTGAAACAATTCGGCCAGCTCGCCAAAGCCGATATCCGCCCGGCTGCGGCTCTTATGGAATGCCGCTTAGAGACCGGGCGGACCCACCAAATCCGCGTCCACATGGCCCATCTCGGCACACCTCTGATTGGTGATCCGGTCTACGGCCGTCATCGCGGCATCAAGGCCTTTGGTTCCGGCGAAGCGTTCGACGAGGCCACCCAACTCGCCCGCAAGCTCACACGCCAAGCGCTGCATGCGGCCAGCCTAGGGTTTGTGCATCCTGTGACGGGTGAAGATGTGTTTGTGGAAACGCCTCTGCCGGACGATATGGCGGGCGTCGTCGCTGCATTAGACCGCCTCTAACCAGCCTTGATAGTGGGCAATAAAGCCTGCCAGAGGTACACTGACCGACACATCAAAACAGGCGCACCTTTGCTCGTCGACATGTTCAAAAGACTGACTCACAGGTAGTAGAAATGGGGGCATGGGTACGCCCAAGAACGAGCCTCGCTTCACGGGATAATGCAGTCGCCCATCCTCAACACGTAGCTCAAGTTCAAAGCGAAACAGGCCGAATTGCTCTGTCATCAAAGGCCGCCCATCGCGCGACGCGACACGTAAAGTGGACCTAAGACCGTGGGTCCCAAACTGCCTCTGCCAGACCTCTGTTTCGCCGACTTTTTCCATCCTCACTTCAACAGGAAGATCAGCGCCCGCTGGTGGAAATCGAGCGATCCAACCGGCCAAACGCGACAGCCACCCCTGTCCGCGATCAATCCGCACGCGCCCGCGCCAGACATGTTCACCCGAAACAGAATGAAGGTCCTGCAATGCATCCGGCAGACGCTTAAAATCGTCACCTAGGACATAGCTAAACAGAGACATCGAGCTTCTGTTTCTCTCGAAACGTTATTGAGGCTCTACCGCAGACCAAGCGGGTAAGGGGGGCATACATCCCATCAGGAAATTATTGATATAAACCAGCATGTTGACTCCCTCATCTTCATTGGAAATGTAGTGACCTTGTTCTTCTAGCTTGTGGTAGCGTACACTTTTCCCAGCATTTTCCAACGCCTTGTGCATTCGATCTGATTGTACTGGAAAGACAATGCTGTCGCGATCGCCATGGATGAGGAGGATCTGGGCTTGGATCTCGTTTACGTTGTGGATAGGTGAAATAGCCTGAACTTGCTCTAGCTCGGTGTCAGGGTCACCAATACGCTCTTTCCAGATTTTCAGCGCTTCACGGTCCCATGGATCGTCTAAGTCGTATTGCTTAAACATGAGTGGGAGGTCACTGATCCCGTTAACACTGATCGCGCACTGATAGGCATTAGGCGTCAAAGATGCTCCTGCTAGGGCTGCGTATCCACCGTAAGAAATCCCAAAAATCGAACGCGGCGCTGTCTCATTGTAAAGCCCTTGTTGGACGAGCGCATCAACGCCGTCTTCTATATCCGTTTGCATCGCACGGCCCCATTCGCCGTGCCCCGCGCGCTCGAACGCTTGGCCGCGTCCGCCGCCGCCACGAAATTGGGGCTGGAAGACGTGATAGCCTCTAAAGGCGAGAAATTGCGCAAAACCGTCGAAGTCTAGATAGTCACGGGCAACTGGCCCTCCGTGCGGCATAACAATTAGTGGAGAATTTTGCCCACGCTTAGACGGTGTGAAATATCCCACGAGGCCAAGTCCATCACGCGCCTGATACTCAATACGCTGTACGTCCGAAACGGCATTTGATTTGAGGTCTGGCCGTCTGTTGACAAGAAACTGTGCTTTCTTTGTCTCAATATCAAAGTGGAAGTAAGAGCCCGGTCGTGTCGGGCTTGATAGGAAGAGCAGCCAGCGTTTCCCATCTTCGCTGGTTTCAATGATTGTCCAGTTGTCCTTTGGCTTAAAGGCCTTATCGAGCATTTTTCCAAAACGCTCCAATTCAGGGTTGAGCCACTTTTTCTCGAACCCGTCCTCGGCCCACGCTGTATATATAACGTAGCCTTCTCGATCGCTCCTTAGAGAGACAAGGTCATATTCGGGGTGTTCAAAAACAAGATCGCCAAATCCACGCGCATTTAGGTCGTACTTATACAAACCTGCTCGCTCAGCGTCGTCTGGCCTATGAAGAACAAGCAAGGTGCTCTCCTCATCTGCAGTCGTATTCGGAATAAACTCGTTCTCGACCTTATTGATCCGTTCAATTGGGACCCAGTCGCCACTCTGATCGCGGGCATAGATGATCTCTTCGGCTTCATCGCGTCCGCGATCAAAACGAAGGATCGGCTCGAAATTGTCGTTCAGACTCCAACGCAGTGTCCGAGAATTGCCGCGTGCCATCCGCCGCTGCTCGCCAGTATCGACATTGATTGCGATAAGATCGGTTCGATTCTTGTCACTGGTCAGAACCGCGATCTCTCGGCTGTCTTCTGAAAATCCCGCAATTTTCGGGGTGTCGAAGTCTTTATCCCAGTCTTGGCGCTTGCCTTTATAAAGCTCAGTCTCCTCGCCCGTCTGCGGATTGATCGCAAGGAGTGTTGGCTGAATATCAACGTCGCGACGGCCGATTTCGTAGATCAGGGACTGGCTGATCAGCGTGTCTTGGAATGGCCAGTAAACCCAGAGGTACACGCGCTCTTCCAGATCATGAACATAACGGACATCTCCCGTCGCAGTATTCATGAATTCAAGGTTGTCCCAGGTTCTTCGACCGACCACGCCAAACTCATAATCGGTCATCAAAACGGCGACTTCACCGCCATCGGGGGAAAGCGCTAGATCCCGAGCGTCCGGATATCCGACATAAGCTTTCGGAAACTCCGCCCATGCCGATAGGGCCAGTAGACAGGTTAAAAAGCCTAAAAAGAATGCCCGCAACATTAGTGTCCCCTGAATTTACTAGATAAAAACATGCCCTGCTGTGATCGGCAGGGCAAGTATGCAATGGGCGCCGTTCACTTAAATGGTAGAGCGAGCTGGACCCTAGCGATTATTATCCAACCAGATGCGCAGCTTTTCCAAGATTGGGATCACCGTCTTCCGCTCTTGTGCGCTCAGAGCTTCCACAATTCGCGCAAAGTGCGGGGTGGCCGCCGTAATCCCGTCAGACCGCGCAGCGCGTCCACTTTCGGTCATGTAGACACGCTTGGACCGCCCGTCCCTCTCATCAGGTTTGATCTCGACAAATCCCTTTTCGGACAGTCGTTTCAGGGTCGATGTCATCGTCCCGCGCGTGACCTGAAAGGCACTCGCCAACTGTGCTGGTGTGCTACCATCACCCAGCCGTGTGAAATGGTTCAGCACGGAAAACTGGGCAGAGGTCAGGCCATGCGGAAGCGTTCGCTCAAACGCGCTGGATGAGAGCTGGTTGATAATCCCGATCTCATTCATCAGGCGGAAAATGTCGATCTGGGCCGATGTTGTGGAGGGCAGTTTAGACAAGGTGCGCGTTCAATCCTCTGCGGGGTGTCGGGGCTACATCCTTTGCATACCCGATTCGATACAGCATCTGCACGCGTTCGCCGCCACCAATCAAGTCATGCACCCGCTCATATAAGTCGGCCATCTCGCTATATTCCTGCAAGGACTGGCTCCACGGATGAACACCGAGGCCGAGCCGTGTTGCCTCCAGATTCATCCGGGCATAGGCGCGGCCGGCATTAATCTGATCGACCCGGCTTTCATTCCCATTGTTGATCCAGCCAAAGGCGCGCGCGGATCTGGCCATGTCTTCATACATAGCGACGCCTTGTTTGAAGGCGGAACTGGTCGGGTCAGCCAGCGCATCCCGATTAATCATGCCGAGCCATTTGCCTGCTGTGATCATGGGGCCTTCCAGCTCAATTCCGTCAGGGTTTGCCGCTACTTCCTTCGCGCCGAGCCGCATCAGATCAACCGACTCCATATTGGCGGCGTGGGTAGTGACTTCACGCACATGCGCGTCAAACGTCAGCTCAATTAAGTCGCGCGTCAGATCATCATTGCCAATTGTCTTTGAGCTCTGTCCAAATAGGCTGGCCATCTCGGCAAGGGCTTTGAGTTTCTCAGCCTCAACCTCGCGATCCTCATACACCCCTTTGTTAGAGCGGCGCGCCAGAATATGATCGAAGAGAGAATCTCCTACTGCCTCACTCCGTTGGAAGCGTATGTGAGCGACGGGGCGATCACCTAGAGCCGTCATGTCCGACCCGTCAGGGAAGAGGGTCATCTGGGCCTCATAACCTTCATGGGCCGCTGCAAGTGATAAGAGCTCCAAAAACGCGCCGCATCCGATGGTAATCTGTCGGTCAAAAGGGTCTGTGACAGGTAAGCGGCGGTCGCTGTCATGATAGAACGTCACGCTGTCCTCGCCGTCCAGAGAGGCCAGCCAAGGCTGCAAGTTATGCGGGTTTGGTGCGAGCAGGGCGTAAGACAAAGCACGCTTGCGGACATCGTCATACTGGCCCGCCTCTCGCCACGGCGCGCGCGCCGCTTTTGAGGGCTGCCCGGCAAGATAAACAGCACCAGTGCCCGTTGCAGCCGCCAAAACCACGCCACCGCCCAATAATTTTAAAACGCCACGACGAGAGACCATGTCAAACTCCATTTAGTTAAACAACATACTAAATAGTTTAGTATCAAACTATATTTTCGAGTCAAGGCTTTTCGAAACCCATGCCTTGCCGTTCAAAACCAGTCATGCTCTTTCGCGGTAAACACACAAAAACAGGAGGAACGCATGGGCGTTTTGGACGGAAAAGTCATTTTGGTGACGGGTGGCGGCAATGGGATCGGCAAGGAGTGTGCGCTCCTGGCCGCTCAGAACGGTGCAAAAGTTGTGGTCAATGATCTTGGCGCGGCGCTGAGCGATGACGGTAGTTCCGCGGGCGATGCAGGTCTTGCCGAACAAGTCGCGCGTGAAATCCGCGATGCGGGCGGACAGGCGGTCTCAAATTCCGA
Source organism: Pseudomonadota bacterium (assembly GCA_038746145.1). Lineage (GTDB taxonomy): Bacteria > Pseudomonadota > Alphaproteobacteria > Caulobacterales > Hyphomonadaceae > Henriciella. The sequence continues at coordinate 149,312 of JBCDKW010000005.1, forward strand.
AAGCGTCACCGACATGGCGGCCGTTCAGGGCATGGTTGAGCAAGCAAAAGACGAGTTCGGTGGCTTGCACGGCATTATCAATCCGGCCGGTATCCTGCGCGATGGCATGTTCCACAAAATGAGCGAAGATGATTGGAAGGCCGTCATCGACGTGCACCTGCATGGCAGTTTCAATGTGACCCGGGCCGCCGTCGAGCTTTTCCGTGAACAGGAAGATGGCAGCTTCGTTCTGTTTACCTCCACCAGCGGCCTGATCGGAAATATCGGCCAGGCCAACTATGCCGCTGCAAAGATGGGTATTGCTGGCCTCTCACGCATCATCGCTATGGAGGGCGCTCGCAAGAATGTGCGTTCTAACATTATCGCGCCGTTTGCCTGGACGCGCATGATTGCCTCGATTCCAGTTAAGGATGAGGCTGGAGCTAAACGGGTTGAACGGATGCGCACTGGTATGCGCGCCGATCAGGTTGCTCAATTGGCCATCACGCTCTGTGCGGATGGAGCCAAGCACATCAACGGTCAGATTTTCAGCGTGCGCGGCAATGAAGTCGTCCTCTTCAATCAGCCCCGCCCGGTGAAATCTGTGTCACGCCTCGAGGGCTGGACACCGGAAACGCTGATCGAGCAGGGCTTTGGCGCAATGGAAGGCAGCTTTACCGATCTGGGCGCGACGACAAACGTGTTCCCTTATCCGCCAGTTTGAGGCGCGAATTTTGCAGGCTGGTGCGTGTGGAGTAAGGCATACATCAATATGGAAGAAGAAACTCCGCAATCCGTCGTCGATCAAGTCGAAACGATCCCGGAAGGGGCGCAACCTATGCGCCTCGTTCAGGGACCGGATGGCGACTTTTATCTGGTGCCGGATACGACAGCTTCTGATCCGTCTTTTGCTATAGACGTCGACCAAACCGAGAGCGGCCTCTTTTCATTCCTCGATCCCATCCTTGCTGACCCGCTCGGCTGGGCGCAGGCGAATCTTCTCAATCTCGATATCCTGCTTCCCATCGCCTATCAGATTGGTGCGATTGCCGGTGTTCTCCTGCTCGGGTCCGTTCTGGCGCCTCGTGTGAAAGGTACCTTTGCCAGCGCGGTTCAGCGCTTACCGGAGCAAGTCCGCACGCTACTTGGTGACCTGCCGGTTCGTATCGTTCGCCCAGCGCTCTGGGCTGCAGGCCTCTTCATCGCGCAGGCGGCGATGGCTGGATCAGGCCTGGACAGTGCGCTCGTGCGTATCGCTTCATCGCTGTCGCTTGCCGTGTTGGGGACATCGGTCATCGTCCCATTCCTGCCGACCATGTTGCAGAAGCCGATCCGGTGGGTGATTTATGCGTTCGCAGCCTTCTACGCCATTGGCATTATGGATCAGGTCATTGCCGCATTGGGTATGGGCCCGAATTTTGGGGGCCGCGCGATCAGCCCGCTCTTCATCATTCAGGCGGTCGTGACAGCGGGTCTCTTCCTCTATGGCGCGCATTGGCTGTCGAAAAAGCTCAAAACCCGCGTGGATGACCTGCCTAAGGTTGAGCCTTCGCTTCGTATTTTGCTCAGTAATGCGCTTCAGATCGGGCTGTTTTTTGCCGCTGTCCTCCTGACGATGGCGGGCCTCCAGATCCCGATGTCGGGCTTGGCCGTCTTGGGCGGGGCGATCGGTGTCGGCCTCGGCTTCGGCATGCAGCAGATCGTGGCCAACTTTATTTCAGGCGTCATCCTGCTGTCTGATCGCTCGATCAAACCGGATGACGTGATCGAAGTGGACGAGACTTATGGTGTCGTGAAATCCCTCGGTCTCCGCTATGCCTCCGTCATCACCCGCGATGGCAAAGAGCACCTGATCCCAAATGAGATGCTGATCACCGACAAGGTCGTGAACTGGTCGTACTCTAATAAAGAAGTCCGCGTGAAACGCCGCTTGCGGGTCGAATATGAAAGCGATCTGCGCCAGGCGGTCGAACTGGTCATCGCAGGCGCTGCCGAAACGCCCCGCGTTCTTACTAAGCCGAAACCGGCCTGCCTCGTCATGGAATTCGGCGACGAAGCGATTGAGCTGGAGGTTCGCTTCTGGATCAATGATCCGCAAAACGGGGTGTCCAACGTCTCTTCCGCTGTTCTCCTGAATGTCTGGGACAAGTTCAGAGAAGCGGGCATCGATATCCCGCTGCGCCATGAGGATGTTCTGATCACGCCGGGGTCCACCCTGAAAGTCGAAATGGTCAAAGAGAAAAAGACCGACGACGCCTGACGCTACGTCATCACCAACTCTCTCAAAAAAGTCATAAAAAGCCTATTGACCACATCTGTAGTCATCAATATGACCACACTTGTAGTCAATCGAGGTGTCCCATGGCGCTATCTGTATCGCCCTCCGAATTAGAGATCATGAAAGTGATCTGGAAGCAGCCCGGCATTGGTGCGAGTGAAATTGCCAACGCGCTGGAAGATCGCAAGGACTGGAATATCCGCACGATCAAGACGCTGTTGGCGCGCCTCGTTGAAAAGGGCGCATTGGAGACACAGCAGGAAGGCCGGCGCTATCTCTACCGTCCGCTGATTAATCAAAATGACTATCGCAAGTCCGCTGCCGGTCAGTTCGTTGACCGCGTTTTTGGTGGTCGCGCTGCGCCGCTCGTCGCTCATTTGGCCGACGCACGCGGACTGACCAATCAAGATATAGAAGAGCTGGAAGACCTATTGAGGGAGCTGAAATCATGAGCTGGACCGATCTTCACCCTTTCATACAAGAAGCTGGAAATACAACGCTGGCCGTTGCCGCGCTCTGTATGCTCGTTCTCCTGATCCGGCGTCCTTTTGCTGAGCGATTTGGCGCCAAAGCCGCCTACGCGCTCTGGCTTGTACCGCTCGCTCGTTTTGTGATGCCGCCGCTGCCCCAGAACTGGTCGCTCAGCGGGTGGTTGGGCCTGAACAAGTCCGCCGAGCAGAGCTCATCTGTCCTCGCTGCACCTATCGAGGCCACGACAGCAGTCGCAGCACCAGCACCGGCAGAACCTGCTGCTGCCATGGCCGAGGCAGCGCCCATGCAGGTCGATTTCATTCCGGCTGTCGGGCAAACCACCTCTGACAGCACGCCGTCGTGGTTCGCAACGGCCTTTGAAGCCTCACTCAGCTTTTTGGCCGCAAACTGGATAGGCCTTGCTGTGCTGGCTTGGGGTATCGGGGCACTTGTCTGGCTCGGTCGTGGTCTGCGCCGCCAAGACGTTTTTATGCGTCTCGCACGCACAGACTCAGAGCCTGCTCCGGCTGATGTTGTCGCAAACACTAAACTCATTGCGTCCGAAATCGGCCTGAAGCGCATTCCTGACGTTCGCATGAGCCTGCTCTGCTCCGGTCCGCTCGTGACAGGTCTGAAGCGTCCAATCGTGCTGCTACCGCTCTGGTTCAAAGAGGATTACACACCGGCTGAGCGTCGCGACGCCCTGATCCATGAGCTGATGCACCTTAAGCGCAAAGACCTCTGGGCCTACCAGATCGCACGCCTCGTCACAGCGACCCAGTGGTTCAATCCGCTCGCTCACATCGCGCTCTATGCGTTTCGTACCGATCAGGAAGCAGCTTGTGACGCCGATGTGCTGAAACAGAAATCTGTGTCCAAGGCCGATTATGGTCGGACATTGATCAAGGCCGCGCGCCTTGCCCGCCCGTCAGACCGTCGTTTTGCAACGGCCAGCCTGACCCTTGCTCATCCTATAAAAGAAAGAATTAAACTGATGACCAAGCCTACTCCCACACTCCGTAGCCGACTGACAGGCACCGCCATTGCCGGTGTAATCGGGGCCGGGGCGCTGTTTGTCACCGCATCCGCAGTCTCCAACGCTCAAGAATTGGAAGGCGGAAAAGAGACGTCTACAACCATCATCAGTGATGACAGCCAAATCTCGATTACGATCGATGGTGAGACCTTCACCATGGACATGGGCGACCTCCCACCGATGCCCGCCATGCCGCCAATGCCGGCAATGCCGCCTATGGCTGGGCTGGATTTCTCCTCCGTCGATGGTCATTTCAATCTCAATATCGACACCGACAAGATGGTCGCAGACGGTGATTGGGAAGCTTTTGAAGCGGCCATGGAAGCTTGGGGTGAAGAGATGGAGGCCTGGGGCGAAGCGTTCGAAGCCGATGGCGAGAATTTTGAAATCGCTATGGAGGCTTGGGGCGAAGAGATGGAAGCCTGGGGCGAAGACTTCGAAGCCAGAATGGAAGCTTGGGCTGAACAAGCTGAGCCTGAAATCGAAGCCTGGGCTGAAAAAATGGCCGAAAAGCATGAGGGCAAGACCTGGGTTCAATTCGATGACCGTGAGCCCGAAAACCGCGAGTTCCCAGTCGGCGATTTCGATAAAGTCGAGGTCTCTGACGGGTTCAAGGTGGTATATTATCAAGCCCCGCAAGCCACGGCCGAAGCGCTTATCACTCGTGGCGATTGGGATGATGTCAAGATTGAAGTTGACAATGGAACCTTAAGTGTTGGCCGCGCGGATAATAGCCGCTGGAATATGGGACGCGGCCCGATGGTCACCGTCTACGCGACGTCTACAGGACTCGACACGATTGATATCTCGTCCGGGTCCAGCTTTGAGGGCGACCTGGTCGCTCAAGATCTTGAAGTCGATGCTTCAAGCGGCTCAAGTGTCGCTCTCTCTGGAACCTGCACCTCAATCGAAGTGGATGCTTCATCAGGTGCGAACATCAAGGCAGGCGCAATCGAGTGCGAAGACGGCGATGTCGATGCATCAAGCGGTGCGAACATCAGGGTCTACGCTTCTAAATCGGTCATCGTTGATGCTTCCAGCGGGGCCAATATCACTGTCCTTGGCGGCCCTGAAGACGTCGAAACCGACAAATCAAGCGGGGCCTCTATCCGCCTCAAATAGGATCGTTCAGGCCGCTAACTCTCCCCCTGAACGCTAAGAGATGGCCTGAACATCTAAGCCCTGCAGGAAACTGCAGGGCTTTTCCTGCGTGCTTGCTTTTGCAAATTAGTTGCAAAAAGTACGTTTAGATGATCTGTTCTGTTTCAGGGAGGAGCAGATCATGGATCAATCGTCAGGACGTCGTCGCCGCGCCGCATTCGCGCTTGTACCGGGATTAGTCGCCTTTTCAATGGGGCAGACGGTTCTGTTTGCTGTTGCAGGGCCTGTGATCCGCGACATCGGTCTGTCTGAGTTTCAACTCGGGATGATCGTATCAGCAGCTGCAGTGATGTTCATGCTCGCATCGCCAATTTGGGGCCGTCTATCAGACAGTTGGGGGCGAAAGCGGGTCATTGTGTTCGGCTTGTTCACCTATGCGCTGACAAGCTTTGCTTTCGCAGCGACCATGCAGATCGGCCTTCAGGGAACGTTTGCCGTCATTGCCATTTTTGTTTCATTGCTCGGCATCAGGCTCCTTTACGCCGCTCTCGGTGCAGGCATTCAGCCGTCCTCCGTCGCGTTGATGGCGGACCTCTCAGAGGAAAAGGATCGCTCGTCTGCTGTTGCAATTATTGGGGCCTCCTTTGGCTTTGGCATGATCCTTGGCCCTGCAGCCGCTGCCCTTCTGGTTGGCTTTGGGATCTTGACCCCGCTCTATGCCATTGCAGGATTGGGTCTGATCTTCGCTTTCATAGCTGCATTCTTCCTGGAAGATACGCCTTCGCAGCAAGGCGATAAGACTGAGAAGTCGAGCGTCGACTATGCCCGTTTGCTGCCCGTCATGTTGATTGCGATTCTACTCTTCACTGGCGTCTCAGGCATGCAGCAGACCATTGCCTTTTACGTGCAGGATTACCTTCAGGTCGACAGTGAGGAGGCTGCGCGCATGACCGGGGTTTGCTTCGTGGCGATGGCGGTGGCAAGCCTTGCGGTTCAGGCCGGTGTTATTCAGGTTTTGAAGCCCGGCGCTGAGACCCTGTTGCGGATTGGTCTCCCTCTGATGCTTGCCGGCGTTGCGATCTATGCGTTGCCGAGCGGATTCTGGCAGATCATCCTTGGCTGCGCGATTATTGGAGCAGGGTACGGCTTTGCGACACCGGGCATTATGGCGGCCGCGTCTGTTCGCTCTGATTCTGCATCGCAGGGGGCCTCGGCTGGGCTCGTACAGGCGATGATGGCGGGCGGCTACATTTTCGGGCCACTGGCAGGAACTGCTGGGTATGAGCGGACCCCACTCACTGCAGCGGTTATCGTTGCAGCCTGCGTCCTCGGCGCGATCATGATTGCCTACACGCTTCGCGCAAAACAGCAGGGTGAGCCTGCCGCAGACCCTGTCTGAATCACCCAAACAGACAGATCGACGCAGCATCAAAAGCGCGCATAGCGCGGTGCCATCCACGTGTCCAAATCTTTACGACGAGGGGCACACTATGGCTCGGCCGCAAACGCAAATTCAAGGCTCTATCCCGGCAGAAGACGCACCCGCTCGTGCGCGCTATTTTCAGGGCATCATCGACTATTACTCCGAGGCTGGAATGGACTATGAGCCTTGGAGCCGTCGCTTCAATATGCATTTCGGCTATTACCGGTGGGGCCTTAATCCGTTCAATCGCGAGCAAATGCTTGATGAAATGAACCAGCAGGTTCTCAATCGCCTCAAGATTGATCCCGTTGCTGACACTGCGCTCGCTGATCTTGGCTGCGGCGTCGGCACCAGCGCCCGCTACGTCATCCGCACTCTACTAAACGCAGACGTCATCGCCGCCACGATCGTCCCGTGGCAGATTGAACTTGGTCAGCAGCTCTCTACCGATTCCCAATATCAGACGCGCCTGAGCTTCCGCCTCGCGGACTATTGCGACACCGGCCTGCCGGATAACAGTTTCGACGGGGCCTACGCCATAGAAAGCGCCTGCTATGATCAAGGCAAAGCCAAGCGTGCCTTCCTGAGTGAGGCGTTCCGCATCCTTAAACCTGGCGCCCGCCTCGCCGTCGCTGACGGTTTCACAAAAGGGACGCGTCACACCAAGCTGTTCACCTATCTTTATCGCAAAGTCTGTGACGGTTGGGCGCTGCAGGATTTCGCAGGCATTGATGCCTTTACCGCCGCTTTGGCAGACATCGGCTTCGAAGACATCCGCGTTGAGGAAGCGTCATGGCGCGTCGCGCTCAGCGTCGCCTATGTGCCTTGGGTTTCGCTTAAATACTTCTTCAAATCCATTTTCAGGAAAAAGTCGGACACACGCATTCAAAAAGGCCACTTCATCGCCCCGGTCTATGGCGTCCTGATGGGCCTTCATCGCCGCCAGTATGGCTATCATATCATCAGTGCTCGCAAGCCACGAGAGTCAGGCTAGCTCACCAACCGAACCTCTTCTCGTGGTTGAATAATCTCAGGGCGTCCGAAATAGTATCCCTGCATATAGTCGCACCCCTTTTCGCCCACATAGTCGGCTGCAATTTCAGTCTCGATGCCCTCAACGCAACATTTGAGGCCCAAATCACGGATCAGGCGAATGGTTGCATTCAAGACGTCATTGCCATTTGTGCCTTGCTGCAGGCTCTTATCCAATTTCACCTTGTCCAGCGGTAGCTTGTCCAGCAATGACAGCGAGGAATAACCCGCCCCGAAATCATCCAGAACAATGGCGCACCCAAGCGCCTGCAACTCTGATAATGTGCGAACATTATCCTCCAGGTTGCGGAACGCGACATGCTCTGTCACTTCAATCTCAAGCCGCTCATACGGGAAATCAAACCGTGTCAGACAGTCCATGAGATCTGTCACGAAATGGGCTGAGGAGAGCTGCGACGGCGATACATTAATCGCGAGGAATTCAGGACCCCTCTGGCAGACAGGCAAAGTCTGTTCAAGCGTTCTAATCAACAGATCATTCAACAGGCCCAGCTTCTCTGCCAGAACGATGAACTCCATCGGGCTGGGATCACGCGGCAGACCGCTATTCTCCCACCGGGCGAGGAGTTCATAACCAACAATTTCACGGGTCTGGCCGGACACGATCGGTTGCAGCGCGCCTTTAATATTGCCTGCCAGCAGTGCCGTACGGAACAATTCCTCCATCGCCTCCGAACCGAGCGTTGCACAGTCAATCGCCCGGTCAAATTTCGCGATCTTGAGATCAGAGCCCTTACAGCGCATCATCGCGGTATCGGCCGCATGCAGAAGTTCGCTGAGGCTTGCAGCATCTTCAAACGCCAACGCATAGCCAAGCGACGCGCCGACAGAGACACGGGCAATATCGATATCGATCTCTGAAACAATCGTGCGATGCACCTCGGCTAGAATTGTCTCCAGCATTTGCAGCTCGATTTGCTCCTCAATCAGGATCGCAAACTCGTCGCCCCCGAACCGAGCGGCAACCCGAACATTCTCAAGCGCTTTCAGACGCTCGCCAATCACCTGTAGGACCGTGTCCCCAATCGCGTGGCCGTACTCATCATTCAGCGGTTTGAAACGATCCAGATCGATAAAGACGACAGCAAATCCGGTTTGTTTCTGCCAATGATCCTCGAGCTGGTTCATGAAGGCCCGTCGGTTCATCAGCCCTGTCAGGGGGTCTTCAGCCGCAAGACGCTCCGTCTCGCGCATCAGCCGAAGGAGCCGGTTGTCCGTCTTCTGGCGGGCATAGGAAACAACGGCCAAAACCCCCAGAGACAGAGACGACAGGATCGCCAAAAGCACCGCGATATTCGTCGCATCAACGGTCGCCGAATCAAGATTGTAGACACTGGCGAGAAAAAACTTGGCATACAAAAACACCGCAAGGCCTTGCAGAACCGCATTACCAATCAGGAACCGATACCCCGAAACAAGCACCAGACAGAGCGGCACAAACAGAAGCGTCGGAAAGCTCAGCGCTGATCCATTCCCGCTCATGGCATCATAAAACGCTGTTCCCCACATGTGCAGATAGATCGCACTAATGCCCAACGCGACGGTCCTCTTGAAGCGGATGTTGAAATAGCTGCTGAGCGCGATGCCGACGATGACAATTGAATAATAGGCATAGTTCGCGATCAGTAGGATGCTCAGGTCATCATTCCAGATGTACAAGAAGAAGAGGATCGTATTGACGACAAGGCCAATCAACGAAACCCAGAACGCAATCCGCTGAGCGCGATCATCGACACTCTTCAGGGCATTATTCTGAGCAAACACATCTCGCATTTTTTCAACTTAAAGATGTATAGTGAATATTTACCTCACATGGGCGGGGTAAATTTCAGCGCTTATTTTAAGAGGTGGGAAAGCGGGCTTAATTAACACCCCCCTCTCCCGATTGCGGGAGAGGGGTCGGGGGTGAGGGCGACACGATCAATTGAGTGGGCTGACATAGACGTCGCAGCAAAACTTGTGTTTGCCTTCATTACCGTGGCCAATATTAAGTTCAGCGCCCTCATCCTCAGCCCTTCTCAGGGAAATCGTATACGATTTCTTATCCTTCGAAGCCCGCATCCGGGAGAAGGGGGCGAAACACACAAATCCGCACCTATTTATCCAACCCTACAGCGGGCCGCACAATCGCCATCAAATGCTCAAAACTGAGCGCTGTTTCAGCCGGAATGCGCAAGACACGCCATCCAGCAGCGGACAAACGCCGGTCGCGCTCTGCATCAGCAATCTGCACCGCTTCCAAATCATGAATGCCTCCATCAATCTCAATCACCAGCCGTTTTGACCGCACAGCAAAGTCAACCGTCAGCCTTTCAATCGGAACTTGTCGGCGAACAGCTATGCCTTCGGTCCGCAAGGTGCGCAGAAACTCCCATGCCTTGCGCTCTGGATAGTTCGCCTCTCGGCGTAAATGTCTCGCGCGCTTGATGTCCTTATGGGTCATCACGCCAGTCGTAGTCCAGTTCAACACCGATGGCGAGCAAAGCGACCCCTTCTCCCGGACGCGGGCTTCGAAGGATAAGAAATCGTATACGATTTCCCTGAGAAGGGTCGGGGATGAGGGCTCGAAAAGTGATTAAGAAAACTTATGACTACTTCGTCGCGGATCATGCTCTCGCCTCTGCTAACACATTCAATAAGACAGAATGGAGTCCTCACCCTCAGTCCCTCTCCCGCGTCCGGGAGAGGGAGGCGCACTCATCCAACTACTATCTATCCTCCCGCCTTCACCCCCATGCTACCCTCAGCCCATGGAGATCAGACGCTCTCTTTTCACCAACGCGGCGCAGTGGGCCGGGCGGTATGCGGATGCGGTCATGGCGCGTGACCACCTGCATCTGTCGCCAGCGCTGATCTCAAAGGCTGCAGCCAAGCGCGTGGCCCAAGGGATACGGGTGATTGAGGCCTATCTCAGGCGCATGCTGATCCTGCTCGCGCTGAGCCTTGAACCCACGCTGACCCCCGACAATCGCGAGCGCCCAGTTCATTATTGGCCACCCCGGAACTGCCGCGATCCGCGCCCTGAATTCCCCTTCCGTGTGTTCAAAAATGAGGGGATAGAATCTGCTCTATCCACACACTTTGAGGCCCTGCGCGCCCGCTCGAAACGCCCCAATACAGGCCGCACCCAAGTCCCGGCCCGCCCGCTGATCGAGCGGATGAAAGCGCTGCGCACCCTAATGGCCAACCCGGACGCCCGCGCCCGCAGGCTCGCCTGGACACTGGCGCGCCGCCGCCCCGGTCTGATGCTCGCTCCGGGCGCACACGACGCGGTCAAAAACCGCCACGGCACAGAGGTCTCAGCCACCTACACAGCCATGGGCCACGCCATCCTGCAGCTGAGCCGAGCCAGACCCCCACCGCTCGGCCCCGTACCGAGACCGCCGCCGAGAATTAGAGTGTTGTGACGCAGGGATGCGAACGAGAGCGGCTGGGCGAAAAGAGAGCATGCCCCCTCCGAGCGCTTCGCGCCCACCTTGTCGGGGAAATCGTATACGATTTCTTTTCCCTCCAAGCCCGCAAGCGGGGGAGGAAAATTCAGTGCCTAATCAGACTTGGAGCAGGATTTCCTCCCCCAAGCCTGGGGGAGGTGCCCGAAGGGCGGAGGGGGTAAAACCAAAATTAGCCCGCATGGTGAGCGGAGACGAACCATCGGGCGGGATCAGGAGATCAAATGCAAAATCACAGTCCCGCGCCCTTCGTCTCCGCTCAGGGTGCGGGACGAAGAGAGAAAGGTTACTCAATTAAGAACGCCCCCGAAGCTCAAACCAAACCCGAATCAAAAGCACCTACAGCCCTGAGCCCGGTTCATGTGAGCGCTCACCGGGCGCGATACGGAGCCTGCTTCGCCCGTCTGGCGCGAAGCGTCTCAGGGACGGGCAAAAAACTAAACCCGCTTATCCCCGCTGCGGCGAAACCGATCAGGGCGGGGATTACTCAGATCCAAACCGCGCCTCAAGCATCGCCCACATGGCGCGCAATCCACAAGCCGCCCCGCCCGCAGGCCGTCCGTATTTCCCTTCACGCCAGCCCCAAATGTCGAGGTGGACCCAGCTTTTGGCATCGACGAATTGCTTCAGGAAAATGGCCGCGGTTAGAGATCCCGCAAACGAGCTGCTCGCGGAATTCACCAGTTCCGCAATCGGGCTCTTCATCATGGAAAGGTAAGGGTTCCAAAGCGGCATCCGCCAAGCGGGATCGCCGCTTTTTGAGCTACCGGTCGCAATCGCTGCGGCAAGGGGTTCATCATCCGTATAGTAAGGCGCAAGATCAGGCCCCAAGGCAACGCGCGCTGCCCCAGTCAGTGTGGCAAAATCGATGATCAGCTCGGGATCGCCCTCACTGGCGCGCGCAAGCGCATCGGCGAGGATCAGGCGGCCCTCAGCGTCGGTATTATCGATTTCAACGCTAAGGCCCTTGCGGCTATTAAGAATATCTCCCGGTCGGAACGCCGTTCCGGAAATGCTGTTTTCAACGGAAGGAATGTACAATTTGAGACGCACAGGGAGGTTGGCCGCCATGACCAGTTCTGCCAGAGCAATCGCATGGGCTGATCCGCCCATATCTTTCTTCATCAGGCGCATATATCCGCCGGTTTTCAGGTTCAGCCCGCCTGTGTCGAAGCTTACGCCTTTGCCTACGATCGCGAGTTCCGGATCGCTTTCGCTGCCCCAACTCAGCTCCATCATCCGCGGTTCCTGCGGTCCGGCCCGCCCAACCGCATGGACGAGGGGGTAATTCTGATCCAGCAGCGCATCGCCGATAATCGTTTCGAGCGTTGCACCATAGCGCTCTGCCAGATCACTGATCGTGCCCTGAATTTGCACAGGCCCCATGTCTTCTGCCGGGGTATTGATCAGGTCGCGGAGGCGATGGATCGCGGTTGCTTCTTTTGTTGCCGCGTCTGCCGCTTCGCCTTCTCCGATCACCAGCCTTGGTGGCTTGGCCTTCGTCTCCAGATAGCGATCAAACCGGTAAGCGCCATCGGCCCATCCGGCTGCGATCTGCGTGAAGGACAGCGCGTCGGCGTGTGCGATCTCATAATCGCCTTCAGGAAGTTTTGCGCTGAGCGCCGCAACGCTCAATCTGTCGCTGCCGTCGCCTAGCCCGAATAGGATAGCATCAATCTGTGCATCGGCATTCGCGGTTAGGACGGCTTGACCTGCTGCGCCTTTAAAGCCTTGCGCTTTGGCCATTTGAGAGAGTGACGCAGGCAACTCAGGACCGGCCTCCCACGCCTGCTTTGTCATGAGCCAAACTAGCGTTGGTTTTTCGGCTTTGGCGGTAAAAGCGGAATGGGTCGTCATAATGTGTCCTTGGTTAATGCGAACGCCGATTTTGTTAACCCAATCTTGACTTCGGTGGGCGATTTTCCGGCTGAATCAATCACTGGAGACGTATCTATGTCCAGCCCTGCTCGCATACAACGCGCTTTCGCGGCATTTCTCCTCTGTTCGACTGCGGTCGGGTGCGCGACGACAGGGGATCAAGCAAGCTCTGGTGCCGCTGATGCGCAAACCTATCAAGCGGCCATGTCGAAAGCGATGGAGTCTGCGACGTCTGAAGAGATTGCGGCGGCAGAACGATCTGATCCGCTAACGCGCGCAAATTTCTGGGCGCAGGAGTTCCAGAAGGATCAGGCGAATCCTCAAACGGCATTGGCCTTCATGCGGTCGCTGCGCGCGATTGGTAGTCATGACCGCGCTGTTGAAGTTGGGGCCTCGATCTTGCCGTTTCAGCCGGACAATTATGAACTTTTGCTTGAGGTCGGGCGATCACTTCTGGCGAATAACCAACCCGATGCTGCTGTGCAGGCACTGGTTCGTTCAGCGGACTATTCACCTGTTACAGATGCAGCGCCTCTGGCGGCTCTCGGTCTCGCGTTTGACCGTATGGAACGCCATGATCAGGCGCAACAAGCTTATCGGGAGGCCCTTAAGAGAGAGCCGGGCCGTATTTCAACACTTTCCAATTATGGTTTGTCCCTCGCGCTTAGCGGACGGCTTACGCAAGCTGAAGAGCAGCTCCGTCTCGCTGTTGGCGCGCCAGGCGCGGATGCGCGTATCCGACAAAATCTAGCGCTCGTCTTGGGCCTTCAGGGCAAATTCGACGAAATGGTTTCTGTTGATCCGAGCATTCCACGTCGCACGATTGAGGCCAATCGCAAGGTTTTGCGCGAGATGATCCTGCCTGCGAGATCTTACGAGGCCTTAGCAGACTCTGATCCGATTGACATGACGAGTGAGATTTCTCTGCCGCCATCGCCTGTTGAGGTTATGCCGGATGTTAAGGAGGCTGAAGTCAGTGAGGTCGCGATGGTTGAACCTATTGGAGAGACGGAGACCAGCGTTGCTCAAACTCCCGAAGCGCCGCTCAGCGGAGAGCCGCAACAGGCTGAAAAACCGAAGCTTAGATCCCGTTTGCGTGGGACGACAGGTTAAGCTTATCGAGCTATTTCTTGTCACCAACAGGTTTGGTGATCAGCGTAATGATGAATGTTAGTAGGACGATCACGCCATAACTCGCAGCCACTTTGAGCGTATGATCCGGCAATTCCCCGGCCCAAAGAAAATAAATCCCGTAACCGGCCGCTAACAGGACCGCGATTGCAAGCATCATTCGAAGTGTTCCAACCATACAAGCCTCCTTTTATTCGATATAGTTGATCTCGCACTGATTTATTAGCCCCACTCTATCATTGGGCAGTGTCCCTTTTGGTTGCGGCCTCAGCTGCAGCCCGTTATAGCCGCGCGCAAAGACATAATAACTTCCCAGATTCAAGGAGCCTGTCATGGCTGGAACCCGCACATTTTCGATCATCAAACCTGACGCGACAGAGCGTAATCTGACCGGCGCTGTGAATAAAGTCATTGAGGAAGGCGGTCTTCGCATTGTCGCTCAACGCCGTATTCGCATGACGAAAGAGCAGGCTGAGCGTTTTTATGGCGTTCATAAAGAGCGTCCATTCTTTGGTGAGCTGGTTGAGTTCATGACGTCCGGACCAATTGTTGTTCAGGTTCTTGAGGGTGAAAACGCGGTTGCCCGTTATCGTGAAGTCATGGGCGCAACCAACCCGGAGGAAGCGGCTGAAGGTACGGTTCGCAAACTGTTTGCGAAATCCCTCGGTGAGAACTCCGCTCACGGGTCTGACAGTGATGAGAACGCTGAAATTGAAATCGCTCAGTTCTTTTCTGAGGCTGATATTGTCGGCTAAACAGGCGATTAGAGCTTAAAGTTAATCCCGTCTTGTCGTTCAAGGCGGGATTTTTCATGCTTGAAAAAGTATAAAGTAAACACGCTATGATAGCCTGAAACTATGAGAGAACTTGAACGTCTTATCTATGTCAGTGAAGCTGCTCCAAATCTGAGTGCGAAAGGCATTCAGAAGATCGTGAACATCTCACACTTACACAATCAGATGTCGAACATTACCGGTCTCTTGGTGCACGATGAGGGCTATTTTCTGCAGATTTTGGAAGGGGTGCCCTCTGACGTCGAGGCGACTTATCAACGGATTTCTAAAGATCGCCGTCATTCAAATTGTCAGTTGCTTCTTGCTCAACCGATCACGCAGCGCGCGTTTCCGAAATGGTTGATGGGTTATAGGGACCGCGAGACCTTGTTCACACAGGAAGGTCTGACACTGCTTGAGCTTCAGGCGATTTGCGAAGCGGCTGATCGAACAGACATTAAGCAAAATCGCGCTTTGTATTCTTTTCTAGCGACGCTTCTCGAGCGGTTCAGTCAGAAAGCTGCGGCTTGATGGTCTGACATGCTTTCGCCAGAGCTTCTGGATAAAGTTTGTGTTCGGCGGGCAAAACCCGTGCTGCAAGCGTCTCTGCCGTGTCATCTGGTTCAATTGGAACGGAAGCCTGCGCGATGATTTCGCCTTCATCGACGCCTTCGGTGACCCAATGGACTGTGCAGCCTGCTTGGGTGTCCCCAGCTTCGATCGCCCGCTGATGCGTATTCAGACCGGGATACTTCGGAAGCAGCGATGGGTGAATATTGATGAGGCGACCGGACCATTCGCGCACAAACCAAGAGGTCAGGACCCGCATAAAGCCTGCGAGGGCTATAATCTCGACACCGGCTTGCTGAAGCGCGGAATTCATTTCACGCTCAAACGCTTCCCTATCCTTCCCGAAAGGGCGATGATCTATGGCTAGAGCATCAATTCCCGCAGCGCGTGCCGTCTCAAGTCCTAATGCACTGGGCTTGTTTGAGAGAACGAGAACGGGATTGGCGGGATAGTCCGGCGCTTCGGCGGCCTCCAAGAGCGCTTCCATATTGGAACCGCGCCCGGAAATTAGAATTGCCAGGCGCAAACGGCTCATTTTTCTGCGAGCTCACCGATCACGATGCCGATTTCGCCGCTTTCGGCGAGCATTGCCAAGGCCTCGTCGACCTTTTCACTGGCAACAGCAAAGACGAGCCCGATCCCCATATTAAACGTGCGATGCATCTCATCGGTTTCGACATTGCCCTCGCTTTGTAGCCAGTCAAAGACGGCTG
Source organism: Pseudomonadota bacterium (assembly GCA_038746145.1). Lineage (GTDB taxonomy): Bacteria > Pseudomonadota > Alphaproteobacteria > Caulobacterales > Hyphomonadaceae > Henriciella. The sequence continues at coordinate 165,167 of JBCDKW010000005.1, forward strand.
GCGGTGTCCAGGCTGTGCGGTCAATCTGAGGACTGAGATGATCCGGGCACATGCGAGGCGCATTCTCGGTAAGCCCACCGCCGGTAATATGGGCGAGGCCTTTGATGGCACCGGAGCGAATGAGGGGTAGGGCGGCGTGGCTATAAAGGCGTGTCGGGGCCAAGAGCGCCTCGCTAAGCGTCGTATTGCTGAACGGGCTTGGGTCCACATAAGACAGATCCGTGCGCTCCACGATTTTGCGGATGAGGGAATAGCCATTGGAATGCGGCCCGCTGGAGCTGATGCCGATTAGGACATCGCCAGCCTGCATCTCGCTCATTTGCGGCAGGACTTGATCGCGCTCGACCGCGCCCACGACAAAGCCTGCGAGATCATAATGGCCCGGAGGATACATGCCGGGCATTTCCGCGGTTTCGCCGCCAATCAGGGCGCATCCGGCCTGTTTGCAGCCCTCGGCGATGCCTGCAATCACGCTCTCAGCGATCCCGGTCTCAAGTTTACCTGTCGCGAAATAGTCGAGGAAAAATAAGGGCTCTGCGCCTTGGGCGAGAACGTCATTGGCGCACATAGCCACGAGATCTATGCCAACCGTATCGTGAATGCCTGTCTCGAACGCCAGCATGAGTTTAGTGCCGACCCCGTCGGTGCCGGAGACAAGGACCGGATCGCGCCAGCGCTCGGCTTTAAGATCGAACAGCGCCCCAAAGCCGCCGAGGCCGCCCATAACGCCTTTGCGGGATGTCGCCTTGGCCAGCGGTGAAATGGCATCGACGAGGCGCTCGCCTGCCTCAATATCGACACCGGCATCGCGGTAAGACAGAGATGATTTAGAGGAATCGCTCATAGCGTGCGCTTTAGCAGGCAGGCATTTGTGTGGCCAGCGCGGTTAGGCGGTTCACCTGACGGGTTTGGCTTGTTAGAAGTGGTAAAAATAGAAAGGCAGCCCAATGATTCGGATGCTCTCACTTTTTCTCGTGATGCTTATGGTCGTTGCGACGGCGCAGGCGCAGAGCCGCGATGTCTATACAGTGCGCGGTATTCCTGTTGATGAGCGCGCGGCGAGCGTGATCGAGGCGCAGCAAAAGGCGTTCACGTCCGCCCGATTTGCCGCTGCACAAGTCATGATTGCGAGAGTGACGCTACCTGAGGCGCGTCGCGCGGCGGCGGATCGTCTGGCGCTGACCCCGGACATTGCCAATCGGCTCGCAATCGCTGTTGATGTTGAGGAAGAGGTGCGCGGTGCAGGGCGTTATCGTGGAAGCCTCGCCGTTGTTCTGAACCCAAATTCAGTGCGCGCGTTTCTGGATCAGGCGGGCGTGCCCTATACAGATCAGCAGGGGCCGCGGGCGCTTCTGGTGCCGATTTCAGCTGATCCTTTGATTGAATTTCAATGGGCAGAGAGCTGGCCTGAAAGCTCTGAGGGCCGCCTTGTGCCAACAGTGACCGCTTATGGCGGTATGTTCGGGCTGGAGACGCCTTGGGAGGCATTTTCCGGTGATCTGGCTGCGACTAACTCCCGGCGCGTGATTTTTGCGGATTTATCTGGTGCGGAGGGCGCTTACCGCGTGAGTCTGACCTCAGTGACGGCGAGTGGCTCGACGGATATTGGCACAACGAATGCGATGCCAAACCTTGAGGCTGCGCGAATGGCGGCGGGTGATTTGCTCGATCTGAACTGGAAGCGCTCAGCCATTGTGCAGGATGATGGGACCCGCACGATGATTAGAGCGAACGTCCTGTACACCTCTCTGGCCGAGTGGAATACGCTTCGTGGAGCTTTGCTGCGCTCGCCTTTCGTATCGAATTTCCGAACGGAAGCGGTTGCCAGAGAAGGCGCTGTGGTGGAATTTTTATTCACCGGAGCCGATCAACGCTTTGCTAGCGACCTACGCCAGCGCGGTGTGAGTTTGCGCAGGGAGCAGATCGGCTGGGTCATGCGCTCGGCGGTTAGCGGGAATTAGCAAGCCGAATGAAAAAGCCCCGTCAGCTCCCCATCAAGTTTCCCGATCCGAAACTGGAGCTGAAGGATTTTATCCTGACCGATGCCAATCGTGCGCCGATTGAGGCGGCTTTGAATCCTGATCGTTGGCCCCACCATGTCTTTTGCCTGATTGGACCGATCGGATCGGGTTTGTCGACGCTGTGTTCTATTTGGGCGACGGAACTGGACGGCGTGCATCTTACGGCCGCAGAGCTGAGCAAGATGACACCGACCGAAGCGACTGAGATATCGTCCGGTCGTGTCGTTGTTGATGAAGCCGATGCTGTTAGCGATGGGCATGCTCTGCTTTTGTTGATCAGTGCTGTTGGGCGCTTAGGCGGACGTCTTTTGCTGACCGGGCATAAATCGCCAAGCCAATGGCGTGCGGCCACAACGGACCTTGCCTCACGACTACAGGCTGCCCCTCTGGCGCAAATTGGCCCACCGGATGAGCCGATGATGAGGGCGCGGTTTCAGGCGATTGCGAAAGCTCAGTATCTGGATATGCCGAAGGCTGTAGAGGATTACCTGTTGGTGCGGATCGGTTTGCGCTATGATTTGGTGGCGCCGGTCATCGAAGCGTTGAGCGGCGCTGTTGGTGGCAGGGAGCTGACTGTCCCGGTCGCACGTGAAATCCTCGAGCATCAGCCGGAACTATTTGATGGGCGCGAAGAGTCATGAGTGAGCGTGAAATTGCAGACCCTGACATGATGGCTTCGCCGGAGCGGTTTCTGAACCGTGAGCTATCCTGGTTGAAATTCAATGCGCGGGTTCTGGAAGAAGCGGCGAATACGAGCCATCCGCTGCTTGAGAGACTGCGTTTCCTATCCATTTCGGGCAACAATCTCGATGAGTTTCTGATGGTCCGGTATGCAGGCCTGCGCGAGCAGGTTAGGGCGGGGATTCAGCGGCGCAGCCAAGAAGGCATGACTCCGCTGCAACAGGTTGAGGCGATTGAGGTAACCGTTGAGACGTTGATGGATAACCAACAGAAGCAATGGAAGCTTCTGCGCAAACAGATGGCTGCGGAGCAGTTTGAGGTCCTCGCGGTTGAAGACCTGAAAAAGGCCGATCTGACGTGGCTGAAAGACCATTTTCAGGATCACATTTTTCCAATACTGACACCGCAGGCGGTTGATCCGGCGCATCCGTTTCCATTCATTCCAAATCTTGGTTTTGCCGTAGCCTTTCAACTGATTCCGGAAAGCGGGAATGGCGAGAGTATGGTGGGGCTGGTGCCTATGCCAGCCTTTTCACCGCGCTTTATTCGTTTGCCGAACCGCAGGGGCGCTTTGCGATTCGTGCGTTTGGAAAGCGTGATGGCTTATTTTGAGCCCATGCTGTTTCCTGGCTTCAAATCGAATGGGCACTGCGTCTTTCGGATCGTGCGCGACAGCGATATCGAGATCGAAGACGAAGCTGAGGACCTCATCGCGGAGTTTGAGATTCTACTGCGACAGCGGCGTCGCGGGAGGATTGTTCGTATCCATATCGACAAGGACGGCCCGGCGAGCCTGCGCAAATTTATTGTGCGTGAGATTGGGGCTGAAGCGCGTGATGTGATGGTCCAAAGCGGGCTTTTAGGCCTCAAGGACCTGTCTGAGCTGGTCGTAAAAGACCGGCCTGAATTGTTGTTCTCTTCCTTTGAGGCGCGGTTTCCAGAGCGCATTCGCGAAATGGGTGGGGACTGTTTTGAGGCGATCCGCGCGAAGGATATTCTGGTTCATCACCCTTATGAATCCTTTGACGTCGTCGTGCAGTTCATCCGGCAGGCGGCGCGTGATCCTGACGTCGTGGCGATCAAGCAGACCCTATACAGAACGACGCTGAACTCGCCCATTGTTGCGGCTCTGACTGAGGCGGCTGAAGCGGGTAAGACAGTGACTGCACTGGTGGAGATCAAGGCGCGGTTTGATGAAGAGACAAATCTGCGACTGGCGCGCGATCTGGAGCGGGCGGGTGTGCAAGTCGTGTATGGTTTCATCGATTATAAAACGCACGCTAAAGTCTCTCTGGTTGTGCGGCGCGAAGCCGATGGGTTGAAGACTTATACCCATTTCGGAACCGGCAATTATCACCCTGTTACAGCGAAGATTTATACTGACCTTGCCCTGTTCACGGCTGATCCTACTCTTGGGCGCGATGCCGGGCGGTTGTTTAATTATGTGACCGCGTACCGCGAACCACCGGAGACCGGGCCCGGGATGGAAAAAGTGGTGATGTCGCCGCATCGGATGGAAGACCATTTGATCGGCATGATTGAAGCTGAGGCGGACGCTGCGAGAGCCGGAAAACCTTCTGGCATCTGGGCGAAGATGAATTCGCTTGTCGATGGGGATGTAATTGACGCACTGTATCGCGCGAGCCAGGCAGGGGTTCCGATCCGTCTCGTTATTCGCGGTATTTGCTGTCTGCGCCCTGGAGTGCCGGGCTTGTCTGATACGATACAGGTCAAGAGCCTGATTGGGCGGTTTTTGGAGCATTCGCGGATTGTCTGCTTTGCCAATGGGGAGCCGCTGCCATCCGCGAAGGCCAAGGTGTATATGTCATCCGCCGATTGGATGGACCGCAATCTGAAGCGGCGGGTCGAAGCGCTCGTGCCGATTGAAGTTCCGACTGTCCATCGTCAGGTTCTGAACCAGATTATGGTGGCGAATCTGAATGATGATATGCAAAGTTGGGACATGGATTCGGACGGGGAATATCACAGAGCGTTGAGCCCAACCGGTGAAGCCGGGTTCAGTGCGCACCAATATTTCATGGATAATCCCAGCCTGTCCGGGCGTGGTAGCGCGCTTGTTGTCAGCGAGCCGCCGCGATTGGCACCGCGAAAACGATCGAAACGTTAGCGCATGGATGTTCGTCGCGCCGCCGTCATAGATATCGGGTCGAACTCCTGTCGCCTTGTGATCTATGACGTGCTCGGCGGAGCGATGTTGCAATCTTTCAATGAGAAGGCCATGGCGGGGCTAGGGCGGGGCCTATCCGACACGGGACAGTTGTCGCCTGAAGGGCGGACTATGGCGCTGGATGTCTGCCGGCGGTATGCGGCTATTCTGGATAGTCTCGGTATCTCTGAAGTTTATCCTGTTGCGACAGCAGCTGTGCGCGTCGCAGAAGACGGGCCTGCTTTTGTTGAAGAGGTTGAGTCTGTTTTAGGCACGACAGTCCGTGTTCTGACGGGCGCAGATGAAGGGCGTATCTCTGCACTTGGCGTTTCGGCTGGCTTTGGAAGCGTTGACGGTCTCGTCGCCGATCTCGGCGGTTCGAGCATGGAGCTCCAATACTTAAAGTCCGGACGTGTTCACGGGGAAGGCGAGACACACCTTCTCGGGCCTCTTGCAAGGGCTGACGATGCTGATCTACCGCTTGATAAGCGAAAGAAAGCTGTGCGGCAGATTTTGAAAACCTCTGAATTATTGCCGATTAAGGGGCGGGACCTCTACGGCGTCGGCGGGGGCTGGCGAAATGTGGCGGCCGTGCACATGGACCTGACAGGGTATCCGCTGCGGGTTCTGCACGGCTATCAAATGTCTATCGCAAACGTGCGCGAAGTGATCGACACCGCCGACTTTGCGCGCGTTGATAAGGCAACGCGCAGCCGGCTCCAGCGCGTTGCCAAACGCCGATACGAGACACTTCTGCACACAGCGATCGTCCTCGAAGCCTTGATGAAAGTCGCCAAGGTCGAGCGTGTGACCATTTCCGCTTATGGTCTGCGTGAAGGGGTGGTAAGCGATGCGATGGGAGGCGAGGACGAGAGTGGGACCCCTCTGAACGACTTCTTGCGCCTGTTCCTACGACCGACCTTTGAAACCAAAGCCTATGCGGCAGGGCTTCTGCAGTTTTGCACACCGGTTGCTGCAGCTTTGAACATATCGGCACAAACGGTTGAAACGGCTTGTTATCTTGCCGACACGGGTGCGCGGATGCACCCGGATCACCGCCCTAATCTGGTCTATGAGCAGGTCTTGCGCGCGCCCTATCCACTGCTTGATCATCGCGAGCGTTTGTTTGCAGCGCACGCCTGTGCGTCACGCTACACGTTCAAGCATGCAATTCCGGAAGACTTAAAGGCGCTGCGCCCTGAGATAGAGCAGAAACAGGCACGCATTCTCGGCACGGCGATGCGTTTGGCCGGTGTGTTTAGCGGGCGGTCTGCCAGCATCCTCGCGCGTGCATCCCTTGAAATTGCGGAGACGGACGTGATCCTGAACGTCACTGAAAGCGACAGAGATATGGTTTCGGGGACCGTGAAACGACGTCTGGGTCAGTTGGCTGGTCTTCTTGAGCGCGATGCCAAGATTGAGATGCACTAGGCTGCGAGGCGGATGGCTTCAGCCGGATCGAGATCGCCATCATAAAGCGCACGACCGAGGATAGAGCCTGAAATGGCGCGCCGGCCGGAATAGGCGCGCAAAGTTGTGATATCTGAGGCGCTGGCGACGCCACCGCTGGCGATGACCGGAATTGATACGGAATCTGCAATTTCACCGGTGAAGTCGACATTGACGCCCGTCTTCATACCGTCGCGGGCGATGTCTGTGACGATTAGCGCTGCGACACCGCAGCCTTCAAAAGCTTTCGCCAACTCGACCGCGGGCATATCGGAGGTTTCGGCCCATCCTTCGACGGCGACCATTCCGTCTTTTGCGTCGATGCCGACGGCGATCTGGTTTGGAAGCGCGCGCGCCGCCTCTTTGACGAGGTCTGGATCGCGCAGGGCTGCTGTGCCGAGGATCACACGGGAGACGCCTGCGTCGAGCCAAGCGTCGATCTGGTCACGTGTGCGAATGCCACCGCCCAATTGGACGGGGGCGTCGGTTGCTTTGAGGATGGCCTTTACGGCCTCTGAGTTGGCGCTCTCGCCGGCGAAAGCCCCATTCAGATCAACCACGTGCAGGTTCTTGAAGCCCATGTCCGCGAAGCGTCGGGCCTGATCTGCGGGGTCTGGATTATACTGTGTCGCTTGATCCATCTCGCCGCGCAAAAGGCGGACGCATTGACCGTCTTTCAGATCGATTGCCGGATAAAGCTCAAACGCCATGAGACCCTCAAAATACAAAGCGCCTCTCGAGCCATAGGCTGAGAGGCGCTGAAACACATACGAAAATAAAGCCTAGAGCAAGCCTTCGCGCTGGGCGCGTTTGCGGGCCAGTTTACGCGCACGGCGAACCGCTTCTGCTTTCTGGCGGGCCTTCTTTTCAGAGGGCTTTTCAAAATAAGTGCGGGACTTCATTTCGCGGAAGAGGCCTTCGCGCTGCATCTTCTTCTTGAGCGCGCGCAGGGCCTGCTCGACATTGTTGTCGCGGACGGTGATCTGGATAATGGTGAACTCTCCATTGGCGTATGTGTTGTGGAGACGGTGCAAAATGGCCACTGCCTCAATTTCAAAACGCGCCTATATCATGGGGTGTCCCATTTGCCCACACCCGGAGTGAGAATCATGGAGAGACCATCGCACACGCTGAAAGATCGCTGGTTGGAGGCGCTTTTGCCGATTGCCGAAGAGCGCGGCTGGAGTGAGGCAAACGCGAAATCTGCGGCTTCGCAGGCAGGCCTGAGTGAGGGCGAGTGTGCACTGGCCGCGCCCGGCGGCGTCAATGACCTGATCGATCACATGTTTCAGCGCGCCGCCGACAAAATGCTCGAAGAGATGGCCGCTCGTGATCTGTCCGACCTACGCACGCATGAGCGTGTCGGGGAAGGGCTGAAACTCTGGCTCGCGCAGCTTGATCCGTATCGCCGTGCCGTAAAGAAGGCGGCCGTCTGCGGCGTGTTCCCAACGCGCGCAGGTGCAGCCAGCCGCACGGTTTGGGCCATTGCCGATGCGGTGTGGGAAGCGGCCGGCGACACCGCGACAGACTATAACCGCCAGACCAAACGCGGGCTTCTTTCCGCGGTGATCCCATCGGTTGTGATGTTCTGGGCCGATAGGCCGGATGAGGCCGATCTGGATGCGCACATTGAGAAGCGATTGGGCCAAGCCATGCGGCTCGGGCAGGCGGGGAGTAAGGTGGTGAAGCCTGTCTTAGATTTGTTTTCAAAGCGCGGTTAGCCCTCTGGCCATTCATCTGCTGGCCCAAAATATTTCACGAAACTCTGTGCCTCTTCGATGATTTCCTTCAGTTCTGATAGTGTCACAGAGACTTTTTGCTTTGGTGCTGTGTAGAATGTAAAAATAAGATCATCATTAGAAGAAGCCCAGACGTGTAAGAAATCACTCCTTTTCTTGCTGGATACCTCGAGTGCGTTGCTATCGATTTCTGTGGTACCCGATGTGTACTCATATTCGATAGGGTCTATTTCTGCCATTTGATTCTTCCTGTGGTAATCCTACTCCTGCGCCTCAATTACTTCCCACTCCCTTTATTGCGTCCATAAGGCTATGCTTCTCACTTCCGGGCTTCGACGGTTTCGGTTGGCGCGGAGCGAGGCCCAGCCGAACAGCCAGATGTCACTAGCGACTGCTTTATAATTGTCGTTCGTACCTACACTATTTTTCGATGCAATCTCAATTATAGGACGTCGAGACGCAAATAGACTGATGGCTTAACCTTCGTCAGAAAAGACTCGACTCCTTTCACCACAGCTACATAATTTTGATTGCGCAATGAGATTCGGCGCGGCTTGAACATTATGGGAAAAGCGTGGGTTTTCTTGAGACGGACATGACGCGGATGGGTGCAGCGGCGAAGGCCGGGCTGCGATCCGTTGCTGAGTTTGTCTGGCCTGCGCGGTCTGTCCTGACTGGAGAACGCCACGGGGGCGAGGGGGTTATCGCGCCTAAGGATTTTGCGAAGCTTCGGTTTCTGAATGGTGGCGGGTGTCGATCTTGTGCGGCTGTTCTTGATATCGACTTGGGTGCTGAAAGCCTGTGCGGGGCATGTGCCGCGAAAGCGCCGCGCTGGGATCAGGCGCGTGCGGCGCTCGCCTATGATGATGTGACCCGCCAGATGATTCTTGAGTTCAAGCATGGTGGTCGCCGCGATGGATTGGGCGCGATGGGGACCTGGATGGCGATGGCTGGATCGGATGTGTTGGAGGACACCGATTGGCTTGTGCCTGTGCCGCTGCATTATCAGCGGTTGGTGCGACGCGGGTTTAATCAGGCCGGATGGCTGGCGCAGGCGGTTGCGCGGCGATCTGGCGTTGGTTTGATGGTGGATGGGTTGAAGCGCGTAAAAGCCACGCCGAGCCAAGGCGGGCTGACAGCGCGGCAGCGGCGAAAGAATGTTGCCGGGGCCTTTGCGGTGAGAGATGCACGGAAAGATCAGCTGGAAGGCGCAACAGTAACACTGGTCGATGATGTTTACACGACGGGATCGACGCTTTCGGCGGCGACACTGGCTCTAAAACGGGCAGGGGTCTCGCGCATCAATGTGCTGGTGCTGGCGCGCGTTGTAAGGGACACGGACATTACCATATAAGACCTGAAACTGATTCAGGAGCCCTGACCCATGGCGCATGTCACGATTTATACCCGCCAATTCTGCCCGTATTGCACGCGCGCGTTGTCTCTTTTGAAGGATAAGGGCGTAGACATGACGCATATTGATGCCGGCATGGATGCTGAGAAGAAAGCTGAAATGGTGCAGCGCTCCGGTGGCGCACGGACCTTCCCGCAGATTTTTGTCGGCGACCTGCACATTGGCGGCTGTGATGACATGATGGCTCTGGAGCGGGCCGGGAAATTAGACGGGTTGCTAGCTGCCTAGGCATTTAATGATCAAGTACGCTCTCATCTGTCACGATTGCGATGCCGAGTTTGATGGCTGGTTCGCCTCATCGAGCGCGTTTGATGAGCAGAAAGAGCGTGGCCAGCTGAGCTGTGCAGCCTGTGATGGGACGAATGTCGCCAAGGCAATTATGGCGCCTGCTGTTTCCGGTACAAAAAAGAGTGCGCCGCCTGATCCGCAGAAGGTTTTTGGCAAATTGGCGGCGGCTGCGCGCCAGCATGTTTCTGAGAACTTTGACTATGTTGGCGATGGCTTCGCGACGGAAGCGCGCGCGATGCACTATGGCGAAACCGAGCACAAGCCGATCTGGGGCGAGACGACGGCGGACGAGCGTGCGGAATTGAAAGAAGAAGGCGTTCCGGCTGAGCCTTTGCCGCCTGCTTTTGTGCCCGCTAAACCGCGTGATGACGAAGCTTTAAATTAGAGCCGACCTTCTAGCTTAAGGTAGGAAGTTCAACCACTTCTCAGTGCCGAATTTCTCCTCGACCAGCTTTTCAGCCTGAGCGCGCTCATCTGCTGTCAGGGATGCCGGTGTGCCGCCATGCAGTTTTACGAACGTATCGCGCATACGGGTCATGACGTCATCGCGCTCGAGATTGGTTTGGCTGCGCACAGGATCAACGCGTTTTGCGGCACTGGCTGTGCCTTTGTCAGAGAGCTTCTCGCGACCGATGCGTAGGACCTGCATCATCTTTGCGGCGTCCATATCATAGGCCATTGTGACGTGGTGAAGGACCGTGCCCTTCATATAGCGTTTCTGAGCCGCACCACCGATTTTGCCAGCCGGGCTGGAAATGTCGTTGAGGGGCTTATAGGTCGCCTCAACGCCCATCTCGTTCAGGGCAACCAGCACCCAATTGTCGAGGAAAGAGTAGGAGTCGGCGATTGTCATATCCGCGACCAGTTCGCCGGGCGCATAGACTGAATAGGTGATGGTTGAGCCCGGTTCGACAAACATCGCGCCGCCGCCTGTCATGCGCCGGACTGTGGTCACGCCAAAACCCTCTGCGGCTTCCAGATCGACCTCATTCTTCAGCGATTGGAACGCGCCGATAATGATCGCGGGGCGTTCCCAGTCCCAGAAGCGCAGGGTTGGTGCGCGGCGGCCTTCGGCGACTTCGCGGGCGAGGACGTCATCGACGGCGACATGCATTGCGGGCGTCATCGGCTCTGCGTCGATGATCTGCCACTCAAAATCGCGCCATGTTTTGGATACGCCGAGCGCGCGGCGGACTGCAATGGCGACCGACTGGGCGGTAAAGCCGATGAATTGCGTGCCTGCAGGGACTTTGGCCGAGATCAGGGAGGCGATGTCTTCGACGCTGGCGGTGACAGGCAGGCCAATGACCGCAGCGTTGATGTCAGCGAGCGCTTCGGCGGGTTCAAGGAAGAAGTCACCGGCGATCTGCGCTTTTGTGATCGTGTTGCCGTCCGTTTCGACGTCTGCGACGACCATTTTACCGTTCGGGATTTTATATTCGCCGTGCATGGGAGCCTCTTTGTCTTGCTTGTCTGAGATATAGCGCGTGTTGGCGTGAGGGGTTAGGGCCTGACTGCTCGCTTCTATTGTCCTTGGCCGAGAGAATAACCCGCCTCACCGTCATAGGTGTACAGCTGCTCGGTCTTGATGAAGTCCATGTTGGCCTCTGCAAGGCTGCTCATCAGCTTTGCGATTGTTTTGTGGTTCAGGTCTGCACCCTCTACGCCCATGAAACGACAGCGCCAATGGTCGGTGCAGAAGGTTTCCGGAAGGCCGTTTGGCCAGACTTTCACGCCGCGATTGGTGATCATGACCAGATCCAGCGCGTCGCCTTGGGCAGCTTTTAGGCCTTCGGCGACAGTTTCAGCATGTTCGGTCGACTGAACGAAAACATCGATGCCGACCAGTTCCTGCTTGGCAGGGGTGCGCCGTTCGACTTTTGGCATTTCGAACGGCTTGGCATCTTTGTCGTAAGTGACGGGTTTGAGCTTGGTCGGGGTTTGGCCGAGACGCGCTATGACAGCATCTGCGAAGCCCTGCGTGTTGACCTTATCGGTGGAGATCGACGCGTCATAAATATCGGCCGTGTGGACGCCATCCTCGATGGTTTTGAGCCAGGCATTGTGGACTGTCTCCGCCACCGCAGGCTGACCAATATGAACCAGCATCATGACGCCTGCGAGCAGCAGGCCTGATGGGTTGGCGATGCCTTGACCCGCGATGGCCGGCGCAGAGCCGTGGATGGCTTCGAACATGGACACGCTCGCACCGATATTCGCCGATGGAGCCATGCCGACCGAACCTGCAATCTGGGCAGCGATGTCGGAGACAATGTCGCCATAGAGATTGGAGGTGACGATGACGTCGAAGTCTTCCGGTGTGTCGGCGAGTTTCGCCGCGGCGATATCGATGATCCAGTGCTCTGTCTCAATCTCGGGATATTCAACCGCGACTTCATCAAAGACTTTGTGGAACAGGCCGTCGGTCAACTTCATGATATTGTCTTTGGAGAAGCAGGTGACTTTCTTGCGTTTATTGGCGCGCGCGTATTCAAACGCGTAGCGCACGATTTTCTCACATCCCGGACGCGAGACGAGTTTCAAGCACTGATAGACCTCATCGGTCTGGCGGTGCTCAATCCCGGCATAGAGATCTTCCTCATTTTCGCGAATGATGACGAGATCCATGTCCGGATGCTTGGTCTCGACGAAAGGGGAGAGGGCCGTCACGGGACGGACGTTTGAATAAAGGCCGAGCGATTTGCGGACTGTCACGTTGAGGCTCTTATAGCCGCCGCCTTGGGGCGTTGTGATCGGCGCTTTGAAGAAGACACCTGTGTCGCGCAGCGTATCCCACGCCTCCGGTGCGATGCCCGCTGTATTGCCGGAGAGATAGACTTTCTCGCCGATTTCGATCGTCTTCAGGTCGAGCTGAGCGCCTGCAGCCTGCATCACGCGCAGGGCGGCTTTCATAATTTCGGGGCCGATGCCATCGCCATAGGCAGCAGTAATCGGGGTTGGGTTTTGGGAAGCGGCTGAGGTCATTTTTTCGTGTCCTTGCGCAGGTCGTAAAATGAATGGTCTAACTTTGCGCCGCGTCATGGAACGAAATGGTCAAAAAGGGAAGATACGGGGTGCGGATTTTGCGTGTTCAGTTAGCCAAAATGGAATGCGGTCGCAAAAAAGCCCCGCCTTTTTGAAAGGCGAGGCTTTGCTTTGGTAAAGAGAAACCTCTCTTAGAAGCGACCGCTAATCGTGAAGCGGGCGTTCAGCGGTGCACCGACAGTTGCTTGGTGCGTGCTGTGGGAAGATGGGAAGTAAGTCTCATCCGTCAGGTTTTCGATGTTCACCTGAAGTCTCAACGTATCAGAGACGTCATAGTAAGCCGCAGCGTCGACACGCGTGTAGCTCGGGAGAACAGCGGAGTTACTATTATTGATGAAACTCTCATCCTGATAGGTCAGACCGAGGCCTAGGCCGAACTGGTCTGTGACCTGATAGGCATTCCAGAGTGAGAACATCGTCTCAGGCAATTCGCGTGGCGTGCGCCCTGTTGGGCCGCTGCGGTCAACGATTTCGCCGTCTAATGTGCTGAACCCGGCAGAGACAAACCAGTCATTCGTGACCTGTCCTTGAAGTTGCAGCTCGATCCCGCTGATCTCTGAATCAATGACATCGAGAGTAGACGGATCGGAATCCGCAACCTGAGGTGAGCTCTGTTCGATTTCGAAGATCGCAGCTGTGAAGCTGAGCGCTTCAGTGAAGTTCCACTTCACACCCGCTTCGAGGTTTGTGAACTCATTTGGATCGAGTGCGTTATTGTTGCCATTGATATTGGCAAACTGCTCGCCGGAGCGCGGCAGGAAGCTCTCGCTATAGCTGCCGTAAATGGAGATGTTTTCCATTGGTTTGTAAACGACGCCGAGACGCGGCGTGACTTTGTCGTCTGTCCTGCTGCGGTTTTCATTCGCAGGGACATTGAAGACATCAATTTCGAACTCGTCGAAGCGCGCACCGATGATGATGTCGAGCTGGTCAGAGATTTCGATTTC